>CBDCJJ010000008.1:0-917500 GCA_965217805.1 Sphingomonas sp. | reverse complement strand
CAGAAGCGGAGCGACCTGTTCGGCCGGCACGGCGACAATGACCGCATCAAATTGTGTGTTGTCTTGTGTTCCGATTAAACGCCACGACCGCCCATCCTGCTCCACCGCTTCAATCCGGGTGTTCCAAGCTACCGCATGGCGTGCGGCTAACGCGCGGACAGGCGCGCTCATGCCGGGCGTACCGACAAAAGCGTTGTCCCCGGCAGCAGCCCAACGCGCGACCAGCCCGTCGCGCTGCCATGCGTCCACCTGAGCCGCGAAGGCTGGATCGCGAACGGTGAAATACTGCGTGCCATGGTCAAAGCAGAACATCCGGCCATCAACCTCGGCACGCCGTGTCGACATACGGCCCCCTGGTTCGCGCCCCTTATCAAACAGCTGGACCTGATGCCCTTGGGCTGTGGCCGCATCGGCGCACGACAAGCCGGCGATGCCTGAACCGATGATAGCAATCCGCATGAAACCTCTCGTCTGGCCAGTGTAGTCCGACGACCCTGTTCCTACATGGTCCCCATGCCCCACGTCACGGTCTGGTTTGATGGTAGCTGCCCGCTTTGTCAGCGTGAGATCGCGCTGATGCGCCGATTGGATTGGCGCGGACGGATCCGCTTCATCAACGCCGCCGATCCCGCCAGCAATTGCCCGATAAATCGTGATGCATTGCTCGCGCGCTTTCACGCCGCCGAGGATGATCAACTATTCTCCGGTGCGGCTGCTTTTGCCGCGATGTGGCGGGCAATCCCAGTGCTTCGGCCGTTCGGGATCGTCGCTCGTAACGGCACGATATTGCGGTGGCTGGAGGCCGGATACCGAAGCTTCCTGCGTGTTCGGCCCGTGTTGCAGCGCGTGATGCGCTGATGCTCGTCTGACGCATAAGCCGGGATGACAGATGCGGGGTATCCGATCCAGATCAGGAAGTCATGCCGCATTGCTCGGCAACAAAAGTTCACTGTAGACCGCGCGCGGTGGAACATGCGGAAGGCGTCATCGTTGGCGCTTCTAAGGCTGGACCTATTGAACCGAGTGTAAGGGTCTGACCTACCGGGCAACGGAGGGTCGATAAAATGATAACAACAGCTTTTGTGATCGGATTCATCATCCTGTCGCTGTCGTCATTGGCGATTTACGCCAAGGGCAGCAATGCTCCGTCAGTGCGGCACCATACTTATCTCCACTCCGCCGTCCCCTTCATCGCTGCCACCGCCTATCTGGCGATGGCGCTAGGCGTCGGAGATATCGTGACCCCGGACGGCGTGGTGACCTTCACCGCGCGTTATGTCGACTGGTCTATCACGACCCCAATTCTGCTGGCGGGCCTCGTGCTCACCGCGATGCATGAACGCGGTCGGTTCGGAGAGGTCGGCGGATACATGATCGCAATCATCGTTCTCGACGTGCTGATGATTATCGCCGGGCTCATCTCTGCGCTGTCGCCGAGCGGGCTAGGCAAGTTGATCTGGTATCTGTGGTCATGCGTTGCGTTTTTGGGTGTGCTGTACATCCTCTGGGTGCCGCTGATGAAGCACAGCGTCGATCAGGGCGGGGGGATCGACACCGCCTACAAGAAGAACGTCACTTTCCTCAGCGTTATCTGGTTCCTGTACCCGATCGTTTTCGGAATCGGACCTGAAGGACTGAAGATCGTCGATACCGCGGCCGTCGTCTGGGCGATCCTGGTGCTCGATATTGTCGCGAAGGTAGTCTATGCCTTTTACGCGGCGGGCAATCTTGACAAGGCCATCCCTGTCGACGACCATCACACCTACGTTCCCGTCCGCCGATGAGTATCATGCGCCTCCCGACAATTGGTTGGGGGGCGTTCATGCTGTTGGGAGCATTGGCAACGACGGGCGGCGCGGTCGTGCAACTATGCTTCGCGGCGCTGGGGATCGGAGCATTGGGCCTGGCGCATGGCGCAAGCGATCTTGAGATCGTACCGCCCGATCGGCGTGCTACATTCCTTTTCGTTTACGGCGGCACGATCATCATCTGTTTGGGATGGTGGGTGGCATCGCCGATGATGGCGCTGACGTTGTTCCTGCTATTGTCGGCCATTCATTTTGGCCTGGACGACGCACCGACCGATCGCCCTATCGAACGGTTGGCACGCGGTGTGATAATGGTAGCCGGTCCGGCAATCCTTCACCGTGCATCGCTGGCATCAATTCTTGCACTGGCCGGGGGAGAGAGTGCGACCGGCCTGGTCGCCGTAATGCAGGCTGCAGGGCTGCTGGCGCTGGCCGCCATTCCGATATTAGTGCTGGCGCGCTGGCGGTCCGGCGAGCGGGCTACAGCGATCTGGCTGGCTGTCGGATCGATAATGCTGGTGCTCCTGCCGCCACTGGTCGGTTTCACGCTCGTCTTCGTCCTGCTTCACGCCCGCGCGCAGACGGCCAAGCGCATGAAGGAACTGGGTTGCCCGGACCTTTGGACCTATTTGAAGCTGGTCGGACCGTTGCTCGCCGGGGCAGCAATCGTGACGGGGACCGTCGCGCTGATTTTCAATTCGGGCGACACCGCGGGTATGCGGGCATTGTTCGTCGCCATCACGGCACTTGCGGTCCCGCATATGCTGGTGACACCAATATTTCGCAGGTCCGCCGCGCAACTGGCCGGTGCCCGGTAGCGCCGGGCAGTTTATCGATGATCGGTCGTTGAACCCTGCGCGAAACCTTGCTGGATCCACAGATCTAGCAAGCGTGGCCACAAGGACGCGGGGTTGGTCGACGGCAAGCTGATACCGAAGCCGTGACCACCCCGTTGCGGTAAATGCGTCTCGACCGCAACGCCAGCCGTCCGACAGGCGCTGGTCCAAATCAGACTGCATTCGGGCGGGACGACCGGATCATCCAGCGCGTGAAGCACAAACGATGCAGGCGTCTTGGCGTCCACATGCAGTACCGGCGAGCGATGTTTGACAAGCGCGGCAGATGGGTCTGTGCCGAGCAGATGATCGCGCGTACCTGCGTGCGTGACAGGTTTCTCAAGCGTGGTGACGGCATAGAACAGCCCGGCAAAGGCCGGTCGCGCATCCTGGCGATCCGCAGCGTCGACGGGTTGATAGACCTGTTCGCCGTACGCAGTAGCCAGCGAGGCGGCCAGGTGACCGCCGGCGGAGAAACCGATCACGCCCGCGCGCGCCGGATCTAGCCCGAAACGCGCGGCATTGGTCCTTATCAGCCGCATCGCACGCTGAGCATCCTGCAGGGGAACATCGGACCGGTCAGCCCAGCCTTCGGCCGGCAGGCGATAGGTAAGAACGAATACGGTGTAACCGAGTTCGGTCAACCGGTGGGAGACACTCGTCCCCTCATTCTGGATCGACAAGAAGCCATAACCACCGCCGGCGAGGGCAAGCAGCCCGATGCCATTGGATTTTGCCGCCTGGTAGACGTCAATCACAGGCGCAGCGACGCCGGTAATCCACATCTCCTGGCGACCCGGTTCACCATGCAATTCGCGCGCCAGCTTGGGAAGCGTGGAGCGGGCGCCGGGTGGCGAGTCGGGCCATAGCGCAATGCGAGCGACAGACTTTGGGGCCGGGCCGAAGGGCAGGCGTTGCGACGCAGTGGCGCTGGCCGCCCATGCGATTGCCGCTGCGCCCATAAGCGTGCGACGATCGACCGGATATGCGTCATTCACGGCGAATCAGATCCTCTTTGCGTTTCTCGTTTCAGTCCCAGTTAAAGGAGCCGACAACCTCACGCTGCCCGAGCAGGAACGCATCGGCAACCAGACGAAATGGCGCAAGGTCCGCCTCCCCCGAGCGCTTAGCAAGCAGTTCTGCAAAGCGCGTATAAAGGCGCTGATATTCGGTGCGGTCGTCCAGCGGGACTTCAGCTCTGGCAATATTAAGGCGGCTGCCGCCGTCCAGCAACTGCAGTTCCCCGTCGGCAGTGTCGACGTCGATAGACCATGTCTGCGGTCCACGTTGGTCAAAGGAAAATGTGGCGTCAATTGGCACGTCGCCGGATCGCAGCGCCAGCATGGCGCCGATCGGTGCGGCGCGACCTTCGGGAAAGGAGAGCGTCGACGCATTCAGCAATACAGGTTCGGGCATGATCCGCGTCAGGATCGACAGCGCGTTGATACCCGGATCGAACACGCCAACGCCGGGGTTCCAGATCCACTCCTGCCCCGGATGCCAGACTCGTACATCCTCCAGCCAGTTGATCGTGACATGCCGGATGCGCCGCGTCGCCAGCCATTCCCGCGCCGGCTCGACCCCCGCCGCATGGCGCGAGTGCCACGTCATGAACAGGCTGCGGCCGGCCATGACGGCCAGAACCGCAAATTGCTCAGCCTCACCCAGCGTACCGGCGGGGGGCTTTTCCAGCATTACGTCGAGATCGTGCGCGATCGCCTCTTGGACCAGTTCAAGCCGCCCTGTGGGCGGCGTGCAGATCGACACCGCGCGGATTTCCGGGACAGCCGCCATCATTGCAGCGATCGTGGGAAAGGTCGGCACGTCCAGATCGGCGGCGTGGTGGGCCACCGCGGCACGCAGCTGGAAGTCCTCGCTTGCAGCGATCGTCGGCAGATGCTGATCCCGCGCAATCTTGCCGACGCCGATGATCGCGATTGGCGTCTTGGTCATTCCTCATCTCCTGCCGCGACGTGCTCGATCAGCGCAAGCACGTCGTCGATCAGGCGGCGCATTGTTTCGCTGGCGAGGGTCGGGTCGCCGCTGTTGATCGCATCCAGGACGGCGGCATGGTCGGCGATGCTGGCAGAGCGTCCGGCCAGCCGATTGGTGAAGCGGATCGATGTGCGCAGCGCCGTCGATACCATGTCACGGAACTGGACGAAGAAGGGATTGTTTGACGCGCGCAGCACCGCGACGTGAAAAGCGATGTCCGCGTCGAGCGTGTCGTCTTCCCCGCGTTCGGCCGCGCGCATCCGTTCCAGCCCGTCGGTGATGAGCGCGCGCTGTTCAGGCGTAGCGCGGCTGGCAGCGAGCGCCGCAGCTTGCGGCTCGACGGCGATCCTGAGTTCGTTGAAACGGCGGAGCAGCAGGATCGACGAGCCGCGCTCCAGAAGCCAGCGCAGGACATCGGTATCGAACAGGTTCCACGATTCATCGGGCAGGACGAAGGTGCCCTGTTTGGGACGCGCGGCGAGCAGCCCCTTCGCGCAGAGCATCTTCACCGCCTCTCGCGTGACCGACCGGCTGACACCGTGTTCGCGCTCGATCTCGGCCTCGGTCGGGAAGGGACGGTCGCGATAGTCGCCGACGACGATCGCGCGCCCGAGCACCTCCTGCAATCCCCAGGTGAGGTTGCGGCCCAGACCGTCGCGGACCTTCGGCGCGTCGGTACCGGATGCGTTCACCATGCCCGTCTCCCGTCTTTAGGAAAATCCCCGTGCGGCAGCATTGCAAACACTTGGCCACTCGACAAGTGTGATCGATCATATCAAAAGTCGAATCCGGCGCCGGGATGCGGTGCGGGAGGGGAGGACCATGCAGCTCGCGACCATCGATATCATCGTGGTGATCGTCTATGCGATCGGAATCTTCGGACTGGCGCAGTGGGTATCGCGCGACAAGGCGGGCGCCGGTCCCAAGAACACCACCGATTATTTCCTGGCCTCCAAGAACCTGCCCTGGTGGGCGATCGGCGCGTCGCTGATCGCGGCCAACATCTCGGCCGAACAGATCGTCGGCATGTCGGGATCGGGCTATGCCATCGGCCTGGCCATCGCATCCTATGAGTGGATGGCGGCGGCGACGCTGCTGATCGTGGGCAAGTTCTTCCTGCCCATCTTCCTCAGAAACGAAATCTACACGATGCCGCAGTTCCTGGAGCGGCGGTACGGGCCGTCGATCCGCACGCTGATGGCGATCTTCTGGCTGGTGCTCTACATCTTCGTCAACCTGACCTCGATCATCTGGCTGGGGTCGATCGCGGTGACGCAGGTGGCAGGCGTCAACCAGGACGTGGCGCTGGTGGCGCTGGGTGTCTTCGCGCTGCTGTACCAGTTGAAGGGCGGGTTGAAGGCGGTTGCGCTGACCGACATCGTGCAGGTCACGCTGCTGGTGCTGGGCGGCCTCATCATCGCCGCGCTGACGCTGGGCGAGATCGGCGGCGAGGCGGGGATCGCAGGCGGCTTTTCGCGTCTCGTCACCGAGTTGCCCGACCATTTCCGCATGATCCTGCCCAAGAGCGACCCGCATTACATGGATCTGCCGGGCCTATCCGTCCTGATCGGCGGCATGTGGATCGCGAACCTGAGCTATTGGGGCTTCAACCAGTACATCATCCAGCGCGCGCTGGCCGCCAAGTCGATCGACGAGGCGCAGCGCGGGGTGATCTTCGCAGCGTTCCTGAAGCTTATCATGCCGATCGTGATCGTGTTGCCCGGCATCGCCGCGGTCGTGCTGGCGCCCGGCCTGTCGAAGCCCGACCAGGCCTATCCGACGATGATGCGCCTGTTGCCCTCCGGGCTTCTCGGGCTGGTCTTCGCCGCGCTGATCGCGGCGATCATCGCGTCGACCGCATCCAAGATCAATTCGATCGCGACGATCTTCACGCTGGACGTCTGGGCCAAGTTCAAGCGGCGCCCGTCGGCGGCCGAGGATGACGAGCGGATCGACGACCGCCGGCTGGTGCTGGTCGGGCGGATCACCGCCGCGGTCGCGGTCCTGATCGCGATCCTGACCGCGCGGCCGCTGGTCGGGTCGTCCGAACAGGCATTCCAGTTCATCCAGGAGTTCACCGGATTCTTCACCCCCGGCATCACCGTCATCTTCCTGCTCGGCCTGTTCTGGAAGCGTGCGAACGAACCGGGTGCGATCTGCGCGGCGGTGGCATCGGTGGTACTATCCTATCTGTTCCGCGCGATGGCGCCGGGCATCCCGTTCCTCGACCGGATGGGGATCGTGTTCCTGCTGTCGCTGGCGCTGGCGGTGATCGTCAGCCTGATGACGCGCGCGAGCGCGGAGCGCGACACGATCACGACCCGCGACGTGGATTATTCGACCAGCACCGGCTTCAACATCGGCGCGGTCGGCGTCGTGCTGGTGCTGATCGTGCTCTATGCGATGTTCTGGTGAAGGCGGGGTTCGATTGAGGATGGGGTTCGGGTGAGTGACGCGTTCATCGCGGTCGACTGGGGGACGACCAATCGCCGCGCCTATCTGATCGAGGACGGCGCGGTCGTGCGTACCGAGCGCGACGCGATGGGGATCATGGCGGTCGAGCCGGGCGCGTTCGCCGGCGAGGCGGCGGCGCTGAGGGCGCGGCTGGGCGGGCATCCGATGCTGCTGGCGGGCATGGTCGGGTCGAACCGGGGCTGGGTCGATGCGGGCTATGTCCGCTGTCCGGCGACGCTGGCGGCGCTGGCGGGGGCGCTGGCGCGGCCGACTGAAGGGATCGCGGTCGTGCCGGGCGTCGACCGCATCGCCGGCGGGCGCGGTGACGGGATCCGGGGCGACGGGATCCGGGGCGACGTGATGCGGGGCGAGGAGGTGCAGTTGCTGGGCGCGGTCGCGGGGGGGCTGGCGCCGGGCGACGGCCTGCTGTGCCAGCCGGGGACGCACGCCAAATGGGCGCGGATGGAGAGCGGCGCGCTGGTCGACTTCACCACCGCGATGACCGGCGAGATGTTTTCCCTGCTCCAGCGCCACGCGCTCATCGGCGCGGCGATGACGGGTGCGGTCGGTGACGGGCCGGTGTTCCGGCAGGGGGTGGCGGATGCCGGGCGGCGCGACCTGCTGGCCGCGCTGTTCGCGGTACGGCCGGCGAGCCTGCTCGGCCTGCGCGCCGATGCGGACGCGGCGTCGTATGTCAGCGGCCTGCTGATCGGCAGCGACTGCGCCGCGCGGCTGGAGGGCGGGGGCGGGACCGTGCATCTGCTGGCCGACGAGACGCTGGGCGGGCTGTATGCCGCCGCCATCGGCGCGGTCGGCGGACAGGCGGTGATGGTCGACAGCCATGCCGCCTTTGTTGCCGGAATAACGAGACTCTGGGAGCTTGCCCGATGACCGATTTCAAAGCCGCCTTCGCCCGATGCCCGCTGGTCGCGATCCTGCGCGGGGTGCGCCCCGATGAGGTGGAGGCGATCGGCGACGCGCTGATGGAGGCGGGCTTCACGCTGATCGAGGTGCCGCTCAACTCGCCCGATCCGTTCGAGAGCATCACGCGGCTGCGCGCGCGGTGCGACGAGCGGGCGATGGTCGGCGCGGGAACGGTGTTGAGCACGGGCGACGTCGCGCGGGTCGCGCAGGCGGGCGGGCAGCTGGTGATCTCGCCCAACACGGATACCGGCGTGATCCGGGCGACGACGGCGGCGGGGATGGTGTCGATGCCGGGCTATTTCACGCCGTCGGAGGGCTTTGCCGCGCTGGGCGCGGGTGCGAGCGCGCTGAAGCTATTCCCGGCGGAGGCGGCCAGCCCCAAGGTGCTGAAGGCGCAACGCGCGGTGCTGCCGCGAGATGTCCCGGTGCTGGCGGTGGGTGGGATCACTCCCGAGGGGATGGCGCCGTGGCGCGCGGGCGGCGCGGACGGCTTCGGGCTGGGCTCGGCGCTCTACAAGGTGGGCGCGGGCGCCGCCGATGTGGGGCGGGCGGCCCGGTCGTTCGTGAGTGCGTGGCACACGCTTGTCTGACGGGGGGGGGGGTGTCAGTTCGGTGGGGCCGCAGCCCTGCGCGCGGCGGCGGTGCGGCGAATCAGGTCGACTTCCGCCTGGCGATAGGGCGTGCCATCGGCGCGGAAGACCTCGTGGAACCAGATTGTCGGTTCGCTCAGCACATAGGGTTTCTGCCAGCTGTCCCAGGGAAGGCGCGTCTGCGTCTTGCCGTCGACGAAGCCCCAGTTGAACATGGCGACATTGTACCGCTTGCCGACCGGCAGCGAGCCGTCGAAGGTCGAGCCGTTGCCGCGCGCCATATATTCGGTGCACAGGATCGGCCGGCCATAAGACTGAAGCTGCCTGATACGGCGCTCGAACGTCTCGGGCCAGTTATAGTCGTGGAACGAGATGACGTCCGATTGCGAAAGCTGGATCTGTTCCATCGGCGTCACTTTGGCGCCGGGAGCCCAGTCGTCGTGCCACCATACCCCGCTAGTCAGCGGCTGGGTGGGGTTGGCGGCGCGCGCCCATTCATAGACCTGCGACAGCAGCGCGCGGACCAGCGGTTCCTTGCCCTCCTGCCCCTTATACTGGTCTGCGGGATTGTCGGGTTCGTTCCACAGGTCCCAGCCGAGCACCCGGTCGTCCTTTGCGAAGGCGCCGACCACGCCCTCGACATAGGCCTTGTAGTCGCCATAGCGCGACTGGTCGCGAAGGCCGGGAAGTCCCGGTCCCTGCACCCACCCCGAATTATGCACGCCAGGGATTGGCGGATGCTGCGGCCCTAGTTTCGGGTCCGGATCCCACACGCTGTCGAACAGCACGAACAGCGGCCTGATCCCGTGCCGTTTGGCGATGGTCAGGAACTGATCGATCCGCTTGCTATAGCCGGCGGGATCCTGCTTCCAGATCATGTCATGCAGGAACACACGCATGGTGTTCATGCCGATGCCCTGCGCCATGCCCAGCTCACGGTCGATCCGCTCGGGATCCCAGGTCGCGGCCTGCCACATTTCGAGCTGATTGATGGCGGACGCGGGGACGTAGTTGGAGCCGACCAGCCAAGGCTGTCTGGCGTACCAGGCATTGGCCTCGGCCTTGCTCCATTGCGGCCGCGCCTCGGCTGGTGACGAAGCCAGCGTGGCGGCGATGGCGAGCATGCTCGCGGTGACGATTCTCATGGTGGCTGCTCTCCCGGTTCAGCGCTGGGTGAAGAATTTATAGACCATTACGTTGCGGTAGGTCCGGCCCGGCTCCAGCCGCGCCGACGGGAAAGACGGCTGATTGGGGGCGTCGGGAAAGAGCTGCGGTTCCATGACGATGGCGTCGCCCATCCGGTAGAGCTGGCCGTTCTTGCCCTTGACCGTCGCATCGAAGAAATTGCCCGAATAGAATTGCAGCCCGGGCTGGTTCGACCATAATTCGTAGCCGCGACCCGATATTGGCTCGACGACGCGGGCCATCATGTGCGTGGAGGGGGTGACCTTCTCGCCGATCACCCAATTATGGTCGTAGCCGCGGCCATAGACGATCTGAACATCGCGTGCATCGCGTACGCGCTCACCGACCGGATGTGGCTTGCGGAAGTCGAATACCGTCCCCTCGACGGGAACGATCTTGCCGGTCGGGATCGAGGTGTCGTCGGTCGGCGTGTAGCGATCGGCCGGAATGGTAACGATATGCCCCATCGCGCTCTGACCCGGCCCTGCAAGGTTCCAATATGAATGGTTTGAGATATTGACGACCGTGGGCTTGTCCGTCTTCGCCCGGTATTCGATCGTCAGCTGGTTCTTCTCATCCAGGCTATATGTCGCGTCGGTCGTGACTTGGCCCGGATAGCCCATGTCGCCATCGGGGCTGACATAACGCAGCGTGACGGAGGCGGTCGGCCCGCTTTTGACGTCGGTGATCTTCCACAGCACCTTGTCAAAGCCCTTGGTCCCGCCGTGCAGCGAATTGGGGCCGTTATTGACAGGGGTCTGGTACGACTTCCCGTCAAGCGTAAAGCGCCCCTTGGCGATGCGGTTGGCGACCCGGCCGACGGTGGCACCGAAATATTCGGGCTTCGTCGCATAGCCGTCAAGATCGTCATAACCGATCGCGATGTCCGCGACCTTGCCGTCCTTGTCCGGCATCATCATCGCCTGGATCGCAGCGCCCAGCGCGATGACGCGCACCGACATGCCGATGCCGCCGGTCAGCGTCACTGCCTCAACCGCTCGACCATCGGGAAGCGTCCCGAAGGTGCTTCGCTTCGCTTCGGTGGCGGACGCCGGCGAGGTCGAAACGACGCCCGCCAGCGCCGCGATAGTGATGGACTTACGCATGATCTCTCCCTGTCAGTCGCGGTAGCGGTGCGTTGGCAGACCAAGGCACCCCGGGTCGATTTCGAAGAAAGCGCCCCCGAGTTCCTCGTCGACATTCTCGCTGGCCGATGTAACGAACATCCGGTCGAGTGCTTCGCCGGCGAAGGTGCAACTGGTGATCTGGGAGGCGGGCAGCGTGATATTGCGTTCACGCCGGCCCTCGGGATCAAAGCGCGTCACGCACGACCCACCCCAGCAGGCCACCCACAGATGACCGTCAGCATCAAGCGTCATGCCATCAGGATTGCCCCATCCATCCTCAAAGGCGATAAATGGCTTTCTGTTGCCGAGCCGGTCGCCCTCGATCGGATAGCGAAAGACAGTGCGAAGCTTGCTATCAGTGTGCAGCAGCCAACGGCCCTCGGGATCGATCGCCGGGCCGTTGGCAATGGTGTAGCTTTTCGCGACGCGCGTCACCTGCCCGCGATCGAGCAGGTACAGGTTTCCCGTCGGCCGCTCGCAATCATATGGCATGGTGCCCAGCCAGATACGCCCATGCAGATCAGCCTTGGCGTCATTGACACGATTGTCGGATGGCTCGTCGGGCAAGTGCGCGAACGGCTCGATTGTGACCGGATCAAGGCCCAGTGTGACGATCGAGCGACCAATACCCGCCACGAAGCCCCCCGCCTCATGCTCGATGACCCAGCCGATGACGTCCGGCATGTCCCAGCTTTCGACCTGGCCATGTGTGAGCGACAGCCGGTTCAGTCGGCGTTCCATGATATCGCACCAATAGACCGCCTGGTCGCGCGGCGACCAATGCGGACCTTCACCCAGCGTGTCGCGGCGGGGGCGGTCGATGACGCGGACGTCGCTCAATGGCTGTCCCTCGGCAATCCCCGCGTCTGGGCGATGCGTTGATATTTGACCGCCGGCTCCAGCACGGCGCCGGTGTCGAACTGCCCGGTCATGCCGCGCTGAATTTCCTGCCAAGGTGTCTGCGAGGCCGGGGTCACGCGGTCCTCGATTGTTGTGAGGTTGGCGCGGCGACGATCAAGCTCGGCCTGGTCGACTAACAGGTCCGCACTGTGCCGCCCGAGATCGATCCGCACACGGTCTCCCGTTTGCACCAGCGCCAGTGCACCGCCGACGGCAGCTTCCGGACTGGCATTCAGGATCGAGGGGGAGCCGCTGGTGCCTGACTGACGACCATCGCCAATGCAGGGGAGCGCATGGATACCGTCCCGGATTAGCGCGGCGGGCGGGCGCATGTTGACTACCTCTGCGCCGCCGGGATAGCCGACAGGCCCCGCGCCACGGATGATCAGGATCGTGCGTGCGTCTATGTCGAGCGCAGGTTCGTCGATACGCGCGTGATAATCCTCTGGCCCGTCGAAGACGACAACCTTGCCCTCGAACGCGTCCGGATCGTCGGGATCGGATAGGAACCGCGCACGGAATTCATCCGAGATAACCGATTGCTTCATCACTGCGCCGTCGAACAGGCTGCCGCGCAACACGGTCAGCCCGGCAGCGGGCTTGAGCGGATGATCGAGTGTGCGGATGACATCATTGTTCTGCGTTGTCCGGCCGGCAACATTGTCGCCAACGCTGCACCCATTGGCGGTCAGCGCATCGCCGTCGAGCATATTGGCGTCTAACAGCATCCCCATCACCGCCGGCACGCCGCCGGCACGGTAATAATCCTCGCCCAGATACTCGCCCGCCGGTTGCAGGTTGACCAGTAGCGGCACGTCAGCGCCGTGCGTCTCCCAGTCGTCGAGCGTCAGTTCGACACCCATGTGACGCGCGATCGCGTTCAGGTGGATCGGGGCATTGGTCGAGCCGCCGATCGCCGAATTGACCCGGATCGCGTTCAGGAATGCAGGTCGGGTCAGAATGTCGGACGGCTTGCGGTCGGCGTGTACCATCTCCACAATTCGGCGCCCGGTTTCCCACGCACATTCTTGTCGATCGCGATAGGGAGCCGGAATGGCGGCCGAACCCGGCAGCGACATGCCCAGCGCCTCAGCGAGCGAGTTCATCGTCGTCGCCGTCCCCATCGTGTTGCAGAACCCGGTGGACGGCGCAGAGGACGCGACGAGCTTGAGAAAGCCCTTATAGTCGATCTCACCCGCCGCCAGCATCTCGCGTGCGCGCCAGATGATCGTACCCGACCCGGTGCGCTTTCCTTCGTGCCACCCATTCAGCATCGGCCCGACCGACAGCGCGATTGCCGGGATGTTGACGGTTGCCGACGCCATCAGCGCCGATGGCGTCGTCTTGTCGCAACCGATCGTCAGCACCACCCCGTCGAGCGGATAGCCGTAGAGCACCTCGACCAGCGACAGATAGGCCAGGTTGCGGTCCAGCCCCGCAGTCGGCCGCTTGCCGGTTTCCTGAAGCGGATGGGTCGGAAACTCGATCGGAATGCCGCCAGCATCGCGGATGCCCGCCCTTACCCGCTCGGCGAGCACCAGATGATGACGGTTGCACGGCACGAGGTCGCTGCCGGACTGCGCTATGCCGATGATCGGTCGATCGCCCTGCAATTCCTCAAAGCTGAGTCCGTAATTCAGATAGCGCTCAATATAGAGCGCGGTCATGTCGGGATTGTCGGGATTGTCGAACCACGCCCGGCTGCGCAGCGCAATTCTGCCGGACGCGCTCGTCATGTCCGGCTCCAACTTATCGTTGAACATTTGTCACCTTGTCACTGGAAGGACGGGCGATGCCGTGCCATCCGTCATTACGATCGGCCGAATCGTCCCGTCCGGACGATAATATAGATGCTCGATCGCGATCTGGCGTTGCCCTTCGAAGGGTCCGCGATCGGGTGGACGTTCCCAGCGATGATAGACAATCAGCCAAGCGCCGCCCGCTGTCCTGACGACGCTGTGGTGGCCGGGGCCGGCATGATGCGCATCGCTGCTCAGGATCGCGCCGCGATAGCGCCAGGGACCGAGGGGAGACGCGGCGGTGGCATAGTGCACCGAATAGTCCGATTCGTTCCAGTGACCATGGCTGTAGGAGAGATAATAGACGCCGGCTCGTTCGTGCATGAACGCGCCTTCGGTGAATTGGGGGGGCTGCTCGACCGGCACCTCGCGCAAGATACTGATCATGTCGTCGCCCAATTCCCAGACACGCAGCTTGGCGCCGGCACTGCCACCGGCATAGAGATATGCCTTGCCGGAGCGTGGATCGATGAACGCCATTGGATCGATCGCCTCGAACCCGTGGCCGCCGGTCATCAGCGGACGACCGATATCCTTGTAAGGGCCTTGGGGTCGGTCAGCTGTAGCTACCCCAATGCGGCTCGGCGTCGGGTTTTGCGGACCCACCGAATAATAGAAGTACCACTTGCCGCCGCGCGTCGCGACCCCGGGTGCCCACAGATAGTGCCGCGCCGCACCGTCATTGCCAATCCAGTCGATCCGGTCGCGCCGAATCAACTCGCCGCGGCTGCGCCATTGCTTCAGGTCGCCCGACGACCAGGCGCCGAATCGGTCGGCGTTCCAGCTGTCGCCCGGCCCGCCCGTCGGAAATATCCACAGTTCCTGGCCGATGAAGACCGCGTGGGGATCCGCGCCCTGGAACTGTGGATTGCCGGCCGACACCGGGCTTGCTCCATAGAGCGCCACCGCCCCTAGAATCGCAGCGTGGCGTAGAGTGGCTATGGAGATTTTCATCGTCAAACCTTCTGGTCGTCAGAAGCGGAACCGCAGGCCGAGCGAATAGGCCCGCTCGAGATACTGGACCTGCCGCGGAAAGGTCAGCCCGTCCTGTTCGGAGAATTCGCGGTAGCGCCTGAGGGGATTGCCCAGCAGGTTGGAGATATCGAATGCGATAGTGATGTTCGGGACAGGCGTGACCGTGGTTGACAGGTCAAGCTGGCCCCGCGCCCGCTCGATAATCGCATGCGCGACGGGATCGAACGGCTCGATGCTATACGACCTGGCGTATTTGGAGCGGTAGTTATAAGCCAGGCGCGCTGAGAATTGAGGCCTTTCATAGATGCCGACCAGGTTCGCCGTCCATTTGGATACGCCGGCAAACGGTTGCTGCTGATTGCCCACCGTTGCGGCCTGCACCGGCACTAGATCGCCCTTGGCATCGATATATGTGCCATTCGCCTGAACGCCGAAGCCCCGTGCCCAAGCAGGTAACCCGGCGAAATCCAGGAAGCTCGTGAAGGCCAGCTCGGCACCCTGAAGGCGTGTGTTCCCGGTGTTCCGAGGCTGGGTCGTCCGCAGCAGGCGTGTCGGGTCGTTCGGATCGGGCGCTATCGTATCGACATTGGCGATGAACCCGGTCGCGTCGCGGCGGAAAAGACCGCCGGTCAGCGCCCCGGTCGCCGAGAAATAATATTCAAGCGTCACGTCGTAATTGTCGGACTTCAGCGGCTGCAGGTTGGGATTTCCCTGCGACGCGTTGAAGATCGGCCGACCATCCGCGCCGTTGCCGTTGGAGGTCGTAGCGATCGTATTGAACGGGATCAGCTGGCCGAAATCGGGACGTGTTCTCGTTTGTGTGAAGGCCGCACGCAGCTGAAGCTGGTCCATGAGCTTCACACGCGCGCTAACGTTGGGAAGATAGTCGGTATATTCGCTGTCTCCCGGCAGATCGTTGGTTGGTACCGACAGGTTCGTCTTTGTCTTGATGACGCGCACGCCCGCCAGACCGTCGATGCCGATGGTCCCCAGATCGAAACCGTATTTGATCTGCCCATAGGCCGTATAGGACTTTTCATTGGCGAAGAAGGTCTCCCCCAGCGAATAGTCGGGAAAACCTTCCGGAACGCCGAAGAACTGTCTCAATTCGCCCAGGTTTTCGCGGATGCTGGTGCTCGGGATGTCAACAAAGCGTATCGTGGGAAATGCATTGTTGTAGGCAAAGCCCGGCCTTGTCGTGCCAAGCGACACAGGCAGCGACGCAAGCGGTACGCGCTGGGCCAGGTTGTTGATGTACAGTGAACCACGCCGCCTGTTGGCATCGCGATCGGTGTAGCGTACCCCGAACTGGATATTGCGCAGGAAGCCAAGACCGATCTCGTACTTAAGGTCGGCGCGAGCCTGGACGTCCTTGCCCTGAGCTCTCAGATTCTCCTGAAACAGCCCACGGCTGAGGAAATTGGCAGGATTCGTGACATCGAAGGCGCCGAAGTCGAACGAAGGGCCCCCGTCATTGCCGGGTACGTCGAAATTGACCGTGCGAACGGGCGAACTGGCAAACGCGTAATCAATGTTCACGGCGAGGCCGGTGTATGTGCTTTTGGTATAGGCCGCGTCTGCCGAGATCTGCAACTTGTCGCGGTTCCAGATGAAGCCGCCTCCGCCCTGATAGGTGTTCGTGCGGGCCTTGCCGGATGCGTAGAAACCATCCGGCGCGTTGGCGCCGCTGACGGTGAGGCTCTGTGCGCGCGTCCCGTCGGCTTGCAGCACCACATTGCTCAGGTTCAGGTTGCCACCGAAAATCGGCACGAACATGTAGCGATTGTTGTCGTTGCCTCGATACCCCTGAAAAAGTCCATCGGCGTAGATTTCGAGGTCAGGTGTCGGCTTCCACTGAATCGCGCCATTTGCCGATGGGCGCCAACGATGCCCGCCGCCATAATATAGCGCTTGGGCATCGGGATAGCGAAAGCCCGGTGTCCCGGCCGTCTGCCCGGCATTGGCGGTCTGGATGACCACCGACTGTTCGCGCGTCGAATCGAGGAAGTCGATGCCGACCCAGGACGCATTTGCCAGGATCCCGATCTCGCCGATCCCGGTTTCCCACCGGTTGCTGATCAGAAGATTGCCATTTCCGGAAAATTGCTGCGATTGCTGCCAGTTGACGGCATTGATCGAGCCGGACAACTCGAACCCGTTGAAATCGAACGGCTTACGCCCCCGTACATTGATCTCGCCGGCAATACCCGCCTCGATCAGGTTGGCGGTGCCGGACTTGTAAACCTCCAGCGCCGACACCGTGCCGGCCGGGAAGTCCTGGATCTGTACAAACCGTCCCTCGGCCGTGAAGATATCGCGACCATTGTAGGTGGTGGTCAGGTTGGGCAGGCCGCGGACGCGGACATCCGCTGCTTCGCCCGCGGCCCGGGTAACCGAGACACCTGGAACTCGGGCCAGTGCTGCCGAGGCAAAGGTATCTGGCAGCTTGCCGATATCCTCGGCAACAATCGCATCGACGATGCCGTCGGAATTCTTCTTCAGTTCCTGCGCGGAGGCGAGGCTGCGGCGGATGCCGGTCACGACGATGTCGCCGCCTTCTTGCGGTGTATCCTGCTCCTGCGGCGCCGGGTTTGCCGGATCGACGCTCTGGTCGGTCGCTGTGATCGGCTTCGGAGAACCTTGTGCATTCAGTGGCTTCGGCTTCCCGGGTACTTCGTCTTGCGCAGCCGTGCGCGCGAATGCCGGCGTGAGTCCGGCCAAGCCGACTATCGCGGAAACCGACAGACCCAGGAATGCTTTGCCCTTCATGACTTTCTCCCCAGTCACCTGATCCTGCTCTATGGCAGTATTCGTGGCGACAAGGCCTAATCGCCCTCTGGAATGCGTGCAATAGCATTTATCGGATAAGATGGGCGGGTGCGGTCGCCTCCGCACCGGCTTGGGTCATGGCTGCCGGCTGATCCTCTCGACGATGACTTCGACAAGGCGTTCGGCGACGACATGCTTGCTCGCCGCGGGCAGGTCCTCGACGCCGTCTGCGTCGATCAGGTGAACATGATTGCGCTCGCTGCCGAAAACGCCCGAAGACACGTCGTTGGCGACGATCAGGTCGCAGCGCTTTCGCATCAGCTTTTCGCGCCCGTTGGCAACGACGTCCTCCGTCTCGGCGGCGAAGCCGATCAGCAGGCGTGGGCGTCGCGCATGACTGCCCAGACGTGCCAGAATGTCGATGTTCTCGACCAAATGCAGCGTGGGCAAGCCGTCCGCCTTTTTCAATTTTGCCGGCTGCGGCTCCACGCGCCAGTCGGCAACGGCGGCCACCATCACCGCAATGTCGACCGGTAGCGCCGCCTCTACAGTTCTCGCCATCTGCCCGGCGGTCTCGATATCGATCCGGTTGACCTGCGGGGGCGTTGGCAGTGCAACCGGTCCGGTAACAAGGGTCACCGTTGCACCGCGCCTCGCCAGCGCCTCGGCAATCGCGAAGCCCTGTTTGCCCGAAGAACGATTGCCGATGAAGCGGACGGGGTCGATCGGCTCCTGCGTCGGTCCGGCGGTGACGAGCGCCGTGCAACCCGACAGCTGTTTTGAGTCGTCCATCGCCCCGATCGCCGCCAGTATCTCGTCCGGCTCCGCCATGCGTCCCGGCCCAAACTCGCCGCACGCCATGGGACCTTCGACAGGTCCTGCGAAGGATATGCCATCGAGTGCGAGCACGGCGACATTGCGCTGGGTCGCGGCATGCGTCCACATGCGCACGTTCATGGCCGGCGCAACCAGTACCGGTTTGTCAGTCGCGAGCAGCAGCGTCGTCGCCAAGTCATCGGCGATACCGCCCGCCATTCGGGCTAGTAGGTCAGCGGTAGCGGGCGCTACGACGATGAGGTCCGCCTGGCGGCTGAGCTGGATGTGACCCATTTCGGTCTCATCCTTCAGGTTCCAAAGCGTCGTATAGACGGGCCGCTCACTCAGCGCCGCGAGCGTCATGGGCGTGATGAAATGATGCGCCGCTTCGGTCATCACGCACGTGACTATGTGGTTGTGGCGGCGGAGCAACCGAACAAGCTCCGACGCCTTGTACGCCGCGATCCCGCCGCCGATGATCAGAAGAATATGCTTCATCTGATTACTCGTCGCACGGTGATCCGCCGTCTGTCGAGCGCGGCGGCGGCCAGGTCGCGCAATCCGTCAGGCGCAAAGACCAGCCCGAGAAGCGGCAATGGCGCGCTGATGAGTCCCCATGGTGCATCGGGATGCGCCACGATGCACACCATTGTCGCGTACACCGCAAGGAGCACCACCGTGCGGTCGGCGGTCGGGTGGCGCCAAGCGGTCCATCCGAACAGGGCAAGCACCCAGACCAGGGACGCAAGCCATATCGGCAGTGCGCCGAATGCGGTCGCGGCAGGTGCGGTGCGGATGTAATTGCCAATTCCCTGCATCCCCAACCACGCCGTGCTGACGCGATCCATCGGCTCGACCACGCCGCGCACGGCATGGGCATGGGCGAGCATGACCAGCGCGAAGATACCGATCGCGGCGACCCATCCGGTTGCCTCGCGAGGTTCGCCATCGGCCAGTGCAACCGCCAACATCACGACAGCATATGGGACGGCTACAGCGCTGATCGTCATCGCGGCGATGCCCAGCGCGACCGATGGCAACCATCTGCCGAGCTGACGCAGCGCCAGTGATAGCGCGATGAGTTCGCCCGACCATGCTTCCTCGGCTGCCTGCCCCCGCGTAACCCCGAACAGTCCGGCGGCGAGCAGGATGGCAGCGGCGACCAGCGGGATGTTGCCCTGCAGAACCGGGCGCAGCCGGACCGTCCAGGCGACGACCGTCAGCGCAGCTAACGTCCACATCAGCGACTTGAGCAGCCGGTCCGGCAGCGAAGCCTTGACGACCGTAGCCGTCGGTAGCGCGAACAAGGTAAACGGCTTCAGCGGATAGGCTTGCGCACGCATCGCCTTGGCAGTTGCGGAATAATAGCCTTCTCCTCCTCGCACGCGCGCGGTAATCGTTTGATCGATAAGCGGATCAGTCGGGCGCACCGCATCCGCTTGGTTGATTGAAGATACTTCTTTCGGCCCAGCGGTTGGCAACAGCGTTGCGACCATCAGCACCGTCAGAAGGATAAGGATAATCCGCGCGGATGTGCGGCCGGCATTGGCGTATCGGGACAGGACGACGAGCAAGACGGGCGAGCGTCGTCCGCTTATCCCAGGCCCCATGTGATCCCCGCACCTGCCACCGCCGCGACTATGGCGATTGCCGTATAGCGCCAGTAGCCGCCGATCTGAACATTCTGCGCCTTGGTGAGCGGCACAGTTGGCGGCGCGCCACCTTGTACCGGGTAATGTGCCTCGATCCGGCGGACCAACTCGGGAAGACGGGTGAGCGTGCGCAGGTCGGCGACGATGCGGTCGGCCAGCATAGCTTCTGGTCCTAGTTCTGTGCGCATCCAGTCCCGCACGAAGGGACCAGCTGTCTCCCACAGGTTGATATCAGGATCGAGCGTTGTCGCCACGCCCTCGACCATGACCATCGTCTTTTGCAGCAGCAGCAGGTGCGGCTGCGTTTCCATGTCGAAGTCACGCGTGATCGAGAACAGGCCGTCGAGCATCATGCCAATCGACATGTCCTTGACCGGCAGACCACGTATCGGCTCGCCTACCGCTCTTAACGCGGTCGCAAATTCCGCTACGTCGTGATGTGGCGGCACATATCCCGCCTCGAAATGAATCTCGGCGACGCGCGCATAGTTGCCGGTGATCAGACCATAAAGGATTTCCGCCAGCCAGACGCGCGCGCGCCGGTCGATCCGGCCCATGATCCCGAAATCGATCGCGGCGATGCGATTGCCGGGCAGCGCGAACAGATTGCCCTGATGCATGTCCGCGTGGAAGAACCCTTCCGCAATTGCCTGACGCAGAAAAGCGCGTACCAGCGTTTGAGCCAGCACGGCGGGATCATACCCCGCCGCGATCAAAGCGGCCCGGTCGGAGAGCTTCAAACCGTCGACCCACTCCATCGTCAACACCCGCGCCGTTGAACGCTGCCAATCTATCGCAGGGATGACGAAGTCGGGTTCAGCGGTCATTGCCTCCGCCAATTCGGATGCGGACGCCGCCTCGCGCATCAGGTTGAGCTCGCGCATTGTCCAGCGCTTAAATGTTGCGATGACGAGACGCGGTCTCAGCCGCTTCGCCTCGCCGCCGAACGCCTCGAGTTGGGCAGCGGCCCATTCATAAGTGTCGATGGAGCGCGTGAAATTGACCTCGACACCGGGGCGCACCACTTTGACGGCGACCTGACGCCCGTCGGTGGTGATCGCGCGGTGGACCTGCGCGATCGATGCGGCACCCACCGGCACCTCCTCGATCCGCTGAAACAGATCCTCCAGCGGACGTCCTAGGCTCGCAATCATCGTCTCGCGGATCGTCTCGAACGCAATTGGCGGCAGTCGATCCTGAAGCCGCATCAGATCGTGGGCGGCCGCGTCACCGACGATGTCGGGCCGCGTCGCCAGTGTCTGCCCCAACTTGATCGCGGCTGGTCCGATTGCCTGGAACGCGTCGGCGTAGGCTGGCACGCGAGGTCCGCGTGACCCAAGGCGGGCGACCCGTACCAGCCGCCTGAGCGCAGGCGGGGTGTTCGGGTCGCGTTCGATACCGCGCAACGCACCGTGGCGTGCCAATACGCGGCCCCAAAGCAGCAATCGCCAGACATGGACGGCTGGTGCGGTCAAACCTTCCAGCCGCTGTGGATTGCGACGAGGCCGCCCATCAACGGCTCGACGCGGGTCTGGACAAAGCCCGCGTCCGCGATCATCGCCCGAAACGTCTGCATGTCGGGAAAGCGCCGGATGGATTCGACGAGATAGCGGTAGCTGTCGGCATCGCGCGCGAGAAGGTGCCCGATCCGCGGCACTACCCGGTGCGAATAGGCGTCATAGACATTCTTGAAGCCTGGCCATTCGGTCGTCGAGAATTCCAGACAGAAAAATCGCTTGCCGCGACGAAGAACACGGTGCGCTTCGGCAAGCGCGGCAGAGATATCGGTGACGTTACGGATGCCAAAGGCAATCGTGTAGGCGTCGAAGAAGCGATCCGGGAACGTCAACGTCTCGGCATTCGCCTCGGTCCAGACGAGACCATCGACCCCGCGCTTGTGCGCCCGGTTCATGCCCACAGCCAGCATATCGGCGTTGATGTCGGCAACCGTGACGGCGGCACCAGAGCCAGCGAGCCGGAACGCGATGTCGCCTGTGCCACCGGCCATATCGAGGATCTGCTCGCCCGAGCGGGGTGCCACACGGCGGACGAACCGGTCCTTCCAGAGGCGATGCATGCCGCCCGACATCGCATCATTCATCAGATCATAGGATTTGGCGACGCTGCTAAAGACGTCGCCGACCCGGCCAGTTTTCTCAGCGGGGGCTATCTCTTCATAGCCGAAGGAGACGGTTTCGGTCATGCGATCGCCCTACGGCCCAAACCCAGGCAGAACAATGGCGGGTGCCGCAAGAATGGTGACGTTTCCTTGTCGTGGAGGCACAGATGACCTAGCTCCGTGTCTGTGCCGGAGCTTCCTGAAGTTGAAACCACCGTACGGGGATTGCAGCCGGTACTGGAGGGGCAGCGATTGACCCGGGTGGAGGCGCGTCGCACTGACCTAAGGCACGCTTTCCCCGTCGATCTTGGTCGCAGGCTTATTGGAGCGACTGTTACAGGACTCGCTCGCCGGGCTAAATATGGACTGATCACCACCAATCGCGGCGATACGATGATCTTTCATCTCGGTATGTCCGGACGATGGCGGCTCGATCCCATCGAAATACAGACTCATGACCATCTAGTCCTTGCAACCGCGGGTGGTCGGACGCTGGCCCTCAACGATGCAAGGCGGTTCGGATCTGTCGACCTTTGGCGCACCGATGCACTGCAGGGCTATCCGCCCTTTGCCCGGATGGGGCCCGAGCCGCTTAGCCCGGCGTTGACCGGTGCGCATTTGCGGCAGGTGTTCGCGGGCCGTTCGGCTTCGATCAAAGCAATGCTGCTTGACCAGCGAGTTGTGGCCGGCCTTGGCAACATCTATGTTTGCGAAGCATTGCATTTGGCGCGGATCGCGCCGTCGCGGGCCGCGGGCAGAATCGCGCTGGAGCGGCTGGAGCAGTTGGTCGACGCCATCCGTGTGGTGCTAACCGCAGCAATCGCGGCCGGTGGGTCGACGCTACGCGATTATGCGCAGCCTGACGGCGAGCTAGGCTATTTCTCGAAGCAATGGCGTGTTTATGGGCGTAAAGGCGAAGCGTGCACCTGTGGCACAATCGTGCGGCGGCGTGCCGAGGGAGGGCGCTCAACCTTCTGGTGCCCCCGCTGCCAACGCGGTTGACCGGTGGGGGGCGGTTGGCTAAGAGCGTTCGCTTCCAGCGGACGTGGGTATGCCCGGGCGTCCGTCTCCATTTGACCCAGAGGATTTCATGGCGAACACGCCGCAGGCGAAAAAGCGGATCCGTCGCAACGAGCGTCGCGCCGACGTGAACGGCAATCGAGTCGGCCGCATCCGTACTTTCATCAAAAAGGTCGAGTCAGCACTGGCATCAGGCGACAAGAACGCAGCGGTTACGGCCCTTGCCGAGGCCCAGCCGGAGATTGCGCGTGGCGTCGCTAAGGGTGTGCTTCACAAAAACACTGCTTCTCGGAAATTTTCCCGTCTTGCGAAGCGGGTTTCTGCGATCGGTTAACCAGTAAGCATCGACGTGATTTCAGCGCCCGTCGGGTCCGTCCCGGCGGGCGTTTTGCTGTTCAGTCCACGTCCGTAGCGAAGCCTATAGAAAGCCTAGGATTCGTCGCGATTCGTCGCGATTCGTCCGTTTAGTGACGTCCGAAGAGTTAGACTGAACCCGAGTTTACTCAACTGAAACAACAGTTTGTGCAATAGTTTGACGCGATTCCGCGCATGAGTCCGAGTCAATGCGCTTTATTTCAGTTTTTGGACACAGGCAGGGGTTGCTAGTCCTGAGCTCTGGCTCATAATCAGCTCCGACGACGGCGATGACCTTCGCCCGTATCAAGACCAGTTGATTGAGGTTTCCGTGAAGCCGCGATGGCGCACGGGTAGTGACAATATGGATTTTGCAAGGCTGTGTAGCAGGGCTCGCAGTCATGGGAGAGGTGTGCGTGACAAGCGGAGCACAAACAGTGCAGACGGACGAGGTCCAGCAGGCTTGGACCCGCGTCCGCGCGTCGCTTCTTGCATCGGCAGGCGCACGAGTTTTCGATCAGTGGCTAAAACCAATGGAACTTGTCACCAGTGATGACCGCGATACGGTGCGACTCGCGCTGCCGTCAGCCTTTGTCACGAACTGGATTCGCAATCATTATGCGGATCGGCTGGTCCTCGAATTCCAGGCGCTGCTGCCGCACGTCACCACCGTTTCAATCGAGACACGCGAGCAGGGGGATGCGCCAGTCCTGCTGACCGTAGAGCCCGAGGGTTCAATCAACCTCGAAAACACATCGATCGGCGAGCGGCCATTGCTCGAACAGCGCTTCACCTTTGATCGCTTCGTCGTCGATCAGTCGAACAGGGTCGCGTTCACCGCAGCCAAGGCGCTCGTAGAGCCGGGGCCGCCGCGATTCAGTCCGTTGTTCCTCCACGGCGGGACGGGGCAGGGCAAAACGCATCTGATGCACGCCATCGCGCACGCGTTCCTGATCGCCGAGCCGGGGGCGACGGTAATCTGCATCCCGGCGGAGCGGTTCATGTTCGAGTTCGTCGCCGCGATGCGGGCGCGTGACACATTTGCGTTCAAGCAACGATTGCGCAGCTGTGATCTGCTCCTGATCGACGACCTGCAGTTCATTGCCGGCAAGGATGCGACTCAGGAAGAGTTCTTCCATACGGTCAATGAAGTGATGGCGGCGGGCAAGCGCCTGGTGATCGCGGCGGATCGTTGCCCACAGGCACTGGAAGGCGTGGAGCCACGGATCGTGTCGCGCATGGGCGCAGGACTGGTCGCCGATATCAAGCCGCCCGAACTCGCATTGCGCCGCGCGATCGTCGCACGCAAGGCAGCCGAGTTATCGGTTCGCGTACCCGAGGACGTGCTGGAGATGCTGGCGACTCGCATCCACCAGAATATCCGCGAGCTGGAAGGCGCGCTAAATCGCGTGGCGGCTTATGGCCAGCTGACAGGCGATACGATCGATCTGGATTTCGCTATCGCAACGCTCGGTGATGTTTTGCGCGGTGCGCAGCGGCGGGTGACGATCGACGATATCCAGCGCTGCGTCACCCGCCATTTCGAGCTGCAGCCGATGGACATGGTCTCGGCGCGGCGTGCCCGCGCGGTGGCGCGACCACGGCAGATCGCAATGTACCTGGCCAAGCGGCTGACGACACGCTCGCTGCCCGAGATCGGGCGCAAGTTCGGCGGCCGCGATCATTCGACGGTGATCCACGCGGTGCGCCGGATCGAGTCGCTGCGTGATGAGGACCGCGATGTTGACGGCGCGGTCCGGTCACTGCTGTGCGAACTGGAAAGCTGACCCCTGCCCCGTTTGCGGCGGGGCAGGGGATCAGCCGGCTCAAGATCGTTTGCGTTTAACGACCGGTACGATCGATGCGCGTGTCGCCGCTCTCGTCGACGTCGACCTCGGTGTGGCGAACGGTTTCGTCGATATGCTCGACATTGGTGTCGACATCCTTGCGAACAACCAGTTCCTCGCGCACGCGCGCTTCCTTTGCAACAACGGCTTCCTCATCGGTTTCCGTCATCTCGATCGTGCGTTCGCGAAAGGCATCATCCGCAGCATTGACTGCACGGTCGACCGGCCGTCGCTCGACGGAGACCGTCTCATCGCGCAGGCTGACATCCTCGCGCACATTTTCCTCGACCACGTAGGACCGCACGCGCACACCGCCGCGCTCGACCTCGCGCCTGCCAACCTTCAACTTCTCCTCGACCATCGGAATGACCTGTTCACTGGTCTGGTTTGATGTTGCAGGCCGCGACATCGCGGGATTCGCGCTGGTTGCCGGTGCCATTCCACCGGTCGCGCCGAAGCCGGCGGCATAGCCCATGCCGCCGGCAGGCGATTCATAGGCCCAACCTTCATTACGCCACTGCGCCGACCGGTCATCGAGATCGACCGTATCCGCCTGTTCCAGCACGTGAACGGCGCGATCGGCGTCCTTCTCATCAATGTGGGCGGTCAACAGACAGCCGCCGCGACGCACACCTTCTTCATAAAGGTGGCGATCTTCGTCGGGCAGAAACATGTCCTTCAGGCTCTCCCAGAAACCACGATTGTCATGCGTCGAATAGTCTGCCGAATATCCGGCGCTGTTCTGGTCGTGCAGGTGCACGTGGTCGATGTCGATCGACGCATTTTCCAGGCGACGCTTGGCATCTTCGGCTTCGCTACGGCTGTCAAACAGCGCGGTCAGGGTACGGCTCATGATCATTCTCCTCGGGGGTGGTTGGTGGAAACGTCGGTGCGTTCGACGACGGCGTGCGTCGACCGGAGCGGGATCGCCTGCTCCACCGCCTCGACGCTGCGTCGGCGGGTGAGGTGAATTTCTTCGCGCAGCAGCAGTCGTTTTTCGGTGACGAGCACTTCTTCAATGACGGGTACGATCACTGTGTCGCCTTCTTCCCTGACGGGGGGAACCGCATCGACGATGCGATCGATGGGCACACGCGTAACGTCGACATTGTCCTGGAAGAGTTCGGCGCGCGCATAGCCCGTGTCCTCTTCGACGACGGTGCGCACGCGCACGCGACTTGTCACGACCGTTCGCTTGTCGACGGTCAATTCCTCGTCGATCAGCGGGATGGCCGCTTCGGTGTCTTTTGTCGTCATGATGTTCCGATGCGTGTACCAGCAGCAATCGTCCAACGGACGCCCGTTGCACGGTGTTCCACCCGCCGGCGATTAATCCATGACTGCATTGGTTTTCACGCCGAGGCGTTCAGCGCAGGCCGAATACTTCGAAGACGCAGACCGGATCGGCATGGTGCGCCAATACGTCGCTGACAGCGCGGAGCAGCGGCGCGTCGACGCCGTCCAGATGCGATCGGATCGCCTCGACCGCGCGAACGCCCTCCGCCAGAAAGTCGGCGCGGACGAGATCGATGGGGATCCCCTTGCCGATCATCAGGCCGAGTGTGCGATTGCGGCTGGTATCGCACAGGCCGGTCAGCATCGTGTCGCCGATGCCCGCGAAGCTCAGCAAGACGCCCTCATCACAGCCCAGGCTGAGCAGGATGGTGCGCATCTCTCGCATGACTAGCGTTGCGGTCAGGAAAACGGTGTTCTCGGACGGGCCGGTCGAGGCGACCAGCCCGAGCGCGATCGCATAGACATTCTTCAGCGCACTGACGACATCGACCGAGTCGGGCGAATCGGACCGGTCAAACGCGATCGGGGCATCGCCGAACAACGCGATGACGGCCTCACGCGCGCCCGGATCATCGGCGCCGCAGGTCAGGCCGGACCACTCCCCGAGGAACAGCGGGCGTGAAAAGGTCGGCCCCTTTAATGCGACATAGCGGGCCTCGGGCGCGGTGTGCCGGAACAGTTCGGCGAAGGTGAAATGCGTCGGGTGCATGCCCTTGATGAGATTGACGACAATCGCGCCCGGCTGACCGACGGCAGCGATGTGCGCGGCATAATCTTCCATGACCTTGGCCGGAAAGGCGAGGAACAGGATGTCGCTGGCCAGGGCGGCGTCGGTGTCGCAGGTCGGTTTGATCGACGGGTAGAGATCATGTCCGGGATAGAAACGCGCGTTACGGCCGGTCGTCTGGATCGCATCGCGCTGCTCCGACGTTCGGCACAGCAGGGTGACGTCGCGACCGGCCCGCGCGAGCGCCGTGGCGACGGCGGTTCCGAACGATCCCGCGCCCAGGACGGCGATAGTCGGGGTCACGGTCAAGCCTTCATGTCTAGTCATTGCGATTGACGGGCGTAAGCGAAGGAAGCGGGGTTGGCAAAGCGTGCGTCGGGAAGCAGCGGCCTTCCGTTGCTACTTTGCTTGCGACTAAAACCGGTTCGTTGAACGGCATGGAATGGTGATAGCCGGACATTGACCTCGTTGCCGCTGGTAAGTCAAAGGCCGCGTCAGACAAACAAGCGGGTAACCACGGCCGGATCGGAATTGAATCTGTGTATACACTAGCGACAGTCGACGTGCGCTGAGTTCGCCCGTCCATTGATGCAAGTCGCGCCACCAACGACATCAACTCGGCCACTGCCAGCTACTGAGACGTTGGCTGTGCCCGAAACGTCAGCGTAGATCGAACCAGATCCACCTACCGCGATGCTGGCGGTTTCGACCCTCAGGCGTTTAGCGTCGATCGAACCTGATCCGCCTACGGCATAAGATCCATGGCTGGCGCGTCCGTCGGCAGTGATCGCGCCTGATCCGTCAGTTGCAAACATGGCACGTCCAATATCAATTCCGTGAAGCGCGATAGTCCCCGATCCATCAGTAGCCGCAGAGAACGATTCCCCACGTACTTGATTGATTTCTACCTCGGCTGCGCCTTTGACGCGTGCAGAATCGAGGCGGGGCGCGGACACGACGATATTCACGCCGGATCCTGGGTTCCAGCTCCACTGTACTCCGTCGCGGAAACGGATCTTCAGTGTGTCACCATCAACGCTTGCGATCGCGTCAGCGAGCAGAGCGGGCGGACCATAAAGATGAATTTGACTAGGTTGGTCGCCAACAAGAACGCCAACTTTGAAGGGACCTGAGACTTCGAGCCTATTGAACGCGCCAGTCTGAACGATCCGAGATTGATATGGGTCCGGTAGAGCCATCTGCGCATGTGTGGAACCGACCAGAACAAATGCTGCACCGGCCGTCGGCAGCAGCTGTCTCATAGCGCGTCTCCCGCTTCGACGATTGAGGGGCACGATACTGTTAAAATACAAATGCTCGCAAGAGCCGGAACTGCCATCCGACTAATGCCAGAAATGAGGTGATAGCTGCCCAATCCCTGAGCCCTCTCCCGCTTGCGGAAAAGGACTAAGAAGGGGAAGGGCTGACGGGCAGTATTCTTGAGCCTTGAATATGACCCAACACGGCTGGTTCCGGGGCATTAGCAGCCACAGTTCTTCGTCGAGTGGGCGCTCCGCCAGAGCTATTTGCTCACGGCGTCTCGAAAGCAATGTCCTCGCTGGTGACGATGCGGGCGATTTGTGGGAAAATGTTGTCGATCGCGAATTGGTGCAGGTCGGCCGCGCGTGAGGTGGTTGCGTCCTCGACCAGAACAACGTTGTAGGACAGTTCCCAAGCGCAACGGGCGGTTGATTCCACGCCGAAATTGGTGGCGATGCCGGCCAGCACGATGGTGTCGACACCGCGCCTGCGTAGTTGCAGGTCGAGATCGGTGCCGGTGAAGGCGCCCCAGTGATGTTTGAGGACGATGATGTCGCCCTGTTGCTCAAGCCCTGGGATGAGATCACGCCACCCCTCGCCCATTGCCGCCATTCTGGCCTTGATCGGCTTTTCGACCTGCTGGCTGGGCATGTCGGCGCCGTCATCGCGCCAGCTGAGATGGACAAGGACAACCGGCGCATCCGCTTCCCGAAACCGGGCGGCGAGGTTCTTTGCCGTTTCGACGACTTCATCGCCGCTGCGGGGCGCAAGCTCCGGGCCAGCAATACCGTTCTGCAGATCGATGAGGATGAGGGCGGTGCGCGCCGGGTCAAGGGTGTGCATGGCTTTGCTCCTGATGTGTCATAATCCAAGCGCTCCGCAGGCCGTTTGCGTTCCGATCAGTCGACGCGATTGGCGATCAGGTCGTCGACGACGGCGGGGTCAGCGAGGGTCGAGGTGTCGCCCAAGCTGCTCGTATCGCCCTCGGCGATCTTGCGCAGGATGCGGCGCATGATCTTGCCCGAGCGGGTCTTCGGCAGCGCGGGAGCGTTCTGGATCGCGTCCGGAGTGGCAACCGGGCCGATCTCGCGGCGGACCCAGTCTCGCAGTTCGGTCGCCATGTCGTCGTTCCATGCCTCGCCGGCGTTCATCGTCACATAGGCATAGATGCCCTGTCCCTTCACGTCGTGCGGCATGCCGACGACGGCGGCCTCGGCGACTTTCGGATGCAGAACGAGCGCGGACTCGACCTCGGCGGTGCCCATGCGGTGGCCGGACACGTTGATGACATCGTCGACACGGCCGGTGATCCAGTAATAGCCGTCCTCGTCGCGGCGGCATCCGTCACCGGTGAAATATTTGCCGTCATAGCTGGTGAAATAGGTCTGGAAGAACCGTTCCGGATCGCCCCAGACACCGCGCATCTGGCCGGGCCAGCTGGCGGAGATGCACAGATTACCCTCCGCCGCGCCGGTCAGCACCGTGCCATCATTGTCGACCAGTACGGGTTGCACGCCGGGCAGCGGTTTCGTCGCCGACCCCGGTTTCAAGGGCGTCGCGCCGGGTAGCGGCGCGATCATCGCGCCGCCCGTTTCCGTCTGCCACCAGGTGTCGATGATCGGGCACCGCGCCGCGCCGATGATGTCGTGGTACCAGCGCCAGGCTTCAGGATTGATCGGTTCTCCCACGGTGCCGAGCAGCTTCAGGGACGCACGGCTGGTGACGCGGACGGGGGCGTTGCCTTCCTTCATCAGCGCCCGGAGCGCGGTGGGTGCCAGATACAGCGCTTCTACCGCGTGCCGGTCGACGATCTGCCAGATGCGCGATGCGTCGGGCCAGTTGGGTACCCCTTCGTACATCAGCGTCGTCGCGCCATTGGCCAGCGGGCCGTATACGACATAGCTGTGGCCGGTGACCCAGCCGACATCGGCCGCGCACCACCAGATTTGTTCGGGACGGTAGTCAAAGACCAGATCATGCGTGAAGGCGGCCCAGAGGAGGTAGCCGGCAGAGGTATGGAGCACACCCTTGGGCTTGCCGGTCGATCCGCTGGTGTAGAGGATGAACAGCGGATCCTCCGCCTCCATCGGCTCCGGCGGACAGTCGGTGGCTTCGTCGGCGGCGGCCTCGTGATACCAGATGTCACGCTCCCCCATCGTGACCGTGCCGCCGGTCGCGCGAATTACCAGCACGCGGGTGAGGACCGGGGTACGCTCGGCGGCGGCATCGACATTGGCCTTGAGCGGTACGCGCTTTCCCGCGCGCCTACCTTCGTCGGCGGTGATGACCAGGGCCGATCCACAATCCTCAATGCGTCCGGCAAGCGCCTCGGGTGAGAAGCCGCCGAAGACGACCGAATGGATCGCACCGATTCGCGCGCAGGCGAGCATAGCGAATGCGGCCTCGGGGATCATCGGCATATAGATCGTGACGCGGTCGCCCTTGGCGACTCCTTGCGCCTTCAGCACATTGGCAAAGCGGCAGACCTCATGCAGCAGTTCAGCATAGGTTATGCGGCGCGGGTCTTCCCCCGGCTCATCCGGTTCCCAGATGATCGCGACGCGGTCAGGATGGCCGGCGGCATGGCGGTCGATGCAGTTGGCCGCGACATTCAGCCGCCCGTCGCGGAACCATTCGATGTGGAACTGCTCCTTGGCAAAGGACCAGTCTCCGGCGATCGTCGGAGGGCGAAGCCAGTCGAGGCGCGCGGCCTGTTCCAGCCAGAAACCTTGCGGATCGCTCCATGCGGCCTCGACCATCTTGTCATAGCCAGCGGCATCGACCTTCGCGTGATGCGCCCAGTGATCGGGAACGGGGTAGGTAGCGGACATCGGACGGCTCCTTATTGTCGCCGTTGTGCCCGCGTTCGTGAGCGGTACGCAAGGCGTCACAGGACGCGGTAGGGAACGACGCCGCGCCGGTCCGGATCGACGGCGATTGCGCGATCCGTGGGCGGGAAGGCGCGCTGGTCGCAATCATCGCGCGGGCACAGCCGGCACGACATGCCGATCCGCGTCGGTGCGCCCGAGCGTTCAATGCCATCGGCGTAGATGAAGTCACGCGCCTGATCCTCCTCGCACCCCAGCAGCACCGCATAGCGCCGGGGCGTGCGGTCAAAGCGACCCGATGGCTTCACCAGACCCTTGGCCATCGAGACATAGTGCGCGCCATCGGGAGTCTCGGATCGCTGGACCAGGATGCGGTCGGGGATCGCGACCGCCTCATGCACGATCCACAAGGGGCAGGCGCCGCCGAAGCGCGCGAACTGCAATCGCGTCGCCGAATGGCGCTTGGTGATGTTTCCGGCCATGTCGACGCGGCAGAAATAAAAGGGTGTCCCCGCCGCACCCGGTCGCTGGAGCGTCGACAGGCGGTGGCACGCCTGTTCGAAGCTGACGCCGAAACGGCGTGACAGGCGGTCGATGTCGTGGCGGACGTCACGCGCGGCGGTGCGAAACGCGACATAGGGCATGACCAGTGCTCCCGCCGCGTAATTTGCGAGACCTACGAAAAGCAGGCGTCGTGCCTCGTCGCTGGTCAGCCGCGCCCCAGCGACGACCGCCGCGATCGGGTCAGCAAGCGCGATCGCCGCCAGTCGGTGGGCAAGGAGGAAGCGGCGGCTTTCCGGCGGCAGTGCCGTGTTCAGGGTCAGGCGCTTGCCCTCGACCCGGGCAAGCGGTGCGTCCTCATCGGCATCCTCCGCGACGATCATCGCGTGTCGCGCAAGGCCGGCAATCAACGACTGTTCGTCGGTCCCGTCGAGCGCCATCGCCTCTGCCGCGCGGTCCAGCGGATCGATATAGTTGCCGGCCTCATGAAACCAGTCGCGCACCGATTCCCACGGCATGCGCGCGCCGCCGCCCGCCATCATCGCCTCCTCGGCGATCTGCAACCGTTCAGTGGCGTCGCGCGCCTCGCCATGCAGCGCGATGATCCGGTCGGCGATGACGGGCTGTTCCTCGGCCAGCCGGGCGAGCGGTTCGGGAGCCAGCGACGGGCCATCCAGTGCTTCACGCAGCGCCACCAACCGCTGGGCAGGGCCGGCCCCCTTAATGGTGCTGAGCGCGCTTGGATAATAGCGCGACAGGGCGGCGATTACCGTTGGGGTCAGCGGTCGCTCACCCCCTTCGAGCTGGGAGAGATAGCTGACCGAGATGCCCAGCCGCGCCGCCATTGTGCGCTGATTGAGACCGGCCGCGTGGCGGAGAGCGCGCAGTGTGTCACCGGCGTAGAGGCGTGTACGGACCACAATCCGCCATAATTCGCAACCTGGCGCTTCGCAACTTCACAACTTCACATTTGCGTGTTGTCACCCGCGAAGGCAGGAGCAATCTGCCGTGTCCGCACCAGAGAGGAATGCCATTGTCGTCGACGATCGAAACGCTCGCGACGAAACGCGCAGCGGCAAAAGCGGGGGGCGGCGACCGACGGGTCGTCGCCCAGCATGCCAAGGGCAAGCTGACCGCGCGGGAGCGGCTGGACGTGCTGCTCGATGAGGACAGTTTCGAAGAACTCGACATGTTCGTCGAGCATAATTGCGTCGATTTCGGAATGGAGACGCAAGTGTATCCTGGCGACGGCGTCGTCACCGGATCCGGGACGATCAACGGGCGGCTGGTATTCGTCTTCAGTCAGGACTTCACCGTGTTCGGTGGTTCGCTGTCGGAACGGCACGCGCAAAAGATCTGCAAGATCATGGACATGGCGATGAAGGTTGGCGCGCCGGTCATCGGCCTGAACGACTCAGGTGGCGCGCGGATTCAGGAGGGCGTGGCCTCGCTGGGCGGTTATGCCGAGGTGTTCCAGCGCAACGTGCTGGCGTCCGGCGTCGTGCCCCAACTGAGCCTCATCATGGGACCGTGCGCAGGCGGGGCGGTCTATTCGCCGGCGATGACCGACTTCATCTTCATGGTGAAGGATTCGAGCTACATGTTTGTCACCGGTCCCGATGTCGTGAAGACGGTGACCAATGAGGTGGTGACGCAAGAGGCGCTGGGCGGCGCGGTGACGCACACGACGAAGACCAGCGTTGCCGACAATGCGTTCGAGAACGACATCGAGGCGCTGTTGGCAGCGCGCGATTTTATCGACTTCCTGCCGGCGTCCAATCGTGAGCCGGTGCCCGAACGGCCGACCGGCGACGCATGGGACCGGTCGGAGGAAAGCCTCGACACGCTTGTCCCAGCCAATGCCAACCAGCCATACGACATGCATGAATTGATCCGCAAGGTCGTCGATGAGGGCGACTTTTTCGAGACGCAGCCGGCGCATGCGGGAAATATCATCACCGGTTTCGGGCGGATCGAGGGGCGAACGGTGGGCTTTGTCGCCAATCAGCCGATGGTGCTGGCGGGCGTGCTGGATATCAATTCATCGAAAAAGGCGGCGCGGTTCGTGCGCTTCTGCGACGCGTTCGACGTGCCCATCGTGACCTTTGTCGATGTGCCGGGCTTCCTGCCGGGGACGGCGCAGGAGCATAACGGCATCATCAAGCACGGCGCGAAGCTGTTGTTTGCCTATGCCGAGGCGACCGCGCCCAAGATTACAGTCATTACCCGCAAGGCCTATGGCGGCGCGTATGACGTGATGGCGTCAAAGCATCTGCGCGGTGATCTGAACTATGCCTGGCCGACCGCCGAGATCGCGGTGATGGGCGCAAAGGGTGCGGTAGAGATCATCTTTCGCGGGAAGACCCCGGAGGAGATCGCCGAGCGGACCGCGGAGTATGAGGCACGTTTCGCCAATCCGTTCGTGGCGGCGAGCATGGGTTTCATCGACGAGGTGATCCAGCCGCACTCGACGCGGCGGCGCGTTGCGCTGGGGCTGCGGAAACTGCGCGGCAAGGCGTTGGAGAACCCGTGGAAGAAGCATGACAATATTCCGCTTTAGGATCAGCAGATGTTTGACGCTTGGCAGCGTCAATTGGTTTGGCGGTACGGCGCGTCATGGCGAGCGTAGCGAAGCAATCCAGAGTTCCGCGAGTTGACCCCTGGATTGCTTCGCGTTGCTCGCAATGACGGAGGTGGACGTGTACGAGGAGGGGATATGTGGTGAGTTTTATGGTTCCCGAAGACACCAAGCCGCGGTGGAAGAAAGAAGCGAAAGCGCAGGAATGTTGTTAAGCGACCTCATTCGCAGACCCATCAGTGAAGATTGTCTCTGCCTCGAGAAGGCAGGTTCCCGATGACCCTCGGCCGCTTCAACCATGTCGGGGTCGCGACGCCGTCGATCGAGCGGTCGGTCGAGATGTATCGTACGCTCTTGGGTGCGACCGTGATCGGTGCGCCGTTCGATTTGCCGGCCCAGGGTGTGAAGGTGTGTTTAATCGACGCGCCCAATATGCAGATCGAGTTGATCGAGCCGTATGACGACGCATCGCCGATCGCCGGATTCCTCAAGAAAAACCCGGCCGGCGGGCAGCATCATGTCTGTTTCGAGGTGCCCGATATCGACGCCGCCATCGCCGACCTGCGCGCCAAGGGTTCGACGGTGCTGGGCGAGCCGCGGATCGGGGCGCACGGAACGCCGATCGTTTTTGTCCATCCGCGTGACATGGGGGGCGTGCTGGTCGAGTTGATGCAGACGCCCGGGGAGCATCAATGACCTACGACCACATCCTGAGCAAACGAGACGGCGATGTTCTGACCGTGACGCTCAACCGCCCGGAGCGACTGAACGCGGCGCCGCCGGCGATGTTCGACGAGATCCGCGCCGCCACCGAGAAGCTGAACGGCGCGCGGGCGGTGTTGATCCTTGGGGCGGGGCGGGGATTTTGCTCGGGCGCGGACGTTGCCGACGGCGCGCTGACCGCCGCTGATCCGGCGGCCGCTACGTTTGAAGCGCTGACGGAGCATTATAATCCGGCGCTTCAGGCGATTGCCGCGCTCCCTGTTCCTGTGGTCAGCGGGGTTCGCGGCCCTGTCGCCGGGATTGGATGCAGCCTGGCGCTGGCGGCGGATTTCTGTGTCGCCAGCACGACCGCTTATTTCTTGCAGGCGTTCGTCAATATCGGGCTCGTGCCCGACGGTGGTGCCACCTGGATGCTGCCCCGTATCGTCGGCCGCGCCCGCGCGCTGGAGATGATGATGCTGGGTGAGCGAATTGCGGCCGACCGTGCGCATGAATGGGGGATGGTGTATAAACTGGTGTCCGACGATACGCTGGACGGACAGGCAATGGCGCTTGCCAAGCGGTTGGCGGCCGGGCCGACGGTTGCGCTCGGTTTGATCCGCCGGGGCGTGCGGACCGCGTTGGAAAGCGATTATGCGGGCGCGATGCAGGTCGAAGCAGTGGCGCAGCGTGCCGCGCGCGGCACCGCCGACAGCAATGAGGGCGGGCGCGCGTTCCTTGAAAAGCGCAAGCCTGCGTTCAAGGGCGATTGATGGCGGAGATCGAGACCAATCAGGGCGAGGATGCCGGCAGTACGCGTGAGTCCGCGCCTGCGGCCGAGCCGGTTGTCCAACCTAGGCTGGCCGACTGGGAGGCGCTCGCGACGAAGGAGACGAAGGGCCGCGACCTGACCTGGCCGACGCCGGAGGGGATCGCGGTCAAGCCGCTTTACACCGCCGACGATGTGAAGACCGATCCCGGTCTGCCCGGCTTTGCGCCGTTTACGCGGGGGGTGAAGGCATCGATGTATGCCGGGCGGCCCTGGACGATCCGGCAATATGCGGGTTTCTCTACTGCCGAGGAGTCGAACGCCTTTTATCGCCGTAACCTGGCAGCGGGGCAAAAGGGGCTGAGCGTCGCATTCGATCTCGCGACCCACCGTGGTTACGACAGCGACCATCCGCGCGTAACGGGCGATGTCGGCAAGGCGGGGGTGGCGATCGACAGTGTCGAGGACATGAAGATCCTGTTCGACGGCATCCCGCTAGATAAGATGAGCGTTTCGATGACGATGAACGGCGCGGTCATTCCGATCCTCGCCTTCTTTATCGTCGCGGGTGAGGAGCAAGGCGTCGATCGCCGATTGCTGGACGGCACCATTCAGAACGACATTTTAAAGGAGTTCATGGTCCGTAACACGTATATCTATCCGCCTGCGCCCAGCATGCGGATCATCGCGGACATCATCGCTTATACCTCGGCCGAGATGCCCAAGTTCAACAGCATCTCGATCAGCGGCTATCACATGCACGAGGCCGGCGCGACGCAGGTGCAGGAGCTGGCGTTTACGATTGCCGATGGCAAGGAATACGCCAAGGCGGCGATGGCGACAGGGCTGGACATCGACGCGTTCGCGGGGCGGCTGTCGTTTTTCTTCGCGATCGGCATGAACTTCTTCATGGAGGTCGCCAAGCTGCGCGCCGCGCGCACGCTGTGGTATCGCACGATGACCGAGTTGGGCGCGAAGGACGAGCGCTCGAAGATGCTCAGGACGCATTGCCAGACGAGCGGCGTCAGCCTGCAGGAGCAGGATCCCTATAACAACGTCATCCGCACCACGATCGAGGCACTGGCGGCCGCAATGGGTGGGACGCAGTCGCTGCACACCAACGCGTTGGACGAGGCGATCGCGCTGCCGACCGACTTTTCCGCCCGCATCGCGCGCAATACGCAGCTGGTGCTGCAGGAGGAAGCGGGGCTGACGAAGGTCGTCGATCCGCTGGGCGGCTCTTACTATGTCGAGAGCCTGACGCAGCAACTGGTCGACCACGCGTCGGAGATTATCGACCGGGTCGAGCGTGAGGGCGGGATGGCGAAGGCAGTCGCCGCCGGCTGGCCCAAGGCGATGATCGAGGAAGCCGCCGCCGCGCGGCAGGCCAAGGTCGACCGCGCCGAGGACGTGATCGTCGGCGTCAACAAGTACACACTATCCGAGCAGGATCCGATCGATATTCTCGACGTCGACAATGTCGCGGTGCGCGAGGCGCAGGTCGCGCGGATCAAGGCGACCAAGGCGGCGCGGGACGAGACGGCGTGTCGGCAGGCGCTGGATGCACTGCGCGGTGGTGCGCGGGGGGACGGCAATCTGCTGGCGCTGGCGGTCGAGGCAGCGCGTGCGCGTGCGACGCTGGGCGAGATATCGTCGGCGATGGAGGATGTGTTCGGCCGCTACGCGACGCAGCCCGTGCCGATCAAGGGCGTGTACGGCGCGGCCTATGAGGGCGATGCGCGGTGGGATCGGGTGGTCGACGGGGTCGAGGCGACGGAACGGCGACTGGGGCGCAAGCCGAGGCTGCTGGTCGCCAAGATGGGGCAGGACGGACACGATCGCGGCGCGAATGTGGTCGCGTCGGGCTTTGCCGATCTGGGATTCGAGGTAGTGTCGGGGCCGTTGTTCCAGACGCCCGCCGAGACGCTTGGTCTGGCGCTGTCGGAAGATGTCGATGCGATCGGCTGCTCCAGTCTGGCGGCGGGGCACAAGACGCTGATCCCCGAATTGATCCGTCTGTTGCGCGAAGCGGAGCGTGGCGAAATCAAGGTGTTTGCCGGCGGGGTGATCCCGAGCCAGGACTATCAGTTCCTGCGTGATGCGGGCGTGACGGGAATCTATGGCCCAGGCTCGAACATCGTCGAATGCGCGGCGGATGTGCTGCGTCTGCTGGGACACAATATGCCGCCGGTGGAGGAGGCTGCCGAATGACCATCACCAATCGTCACCCTGAACTCGGTTCAGGGTCCATCGCCAAACGAGAGCCGCCGGTGCGCGATCAGCAATGGATGCTGAAACAGGATCGGCATGACGGAGAGGTCAGGACCGACTGGACCCGCGCCGAGATCACGGCGCTCTTCGAGGCGCCGTTCAACGACCTGCTGTACCGAGCGCAGACGGTGCATCGCGCGCATCACGCGGCGAACAAGGTGCAACTCTGTACGCTGCTGTCGATTAAGACCGGCGGTTGCCCCGAGGATTGCGGCTATTGCTCGCAGTCCGCGCATCATGGGACGGGGCTGAAGGCCGAAAAGCTGATGGATGTCGATGCGGTGCTGACCGCGGCGGCTGAGGCGAAAGCGGCGGGGTCGCAGCGTTTCTGCATGGGTGCGGCGTGGCGCAGTCCCAAGGACCGCGACATGAATCAGGTCGTCGCGATGGTCGAGGGCGTGCGCGCGATGGGGCTGGAGACGTGCATGACGCTGGGCATGCTCGAGCCGCATCAGGCCGAGCGGCTCGCGGCAGCGGGGCTGGATTATTACAACCACAATATCGACACCTCGCCCGAGAATTACGGCAACGTCATTACGACGCGGACCTTCCAGGATCGGCTCGATACGCTGGAGAATGTGCGCGAGGCAGGCATCGCGGTCTGTTGCGGCGGCATCGTCGGTATGGGGGAAACGCGCGGCGACCGCGTCGGCTTCGTCCACGCGCTCGCCACGCTGCCGCGCCATCCCGAGAGCGTTCCGGTCAACGCGCTGGTGCCGGTTCGCGGTACGGTGCTCGGCGACATGCTCGCGGACACGCCGCTCGCCAAGATCGACGACATCGAATTCGTGCGGACGGTGGCGGTCGCGCGGATCACGATGCCGCTGAGCATGGTGCGGTTGAGTGCGGGGCGGGAGAGCATGAGCGAGGCCACGCAGGCGCTATGTTTCATGGCAGGCGCGAATTCGATCTTTACGGGCGACAAGCTGCTGACGACGGGCAACCGCGGGGACAGCGCCGACGCTGCGCTGCTTGCGAAACTGGGCGTGCGACCCATGCAGAGTGAAGAGCCAATGCGGGTGGCGGTGGAGTAATGCTCCGCGGTTTGGTCACGATATTTTGGACATTGTCGTGGCCTGTCGTCGCGTTTTTCTGCGTTGGCTTTGCGCTGATGGGCGATCCTGTGGAGGGTGCGTACGAACAGCGTAAGATATATGGCAGGGCGCTTTTGCTAGTTGCGGCTGTCATTTACCTGCTCGGCTGCTGGCTGATTTTTAGAAAGCGAGCTCGCTAGTGTTCAAGAAAATCCTGGTCGCCAATCGCGGCGAGATCGCGTGCCGGGTGTTTCGGACTGCCAAGCGGATGGGTCTTGCGACTGTCGCGGTCTATTCGGATGCCGACGCGCGCGCGCCGCATGTGTTGGTGGCGGACGAAGCGGTGCGGCTGGGGCCGGCTCCGGCGCCGGAGAGCTATCTCAACGCCGATCTGATCCTGCTTGCTTCAAAGGAGACGGGCGCGGATTGTATTCATCCGGGCTATGGGTTCCTATCGGAGCGCGAGAGTTTCGCGCTTGCCTGTGCGGAGGCGGGGATTGCGTTCGTCGGGCCGCCGCCGAACGCGATCGCGGCGATGGGGGACAAGATTGAATCGAAGAAACTCGCCAAGGCGGCGGGGGTCAACGTCGTGCCGGGCTATCTGGGCGAGATCGCCGATACCGACGAGGCGGTCCGGATCGCGTCCGACATCGGCTATCCGGTGATGATGAAGGCGAGCGCCGGCGGCGGCGGCAAGGGGATGCGGCTGGCCTATAGCGAAACCGACGTGCGCGAGGGGTTCGAGGCGACCAAGCGCGAGGGGCTGGCGAGTTTCGGCGACGACCGTGTGTTCATCGAGAAGTTCATCGAGAACCCGCGGCATATCGAGATCCAGGTGCTGGGTGATCAGCATGACAACATCGTCTATCTGGGAGAGCGCGAATGCTCGATCCAGCGGCGGCACCAGAAGGTGGTCGAGGAGGCTCCGTCGCCCTTCGTTACCCCCGAAATGCGCCGCGCCATGGGCGAGCAGGCGGTCGCTCTGGCGCGGGCGGTGGGCTATTATTCAGCCGGGACGGTCGAGCTGATCGTGTCCGGCGCCGACAAGACCGGGCAGGGTTTCTACTTTCTTGAGATGAACACTCGCCTGCAGGTCGAGCATCCAGTGACCGAGGCGATCACCGGTCTGGATCTGGTCGAGCAAATGATCCGCGTGGCGGCGGGCGAGAAACTGGGCTTTGCGCAGGGCGATGTGACACTGACCGGCTGGGCGATCGAGAACCGTGTTTACGCCGAGGATCCGTATCGCGGTTTCCTGCCGTCGATCGGGCGGCTGGTGCGGTACAATCCACCCGAAGCGCACGTTCATCAGCACCCCCTCGGAAAAGGGGAAGTGCCTTATATTCGCGTGGATGATGGCGTGAGGGAGGGCGGCGAAGTGTCGGTCTTTTATGATCCGATGATCGCCAAGCTCGTTACTTGGGCACCGACACGGACAGAGGCCGCCGATCTTCAGATCACCGCGCTGGATGCGTTCGAGATCGAGGGTGTCGGCAATAATATCGATTTCCTGTCTGCTATCATGCAGCATTCGCGCTTTCGTGACGGCGCCCTGACGACGGGTTTCATCGCCGAGGAATATCCGGATGGTTTCCAAGGCGCACCGACGAGCGAGGAGCTGATCCGTACGCTTGCGGGCGTCGCCGCATTTGCCGCGACCGCCAATGCGGACCGTGCGCGGCGCATCGACGGGCAACTTGGCCGGCGCCTGGCGCCGCCCGATGCCTGGGTAGTGAGGATTGACGGTCACGAGCATCAGGTGCTGCTGGCGCTCGATACGATCATTATCGACGGCGAGGACGCGCCGCTCGCGATGGTCTATGTACCGGGCGACCGGATGATTGCGGTCGAGGCGGGTGACGAGCAGTTTACCGTCAAGTTGAGCAGGACTCCTGCCGGCTTTCGACTGACGACCCGCGGCGCCAGCCATATCGCACGCGTGCTGCCCGCGACCGTCGCGCCCTATGCAAAGCATCTGATCGACAAGGTGCCGCCCGATCTTTCCCGGTTCCTGCTGGCGCCGATGCCGGGATTGCTTGTGCGGCTCGACGTGGCCGCCGGTGACAAGGTGGAGGCCGGGCAGCCGTTGGCGGTGGTCGAGGCGATGAAGATGGAGAATATCCTGCGCAGCGGCAAATCAGGGACCGTCAAGTCGCTGGAGGCCGGTGTCGGCGACAGCCTGGCGGTGGACGCGATCATTCTCGAACTGGAATAGACGCGCTCAGTCCGGTCGCCGTGCTTGCACGCGCGTGATCGTCTCCGGGGAGCGGACCAGCGCGCGGAGTTTTTCCAGCTGTTCGGGCGTATCGACATCGATCAATTCCGCAGGCGCCGTCACTACGTGGCGACCATTGCTGACCAGATCACGCGCTCCCGCATCACCCTTCAGGTGGAGCAGGTCGTTGAAGCGATTGGCGCCGAACAGGGCGGGCGGTTTGGGTACGCGTCCGTCGCTTGAGGTGACGACCGAGTCCGGTCCCTCGGCTGCATCGAGAATACGATAAATTTGTGTTGCGGTGACGCGCGGCATGTCGGCCAGTGCGATCAGGACCGCAGCGGCGCCCTGGTCTCTCGCCCGTTCAACACCCAAGCGCACCGACCGCGACATACCCTGTGATGGGGCGTCGTTGCGGATCGGCTCGAAGCCGTAATCGGCGTAATCGATGCTGCTGCCATTGACGATCGCCAGACGCTGCCCGAACTTCATGCTCTGTAGCGCGACCGCGACGTGCGCGCCAAGCGGCTTGCCGAGGAAATCCTCGTCGAGCTTGCTGCCGATGTCGCCGAAGCGCTGCGACCGGCCAGCCGCGAGCAGGACGAGCGTGATGTCCTCAAGTCGGAGCATGGAACGCCCTTATCATCGCGCCCGCGACCGATAGCGCGATCTCGGCGGGGCCGATGGCGCCGATATCGATCCCGACCGGGCCGTCGATCCGGTCCAGATCCACTTCGGCGATGCCCTGCGCCGCCAGCCGTTCGCGCCGCGCCGCGTGACTGCGCTTGGAACCGAGCGCGCCGACATAGCCGGTCGGGCGGGCAAGTGCTGCGACCAGCGCGGGATCGTCGATCTTCGTATCGTGCGACAAGGTGACGACGGCGGTCGCGGCTCCCGGCGCCAGCGCCTCAACCGCCTCATCCGGCCAGCGGTCGTCCAGCGTCACTCCAGGGAACCGCTCCGCCGTCAGGAAACGTGCACGAGGATCGATGATGGTGACGGCAATGCCGAGCGTCTGCGCCAGGCTGGCGAGGCTTTGTGCAATCTGTACCGCGCCGACGATCAGCAATTGCCGGGGAGGATCATAGCGGTTGATAAAGACTTCGCCCGTCTCGATCGGTCTCAGATCGCTGTGCCCGGTCGCCAGATCGGTCGCGACGCTGATCGTATCGCCCGCGGTTCGTGCTTCTGCAATCCGGTCGAACAGTTCCGGATCGAAGCCGTCGGCCGCAACGCGCTGCACCATGACGGCGATCTCGCCGCCGCAGGGCAAACCGACTTCCCACGCGGCGTCGTCCGCGACGCCGTAGGTCTTGACCTGATACGGGGCGCCTTTGATCACCTCGGCGGCGGTCTGGAGAATGTCGCTTTCGACACATCCGCCCGATACCGACCCTTCGAAACGGCCATCGCCGTGGACGAGCATGTGGCTGCCGCGCGGACGCGGCGCCGAACCCCAAGTCGACACCACCGTGGCAAGTGCCATCGGCTCGCCGGCCCAGGCGCGCGCCGCGGCCAGGACACTGTCATTATCGGCCATCGGGTCTCCTCAGACCGGCGGCAGGCCGGGCAACGACGTCCTGATGTCCAGGTTGGCATCATATTCCTGGTCGTTGACGGTGAATTGCATGGATTGCTCCCGGTGTTTGCGAGCATGAACGCCTGGTAATCAACTGGTGTCCTACGCCTGTCATCAAACGCTTGGCAGCGGCATTTTCCTCAGCCAAGCTGAAATCCGTGCTATCGCTCCTTTGGGATCTGCTCATGCGTCATGCTGCCCTTGCCATGTTACTGGTTCCGTTCACGGCGAGCTGTGTCAGTACCGCCGTCGGTGTCGTGAAAGCGCCGTTCCAGGCAACGGGCAAGGTCGTCGACTGGACGACGACCAGCCAGGACGAGGCGGATCGTAATTATGGGCGTAAGATGCGCAAGCAGGAAGCTAAGGAGGGGCGTGCAAGGCGCGACGCGGCAAAAAGATGTCGGCGTAACCCCGAAGATTGCGCCGATTATCAAGGTTATCGTGTTGGCTCCCCGCAGTAATCATGGGTATCGGGAACCGCCAAGCGAGCGTAACGTTCGGCATGAGAAAGCGGCTCGTTTGTGAGCAAGCAAAGTGGGGAGACTAAGCTATGTTGTGGACCATTGTCGTAATCCTGTTGATTCTCTGGATTCTGGGTTTTTCTCTCCACATCGCAGGCGGACTAATTCACGTCCTGCTCGTCATCGCGCTGATTGTCGGTCTGGTCCAGCTCTTCACGGGTCGTCGCGTCTAGCTTTCCGGTAAAGGAGCGGGAAACCAACCCATCACCGTATCGGGAAAAGGCGTCCAGGCACCTACCCGGACGCCAGCATGGTGGAGGGCGCGCCCTGTCCAACTGTTGCAGGTCCTGACAGCATCATATCTTCCGCGACTGTCATAGAATGCATCCCAGCCGCCATATCCCGGATGGCTATTTGCACTTGCCGACCAATAGCTGTCGATGAAGGCCGCCAATCGTCGATATTCGTCGGGGCGCAGGATGATAGCGCGGACGTCGTCGCCAACATCCGGTCGCGGCACATGTTCGATATGGATCAACGTTTGCGAGCTGCCCATACCCGCTCCCAGCAGTGTTTTGAGCTTCAGGTCAGCCCAGGTCGGCGTTTCCAGATAGAAGGATTGTTCGCCCCATCCAATTGCCAGATAATCATGGCCCGCATAACGAGGATCACGAAGATCACCTGGCTTGGCCTGCATGGTCCAGTCGATGCCTGCAGCGAGTTTCGGCACGATCAGATCGGTATGGATCCCGTTGCTTTCCACGTAGATCTCGATGCCTTCAGCCGGCTGCCGCCAGCTATCGTTCGTCGGAATACTGCCGATGACAAGCGCAGCTGTGATATACAAGCAGATCAGCATCACCAGCGCGGCGGTGATCAGCCGAGCATATCGCTCAATGAATGATTGATACCGAGGAAGCCTCACCGGCACGCCATAGCATGACATCACCATCTTAAGGCCTGCACACTTCAGATATCAAGCGCCCAGCCATCGCGTCCGGCCGCCTCATCAGGTGTTTTCCGGACATGCGAGACAGCACCCGCCCGAAGCTCGAGAATGGACCAATCGCCGCGTTGCTCGACCGCCCGAAGCGTCGCGCCGCATGCTGCATAGGCTTTGGTGAGGACGTCGCACTGGCTCTCCAGTAGTCCCGCGAGAAGAATGCTGGCGCCGGATGCGGCGATGGCCGCCAGTTCAGGCGCCATGGCAATCAGCGGACCGGCCAGTATGTTGGCGATGATCAGATCATAGGGTGCGCGCTGGCCGACCTTGTCGTGGCGTGCGCCGTCGGCGGTTAGCAACATCACCTGCCCGCTGGCCGCTCCCAGCCCAACCGCGTTCGCCGCGGCGTTTTCTTGCGTTACATGGATCGCCACGGCATCGATATCGGTCGCTGTGATCCTCGCGGTGGGCCACAGCCACGCGGCCGCAAAGGCGAGCAGGCCGGTGCCGGTTCCGACGTCGATGACATTGTCGAAGCGGCATCCCTCGCTCGCCATCCGGTCGAGCATCGCCAGGCATCCCGCCGTCGTCGCATGATGGCCCGTCCCGAACGCCAGGCCTGCGTCGATAACGAACGCGCGGCCCGACAGGGGCGGGGGGGCAGACTGGGTCGAAGTATGCACCACGAACCGTCCTTCCCTTATCGGGGCCAGTCCCGTTTGACTCAATGTAACCCAATCAGTATCGCCGAGTTGCTCGACCGATGGCGCTACATTTGCGGCACTCGGTGCCAGCGCCCGGATTGCAGCGACCGCATCATCGCCGGGCTCTCGTTCAAAATAGACGTCGAGGCGCCAGTGCTCGACATCGTCCTCGATCTCCTCGGTCGTCATCAACACCGCGTTGGTAGCGATATCGTCGGCGGCATCGATCGCTTCTGCTTCCGCACGCGTGCACGGGATCGACAGTTTCCAGCTATCGGACATGGCTCGCGCCATTCACGTCGATCGCTGCGCCGGTCATGGACGGCGGAGCCTCAAGCGCACAATAGCGCGCGACCGACGCAATTTCATCGGGATCCGCCACGCGACCCAGGGGAATGTCAGCCAGCAGCGCATCACCTCCGCGACTGGCGAGATAGTCCTCCGCCATCCCGGTCATCGTGAAACCCGGGCACACGGCAAATGCCAGAATGCCCTCACCGGCATAGCCGCGCGCGATCGTCTTAGTCATCGCGACCATCCCCGCCTTGGACGCGGCATAATGCCAATGCGAGGGAGAATCGCCGCGATAGGCAGCGCGGCTGGCGATGTTGACGATGCGACCGGCCGATTTTCGATCCTGCCAGTGTCGTATCGCCAGACGGGACAGACACGCGCTCGCCGTCAGGTTGATACGCATCGTGCGGTCCCAGTTCGCCGCCCACGTGTCATCATCCGTGTCCAGCGGGTTCTCCTCGAACACGCCGGCATTGTTGATCAGCACGTGGATCGTTCCGCCAGACTGTTCGAGCGCCGCCGACCATAACGCCGCGGGTGCGCCGGGGGCGGTGAAGTCAGCGGGAATGCCGCTGCTGGTCCCGTGGCCGATGACGGTCGCGCCCGCGCCTGTGAGCGCGGACGAGATCGCGGCGCCGATACCGCGGCTTGAGCCGGTCAGAAGGATCGTTGTCATCCCCGTTGCCTACCCGGCCGTAGCGGCGCTACGCAACCTTTGCCGAAAAGCTGTCCGCTGCCTGTTTTAATCCGTCGAGACGCTCATCGACCTCACTGAAGCCCCGGCCCAGGACATCGATCTCTGTGGCTACGGTTTCGGTATCCAGACGGATGGCAGCGATCGTGTTGGACATTGAATCCGCAGCGAGGGCGGTTTCATCGACGGCGGCGGTGATGGCGGTAACGGTGTGTGCCTGTACCTCCATCGCGCGGCGGATGCGGTCGGCCGAGTTCTGCACCTCTGTTACCGTCAGCTTGATCTCGGCACTGGTATCGACGGTTCCTTTCGTCGCCGACTGGATCGCGGCGATCTTTGCGGCAATGTCGTCGGTGGCCCGCGCGGTCTGATTGGCCAGGCTCTTGACCTCCTGCGCGACGACCGCGAAGCCGCGCCCTGCATCGCCGGCGCGCGCCGCCTCTATGGTGGCATTGAGCGCCAGCAGGTTGGTCTGTCCGGCAATATCGCGGATAAGCCCCAGGATCGATTCGATCGACCTGGCATGTTCCGACAGCGTTCCGCTCATGCTGACGGCGGTACCGGCCTGGGCGGAGGCGCGCGTCGCGATTTCGGCTGCGGCCTCTACCTCACAGCGTGCGTCCTCGATCGCGCGGATCAGGCCGGCCGCGGTCTGCGCGGCCTCACGCATCGCGACCGCCGATTGCTCGGCAGCCGCCGCAACCTCACTCGTCTTGCCCAGCATTCCACGCGCGAAGGAGGAGGTGCGCTGACTCTGGTCGTGCAAGCCGTGGCCCTGACGCGTAGCTGTATCCATCATCGCGGCGATCCCGTCGCGAAATTCGGTGGCAAGCCGGTCACGTTCCGCTTTATCGCTGTAAGCGCAATAGGCTGAGTAGAGCGAGCAGTAGACGTCATTTTCCAAGGCGCGCAGCCTGCTTATCGTGATCATGATAGGTAGTAATTGCTCATCACCGAAATCGACTTTCGCGAGAACAAGCTCGAATATCTTTTGGGCGCCGGCGTCGATCATGGCGAGAACGGGAGTAAGTCCCGAGTTAGCGGCGTACGCTGTGGCGATCGTTTGTTCCGCTGACCTGATCCACTCTTTGCCAACCACATCGGTCAACCTTGCCTTGAGATAGGCGACGCCAAGTCCGATGACATATTCCTTATCGGTACCCATCCACGCTTTATCGCCATACATGCGCTGGACGTGGTCCCAACTTGCCGTCGTCACAAATCGTGCATGCGGCTCAACAAGGGGCCACACGGATTGTGCCAGCGCGACCTGTTCGGCACCAACTTCGAAAATGCGTAGTCGCTCGGCCAGGTCGATGGTGGCGCTGATGCTCTCGGGGGGTGGAAGCTGCTTTTCGCGCACGGACATTCCTTTGCTGGCCGAATAAGATCGTCGTGGTCGTGCCTCTGCTAGTTGGTTCGGGTTAACGCAGGGTTAGGGATGCAACGAGCGCGACTTGCATGACGCGCCTGTCCACCATAGGTGCGATGCACACCGTTCCTGACCGCCGTCACCTGAGGAAAACGCCCCTTGGCATCGCGCAATCCCGCCCGTCCCCTCTCGCCGCACCTGACCATCTGGCGGTGGGGGCCGCACATGCTGGTGTCGATCCTGCACCGCGCGACCGGCGACGGCATGGCGGTCGTCGGCTCTGTACTGCTGGTCTGGTGGCTGGCGGCGCTGGCGGCGGGTGAGGAAGCCTATGCGACGTTTCACGACGTGTTCACCACGGACACGGGTGCGCTCAATATCGTGGGCTATGTCGTCGGCATCGGCCTGACGCTGTCGCTGTTCCAGCATATGATGAGCGGGATCCGGCATCTGGTTCTTGATACCGGCGCCGGTTACGAACTGAAGCGTAACAAAAATTACGCGCTGCTCACCATGATTGCCTCGGTCGTGCTGACGGCGGCGTTCTGGCTCTATCTGGGGATGAAGTGATGGGGACGGGTACACCGATCGGCCGGGTTCGCGGGCTTGGCTCCGCGCATGAGGGGGCCCATCACTGGTGGCACCAGCGGCTAACGGCGGGATCGAACCTGCTGCTGATGCTGTGGCTGATGTTCTCGATCGCGCTGCGGCCCTCCTTCGACTATGCCAGCATGCGCCTGTGGTTGTCGTCCGGCTGGGTTGCGATCCCGATGGCGCTCCTGATCATTTCGGTCTTCTACCATTTTCGCCTCGGCCTGCAGGTCCTGATCGAGGATTATCAGCACAACGAAAGTCGCGTGGTCTCGATGATCGCGCTCAACCTGTTCGTCATCGCGCTGGGCGCGACGGCATTGTTCGCGATTCTGAAGGTCGCGCTTGGAGCATCCGCATAATGGCCTCGAGCCCTGACGCCTACAAGATCATCGACCATACCTATGACGCCGTTGTGATCGGCGCGGGCGGCTCGGGCCTGCGCGCAACGATGGGGATCGCCGAGTCCGGGCTGAAAACCGCGTGCATTACCAAGGTCTTCCCGACGCGCTCGCACACCGTCGCGGCGCAGGGTGGAATCGCCGCCAGCCTGGGCAACAACTCGCCCGATCACTGGTCATGGCACATGTACGACACGGTCAAGGGGTCGGACTGGCTTGGCGACCAGGATGCGATCGAGTATCTGTGCCGTGAGGCGCCGCAAGCAGTCTATGAACTGGAACATGCCGGCATGCCGTTCAGCCGGAACGACGACGGCACGATCTATCAGCGCCCCTTTGGCGGGCATATGCAGAATATGGGCGAGGGGCCTCCGGTCCAGCGTACCGCCGCCGCCGCCGACCGGACCGGCCATGCGATGCTGCACGCGCTGTATCAGCAGAGCCTGAAGTACGACGCGGATTTCTTCGTCGAGTATTTCGCGCTGGACCTGATCATGGAGAATGGTGCCTGTCGCGGCGTGATCGCTTTGTGCCTGGAAGATGGGTCGATCCACCGGTTCCGCGCGCATCAGGTCGTGCTGGCAACGGGCGGCTACGGCCGGGTCTATTTCTCCGCGACCTCGGCGCATACCTGCACGGGTGACGGCAATGCGATGGCGCTTCGCGCTGGCATCGGGCTGCAGGATATGGAGTTCGTGCAGTTCCACCCGACCGGCATCTACGGCGCGGGTGTGCTCATCACCGAAGGCGCGCGCGGCGAGGGTGGGTATCTGACCAATTCCGAGGGCGAGCGGTTCATGGAACGCTATGCGCCGTCGGCTAAGGACTTGGCGAGCCGCGATGTCGTCAGCCGCTCGATGGCGCTGGAGATGCGTGAGGGGCGGGGCGTCGGGAAGGAAGGGGATCATATCCACCTGCATCTCGACCATATCGACCCTGCGGTGCTGCACGAGCGGCTGCCCGGCATTACCGAGACAGGCAAGATCTTCGCCGGTGTCGACCTGACGCGCCAGCCGCTGCCGGTGACGCCGACGGTCCATTACAATATGGGCGGCATACCGACGAACTTTCACGGCGAGGTGATCCGCATCAAGGACGGCGATCCCGATGCGACGGTGCCCGGCCTGTTCGCGGTCGGCGAGGCGGCATGCGTCAGCGTGCACGGCGCCAACCGGCTGGGCTCAAACAGCCTGATCGACCTGGTGGTCTTCGGGCGAGCAACCGGCTTGCGTGTTCGCGACATCCACAAGCCGGGAGAGGCGCATAATCCGCTGCCAAAGGGTTCGGAGGACATGGCACTCAGCCGCCTAGACCGGTTCAGACACGCCAGCGGCGGATCCCCGACCGCTGTCATCCGCAGCGAAATGCAGCGGACGATGCAGCGTCACTGCGCGGTATTCCGGGACAATGAATTGCTGGGTGAGGGGCAGCAGAAGATCGCCGGCATCTACAAGCGGATGGGCGATGTGAATGTCGCGGATCGAAGCCTGATCTGGAACACCGATCTGGTCGAGACGATGGAACTCGACAATCTGGTTGCGCAGGCCGTGGTGACGATCGAGTCCGCAGCCAATCGCAAGGAATCGCGCGGCGCGCATGTGAATGAGGATTATCCGGACCGCAACGATGGCGAGTGGATGAAGCACACGATCACGACCTTCGATGGCTGGGGCGGCGAAGGCGGGACGACTGCGATCGATTACCGGCCGGTGCATGATTACACGCTGACCGACGATGTTGAGTACATCAAACCGAAGAAGCGCGTTTACTGATCGAGGGAATTAGAGCCAGCGCCAAATCCCTGCGGCCCAGCCGACGAGAGGAATATGCGCCCAGGTTGCGACGAGCCAGACAATCAGCCCGCCCGCCCAGTCATGCGGGCGGAACCCGCCGAAGCGCGCGCGGCCTGCGGCAATGGCGGCAATGGCGGCAATGGCGGCAAAGGGCCACCAGCTCGTCTTTGATTCCCATTCCGGCCAGACGTCCGGCTGTAACCGTTCCTTCTTTGCGTCCTGCAACCGCGCACCCACCAGCGCGAGGATGATGATCGCGCTTGCCAGTATGACATTGGAGATCAGCGGATAGACGGCGATATGGCACAGAGCCCATAGTGCGAAGGCCCACATCATCGGGTGGCGGGTCATCGCATAGACGCCGCATGCCTCGGCGGGGGCCGTAGCTGTGCCGTTCGGATCGACCATCGCCGGGTTTCCCACGAGCGATCCGACCAGCAGGATCGAGGCAACGAGCATCACCGCGCTGACCATCGCCCAGACGGCGTCGCCGACCGGCCAGAGCATCGGTGTCTCCGGCGCAGCGCGATAGGCCAGCGAGAGCCAGACCAGCGTTCCCATCGAGACGACGGAATAGACCAGCAAGAATCCGCGCTCGGTGATCGCCTCGACGACCGGCGCGCGCAAGGGATGCGACAGCAGGAAATGCGTGCCGACAAAGGCGATAGCGGCGAGGATAAGACTGGTCATCGCCGCCGCGTCATCACATTATACCCGGCTTTGTTTCATTCGCTGTATTAAAGCCGGCGCCTTGCGGCTCGGCCAGTTCCTGCTGGCCGGCAAGTGCATGATCAGGATCGTCGCGCAATGTCTTCAGGTGCATCAGTCGCTTGATGAGCGGCGAGACCGCAAGGACAAGAACGCTGATTCCGATGGCGGTCCAGCCGATCGAACGATAGATCGCCAAGATCGACTCCTTGCTCGCTTCGCCTCCTTCGCTGCCGGTCGCCTGACCGATCAGCCCAGCGACAAAATTGCCGCCGGCAGTGCCAAAATACCAACCTGCCATGATGAGGCTGGCCAAATGGCGGGGCGCCAGCCGATTCATTGCCGACAGCCCGACCGGCGACAGGCAGAGCTCGCCGGTGGTCTGGAACAGGTAGATCAGGAAGATGAAGATGATCGGCGTCGCAACCTCGACCCCGACGGACCGCGCTCCCCAGTCGAGCACCAGGAACGATAAACCCGCCTGCGCCAGGCCGATGCCCATCTTGGCGGGGGTCGACGGCTCCAGTCCGCGCTTTCCGAGATGTGTCCACAGTCCTGCAAAGATGGGTCCGAAGATAATGATGTAGATGGGATTGATCGACTGGAAGAGCGACGCATCGATCCCGGCGCGGTCGACATAGCGGTCCGTGAAAAGGCTTAGCGACCCGCCGGCTTGCTCGAAGAGACCCCAGAAGATCGGTTGGAGGAGGATCAGGAAGATGATCGCGAAGATGCGGTCCCTTGCGTCTCGATCAAGCTGAAAGGCCGCGCGGGCAACATAGGCGATCAGCACCGCGCCGCTGGCCAGCATGAGCCAGCCGATCACATCCTGATACTGAATCAGGAACCAGATCACCGCGATTGCCGCCAGCCCGGTCAGGTAGAGCAACCATTCCAGCCGGATGCCGGCGACTGGTCGCGCGAGTGCCACGGGGTCGGGCGCTTCGCCCCGACCCTGCAGCAGTGGCTTGAAGGCGACGAAGACGACGAGGCCTAGTAACATGCCGACACCGGCCGCGCCGAAGCCCCAGCTCCAACCCCAATTCTCGCCCAGCCAGCCGGCCAGGATCGTACCAATGGCGGCGCCGACGTTTATGCCGACGTAGAAGATCGTGTATGCGCCGTCACGGCGGATATCGGTTCGCGGATAAAGCTGACCAACGATGACGGCGATGTTGGCCTTGAGGAACCCCGAGCCGACAATAATGAAGCTGAGCGCCAGCCAGAAGACGTTAATCGTCGAGTCCGCCTGACCACCATCGCCTTCGACTGCCATCAGAAGGTGCCCGGCGGTCAGCACTACCGCGCCGAACAGGACGGCCTTGCGTTGCCCGAGATAGCGGTCCGCCAAATATCCGCCGAGAACGGGCGTGATATAGACGAGGCTGGTATAGGCGCCGTAGATGAGCGCGGCGTGCGCGTCGTCGAACAGCCAGTGCTTGGTCAGATAGAAGATCAGCAGCGCGCGCATGCCGTAGTAGGAAAAGCGTTCCCACATCTCGGCGAAGAACAAGACGTACAGCCCTTTGGGATGGCCGCCGACTTCGGGCGTCGGTCGGGTCACGACATAGGCGCCGCCCGCCAGGAACACTGCTAGGGTAACGATCCCCCCGAGCAGGATGATGGTATTGAAATCCACAGACGCCCCTTTGCCGCTTTGGCCGTGAACCTAGCGCCAATCCGGCGACTGTAAATACGCGACACTATCTCTTATCTGCGTGCGCATGCTCAATGACCGCTCCACGCCGCACGCTTTCCTCTCCACGCGTCGCTCGGGCAAGCCGCGCGATCTGGCGGAGCCCGGTCCTGATGCGGCCCAGATCGCAACGATGATCGCGACTGCCGCGCGCACGCCCGATCACGGGAAGCTGGCACCCTGGCGCTTCGTGACTGTCAGTGCCGACCAGCGCGATACACTCGCGCGCGTCATCGTCGACGCCTATCGTGCCGACAAACCCGAGGCGAAGCGACTGGAGATCGAGGCGATGGAGCAATTCGCGCATCAGGCGCCTGCGCTGATCGTTGTCTTGTCCGCGCCAAACCACGAAAGCCACATCCCGATATGGGAGCAGGAACTGTCAGCGGGTGCTGCATGCATGAACCTGTTGCACGCAGCGCATGCCGAAGGCTTTGCAGCGGGGTGGCTCACCGGCTGGCCTGCTTATTCCGGCGCAGTGCGCGACGCGTTCGGGAGTGACGGTCAGCGGATCGTCGGCTTTGTCTTTATCGGCACACCCGCCCGCCTGCTCGACGAGCGCCCACGACCGGACATGACGCGCATTGCGTCGCTGTGGATGCCGCCGACTCCGCAGTGACACCCGGCAGGACTCGACGTACGACACCTTTGCTGTATTATGGCACCATGACAGTGTTCGCTCAGGAGGACAGCCCCGTCTATCTGCGCCTGCGTAGCGGAATCGTCGCCGCGATCCTGCGCGGCGAGTATCGTGCGGGCGACCAATTGCCGTCGGTCCGCGCGCTTGCCGCCGATCAGGGCGCGAATCCGTTGACGGTCGCGAAGGCCTATCAGAGCTTTCAGGATGATGGCTATGTCGAGGTTCGGCGCGGCGTCGGCATGTTCGTGCTGCCCGGCGCCGCCGAACGGCTCCGCCAGGCCGAGCGTACCATATTCGTGCAGACCCACTGGCCGCGCATCCGGGATCACATGCAGTTGCTGGACCTGACGATCGATGAACTGGAGCGTGTGCCCGCCTGAATAGACGATCAGCTCAGTTCTTCGCTTACGATCGCATCGGCTTCGCTGATTCCGGCACGGCGACCTCGTGCGGTGACTAGGCTGGTCACTGCCAGATCCATCGTCACGTTGCCGACCGTGCGCACAATGTCTGGCAGCGTCTCGACCGCGATCAGCAAGCCCAGTGGCGCGACGGGCACCCCCATGACGATGGCGATCGGCGCAATCGAGCCGAAGAAGCTGATCTGGCCGGGCAAGCTCACTGAACCCAGGGTGGTGATCGCGGCGGTCGCCAACCCGGCCAGCAGCGTTCCCGTCGTCAGTTCCACCCCAAACCAGCGCCCAACATAAATTGCGACAGCCAGGTTCATCGCCGGGCTGGTCGCACGGAAAATCGCGACGGCGAGCGGTAACGTCACCCCGGAGCTGGCGACCGGTATTCCGACAAGTTCTGCTCCGCGCAGCATGGCGGGGAGCGACGCCAGCGACGACTCCGTGCTGAGCGCCACTGCCTGCGCCGGCGCCACCGCGCGCGTGAAGCGGATCAACGGAACGCGCCCGCCGATGACCGCGACCGGGTAGGCGAGCAGCGTGATGACAATACCGACCGAGGAGACGATCAGAATATAATGGACGAGCGCCCCGAATGCTGCCGCGCCCGCCTGCGCGCCGACCGTGAACGACAGCGCGAAGACGCCGATCGGCGCGACCAGCAGAATCCAGTTGATCATCACCAGCATCGCATCACGCAATGCAGCGAAGAAGGCCGTTAATACGTCCCTCTGCGTCGCCAGAAGTCGCGTTGTCGCGAATGCAAATATCAGCGTGAAGACGATCAGCGGCAGGAACGAGTCATTGGCCGCCGCCGCGACCGCGTTGGTCGGGACGATGGCGACCACGAAATCCGCGAACGGCGCAACCTCGTCGACTGCTTGTGCACCGCTCAATGCCGCCCGCAGCGAAGCGGCGGATTGAGGCGCCAATGGCCAGAGATCGAGCAGCAGCGGCACCATCACTGCGGCGAGGGCAGAGAAGATCCATAGCAACGCAATGAACGTCGCGATCGATCGTGCCGCGATCCGCCCCGCTCCCGCTGCCTTCGCGGTGTCTGCGATACCGCAGACGAGCAGCGCCACTACCAGCGGGACGATTGTCATCTGCAGCGCATGAAGCCAGAGCGTTCCGACGGGCTTCGCGATCGCCAGCGCATCGGCCTCCCGACCGAAATTCGTGAGAAGGATGCCGAGCGTGAGGCCGGCGACAAGCGCGAGAAGAATGCGGACGGGTTGCGACATGCTCGATCTTCACAGACGTGGGCGCTATGGACGACCACCAAGAATTGGCCTGATAGCGAAACGGACTGTGCAGCACATGGCAAGAAAATATTTCGGCACCGATGGTATTCGGGGGTGCACCAATGCGGGTGCAATGACTGCCGAAACCGCGATGAGGGTCGGGATGGCGGCCGGCCGGTACTTTCAGCGCGGCGACCACCGGCACCGTGTTGTGATCGGCAAGGATACGCGGCTATCCGGTTATATGCTGGAGTCCGCGCTGGTTGCCGGGTTCACCAGCGTCGGCATGGACGTGGTGCTGCTCGGGCCGATGCCGACGCCGGCCGTGGCGATGCTGACGCAATCGATGCGTGCAGACATGGGTGTGATGATTTCGGCGAGCCACAATTTGTTTGCCGACAACGGGATCAAGCTGTTCGGCCCGGACGGCTATAAGCTGTCGGACGAAGCGGAAGCTGCGATCGAGGATATGATTGACGGTGACGTACCGCTCGCCCCGTCTGCGCAAATCGGCCGTGCGCGTCGCATTGATGATGCGCAGGGGCGATATATCCATTTTGCCAAATCGACTTTCCCGGAGAATCTTCGGCTGGACGGCATGCGTATCGTCATCGATTGCGCCAATGGTGCTGCGTACAAGGTCGCGCCGTCGGCGCTTTGGGAACTGGGCGCTGATCTGGTGTCGATCGGGGTCGACCCCGATGGAACGAACATCAACGACGGTGTTGGCTCGACTGCTCCGCAGACCCTGTCGGAAACCGTTATCGCCAATGGCGCGGACATCGGCATCGCACTCGATGGCGATGCGGACCGGCTGATCGTCGTCGATGAACGCGGCCGGATCGTCGATGGCGACCAATTGATGGCGACGATCGCCGCCAGCTGGGCGCGCGCAGGGCGCCTGCTCGGCGGGGGGCTGGTCGCGACCGTAATGTCGAATCTGGGGCTGGAACGGCATCTCGCCGCGCTAGGCATGGGGCTTGTCCGGACCAAGGTGGGCGACCGGCATGTGCTGGAGGCGATGCGTGGCGGCGGATATAACGTCGGCGGGGAACAGTCGGGCCATATTATCCTCGCCGATTACGCGACGACCGGCGACGGCCTCGTCGCCGCGCTCCAGATTCTGGCCGAAGTGCAGCGCGCCAAGGCACCCGCCAGCGAGGTACTTCATCGGTTTGAGCCGCTCCCCCAATTGCTGCGTAACGTCCGCTTCGGTGGCGGCAAGCCACTCGACAGTGAAGCGGTGAGAGCCACGATCGCCGACGCAGAAACCGAACTGGGCGGTCGCGGTCGTCTCGTCATTCGTCCTTCGGGCACCGAACCCGTTATCCGGGTGATGGCGGAAGGCGACGACCCCGTGCAGGTTGAGGCGGTTGTGACGCGCATCTGCGATGCGGTGCAGGCGGCGGCGTGAACCGGCCGATCACACCGCGTGTTCTGGTCATCGCCGGCTCCGACTCCGGCGGCGGAGCGGGTATTCAGGCGGACATCAAGACGATCACGATGCTCGGCGGCCATGCAATGACCGCCGTCACCGCGATCACCGCGCAGAACACGCTGGGTGTGCAGCGGGTGATGGCGGTGCCGACCGACATGGTGCTGGCGCAGATCGACAGCGTGCTGGGCGACATCGGCGTCGACGCGATCAAGATCGGGATGCTGGGATCGTCCGAGACGGCGAACGTGATGGCGGACCGGCTCGGCAAGTTGAACGTGCCCATCGTCTTCGACCCGGTGATGGTCGCGACTAGCGGCGACATGCTGGCCAACGCCGATACGATCGCGGCATTCGGGCGGCTGATGGGATTGGCGTCGGTCGTTACCCCGAATCTGCCCGAGCTGGACGCACTGGGTGGGGAGGAAGCGGTGCTGGCGCATGGCTGCCATCTGTTGGCCAAGGGCGGGCATGGCGACGGCGCGTATATTCGCGATTGGCTGATCGCGCCGAATGGCGAGCGACGTTTGCTGGAGGGCAAGCGCTATGATAGCACTAATACACACGGCACGGGCTGCACGCTGGCCAGCGCGCTAGCGTGCCGGCTGGGCGCGGGGAAGCCGATCGATGCCGCGTTCACCGATGCGATCCGCTTCGTGCGCATGGCGATAGCCCACGCGCCCGGGCTGGGACAGGGGCATGGGCCGCTTGGGCAACAGTTCGTGCCGGACATCCGCGAAGAAGACGACGAATGCCCGGACTGATCCACGAACGGCGCTGCGCGCCGCCGGTTGCAGGGGTCGACGAGGCGGGCCGAGGGCCACTTGCGGGACCGGTCGTTGCGGCGGCAGTGATCCTGCCGGAGCGAGGCACACCGCGCGGCATCGACGATTCCAAGAAGCTGCCAGCGGCGGAGCGCGCGCGCCTGTGTGGCCTGCTCCAGACGCGCGCAATTGTCGGTGTCGGCATTGTCGAGGCGGATGAGATCGACGCGCTCAACATCCACTGGGCGACGATGAAGGCGATGACACTGGCGGTCGATGCGCTCGCGCAGGTGCCTACACATATTTTGGTCGACGGCAACCGACTACCGCGATGGGATCGCCCTGCAACAGCGATCGTCGGCGGCGATGCCCTGTGCCGCTCGATCGCGGCCGCGTCGATCGTGGCGAAGCACGTCCGCGATACGCTGATGCTGGCCCATGCTGCGCTGCATCCGCATTATGGCTGGGCGTCGAACAAGGGCTATGGGTGCCCGCGGCATCTGGCCGCGCTGCACGAACATGGACCCTCACCGCTTCATCGTCGCAGCTTCGCTCCTGTCGCTGCTGCATGGGCAAAGCAGGAAGCAGCAATCGTGAGTCTTTAGGGCAACACCGCAACGGGTTGAGCCCTGCACACTCGCCGGACTCCATATCTGGTTGCTCGCCGGAAAACAGCGCAGCAGGATTATTATAGTAGCGACGATGCGTTAACCATTGTCTGCTTGACCAGAGCCGGACGTCGAGTCGATCTGAGCACCGAGAAAGCGAAGGGGGGATCAGTGGCGGTCATCGAGGCGACACGGCGTACGCGCGTTCTCCCGGATCGCATGCTGCCGTTGGACGAAATTTTGATGGGCGATTGCATCGCGCAGATGCGTGCGCTGCCGGATCGGTCGATCGACATGATCTTCGCCGACCCACCGTATAATTTGCAGCTCGGCGGAGAGTTGTTTCGCCCTGATGGCAGCCATGTCGATGCCGTTACCGACGATTGGGACAAATTCGATACCTTTGCGGCCTATGATCGCTTCACCACCGCCTGGCTGACGGAAGCGCGGCGTATCATGAAGGACGATGGCACGATCTGGGTGATCGGCAGCTATCACAACATTTTTCGCGTCGGGGCCGCGGTACAGGATCTAGGCTACTGGATCCTCAATGACGTCGTTTGGCGCAAGGCCAATCCGATGCCGAACTTCCGGGGCACGCGATTCACTAACGCGCACGAAACGCTGATCTGGGCGTCGAAGAATGAGGGCGCGCGCTACACCTTCAATTATCGCTCGATGAAGACATTGAACGATGAACTGCAGATGCGGTCGGACTGGGAGTTTCCGATCTGCGGTGGGCAGGAGCGGTTGAAGAAGGACGGTGCAAAGGTCCATCCGACGCAGAAACCCGAGGCGTTGCTGTACCGGATCCTGCTGGCCTCGACGAAGCCGGGCGATGTGGTGCTCGATCCGTTCTTTGGAACAGGGACGACGGGGGCCGTGGCGAAGCGACTGGGGCGGCGGTGGATCGGGATCGAGCGGGAGAGTGATTATATCGACGCGGCGCGGGCGCGGATCGCTGCGGCGCTGCCGCTCGACGAATCGGCGCTGGAGACGATGCAGAGTCCGCGCCAGCAGCCCAAGGTCGCGTTCGGCGTGCTGGTCGAGAATGGTTATCTGAGCGCCGGTGACACGCTCAGCGATGCGAAACGCCGCTGGCGCGTGACGATCCGCGCGGACGGATCGCTGGTCAGCAGTTGCGGGCAGACGGGCTCCATCCATAAACTGGGCGCGGCGTTGCAGGACGCGCCCGCGTGCAACGGCTGGACCTTCTGGCACCTTGAGACCGATGGCCGGCTGGCGGCGATCGATACGCTGCGGCAGACGTATTTGCTGGCGACGCAGCCCTAGATGTATCTGCGGCCGGTCCAGTTCGTCGACACGCCGGTCGGCCATGACGGCGCGGTCGCTCGACTGGCGGGCGGGATGCAGTGGTTCGCGGCGTATGAGGTGATCGGGGAGGGCGCGGCGCAGATCGTACCGATCGCAGCGCTCGAGAGCCGATTACGCGAGGACGAACGCGCGGCGCTGCTGCATGCCGCGATCACTGCGCCGCGTCCTGCAATGACGATGGGTAAGAGAGTGCTGCGATTTGATCAGCCGCAGGTCGCGGGTATCCTGAACGTGACGCCCGACAGCTTTTCCGATGGCGGGCGGCACGACGGCGAACCGGAGGCGGCGGCGGCGGCCGGGATCGCCATGGCGGCCGGGGGCGCCGCGCTGATCGATGTCGGCGGCGAATCGACGCGTCCGGGTGCGGCGGCGGTCTGGGAAGGTGACGAGATCGCGCGCACCGTGCCCGTGGTCGATCGGCTGGCGGTCAATACGCTGGTCTCGATCGATACGCGCAAGGCGGCGGTGATGGAGGCTGCGCTCGAGGCGGGGGCGGCGATCGTCAACGATGTGTCGGCATTGCTGTGGGACGACCGCGCGGCCGGGATCGTCGCGGCAGCCGGCTGCCCGGTGGTGCTGATGCATTCGCCCGATCCGGCGACGGGCGGCCATGCGCGCCATAGCTATGGCAATGTCCTGATCGAGGTCTTCGGCTGGCTGGAGGCGCGCATTGCGGCAGTCGTGGCGGCGGGGATCGAGCGGTCGCGCATCATCGTCGATCCGGGGATCGGTTTCGGCAAGACGCTGGCCGAGAACCTGACGCTGCTAAACGGGTTGGCGATCTTGCACGGGTTGGGGTGCCCGATCATGCTTGGCGCCAGCCGCAAGCGGATGATCGGCGCGCTTTCCAATGAGGTGCCTGTCGACGAGCGCCTTGGCGGCAGCATCGCGCTGGCGCTGAGAGGAGCGGACGCCGGTGTCCAGTTGCTGCGCGTCCATGATGTCTCAGAGACGGTGCAGGCCCTGCGCGTCTGGCGCGGCCTGCGTGATCAGGCGCTTTCCGGACACTAGATCCTACCAGACGCCGGTGTTCTCCATCGAGGCCCAAGGTTCGGCCGGCTCTAGATGGCCATCCTGCAGCAGCTCGACCGAGATATTATCGGGGGTCCGCACGAAGGCCATGCGACCGTCGCGCGGCGGACGATTGATCGTCACGCCGGCGTCCATCAGCCGCTGACACGTCGCGTAGACGTCATCGACCCGGTAGGCGAGATGGCCGAAGTTGCGCCCGCCCTCATACGCCTCGGGATCCCAATTATGCGTCAATTCGACCTGGGCGTCCTCATCGCCCGGCGCGGCGAGAAAGATCAGCGTGAACCGGCCCTTCTCGCTGTCCATGCGCCGCACCTCTTTTAGTCCCAGCAGGTCGAAGAAGCGGATCGTCGCATCTGGATCGCTGACACGAATCATGGTGTGGAGATACTTCATCAATCTGGTCCTTTGTTACTTGGCGCGTCACGCCGCGAAAGCCTCGGCCTCCAGCGCATAGAGTATGTCGGCCTTTGCGCTTGCAGCCGCTTCCAGCCCGGCTGCTTCGGGCACGATCTGTTCCAGATAAAAATGCACCGCCGCACGTTTCAAATGCGCAAAAGCGTCATCACGGTCGCCCAGCGCGCCGCGCTGACGCTCCATCAGCCAGCCGCTGACCGCGACCGACAACATGGTCAGGAACGGATAACTCGCCGCCAGCTTGTCGTCGGCGTCAGCGGTCTGCAGATTCCGGCCGATCCGCTCGCACGCATCGATCAGGCCGATCAGCCGGGGATCACGCGCTTCGCTGCGCATATCGTCGATGAGTGCGGCAAAGGCACCACCGTTGCGTAGTGATAGTTTGCGCCCGACGAGATCGGCCGCCTGAATACCGTTCGTGCCCTCATAGATTGGGGTGATGCGCGCATCGCGGAAGAACTGCGCGGCGCCCGTTTCTTCGACATAGCCCATGCCGCCGTGCACCTGAATACCGATTGAGGCGACTTCGCAGCCCAGATCGGTGCCGTGGGCCTTGGCCAGCGGGGTGACGAGTTCCAGCCGGTCATTCGCCGCTTCGTCGCCCATCACGGCGCGGTCGACCTGCCCGGCGGCGTAATAGACCAGCGCCCGCGCGGCCTGAGTCTGTGCCTTCATGCGAAGCAGCATGCGGCGAACGTCGGGATGCTCGACAATGCGAACCGGATCGCGGTGCACGCCGCCGACCCGCGCCGACTGCACGCGCTCCAGCGCATAGGCGACCGCCTTTTGCGTGGCGCCTTCGGCGACCTGCACACCCTGAAGTCCGACGTTGAGGCGCGCATTGTTCATCATGGTGAACATCGCGCGCATGCCGGCATGCTCGGCGCCGATCAACTCGCCAATGCAATCCCCCTCATCACCAAATGAGAGAACGCAGGTGGGGGAGGCGTGCAGCCCCATTTTATGCTCGATCGATACGACCCGTACGTCGTTGAACGCGCCCGGCGTACCGTCGTCGGCCAACCGGTATTTCGGCACCAGGAACAGGGAGATGCCGCGCGTGCCGACGGGGGCATCGGGGGTACGGGCGAGAACCAGATGGACAATGTTGTCGGCCATGTCATGATCGCCGAACGAGATGTAGATTTTCGTGCCCGTCATCTTCCACTTGCCGTCGCCCAGCGGCTCGGCGCGGGCGCGCAGAGCACCGACGTCGGAGCCGGCCTGCGGCTCGGTCAGGTTCATGGTGCCGGTCCAGTCGCCGGTCGCCAGATGCGGCAGATACAATGCCTGCTGCTCGGGCGAGCCATGATGGATCAGCGCCTCGATCGCGCCGACGGTCAGTGTCGGGCACAGCGCGAAACCCATGTTCGCCGAACCCAGCGTCTCCAGTACCGCGGTCTGGAGCGCAAAGGGCAAGCCTTGCCCGCCATGTGCTTCCGGCACGCCGATCGTGCCCCAGCCACCCTCAACATAGTCCTTGTAAGCCTTGGCATAGCCATCAGGCATGACGACGCCGTCGGGTGTCCATTTGGCGCCTACCGTGTCGCCTTCGCGGTTGAGCGGCGCCCATTCGCCCGCCGCGAATTGCCCTGCGCCGTCCAGCACGGCATCGACCATATCGGGGCTGGCGGCCGCGAAGCGCTCGGTCTGGGCGAGCGCGTCGATGCCGACGACATGATCGAGGACGAAGCGCTGTTCGGCCGTGGCTGGGGTAAAGGTCATTGGTGTCCTCTTAACGTCCGGGTCTCGTTCGATATAGATACGCGCCATGCCAGCGCCAAATCCGCACGTGATGCCCTATAATGCAGATACCATTCGGCACGCCGCCGCGCTGATCGCAGCGGGCGAGATCGTCGCGGTGCCGACCGAGACGGTGTATGGTCTGGCCGCCGATGCGACCAATGCAACCGCCGTTACGCGGGTCTATGCAGCGAAGGGGCGGCCCTCCTTCAACCCGCTGATCGTCCATCTGCCCGACCGGGAGGCCGTGGATCGCATCGCGATCCTCGACGAGGACGCGGCCGTGCTGGCGTCGGCATTCTGGCCGGGGCCGTTGACGCTGGTCCTGCCGCTGCGCCCGGAGACGGGGATCGCCGCGCCGGTGACCGCGGGCCAAGCCACGGTTGCCGTCCGGGTGCCGGAACACCGGGCTATGCGCGCGCTGCTGGCGGCGACAGGCAAGCCGCTCGCCGCGCCGTCGGCCAACCGCAGCAACGCGATCAGCCCGACCCGCGCCGAGCATGTCGCCGTCGGGCTGGGCGCGGCCGTGCCGCTCATCATCGACGACGGCGCGTGCGCGGTCGGGGTGGAGTCGACGATCGTGGCGGGACGTTGCGTGTTGCGCCCGGGGGCAATCACCGCCGCGATGGTGGCGGAGCAGTTCGGCGATTATGCGGGTGCGGATGCCACCCTCCGTCCGCTGCCGGGGCGAATATCGGCGCCGGGGCAGCTGCCGACACATTATGCGCCGTCGAAGCCGCTCCGGCTGGAGGCGGTCGATGCGAGCGCGGACGAGTATCTGATCGGTTTCGGCGCGGTCGCCGGGAATGCGACCCTGTCGCAGCGCGGCGACCTGTCGGAGGCCGCCGCGCGCCTGTTCGACGCGCTGCACCGGGCCGATGCGAGCGACCGGGCTGGGATCGCGGTCGCGCCGATCCCCGACGAAGGGATCGGCGCCGCGATCAACGACCGACTGCGCCGCGCGGCGAATCGCTGACGGCCGGAAGTTCACAAAGTTCACACGAAACGCAGTGCTGCTTAACGCGGGCACCGGCGCCGTTCGGCGTTCAATCGACGTCCTCTTCCAAGCCGTCCGTTAGAGGTCTTTTACTCCCTGAAAGAGGGACGCCCCGCCCGCTTTATCAGGCGTCGACGCCCGCGCGTGACCGGGCCGCGAAGCTTTTGCGGAGTTTTTGCAGCTTGGGCGGGATGATGGCCATGCAATAGGGGTTGGAGCGGCCCGACGTTTCCCAATAATCCTGGTGATAGCCCTCCGCCGGATACCAGGTCGCCATAGGCTCGATCGTGGTGACGATCGGTTTTGCGCCGTCGGTCTGGGCACGCTCGATGGCGGTCCGCATCTCGCGCTCCTGCTGGTCGTCGACTGGGAACATTGCCGAGCGGTATTGGGTGCCGACGTCATTACCCTGGCGGTTCAGCTGCGTCGCATCGTGCGTCGCGAAGAAGATGTCGAGCAGGTCGCCGAGCGCCAACTGATCGGGATCGTAGCCGATCCGGATCGCCTCCGCGTGGCCGGTCTGGCCGCCGCATACTTCTCGGTAGGTCGGGTCCTCGGTATGGCCGCCGATATAGCCGCTCTCGACTGACTCCACGCCGATCACATCCTTGAATACCGCCTCGGTGCACCAGAAGCAGCCACCGGCCAGCGTTGCATAATCCGTCATGTCCATGTCTCCTTTGCGACCCAGATAGGAAGCGGGTAGGGGGCGCGCAAAGGGAGTGCGGCATGATCGATGGCAGCGTGATGGTGACGGGCGGGGCGGGCTATATCGGCAGCCACGCGGTCCTGGCGCTGCTGGATGCGGGATACCGCGTGGTCGTGGTCGACAATCTGGTCACCGGCTTCGCGTGGGCGGTCGACCAGCGCGCGACGTTCATCGAGGCGAATGTCGCCGACGATGACAGGGTCCGGGCGGTCATCCGCGATCACGGTGTGAGAGCGATCCTGCATTTTGCCGGCTCAGTCGTCGTGCCGGAATCAGTCGCCGATCCGCTCAAATATTATCGCAACAACACTGTCGCCAGCCGGGCGTTGATAGAAAGCGCGGTTGCCGAGGGCGTGCCGCATTTCATCTTCTCCTCGACCGCCGCGACCTATGGTACGCCGGAACGCGTACCCATCGCCGAGGACGCCGCGACTGCGCCAATCAACCCTTATGGCTCGTCAAAGTTGATGACCGAGGCGATGTTGGGCGACGTGGCGGTGGCCCATCCGCTCAATTACTGCGCGCTGCGCTATTTCAACGTGGCGGGTGCCGATCCGGCGGGGCGCAGCGGGCAGTCGACGGTGGGCGCCACGCACCTCATCAAGATCGCGGTCGAGGCGGCGACCGGCAAGCGGGATGCGGTCGGTGTTTATGGCACCGATTTCGACACAGCGGACGGCACGGGGGTGCGAGATTACATTCATGTCAGCGATCTGGCGGCGGCGCATGTCGCGGCGCTGGAACTGCTGGTCGCGGAGCCGGAGCACAGCCACACGCTCAACTGTGGTTATGGGCGGGGCTATTCGGTGCTGGAGGTGCTCGACGCGGTTGACCGGGTGACGAACCGGCGGATCGAACGACGGATCGAGGGTCGGCGCGCGGGCGATCCGGCGGCGCTGGTCGCGGACAATGCGGCGATCCTTCGGACACTGCCGTGGCGGCCGCAGCGCGACGATCTCGACCAGATCGTGCGTGATGCGCTTGGGTGGGAGCGGAGGCTGGCGGAGCGCGGGGCTTGAGGTTGCGCTCACTGCTGTTCGTGCCTGGTGACCGGCCCGAGCGCATGGTGAAGGCGGCGGGGCTGGAGGCGGATGCGCTGATCCTCGACCTGGAAGATGCAGTCGCGCCGTCCTCGAAGCCCGCGGCGCGCGAGGCGGTGGCCGCGTTCCTGCGGCAGCTGCGTGCGTGCCCGCTGTTCGTGCGGATCAACCCGCTCGATTCGGGACTCACGGAGGACGATCTGGCGGCGGTCCTGCCCGCGCGTCCCGATGGCATCGTGCTGCCCAAGGCAGAAGGGGCGGCGACGCTGGCGGCGCTCGACGCAAAGCTGACGGGTGAAACCATGATCCTGCCGATCGCGACCGAGACCCCGGCGGCGATCTTCGCGCTCGGCAGCTATGGCGGGGTCACGCCGCGGCTTTGCGGGTTGACCTGGGGCGCGGAGGATCTGCCCGCGGTGATCGGGGCGGCAACGAGCCGGGAGGAGGATGGCGGCTATACCGCGCCTTACCAGCTTGCACGGTCGCTGACCTTGTTCGGGGCGCATGCAGCGGGGGTGGCGGCGATAGAGACGGTGTATCCGAACTTTCGTGATCTGGACGGGCTGGCGGCCTACGCGGCGCGGGGGCAGCGCGACGGCTTTACGGGAATGATGGCGATTCATCCCGCGCAGGTGCCGGTCATCAACGCCGCCTTCACGCCCTCGGCGGACGAGATTGCGCGCGCGCGGGCTGTGGTCGATCTGTTCGACGCCAATCCAGGTGCCGGGGCGCTGGCGCTGGCCGGGCGGATGGTGGACGCGCCGCACTTGAAGGCGGCGCGCCGGACGCTATCGCTCGCCGCCGATTGAGGCGCGGGCGCGCTCAGTCGCGGTCCACCAGCCCAGCGCCCAGAGCGTGCCGAAACTCCAGCCCGCGAGTACGTCACTCGGCCAGTGCACGCCCAGATAGACCCGGCTGCACCCGATCGCGCCGACCAGCAGCACCGCGACGAGGATGATGTACAGCCGTATCGCCCTGTCTCGCGTCACTTGCGATGCGAGCGCGGCGACGGTCAGATAAACGACTGCACTGTCGGTCGCGTGGCCGCTGGGGAAGCTCATATGCGTCGCCTCGACGAGGTGGGGGACGAGATCGGGGCGTGGCCGCGCGATATGCGCCTTGGCCAGTGACACCGCCCAGCCCCCGGTCGAGGCGGCGGCGATCGTGAAGATCGCGGTGAGCCATAGGCGCTGGATCAGGAGGAGGCCGGCGGTTCCAAGCACGATGATGGTGAGCACCGTCCCGCCGCCGAGCGTCGTGATGTCGCGTGCCGCCGACGGCAGCCACGGCGCCGCGTTCCACGCCCTCACAGCCACCATGATGCGGCGGTCGAACGCCAGCGGCCAGCGGTCGATCGCCATACCCAGCAGCAGGAGCGCGCCGATCGCGGCGGCGATGATCGCGGCGCCGCTTAATGGCGCGGGCAGCCGCCTCGCGCGCCCAATCGTTCGTCGTGCCACAAGCCCTCCTGATTGCTGTGCCGCAGCTAACACGCGACGCTCAAGCTGTCAGTCCGGTTGAATGGCGCCGCGCACTGGGGCAACGGCCCCGCTATGAGTATCGCATCGGCTTATGGCACCTTCATTCAGTGGATCGGCGACGGCACCGGCGCTCCCGACAGCCTGTTGCATGTCCATGCGGGGATGACGGTGCTGATCCTGACACGGGTTGCGACGGGGCGCTCGCTCTCGACGCCGATCCCGCTCGCGGTGGTCGCGCTGGCCGAACTGGCGAATGAGATCCTCGACCGGATCAATCACGGATCCTGGCTGTGGCCCGACACGATCAGCGACGTCATCAACACGCTGTTCTGGCCAACCGTCATCATGATCGGGCTGCGCCTGCGCAAGGCCCGCCAGTAGACGGCGGCCCGATGAGGTCGCTTGACCTGCGGGCCAATTCGTGATGACCTCCGTTAAGGAGAAGTTAGCACGTCAAGACTCGAGCAAGGAGCGTGACGAGACATGGCACAGGTGATTACCCGCAAGCCGGTACGGCCCTTCAAGCAGGTCGATCGCACGCGGATCGGCCGAACGGCATGCCGGATGTGCGGAGGAACAGGGCAGCGACTCGTCTGGGACCGCAATATCGGCGGTACGCCAGCGTCCTGTTCATGCAAGGCCGGGCGCCGGACCGGCAGCGGCTATCACGGATTCCTGTTGCAACTTGCGGTCGCGCTGATCCTCACCGCGCTGATCTACAGCTACGTCTTCTGGATGCGGTGATGCGCCGTCATGGTGTCTGAACAGCTACCCGTCGTATTCGACGACGATAATTCGGAATGGACCGACGACGATTTCGCGCGGGCACGGCGCGCACCGGAAGTTCTGCCACCGGAGGTTATCGCCGCGTTCGCCAGGCCGCATGAGCGGATCGGAAGAGCAGTGCGTGACTATTCGCGTCGACAAGGACACGGTCGAACGGTTCCGGTCAGCCGGTCCGGGGTGGCAGACACGGATGAACGAGGTGCTTCACCGTGCCGCGCTCCGAGGCGGACCACCTCGGCGCGATGAATGCGCCGATCGTGCGATGGTGGGTCCGCCGGGGCTCGAACCCGGGACCTCTCGATTAAAAGTCGCTTGCTCTACCAACTGAGCTACGGACCCCGGCCATCGCTTTCGCGACCTAGGAGCGCGGGCGGGGGCGGTCAACCATGTGAGCGAGCTGACGTATTGTACGTTGCGTTACAGGATCCCGCCACCCGGGCGCGATTTGCTCCAGCGGACTAAGGACGAAGGCGCGCTCACGAAATCGGATATGGGGGACAACCAGTTCGTGCGAGCGCCACGAGCCACCTGACCACAGGATGATATCCAGGTCGATGACCCTCGCCCCCCAATGCCGGGCGCGCCGCCGGCCCATGCGTTGCTCGATACTGTGCAGACGCGCCAGCAACTCAGGCGGCGACTCGCCGGTTCTGATAATCGCCGCGGCGTTGCTGAAGCGCCGTCGCGAGGGTCCAATCGGCGCGGTGGTGATGATCGGCGAAACCGCTGTGACGCCGTCCAGCGCACCCAATGCGTGCCGAATTCCATGCTCCGGTCGTCCCCATCGGCTGAACATGTTTGCGCCCAGCGCGATTGCATAGCTTGTCGCGGTCATCGCCGAGCGCTTATCGCGGTGTGATGCACGGTGCACCTTCCCTAACCTCCGACACCGAACCGGCGCATGATTGCCCGCGTTGTCCGCGACTTGCAGAATTGCGCGACTCGCTGCGGCAGAGCGAGCCGGACTGGTGGAACGCACCCGTACCGGCGTTCGGCGATCCGGCCGCGCGGCTCGCGATCGTTGGACTGGCACCGGGAAAGCATGGCGCGAACCGGACGGGGCGGCCATTCACCGGCGACTTTGCCGGCGAGCTTCTTTACGCAACGCTGCACAAGTTCGGCTTTTCCAAGGGTAGCTACGCGGCCTCGATCGAGGACGGGTTGGAACTGAAAGGTGCCATCATCATCAACGCCGTGCGCTGCCTTCCCCCTGCGAACAAGCCGACGCCTGAGGAGATCCGGACGTGCCGGCCCTATTTGGAGGCGCCGCTGGCGGCCATGCCGAATGTCCAGGTCGTCGTCGCGCTCGGCCAGATCGCGCATCAGTCGGCGGTGAAGGCGATGGGCGGGCGGCTGCCCAAGGCGAAATTCGGTCATCTGGCGGAGCATATTTTGCCGGATGGCCGCATCCTGCTCGATAGCTATCATTGTTCGCGGTACAATCAGAATACCCGCGTCCTGACGCCTGCAATGTTCGAGGCGGTCTTCGCACGGGCCAGGGTGTTGCTCGATACTGTATAATAATCGTAACTGGGTGAAGAAGCGTACGTGGCCAAAAAGCAACTTTATCCCGAAAATCGTGCATCATCGCGCGTGTGAGGACGGCAGGGATTGCTCAACACGGTGTCGTTCGGTAGGCAATATCGGCACATTTCAGTCGGTGCTGCGTTACAAACTGAGACAGGTTGTCTCTGTCAGAGATTTCTGGAGACCGTAATATGAAGATCACTTCCCTCATCATGGCCGCGTCGGCAGCGGCAATGGTCACCTTGCCGGTCGCAGCGAATGCCGCTGCCGTGCAGAATCCTGCCGCCAAGCTGTCGGTTGCATCCAACGTCCGCAGCGGCAAGTCCGCCGGCAAGTCCGAGAAGCTGCTCGGTGGCGCACCGATTGTCGCTGCCCTCATCGTGGCCGGCATTGCCGCCATCGGCATCGTCGCGATCGTCAACAATGATAACAACAACAACAATAACGGTACTCCAGCCTCCAACTGAACAAGACCGACGGATCGCGGCCTGGTCGCGATCCGTCCTTGTTAGCGTTGGGCGCTATATATCGCTGACCAGCCGTCCGTAGAGATCGGGACGGCGGTCGCGGAAAAGTCCGAACGCGGCTCGGTGCCGTTTGACGGTGTCGAGGTCGAATTTGGCGGTAATGACGCCTTCGTCCGCTCTACCTAGTTTCTCGATGATGTCGCCACGCTCGTCGCAGATGAAGCTGGTACCGTAGAATGTCTGTCCATGCTCCGTGCCGATCCGGTTTGCAGCGATAATCGGTACGACATTGGCGACTGCATGCCCGACCATTGCCCTGCGCCATAGCCGCGCGGTATCGAGCGACGTGTCGTGCGGCTCGCTGCCGATCGCGGTCGGATAGAAGAGCAGTTCCGCGCCCATCAGCATCATAGCGCGCGCGGCCTCCGGATACCATTGGTCCCAGCACACCCCCACGCCCACCGTCGTGCCGGCGGTCGGCCAGACCCGGAACCCGGTATTGCCGGGGCGGAAATAGAATTTCTCCTCATAGCCCGGCCCGTCGGGGATATGGCTTTTGCGATAGACGCCCTGGACGACGCCGTCGGGGCCGATCATCGCGAGGCTGTTGTAATGATGCGGGCCGTCGGCCTCGAAAAAGCTGGTCGGGATCGTGACGCGAAGGTCAGCCGCGAGCGCCCGTATCGCGAGGACGGCAGGGTGTTCGCCGACGGGCCGCGCCTGCGCGAACAGGCTCTCATCCTCGATGCGGCAGAAATATTCGCTCTCGAACAATTCCGGCGGAAGGATCACCTGCGCGCCACGCGACGCCGCCTCACGCACCAGTGCGGAGACGTTCGCGATATTGCGGTCGGTGTTCGCAGTGAAGCCGAGTTGCAGCGCGGCGACGGTAATGCTGGTCATGCGCGCCGATGTAGGGGATCAGGCGCAGCGGCGCTATCTTGGAGCGGTAATCCAGGCCGTCCCGATCCTTTCCCACAAGCATAATGGAATAGACGAGCGAGTTCTGAACGAACCATTTTAGTAAGGCATCGGCCAAGGAAAGTCGAAGCGACCGACATGGATGGTGTGCTTGAGATGTGAGAGGTCGGCCTCCCACTGCAGTATCGCTTCTGCGAGGCTGGGGTTCTTGCGGCGTTTCGCGTTGCGGGCGAATGCCGCAAGTCCCTCCGCGATCTTCTTCAGACGTGTTGCACTGTGGGGCGATCCCCACAGTCGCATGTAAGCTATGCCGTTGAGTGGCGGCAGGCGCATGGCAAAGACGTGGCGAAGTAGGCGCGTCCTCTGCGCGGCGGTCGACTTGCTTGACTTGCCAACGTGGTATCCGAGGTAGGCCAGCATTCCGACTTCCTGCCAATCGCCTGTGGCCACGCAGCCATCGCCGCCAGGTGCGTCCGTGGAGGGCCAAGGGAAATAGTTGGGGTGGTCAGGCACGAGCGCTTGGCGACGTTCCCACTCCGCCTCCACTTCCGCGAGGCGCTGTCTGGCAGCGGTGACATCCGGAGCGTCCGGATTACCCTCCTCGAAGTGCTGGAGGTAAGCGAAGGCCTGCTGCCATCGGCGCTGCAGTTCGACGAACGGCGACGTCGGCTTTGTCTCTACCTTTGCGGCGGCGCTCCTCATCCGCGCGTTGATCGCTAGCCTGGATGCGGCGTTGCCAGCAGCTCCCTTCTTGCGGTCAGTGGCAGGAACAACGGCATTCCGGACGATGATGATTCCCGGCTTCGCCTTTTTGCTCGCCTTGGCCTTCTTCGAAGCGACCGGCTGGGCGGGCGCTCGTGATTTCCTCCTCTTCACTTTCCGCGTGACCGGCACATCGATCGTCTTCGCAGCGGGGATCAGCAGGACGGACTCCGGCGGCGCCGGCGGGTGCCGTCGTCCATCTGCGTAGCGGCAAATGCGCGGTTTCTGAGCCGAACTTGTTCGGGCGGGGCGGGCGGGTCGGCAACTGCGCCGCGCGAGCGGAAAGGCCCAACGCTTGGCGAATCGCCAGTTCCATTGTTGGATTGCTGGGTAGGCGCTCAACCGCTTTGACCGCCTTATTAAGCCTCTTTCCGCACAACTTCGACACTTTTGAGTTGGGCGGTCGATACAGGACGGGCTCAATCTTGCCGAAGCTCTGCACGACCTTCTCGGCGTGCAGAACTGCCGCGTCGACTGTCCGTCGGTGCGTTGGGTTTGCGCGCTTTTTTGCACGAACGGGACGCTTCATGATCAAACTTCCCGCTGCTCCGCCTCTGCTCTTATTAAACTTGTGAGAGTGGTTCCGTATGGTGAACTTGCCCCCAAAAAGTGAAGAGCTCCTTGAAGTGAGAGGCGAATCCGATGGTGTAGTAGCGACGATCTACTAAAGATTTTCATGACGAGGCGGTACGATTGGTTGCCGCTCTCTTAGCAACCCGGCATCTGCTGCGAGATGCAGTGGAAGCTGCCGCCGCCGGTCAGGATGTGGTCGGCGCGCAGGCCGGTGACGTGGCGATCGGGGAAGATGGACCGGAAGGCAGCGACGGCCGCCTCATCGGCCGGGGCGCCGTACAGGGGCACGACGACGGCGGCGTTGCCGATGTAGAAGTTCATGTAGCTGGCGGGCACGATCTCCTCGTCGCGCAGCACGCGGCCGGGGGAGGGGACGGGGACGACCTCCAGGCCCGCCGCGCGGATGCGGTCGGCGGCGTGCTGATACACGAGCCAGTTGGGGTCGTTCTCCGCCGCCACGGGTAGCGCGACGCGGCCCTCTCCAACGAAGCGCGCCAGATTGTCGACATGGCCGTCGGTGTGGTCGTTGGCCAGCCCCTCGCCCAGCCAGACGACGCGGTCGAAGCCGAGATCGCTGGCCAGGCGGTCCTCGACCTGCGCGCGCGACAGGCCGGGGTTGCGGTTGGGGTTCAGCAGGCACTGCTCGGTCGTGAGCACGGTGCCGGTCCCGTCGCCGTCGATCGCACCGCCCTCCAGGACCCAGTCGTGCGACGAGGCGGCGATGCCGGACGCGGCGGCGAGCCGCTGCCCGATCGTGTCGTCGCCGGGCAGGTCGTACTTGCCACCCCAGCCGTTGAAGGCGAAATCGCGCGCGGTGCCGTCGGGCATGACGATCGCGGCGGTGTCGCGCAGCCAGATGTCACCGAAGGGTTGGATCAGGACCTGAGCGAAGGGGGCGAGGTCGCGCGCAGCCGACCCTGCGTCGTCATCGGCGGCGACGAGGAGTATACGCTCGCCCTTGCCGTCCGCATGGACGGCTTGGGCGAAGGTGACGACCTCTTCGCGGGCAGGACGCAGATCGTCCTGCCAGAGCTCGTCATGGCTGGGAAAGCCGATCCAGACCGCCCGGTGACGCGCCCATTCCGGGGCGGGGGGCTTCATGAGCCGGACGAGCGGCTCTTGTCGCGCACGGCACGGAATTCGGCGGTCTTGTACCAGTTGGGCCACAGGTTCGTGTCGTCGGCCAGCTTGCGGCCGAGCGTGTAATAGACGTTCAGATCCTGGACCGCGCCTGACCAGTCCCAGTTCGGGTCATATTCGTCCTGCGGCTTGTGATAGCGGTGCGCGACATAATCCTCGGTCGCCGCGTGCCCGGCGGCGGAGCCACCCACGACCAGATCCTCGCCCGAGCCGCCGTCCAGCATCGGCACGCCGAGCTTGGCGAACGAGAAATGGTCGGAACGGTAATAGCCGCCGCGCTCCGGGTTCGGTTCCGCGCTGATCGTGCGGCCCTGCGCGGTGACGATGGGCTTCACGAGGTCCTCGATCTGAGACTTGCCTGCACCTGTCAGGACAAAGTCGCGCGTGCTGCCCATGACGTTCAGGCTGTCCATGTTGACGCCGCCGACCGTGTGGCTGAGCGGATAGATCGGATGCTCGGCATAATATTTGCTGCCCAGCAGGCCCGATTCCTCCGCCGTCACTGCGAGGAACGTCATCGAGCGCCTGGCCGGGCCCGCCTTGGCCTGCGCTTCGGCGAGCGCGACGAGGCCGGCGATGCCGCTGGCATTGTCGACCGCGCCGTTGCAGATGCCGTCACCATCGACGGCATCGCAGCGGCCCAGATGATCCCAATGCGCGGAGTAGAAGACGTAATCTTCCGGCGCGGCCGTGCCGGGCAGGACGCCGATGACGTTCTTCGATGCCTGGCGCCGGATGTTGTTCGTGAAGCCCCCTGAGAATTTCAGCCCCAGCGATACGGCCTTGAAGCCGCGCTGCTTCGCGGATTCGGCAGCGGCGGCGAAATCCTTGCCTGCGCTGGCGAAGACACGCTGCGCGGCGTCCTTCTGCATCCAGCCGATCAGCTTGCTCTGGTCCATGTGATCGCCGGCCTCGTCGAGTTCGAGCTGCGCGCCGGTCCAGGACGACTGGACGACCGCCCACGGGTAAGCGGCGGGTTCGGTGTCATGGACGATGATCGCGGCCGCCGCGCCGTGCTTCGCGGCGTTGTCGTATTTGTAGGGCCAGCGGCCGTACCAGGTCATCGCCCGGCCCTCAAACGGACCGTCGCGGCTCATCGTCTGCCAGTCGGGGTCGTTGACCAGAATGACGACGGTTTTGCCGCGCACGTCGACGCCGGCATAATCGTCCCAGTTCTTCTCGGGCGCGGTGATGCCGTAGCCGACGAAGACGACGTCGCTGTCCCTGACGTCGATCGCCGGTGTCACCCGGTAGGTGCCGCTGACCATGTCGGTGCGATAATTGAGCGATACGGGTTGCTTGCCGCCGGTGAAGGTGAACGGCTTCGTCACGTCGGCGGTGATCTCCACCATCGGCACGTCCTGCGTCCATTTGCCTTCATTGCCGGGTTTCAGCCCCGCCTTTTCGAAGCGGTCGATGATGTAGGCGACGGTTTTCTCTTCCGCGGGCGTGGTCGGCGCACGCCCCTCATACGCGTCGGACGACAGCTCCTTGTCGACGGTCTTCAACGTGTCGACCGAAATGGCCGGCGCGGTGGTGGCATTGGCCGTCGTCGTCAGAAGCGCCAGGAGCAGGGTCGGGTACATGCGCATCGGTTTTTCTCGCGATCGTTGAGCCCCGGGTTGTGCCAGCGCGACCAATGACACGCAAGGCGTTGACGCGCCGCGTCGCCCGCCTAATCTGCAACCTTGTTGAGGGGGGAGAATGTAATGGGGGGACACAGAGCGCTTACGCTTGCGCTGGCCATGACGGCAACGACCGCGCAGGCGGCGGATCCGCTTGCCGCCAAGTTCGGCGCGCGGGAAGATGTGCAGCAGATGAGCCTGTCGCCCGACGGCCGGCATGCGGCAATCCTGTCACCGGGATCGGGACGCACGACGATGCTGCTCGTCGCCGATCTGGAGGCGGGCGGAAATCCGAAGGTGATCCTGAGGTCAACCGGCGATCCGGATCGGCTGACGCGGTGCAACTGGTCGACCAACAGCCGGCTGATCTGTAACATCTACATGATCGTGACGGGCACGCAGACGCTGGATTATACCCGCGTCGTCGCTATCAACAGCGACGGCAGCGGCATGAAGGCGCTCAGCGCGCGGACCGGCGACCACGCAATGGGCATCATGCAGGACGGCGGTCACCTGATCGACTTCAATGCCGCCGGTGGTGCGGGAGAGGTGCTGATGACGCGCACCTTCGTGCCCGAAAGCACGACCTTTACGCATTTCGGAAGCCGTGCGGACGGCGTCGGGGTCGAGCGGGTCGACACGGTCACGCTGGACCGCCACATGGTCGAGCCCGCACGGGGCATCGATACGGAATATATCAGCGACGGGCACGGCTTCGTCCGCATCATGGGACTGCAGCAGCGCACGAATTCGGGTTATGTGAAGGGTGCGATCAACTATCGCTATCGCAAGGCCGGAAGTCGCAACTGGCTCGACCTGAGCGAGGTGACTAATACCGCCGGTGTCGGGTCGGGCTTTGACCCCTATGCGGTCGATCCGGCGCTGAACGTGGCTTATGGCTTTGACGAGCTGGACGGACGACGGGCGCTCTACAGCGTTGCGCTTGACGGTGGCCTGAAGCGCTCTTTGGTCTTCGCACGACCGGATGTGGATATCGCCAGTCTCGTCACGATCGGCCGGCAGCAACGCGTGGTTGGCGCGTCCTATGTGACCGACAGACGCGAGACGGAGTTCTTCGACCCGCAGCTGAAGTCGCTACGCACATCGCTCGGAAAGGCGCTGCCGAGCCAACCGCTGGTGACGTTTATCGATGCCAGCGAGGACGAAGGAAAGTTGCTGATGTTCGCAGGGTCGGACACCGATCCGGGGCGGTACTATCTGTTCAACAAAGCCACACGACAGCTGGGCGAGGTGTTGCCCGCACGACCGCAGCTGTCCGACCTGAATCTGGCGCCCGTGAAGGCCATCAGCTTCAGGGCGGCGGACGGAACGATGATCCCCGGCTACCTCACGATGCCGGTCGGTGGTTCGGGGAAGGACATCCCGGCGATCGTGATGCCGCATGGAGGACCGGGCGCGCGCGATGAATGGGGGTTCGACTGGCTGGCGCAATTCTTCGTTGCGCATGGCTATGCCGTCTTGCAACCGAACTTTCGCGGATCGACCGGGTACGGCAATACATGGTTCCAGAAAAACGGGTTCCAGTCCTGGGAGACCGCGATCGGAGACGTCAACGATGCGGGGCGCTGGCTGATTGCACAAGGTATCGGGGCACCATCGAAACTGGCAATTGTCGGCTGGTCGTATGGCGGATACGCCGCGCTGCAATCGGCGGTCGTCGATCCCGATCTGTTCAAGGCCATCATTGCCATCGCGCCGGTCACTGACCTGGAGACGCTGCGTCAGGAATCACGCGACTATCTGAATTACCCTGTCGTCGATCACTTCATCGGGCATGGTCCGCATGTGAAGGCGGGATCGCCAGCGCGTAATGCGGCGCGGATCAAGGCTCCGGTGCTTCTGTTCCACGGCGACCTTGATCGCAACGTCGGCATCGGCGAGTCGAGGATGATGGCCGGGGCATTGCGCAAGGCGGGCGGCAAGGTGGAACTGGTCGAGTTTCACAAGCTCGACCATCAACTCGACGATGCTCCAGCGCGCACGCAGATGCTGGAGAAGGCTGCGGGTTTTCTTGACGCGACCTTGGGCCATTGAACGCGGCGGCGAAGGTCCCGCGACCGCCAACGTACCGTAGCGCTATGGCGCCTCTGCGGGAGATAACGGCTTCGCGCCGATGTCGTCACGGACGACGACGGGGCGCGAGCAACCGTCGACGGAGCGCAATACGGTCAGGATCTCGCGGGCGGGGGGCATTTGATTGAGCGGACGTGCCCGGGGCACCTTATCCCGCGCATCGACCAGTTGCTCCTGAGCGTCCCGGCAGATGGGCTTGGCGTCGCGTTCGCTGGCGGCAATCGGGGTGGCGATCAGAAGGGCGGCCAGAAGATGGACGAGACGCATCACGATCCTGCTCGTGACGTTCGTATCGCAAGTGCGCGGTCTGGTCAGCATGGTTCAGGGCATGTTCTGGAGTGGCGGCTCGTTGACGCCGGACTGTGTTTCTCCCGTCACGTCCTCGACGACATGGTGCGTGAACATGGCAAATCCTGCCCCGAACAGCGGCAAGATGCACAGGATCGACCATGCAAGTGCAGGCCCCCTCGTCCGCAACATGCCGCGTTTTCTAAGGAAGAAGCCGATCGCCACCAGTATCAGCGACACGGCGATCCAGAAAATTACGATGCCGATGATCGGGTTGCCGGGACCGTTCGTGCCCATATACTTCTCCTGATGTGGGCCCGACATGATAAAGGGCGGCCCTTTGGGGACCGCCCTTTAATGGGTGTGCGATGGTGGGGGTTCCGTCAGCGGCTGTAGAACTCGACGACGAGGTTAGGCTCCATCTTCACCGGATAGGGCACCTCGTCCAGCGTCGGGATACGGTTGAAAGTGACCTTTGCGTTACCGTCGGGCGCGACGTAATCGGGGATTTCACGCTCTGCCAGGCTCTGCGCTTCCATTACCAACGCCATTTCCTGCGCCTTGTTGCCCAGGGTGATCTCTTCACCGACGAAGCAGCGCCGCGACGCGACGTTGCACTTGATGCCGTTGACGCGAACATGGCCGTGGCTGACCAGCTGGCGCGCGGCGAAGATCGTCGGCGCGAACTTGGCGCGGTAGACGATCATGTCCAGCCGCTGTTCAAGCAGGCCGATCAGGTTCTGGCTGGTATCGCCCTTCATCCGCGCAGCCTCGGTGTAGCAGGCGCGGAACTGCTTTTCGGTCACATCGCCATAATAGCCCTTCAGCTTCTGCTTGGCGCGAAGCTGAATGCCGAAATCGCTGACCTTGCCCTTGCGGCGCTGACCGTGCTGACCGGGTCCATACTCACGCTTGTTGACCGGGCTCTTGGGACGACCCCAGATATTCTCGCCCATCCGGCGGTCGAGCTTGTACTTGGCGCTATGGCGCTTCGACATGATGTGTTCCTTGCAATTGCCAACAACGGACTTGCGCCAAAAGGCGCAAATCATTTCCGGTCATCGCCTGCTGGGATCGGACATGTGTCGACCGGCAGGGCCACCGCTTCACCGAAATGCGGAGCCTTTTGCGAAGGGCAGCGCGCTAAAGCGCCTCGGCGACCGAGTCAAGATTGCGTCACCGGTCGATCATGATCAATGCAGCGTCATGCGTGAACCACCGATGCCGTCCGATTGCACCACCATGACCGAGGTCCGCGTCGGCGTCGACGCGATTGACCGGAGCCTTGTGACATTGCTCGGCCGCCGATTCGATTACATGCGCGCGGCATCGCGCATCAAGACCAGCCGGCACCAAGTCCGTGACGAGGCCCGCAAGATGCAAGTCATCGCCAATGCCGCCGGACTGGCGAACGAGCACGCCATCCCGCCGGCGATCATTGAGCGGCTATGGGATCGGCTGGTCGAGGAATCGATCGCCTATGAACTGGAGCAGTTCGACCGGAACTAGGACGGCCGCAATCAGGATGGGGAGCGCGGCCGCTTGCCCGCCAGCGAGGAGAGGACACCGCGCATCGTACGGACTTCCTGCGCCGACCAGCCGGGCTTCGTCAGCAGCGTCCTGATCGTCCGCTTGATCGTGGGCTTGCGGTCCGGCGGAAAATAGAAACGTGCCGGCTCCAGCATCGCGTCGAGTTGTGCGATCATCCCGTCCAATTCCTCCTGCGGGGCGGGTGGCGCAAGCTCCGTCTCTGGCGGCTGCGCAAGCGCGACATGCTTCGACCATTCATACGCGACCAGAATCACCGCCTGGGCCAGATTGAGCGAGCCGAATTCCGGGTTGATCGGCACGGTGATGATCGTGCGCGCGAGGGCGACGTCATCGGTCTCCAGCCCCGACCGCTCCGGCCCGAACAGGATCGCGGATCGACCCGGTGCGCCGTGGATCGCGAGCGCGGCTTGCTCGGGCGTGACGACCGGCTTCGTCACCCCGCGCTTTCGCACCGTCGTCGCATAGACATGGGTACAATCCGCGACCGCATCGGCGACTCTGTCAAAGACGCGCGCCTGCGCCAATACCCGGTCGGCGCCACTCGCCGCTGGTCCGGCGGAAGGGTTTGGCCAACCATCGCGCGGGGTGACCATTCGCAATTCGGTCAGCCCGAAATTCAGCATGGCGCGTGCCGCCTTGCCAATGTTTTCGCCGAGCTGAGGGCGGACCAGGATGATGGCGGGGGCTTGGGCGCGGTTGCCGCTCACCCCTCGACAGTCCCGGCAAACGCCTGGAAATCCTTTGCTTCGCCGAAGTCGCGATAGACGCTGGCGAAGCGGATATAGGCGACTGGGTCGAGGCCTTTCAGCCCTTCCATCACCATCTCACCGATCCGTTTCGATGACACCTCGGTATCGCCCGAGGTCTCCAGCTGCCGCTGAATGCCGCTGACCAGCTTTTCCAGCCGAACCGCTTCCACCGGGCGCTTGCGTGCGGCGATCGCGACGGATCTTAACAGTTTCTCGCGGTCGAATGCTTCGCGCCGGTCCGCGCTCTTGAGAACCCACAGATCGCGTAACTGGATGCGTTCGAAGGTCGTGAAGCGCGCGGCACAGCCCTCGCACTGCCGCCGCCGACGGATCGCCGCCCCGTCCTCGCTGGGGCGGCTGTCCTTTACCTGGCTGTCTTCATGACCACAGTAGGGGCAGCGCATTCAGACCTTGTCGCGCCGCGAATAGGCGACGCCTGCTCCCACGATCGCACCCAGCACCGGACCGACAAAGGGGACGGGGATCGCGATCACCGCGCCGATCGCGCCGTATTTGGCCATCTTCTTGCCCAAGCCAGGCGTCGCCTTGACGGTGTTCTGTACCTCATCGATCTTCGACATGTCTTATCCTTCGTAGATGGGAAAGCGCGCGCATAGCGTTCGCACGCGTGTCCTAACGTCCGCCTCGACCGCCGGGTCCCCCTGTTCGCCCTTATTCGCCAGACCATCAAGTACGTCGGCGACCATGTGCCCGATCTCCCGGAACTCGCCGGGGCCAAAGCCGCGCGTGGTGCCGGCAGGGGAGCCGACGCGGATGCCGCTGGTCTTCATCGGCGGGAGCGGATCGCCGGGCACGCCGTTCTTGTTGCAGGTGATCCCGGCGCGCTCCAGCGCCTCGTCCGCGTCTCGACCGGTAATGCCGAGTGGCCGGAGGTCGACCAGCGCCAGATGCGTGTCGGTGCCGCCCGCGATAATGTCCGCCCCGCGTTCCTTCAGCGTCGCGGCCAGTATCTTCGCATTCTCGACCACCGCGGCGATATAGGGTTTATAGTCGGGGCCGAGCGCCTCACCGAAGGCGACTGCCTTTGCCGCGATGACATGCATCAGCGGCCCGCCCTGCAGCCCGGGAAAGACCGCCGAGTTCAGCTTCTTGGCGATCGTATTGTCATCGCACATGATCATCCCGCCGCGCGGACCGCGCAGTGTCTTGTGCGTGGTCGTGGTGACGACGTGCGCCTGACCGAAGGGACTTGAGTGCAGCCCCGCCGCGACGATGCCGGCGAAATGCGCCATGTCGACCATGAAATAGGCATCCACCTTGTCCGCGATCGCCCGGAAGCGGGCAAAATCGATTGCCCGGGGATAGGCGGACCCCCCTGCGATGATCAGCCGGGGCCTGTGTTCGATCGCCAGCCGTTCGACCTCATCATAGTCGATCAGGTGGGTATCGGGGCGAACGCCGTACTGCACCGCGTTGAACCATTTTCCCGACATCGAGGCCTTCGCACCGTGCGTCAGGTGACCGCCTGCATCCAGGCTCATGCCCAGGATCGTCTCGCCCGGCTTGACCAGCGCCAGCATCACCGCGCCGTTGGCCTGCGCGCCCGAGTGCGGCTGAACGTTGACATGGGCACAGCCGAAGAGCTGCTTTGCCCGGTCGATGGCCAGTTGCTCCACCTCGTCCGATGGCGCGCAGCCCTGGTAATAGCGTTTGCCGGGATAGCCTTCGGCATATTTGTTGGTGAAGACCGATCCTTGCGCCTCCAGCACCGCACGGCTGACGATATTCTCGCTGGCAATAAGCTCGATTTGCGTCTGTTCGCGTTGCAACTCGTGAGCGACGCCGGCGAATACTGCCGGGTCTGCATCGGCGAGGGATTGGCTGAAGAAGCCATCGGGCTGAAGGTCCCGGATCTGCTGGGTCCTGATCTGTTGGGGCTGGGTGCTCATCGGACGTCCTTTCGGGATAGCATGTCGACGCGGGCGGCATGACGTCCGCCCAGGAAATCGGTGGTCAGGAATGCCTCGACACAGGCCTTCGCCATTTCCTCACCCACGATCCGCGCGCCGAGCGCGATGGCGTTCGCGTCGTTATGGCTGCGCGCCAGGCCGGCGGAGAGCGGCTCGGCCACCTGCGCGCAGCGGACATGGGGATGACGATTGACGGCGATCGCGATACCGATGCCCGAGCCGCAGAGCGCGATGCCGCGTTCCGCCCGGCCATCGCCCAGTGCTTGCGCAATCGCGTCGCCAAAGTCGGGATAGTCGACGCTGTCGGTGCTGTTCGTCCCGAGATCGATCACGTCGTGACCCTTGTCACGCAGCCACGCGATCAGCGTCGTCTTCAGGGCGACAGCGGCATGGTCGGAAGCGATGGCGATGGGCATGGTAAATGATCCGCAGCGAGTGGTTGCTATCTAGCGGCGCATGCGCGTGATTGCCACCTTATAGGCTTATGGAACCAACGCGGGCACATGCTATTGAAACAAGCATGAACAAGCCGGCGAACATCATGACCGCCTCAGGCAACGCACGCTTCAGCAAGGCGGAGTTCGTCCGCATCTGCGGGGCGGGATTGCTGCACGACATCAGGCTTGAACTCGTGGATGGACGACTCGAACGCATGACACCGCCGATGGGCGTGCACTCGAATCGTCAGACGAGGATCGTAGTGACGCTTTGGCAATCGTTCGGCGACCGCGCGGTGGTGGAAGCAGGTATCGAGATCGACGATGAGACAGTCCTGATCAGTGACATCGCAGTGCTGCGCGCGCCCATGCGAGAGCATCGCTTTCTCAAGCCTGAGGAAGTCACGCTCTTCATCGAGGTTGCCGAGACAACTGCCGATCGCGACCTTGGCATCAAGCGGATCAGATACGCTGAAGCCGGTATTGCGCATTACTGGGTCGTCGACGGCGTGCGCTCCTTCGTTCACGTTTATGGCGGGCCGCAAGACGGCGTTTACCAGCAGCTTGCGGTGGTGCCGTTTGGCGAGCCGCTCGCAGTGCCTGGCAGCGACCGCACTATAACCGTCGAATGACGACGCCCGCGTTGCCGCGCGTTGCTTACATTCTCGGCCTCTCCGGACTGATTCCGCAAGCGGCGGTTGTCGCGGTGCTGCTGAGCGGCGATCTGGCCGGGCGTTTTACGGCGCTGGCAATTGGATATGCCTATGCTGCGCTGATCTTCAGTTTCCTCGGCGGACTGTGGTGGGGTCTCGCCGCTGCTACATCGGACCGCGCGCCGTCATGGGTCTGGTTCATGTCGGTCATCCCGTCGCTCATCGCGCTGGCGACGGCGTGGCCGTGGACGGTCGGACTGCCCTGGCCCGGGCCGTCGCTGATCATCCTCGGGATCGGCCTGATCGCCGCGCTCGTCGTTGATCTGGCGCTGGTCCGACGCAACGTTGCACCGCCGGGATGGCTCAAGCTGCGCGTGCCGCTCTCGCTTGGGCTAGGCATCCTCACGCTGCTCGCCGCCGCGCTTTAGGCAGCCATCTTTAATTCCAGCCGATCCCAGATTTCGCTCAGCGCATCCGTCAGGTCGCGCATCATCCGCGCGTCATGGGCCGGTCCGGGCGTGAAGCGCAGCCGCTCCGTCCCACGGGGGACGGTGGGGTAGTTGATCGGCTGCACATAGACGCCGTACTCAGCCAGCAGAATATCGCTGATCCGCTTTGCCTTGACCGGGTCGCCAACTATCACCGGCACGATGTGCGTCTCGCCCGGCATGACGGGCAGTCCCGCCTCGTTCAGCATCGCCTTCAGTTGCGCGGCCGCCATTTGCTGCGCGTCGCGCTCGATCGTCGAGCTTTTCAAGTGACGCACACTCGCCAGCACGCCCGCGACCAGCACCGGCGACAGGCTGGTCGTGAAGATGAAGCCCGGAGCATAGGAGCGAATGACATCGATGATCGTGCGACTGGCCGCGATATAGCCGCCCATGACGCCGAACGCCTTGCCCAGCGTTCCCTCGATAATCGTCAGGCGACCGGCGATCGCGTCGCGCTCCGATATGCCACCGCCGCGCGGCCCGTACATGCCGACGGCGTGGACTTCGTCGCAGTAGGTCAACGCATTGTAGCGATCGGCAAGGTCGCAGATCGCGGCGATCGGCGCGATGTCGCCCTCCATCGAATAGACGCTCTCAAACGCGATCAATTTTGGCAGTGCCGAATCCTCGGCCGCCAGCAACTCTTCCAGATGCGCGATATCATTGTGGCGAAAGAGCCGCTTCTCGCATCCCGAATTACGGATGCCGGCGATCATCGATGCATGATTGAGTTCGTCGGAGAAAATGACGCAGCCGGGCAGGATTTTCGCGATCGTCGTCAGTGTCGCCTCGTTCGAGACATAGCCGCTGGTGAATAGCAGGGCCGCTTCCTTGCCGTGCAGGTCCGCCAGCTCGGCCTCCAGGTCGACGTGATAATGGGTATTGCCGCCAATGTTTCGCGTCCCGCCCGATCCGGCGCCGACATCGTGCAAAGCCTCTTCCATCGCGGCAATCACCAGCGGATGCTGGCCCATGGCAAGATAGTCGTTGGAGCACCAGACGGTGATCGGCTTGGGCCCGTTATGTCCGGCAAAGCAGCGGGCGTTGGGAAACGAGCCCTTGTTGCGCAAAATGTCGATGAAAACACGGTAGCGCCCCTCGACATGCAGCCGGTCTATGGCCCGGGAGAAGACCTGCGCATAATCGATGCGCGGCGGGTCGTTGACGTCGGTAGCCATGGTTCGACGCACTTAAGTCGATCAGCCGAGGATTTCCAGCCGAAAGCGGGCGCCAGGAAGCATGGGTCAGAGCAGCGTGATTTCGCCGAAGCCACGAGCGGCGAAGGCGGGCGCCAGAGCATGGTCGCTATCGTCCAGGCGGGTGAAGACCACCTTATCCGGGGCGCCGCGTTCCGGCAGGCGCGTGTCACCGATCAGAAAGGCGATCCTGCGGGCAATACCCTCGCTACCGTCGACGAAGCGAAAGGTGCGCGGTGCCGCCGCAATCAACTGTTCGGTGACCAGTGGAAAATGCGTGCAGGCGTTCACGATCACGTCGATTCGCTCTCCACCGGGCTGACCGATCAGCCCTTCCAACACTGCGGTATAACGATCGGCTGCGACAGGTTCGCCGCGAAGATGTGCCTCGGCAATGACTACCAGATCGGCTGATCCATGGCGAAGAACCGCGCAGTCGCCTGCAAAGCGGCGCGCGAGATCGTCGACATAGGCCTGCCGTACCGTCGCCTGCGTCCCCAGCACGCCGATGGTGCGGGTCTTGGTGAGTGCCGCTGCCAGTTTGATCGCCGGGACAGTGCCGACGACCGCGACATCAAGCGCCGCCCGGACCGCCGCAAGTGCGATCGTCGACGCGGTGTTGCAGGCAATGACGACGATCATCGGCCGGTATCGCTCCACCAGTCGGCCGAGAAGGGCAGGAACACGCCCGGCAATTTCAGCCTCGCTCCGGACGCCGTACGGAAATCCGGCTGTGTCGGCCGCATAGATGAAAGGCGTATCGGGCAGCGCCCTGCGTGCCGCATCCACGACCGAGAGACCACCGACACCCGAATCGAAGAACAGAATCGGACCGGTGCCTTGCATCACCGGCGCTATATCGGGCGCATCGTGCCTCGCAACGCATGTTGTATGGCCGGAACCATTGCCGCATGATGTCGCGGCGGCAATGACGGGGTGGCGATGCAGACGGAAGTGTTATGGATCGCGCCGACATTGGCAATTCTGGTCGGATATGTGTTGGGATCAATCCCCTTTGGCATGCTGCTGACCCGGCTGGCGGGCGCTGGCGATTTGCGTGCTGTCGGGTCGGGGAACATCGGGGCCACCAATGTCCTGCGCACCGGGCACCGTGGATTGGCGGCCGCGACGCTGCTCCTCGATGTGCTCAAGGGCGCAGCCGCGGTGTGGATCGCGCATTACTGGTGGCCGGGGAACGAGATGCTCGCTGCCGCAGCTGCCTTTCTGGGGCATTGCTATCCGGTCTGGCTGCGCTTTCGTGGCGGGAAGGGGGTGGCGACACTGATGGGTGTTTCGCTTGCCATCTACTGGCCGATCGGTCTGGTCTACGCGGCCGTCTGGATCGGCTTGCTGGCGCTCCTGCGCATTTCCTCACTTGCCGGACTGGTGGCCGCTGCCTCGACCCCGATCAGCGCCGCACTGCTGGGGCGGTTCGAATATTTCATCCTCTTCATCGTGCTCGCCGGGCTCGTCTTGTGGAAACATGGCGGCAATATCGAGCGACTGCTTGCCGGTACCGAACCGAGGATCGGCGGCGGCGGAACTGCAGAGCCGGCGGAACCGACGCATGGCTGATGCTGCGACGGCCGCGGCACTCCGTCTGGTCCGGACAGCCGGTATCGGGCCGGTCACCTTTCGCCAGTTGATCCTGCGGTTCGGGGATGCGCATGCCGCAATCGATGCATTGCCGATGCTTGCCGCACGCGGTGGCGGGCGCCCTCCGGCGATCACGTCCCCTGATGTGATCGAGCAGGAGATGGCTCGCACCGCTGGCCTTGGCGCTTCGTATCTGATTTACGGCGATCCCGATTATCCGCCGCTTCTGGCAGAGCTTGACAACGCGCCGGTGGCGATGACGGTCAAGGGGCATCTGACGTTTGCGACGCGACCATGTGTTGCGATGGTCGGCGCCCGCAATGCGTCGGCGGCGGCGTGCAGGTTCGCCCGGCAACTGGCGTATGACCTAAGCGATGCGGGGGCCGTCGTCGTTTCCGGGCTGGCGCGCGGGATCGACACTGCGGCGCATCACGGCGCGCTTGCCGGCGGTACGATCGGCGTCATCGCCAGCGGAATCGACATCACCTTTCCACCCGAGAACGCGCAGCTACAGGGACAGATCGCAGAGCAGGGCCTGCTGATCGCGGAACAGCCGCCAGGCACGGAGCCGCGCGCGCGGCATTTCCCCTATCGCAACCGGATCATCGCCGGGCTGTCGCAGGGAACGGTGGTGGTCGAGGCGGTGCAGAAGTCAGGCTCGCTCATCACCGCGCGCCTGGCAGGAGAAGCCGGTCGTGAGGTGATGGCGGTGCCCGGCAGTCCGCTCGACCCGCGCTCGCAAGGGTGCAACCTGCTCATTCGCGATGGAGCTACATTGGTCCAGAGCGCCGCCGATGTGCTGGAGCAGGTCCGTCCCATCGACGCGCGAGCCGTGCGGTCGCCGCCGCCTGCCCCGTTCGAAGGCACACGAAGCGAAGAGCCGGGCGACGGTGATCGGATGCGCATCACCGATCTGCTGGGCGCGGTTCCGGTCCCGGTCGATGAACTGATTCGGCAGTCCGGCCTGCCGGCGCCCGCCGTGCACACAGTGCTTCTCGAGATGGAGCTGGCCGGGCGGCTGGAACGCCACGCCGGTGCGCGTGTCCACCTGGTCGACGCGCGCTAGCTGCGTGCGGCCAGTCTTGCCTCGATCGCATCCCAGATCATGGCGGAGACGTCCGTGCCGTCAAATCGCTCGATCGCGACGATACCGGTCGGTGACGTGACGTTGATCTCGGTCAACCAGCGTCCACCGATTACATCGATCCCGACGAACACCAGCCCACGCCGCTTGAGTTCAGGCCCCATCGCGGCGCAGATCTCATGCTCATGCTCGGTCAGGCCGGTTTTCTCCGCCGATCCGCCGACCGCCAGATTGGAGCGTATTTCGCCTTTGCCGGGCAGCCGGTTGATCGCCCCGGCGACCTCCCCGTCGACCAGCACGATCCGCTTGTCGCCCTGCGCCACGTCCGGGAGAAAGGCTTGCAGCATGTGAGGTTCATGCCAGGTCATGTTGAACACTTCGATCAGGGCGGAGAGGTTCTGCGCATTACGATCGACCTTGAAGATCGCCTTTCCGCCATTGCCATGAAGCGGCTTCAGCACGATGGAGCCATGCCGATCCAGGAAGGTGCGCGCCTCCGCCAGTGAGCGGGTGATGAGCGTCGGCGGCATGAACCGCTGATAATCCAGCACGAACATCTTCTCGGGTGCGTTGCGGACTTCGCGGGGATCGTTGACGACGAGCGTGCGGTCGGTGATCCGCTCCAGCAGATGGGTCGCGGTGATATAGCCGAGGTCGAACGGCGGATCCTGACGCATGAGCACCACATCGGCTTCGTCCCCCAGGTCGAGCGAGACAGGCTCGCCCAGCCGGAAATGATCGCCCGCGACGCGCTGCACTGTGACGGGGTGAGCGCGCGTCCATAGGCGGTTGTCAGCATGGGTCAGGGCATCGGCGGTGTAGTGATATAGCCGGTGGCCGCGAGTCTCGGCCGTCAGCATCAGCGCGAAGGTCGAATCGCCCGCGATGTTGATGTCGGCAATGGGGTCCATCTGGACAGCGACGGTCAATGTCATGATATTCTCCCAGAGGGTCCGAGACGGATCGTCAGCCGATCCAGGCGTTTTCAATGTGGCGAGGCACCGTGCCCGGTGCGAGGAGGATGACATCGACCCTGATGTCGTCCCCCTGACCGGCATAACGCGGCATCAGATATTCGGCCGCCGCCGCTACACGCGACAGCCGGCGTTCGTCGATCGCATGATCCAGTTCCGCCGCTGACCGGCGCATCTTTACCTCGACAAAGGCGACGAGCGTGCCCCGTCTTGCTATAAGATCGACTTCTCCCGCAGGCGTACGCACGCGTCGGTCCAGAATACGCCAGCCTTTCAGGCGCAGCCACCAGCCCGCCAGTCGTTCACCCCTGCGACCGGCGGCCTCAGCCTTTTGACGATCCCTCACGCTTTCATGGCCAGCGCACGGGCGTACAATGCGCGGCGATCAAGGCCGAACGCTTTCGCGACCTCGCCGGCGGCGCGCGCGGCGGGCAGACGAGTCAGTGCCTCCGCGAGCGCGGCATCAGCATCCACCGCGCTGGCCGGTGCCGGATCACCCGGAGGTGCCACGACGACCACGATTTCTCCCTTGGGCGGCGCATCCGCGTAGCGATCGGCGAGCGTTTCGAGACTGCCGGTCACGGCTTCTTCAAAACGTTTCGTGATCTCACGCGTCACCGCCGCATCACGGTTGCCCAGTCCATGATGGAGGGCGGTCAGCATCGCGACCAGACGCGGTCCCGATTCGTAGAAGATCAATGTCGCGCGAACATGCGCGACCTCGGCGATGGCAGCTTCGCGGGCGCTAGCCTTGGGCGGCAGAAAGCCCATGAACAGGAAACGATTGGTAGGAAGCCCGGCCAGCGTCAGCGCCGCAACCGCCGCGCAGGGTCCCGGGATCGTCACGACCGCGTGACCGGCCGCCCGTGCATCACGCACCAGTTTGTAGCCGGGATCGGAGATCAGCGGTGTACCGGCGTCCGACACCAGCGCCACCGCTTCACTCGCCATCCGCGCGATCAGTGTCGGGCGAACCATATCGGCATTATGATCATGATAAGGCGTCATCGGCCGTTTTACGCCGACGTGACGCAACAGCCCCGCCGTCACCCGGCTGTCCTCCACCGCCAGCACGTCGGCGCGTGTCAGTATGTCGGTCGCGCGAGGACTGAGATCGCCGAGATTGCCGATTGGTGTCGCGACGATGTAGAGGCCGGGATCAAGAGGATTCATGGGGGTTCGTCATGGCAGAGGCGTACGGGATACCGCAACCGGGGAGGCAGGTTGGCAGGTGGCTGGCAATCGGCCTCGCGTGCATGCTCGGCGCGTGTCAGACGATCGTACCGCGCGGGCCGGCTCCTGCGCCCGAGTCACGACCGACCCAAGCTCCGCCACCGACCACTCCCGAGCCCGCCGTCGAGACCGGTATCCCGCGTGATAGCCAGCGCAACCGTGTCGCGCTGCTCGTGCCGCTGAGTGGAGGTAATGCCGGCGTCGGCCAGTCCATCGCCAACGCGACCATGCTGGCATTGCTCGACACGAACAGCGAACAGGTGCGGATTACCAATTACGACACGGCGAATGGCGCTGCGGCTGCGGCAAGACGCGCGATCGATGAGGGCGCACAACTGATCCTTGGGCCGTTATTGTCAGATGACGTTCGCGCGGTCGCGCCGATTGCGCGGGCGGCAAAGATACCGGTCATCAGCTTTTCGAACGACACCGGCGTTGCCGGCGATGGCACGTACCTGATGGGCTACATTCCGACCCAGTCCATCGAGCGCGTTGTCGGTTATGCAAAGATGCAAGGGGCGGTCAGTTTTGCCGGTCTGGTTCCCAACGGATTGTACGGACAGCGCGTGTCGACGTCCTTTCTTCGTGCAGTAGAGGACGCCAGCGGACAAGTTGTGTCCCTCAAAGCCTATGGCCGCAGCAGGAGCGAGATCACAGCGGCGGTCGGGCAATTGGCGGCGAAGGCGCCCTATGACGCGGTCCTGATCGCTGACGGTGTATCCCAAGCAGTAGTCGCCGCGCCGTTGGTCAAGCGGTCCAGCCCTGCCGCGCACTTGCTGGGGACCGAACTCTGGAACACGGATGGCGGGCTTGGCGCGCGCGCGTCCTTGTCGGGCGCCTGGTTCGCAAGCGTGTCCGACGGTCTGTACCGTCAATATGCGACAAAATATCGTGCGCGCTTCGGCAAAACGCCCTTTCGCCTGTCCAGTTTGGGTTATGACGCGGTCTTGCTGACGGTCCGCATCGCGCGAGACTGGCGTGTGGGTACGGGGTTTCCTGAAACGCGATTGAAAGATGCGGATGGTTTCGCCGGCATCGACGGAGCCTTTCGCTTTGGCAGCGACGGCGTTGCCGAGCGCGCGCTGGAGGTCCGGGAAGTGCGGGGCACGGGAACGGTAGTGGTGTCGCCGGCACCGCGTGCGTTCTGAAGGGGCACCCTATTAAAGGCGCAAAAGCTCCGCTAAATTCTCTCTCGGCAGCTGTGTTGGCGCAGTGCCCGCCTGATTCATTGGGTGGGATAAAGCGGCTGTGTTGCGGCGAAATTGGCATTCGGCTGGCCAAACCCATCGACTGAGAAGGGATTGGCATTGCGTACGCGGCGCCGCCAATTCGCCTGAATCCCGTCCAGCCTTGCCTGCATCTCGCTACGGTGCTCGGATGACAGCTCGCCGCCATCGGCCGCGCGGATCGACAGATATTCCGATCGCAAATCACCAAGCGCCCGAACATAGGCTCGATTGATTGCCAGAACCCGCGTGTATTGTTCCGTTCCCGAGAAGGCGGGATTGGGAAGACGCGTCAATGTCTGCGCCTGGGCAGAACAGGCAAGTATCGTGACGGTGGCCGCGATTACGATCTTCAACATCGACTGTTCCTTTCAGGCCGATAAGAGGCGTCCGATTCCGATCCGAAGAATGGCCAATTGATCGTCGCTTGTCAAAGCGCGCTCAGCCGTCCGCGCCTGAGACACGAGCCTCAACTGCCGGGGCGCTCGTCCGCTAGCAATTGCGGCAGGATCGCGTCGAGCAGGAGGGCGCCGGCCTCGGTAACAGATAGGCGGTTGGCAACGCGCGACAGGAGTCCTCGCGATGTCAGCTGTTTCTCGGCCAACATGTTGATCGGAGCGCAGCCGCCTGCGAGTGCGGCGATACGATCAGTGTCGATGCCTTCCGCGAGTCGCAATCCCATCAGCATTGCCTCTGTCGCGCGAGCGAGCGGCGTTAATTCTTCCTCGGATTGGAGGCCATTGTTTTTACGCGCTATGGCGGCGAGCCAGTTTTCCGGCTTTTTGTGCCTTGCCGTTGCCATGCCGCTGCGCCGTCCGTGCGCGCCAGGACCAATGCCGACATAGTCACGGTAACGCCAATAGGTCAGGTTGTGTCGGCTTTCCGCTCCGATCCGGGCATGGTTGGAGGTTTCATAAGCGCGAAGCCCCGCCGCGACCGTCATCGCCCGGGTTGCCTCGAACAGGTCGGCGGCTTCATCATCGAGGGGTAATGTCAGCCGACCGGCCGCGGCCTCGGTCGCGAAGCGCGTTCCTGGCTCGATCGTCAATTGATAGAGCGAGAGATGTTCCGTGCCGAACGACAGTGCATGGTCGAGCTCTGCGGTCCACGCAGCCAGCGGCTGGCCGGGGCGGGCGCAGATCAGATCAAAACTGACTCGAGCGAAGGTCGCTTGCGCGATGTCGAGGGCGGCAAGCCCTTCGCCGACGTCATGCGCGCGGCCGAGGAAGTGCAGCGCGGTATCGTCAAGCGCCTGCAGTCCCAGTGATATGCGGTTGACGCCGGCTGATGCGAGATCGGCAAAGCGTGCGGCCTCGACCGAGGACGGGTTTGCCTCCAGCGTGATCTCGATCTCATCATCGAATCCCCAGGCCGATTCTCCGGCTGCAAGGATTGCGGCCACCGTTTCCGGCGGCATCAGCGACGGTGTGCCGCCGCCAAAAAAGATTGATCCGAGGCGGCGTCCCGGTGTGACGCGCGCCTCGTGGTGCAGGTCAGCGATCAACGCTTCGCGCCAGGCCTTTTGGTCGACCTGCGCGCGAACATGACTGTTGAAGTCGCAATAGGGGCATTTGGAGAAGCAGAACGGCCAATGGACGTAGAGCGCCAAAGGGTCTGTCATGAGCGTCAAAATACCGCCGCGACAAGTTGGGCAAAGGCGTCGGCGCGGTGGCTGATCGCGTGTTTCTCAGCCGGTTCCAGTTCGGCATAGCTGCGGTCGTACCCGAGCGGCACGAAGACCGGATCATAGCCGAAGCCGACCGTGCCACGCGGTGGCCAGACGAGCGTACCGTCCGCGCGGCCCTCAAACCATTCCACATGACCGTCGGGCCAGGCGAGTGCCAACGCACATACAAAATGGGCGGAGCGATTGACGTCGGGACCTTTGGCGGCCAGAGCGTCCTCGACCTTGCACATCGCCATATGCCAGTCACGGCTGCCGTCCTCACGCTCTGCCCAATTGGCGGTGTAAACGCCGGGATCGCCGCCAAGCGCTTCAACGCATAGCCCGCTATCGTCAGCGAGCGCGGGCAGCCCGGACAAATCGGCGGCGGCGCGTGCCTTCAGCTCAGCGTTCATGACAAAAGTGGTGCCGGTTTCCTCTGGCTCTGGCAGATCGAGTTCGGCGGCGGACACGGCGTCAATGCCGTGTTCGGCCAGGAGCGCGCCGATCTCGCGGACCTTGCCGGCATTGTGGCTGGCGATGACTAGCTTGCCGGACTTCAGACGCCGAATGGCCTGCGGATCGCGACCCTCTCCGCTCACGCGATCGCCTTGGCCTGTGCGGCGAAGATATCGGTGCAACCGATACGGGCTAGGCGGAGTAGACGAAGCAGCGCCTCTTCATCATAGGTGGCGTGTTCGGCGGTTGCTTGCGCCTCGGCGATATGGCCGTTCTCCAGCAGGACGAAGTTTGCATCCGCGTCGGCGTTCGAGTCCTCGTCATAATCGAGGTCAAGGACGGGGGTACCCTGGTAGATGCCGCAACTGACGGCGGCTACCTTTTGACGGATTGGATCGCTCTCCAGCTTACCGCTTTTGAGAAGTCCGTCGATCGCAAGCCTCAGCGCCACCCAGGCACCGGAGATCGACGCCGTGCGCGTGCCGCCATCCGCCTGGATCACGTCACAATCGAGCGTGATCTGTCGCTCGCCAAGTATCTTCATGTCCATGACGGCACGCAGGGAGCGACCGATCAGCCGCTGGATCTCCTGAGTCCGCCCCGACTGCTTGCCCTTGGCGGCTTCGCGTGACGAGCGCGTATGGGTAGCGCGCGGAAGCATGCCGTATTCGGCCGTGACCCAGCCCTCTCCCTTGCCGCGCAGAAAGGGGGGTACGCGCTCCTCGACGGAGGCGGTGACAAGAACGCGTGTGTCGCCGAAGCCGATCAGAACGGACCCTTCGGCATGGCGCGTGAAGCGGGGTTCGATGCTGATGGGGCGCATCTGGTCGGGGGCACGGCCACTGGGGCGCATGAGTATTTCCTTTGATCTGGTCAGTGCGGGCGGATAGCCTTTCACTCGCTCTCCCGCCACCCTAGACTGGAGCGATGGCTGCCGCCCCACCCATCGCTGAACTGAGCGATCGCGCGCGCGACATATTTCGCGCTGTGGTCGACGGCTATCTGGCCAGCGGCGCGCCAGTGGGATCGAAGACCATTGCGCAGGCAGCAGGGCTCAACCTGTCGCCTGCATCGATCCGCGGCGTCATGGGCGAACTGGAGGTCAAAGGCTTGCTGGCCGCGCCGCACACCAGCGCGGGACGGATTCCGACGGAGCGGGGTTTGCGGCTGTATGTCGACGGTATGATGCACGCGTTGGAGCCGAGCGCGGAGGAGCGCGCGGCGATCGAGGCGCGTGCCGGTGAGGGCGGCCCCGTCGAACAGGCGCTGGCGGCGACGACCGCAGCATTGTCCGGTCTTTCGGCCTGCGCGGGGCTGGTGATGGTGCCGAAGCGAGAGGTCAGACTGCGCCAGATCGCCTTCGTCCCGCTGGCCGATACGCAGGCTCTGGCGGTGCTGGTCAGCGAGGATGGCTCGATCGAGAACCGGATCGTAGAACTGCCGTCAGGCGTTGACACCTCGGTGCTGGTAGAAGCGGGCAACTACATCAGCGCACGCTTTGCGGGACAGACACTTGCCGAGGCCTGGGCGCGGATCGAGCGCGAACTGGTGGCAGGGCGCGCGGGCGTCGAAGGCGCGGCGCGGGCGCTGGTCGAACGCGGGTTGGCAGTATGGAGCGAGGATTCCAATCGCCGCCCGGTTCTGATCGTGCGCGGGCAGGGCAGGTTGATCGATGCAGCCGCGGTCGCCGATCTGGAGCGAGTACGCAACCTGCTCGACGATCTGGAGGGCAAGCAGGAGATTGCAGGACTGCTGGACGGCGCGCGCAGCGGCGACGCAACGCGCATCTTCATTGGTGCCGAAACCAAATTATTTGCATTGTCTGGATCGTCGGTCATCGCACGGCCGTTCAGGGGTCTCGACGGTCAGGTCATAGGCGTCGTCGGAGTGATCGGGCCAACCCGGTTGAACTATGCGCGCGTCGTGCCCATGGTGGATTTCACCGCCGCGACGCTCGCCCGTTTGCTGGGCTGAGCCGGTGTCACGAGTTTTATAGGGATGATGATGAGCGAGAACGAAACGCAAGATCAGGATCTGCGGGAAGAAACCGCCGAGCAGGCGCCAGAACTGGTCGAACATGATCGGATTCAGGAACTGGAAGCCGAGCTTGCTGACGCGAAGCAGCAGGTGCTGTACGCGCATGCCGAGGTGCAGAATGTCAGAAGGCGTGCCGAGAAGGAGGCGGCGGACGCCCGAACCTATGCCGCGACCGGCTTTGCCCGCGACATCCTGTCTGTATCCGATAATCTGGAACGCGGGCTGGCGGCAATCCCGGCGGAACTCAGGGATAACGAGAAGATGAAGGGACTGGTCGGCGGCCTGGAGGCGACCGGGCGCGAGTTGGAGTCGGTCTTCACCCGCCACGGCATCACGCGCATTTCTGCAGTGGGCGAGATGCTGGATCCCAACCGCCATCAGGCGATGCTGGAACTCCCGAGCGACCAGCCGCCGGGTACGATCGTGCAGGAGATGCAGGCCGGCTACATGCTGCGTGACAGATTGTTGCGTCCGGCGATGGTCGGCGTAGCGAAGGTCGCCGACTAGGGCTTGACGGTGCGAAGGGCCGCGTTAATGCGGCTCTGCCAGCCGGGGCCGGTCGCCCGGAAGCGGGCAAGAACGTCGCGGTCGAGGCGCAGCGTTACCTGTTGTTTGGTGGGCGCAAGCTGAGGCCCGCGCATCTTGGGGAAGGCGGCGAGAATATGCGGCGGCAGGTCGCTTGCCGGTCGTGCGCGCGCGAAATCTTCTTCGGTCCACTCCGGATTGTCGTCATCGAAAACGACCGGCGGTTCTATAGATGCCATGTCGGCGTAAATCCTTTGCATGGGCCCGGAGTAAGCTGATGGCTCTCACGCGACCATTCCGATCAACAGCGGCGAGACAATGAGCCTTGCCACCGATGTAACCATAAATCCTGTAATGCGGTTCGTCGAAGCGGCCATGATCGTTGACAAACGCCATGATCTCGAGATCGGCGGCACGGGCAAGCGATATTCAATGCTTGGCAATATTGACTGCGTCCTTTGCCGGATCGAACTCGATTTTCATTGCTGAATGTGACTACGATCCGATTGGCTGGCAAGTGTCGCTCGACACAGCGGACGAGAGCCTTATTGCGCGAAGCATGGACAGCAATCCAAACCTGAGCGCCGATCGGCCAACCTTTGTCACGCATCTGGAATGTTCACTGACCGGGGAGCGGTACGAGGCGGACCGGCTGCAAGGGTTGTCCAATGCAGGTCGACCGCTCCTGGTGCGGTACGATCTGGGCGCGGTGGCGGCGAATCTGCCAAGGGCGATGCTGGAGGCGCGGCCAACCGACCTTTGGCGATGGCGTGAATTGTTGCCGCTCCGCCGGACCGAAAATATCGTCAGTCTGGGCGAGATCGAGACGCCGCTGGTGCCGATTGCCAGTAGCGGCGGGACGAACGTGCTGGTCAAGGATGAGGGGCGATTGCCGACCGGATCGTTCAAGGCGCGTGGATTGGTCATGGCTGTGGCGATGGCGAAGGAACTGGGCGTCAGCCGGATCGCGATGCCGACGAACGGCAATGCGGGCGCTGCGCTGGCGGCTTATGCCAGCCGCTGCGGCATCGAAACGGTCATCCTATGCCCCGCTGATACGCCCGAGGTGAACGTGCGTGAGATCGCGGCGCAAGGCGCGCGGGTGTGGCGCGTTAACGGGCTGATCGATGATTGCGGCGCGATCGTTGCGAAAGGAGCAACGGAAGGTCGGTGGTTCGACTTCTCGACGCTCAAGGAACCCTATCGGATCGAGGGCAAGAAGACGATGGGTCTGGAGTTGGCCGCGCAGTTCGGCTGGTCGCTGCCCGATGCGATCTTCTACCCAACCGGCGGTGGCACCGGGTTGATCGGGATGTGGAAGGCGTTCGACGAGTTGGAGGCGATGGGCTGGATCGGGTCCGAGCGTCCGCGCATGTATGCTGTGCAGGCCAGTGGATGCGCGCCGATCGTGCGCGCGTTCGAAGCGGGCGTCGAGCATGCTGAACGCTGGGAGGATGCGCAGACCGTGGCGGCGGGTATCCGAGTGCCGAAGGCGGTGGGCGACTTCTTGATCCTGCGCGCCGTGCGTGCATCGGGCGGCAAGGCGGTGGCGGTCGGCGACCCCGCCATCCTGAAAGCCGTCGACGACTGCGCCAGAGAGGACGGGCTGCTGCTGTGTCCGGAGGGTGGTGCGACGCTCGCCGCCTACCGCGAGGCGGTACGCACAAGCGAGGTGGACGACGACGAGCGCGTCGTGCTGTTCAACTGTGCGACGGGCCTGAAATACCCTATGCCGGAGGCGCCCTGGACACTGGACAAGGATGCGCCGATCGATTTCGACGCCCTGTAGCGGCTAGCCCTTTTCGGGTACCGGATCGCCCGCGCCGATGACCGGCGCGTCTTTCAGGATCCGCTCACCGTTGGAGAAGGTGAAGGTCAGCGTGATGCTGCCGCCCGCCTTGATGCCCGCGTTCATATCGAACAGCATGACGTGGCGGCCGGCCGGCGCGAAGACGACCGTCTGATCTTTGGGAACGGAAACATCGTGCAACGCTTCCATTTCGGCCGTGCCGCCCTTGTCGATGGTTTCATGCATTTCGCTGTTGACCGCGACATCGGTCGTAACCGCAATCAGGGTAAGCGGCTCCGGGCCACCGTGAAGCGTAAAATAGGCGGCCGCCGGACGCCCCGCGACTGCGCCCAGACGCACCCAGGCGTGATCGACATAAGCCTGCTTGGGTGTGATGCTGCACCCGGACAACGCCATCGGCAAGACCGCCATCGGCACCAAGGCAGCAATGATAAACGCATGACGCATGGCCAGGTTTCCTCGGTAGAAAACAATCGTTGAAAACCGCTAATCTTGCGGGGCGTCGTGGTCCACCTATATCGCCAACGGTAATGCAGGTTGCACCGCCGATCAGCGGGGCAGTCTGTCAATCGTTCAATATCAGGGGTTTTCAGGACCAATGGCTAAAGTAATCGGCATCGACCTTGGCACCACCAACAGCTGCGTTGCGGTGATGGAGGGTGGCAAGCCCAAGGTGATCGAAAATGCGGAAGGCGCGCGTACCACGCCCTCCATCGTCGCCTTCGCCAAGGATGGCGAGCGGCTGATCGGTCAGCCGGCGAAGCGGCAGGCGGTGACCAATCCGGACAATACCGTGTTTGCGGTCAAGCGGCTGATCGGTCGGCGCTTTGATGATCCCGTGACCAAGAAGGACACCGAAATGGTGCCCTACAAGATCGCGCGCGGTCCCAATGGCGATGCTTGGGTGAATGCGGGCGGCAAGGATTACAGCCCGTCACAGATCAGCGCTTTCACGCTGCAGAAGATGAAGGAGACCGCGGAATCCTATCTGGGCGAGACGGTCACGCAGGCGGTCATCACCGTACCTGCCTATTTCAATGACGCACAACGTCAGGCGACCAAGGACGCCGGGCAGATCGCAGGGCTTGAGGTGCTGCGTATCATCAATGAGCCGACAGCGGCGGCGCTGGCTTACGGCATGGAGAAGCAGGACGGCAAGACGATCGCGGTCTATGATCTGGGCGGCGGGACGTTCGACATCTCGGTCCTGGAGATCGGTGACGGTGTGTTCGAGGTGAAGGCCACGAACGGTGACACGTTCCTGGGCGGCGAGGATTTCGACAACACGATCGTCGATTATCTGGCCGATGGCTTCAAGAAGGACGAAGGCATCGACCTGACCAAGGACAAGCTGGCGTTGCAGCGGCTGAAGGAAGCAGCGGAGAAGGCGAAGATCGAATTGTCCTCCGCTCAGTCGACCGAAGTCAATCTGCCCTTCATAACCGCTGACCAGAACGGACCGAAGCATCTGGTCAAGACGATCAATCGTGCCGATCTGGAACGATTGGTCGAGAGCCTGATCAAGCGTACGCTGGAGCCTTGCAAGAAGGCGCTAAGCGATGCCGGGTTGAAGGCCGATGACATCAGCGAGGTCGTGATGGTCGGCGGCATGACCCGCATGCCGCGCGTGCGTGAGGTGGTGAAGAACTTCTTCGGCAAGGATCCGCACACCGGCGTCAATCCCGATGAGGTCGTCGCCATGGGCGCCGCGATTCAGGCGGGCGTGTTGCAGGGCGATGTGAAGGACGTGCTGCTGCTCGACGTAACGCCGCTGTCTCTGGGCATCGAGACGCTGGGTGGTGTGTTCACGCGGATGATCGACCGGAACACGACGATCCCGACGAAGAAGGCGCAGACCTATTCGACGGCCGACGACAATCAGGGCGCGGTCACGATCCGTGTTTTCCAAGGTGAGCGCGAGATGGCGGCGGACAACAAGCTGCTGGGCCAGTTCGATCTGGTCGGTATCCCGCCGGCACCGCGTGGCGTCCCGCAGATCGAGGTGACCTTCGATATCGACGCGAACGGGCTGGTCAATGTCAGCGCCAAGGACAAGGGCACCGGCAAGGAGCAGCAGATTCGTATTCAGGCCAGCGGGGGACTGTCTGACAACGACATCGATCAGATGGTGCGTGACGCCGAACAGTTCGCCGAGGAGGACAAGAAGCGTCGTGCCGGCGCAGAGGCCAAGAATAACGCCGAATCGCTGATCCATACGACCGAGCGCCAGCTTGCGGACAATGGTGACAAGGTCGATGCCTCGCTCAAGTCAGAGATCGAGGCGGCGATCGCCGAGACCAAGACCGCGGTCGAGGGTGGCGATCCCGATGCCATGAACGAGAAGAGCCAGGCACTGGCGCAGGTCGCTATGAAGCTGGGCCAGGCGATCTATGAGCAGCAGGCGTCCGAAGCGTCGGCGTCGGAGGGCACCAACGCCGAGCCGGCGCAGGACGATGTGGTCGATGCGGAGTTCTCCGAGGTCGACGACAAGTAAGACGCGCAATGATCGCATTTCGCCATTTCCGCGCCTTTCGCCGTCCGGACTCTCGCGTTCAAATCGAGGCCATGGATTGCGACGGACGCGCGGGTGGCGAATGCGTTGAAAGGCAGGGCGGGGGCCCGGAATGACCACGACAATCGATTATTACGAACTGCTGGAATGCGAGCGGGGAGCCGATGCGGCGACGCTCAAGTCCTCGTACCGCAAGCTGGCGATGAAATACCATCCCGACAAGAATGCGGGGTGCAAGAATTCTGAGGCGCGTTTCAAGGCTGTCAGCGAAGCCTATGATGTGCTGAAGGATCCGCAGAAGCGGGCCGCCTATGATCGGTTTGGTCATGCCGCATTTCAGCAGGGCGGCGGCGGCGGCGGGCAAGACTTCGGCGGATTTTCTGATATCTTCGAGTCCGTGTTCGGCGAGTTCATGGGCGGTGCCCAGCGAACCCAGGGGCGTCAGGCCGGTCGTCGCGGTGCCGATCTGCGCTACGACATGGAGATCACGCTGGAGCAGGCCTATCACGGCCATTCGGGCGAGATCACGATCGATGTCTCCGCAATTTGCGAAACCTGTCAGGGCTCGGGTGCAAGACCGAGCACAAAGGCAACGACGTGCCGTCACTGCGGTGGAAACGGTAAGGTACGATCGCAGCAAGGCTTTTTCGTGGTCGAGCGCGCGTGTCCTGTCTGTCAGGGAGCAGGCGAAATCATCGCTGATCCTTGCCCGGACTGTCGTGGTGAGGGCCGCGTCGACAAGACCAAGACGCTGAGCGTGAACATACCGCCGGGCGTCGATGAGGGGACGCGCGTACGCATGAGCGGGGAGGGCGAAGCCGGCCCACGCGGCGCCCCGTCTGGTGACCTGTATATTTTCCTGCATGTCAGCCGTCATGCGATCTTCGAGCGTGAAGGCACGACGTTGTTTGCGCGCGCGCCGATCAGCTTCACGACCGCCGCGCTGGGGGGGCAGATGTCGATCCCGGGACTGGACGGCCGCCGCCATGAAATCAGGATTCCGGCCGGTATTCAGTCAGGCAAACAGCTTCGTCAACGTGCTGCCGGTATGCCGGTGCTGCAGGGGCGTGGGCACGGTGACCTGGTGATCCAGATCGACGTGGAGACACCGACAAAGCTGTCGTTGCGGCAAAAGGAATTGCTCGAGGCGTTTCGAGAAACCGAGACGGGGGACGAATGTCCCGAAAGCCAGGGATTCTTCGCCAAGCTAAAGGGCGTGTTCGCGGCCGAGTAGGACGCAGCAGGCTAATCCTTGGGCAGTCGCCCGAACGGCAGCAGGCGTGCCGCCAGCGTCTTGGTGGCCTTCGAATCGCCGGCGCGCAGCGAAACCAGCACCAGGCCGGCGGCACGCTGCATGATGCGGTCCAGCCGGGTCGGGGTGGCAGCCCGGGTTGCAGCGTCGGCAAGGGCGCGGCCCTTCGCGTCGTCGGGATCGAGTTCCAGGCGCAGCAGCGCGGCAATCGCGGTGTAGGAAGCCCGCCCACCGCCAAGCGCCACCGCGCGGTCGAGGGCGTCGAAGCCCTTTCCTTTCGATGCACCCAGAACCGCACCGGCCATGATCCGTCCGACATTGTACACCGCACCGATGTGCCATGCGCCCAGGCCCAGCTGAGCGTCGGCATTGCGCGGATTACGCTGGGTCAGTGCCTCGAACTGGTGACGTGCGTCGATGGCCTGGGTCCGGCTGCCGGTCAGCTTCGCCTGATATCCGGTCGCGGTCGCCTGCATGAGCGCGGCCTCGTAATCATCGGGCGCACGCCGCAGCGTGGCTGTGGTTACGTTGTCGACAGCGCTTACGTGTGCAAGCGCGCTCGCCTTGTCCGTGTCGGCGAAAGACGCGTGGACCAGCATGTCCCGCGGACTCTCGGCGAGAGCAGGTGGGGCCTGAAGGAAGAGGATGACGGATGCGATGGCGGCGATACGCATGGCGCTTACTCGGCTGTTGTCGGTCACGACGGCAATACACGCGGTCTTCGATGGCAATCCAGTAGGTTGGATATCGCAAACGCGATAAGGAGCGCCGGTACGCGCGGAATGACGCCCTGCTGGCTCACGTCAATCGAGACGCTGCGCATGCTCTGTGCGACCGACGCATGAGTCGAAACGATCGCTGTCTGCCAGCGTTGGGGCCGTTGATCCTGTGTCGTCGCTTGATCGATTTTTCAGAGAAAAGTGATGCCGATGAATACAAGCCCTCCGGATTGGCTGGACCAGACACTGTTCCCGTTCGCGAGCCGGTTCGTCGAGGTCGACGGAAATACCGTTCATTACGTCGATGAAGGCTCCGGTCCGGTCCTGCTTATGCTGCATGGCAACCCGGCCTGGTCCTTCCTCTACCGACATATCATATACCAGCTATCACCCCATTTTCGGTGCATCGCACTCGATTATCCGGGATTCGGTCTCAGCAAGGCGAAGCCGGGATACACTTATACGCCACGTGAACATTCGAGCGTTTTGGAGAGCTTTGTCGATGCGCTTGAACTCAGCGACCTGAGGATCATGGTGCAAGACTGGGGCGGCCCTATCGGGCTCGGCCTGGCCGGTCGCCGTCCGGAGATGATTCATTCGCTTGTCATCGGTAACTCCTTCGCCTGGCCGGCGCGACGGTCCAAAGGGATGACGACGTTCTCGCGCATTGTCGGCAGCCGCCTGGCTCGGCATTTCATCAGGCGTAACAACGCGCTGGTCCGATGGCTTATTCCGGCAGGCATCAACCGGACGCTGACCGAAGCGGAGATGTCGGCCTACACCGGACCTTTTCCCACGCCCGAGGCACGGTTGCCCACCTGGATCTTTGCCCGCCAGATTCGTCTCAGCGAGGATTACCTTCTGGAGGTGGAAGCAGGGCTGGCCAAAGTAGCGGACAAGCCAGCGCTGATCGTGTGGGGCGGTGCCGATGGTGCGTTCCGCGCGCCCGCGCGCGACCGCTTCGCCAAGCTGTTCCCGACTCACCGCATCGTCAATCTGCCGGGCGCGAAGCACTTCATCCAGGAGAATGCGCCGGACGAGATCGCGGCGGCAATCCTCGACTGGCAACGCTGAAGGACGCATTCTCAGGTACGAACTGTCAATTGCGCGGACGGGAAACCTCGCTTCTGCGGCGCCGTTACTGAAGCCGCCCGGGTATTGTCCACCCCGTCTGATCACTGGTACGCCAACGGCAGATCATCGTGCATCGGAGGCTGAGGGCGCTACATTGAGGTAGGCGTCACGTCCGGGCCGGCGCCATAATGGTGCCAGGCGAAGATCGCCGCAGCGCCGCGGTGCGGGCGCCATGCTTCTGCCAGCGCGCGCGTTGCCTTTTCGGTCGGACGCGAATCATGTCCGAGGATACGGCCGACCTCGATTTGCACCGCCAGGTCGCCCGCGGGCCAGACATCTGCCCTCGCTTCGGCGAACAACAGATAGATCTCCGCCGACCAGCGGCCGATCCCCTTGATGCGCGTCAGTGCGGTGATCGCCTGCTCATCGTCCAATGGCAGGTTGTCGAGGTCGAGCCGCACGCTCGTCACCTCGTCGGCAAGACTGCGCGCGTAGCCAGCCTTTTGACGGGACAGCCCTGCACTGCGCAGTTGTTCGTCGCTGGCGGCTGCGACGCGCGACGGATCGGCCGCGCCGCCCACGACCGTGTCGAGCTTGCGCCATACCGCCGCGGCGCTGGCGACGCTGACCTGCTGTCCCAGGATGGTGCGCAGCAGTGTGGCATAGCCCCGCTCGCGGATGCGGGGTGCAGGATATCCGACGCGGGCTAGTGCCGCGGCGAAGGCCGGCTCGGTGACGGATAGCGCATCCAGTGACCTGCGCAGCGCCTGTTCGCTTAATCCCATTGATCGAGGCGCACCAGAACGGCAAGGGCAGCGTGACGCAAGGGAGAATCATGCATGCCACAGCTTATCGTGACGACGCGCGAAGGGGAAGAACAGACGCTGGACGCCGAAGTGGGGCTGTCCGTCATGGAAGTCATTCGCGATGCCGGGATTGACGAGATCCTGGCGCTTTGCGGCGGATGTTGCAGTTGCGCCACCTGCCACGTCCATGTCGACCCGGACTTTGCCGGCCAGTTGCCCGCGATGAGCGAGGATGAGGACGATTTGCTGGAATCGACGGGCACGCGCGACGAGAATTCACGTCTGTCATGCCAGATCACCGTGACCGACGCGCTCGACGGGCTACACGTAACGATCGCGGACGAGGATTGAGGGTCGGGCGCCCTATAGGCATGCCTCAAGATAGGCGTCGGCAAAGCCGAATTGCTTCGCCTTTTCCAGCGTATAGGGACGCAGTCCCATTGAGCGATATTCGCCGATGATCTTGCCGTCGGCGCTTTCATCGAGATATTCGAACTTGAAGAGCTCCTGCGTGACGATCACAGGGCCTTCCATGCCGATGACCTCGGTAACGTTCGTCACGCGCCTTGAGCCGTCGCGCAGGCGCTTTACCTGAATGATCATCTCGACCGAATCGGCGATCTGACGGCTGATAGCTTCCTTGGGCACCTTGATGTCCGACATCATCACCATGTTCTCCATGCGGGCCAGCGCCTCGCGCGGGGAGTTGGCGTGGAGCGTGCACATCGAGCCGTCGTGGCCGGTGTTCATGGCGGCGAGCATGTCGAAACATTCGGACCCGCGAATTTCGCCGAGAATGATACGATCCGGACGCATGCGCAGTGCATTCTTGACCAGGTCGCGGATGCTGATCTCACCCTGACCCTCCAGATTGGCGGGACGCGTCTCCAGCGGCAGCCAGTGCGGTTGTTGCAGGCGGAGTTCGGCTGCATCCTCGATCGTCAGCACGCGCTCACCCGGGTCGATCATCTTGGATAGCGCGTTCAGCATCGTCGTCTTGCCGGAGCCGGTACCACCAGAGATGACGACGTTAAATCGGCACGCGCCCGCGATCTTCAGCGCGGTCGCCATCTTGGGGGACATGCTGCCGAAGCCCGCCATCATGTCGAGCGTGATGGGCTTGGCCGAGAATTTGCGGATCGAGATGGCGGTGCCGCGCAGCGAAAGCGGCGGCACGATGACGTTGACGCGGCTGCCGTCCTTCAGGCGCGCATCGGCCAGCGGCGTTGTCTGATCGACACGGCGGCCGACCGAATTCACGATCCGCTGCGCGATCTGGAACAGATGCTCCTCGTCACGGAACTGGATCGGCGCGATGACCAACTTGCCCTTCTGTTCGATATAGGTCTGGTCCGGGCCGTTGACCATGATGTCGGAGATGGTCGGGTCGGCGAGCAATTCTTCCAGCGGCCCCAGCCCGAGCAGTTCGTCGACCAGCACCTTTTCCAGCGCAAACTGTTCGCGCCGGTTGAGCGTTAGTTTCAGCTCGGCAAGCACTTCGCCGATGATCGGGCGAAACTCCTCGGCCAGTTCGTCCTTGCCCAGCGTCGCCGCCGCTTCGGGATCGACGCGTTCCAGGAGGCGTGGAAGAACCTGTTCCTTGATCTTGTGTACGGACGCTTCAAAGCCCTCAACGCGGCTGTTGCCGGCCTCTCCGCTGGCGGCCTGGCGATCGGCTAGGCGCTGCATGGCGTCGCCCGCGCTGCCCGGTGCGCCTGCGTTAGACTCCGGCGCAATCTCTCCCGGCATCGGCAACGCATCAAGCGGTGGGAACTGGTCGCCGCCCATTGGTTCGGGCCTGGCGGGGCCGCCGCCCTGCATCGGGCGTGCGACACCGAACGCCGGACGCACCGGTTGTCCCCCTCCCATCCCACTGCGACGCCCGAACGCGCTCATCCATTCAATCCTTCAGCGACCGTCGTCACTGGTTAGCGCCAGAGGCTTTAGAAGTTCCTAACCACGTCCTTGCTTGCGCGGGAACAGCCGGGTCTCTAGCCTGCCGCTGGGGAGCATTCGGGGCGGGGGGATTGGAAGCATGACGACCAGGTGGCGCGCGGTGCTGGCGGGATCGGCTGCATTGATGGCGACGGCGCCGGCAAGTGCAGGCTGGACGCGCGCGACCTCGCAGCATTTCGTCGTGTACGCAGAAGGTCGTGAGGGCGACATCCGTGAGACGGCGGCAAGACTGGAAGGATTCGATGCCGTCCTCCGACATATCCAGCATATTCCGGCCACGACCGGAACGCCCAGCAACCGGGTTACGGTCTTTGTCGCCGATAATGTCGCGGTGGTGCAGCGATTGTGCGGATGCAGCAACATTGCAGGCTTCTACGTGCCGCGCGCAAGCGGATCGGTGGCATTCACTCCGCGACGCGGCGATGGCGGCGGCGCGGACTCTTTGAAGCCGCAGATCGTGCTGTTCCACGAATATGCCCATCATTTCCTGCTGGGCAACGCGCCTTTCGCCTATCCGGCCTGGTATTCGGAAGGCTATGCCGAGTTCTTCTCGACGACGACCTTTTACAAGGAATATGCCAAGGTCGGTGTTGCCGCGCAGCACCGCGCCGCCAGCCTGTTCTATGGCCCCGATTTGTCGATCAGGCGCATGTTCGCACGCGGCGGCAAGCTGTCGGACGAACAGACTGCGACATTGTACGGCCGCGGCTGGCTGCTGACCCATTATCTGATCTTTGACACGGATCACGGGAAGGAATTCAAACGCTATCTGCAACTGCTGAACAGCGGCACGCCCAGCTTGGTCGCGGCCGAGCAGTCTTTCGGCGACCTGAAAAAGCTGGACCATGATCTCGACCGGTATTTGTCGCAGAGCCATCTTTCCGTAATGAAAGTCGCGCTGCCGGACTTACCGCCGGCGTCGGTCGATGTCCGTCCGCTGACGGCGGGAGAAAGCGCCATGATCGACCTGCGGATGGTCTCAACACGCGGCGTCAACAGAAAGACCGCCCAGCCTTTATACGAGAAGGCACGTCGGATTATTGCCGCCTATCCGGGTGATGCCGTCGCACAGGGCTGGTTCGCCGAGATGGCGCTCGACGCGGGGCACGATGACGAGGCGGATATGGCCGCCGACCGTGCGCTGGCCGCCGATCCAAAATCGTTGCAGGCGATGACGTACAAGGCCAGGGTCAGTCTTGGTCGGGCCGCGGCCGCGAAGTCAACCGATCCCAAAGTGTGGGCGAATGCGCGGTCTTGGATCGTCAAGGCGAACCATATCGACAATGACGATGCCGCGCTGCTGTCGCTTTATTATTACAGCTTCGAGATGCAGCATGTCGCGCCGCGTCCATCGGCGATCGACGGGCTTTACCGCGCGTTCGAGCTGGTGCCGCAGGATCCTGGATTGCGGCTGTCTGTCGTGCGTCAGGCTGTGCGCGACGGTGATTTGGCGCTGGCACGCCAGACGCTGCGTCCGCTGGCCTATGACCCGCATCAGGCCGAGGATAACCCGGCCGCGCAGTTGCTGGCGGTGCTTGATACGGCTCCGACGCCCGATGCGGCGCGGCAGGCGATGCAGAAACTGGAGCCGGCGTCAGAGGATGCTGCCGGCGATTATCGACCTTCACGTTCCAGCAGCGCGCGTTTGCGATCCAAGCCATAGGCATAGCCGCCCAGCGACCCGTCCGTGCGGTGTACGCGGTGGCAAGGCACCAGGACCGCGACCGGATTGGCGCCGCATGCACTGCCCGTCGCACGGACCGCCTGCGGCCGGCCGACCACAGTCGCAAGTTCGCCATAACTGAGCGTTCGTCCCGCCGGAATGGCACGCAGCGCCTGCCACACCGCTTCCTGAAACGCTGTCCCGCGCACGTCTAGCGGCAGGTCATGGTCTCGGCCCGGCTGCTCGACGCTGGCGACGACGCGTGCCGCGAGTTCGGCCAGCGCTGCGTCAGCCGGCTCTATTCGTGCCTGCGGGAAACGGGCGTGCAGGACGGCCTTGTCCTCATCAAAGGCGACACGGCACAACCCCTTGTCGGTTGCGGCGATCAATAGCCGTCCCAAGCTGCTGTCGGCGATGGTCCAGCGGATGACAATTCCCGCACCGCCGCGCACCCATGCGCCGGGCGTCATTCCCATGCGCTCGGCGGCATCGGCGTAAAAGCGGCTCGGGCCAGCATAGCCCGCGTCATAAACGGCATCGGTGATGCGTGTCTCCCCGGACAAGGCATTGACCGCACGACTGGCTCTCAGACCGCGCGCATAGGCGGCGGGCGTGACCCCGGTTGCACGCCGGAACAACCGGTGAAAATGGTGCGGGGCATAGTCGACGGCGGCCGCCAGTGCAGCGAGCGACAGTGGTTCCTCGGCAGCTTCGATCAGCCCGACCGCGCGCGCCACGGCCACGCGGTCCCGCCCGACTTCATCCGGCCGGCAGCGCTGGCACGCGCGAAAACCCGCCGCACGCGCCTCGTCCGGACTCGCATAGAAGGTGATGTTTGCCCTTGCTGGATGACGCGCCGGGCAGGACGGCTTGCAATAGATACCGGTTGTCAGCACAGCGCCGACGAAGCGGCCGTCGGCGCTGCGATCGCGCGCGTGAAAGGCGGCCCATGCGGTGTTGGGATTGATGGTCGTCATGATGCATCTGCATAGGCCGAAAACCGCATCCCCGCATCCCGCGGCTTGCGTTCAAAAAGCGGATCGGGCGCAGCGCTTGCATCGCTCCAACCTCGATGCTAACCGCCCTGCATCCCATTTCCGGCGCGTTCGCGCCAGGCTCCCCGTGGGTTAAGACTTGGCAGCAAGGGATTCGGCCTGCGTGGACATGTCCAGCGGTAATCATGGCGATAATCAGGGCGGGACGCAGCGGTCGGTTGCCGCGACCGCGGGCCTGGGCGGTCGCTATGCCGCCGCGCTGTTCGACATGGCGGGTGAGTCCCGGACCATCGATTCGGTCGAGCGCAGTCTGGCAATGGTGCGCGATGCACTTGCCGGATCAGACGATCTGCGCCGGCTGATCGCGAGCCCGGTGGTCGACCGCGGGGACGCCATACGGGCGGTCGTCACGGTTGCCGATACGCTGCAACTCGATGCGACCACCCGCAGCTTTCTGGGCGTGTTGGCGGAGAACCGCCGGTTGTCGCAATTGCCCGGCGTCATCCGTGCATTCCGGGCGATGGCCGCGCGGCATCGCGGCGAGATTTCGGCGGAAGTAATGTCCGCGCATCCGCTCGATGATGAGCAGGTGACCGAACTGAAGCATCAACTGCGCCTGCGTGTCGGGCGAGAGGTTTCGGTCGACCTGTCGGTTGACCCGCAATTGCTGGGCGGGCTGGTCGTCCGCGTCGGCAGCCAGATGATCGACAGCTCGATCAGGACACGTTTGAACGCACTCGCGCATGCAATGAAGGGCTGACGGCCACACCGTCTGTAAGGGTTAGAACATGGATATTCGCGCCGCAGAAATCTCGAAGGTCATTCGTGACCAGATCGCCAATTTCGGTACCGAGGCCGTCGTCTCCGAGACGGGGCAGGTGCTGTCGGTCGGTGACGGTATCGCGCGCATCTATGGCCTCGACAATGTGCAGGCCGGCGAGATGGTCGAGTTCGCCAATGGCGTGCAGGGCATGGCGCTGAACCTTGAAGCAGACAATGTCGGCGTCGTGATCTTCGGCTCCGACGCCGAGATCAAGGAAGGTGATGTCGTCAAGCGCACCGGCACGATCGTCGATGTGCCGATCGGCAAGGAACTGCTCGGGCGCGTCGTCGATGGTCTGGGTAACCCGATCGACGGCAAGGGTCCGATCGAGACGGCCGAGCGCAGCCGCGTCGAGGTGAAGGCGCCGGGCATCATCCCGCGCACATCGGTGCATGAGCCGATGCAGTCGGGACTGAAGGCGATCGACGCGCTGGTTCCCGTCGGACGCGGGCAGCGCGAGCTGATCATCGGTGACCGCCAGACCGGCAAGTCGGCGGTGGCGATCGATGCGTTCATCAACCAGCGCGAGGTCAACAAGGGCGACGACGAGAAGAAGAAGCTGTACTGCGTCTATGTCGCGGTCGGACAGAAGCGCTCGACCGTGGCGCAGCTTGTCCGCACATTGGAGGAGCAGGGCGCGATGGAATATTCCATCGTCGTCGCCGCGACCGCGTCCGACCCCGCGCCGCTCCAGTTCCTGGCGCCCTATACGGGCTGTGCGATGGGCGAGTATTTCCGCGATCGGGGTATGCACGCGCTGATCGTCTATGACGATCTGTCGAAGCAGGCGGTCGCCTATCGGCAGATGTCGTTGCTGCTGCGTCGTCCGCCGGGTCGCGAGGCGTATCCGGGCGATGTGTTCTACCTTCACTCGCGCCTGCTCGAGCGCGCGGCGAAGATGAACGACAGTGAGGGCGGCGGATCGCTCACTGCGCTGCCGATAATCGAGACGCAGGCGGGCGACGTGTCGGCCTATATTCCGACCAACGTCATCTCGATTACCGATGGGCAGATCTTCCTTGAGACCGACCTGTTCTTCGCGGGCATCCGCCCGGCGATCAATGTCGGCCTGTCGGTCAGCCGCGTCGGCTCGGCCGCGCAGACCAAGGCGATGAAGAAGGTGTCGGGCTCGATCAAGCTGGAGCTGGCGCAGTACCGTGAGATGGCCGCGTTCGCGCAGTTCGGCTCCGATCTGGACGCGGCGACGCAAAAGCTGCTCAACCGCGGCGCACGGCTGACGGAGTTGCTGAAGCAGCGTCAGTTCAACCCGATGCCGTTCGAGGAACAGACAGTGTCGATCTTTGCCGGGACCGCCGGCTATCTCGACCAGGTGCCGGTCGCCGACGTCAATCGCTACGAGGCGGCGCTGCTGAGCGACATGCGATCGAACCATGCGGACGTCTTGACAATGATTCGCGACACCCGCGATCTGGGCGACGAGGCAAAGGGCAAGCTCAAGGGCGCGCTAGACAGCTTTGCCAAGACGTTCGCCTGAACGGATCGTGTAATGGCATCACTCAAGGCCCTCAAGATCCGCATCGGCTCGGTGAAGTCGACGCAGAAGATCACCAAGGCGATGAAGATGGTCGCCGCCGCGAAGCTGCGCCGTGCGCAGGAGGCGGCGGAGGCAGGGCGGCCCTATGCCGAGCGGCTGGAGGCGGTGATGGCAAGCATCGCGCGGCGGGTCGGCACCGGCGCGCGGGTCTCGCCGCTGCTGGCGGGGACAGGCCGGGAGGACGTGCACCTGATCGTGGTGGCGACCTCGGAGCGCGGACTGGCGGGGGCGTTCAATACGAACATCGTGCGCGCGGCCCGGCGCAAGGCCGATGCTCTGATCGCCCAAGGCAAGATGGTCAAATTCTACCTGGCGGGAAAGAAGGGGCGGGTGCTCCGGCGCTTCTACCCCGACCTGATCGTCGCTGATCATGATCTGTCGGGGATCAAAAGCGTCTCGTTCAACGACGCGCAGGCTGTCGCCGAGGACGTGATTGCACGGTTCGAGGCAGGTGAGTTCGACGTCGCGCATCTGTTCTACGCCAGGTTCAGGTCGGCGCTTGTACAGGAGCCGACCGGCGTCCAGATCATCCCGGTCGCATTCGACACCGAGCCCGTGACGTCAGCCGGCGCGGTCGTCGAGTACGAGCCCGACGAAGAGAGCATTCTCGCCGCGCTCCTGCCGCGCGCGATCGCAATCCAGATCTTTCGCGCCATGCTGGAAAACGCGGCGTCCGAACAGGGTAGCCGGATGAACGCGATGGACAATGCGACGCGCAACGCAGGCGACATGATCAACCGCCTGTCCATCCAGTATAACCGCACGCGACAAGCGGCGATCACGACGGAACTGGTGGAGATCATCTCGGGGGCGGAGGCTCTCTAATTCTCCGTGCCGGTGATCTCAATTTTTCTTCAACATCAAGATTTTGATGTTCTGGAACGACCACTCACCGCCGCATTTTCATGCTGCGTATCTGGGACAGGACGAGGATACCATTATTGGCATTCACAAGATGAACGTAATATATCCGGGTACGCTGGAGCGTCGCGCACTGGGGCTGGTTCTCGACTGGGCGGAGTTGCATCGCGACGATCTACTCGCCAATTGGGAACTGGCTCGGCAAGGCAAGGCGCTAAATCAGATCGCGCCACTGGAGTAGATGATGGCGGTCCCATGGAATGTCGTGAAGGTGGAAGTGGTCGGACCGTTGACCCTTTGGGTCGAGCACCGGGATGGGGTGGCTGGTCGCGTTTGCTTCGATCGATCGCACTTGAAGGGGGTTTTCGAGATTATGAAAGATCCCGACTATTTCGCTCAAGTTGGCATTGCTCACGGAGCAGTAAGTTGGCCGAATGAAATGCCCGATCTCGCGCCCGATGCGATGCACGACGAACTCGCCGCGCACGGCGAATGGATTCTAAATTGAGGAATGACGATGGCAAGCGCCGCTGAAATGACCCGCCCGACCCCCGACGCGTCAGGGACACGCAGTAATAATACCGGTACGATCAGCCAAGTGATCGGTGCCGTGGTTGATGTGCACTTTCCCGACAATCTGCCATCGATCCTGAACGCACTGGAGACGGACAATAATGGTCGCAGGTTGGTGCTGGAGGTCGCGCAGCATCTGGGCGAGAACACGGTACGCACGATCGCGATGGATGCGACCGAGGGACTGACGCGCGGCCAGACCGTGAGCGATACCGGCTCGCAGATCCGTGTCCCCGTCGGTCCCGCGACGCTCGGTCGTATCATGAATGTCATCGGAGAACCGATCGATGAGCGGGGGCCGGTGAACGCCACGCAGACCGCGCCGATCCATGCCGATGCGCCGTTGTTCGTCGACCAGTCGACCGAGAGCGCGATTCTGGTCACAGGCATCAAGGTCATCGATCTGCTCGCGCCTTATGCCAAGGGCGGCAAGATCGGCCTGTTTGGCGGTGCGGGCGTCGGCAAGACGGTGCTGATCCAGGAGCTGATCAACAACATCGCCAAGGGTCATGGCGGTACGTCGGTCTTCGCGGGCGTCGGTGAGCGGACGCGTGAGGGCAATGATCTGTACCATGAGTTCCTCGACGCCGGCGTCATCGCCAAGAATGAGGCGGGCGAGCCGATCAGTGAGGGATCGAAGGTCGCGCTGGTCTTCGGCCAGATGAACGAGCCGCCCGGTGCGCGCGCGCGTGTCGCTCTGTCGGGCCTGACGATCGCCGAATATTTTCGTGACCAGGAGGGGCAGGACGTCCTGTTCTTCGTCGACAACATCTTCCGTTTCACGCAGGCGGGCGCGGAAGTGTCGGCGCTGCTGGGGCGTATTCCCTCGGCGGTGGGGTATCAGCCGACGCTGTCGACCGACATGGGCGCGTTGCAGGAGCGGATCACTTCGACCAACAAGGGGTCGATCACCTCGGTTCAGGCGGTGTACGTGCCCGCGGACGATCTGACTGACCCGGCGCCAGCTACGTCGTTCGCGCATCTGGACGCGACCACGAACCTCAACCGCGCGATTTCCGAGCTGGGTATTTATCCGGCGGTCGATCCGCTGGATTCCACCTCCCGCCTGCTGGAGCCGCGCGTGGTCGGGCAGGAGCATTATGACGTCGCCCGCGCGGTTCAGTCGACGCTGCAGAAGTACAAGTCGCTGCAGGACATCATCGCCATTCTGGGGATGGATGAACTGTCCGAGGAGGATAAGCTGACCGTCCAGCGTGCGCGAAAGATTCAGAAGTTTCTGAGCCAGCCTTTCCACGTCGCGGAGGTCTTCACGGGCATTTCCGGCAAGTTCGTGCAGATCGAGGACACGATCAGGAGTTTCAAGGCAGTGGTCGAGGGCGAGTATGACCACCTGCCTGAGAGTGCCTTCTACATGGTCGGCGGCATCGACGAGGTGGTCGCCAAGGCCGAGAAGATGGCAAAGGATGCGTAGTGTCGCTTCATTTTGAACTCGTGACGCCCGAACGCCTTATCCGATCGGAAGAGGTGCATATGGTTGTCGTGCCCGGTGCGGAGGGCGATTTCGGTGTACTGGAGGGGCACGCCCCGTTCATGTCAACGATCCGCGATGGCGCGCTGCGTATTCATCGGACGGCAGCCGGCGAGCCGGAACAGATTGCTATTCGCGGCGGCTTTGCCGAGGTCAGTGCGACCGGCCTGACCGTCCTGGCAGAGCACGCTGATTAGGCGCAGGTATTACAGGAAGCTGTAGGGATCGACGTCGACCGCGACGCGGACCTTGGCGGACCATGTAATCCCCGCCAGCCAGGCGCGGACGATATCCTGCACGTCCAGCGCGCGACGGGCGTGGACAAGCAAACGGAAACGGTGCCGCCCGCGTAGCATGGCGAGTGGCGCGGGAGCGGGCCCATAAACGTGCATGCCATCGACCTGCGGTGCTGCGCGACCGATCGCACGGGAGGTAGCAAATGCCTCCGCCTGATCCTCCGACGAGACGATAATCGCCGCATAACGGCCGAACGGCGGCGCATCCGCATCGACGCGCGCCTGTGTCTCGGCCGCGTAAAAGGCGTCGGGGTCGCCGGTGATCAGCGCCTGCATCACCTGTGCATCCGGCTGATGCGTCTGGATGAGGACGTGTCCAGGCTTGGTGCCTCGGCCCGCGCGCCCTGACACCTGCCTGATCTGCTGGAACGTCCGCTCGGCGGCGCGAAGATCGCCGCCGTCCAGTCCCAGATCGGCGTCAACGACGCCCACCAGCGTCAGGTTCGGGAAATGATACCCTTTCGTCACAAGCTGCGTACCGATCACGATGTCGATCTCGCCGCCTTCCATTCGTGCGACGAATTCGGCTGCACGAGCGGGCGACCAGATCGTGTCGGAGGTGACGACAGCAGTGCGTGCTTCGGGAAACAGCGCGGCAACCTCATCAGCGATGCGCTCGACGCCGGGGCCGCAGGCGACCAGTGTATCCTCGGTGCTGCACTCCGGGCAAACCCGGGGAGTCGGCTCGCCGTGGCCGCAATGATGGCAGGCCAGCCGCCGCGTCAGGCGATGTTCGACCATCCAGGCGGTGCAGTTCGGACATTGGAAGCGATGACCACAGGTCCGGCACAGCGTCAGCGGTGCGTAACCGCGGCGGTTGAGGAACAGCAGTGACTGTTCCTGCCTCGCCAATGTTTCGGCCAGCGCTCTTACGAGTGGTGGCGCGAGCCAGCGTCCGCGTTCCGGCGGCGCCTGGATCAGATCGATCGCGGTGATGCCGGGCATCTGCGCGGCGCCAAACCGCTCGGGCAGTCTGACCTCGGCATAGCGACCCAGCGCAACCTGCTGACGGGTTTCGATGGCCGGCGTTGCGGAGGCGAGGATGACAGGGCATCGCTCGTATAGCCCGCGCATCACCGCTACGTCACGGGCATGGTAGTGAACGCCCTCTTCCTGCTTGAAGCTGGTTTCATGCGCCTCATCGACCACGATGAGGCCGAGATCGGCATAGGGAAGAAACAGCGCCGATCGCGCGCCTACGGTAACCAGCGCCTGCCCACTGGCGATCGCGCGCCATGCCCGGCGACGCTGGGTCGCCCGCAGCCCCGAATGCCAGGCGACCGGTTCGCATCCGAAGCGTACGGCAAAACGCTGAAGAAATGGTTCGGTCAACGCGATTTCGGGGAGCAGGACCAGTGTCTGACGATCGTCGCGAATGGCGCGCGCAATTGCCTCGAAATAAACTTCGGTCTTGCCCGATCCGGTGACGCCGTCGAGCGACGTTGGGGCGAAGTGCTGCTGCTCGACGTCGCGAGCAAGCGTGTCGGCTGCTGCCTGTTGATCGGTGGATAGCGACGGAACCGCATGGTCGGGATCGGGCTGCAGGAACGGCGTATCGTGATCGACCGGAACGGCTTCAAGCGCTCCGACCTTGACCAGTCCCCGGACCACCGCGTCGGAGACGTCGCCGATCATCGCCAGTTCGTGGATCAGTCCCTGGCGCTCGCCGATGCGCTCCAGCGCCTGTTCTCGCTGCGGTGTCATACGCGCGGGCTTCTGGCCCACCGCACGATATTCAGTGATCGTCCGTTTACCCTCAAGCGCCGCCGTCGAGGACAGCACCATTCTCAACACCAATGCTGGCGGCGCCAGATAATAGTTCGCTGTCCATTCGATCAGTCGCCGCAGTGGCGCGCGGATCGGCGGCGCATCGACGACACCCAGCAGGGGACGCAGCCGATTGTCGCCGACCTCCGCCTCCGAGGGCATATGCTCCGCTTCCCAGATAACGCCCAGCAATTGGCGTGGACCCAATGGAACAATCACAATCGACCCTGGCTCGACGTTCATGCCATGCGGAACGCGGTAGTCGAGCGGGCCGAGCGCGGCATTGAGTACAAGGACGCGGACACGAGACATTGCGCCCCATATGGCGCGTGTCCCGCCGAGCGTGAAGCGCCGACCCGCTGTCTACCGTTGCTGCTCGCAGTCGGGTGCTCAAAATTACCGGTATTGCTTGCGCCATGCCGATCGGGAGCGCACGTCGTCCCGATGGATCAGCCGCTGGCCGAGGAATGGGCGCATCATCTGGCGCGAGATCGTCGGAGATCGCCGCATACCATTCGCGCCTATCGAGCGACGGCCGTGCGATTTCTTGCTTTTCTGGAGAGTCACTGGGGCGGCGCTGTCATACGGACCGCCTTGGACAAGGCGACCGCGCCCGATCTGCGTGCATATCTGGCGGCGCGTAGAGCCGAAGGGCTGGGTAACGCATCGGCTGCGCGCGAATTGTCGGCGGTCCGCAGCTTTCTGGGCTGGGCGTGCCGAGAGGCTGGGCCGCGGATCGCGGGTCCGCGCGTCAAGGCGGGAGTTCCGCGACCCATCTCTCCCGCGGAGGCCGTAGCGCTGGCGCGAGCGGTAGCGACCGAATCCGATCTGCCGTGGATCGGCGCGCGCGACTGGGCCATACTGTTGCTACTCTATGGCGCGGGGCTGCGTATCGGCGAGGCGATGGCAATGACCGGCGGTGTCCTTCCGCTGGGTGATACGATCGTCGTACACGGCAAGCGTGACAAGACGCGGATCGTGCCGCTGCTGCCTCAGGTTCGCGCGGCCATCGAGGCTTATGTTGTGCTGACGCCCTTTCCCGTGACGCGCAACGACGCGCTGTTCCGCGGTGTGAGGGGCGGCGCGCTGTCCCCCGGTATCATCAGGGTGGCGGTGCGGCGCGCGCGCGCGCATCTCGGGCTAGGGCACCGGACGACGCCGCATGCGCTGCGGCACAGCTTTGCCACGCATCTGCTGGGTCGTGGCGCGGATCTGCGCTCGCTGCAGGAACTGCTGGGTCATGCCAGCCTGTCATCGACGCAGGTCTATACCGCCGTCGATGCCGCGCATCTGATGGACGTCTATCGAAGCGCGCATCCCAGAGCGTAGATCAGGGTCGACCTGCGCTGCGCAGAACACGGCCGGCGACGGCGTCTAGCTTTGCCAAGACGTCAGGATCGCGTGCCGTTGGCGCTGTGATCAATGCATGGTCGAGCACATGATCCAGCGGTGAGGGATTGCGAACGGGCGGCAACGATTCGACAAAGCGCGCGACCATCTGGCGCGCGACAGCGCCATTGGCACCCATCTGGGCAATCACCTCGCTCACCTCGACAAAGCTGGTCTCGTCCCGCCAGCAGTCATAATCGGTGACCATGCCGACCAGCGCGTAGGGAAGCTCGGCCTCACGCGCCAGTTTCGCCTCCGGCATGGCGGTCATGCCGATCACGTCGGCACCCCATTGGCGATAGAGATGGCTTTCCGCGCGAGTGGAGAATTGCGGACCCTCCATGGCGAGGTAGGTGGCACCCTTGGTCACCTGTCCGCCTGCGGCATCGATTGCCTGTGCGGCAAAGGCCGACAGCCGCGCGCAGACCGGCTCCGCCATCGAGACGTGGGCGACCATGCCTCGCCCGAAGAAGCTGGCGGGGCGCGACACGGTACGGTCGATGAATTGATCGACGACGACGAACCGACCGGGCTCCAATGTCTCACGGAGCGAACCAATCGACGAGATCGCAATAATATCGGTGCACCCGCTGCGCTTGAGGGCATCGATGTTCGCGCGGACATTGACCTCCGAGGGCGGGATTGCATGCCCGCGACTGTGACGGGGCAGGAACCGTAACTGGACATCGCCGATGCGTCCGAAGAGAATGGCGTCGGATGGCGTACCCCACGGTGTGCTGACGTCGCGCCACGCCGCCTCCTCGATCGCGTCGATGGCGTAAAGGCCCGAGCCGCCGATGATACCGATCGTCCAGCCGTCATTCATCCGCTATGCCTTCTATCCGGTATCGTCCCGCACATTGGAGCCATGCTTTATGCGTCTTGCCCTATCGGTCCTGCTTTTCGCAGCCCTGCCCTCGATCACCCATGCGGCGCAACCAGTTGACGGCAGGTGGGTCACGAATGACGGCAAGGCGCTGGTCCGGATCAGTCGATGCGGCAACGCGGTCTGCGGCAATGTCGTCAGGATCCTGGCGAAGACGCCCACGAAGAACCCGACCGACATTCACAATCCCGACCCCAAGCTGCGCAGTCGACCAGTTCAGGGGCTGACGATACTTAGCGGGTTCCACGAGGACGGCGACAAATGGCGGGGACAGATTTACGACCCCGAACACGGAAAGACCTATCGGTCGACCATGCAACGCGCGTCGGCGGACACGATCAAGGTCAAGGGTTGCGTTGCCATCTTCTGCAAGACGCAAACCTGGAAGCGCGCGAAATAGCCGCGTGAAAGCTTAACGCGATCAGGACTTACAGGTCAGCTTCGGCTTGTCGGGCTGTGCGATTGTGATGTTCTGTTCGTTGCCCGACAGCAGCCATCCGCCATCTGCAACCAGCGGATCGCCCGCCTTGTTTGTCTTGAGCGTGGTCGGCGCGCCCTTTGGCTCGGTCCGGACGTTTACCTGCTTGCCGCCCTGGAAGAACGTCACATAGACCAGGCTGTTGTCCTTGCAGCGAAAGGTCTGTTCCGATTTGATCGCGGGTGGCAGTTCGACGGGCGCAGCATTTGCCAGTGCGTTGGCCATCGGATCGGGATTTGCATCGACCACTTGCGGCCCCTTGGGCTGGTTGCAGGCAGAAAGCGCGATCATTGACGCGATGGCGACGAGGGTCAGAGGAGTGGTCTTCATAAGCGCGGCCCTTCGCCGATGCAGCATGACTCGTCAAGACGCCTTGATGCATTGCATCATTCGTAAAATTCGCTTGCATCCGGGATGTGGCCAAAGGCGATCTTCGTGCCGATACGGTCGAGCCGCCCGCCGTTAAGCGGCCCGACGCTGACCGCGTTGCGTCCGAACCGCCGATTGATGCGGTCCATGGCGCGACTCAGCGCATCCCCGCGCGTTTCGCGTGCCAACGGATCATCGGGATCGAGCAGCGCAAAGAGTGAGGACTGCTCCCCTGCGACCGGCTCGATTTCGGCGAGCGTCACGCCGACCATGCGAGCGCGCAGACCGCCGGGTCGCCCGGCGGCGGCACTTCGCAGGCGTGGATAGAGCGTCTCCAGCGCGTTCAGGACAACGAAGCTATCCTGTGTTGCCGGCAGCTTGATCGACGTGCGCCAGCGGCTCTTGTCCTCCTCGAATCGGACATGGAGGATCAGCAGTCGGGCGCGATAGCCCTTGCGGCGCAATCGGCTTGCCGCTTTCAGCGCCAGTCGGCGAGCTGTCAGGCGGATCGACTGGTCGTCGCGGTGCCTGGGGCTGAGCACATGGCTGTGCCCAACGGTGCGGCTTTGTGTCTGCTTGTCGGGCAGATCGATGCCGTGCAGCAGGTACCAGAGCCGGTCGCCGTTCGTCCCGCCCCAGGCGTCGCCCGCACCGCGCGGAGCGCGCGCGCAAAGCTGCTCAATGTCGTTGATCCCGCCGCGCGCCAATCGCCGTTCCATCTTTTCGCCGATCCCGGCAATGTCGCGCAGTCGCAGTGAGAAGAGTTGGTGCGGTAGATCGGCTTCCTCGAACACTACCAGCCCGTCGGGTTTCTGAATATCGGAGGCCAGCTTGGCGAGCAGTCGATTGGGCGCGATGCCGACCGATGAGGTCAGGCATTCGCCGACATTGGCACGGATACCGGCCTTGATCCGGCGGGCCAGTGCGGTGGCGCCAAATCGGTCACATTCATTGTCGAGCAGGTGACAGGCGACCTCGTCGATCGAGCAGACACGCGTAACCGGGACGTGGCGCCAGATCTCGGCAATGACCGCGTCGTGGAAGGCGAGGTAGCGATCGTGGCGGGCGGGCGTGACGATGATTTCGGGACAGAGCCGCTTGGCCTCCCAGACGGGCGTGCCGGTCTTGACGCCGTAGTGCTTTGCCTCCTTCGAAGCAGCGATGGCGACGGTCGTGTCGCTGCCGACCGGTGCCACGATGACGGGGCGACCACGCAGGCTGGGCTGAACCTGCTGCTCGACGCTCGCAAAATAGCTGTTCAGGTCCATGAACAGCCATCGGAGCGGGCGCGGCGGAAAGACGTAAGTCGAGTCGGACACGGTTGGAACATTAGCAGAACATCAATGCCGAACCAGTGGCTTTTCGGTAAGAGTCCCGCCTAACCGCTGTTCCTGAGCCCTGTCGCAATCGCGTTGATCGACAGCAGGATTCCTTCGCTGATCCGTTCATCGCTCTCACCCGCGCGGTGGCGTTTGAGCAGTTCGATCTGCAGGAGGTTCAGCGGCTCGATATAGGGAAGGCGCAGACGGATCGACGAATCGAGCGCCGGGTGGTTTTCCAGCAGGCGGGATTGGTTCGTGACGCTCAGTAACCCGTCATGCGTCGCTTGCCAGCTATCCCGGATCGTCCCGAAGATCCCGCGCAAATCAATATCCTCGACCAGCTCCGCATAGCGTTCCGCCAGACTCATATCCGATTTTGCCAGGACCATTTCCATATTGGCCAGCGTGGCCGCAAAAAGCGGCCAAGCCTCGGCCATCTCGGCCAGCAATACCTTGTCCTCGAACGCCGAAACCGCGTGGCCGACACCGTACCAGCCGGGCAGCATCACCCGCGCCTGGCTCCAGGAAAAGACCCAAGGGATTGCCCGCAGATCCTCGATCGCATCCGATTTCGTGCGGCTGGCGGGACGTGAACCGATCTTGAGACCACTGATCTCGGCAAGCGGGGTCATCTGGCGAAAAAAGGTCCGGAACCCGTCGGTATTGTAAACCAGATCGCGATAGGCCTGAAAGGCAGTCTGCGAGAGCTGATCCATGGCGGCGCTGAAGCGTTCGCTCTCGCGATTCGACAATTGTCTGGGTTCAAGGCTGGCCAGGAGTGTCGCGGATGCCATCGCTTCCAGGTTCGCGGTGGCACTCTCGCGCGTACCGTATTTACCAGCGATGACCTCGCCCTGTTCGGTGATCCTTATGCGCCCTTGAACCGTGCCCGATGGCTGTGCGCGGATCGCCGCGAAGGATGATCCTCCGCCGCGTCCCACTGCGCCGCCGCGGCCGTGGAACAGCTGCATGCCGACGCCTGCCTCGGCGAACACCGGCGCCAGCGCCGCCGATGCCTTGGACAGGCTCCAGGTCGAGGTGAGATAGCCGCCGTCCTTGTTGCTGTCGGAATAGCCGATCATCACTTCCTGATAGCCGCGCTGACGAGCGACGGCGGCAACCTCGGGCAGTGCGAACCAGGCGCGCATAACCGCCGGTGCCGCCTCTAGATCCCCAATCGTCTCGAACAATGGCACGGCCATGATCGCCGCGTCGGGCGTGTCACCGGGCCGGTACAGCCCGACTTCCTTCAAAAGGAGGTTCACCTCGAGCAAATCGGAGACAGAGGTCGCCATCGAGACGACATAGTTGACGATCGACTCGCGTCCGTAGCTGGCGTGCGCACCGGCGGCAGCCTGGAGGATCGCCAGTTCACCGGCCGTCTGATCCGAGAAGCTGGTGAAGCGGCTGGCGAGCGGGCGCGCGGAGGCCAGTTCGCGGCGCAACAGCGCGCAGCGGGTGTCCTCTTCCAGCGCCAGATAATCAGGCTCGACGCCGGCGGTTTCGAGCAGTTCGGCAACGACGCGCTCATGCACTGCCGAGTTCTGGCGCATATCGAGCGTCGCCAGGTGAAAGCCGAAGATCTCAACGCTGCGAATCAGGCGACCCAGCGCGCCACTGGTCGCGAGCGGGCCGTCCTGCTTCGACGACAATCCATGCGCGAGCGTGACGAGGTCGGTGCGCAAAGCCGATGGGTCAGAATAAGGTTCACTCGTCAGCAGACCGGGACGCGGGGCGGCCTTGCCGGTGAGTGCCGAGTGGGTGGCTGCGAGGCGCGCATAGATGCCCGACAATGCCCGCCGATAGGGTTCATCCGCGCGACTTGCTGCTGCATCGCCGCTGGTATCGGCCAACGCGGTGACTGCATCATCGGCAGGCGCGTGGCGGGTCGAAATGGACAATTCTGCACCAAGGGCATGAACCTGATCAAGATAGTGAGCGAGCAGCACCTCGCTGGCGCGCGCGAGCGCGGTCTTGAGCGAATCGGCCGTAACGAAGGGATTGCCATCGCGGTCGCCGCCGATCCACGAGCCGGGACGCAGGAAGCCGGGCACGCGTTCACCCAATGCGCGGTCCCAACGCTGGTATAGGGCAGGCAATGTCGGCAGAAAGATATCGTGAAGATAACTGATTGCGGTTTCGACCTCGTCAGTGACGTAGAGCCGTTCCTGCCGCAACATGCGCGTCTGCCACAGCAGTGCGATCTGGCGCGCGACGGCGTTGTCGATCGTGTCACCATCGGGCGTTTCGCTGGCCCCGGTATCGCGCATTGCCATGAGTGCGGCGATGCGGTTGCGATGATCGATCATGCTCTTGCGCCGAACCTCGGTCGGGTGAGCAGTCAGCACGGGTGCGGCCAGCCCGTGGTTCAGCAGACCGATCACCTGGCTGCGATCGACGCCGTCCCTGGCTAGCCGGGAGATCGCTGCGGCGACGTTTGCGCCCTCTTCGACCGCAATCCCCTGCCGATCCTCAGCTAGGTTGGCAAGCATCGAGAACAGCATGAAGCCGCGAACGAAATCCAGCGTCTCGTCAAGGTCGAGCTGATCCAGACCGCCCAGCCCCGCATCGGAGATACCACCACGATGGCGTTCCACGGATGCGCGGCGGATCGCCTCGGTCGCCTCAAACAGCTTGGTCCCGCCATAGGTGCGGATGACGTCGCCCAACAAGGCGCCCAGATAACGGATGTCGGGATTATTCGCGATCGGGGGGAGCTGGGCCATCCGTTGAATGCTGCAGCGCGGGATGACGGTGGTCAAGCCCGCTTAGGATGCCGATGTTATGATGCGGCCTTCGCTTCCTGCCGCTCATCGCTGGTGAGCGTCTTGTCGTGATTGAGGTCCATTGCATCAAAGCGCGCCAGCATGCCCTCTCCGAACTCGATTTCCGTGATGCTGCCGTCACCGTCATGGTCGAGGGCCATGAGCCGCCCGGCGCGCTTTGGTATCTCGGGCGGATCGAGCTTGTCATCGGCATTCTTGTCGAGGCGGCGAAATCGGCGCGCGGCACGCGAAGCCCAGTCGACCCGTGAGATGACGACGGGCGGAACAAAACCGTTGGCTTGCGGGTCACCGGAGGTTTGTGCTGCATCCTTGCCGCCGCATGCCGCGAGCACGCTCCCCAGCGCCAAAACTACCAACCAAATCCGCATCGCATCACGCCTCCAGTTCGATGTCCCAGTATAGCCAGTCACGCCAGGTGTCGTGGAGATAGTTGGGCGGGAAGCTGCGGCCATGTTCCTGAAGTTGCCAGTTCGTCGGGCGGATCGGTGCGACGTGGAGCGGCATCGACGCCTGACGGGGCGTTCGTCCGCCCTTTTTCAGGTTGCAGGGTGCACAGGCGGTGACGACGTTCTCCCACGTCGTGCGCCCGCCTTGAGCGCGGGGGCAGACATGGTCGAAGGTCAGGTCACGCGCCGCGCCGCAATATTGGCAGCCGAAACGATCACGCAAAAACAGGTTGAATCGGGTGAAGGCGGGAAATTGCGATGGCCGGACATATTGCTTGAGCGCGATGACCGAGGGCAGCTTCATCGCGCAACTGGCCGATCGCACCTCGCGCTCATAATGTGCAACGATGTCGACCCGCTCCAGAAAGACCGCCTTGACCGCGGTCTGCCAAGGCCACACGCTTAAAGGATAATAGGAAAGCGGCGTATAATCGGCGTTCAACACCAGTGCGGGGCATCCATCGGGATGCCGGATCAGGTCGGGATGGAACACGAACCCCCCTATAGCGATCGTCTCGGACGAGGCTACTGCCCGATCGGAATGACAATGCCATGACAGCACGGGCACCGACTCCGGGTCAAGAGGCTGAGATTGATGCGGTAAGTCGGACACCGCCGATTGTCACCCGCTTTGCACCCAGCCCAACGGGGCGGCTGCATCTGGGTCATGCGCTATCGGCGATCCGGGCGAATGACATGGCGCGGGATGCGGGCGGCATGTTTCTGCTCAGGATCGAGGATATCGACCGGACGCGGGTACGCGAGGAACATGTGACAGCGATCCTTGAAGATCTGGCATGGCTCGGGCTGTCCTGGGACGGCATAAGTCGCCAGTCGGAGCGCGGAGCGGTCTATGCAAATGGACTGGACCAGTTGAAGCAACTCGGGCTGATCTATCCTTGCTTTTGCAGCCGCGCCGAGATCGCGGCCGCCGCATCCGCGCCTCATGATGATGACGGGCCGGTATATCCCGGTAGTTGCCGCGGCCTGATCGAGCCGAACCTGTCGCGCGCGCACTGCTGGCGGCTGGACCTCTGTGCCGCGACCAAGGCCGTGGGCGCTATGCGGTTCACAAATAACGGTGCGACCATCGACGCCGAGCCAGGCCGCGCGGGAGACATTATTCTGGTGCGCAAGGATGTCTGCACCAGCTATCATCTGGCGGTAACGCTCGACGACGCGGCCCAGGGGGTGAGCGACGTGGTGCGCGGTCGCGACCTGTTTGCGGCGACGCACGTTCACCGGCTATTGCAGGCATTGCTCGGGCTGCCGGTACCGCGCTATCATCATCACGCGCTGATCATCGGTGCGGACGGCCGGCGACTGGCGAAGCGGCATGGCGCACCGACGCTGGCGGCGATGCGCGAAGCAGGCGAGGACGGGCAGGCGCTTGCGCGACGTTTACGCGCCGGTCGGCTACCCATTGGTTTTTCGCTGTCGAAGGATTAACTTTATTCCATGAACACGTTTCTTGTCATCCTCCTCATCGCGGCAATGATCGCGACCGTCGTGGCGCTGGTCAGGGGAATCGTGTCGTTTCTGCAGGAATCATCGGCACGGGTGCGCGGCGACGGGCCAAGCGCGGCCGCGGTCAAATCGAACCGGATGATGCAGCAGCGTATTTTCTTCCAGGCGATCGCAATCCTGATTGTGGTGCTGATCATGTTCGCCGCCGGGCGCACCTGATTGGTCAAGCTCAACAAGATTTACACCCGAACGGGCGACCAGGGCATGACTGGTCTGGTCGATGGCACTCGTGTGTCGAAGACCGACCTGCGCATGATCGCGATTGGCGACGTTGATGAGGCCAATAGCGCGATTGGTGTCGCGATCGTGTCATTGGGCAATAGCGATCATTCAGCGGCGTTGACCCGTATTCAGAACGATTTGTTCGATCTTGGCGCAGACATCGCCACGCCGGGCGACGATTTCACGCCTACACCCATGTCGCTGCGCGTCGTCGCGTCGCAGGTCGAGCGGCTGGAGCATGAGATCGACGCGATGAACGAGGATTTGTCGCTGCTCACCAGCTTCATTCTGCCCGCAGGAACACCGGCCGCGGCGGCGATTCATCTGGCGCGGGCAATTACGCGGCGGGCGGAGCGGTCAGCCATTGCCGTGGGCGGCTTGAATCCAAATGCGTTGATGTATTTGAACCGATTGTCCGATTTTCTGTTCGTGGCCGCGCGGCTGGTGAACCAAGAGGGTGGTGGTGACGTTCTTTGGGTTCCCGGCGCGACACGCTGACCCGAAAGGAGGCGCACATGCTAAAGACCGCCCCTAGATTATCACTGCTTGCTGACCGTTTCGCCTCTGTACGGAGATTGTCGCTGGCGCTAGCGGCGCCGCTGTCCGATGCGGACGCAAGCGTACAGTCAATGGCCGACGCGTCGCCCGCGAAATGGCATCTTGCGCACACGACCTGGTTCTTTGAGACATTCGTTTTGCGCGACCACGTGCCGAGCTATCTGCTGCATGACGAACGCTGGCCGTTCCTTTTCAACAGCTATTATGAAGCGGAAGGGCGCCGTCACGCACGTGATCGGCGTGGCATGATCACGCGTCCGACATTGTCTGATGTCAGGAGCTACCGCGCGCATGTCGACGAAGCGCTGATCGGAGCCATGCCCAACCTGCCGGATACCGCGCGGGAGCTTGTCATGCTGGGTTGTCACCATGAGGAACAGCATCAGGAATTGCTGGTCACCGATCTTTTGCATCTGTTTGGCGAAAACCCGCTGGAGCCCGCACTCTGGCCGCCGGCGCGCAAGGTGCCGGTTGCGATGCCTGGACCGATTGGCTGGATCGAGCATCCGGGCGGTGTGGTCGAGATTGGCCATCGCGGCCCGGACGATGCGTTCGCGTTCGACTGCGAAGGGCCAAGGCATCAGGCGCTGCTTCACCCACATGCCCTTGCCGATCGAACAGTGACAAACGGTGAATGGGCCGGATTCATCGCAGATGGCGGGTATCTCGATGCGCGGCACTGGCTGTCGGACGGGTGGTCCTGGGTTCAGGCGCAAAATATCGAAGCGCCGCAATATTGGGAACAGCAGGACGGTCGCTGGACGCGCTTTGGGCTTGACGGGCGTCGTGCGCTTGATCCTGCGGCCCCAGTGACTCATGTCAGCCTTTACGAAGCCGACGCCTATGCAAGCTGGGCAGGACAGCGGCTGCCGACAGAAAGCGAATGGGAAGCAGCAGCAGCGGGGGCTGATGCGATGGCCGGTAATCAGATGGACAGGGCCGGACCAGTCGAGCCACGCCCATCGACGGGCGGTCCGGCCTTTTTTGGTGATGTGTGGGAATGGACGGGCAGCGCCTATCGCCCGTATCCGGGGTTTCGTCCCGTCGAAGGAGCAGTTGGCGAGTATAACGGCAAGTTCATGAGCGGACAGTTCGTGCTTCGCGGCGGCAGTTGCGCTACACCGCGCGGCCATGCGCGGGCCAGCTACCGCAATTTCTTCTACCCCCATCAACGCTGGCAGTTCACCGGTGTCCGGTTGGCCAGGGATCTCTAAAATGCTGAAGGTGGACACCGAGGAGACGACGCGCAGCTTCGCGGACCCGGCGTTTCGCGCAGATGTATTGCACGGACTGGAAACGCGCCCGCGGGCAATCCCGGCTCGCTGGTTCTACGATCGGCGCGGGTCGGAGCTGTTCGAGGCGATTACGGATCTGCCGGAATATTATCCCACCCGCACGGAAACGGCGATCCTTGAGAGCAGCATGAGCGAGGTTCATGACAGGGTCGGCGGCGGGCGCGCAGTCGTTGAGTTCGGGTCGGGGTCGTCGACAAAAACGCCGATCCTGCTCAGTGCGGTCGAGCCGGCCGCCTATGTACCGATCGACATATCCGGCGATTTCCTGCGGGCGTCATCGCGCAAACTGGCGGCGCGTTTCCCGGCGCTGAAGGTGATCCCGCTTGAGGCTGACTTCATGCACCCGATTGCATTGCCTGGCGCGGTCCGCTCGCTACCGAAGCTCGGCTTCTTCCCGGGATCGACGATCGGCAACATGATCCCACAGTCCAGTGTCGATCTGTTACGTGCGATGCGCCGGTCGCTGGGGCAAGGTGCCATGCTGCTGATCGGCATGGACCGGATCAAGGACGAGGCAGTACTGACGCGCGCCTATGACGATGCGAAAGGCGTGACGGCGGCATTCAACCTGAACCTGCTCGAGCGGATCAATCGCGAGCTTGACGGCACCATTCCGCTGGACGCGTTTTGTCACCGGGCGATCTGGAACGACGATTGCGCCCGGATCGAGATGCATCTGGAAGCGACAAGGGACGCTGACTTCAGTGTTGACGGACGGCCGTTTTCAATTGCTGCGGGTGAGAGCATCCACACGGAGAACAGCCACAAATACGGGCCGCGCGATGCAAGCGTTCTCCTGCGTGGCGGAGGTTGGACACCGATCGCGCAATGGACCGATCCGAAAGGGCTTTTTGCACTGCATCTGGCAGAGGCTCAGGCAGAGCGGGTCGCCCCTTGAGCAAGCATGCTCCGCCCCGATATGGACGGATCGGTTATCGAGTTACCAGTACCGTCAGCCAATAGGTCGATGCTGCGATGAGTGCGGCGGCGGGGAGGGTCAGCACCCAGGCGACAACGATGTTGCTGGCCACGTTCCAGCGAACCGCGGTCAATCGGCGAGCCGCGCCGACGCCGATGATCGAGCCGGTGATCGTATGGGTCGAGGATACGGGCACGCCCATATAGGTCGCCATGAACAACGTGATCGCGCCGCCCGTCTCCGCACAGAATCCTTGCGGCGGAGTAAGGCGCGTGATCTTGGATCCCATGGTGTGAACGATCCGCCACCCGCCCGACAACGTACCCAGCGCCATCGCCGCCTGGCAGGACAGGACTACCCAGAACGGAACGTAGAATTCGCCGCCGAGCAGCCCTTGCGAATAGAGCAGTACGGCGATGATCCCCATCGTCTTCTGCGCGTCGTTGCCGCCATGCCCCAGCGAGTAAAGCGCCGCGGAGATCAGCTGCAGCTTGCGAAACCGCTTGTCGACGCCCAGCGGCGTGAGCTTAAGACTGGTCCAGGCGACCAGCAGCACCAGAAAGAGCGCAATGACCATGCCTACTGCAGGCGAGGTGAAGATGCCGATGACGGTCTTTGCGATACCGCTCCACACGACCGCGCTGAATCCGGCCTTGGCGAGTCCCGCGCCCAGCAGTCCGCCGATCAGTGCGTGGCTGGACGACGAGGGGATGCCCATCAGCCAGGTGATGACGTTCCAGACGATTGCGCCCGTCAACGCACCGAAGATGACGGTGGCGTCGATGATATTGGCATCGACGATGCCCTTGCCGACCGTCTGTGCGACATGCAGTCCAAACACTGCGAATGCGATAAAGTTGAAAAATGCGGCCCACGCAACGGCGTAATGCGGCTTGAGTACGCGCGTTGCGACAACGGTCGCGATCGAATTGGCCGCATCGTGCATTCCGTTCAGGAAATCGAACAGCAACGCGACGCCGACGAGCGCGACAAGGATCGGAAGTGTGACGGTCATCGCCGTTGCTCAGGCGTGGTCGATGACGAGACCCTGGATCTCGTTTGCCACATCCTCGAACCGGTCGACGATGCGTTCCAGATGATTGTAGATTTCACGCCCGACGATGAACCCCATCGGATCGTCACGGCAATCGTTGAACAGGGCCTTCAGACCGGCGTCGTGAATGTCGTCGGCATGGCCCTCGACCTGGATCAGCCGATCGGTCAGGTCATTTAGGCGTCCGGCATTATCCGAGACGGAACGCAGCAACGGCATTGCCTCCGCGCTCAGCCGCGCCGCCTCTACCACGATCCCGGTAATGTCACGCATCGGCGCGCGAAACGTCGTCAGTTCATAACGGATGATCGACGTCGCGGTCGCATTCATTTCGTCGATGGCATCATCCATGACGCCGATCAGTTCGGTGATCGCGGACCGGTCGAACGGCGTGACAAATACGCGGCGTACATCCTGCAGCACATTGCGGGTAATTTCGTCCGCATCGTGTTCGCGCGCGAAGATATCCACGGCATGGGATGCGACCCGCCCATCTTCCGAAAACATTCGCGCCAGTGAATCGGCACCGGCGACGAGGACGGCCGCATGCGCCTCGAACTGGTCAAAGAACTTGCCCTGTTTGGGCATCAGCGACTGGAACCAGCCGAGCATCGAAAACGTCCCCCTCATTCTGGCGCGCATCGCAGGCATCATTCCATCCGTCATGGATGGAGCCTGGAAGCCCGCGATTAGCGCCTTTAACTCCGGTTCGTCCACTGCCTCCGCGGCACTTGCGAGCGTGAACCAGCGCGTTTCGCGTTCCTCCGCCTCGGGAAACTGCGCCGACTGGTGCGTAACGGCAAGCGGGAAGGTGGCGACGACAGCCTCCCGATCACCGCGCAGGCCGCGGCGCTTGATGTAGCGGAAATGGCCAAGCGGTGTGGGACAGGTGATGCCGGTCAGGCCGGCTTCCTCCCATGCCTCCTGCGCGGCTGCCTCGTGCGCGGACAATCCCTTGATCGGGTTGCCCTTGGGCACGACCCAGCGGCCGGTGTCGCGCGAGGTGATGAGCATGACGCGCGCTTCGCCATCATCCTCGATTCGGTAGGGAAGGGCGGCGATCTGTTTCAAGAAACCGCTTCCATTTGCGGGATGGCGAGGCGGACGATCTGTTCCGCTATGTCGGCAGGGTCACGGACGCGCGAACCGTCAGTCGTATCGACCCTGGCCCAGGCGCCGATCAGGTTCGTGGCCGACAGGGCCGCATACAAGGCCCGCACTCGCTCCTGCAGCGCACCGTCCAGTTCATACGCGTCGAGCGGTCCATCGGTATAGCTGCGCCGTTGCTTCAGCAGGATATGCGCGCGTGCCACGTCGCTGGGCGTATCGAGATAGATTGACAGGTCTGGCGCGGGCAGGGCGAACTGGCCCGTTTCCAGCGCGACGATCCATGCCATGAGCGAGGGGGCAGCGTCGGCGGGAAGCTGTGCTGCCTGATAGACCATGTTCGAGGCGATGTAGCGGTCGAGGACCACGATCTGGTTCTTGTCGATCGCCTCGGCCAAGTCAGCACGCGATTCCAGACGATCGAGCGCGTAGAAGGTCGCGGCGGCATGTGGCGAGACGCTGCGAGGGAGACGACCGCCCAGATATTCGCCCAGCAGCCAGCCGGCACTGGTGGTGGCATAGCGGGGAAAGGACATCGACGCCGCGGAAATGCCGCGCGCGCGCAGCCGCTCGACAACGGCAGCCGTCGCCGTTCCCTTGCCGGCCCCGTCAGCACCTTCGATCGCGAGGAGAAAACCCATCGCGCGTGTCTGTATCAGGGGATGGTCAGGCGCGGAACCGTTCGTGGTGACGAATGACCTCGTCGATGATGAAACGAAGGAATTTCTCGGAGAATTCCGGGTCCAGCTCGGCCTCGGCGGCCAGTGCCCGCAGCCTGGCAATCTGCGCCTCCTCACGTCCGGAGTCCGCCGGTGGCAGTCCCGCTTGCGCCTTGTAACGACCGACCGCCTGGGTTGTCTTGAACCGCTCTGCAAGAAGATGGACGAGGGCTGCGTCGATGTTGTCGATCGAGCGGCGATAGCCGCGCAGCACGTCATCATGCATTTGTCACTCTCCACGCTACCTGTGCCATGCTCATGGGACTTGTGGGACATCACCTGCCGCCAGAGCAAGGCTTGCGTTGTCGCAGGCTGTCCTTCACTGCTTTGGCGAAATGAGCGCCACTGTCCACCGTATGCCGCCCTGTAAAGCCTCGCTCGATCCGATGGTTCGGCTCGTGGCGGAGGATCTGAACCTGGTCAACGCGGTCATCCTGGACCGGATGCAGTCGCGCATTCCGCTGATCCCCGAACTGGCCGGGCATCTGATCGCGGGCGGTGGCAAGCGGATGCGACCGATGCTGACGCTCGCGAGCGCGCGGCTGATCGGTTATACCGGCAGCCGCCATCACCGGCTGGCGGCGGCGGTCGAGTTCATTCATACCGCAACATTGCTGCATGATGACGTTGTCGACGGGTCGGACCTGCGACGCGGATCACGCACCGCGAACATTATCTGGGGCAATCCGGCTACCGTGCTGGTCGGTGATTTCCTGTTCAGCCGCAGCTTCGAGCTGATGGTCGAGGACGGATCGCTGAAGGTGCTGAAGATCCTGTCAAACGCGTCGGCGGTGATCGCCGAGGGCGAGGTGAACCAGTTGACCGCAGTCAGGCGGATAGACACCGCCGAGGATCGCTATCTCGACATTATTGGCGCCAAGACCGCCGCACTGTTTGCCGCCGCATGCCGCGTCTCCGCCGTGGTCGCGGAACGGCCGGAGAGCGAGGAGGCGGCGCTGGACAGCTATGGCCGCAATCTGGGCATCGCCTTTCAGCTGGTGGACGATGCGATCGACTACAGCTCGGACGCCGGCACGATGGGCAAGGATGCGGGCGACGATTTCCGTGAGGGCAAGATGACGCTGCCCGTCATCCTTGCCTATGCTCGCGGGTCGCAGGGTGATCGAGAATTTTGGCGCAACGCAATAGAGGGGCGAAGCGACGCGGATGCTGATCTGTCGCGTGCGACCGAACTGGTGCGCACGACCCGCGCCGTGGAGGACACGCTGGCGCGTGCGCGGCATTATGGACAGCGCGCCATCGATGCGCTTGGCGGCTTCGGGCCGAGCCAGTCCAAGGATGCCATGGTCGAGGCCGTCGAGTTCGCCGTCGCGCGGGCCTATTGAGGGATACGGCGCGCATTGTTCGGCGTTTTACAGCCAGTATTAATGATGGAGCAGTGAGACGATGAGCATCTTTGGTAAGATCAAGAGCGCGATTTTCGGACAGGCCGGGCCGCTGGGCGGGCAATTCGGTGGCAAGCAAAGCCCGGCGCCTGAGCAGCAACCGCAGACCACCGCTACTCAGCCAACCGCGCAACCGACTGCTTCTCCATCCCCGGCCCCGCCGCCTACGCCGGCGCAGTCGGTCGATGTGGAGGCCGTATTGACGGGTCTGGCCGAACAGAGGAGCAGGACCAATCTCAGCTGGCGCACGTCGATCGTCGATTTGATGAAGCTGCTCGATCTCGACTCCAGCCTGGACAACCGCAAGGAACTGGCGACTGAACTCGGCTATACCGGTGCCAAGGATGGGTCGGCGGAAATGAACATGTGGTTGATCAAGGGCGTCATGCGCGAATTGGACAAGAATGGTGGGCTTGTCCCCGCCAAACTGAAGGACTGAACGGCAAACCTGATCGGTTGCTGTCAGGTCAACGAACTCTTGCGCGGGATCGTTTCATCTGGCTGTGGCTGATCGCGGTCCAGCCGGTCGCTTGGCAGGCGGGCGTCGCCTTTTTTCTGATGCTCGGTCGACCTGTTGGGATTCTTCATGTGTTCATCCTGCGTCCCTGTTTCAGGGCCGAGATCGCTATTTTCGGGGGTGTCGGACACGCGTTTGTTCCTTTCGAGCGGGTCAACGGCTAGGCTGTAACGCGCGTTCCCCTTCCGATCGGAAAGCAAAGACCAATGCGAATTGCCTCTAGTGGCGACCTGGGTTTTCTGGTGCGCGATGGTAAGGCCGGCATCGCTGCGTCTCACCAATCACCTGTGTGACGAAAGCGAGGACACCGACCTTCATCTGTCCCAATGAAGGCCACGGCATCCGCAACGAAGCCAATGCCGCCGACCTGCGCCGCCGCACTCTTGATTGGTTCGCGCGTTACCTGAAGTAGATCGGCGGCGCCGCTGGTCTTTGCGTCATTTGAGCGTCGGAGAATCAAGATTCAGTTTGTCGGCACTGATCAGTTCCAGGTCGGGGTAGGTCTTGCGCAGCGCGGTAACGAACTGCTTTGAATCGCCGACCACGACGATGCTGGCGGCTTTGGGATCGAAGATAGCGGCCGATGCCGATTCTACCGACTGCGGCTCAACGGCCTCAACCCGTTTGGTGTATCGCTGCAACTCGGCGAGTGGAACGGACTGCACGATATAATTGCCGAGGATGCCGGCGATCCCGTCGGTCGTCTCGATCGCCCGGCCGAAGCCGCCGATCAGCGATGCCTTCCGCGGGATGAGTTCGTCCGCCGGAACAGGGGTCGTCCCCATGCGCCGCATCTGATCGGTGATCAGGGCGATGACCTCGGGCGCGGTCGGGTTCTTAGTCTGCGTCCGTGCGGTGATCAGGCCGGGCCGTCGGCGGGCCTGGACACTGCTGGATGCGCCATAGGCCAGCCCGCGCTTGATACGCACCTCCTGGTTCAGTCGCGATGAAAATCCTCCGCCCAGCACTGTGTTGGCGACCGCCAGAGGGTAATAGCGCGCGTCGGTTCGCGTGATGCCGGGTCGCGCTACGACGACTCCGGCCTGCCCGGCATCGGGCATGTCGACCACGATGACGCGTGGCGAGGGAAAGCCCGGTCCGCCGTCAATGACCGCAGACGCCGGTGCGACCGACCGCCAGTCCCCGAGTTGCTGTTCGGCCAGCGCGCGCGCCGCAACAGGTGTGATATCGCCGACCATGATCAGCGCGCTTTGCTTTGGTTCCCAGGTCGTCCGGTAGTTGCTTACAAGATCCTTGCGCTCGATCGCCTTCAGCGACGCGGGCGTTCCCTCGACAGGGGCGCCATAGGGGCGCTCACCAAACACTATTCGTGCAGCGACGAGTCCTGCGAGTTGTGCCGGATCCTTCATCGTCAGCGTGACGGCGTCGATCGCCTGTGTACGGGCCCGCGCGATTTCTTCTTCCTTGAAGGCCGGGTGGCGCGCGACATCGGCCAGGATCGTCATCGCCGGTGCGACCTGATCGGATTTGACCGTGACCTCTACCGAGGCTCCGTCGCGATCGGTATTGCTGTCGATCGCACCGCCCAGCGATTCGATCGCGCGAGCGATCTGCGTCGCTGACCGTGTCGTCGTGCCCTTTGTAAGCAGCGTATTCGTCATGCTCCTTGTGCCGCTGCGGCCTGCGGGATCGGCGGTATAGTCCTTTGCCGCAATCAGCGAGGCAGTGACGATCGGCAGGTCGTGCCGCTCGATGGTGATCACGCGCAACCCGTTCGCGAGCCTGACTTCGACGGGCGTTGGCAGGGTCGCGGCGACAGGTTCACCGGGCAGTGGCGGCATCAGGCGCTGTTCCTGCGGGGCAGGCGTCACGACGGCGACCGTCCGCGACGCGGGAAGCGGCTGTGCCTGCACCGTTGAAGCGACAGTGATCGGAGCCGGTGTGTCTCCGGCAGGCTTCGATTCCAGCGGCAGGTAGCGGATCGTCGCGGCCTTCGCGTCGGTCAGATACTGGCGCGCAACGCGCTGCACATCGGTGGCGGTCACTGTGGCGATGGCGGCAAGCTGTTTGTCCGCGGCATGGGGATCGTCATCGATGATGACTGATGATGCAATGATCTGCGCTTTGCCCTCAGCGGTTTCGCGCGACTTGATCGCGGCGGTGACGATCTCGTTCTTCGCCTCGGTCAGCTCGGCCTCGGTGACCGGCTGGTCGCGGAGCCGGGCGATCTGCGCGCGCAGTGCCGCTTCGCCATCATCCGGGGACTTGCCGCCGGCCAAGATGGCAAAGGCCACCAAATTGCCGGTGCCCTGTTTGGTGTCGAGAAAAGCCTCGGCCGACTGTGCGATCTGCTGACGGTAAACAAGGCTCTCGTACAGCCGTGAGCTCTCGCCGGTAGCAAGGATGTCGGCCAGAACCGTGAGCGCCGGCGTATCCGGGCCGCGATCGGCGGGAACGTGCCAGCTCATCAGGATGGCGGGCAGCGGCGTATTGGGTTCGTAGACGGTCCGGGAAACTGCCGTCGTCCGATCCGGCTCCTTGACGCTCACTCGCGGGATCGGCCCGGTCGGGCGCTTGATCGGACTGAAATAGCGGTCGACCCATTTGGTCAGCTGGGCGGGATCGAAATTGCCCGCAACCAGCAGCACGGCATTGTCGGGCCGGTAATAGGCCGCATGAAAGGCGCGCACATCCTCGATCTTCGCGCTCTGCAGGTCGGCCAGGCTGCCGATCGTGCCGCGCGCATAGGGATGCACGCTATAGGCCTGTGCTGGATAATAGAGAGAGAACAGCTTGCCATAGGGGCTGGCAAGCGTACGCTGGCGCAGCTCCTCCTTGACCACATCGCGTTCGGAACCGAACGAGACGGGCTCAACGACCAGGCTCGCCATCCGGTCGGCCTCCGCGAACAACAGGCGTTGCAGGTGATTTGCCGGGATCACCTCATAGTAATTCGTATAGTCGTCATTGGTCGATGCGTTGTTGTAACCGCCAACGTCCTCGGTCAGTCGATCCATCTGTTCGGGGGCAAGGTTGCGCGTCGCCTTGAACATCAGATGTTCGAACATATGGGCAAAACCGGAGCGGCCGGCGGGATCGTCCTTCGATCCGACGTCATACCAGACCTGCACCGACACGTTGGGCGTGGTCGTATCGCGGATCGCATAGACGCGCAGGCCATTGGGTAGCGTGCGCTGCGTAAACGCGATTGGCGGCACCGTGGTCTGCGCGGCGGGCCCGGACTGCGCCTGGACGATGGCCGGCGCAAGTGCTGCTGACATGAGTAGGGCGAGGGACAGGCGCATAAGCTTACTTCCCTGAGCGTGAACGGCTGGCGAACAGCACCGCTGCCGCGACAGCAGCGGACCCGATCCCTACACCCAGTCCGAGTCGGGCCAGTTGCTTCTTGCGCATCCGCTGATCTGCCTGCGCGGCGCCCTCCTTGGCGGCTTTGGCACGGGCCGCCGCTTCAAGAATTTCGTTGGGCGTGTCGTCAGTCATACTGTCTTCTCCTGCGGGCGGTAAGCGGCGCGAAAAGTGTCTGCGAACAGGCTCAGTCTTGCCTCTGCGATCGCGTGGCGCAAGTCTGCCATCAATGTTTCATAGAACCAGACATTGTGCTCGGTCATCAGCATCGCGCCCAGTATCTCGCCTGATCGCACCAGATGATGGCAATAGGCGCGTGGCCAGGTTGCGCAGACGGGACAGGCGCAATCGGGGTCAAGCGGTCCTTGATCCTCGGCGAAACGAGCATTGCGGATGTTGATCGGCCCGGTGCGCGTGAAGGCCTGCCCCGTCCTTCCCGATCGTGTCGGCATCACGCAATCGAACATGTCGATTCCCCGCTCGACCGCGCCTATGATATCATCGGGCTTGCCAACGCCCATCAGGTAGCGGGGGCGATCGGCGGGGAGTTGTCCCGGCGCATAATCCAGACAGGCGAACATCGCCTCCTGTCCCTCACCGACCGCCAGCCCGCCGACCGCATAGCCGTCGAAACCGATGTTCATCAGCGCGTCGGCGGATGTCTTTCGCAAATCCTCGTCCAGCGCGCCCTGCTGGATGCCGAAGATCGCGGCCCTGTCCGCATGATCCCCGCCACCGTCAAAGGCCGCGCGTGATCGCTTGGCCCAACGCATTGAGCGTTCCATCGCTGCTGCCCGAACATCCCGTGGCGCGGTTGTCTGCACCAGCTCGTCAAACGCCATGACGATGTCGGAGCCGAGCAGTCGCTGAACCTCGATCGAGCGTTCGGGCGTCAGCAGATGGCGCGAGCCGTCGAGATGGGACTTGAACGCAACGCCGTCCTCCGATCGCCTGGTCAGATCGGCGAGGCTCATCACTTGATAGCCACCCGAATCGGTCAGGATCGGTCGTTCCCATCCCATGAAGCCGTGCAGCCCGCCCAGACGAGCGATCCGCTCGGCGCCGGGGCGCAGCATCAGGTGATAGGTGTTGCCCAGGATGATGTCGGCGCCGGCCGCGCGCACGTCATCAGGCTTCATCGCCTTGACCGTGGCGGCGGTGCCGACCGGCATGAAGGCGGGCGTTCGGATCACGCCGCGCTGCATCGTGATCAATCCTGTACGGGCAGCGCCGTCGGTTGCGGCAACGTGGAACGAAAAGCGTTCGCTCGTCACCGGCGGCTTTTCCGGCGGTCGGTGTCATCGCCCTGTGGCCGCGACCGGATCGTAACCAGTTCGGCACGGCTCAGCGTACCGTTACCGTCGGTATCGAAGCGGCGAAAATAGCCGGCAAAGCGTGCCTGAAGTTCGGCCAGCGTAATGCGGTTGTCTGCGTCGGTGTCGACTTCGAACGGGCTTGGAAGGGCGTTGCGATCCCCCAGCCAGCGCAGGCACCAGTCGGCATAGGCGATATAGCCGATACTGCCGCCTGCCGCGCCGTCCGCGCTACTCAAGGCATGGGCGATGCAGGCAGTCAGCTCTGCCTGCGAAACCTCCGCGTCCGCATTGCTATCGCAGGCCGCGATGAACAGCGCGGCTGGCTCGGCTACGATGGTAGCAGGCGGCTGGGCGGGCGGCCGGGCAGGCGCGGCAGGCTGGGCGATCGCTTGCACCAATGCGATGAAGGTCGTGAACATGCTGCCAGCCATGCCACCGCAGTGAACTCGTCGCCAGCGATCACTGGCACCGCGCGTCGACCGCGTGATCGTCAACGGAGATGCGCAGTCGTTCCGCGATGTCGCCCAGCGCGGATGCAAAATCACGGCGCAGGTCTCGAAACATGCAAAGAGCGGCGTCCTCGTCCTCGACCAGCACATAACCTGCGCGGACGAGACGCTCGCGTTCGCGATGGAAGCGCGCGGCACCGGCGGGATCTCGTCTGTTGCTCCGGGTCTTGATGACCTGCGGCGCCATGTCGCGAACCAGACGCGAACCCGTTCTCAGCACGAAATGGGCGCCCGCGCGCGCACCTGCGGGTGCTTCGGCAACGGTCGCATCGAGCAGTGCGGCGGCATCGAGTACCGCGCCTAGCGCTGCAAGCCATTCGCAGCGCGCGTCGTTTGAACGGAAGAACATCAGGGTTGGGAAGGCCCGGTGACTGATCGCCACGTCGGCCGCCCACTCCTCCCACTCGTCGAAGAACTTGCCAAGGCGTGATACCACGTCCTCGTCAGCATAGGTCTCGAGGATTGCGATACCCGTCGGCGGCAAGGTGACGTGCGCTTCCAGCCGCAGCACAGGCACTTCACGGCGTCTGAAAGCGGACTGGATCGAGATAAGGAACGTTGCGACGACCGTCACCAATGCCAGCCCTGACAGTGCGCAGGCCATCACCACGCAATTGCCCAGCACGCCTTCCACGATACGCGGCCCGCCCAGCGTCGCGAAGGTCGAGCCGGCCGCGAACATCGCATCGCCCGGGCGGAAGAAATGCGGGCTGAAATGCGCGCGATCTGCCCAGAAGAGCAGGCCATATCCCGCGATCAGCATTGCCGCCCAAACGATTAGCGACAAGACCAGCATCAGGGGCGCCAGTGAGGCACGAACGGTCTGGCGCACGTCTGAATTACCGATGCGGTCGGCGGCAAGATACCAGATCGGAAAGAGGAATTGCGTCAGAACCGGCCCCAGCCGCAGGAGCCTCGCATTGGCACGCGGGACCAGCAGGGAACGAAAGATGTCGGTGACGACGACCATGACAATGACCGTCCCCGCGATACCGATCAAGACGTCACTCATGCCGTCACCTGAGGACGCGGAGCGCGACCACGCAGAAAGCGGTGCTTGAAATTGGACCAGCGCGCGTTCTGCATACCCGGCGCCAGGGTGGCTATGCACAGTTTTACGACTAGATCGCCGGGGATGAGATCGATCGATTGGTCGGGGCCAAAGAACACGAATCCGCCGGATGCGCCGATGACTGCGACCGGCCACGAGTTGTCGTCGATCGATGGCGGATCGGCGACCGCGTCGAGGACGGGATCGACAAGCAGGGCCGCACCTTCATGCATCACCGTGCCGAGCCGGTCATGGTCCATATCCTCCGCGATGACGAACTTGCCCCGCCATTCACGCGCGGCCGCGTGCCGGGTCATGCCGTCGCCGGCGGCAAGCTGATAGACGCGCTCCCGACCAAGTTCCGGCGCAAACCGGGTGCAGACAAGCGCGTTATAGGCATCGTCGGCAGTCGCAGCCAGGACATGTTCGAATTCGCGCAGGTCGGTCACTTCCTCGCCGATCGCCGACAGGATTTCGATGCGCAGCGTCTGAAGTCCGGCAAGGCGAGCCGCCCGCAGCGCCGTCGCCGACCTGTCGACGATCAGGATCGGCAGCCCGTGCCCGCGCAGCGCCTCGCCCAGTGCGATCGTCCATTGGCTTGCGCCGACGACCAACAGACCGCCGCGGCCACCGGACGCCAGCCCCAGCCGCCTCGCAAGCGGTGCGAGCGTCAACCCGTGCAGCAGGACGGTCGATGCAATGACCGCGAAGACCAGCGGAAGGACGAGCCGCGCATCCGCATAGCCTGCCGCTGTCAACCGCTCGCCAGCGACGCCTGCGATCGCCGCTGCCACGACGCCGCGCGGGCCGATCCAGCCGATCAGCAGCCGCTCACGCCAGGTGACGCGTGCGCCGATCGTCGACAGCAGGATCGCGAGCGGACGCGCGACGAACAGGACCGCAAGCGTCGTTGCCGCGATTGGCCATGTGAGCAACATCACGGTCTGTCGATCAATGTTGGCGGTGAGCAGGATGAACAGGCCGGACACGAGGAAAACCGTCAGTGACTCCTTGAAGCGCCGAAGTTCCTGAAGACCGGTCACGTCAATATTGGCCAGCACCACGCCGAACAGGGTGGCGCCGATCAGCCCGGTTTCGGGCTGGATCGCTTCTCCCGCTGCATAGACACCCAATGCTCCGGCCAGCAGGATGGGAACCTTCAGATATTCCGGCGCCAGATCGCGGCGGAACAGCGCGCGGATGCCGAACGGGACGATCAGGCCGAGCACCCCGGCGATGCCGCCTCCAACCACCGTCCGCCATGCAAGCTGCAGAACCGCGTCGCCCCTGCTCATCGTCGTCGAGAGCGTAAGGAAACTGAGTACCAGCAGCGTCAGCGTCGCGCCGATCGGGTCATTGACGATCGCCTCCCATTTCAGGAAAGCGGCCGATCGCGGTTCGAGGCGCGCCTGACGCAACAGCGGCATGATGACCGTGGGTCCGGTCACCACGAGGATCGACCCAACCAGAATCGCCACCGGCCAGGAAAGTCCGCCGACGAAATGCGCCGCCAGCGTGCCGAGGAGCCAGTTGAGCGGGAGCGCGACCGCGACCAGCCGAAGGACGCCTGAACCCGCCAGGCGAAGTTCGCGCAGGTTGAGGTTCAGACCGCCCTCAAAGACGATGATCGCAACCGCCATGCCGATCGCAGGATGCATTACTTCGCCAAGCACGGCCGAAGGCGGCACGAATCCTCCGATCGGCCCCAGCAGCGCGCCCATCACTAGCAGCGGGATGATCGCCGGTATTTTTAACCGCCAGCCCAGCCATTGGCCGACGACGCCGGCGACCGCCACTCCGACAATCAGCAGCAGGATGTCGTCTTCCATACGCACTTTCATCAATGCGTCGCCGCCGACGCGCGTGGATCGCCCTATGCAGTGGCGGCGGCCGCCGTGCTAGTGCCGTACGCCTATTGCCCGCCGGTCATTGACCGGCATTAATATCAATCAATTGAATAACGCTGGCATGAGGTCGGTGCAGCAGGCATCACTGCTATGTGAATTTGATGTTCTCGACCCCCTCCAGCATCGCCATTTGCGTGCCCGTTCGCGACGAGGCCGTGCGATTGCCCGCGCTAATCGATGCGCTGGTCAATCAGGTGCTTCCAGACAGTCCGGTGACGCTATGTTTCTTCTTTGATGGATGCCACGACGCGAGCGAGGACGTATTGGCACGGTATCCGGCCCCGCCCATGCGGATCGCGACCGCACGGGTACATCCCGGCGCGACGCCCAACGCCGGGCGGGCAAGGGCTGCGGCGATGGCGCTCGGGCTGCGAGAAACAGGAGAGAACGGACTCCTGCTGACAACCGATGCTGACAGCGTACCCGCGCGCGATTGGGTTGTGCGATGTACCGCGGCGCTCGAGCATGCAGAGATCGTCACGGGGCGCATCGTTCGTGAGCCGTGTCATGACGGCCGGCGGCAGGACCGGGTGGAGGTTTATCTTGACCGGCTCCATGCGTTGCGCCGCCGGCTGGATCCCATTCCATGGGAGGCCGGCACCACTCATCATTTCACCGGCGGTGCCAATATGGCGTTTCGGGCCGAAGCATATACGGCACTTGGCGGTTTCGCGCCGCTGGCCTCGGGCGAGGACGCCGCAATCATCGACGAGGCGGCTCGCGCGGGGATACGCGTTCGACGCGACGCCGCGACTGTGGTCACAACCTCATCGCGTCGCAACGGGCGTGCGCCGGACGGGCTGGCCGCGGCGTTGCTCCACGGCGACGCCGGATGCGGCCCGATTGTCAGCCATCCGGAGGATGCGGCGTGGCAATATGTCCGCCACGCGCAGGCGCGCTCAAGTTTCGCGATGCTGAATGACCGTATGGTCCTGCACCGGTTTGCCCGGGTGCTGACACTTACGCCCGATCACGTGATCGGCGTGGCGCGTGATTGTCCCAATGCAGAGGCATTCGCGATGCGGATCGTGCCCGCGCCGCCTGGCGAGCGGCAGGTGTCGCTTGATGTTGCAGAGCGCGCGCTTTTGGCACTCGAAGCGCCCGGACTGAGCGCAGTCGCGTGATGCGAGCTGCCATTTCCGCACTAGCCGCGGCCCTTGGAACGATCGCCGACCCGATCGATGCAGCGGAAACAATGGCCCTGCTTCGGCAGCTTCACGCGATTGGCCGGCGCGATCTACCGCTGGGAAGATTGTTCGAAGGGCATGTCGACGCGCTGCAGATCGTCACGCGCTACGGTACGACGGAGCAGGCGCGACGAGCCGCTCAGGCGGTTTGCGACGGCGGGGCGTTCGGTGTGTGGAATGCCGACCTGCCGGGCGATCCTCTGCGCTTAAACGATGGACGCGTGCACGGCGGCAAGGCATTCGCATCCGGCGCTGGCGTGCTGAGCCATGCGCTGGTCACTGTCGATGCAGACGGTGGCCGCCAACTCGTTTTGATCGATCTGGAGCGCCTACCTCCGGCCATCGACAAGAGCTGGTGGCGGACGATCGGCATGGAACGATCGCAGACGCATCTGGTAAGGTGGAATGCGGCGGCGATTGATGAGGACGATCTGATCGGCGCGCCGGGAGACTATATCCGTGAGCCGTGGTTCAGCGGTGGCGCACTTCGCTTTGCAGCGGTGCAGGCCGGGGGCGTGGCGGCGCTGATGGATCATGTTCGCAATCATCTGGTCGCAACCGGTCGTGCCGCGGATGCGCATCAGGCCGGACGTCTCGCGACGCTCTATGCAGCGGCGCAGGAAGCCGCCAACGCGGTACGTCTGGCAGGCGAGGCCTGGTTCGGCGCGAACGAGCAATCACGTCTGCCGCTTGTCGCCGCAGCGCGCGCGGCGGTGCTGGCGTCGGCCGACCATTCGCTGATCGTGGCGCAGGACGCCGTAGGGCTTCAGGGCATGTTCCGCGACCATCCCCTGTCCGGCGTGCTCACGGATCTGAGCGTCTATCTGCGCCAGCCCGGCCCAGATGCGCAGCGCATGCGGGTGGGAGAAGCGGTGGCGGGCGGAATGCTCGATCCTGTATTGTGAAATTGAATCTCGCGCGGGTGCGGGTCGCACTGATCGTCGCGCCGCATTCCGATGACGAGGCGATCGGCGCTTACGGACTGATCCGCGCTCTCACCGCGAGAGGGGCAGTCTGTCACATACTGGTGGTGACGGACGGGGCCGCATCGCATCTCGCGAGCAGGCGCTGGCCACGCGCGCGACTGGTCGCCCAGCGGCGGCGCGAGACGCTGCAGGCGATGCGAGGGCTCGGCATAGCGCGCGGAAGAGTCAGGTTTCTGGGGCTTCCCGATGGCGCGATGAGCCGGGTTTCATTATGTAATCTGGCTATGATTGACCGGGCGCTGAGGCGCACGGCGCGGCTCGACCTGCTCGTCGGTCCCGCGCTCGATGACGATCATGAGGATCACCATATTGTGGCTGGGGCACTCCGCCGGGCGCGATTGCCCGGTGTGCGGCGACTTTCCTACAAGGTCTGGCCGATGCCCGGAAATGGTGTCTGGGCATTGCCGCTCGGACCGGCGCGCGCCGAGAAGCTGAGGGTCGTGCGCAGCTATCGTACGCAGTGCGGCGGAATCAGCGACGATCCGACGGGCTTCGTGATCGACGCGGGGCAGATGGCGGCGTTCACCAGACCGATCGAGATGTTCGGCCGGGCATGAGGAAGCCGATCACGCTGGCGGGGTTCGACTCCCGATTCTCGGAAGAAGCCGACCCGTGGTCGACATGGACCGGTAGGGACGAGGCGGTGAAACGGCGCGCGATCCTCCATGCGTCGGGGTCCGGCATAGGGGGCCGGGTGCTGGAACTGGGGGCAGGCAACGGATCGAACAGCGCCGCGCTCGCGCCACGCGCCCGGGTGCTGGATGCGACCGAGGCGACGACTTCAGGGACCGATCTGGTCGCCAGCGCGATCGGCGGGTGGCGGGGTGCGCGGGCGATCCGGCTGGTGGTGCCGGGCAGGCTGCCCCGGCCAAGCTATGAACGGATCGTTATTGCTGAATTGCTGTATTACCTCACCCCGCAAGCTATGGCGATTACCGCGCGGGACATCGCACGCGCGCTGGCGCCGGGCGGCGTCGTCGTGCTGGCGCACCACCGGATCGACTTTTATGACTTCGCGCAGCATGCGGACAGCATCCACGACCGATTCCTGAGGGATACTGGCGTGCAGTGGCGGCGAAGGGTCGTGCGGCGCAACCGTCGCTGGATCGTTGAAGCAGCGCGGCGGCTTTAGACCTTCGCAGCGAAGATCATGCGGCCTTCGCCGAGGCGCGAGAAGACTTCGGCGAGTTGGCTCTCGCCGACCGCGAAACAGCCCTGGCTCCGGCCAAGTTGGCCATGCTTGTCGATCATGTCCGCGTTCGCATACCAGGCGCCGTGGACGACGATCGCGCGGGACAGCGCATTGCAGTTGGTAGGATCAAGGCCGACAAGCCTCTGCGACCGGCCATGTTTGCCGACATAATAGCTGGACGCCATGAAGGCGCCCTCGCTTGTTGCATTGGATCCGTCGTCGTTCGAGAAGCGCCGGAGCCAGCCGGTATGCGCGGGGTCCGACCCGCTGCCGTGCGCGACCAGCAGGGTCGTGATCGCGCCGCTGGCCAGATCGACGAAGTGGAAGCGCGGCTGAGACGACGGTCGGCCGAAATCGGCGATCGCCATGCGGTCACGCGCTACGGAACCGGAGTGGCGCTGCAACGCGCGCATCGCTTGAGACATCAACTCGGGACGTACAACACGCGGTATAGCCGCCTCGGCGGCGACCGGAAAACAGGCGGCGCCGGCGATCCCCAGTCCAGCGGTCATCCCGGTCTTCAGAAACGCGCGCCGTGACGTTTCGCTGTCCGTATCGATCATGCCTGTCCTTGCTCCATGCGGTCAGGGCACTGTGTATCGTTCTTTTCCTGCCGATTTTACCCCGGTACGAACAGCTTACCGGTGTTGATCGTGGCGCAGGCACAGCTCGTCGCAGCAGCAGGAACCAACAGGGCGAAAACGGTGACTCAGGCCGCCTTGCGCCGTTCCTGCAATTCGGCGTTCAGCATCTCGGCCAACAGGAAGGCAAGCTCCAGACTCTGGCCGGCGTTGAGGCGGGGATCGCAATGGGTATGATATCGGTCCGCCAACGTCTGTTCGGTCACGTCGACCGCGCCGCCGGTGCATTCGGTAACATTCTGCCCGGTCATCTCGGCATGAATGCCGGCGGCAAAGGTTCCTTCGGCGCGGTGCACCGCAAAGAAACCGCGAACCTCGGCGAGAATACGATCGAAGGGCCTGGTCTTGTAGCCGTTCGCCGCCTTGACGACGTTGCCATGCATCGGATCGCAGGACCAGACGACCGGGTGCCCCTCTCGCGTGACCGCACGGATCAGGCGCGGCAGCGCGCCCTCGATCTTGTCATGGCCATAGCGGGTGATGAGCGTCATCCGCCCCGGCGTGCGGGCGGGGTTCAGCGTATCGAGCAGCCGCAGCAGCACGTCCGGCTCCAGGCTTGGCCCGCACTTGATGCCGATCGGGTTACCGATCCCGCGCAGGAACTCGACATGCGCCGACCCCTCGAACCGGGTCCGATCACCGATCCACAGGAAATGCGCGGATGTGTCGTACCAGTCCCCCGTCAATGAGTCCTGTCGGGTCAACGCTTCCTCGAAGGGAAGGAGCAGCGCCTCGTGGCTGGTGTAGAAACTGGTCTGCGCGAGTTGCGGCGCGGTTTCGGGATCGATCCCGCAGGCGGCCATGAACTCCAGTGCCTCGCCGATCCGGTCCGCCGTCTCGGCATATTTGCGGCTCCACGGCGAACGGCCCATGAAATCGTGCGTCCAGCGGTGCACCTGATGCAGATTCGCATATCCTCCCTGCGCGAAGGCGCGCAGCAGGTTGAGCGTCGCCGCCGATTGTGAATAGGCGCGGATCATGCGTTCGGGATCGGGTGCGCGCCCTGCCGCTGTAAAAGCGATGTCGTTGACATTGTCACCGCGGTAGCTGGGCAACTCCACACCGTCCTGTACCTCGGTCGCGGTCGAGCGCGGCTTGGCGAACTGCCCCGCCATGCGACCGAGCTTCACGACCGGCAGCTTGGAGGCGAAGGTCAGCACGACCGCCATCTGAAGGATCAGGCGGAACGTATCGCGAATCGTGTCGGGGTGAAACTCTGCGAAACTCTCTGCGCAGTCACCCCCCTGGAGCAGGAACGCGCGACCCTCGGCGGCATCGGCGAGGTTGGCCGTCAGCGCCCGTGCTTCGCCGGCGAAGACGAGCGGCGGAAAGGTGCCGAGCTGGCGCGTGGCGCGGGTCAGCGCGTCCTGATCGGGATAGTCGGGCAGCTGTCGTGCCTCGGCATGCGTCCAGCTATCGGGGGCCCATCTGGCGGCCATGCTTCGTTCTTCCTGCGGTGAGTACGCCTCTCATGCGCCAAAACCGGTTACCGTTCAACGAACGCTCAATAACCGGCGTCTAGGTCGGCCACGTTTTGCATCGGTCGCCCGGCGAGAAACGCGTCGAGATTTTCGAGGAACAGCGCGGCGGCGCGCTGGTACATCTGTGTCTGACTTCGTCCCGACAGGTGCATGGTGATGATGGCGTTTGGTGCGCTCCATAGCGGGTGATCAGGGGGCAGCGGCTCGGGATCGGTCGGGTCGAGAAAGGCACCGGCAATCGCATGGTTTGACAGCGCTTCCAGCAGCGCATCCTGATCGATCAAACCGCCGCGTCCCACGTTGATCAACCACGCTCTCTGATTCATTGCCGCCAGCTCGTCGGCACCGATCATCGCCCTGGTCGCGTCGGTGGAGGGCGCCGCCAGGATGACCCAGTCGAATTCACCCAGCCGCGCGCGCCATGCGGCGGCGGTCAGTGTTCCGTCCCGTCCCGAGCGCGTAACCCCAGTCACCGCCACCTTGAACGCGCGCAATCGGTCGCCGATCAATTCGCCGATGGCTCCATAGCCGATGACCAGCGCGGCCGTTCTCGCTAATTCAATCTTTCCCGGCGCATCGCGCAACCAGTCCCGCCGTCCCTGAGCCAGAACGACCTGATCGAGCCGCTTTGCCGCGACCAACACGCCCATGACCGCATATTCGGCTACCGTCAGAGCATTGATTCCGGCACCATTGGTCAGCACGACTCGCTGTTTACGAAGCTTATCCAGCGGCAATGCATCAAGGCCGGCATAGATGGTCGACAGCCATTTAAGCGCTGGGCCGGAATGGCCCAAAGCCTGCGCCGTCAGATGGGAAGGCTGCATGTCGACCCAGGCGATATCAGCATCGGCGATCATCGTATTGGCCTCGGCCGGTAAGGTGAACCACGCGACCTCCAACTCAGCAGGCAGATGCGAAGCAAGCAGCGGGCGGGCGATCGCGGGTAATACGGCCTTCATGCGACATCTTCCGGCAGATCGATACGCCAGTCCCATCCGAGCGGGTCTCCGTCCATCACCTCTACACCGGCCGCGACCAGTTCATCACGGATTACATCGGACTTGGCGAAATCCTTCGCCGCGCGCGCGCCGCGCCGCGCCGCCAGCCGGTCCTCGACATCGAGCGCGGTGATCGACCGATCGGCTGGCTTGACGCGCAACGCCTCACGCTTGATCGTCGCCAGATCGAGGCCGAGCACGGAATCGAAATCCCCCAGCGTGGCAAGGCGGTCTGCCGGCGTCGTGCGTTTGTCGCCCAGCATCGCATCGAGGATCGGTAGCACGCGTGGCGTGTTCAGATCGTCCGCCACCGCCTGCGCCAACTCGTTGCGATACGAAGAAACCGGGACGGCACGACTGTCCGCGCTGGCACGGAGCGACGCGATCGCATGAACGAGCCGTTTCAGCCGCGTTTGTGCGGCCGCCAGTCCGTGCCAGCTGAACTCCATTTCCGATCGATAATGCGCCTGAAGGCACATTAGTCGATAGGACAGCGGATGAAAGCCGCGATCCATTAGCAGACGCAGCGTCAGGAACCCGCCAGACGACTTCGACATCTTGGCCGCGCGATCGACCAGAAAGTTGTTGTGCATCCATATCGTCGCACCGGTGTCGGCACATTCGCAATGCGCTTGGTTCTGCGCAATTTCGTTGGGGTGGTGGACCTCGCGGTGATCGATCCCGCCGGTATGGATGTCAAAGCGGTGCCCAAGATACAGCTTGCTCATCACCGAACATTCCAGATGCCAGCCGGGTGCCCCACGTCCCCATGGCGAGTCCCATTCCATCTGCCGTTGCTCCCCGGGCGCGGAAGTTCGCCAGATTGCGAAATCCTGCGGATGCCGTTTGCCCGCAACCGGATCAATCCGGCCCTCCAGCGCTTCGTCACGGCTGCGCGCGAGGCTGCCATAATCGGGGACCGTCGTGGTGTCGAAATACAGTCCGCCTGGCAGGCGATAGCAATGACGAACCTCGATCGCCCGCGCAAAGTCGATCATCTGAGGGATGTGATCAGTCGCGAGCGGAAAATGGGCCGGCATGCGGATGTTGAGGTCGCCCAGGTCGCGCTTGAACGCATCTGTATAATGGCGCGCAATCGCCCGGATGTCGCGTTGCTGCGCGCGGGCGGCCGCCTCCATCTTGTCGTCGCCCGCATCCGCATCGGACGTCAGATGGCCAACATCGGTGACGTTGATGACATGCGTCAGCGGATAGCCGAGCCAGGTCAGCGTCCGTGACAGAGTATCAGTGAAGACATAGGCGCGCAGATTGCCGATATGCGCGTCGTGATAGACGGTCGGGCCGCAGGAATAGACGCGGACATTCACAGGATCGATCGGCACGAATGGTTCCAGCGCGCGCGACACGCTGTTATAGAGCGTCAGAATTGAGTCCGTCATGCCGGGCCCATAACCTTGCCGGACTGTTCGGGCAAAGCCCTGCCGTGCGGCTTGCCTCACCTCGGGCGGGCTGCTAGGCAGGTTCCTTTGCGGCGCGAGCGATTCTGCGCCGATTTTTGTTCGGATGGAGTTTTACGGCCTTATGCAAATCGTGGTTCGCGACAATAACGTCGATCAGGCACTTCGCGCGCTCAAGAAGAAGCTGCAGCGCGAGGGTGTGTACCGCGAGATGAAGCTGCGCCGTCACTATGAGAAGCCGTCCGAGAAGCGCGCCCGTGAACGCGCGGCTGCCGTCCGTCGCGCGCGCAAGATGGATCGCAAGCGGATGGAGCGCGACGGCGCGCGGTGATCCGCCCCGAACTCGGCGGTGCCGAGCGCGCCGGATGCCTGCCAGCTTAGAAAATCCGCTTTCCCGACATTAGGGCCTGTTTATGTCCACGGTAACCGCCGTTCCCATTCCGCCGGTCAAGCGGAGCTATCTCGTCTACCTCTGGATCGCCATTGCGCTTGCATGTGTCGGTGCATTCGCGCTGGCTCAGCAGGGTGGTGACTTTCTGAGCCGCAACGCGCGGGCAGCTGGCGTGACGACGACGGCATCGGGCTTGCAGTACAAGGTGTTGAAGGCAGCATCCGGGGAGACGCCGAGGCCGACGGACGCCGATGTGGCCCTGGTCAATTATGAGGGCAAATTGCTGGACGGCACGACTTTCGACAAGTCACAGCAACCGACGCCGTTTCCGGTTGCGCCGGGCGCGACCGTCCCTGGCTTCTCCGAGGCGCTGAAGTTGGTGCCGAAGGGGGCAACCTATCGTTTCTGGCTTAAGCCCGACCTCGCTTACGGTACAGAGACTAAGGGGCCGATCCCCGCGAATTCGACCCTGGTTTTCGATGTCGAAATGATCGACTTCCTGCCCGAGACGGTCCTGCGGCAAATGCAGATGCAGCAGGGGATGGCAGGCCCACCACCAGGAGCGCCTCGCGGCCAATAGTGTTGGTGGCGCTACGTATGCGACCAGTGTCCGTAATTTAGGTTGCATAGGCTAACGGGCGCTGGAGATTACGGTCATAAAGGCAGTGCTGTAGTATATTTCACGCTGGCAAGCGCAAAGTGCGAGGCCGATGTTGCGACCGATTCATGTCCTAGCAATTCGCGCATCAGGAAGTTTTCATAACTTGCCACGTCACTGACCACGATCCGCAACAGATAGTCCCACTCGCCCGACATTGAGAAGCACTCCATTACGGCGGGATGCTGCTGGACGAAATACTCAAAGCTGCCTCGCGATTCCTGGCTATGGGTCTTCATGCGTACCTGACAGACAACGCTCAGACTTTTATCCACAGCCTGGGCGTTCAGCAGCCTGACAGCGCGGCCCAGAACACCGCGGGCTTCCAAGGCACGGACGCGCCGCCAGCATGAAGCGGGAGAGGCGCCCACCGATTCAGCCAGATCAGCGTTGCTTATTCCAGCATCGACCTGCATCTTTCGCAAGATCCTGCGGTCAAGGTCGTCGAGTAATTCTATCATGATCGGCGCTCCCGATGATCCAATCCCGTCAGAAATATGGGCGTGATGCTGAATTCTGGAAAGCAATGATCGTGATATTAAGATAGAATGACCTTGGAGGGCTTGTGGGCACAGACATCATATCACGCGTCGGTCTGCTGGACGAATTGTCGAGACAGCCGGCTGATGGTCTCCTGACATTGATCGGGATGCATCGTGACGATCAGCGCGAACACAAGATTGATGTCGGCGTCGGCGTTTACCGGACCGTCGAGGGTGATACACCAGTCTTTGCCGCGGTCAAAGACGCCGAGCGGTTCCTGTTGGAGTCGCAGACGAGCAAGGGGTATCTCGGTCCCGAGGGAGATGTGCGTTTCTTTGCTGAATTGCGTCCGATCCTGTTTGGCGGCGATGATCCGGGCGGACGGATTTGCGGTTTGCAGACACCAGGCGGAACGGGCGCGCTGCGGCTGGCGGCGGAACTGATCGTGGCCGCTCGCCCGGCGGCGCGGGTGTTGGTGGGAACACCGACCTGGGCCAATCACATGCCGATCTTTGGAGCCGCGAACCTCTCCACGGCCAGCTATCGTTATTTCGACGTCGTGCGACAGTCGATCCGGTTCGATGAAATGATGACAGCACTCGGCGAAGCGGCAGCGGGCGATGTGGTGCTACTGCACGGATGCTGCCACAACCCGGTCGGAGCTGACCTGGACGCGTTGCAGTGGCGTCAGGTCGCTGACATCATGGCCCAGCGCGGGCTAATTCCGCTGATCGACCTTGCCTATCAAGGGCTGGGCCTAGGATTAGATGATGATGCGGCTGGTCTGCGTCAGTTGATCGGGCAGGTCGACGAGGCGCTGATCGCCTATTCGTGTGACAAGAATTTCGGTTTGTATCGGGAGCGTACGGGCGCGTTGTACGTCATGTCGCGTAATGCCGATGCGGCGGCGGTGACGCAGACAAACCTGCTGGCGCTGGCGCGTACGAACTGGTCGATGCCGCCTGATCATGGTGCAGCAATCGTGCGTATTATCCTTGAAGATCCGGCGATGTCAAAGCAATGGCACACCGAACTGACGACGATGCGAAAGCGCATCATCGAGATGCGACGCCGACTGGCGGCAAGCGATGCGTTCTTCGAGCCGATGGCGCGGCAGCAGGGCATGTTCTCGATGTTGCCGCTGACGCCGCAGCAGGTCATGCGGTTATGCGATGATCACGCGATCTATATGGCGCAGTCGGGTCGCATCAATGTGGCAGGACTTACACCGGCAACGATCGATCCGTTCGCGGAGGCGGTCCTACAGGTTCAGTGATATCAGAAATTAAGCAAAAGGTCAGTCATGGCAACCAAGCATCGTCCACTTCCAATTAACAGTCCTGATCCATCGCGCAATTGGCGGGAAATAGCATATAATGTCCTTTTATCACGCGCGTTAGATGGAATGGAGGAGACGTTACTCGTTCCCGAAAAGAAAATACTCTACCAATTCTCGGCGCGCGGGCATGACATGGCACAGGTGCTGCTCGGGCAGCGATTGACCGAGCGCACCGATTCGACGTGTGGCTATTACCGGTCGCGGCCATTGCTGCTAGCGTTGGGCGTCGATGTGGCAGACGCCCTGGGTTCGGCGATGGGTCGCGCTGGAGGCTATTCGGACGGCCGCGATATCGGCGTGGTGTTCAATTATCCGAACCCCGACGGACCCGATGCGCTGCCGATGTGCGGCGGCGTCGGCGCGCAATACACTCCGACCGTAGGCTGGGCACAGGCGATCGAATATCACCGCCGGGTTCTCGGCAATCCCGCCTATGACACTGCGATCGCGGTGGTGCTGGGTGGCGATGGGTCGGTCGCATCGAACGGTTTCTGGTCGGCACTGACAATCGCGACGACGCAGAAACTGCCGATGCTGTTTTACATCGAGGATAATGGTTATGGCATTTCAGTCCCCTCCAGCTTTCAAACACCGGGCGGCGACATTGCCGCGAACCTGGCAAGCTGGCCGGGGCTGACCATCTTCGACGGTGACGGGACCGAGCCGCAAGAGGCAGCCGCTCTCATCGACCGCGCGGTAGCTCATGTCCGCGAAGATCGCGCGCCGGTATTGCTCCGGCTGACCGTGCCGCGGTTGCAGGGGCATAGCCTGCAGGACACCCAGACGTACAAGTCGGAGGCTTTCGTCGCGGACGAGTGGCGCCGGGATCCGCTACCCAAGCTAAAAGCATATCTTGTTCCCGCGCTGATCAACGAGGCCGAGTGGAACGCACTTGACGAGACCGCGCGCGACGACGCGGAAACTGCGTGCAAACGGGCAGAAGCGCGTGGGGTTTCCGATCCTGAACAGGTGACCCGTAACGTATTCTTTGAAGGCGACGTGCAACAGGTCGGTGGGATGGCGGCGCAAGGGTGCGTTCCGATGCCCATGAACGAGGATGCAAGGCCGGAGGGCCAACGGATCAACATGGTGACTGCGATCCGCCGAACGCTGGAACACGAACTTTCGGTCAACGACCGCGTCGTGCTATTTGGTGAGGATATCGGCCCCAAGGGCGGCGTCCATGCGGTGACGCTGGGCCTGCAGGAGAAATTCGGGACTGAGCGTGTCTTCGACACCAGCCTATCGGAGGAAGGAATTGTCGGTCGCGCGGTCGGGATGGCGCTGGCCGGGCTGGTGCCGGTTCCCGAGATACAGTTCCGCAAATATGCCGAGCCCGCTACCGAGCAGATCAATGATTGCGGCTCAATGCGCTGGCGCACGAACAATCGCTTCGCCGCCCCGATGGTGCTGCGTGTGCCCGGCGGGTTCTTCAAATGCGGTGATCCATGGCATAGCCAGACCAACGAAGTGGCGTTCATCCACCAGCCGGGCTGGAAGGTCGCGGTGCCGTCAAACGCAGAAGATGCAGTAGGGCTACTCAGGACCAGCCTGCGCGGCAATGATCCTGTGCTGTTCTTCGAGCACCGCGCGATGCTTGATCTCGCCTGGGCGCGGCGGCCCTATCCGGGCGACGATTATGCGCTTCCGTTTGGCAAGGCCAGGCTGACTCGGACCGGCGACGACATCACGATCGTGACCTGGGGCGCAATGGTACCGCGGTGCGAGGAGGCGGCGGAGGGCGTCGGTGCAGACGTGATCGACCTGCGTACGCTGATGCCTTGGGACGCAGAGGCCGTGCTGAACTCAGTGCGGCGGACGCGGCGTTGCCTGATCGTCCACGAGGATCTGAAGACTGCGGGCTTCGGCGCGGAGATCGCGGCCGTGGTCGCGGACGAGGCTTTCATGGATCTGGACGCGCCCGTCGCACGGGTGACGATGCCCGATATACCGAGTCCGCATAACCCTGTGCTGCTCGAATGGGCCGTACCGTCGGTTACGCGCATCCGCGCCAAGATCGACGAACTGGTGAGGTTTTGAGGATGGTCGATATTTTCGTCCCCGCCGAGCAAGAGGGCACGAAGGCGGTTGTACGTTCCTGGCTAAAGAAGATCGGCGACACGGTCGCGGTCGATGATCCGCTGGTCGAGCTGGAAACAGACAAGGTCACGCAGGAAGTGCCTTCGCCGGCGGCTGGAGTTCTCAGCGAGATCGTACTCCATTCTGATGCAGAAGCTGTTCCCGGCGCCGTGCTAGGCCGCCTGAGCGAGGCGATATCGACGCCAGCGATAAGCCCGGATCCGGCTGCCCCGAATGCAGCATCGACCCAGCCGCCGCGAACCAATGGCGCGCTCTCGCCTGCGGTTCGTCGGGCGATTCAGCAATATGGGGTGGACCCTTCGACGATTCAGGGAACCGGCCGCGATGGGCGCCTTACGCGCGCGGACGTGGACCGCTTCGTGGCTGGGCGGCAGGCCGCGCCGACGGCCGTGCCGGCAGCGGCAAAGGCAGTCGGCCCGCACGATGCGACGCGCTCGATCCCGCACGACCGTATGCGGCTGGCCATTGCAGAGAATATGCTGAACTCGGTGACGACGGCACCGCATGTGACCGCGGTGTTCGAGGCCGATTTTTCTGCGATCATCGCTCATCGGCAACGGCATAGATCAGCGTTGGCCAAAACCGGCGTGGCGCTGACCTATACCGCTTACATGGTCGCGGCGTGTGTCGAGGCGATGGCGGCGGCGCCGACGATCAATGGGCGTTGGCACACTGATCGTTTAGAACTTTTCGGCGACGTCAACATCGGCGTTGGGACCGCGCTCGGCGACAAGGGTCTCGTCGTCCCTGTCGTGCAAAAGGCGCAGGAACTGTCACTGCGCGGGGTGGCGATGCGACTGGGCGATCTGACGGATCGCGCGCGTGACGGCAAACTTCAGCCCGTCGACATGCGGGGCGGCACGTTTACGATCTCCAACCACGGCGTGTCGGGCTCGCTGTTCGCCTCGCCGATCATCATCAGCCAGCCGCAATCCGCGATCCTGGGGGTCGGCAAACTGGAAAAGCGGGTGGTCGTGCGGGAAGTAGACGGAGTCGACACGATCCAGATCCGTCCGATGGCTTATGTATCGCTCACCATCGACCACCGTGTCGTGGATGGGTACCAGACGAATGCTTGGCTTTCGCGCTTTGTCGAGGCACTGGAACACTGGCCTATCGACGGTTGAAAGGAGCAACGGGACATTGGCACGGACGCAGGCTCGCGAATATGAACAGCGCAGAGAGGCAATCGTACAGCATGCAGCGCGCCTGTTCGCGTCAACCGGATTCAGGGGTGCGTCGGTCGCTGACCTAGCCACCGCGTGCGACACGTCGAAATCTCTTATCTACCATTACTATCCGTCAAAGGAGGATATCCTCTACGCGGTCATGGCCTCTCACCTCGACCAGCTGGCACAGGATATGGCAGAGGCAGCGGCCGCCGACGCAGCCCCTGAAGAGAGGCTGTCGAGGATGATCCACGACTTTATGCGTCATTATGTGGGTGCAGCGGACCGGCAGAAGGTATTGCTGAACGAACTCGGGAACCTGCCCCCTGAACGCCGCCGCGCGATCGTGGCGCAGCAACGCACAATTATCGACACGGTCACGCACCTGCTAGGTGAGATCAATCCGGTACTGCATGCAGATCCTGGCCACGCCCGTGTGAAAACCATGCTGCTTTTCGGCATGATCAACTGGACGCATACGTGGTTCAACCCCAGCGGTACTGTTTCTGCCGACCAGATTGCCGATATGGCACTAAACCTCATCCTGTGTAGTTCGGATCAGAAGGTATAGACAGATCACAGATCGGACATTGCTTGAAATTGGCGCGCGAGAGGGTGACGGGCAATCAATCAGGCGGTGGGGCGCGACGCCAGCGCAAAGCGATGTATCTGTTTGTAAGTTGCGAGCATCAGATCGATGCGCATATCTTGTGGTTAGAACAGTCCAGGCACTTCACGTTGGGCCGTGGAGGGTTGTGCAGGTGACAGGAGCACGCGCTTGCCCTGCCCGAGGGTTTGCGCATATACGTCCCCTACCGTGATCGAGTTGCAACTCTTTCCTTCCAAGAAATCAAGCGCGGCACGCGTCGACCGTTCCTGCGGATTGCCCAGCGGATGTTGCAGGTCATCAACGGCCTGGCAGCTTGCCGCGACCTTTCCGGCCAGACCATTGTAATAATCACCCGCCCGGTCGGCGTTCTGAGTTGCGAACGCGATGACGCGCAGGCGATCGTCGCAGGCTGGTTTGTCGAGCGCAATCTGTCCGACCGGCTTGCCATAGGTATTTGTGCCGATCAGGCCCGAGTCAGCATGCAGGTAGGGCGTAAAGGCGTTGATCAGCAGTTCGCTTGCCGAGGCTGTCCCCCCGGTGCCGATGAATGCGAGACGCACCGGCGCGACCGCCTCAGGCTGCGGGCCAAAGAAGCGCGTCGAGTCGCGAAAAGCTTTCTCCGAACGAAAGCTAGTATAGTTGAACACCTCTGACGCCATACGATTGGCGCCCATCAGATCGCCCGCCAATTGCGCGATCGAGATAAGGCCACCACCGTTGTAACGCAGATCGACAACAATTTTTGTCACGCCCGCCGCCTTGAACCGCTCAAACGCATGACGCAGCGCCGGATCAGCCGTTGAGATAAAGGTGCGTAAATTCACATAACCGTAGGAGCGGCCTTCCTCTGTAATGATCTTCGCTCCATAGCGGGGCGATATGGGCACCAGTTCGTAATTGGTCTTGGTTACGCTCACCTCGCGCGTTCCGGCAGCGTCATCGATGCGCAGGACACGAGTGGTACCTGCGGTCGCTGGTCCCAACGCTTCCGTGACCCCGCCCTGTCCGCCAGCGCTCATGATGTCGGATACAGAACGCAAGGTCGCCGAGGTCTGGCCTATCGCCAGTATTTCTGTTCCACGGTCAATCCCCGCGGCAAGCGCGGGCGCGCCCTCGAATGCCTCGCTTACGAACACGCGCTGATCGGGCGCATCCAGACTAACCCGGATACCATAGCCGGCACTGGCACCGGAGTCATAATAGGCGTCTTCGTCCCTGATCGATGTCAGATAGGTGAAATAACGATCCTTCCTCTGGCTACGCGCAGTCGCGGTCAGTGCGTCAATATAATCGCTGACCGTCGTGTAGCCGACGGGATCGAGCCTGGTCGGCAGCGTTTCAGGAAAGAGATACCATTCACGCAGCTGCGCCGCTGTCCAGTCCTGCCGCTCGCGCAGCGAGCACCCTCCGGACGGCGTTGGTGTCGGCGCACTGGCCACAGAGCCGATACCGGCAGCATCAGTCGTAGTGCCGCCATCGCCACCGCACCCGGCCAGCATCGCGGTCAGAGCAACGGCCGAAATCAGTCGGTTACGCATCAACTGGTCTCCATGAACGACTGGTCGGTGCCTACGATACGGACCCGGCAGCAACAATGGGCAATCTTTCGATGTCGGTGTCCCGGCGCCAACTTCGCGTAAAGGCCATCCGTTGACCCTCCAGATCGGCCCTGGAAATGCGATGCGCGTGATGGAGCTTGTATACGGACCGTTCTCGGAAAACTCTGATGCAGATGATGCGTGACACTGCTTGTCAGCCTGCCACCACCTGATCGCGACCTCCCGCTTTTGCTTCATAAAGCAAACGATCTGCGCGATCGAAGGCGACATCAATTGGCTCGTTTTCTCGAATACAGGTTATACCAGCGGAAATCGTTACTTGCCCAAGCGGTTTGTCAGTATCGCGTGTTCGCAGACGTCGGTCGCCGACATCTGCACGGACAGTATCGAGCAACCTTGCGCCTTCTTGCAAGCTAGACCCGGCGGCCAACACGACGAATTCCTCCCCGCCAAACCGGGCAGTCACGTTATGGTCGTGACCATTTTGCACACCCTCTGCCAGCATCGCGCCGACCGCTTTTAAGACACGGTCGCCGACGGCGTGGCCATGTTGGTCGTTAAAGCGCTTGAATCGATCGATATCGCAAATAGCAAGACACCACGGTCCTGCCTTGCTGTCGCGCGCATCGTAAGCCTCTTCGAATGCCCGACGATTGGGCAGGTCGGTGAGGGAGTCGCGTCGTGCGTCATCCTGCGCGTCAGTCAATCGCTCGCGCAGAAGTTCGACTTCCTCGCTGGTGCGTGCAAGCCGAGCTTCGGTGTCTCTGATGCGGCCGAGCATGGTGTCGGTGATGCGGACCACTTGGTCGATGGCGTCGAGCGTTGCAGCAGCGGTGATCGACGTCCGGCGTTCGGCAAGATCACGCCCGAACTCACGCGTGTCATCGTGCATCGAGCGAACCATGTCCGCAAAGCCTTCAACCTGTACGCGTGTCTGCGCGACGAGCGTCTCTGCGCGTTCTTCCGCTGCCGAGCGTTCGTCTTGCCATACATCCTGGCCGACGGGGGGCCCCGGAACCGCAGTGCCGCCCATCCGCTGAATATCGGCACAGGTCAGGCGCAATCCATTATCGCTCATGCGCCTCACCGCAAGCGCGGTCGGGCCATCTGGACAAGACAGAATGGCATGGGCGAAGCTGTAATGCGCAGGATCGGGCCCTAAGCCATGATGGGCAAGGAACGCGCCGATCTCGGCAAAGAGGTCTTTCCCTGAACTTTGTCGCCTTATTGCCGCTGCGGGCATCCGCACCTCCTGGATGACGAGGTGGGTCTTAAAGTCGATTGGTTAGTTTTGCGTGACCAGTAACCGGCAAAGGACTCGACGCGTCGCTATGCTCAGTTAGGTGGTGCGGAGACCACATGACTGACGACACTGCTACTGGCGTCGGCAGACTGCATTGTAAGCAGGCCAATGGCGCCAAGCGCAAATCCCCCGGCAAACTGCCACAGGAAGCTGGATTTCAGAATTGCGCGCATATCATCTGGTCCACAAACTTGATCATGCATTGACGTGAAGTCGGTTTCCCATCAATGCCAGCCTAAGAAATCGTGGCTCTACGGTCAGGCTTCAATCGCCAACTACGAAACAGACGATTAACAAATCATGGATCGGCCGCTTATGTCAGCGCCGCACAAGCGGTAGCGATCCGCGTACATGCTTCGCGCAGTACCGCGGACGACGTTGCGTAACTGATACGCATCGCCGGCGACACACCAAAAGCGGACCCCTGAACGGCCGCGACGCGCGCTTCGCCAAGCAGATACCCAACAAATGTATCGTCGTCGTCAATGCGTTGCCCGGAAGGCGCCGAGCGCCCGATCAAGCCCGCGATCGATGGATAGACATAGAATGCGCCCTGTGGGACGGGACAGTGAACCCCGTCGATGTCATTCAGCATTCCAACCACCAGATCACGTCGGCGCTGAAAAGCGGCGGCACGCTCGGACAGGAAAGACTGATCGCCGTTCAGCGCCGCGCACGCAGCCGCCTGGGCGATCGAACATGGGTTGGATGTCGATTGCGATTGCAGCGTGGCCATCGCTTTGATGAGCCAGGCCGGCCCGCCGGCGAAGCCAATGCGCCAGCCCGTCATTGCATAGGCTTTGGAACAGCCATTGACCGTGAGGGTACGGTCGAACAGGTCCGGACAGACCTGAGCAATGCTGGTGAAAAGGAAGCTGTCATAGACGATATGTTCATACATGTCGTCGGCCATAACCCAGACCTGCGGATGATGAAGCAGCACGTCGCCGAGTGCGCGCAGTTCGTCCCTGGTATAGGCGACACCGGTTGGATTGGACGGGGAATTGAGGATCAACCATTTCGTGCGCGGCGTGATCGCTGCCTGCAGCGCCTCGGGCGACAATTTATAGTCTGCCTCTGGTCCGGCAGGAACGATCACGGGAGTGCCGCCCGCAAACTGGACGACATCCGGATAGCTGACCCAATAGGGTGCCGGGATGACGACCTCATCTCCGGGATTGATCGTTGCGACTATCGCGTTGAACAGCGTCTGTTTACCGCCGACATTCACGCTGATCTGTTCAGGCGTGTAGGCAAGCGCATTGTCACGCGCGAACTTTGCAGCAATCGCGTTCTTAAGTTCGGGCGTGCCATCGACGTTGGTGTATTTCGTCTTGCCCGATCGGATTGCCTCGATCGCGGCATCCTTGACGAAGTCCGGTGTGTCGAAATCCGGTTCTCCGGCGCCAAGACCGATGACGTCGATGCCGGCCCGCTTGAGTTCACCGACGTGCGTTGTGATTGCTAGTGTCGGGGAGGGGGCAATACGTGCGAGCGCGGTCGATATGTGCATTTGCGCGGCTATAGCTAACGATGCTTCCAGATCACAATAACAGCGATGCCGGTATCAGCCCTCGCACGGCATTGCCGACGAAAAAGCCCTGCCCAAGGTCAGCCTTTTTGACGTCACACTCAATTGCCTTGCCCGTGTCCAGCAGTTCGGCTCGAAGGATGCCGGGCAGGAGACCGCGTGAGAGTGGCGGCGTGACAAGGATGCCGTCCTGTTCGACAAAGAGCGATGTGTAACTACCTTCGGTCAGGAAGCCGTCCGCATCTTCAAAGATGACTTCGTCTGCCGTCAATTCGGTTCGAGCGTGATCGTAGAAGCCGCGATTGCTTGTCTTGTGCCGCAGCCTGAAGTCGCTGGAGGCTACAGGCAGCGGCGCGACCGCGATATGAAGCCTGGCCATGGGATCCGGCATCGGTGAAACCTGGATTGCGGTCGCGCCCGAGGGAGCCAAAGCCACTCGGACGCGCGCTGCACGCCGCAGCCGAAATGTTGCGGCTTGCAAAGCGTTTCGTGCCTCATGACGATTAAATCGGAACCCAAACAGATCGGCGCTGGCCTTTAATCGGGCAAGGTGACGATCGAGCAGCGCCAGCCCGCCGACCGGCTCGAACCGCATCGTCTCCAGAAGATCGAACGCCCTCTGTTCAGCAGTAATGAACGCGCCTTTTGCGAGACATTCCTGCCATTCGTCTTCAGAGCGCGAGTCTGAGACGATCCCCGATCCCAGTCCGAGACTGGCCGTGCCGCCCTGCGTGAGTGTGATCGTGCGGATCGCGACGTTGAACATGGCGTTGCCCGATGCTTCGATATGTCCGATCGCACCGCAATACGCGCCGCGCGGCGCGCTTTCGATATCCGCGATGATCTGACCGGCACGATGCTTGGGGGCGCCGACGACGGAGCCGCACGGAAAGAGAGCGGCCAGGGCGTCTATTGCGTCGCGGCCAGCCGCAAGCTCGGCAGTGATAGTCGATGTCATCTGGTGGACAGTCGGATATTGCTCGACGGTAAAGCGTTTGGGAACCTCAACGCTACCGACCGCAGCAATGTGAGCAAGGTCGTTGCGCATCAGGTCGACGATCATCAGGTTTTCGGCACGTTGCTTGGGATTGGTGGCCAGTGCTTGTGCGGCTTCGCTGTCGGCTCGCGCGCTTTGATTGCGCGCTGCCGTTCCCTTCATCGGTCGACAGGTGATACGACCGGCCTCGACAGAGAAAAATAGTTCGGGCGAGAGCGACAGCAGTCGAAGCGTCCCCGTGTCGATGATCGCGCAACAGCCCGCCCGCGCAGTCCGTCGCAGCCGAGCATAGACAGCCAGGGGATCGCCAACGATCGCGACCGTCGCCGAGAAGGTCAAATTTGCCTGATAAATGTCCCCTGCTGCAATCAATGCGAGTACTTCCGCGAGCCGCGCATTATACGTCGCCCGATCAATCTGTGGCATTGGCGGGCCGGTCCACGCGCCGGCCGGATCGGGCAGCAGACCGGCTACCTCATGGGCAGATAAGGTCTCATAGCGGTCGAAGAGGCCGAACCATAAGGCGGGTGTCGGACCATGGAGCGCGGCGATACCAAAGGCGGGTGCAGCATCATAGGCGACCATGCCCACGGCATGCAGACCCTCATCAAGCCCAGACCGGATCGTATCCAGCGCGTCCTCGATACGGTTCGACTGTTCGGCCATAACCGTCCGAACAGGGTTTCGGTACAATTTAGCCGGTACGCCGTCATTGCGTGCGTCATCCAGCAGCACATAAGGGGCCGTGCCGATCATCACTTGGCGTGATGCACTTGTGCCGGACCATGCCGCAAGTGATGATTGCCCAGCGTCAGCGCCGCGCTTATGTTTCAGACATGACCAACCCTCCCTTACGTGTGACCATCGTTCCCGTGACACCGCTCCAGCAGAATTGCAGCGTCATCTGGTGTACCGAGACCAAAAAGGCCGCGGTGGTTGATCCCGGCGGGGACCTGCCAAGGATTTGCGCTGCGATCGCCGATGCGGGACTGAGCGTCGAACAGATCCTGCTCACTCATGGTCATATTGATCATGCCGGAGAAGCAAAGCCATTGGCCGACGAGTTGGGCATCCCGATCATCGGTCCGCACGAGGCCGATCGGTTCTGGCTCGCCCGCCTGGACGAGGATGGCCGCAATTACGGCATTCGCGGGGTTGTCTTCGAGCCGGACCGGTGGCTGGTCGAAGGAGACACGGTCAGTATCGGAAACGTCGTGCTCGACGTTTACGAGACGCCGGGTCACACGCCGGGGCATGTCATCTTCCATCACCCCGCATCGCAACTGGCACTGGTCGGCGACGTGATTTTTCAGGGATCGATTGGAAGGACAGACTTTCCGCAGGGAAATCATCAGCAACTAATCGAGACGGTGCTGACCAAGCTCTGGCCGCTCGGCGATGCGACGACCTTTATTCCCGGGCATGGCTCGGCCAGCACCTTTGCGCATGAGCGGCAGCATAATTTGTTCGTCAGCGATCGGGCGCTGGCGGCTTAGCATCACGTTCAGCGACGAAGTGATTTGCTCTCAGCGCGGACAGCCGCAAATTCAGAACCATTGTTCCATGTAGGCCACGCCCGAGAATTCGCCAGCCGCGCCGTGATCGCTCCAAAGAGATCGATGTCTGCCGCCGCGCCACGCAAGTCCCACGATGCTTTCCACGCGTCGCACGTCTGGTGATAGCAGCGCATATATCCGTCGAGCCAGACCTGACCGGCGGCGCGCCCGCCATCGACCAGGTCCGGCGCGCCACTGATCGCCATCAGCAGCAGCGTCGGTACGCCCTTTCGCGCCAGCGAGAAGTGATCGGCGCGGTAGAATAGTCCGCGTTCCGGCAAAGCCTCCGGCGTCACGATGCGCCCTTGATTGCGCGTGGCACCGGCCAGCATGTCTTCTAGACTGTTCTGTCCTTGCCCCACCAGCATGACGTCGCGCGACGGACCGGCGGTCTGCAAAATATCCATCGTCAAATTCGCGACGGTCTTACCGACCGGATAGACGGGATGTGCCGCATAGGTCTGCGATCCCAGCAGTCCGCGCTCCTCGCCGGTCCAGAGCGCGAACACCAGGCTGCGCTCGGGGCGCGGTCCTTTGGCAAAACCGCGCGCCAGCGCCAGTACGCCAGCAACGCCCAGCCCGTCATCATTGGCCCCGGGCCGGATCGTCCGTCCCTCGGCATCGGGCGCGCCGATGCCATAGGCGTCCCAGTGGGCGCCCAGCATCACGATTTCGTCGGGGTGCGCAGTGCCCGGCAGGAGCGCAAGGACATTGCGACTCGATGCCCGCTCGACGGTAACCGGCAAGCCGGCCGAGAATGTCTCTCGAAGTGCAACCGGGCTGAAATCGCTGCGCCGCGCCTTTTTGCGCAGCGAAGCAATGTCCAGCCCCGAGCGCTTGAGCAATGCTGCTGCGGCTTCTTCCTGAAGCCAGCCTTGAAGCAGGACGGGCACATCGTTCTTCGTTCGAACCACGTCGTAATTCTCACCGGCAGGGGCGGTGATGGTCGCCCAGCCATAACCGGCGCCCGGCGTATCGTGGATGATCAGCGCGCCGATCGCGCCGCGCCGTGCCGCCTCTTCGAACTTGTACGTCCAGCGTCCATAATAGGTCATTCGCCGGCCACCGAACTTGCCGGTTGCATCATCGCCCGCCGCCGCTTCGAAATCGGGATCGTTCACCAGGAAGACGGCGACCTTCCCGTGCAGGTCCACGCCTTTGAAATCGTCCCAGCCTCGTTCCGGGGCGGCAACGCCATAGCCGACAAAGACCATCGGTGCGGCATTGATGCGAACATCCTGGACCGAGCGAACGGTACTGACGTAGATCCCCTTGCCCTGTTCAAGCGGCGTGTCGCCCGCGACGATCCTGCCCTGACCCATTTGTGTATGGATGAGGGGCACCGGCTGGGTCCATTGCCCGTTGGGACCGCCGGGTTTCAGACCGGACTGCTTGAACTGAGCGATCAACCAGTTGACCGTTTTTGTCTCGCCCGGTGTACCGGGTGCCCGACCCGCAAACGGCTCAGATGCCAGCGTCCTTACATCATTCGAAAGTGCCGCCGGATCGACCGCAGCGGAGGTCTGGCCGATTGCGGGCGAGGCCAGTGCAACGATCAGCGCGAGCAGATGTCTCATCCGTTTGGGACCGTCTCGATGGGAATAGGTGCGAGGTGTGACGATAGAAGCGGAATGGTGATCGCCCAGATGGCAAGCGCGATCATGACGCCCAGGGTCAGCGCGATGCCGACGATCCGGGCGCGCATGCTTCCATCCATGCCGATCGGATGCGCGATGCGCGCGATCAGGAAGATCGCCGTCGCAATCCACAGCCAGATCGATGCACCGACGCTAAATTCGATCAGGCCAACCAGTGCCAGCACGAAGGGTGCATATTCGACGAAATTGGCATGCGCGCGCATGCGGCGCAGGACAGAGTCGCTTCCACCATCGCCGACGCTGACCTTTTCACGCCTGCGGACTTCGCCGACGCGCAGCCCGAGCCAGACATTGATGAATGCCAGCGCCCCGGCAAAGATCAAGGTGACCGGTAGAGAAACCAATGCCATTCCGACCCCCTTTTTCGTCTGCTGTCCCGGCAATGACAGCATTGGCCCATGCTTGCAACGCACGGAGATCTCGTTATAGGCGCGGGACTTCGTGATGCGTCCGGCCTGTGAGCCCGCTCAATTGACCGACCATATCGGTTGCTGAAAGCGGCGAGGGCATATGGCGCTTTGCCCGTTCCTCATGATTGCTAAGGTGCCGCAATGGCCGTCCCCAAGAGAAAGACTTCGCCCTCCAAGCGTGGCATGCGTCGCGGCCATGATTCGCTGAGTGTAGCCCAGTTCCAGGAGTGCCCGAATTGCGGCGAGCTACGCCGGCCACATAATCTGTGCGGCGCGTGCGGGCACTATAACGGTCGCGAGATCGTTTCGGCCGAGGGCTGATCCGCTAGGGGTCAGCACCCTGCAACAGACCCGAGGATTGGAGTAGCATGTCCGACGCCGCCTGGATCGCCGTCGATGCGATGGGGGGTGATGACGGGCTGGCCGTGATGCTTGCCGGTGTCGCGCGCGCTAGACGAAGCTTTAGCGGCATGCGTTTCCTGCTGGTCGGGGACGAAACGGCCATTCGCGAGGGGCTGACGCGGCATCCCAATTTGAACCAGGCGTCCGAAATCGTTCCGGCGGCGGAGGTCGTTGGTTCGAGCGACAGGCCAAGCCAGGCAATCCGGCGGGCACGTCGCACCTCGATGGGGGTCGCGATCGACCTGGTGAAAAAGGGACGCGCGGCGGCGTGCGTATCGGCCGGCAATACCGGCGCACTGATGGCGATGGCGAAGGTGTCGTTGCGAACGCTGCCGGGGATCGACCGGCCAGCACTTGCGGCGTTCCTGCCGACGCTCGGTGAGAACGACATGGTGATGCTCGACCTGGGCGCGAACACCGAGTGCGATTCGAGGAACCTGATCCAGTTCGCGGTGATGGGGGCCGCCTATGCGCGGACGACGCTTGACCTCGCAAGCCCGCGCGTCGCGTTGCTCAACATCGGCTCGGAGGATCAGAAGGGCACCGACACCATTCGAGACGCCGCGTCGGTGTTGCGCAGCGCTGATCATCTGTCGATGGATTTTGCAGGTTTCATCGAGGGCGATCAATTGTCACGGGGCAATGTCGACGTGATCGTCTGCGATGGATTTTCCGGGAACATCGCGCTCAAGACCGCAGAAGGCACGGCACGTTTTGTCGCCGATCTGCTGAAGCGCGCGTTTCGCAGTTCCGCCAGATCAAAGATCGGTTTTCTGATCTCGCGTCCGGCGACCGAGTTGCTGCGCGATCATCTCGACCCGAACAATCACAACGGCGCGGTATTTCTAGGACTGAACGGAATCGTGGTCAAAAGTCACGGAGGGGCGACCGAACTTGGTGTCGCGACGGCAATCGGCAACGCTGCAAAGATGGTTCGTAACGACCTAATCCGGCGTATCGCCGAGGATATGGGGCACGTGACCACATGATCCGCAGCGTCATTACCGGCACCGGCTCCGCACTTCCCACACGGCGCGTGTCCAACGAGGAACTGACGCAGGACGTCGATACGACCGACGAGTGGATCGTCGAGCGCACGGGCATCCGGTTCCGCCACATCGCGGGTCCAGACGAGACCACGGGGACGTTGGCCTATGATGCGAGCAACGCGGCGCTGGCGGCGGCGGGCGTAGAGGCAACCGACATTGACCTGATCATAGTCGCCACCGCGACGCCCGACCAGACCTTTCCCGCCACCGCGACGAAGGTGCAGGCGATGCTGGGTATCGATGACTGCGTCGCGTTCGACGTAGCTGCGGTATGTTCGGGATTCCTGTACGCGCTGCAGGTAGCGGACAGCATGATCCTGAGTGGCGCGGCGAGCCGCGCGCTGGTCATCGGCGCGGAGACGTTCAGCCGCATCCTGGACTGGGAGGATCGCACGACCTGCGTCCTGTTCGGCGACGGGGCAGGGGCGATCGTCCTGGAGCGCCGCGATAGCAACGAATCAACGGGTCGCGGCATTCTGGCGATGCGGCTTCATGCGGACGGGCGCCACAATGAACTATTATATGTCGATGGCGGTCCCTCGACGACCGGCACCGTCGGCAAGCTGCGGATGAAAGGGCGTGAGGTATTTCGTCATGCGGTCGTCAATCTGGCAGCAGTGATGAACGAATCGCTGGCGCTGGCGGGTCTCGACGCTGACGTGGTGGATTGGGTCGTACCGCATCAGGCCAATGCGCGTATTCTTGATGCGACCGCGCGCAAGCTGGGTCTTTCGCCCGACAAGGTCGTCGTGACCGTCGATCGTCACGCCAATACTTCGGCCGCTTCCGTCCCGCTGGCGCTGGACACCGCAGTGCGCGATGGGCGGATCGTGGAAGGGCAAATCATCGTATTGGAGGCAATGGGTGGTGGTTTTACCTGGGGCGCCTGCGTGGTGCGTTTCTAATTCAGCGCAAAATCGGTGCAAGTTTCTATAGCGCATTCATCACAACTTGTGTTAGCTTGGGGGTGTATATAGAGGGGAACGTGATGGATATGTCGGGCCCGACACCGGGCACTCTTACGAGGGCAGATCTTGCCGAGCGTATCTATCGCGAGGTCGGGCTTTCCCGCGCCGACTCAGCCAAATTCGTCGAGCAAATCCTCACTGACATGTGTCAGTCCCTCTCGGACGGTGAAAATGTAAAGGTGTCAGGATTTGGCACCTTTGTGCTTCGCGACAAGGCGCAACGCATTGGGAGGAACCCCAAGACCGGCGTCGAAGTCCCGATCGAGCCGCGCCGTGTGCTGACCTTCCGCGCGAGCCAGCAGATGCGCGATCGCATCGTCGGCGCTGTCTGACTGCGTGACGTCAGGCGCGGAGAGTTCATTCGCTGAGCACAAGGCCGACAAGGCTTTTCGTACAATCGGTGAGTTGTCCCGTTTGACAGGGCTTCCGGCGCACGTCCTGCGGTATTGGGAGACGCGCTTTCCTATGCTGAGGCCTGTACAACGCGCCGGTAATCGACGCTATTATCGCCCTGAGGATGTTGCGCTGGTCCAACGGATTGACCGGCTGCTCAACAAAGAAGGCTATACAATTGTGGGCGCTCAGCAGGTGCTGGCAAATTATCCACAGCCGCCCGCAGAACCCGAGGTGAATATCGTGCCTGCGTTGCGGGCAATCAGAGCGTTGTTGGCAGACGCGGTTGAGGAAGATGTTCAGCCCTGACGAAATGGCGAGCGCAAGGCAGCCTCCAGGGCAACGTCACCTGGCGCATGTTCATCGTCTACGCCGATCCTGACTGCACGTGGTGCGATGTCTTGCCGTAACGTCCCATGCACACGATCCCAGACGCTGATACCACTCGACCAGTTGCTGTCCCGCTCCTGACGCACAGTCGAATGGTGGATGCCGTGCATCCGTGGCGTCGTGAATATCCATGCCAGCCGCTCGTCCCAGTGACCCGGTAGCCGCAGGTTGGAATGATGAAACAGGATCGAGAGCGTAAAGAATCGTTGCCAAGAATCCAGCCCCTCAGGCGTGATGCCGCTCATGCGCACCTGCACCATCCGCCAAGGTAGCGAGACCAGCATGTCGATCAGGTGGAAGCGGATAGCGGTGGAAGCGTCCATATCGGGATCGACGTGATGCACGCGGTGCAATCGCCACAACAAGTCCGACTTGTGCGTTGCGATATGCCAGAGATAGAAGCCGTAATCCATGACGAGAAATGCCGTCACGCCTCCGATTGGCGATGGCAACAGCTGGCCCAGCCCAAGCCGAAGACGCGCGTTGCGCCGGGCAAGGGCCTGAGTGACCGGTTTCTCCGTGGCGCTGATAATCGCTCCGCACATCGCTCCCATGACAAGATTGCGGATATTGCGCTTTGCTGCCGGATGATGCTGCCGACGCAACGGGCGACGGCGTTCCAGCACGAGGATCGCGGCAATCGCGGCGCCGCCGGTGAGACCCATCAGGGTAGAAATCGTCGGTCGTATCATGCCATTCCATCATGACGCGATGACGCTTCGTCGTCGAGCGGCTATGGCGCGGCTATGACGTCCGGCCCATCTGTGGCGATCTTCATCCGCTACCCGGCAGCAGGAGCCGTGAAGACGCGACTAATGCCAATGATCGGAGCCCATGGCGCGGCAACGGTTCATCGCCGCCTGGTCGAACACACGCTGGCCGTGGTCAGGGAGAGCCTTCTCGATTTCCGCGTTTACACGACTGGTGCCTCGCTGAAGCTATTTCGCCATTGGCTGGGGAACGACGTCTCCTTGATTGAACAGGGCGAGGGTGATCTTGGGGCGCGCCTTGCCCGTGCATCTTCGCCGGTCCTGCTGATTGGTGGCGATGCACCGGCGATGACGGCGCTGCATTTGCAAACAGCCGCGGCGGCGCTTGCGAGCGCAAATGTTGTCGTCGGGCCGGCCGTCGATGGAGGCTATTGGCTGCTCGGTCTGCGAACAGCGATGCCGTGGCTGTTCGATACCATGCCCTGGGGTACGGATCAGGTCTTGTCACTCACGCTCGATCGCCTGGCCGAGCGCCAGATAACACCACTCCTGCTGGAGAGGCTCGACGATATCGACCGGCCCGAGGACCTCGCCCGGTGGCCGCAATTCTATCCATGACGGTATCGATCGTTGTGCCGATGCTGGACGAGGAAGCGGCGCTGCCGCGGCTCGTCCGGGTGCTGCGGATGCTGGAGCCGCCGCCGGTCGAGATCATCGCGGTCGATGGCGGGTCGGGCGATGCCAGCGGGGCGATCGTGCATGCCGCCGGCTGGCGGGCCATCACGTCGCCATGCGGGCGCGGGGTGCAGGTCAATGCGGGGGTCGAGGTGGCGACCGGCGACATCATATGCGTGCTGCATGCCGACACGCTGCCGCCCGACGACATGATCGCGGTCATCGAGCGGGTGATGGCGGACGGGCGTACCGCGCTGGCTGGTTTCACGCCGCTGATCTGCGGACCGGACCGGACGCGCTGGGGCACGAGTTTCCACAACTGGATCAAGACATGGTACGCGCCGCTCTTGATGCGGCCACATTTATTTATGCGCGGCGTGCGGCTGTTGTTCGGCGACCATGCGATGTTCTTTCGCCGCGCCGACTTCCTGGCGGTCGGCGGGTGCGACCCCGGCGTGCCGATTATGGAGGAGGCGGACCTGTGCATCCGGCTCGCCCGGCTGGGGCGGGTACGGCTGATCGGGCGGATCGTGCAGACGTCGGACCGGCGGATCGCTGCGTGGGGGTCGCTGAAGGCAAACTGGGTCTATTTCAAGGTCGGGATGCTGTGGGCATTTGGCGCGCGCAAGCGGCTGGGGCGGCACTATCCGCATGTCCGCTGACGCGCGCATTGGCGGGGCCAGCCATGGCGCGTAGGGTAGGCACATGGCAGCGTACTCGCACGATCTGATCGTTATAGGCGGAGGGTCGGCGGGACTGACAACGGCGGGCGGGGCGGCGATGTTCGGCCTTCACGTCGCGCTGATCGAGGCAGGCGCGATGGGCGGCGAGTGTCTAAATAATGGCTGCGTTCCATCGAAGGCGCTGATCGCGGCGGCGGCGCGGGCTCATCATTCGGGTGCCGCTCTGGGCGTGACGCTGGGGGAGCGGGCCGTGGATTGGCGCGGTGTGCGCGGTCATGTCGAGGGCGCGATTGCCGCGCTGGTGCCCGCCGACTCGCAAGAACGGTTCGAGGCGATGGGGGTCGAGGTGCTGCGCTGCGAGGCGCGGTTCCTGGACGGGCGAACGGCGCAGGCGGGGAACCGGCGATTGTCGGCGCCGAGGATCGTGATCGCGACCGGCTCGCGGCCGATGGTACCCGACCTGCCGGGGCTGGAGTCGGTTCCCTTTCTGACGAACGAGACGGTGTTCGGCATCGATGTGTGTCCCGAGCATCTGCTTGTCCTCGGCGGCGGCGCGATCGGGATTGAAATGGCGCAGGCGTTCCGGCGGCTGGGCGCGGCGGTGACGCTGATCGAGCAGGGGGAGGTGCTGGCGCATGACGACCGCGACGCGGCGCGGATCGTGATCGACCGGCTGAAGCAGGAGGGCGTGCGCTTCGTCATCGGCAAGGTCGAGCGTGCCGAGGGGGGCCAGGGCGCAATCACGCTCATTCTGGAGGACGGCACGCGGCTTACGGGAAGCGACGTACTGGTGGCGGTGGGACGGCAGGCTAACATCGAGGCGCTGGACCTGGCTGCGGCGGGCGTCGAACATGGCGAGGACGGGATCGTCGTCGATGCCATGCGCCGCACGTCGAACGGGAGGATCTTCGCGATCGGCGATTGTCGCGGCGGCCCGCGCTTCACCCATGTTGCGGGATATGAAGGGTCGCAGGTCGCGCTGCACATCGCGCTAGGCTGGCCCGCCAAGGTGGACTGGAGCGCGCTTCCCTGGGTCACCTATACCGACCCCGAACTGGCGCAAGTCGGGCTGACCGAGCAGGCGGCGCGCGACCGGCTGGGCACGGTAGAAGTGACGCGCGAGGATTTTACACATAACGACCGCGCGGTTGCCGAGGGTGACACCATCGGCTTCATCAAGATGATCCGACACCGCGGCAAGGTGGTCGGCGTGACGATCGTTGGCGCGCGTGCGGGAGAGCTGCTGCTCCCTTGGACGCAGGTGATCGCGGGCAAGGCGTCCACCTTGGCGCTGGGATCGGCGATCGTGGCGTATCCGACCCGTTCGGAGATCGCGAAGGCGGCGGCATTTTCCGCCTGGCAACCGACGGTGTTCGGCGCGTGGCCCAAGCGCTGGGCAGGCACGCTGGCGAGGATGCGGCGATGGCGGGGGTGAGCCGCAATGCACCTGCCGGGTCGTCGCCGTTCCGAGTTGCCGCCGCCCCGCTTCCGGCGGGCAAGTTCATGGATCCCGACCGGACTGCAGCGGGAGAGCCGCGTGCATCGGTGCCGCTGGTCGCTCTGGAGACGCTGTGGTTTAACACGGGCACATTGTGCAACCTCAGCTGCGCGACCTGCTATATCGAAAGTTCGCCGACGAATGACGCTCTGGTCTATCTGAGGGCGACGGACGCGGCGCGGTTCCTGGACGAGGTCGAGCGCGATGCGCTGCCGGTGCGCGAGATCGGCTTCACCGGCGGCGAGCCGTTCATGAACTCCGAATTCATCACGATGCTGGGCGACGCGCTGGGCCGTGGGCATGCGGTGCTGGTGCTGACGAACGCGATGCGGCCGATGAGACGGCATGAGAACGCGCTGCTGACGCTGCGGAAACGGCATGGTGGCCAGCTGACGATGAGGGTCAGTCTGGATCATCACAGTCAGGCGATACATGAGGGCGAACGGGGGCCGCGCAGTTGGGAATCGGCGCTGAGCGGGTTGCGCTGGTTGTCCGACCACGGTTTTGCGATTGCGGTCGCGGGACGGCATCTGGCCGGTGAGAACGAGAGGGATGCGCGCGCTGGCTACCGAAGGCTGTTCGCCGCCGAAAATATCGCGGTCGAATCCGACGATGCGGCGCGGCTTGTGCTGTTTCCCGAGATGGAGGCCGGTGCCGACGTGCCCGAGATCACGACGGCATGCTGGGGCATCCTTGGCAAGTCGCCCGCCGATGTGATGTGCGCGACCAGTCGGATGGTCGTCCACCGTCGCGCGGAGGCGGCACCGCGCGTCGTCGCCTGCACGCTGATCCCGCATGATCCGGGTTTCGATATGGGCGATAAGCTGGCGGAGGCGAGTGGCGCGATCGCGCTCAATCATCCGCACTGCGCGCGGTTTTGCGTACTGGGCGGAGCGAGTTGCTCGGCTTAGCCGGGACTCTGCGGCGGCGGCGGAAAGAAACCGCTGCGGATGTGGAGGTCGCGCTGCGGGAAGGGGATTTCAATGCCGTTTTCCTTGAACGCGCGCCACAGGTGGTTGAGCACTTCGGACTGCACGTTGCCGACGCCGCTTTCGGGATCGGTGATCCATACCAGGATTTCGTGCTCTACCGAGCTGTCGCCATAGCCGGTGAGCCAGACATTGGGTTCGGGGTTCGGAAGGACGCGAGGCGATGCGTGCGCCGCTTCGATCATCAGCTTTTGCGCCAGCGCGATGTCGCTGGCGTAGCTCACGCCGACGGGAATGCGGATGCGCACGTTACGGCTGCTGTAGGACCAGTTCTCGACCGCCTCGGTCATCAACTGCTCGTTCGGGATCAGATGCTCCTTGCCGTCGCGCGTGACGACCGAGACGGCGCGCACGCCGATTTTCGTGACGGCGCCGAAGGTGTCGCCGACGACGATCACATCACCCGGCTTGACCGAGCGGTCCATCAGCAGGATTAGCCCGGCGATCAGGTTACCGAAAGTCTTCTGTAGCCCGAACCCGACCGCTAGCCCCGCGGCGCCCGAGAAGACGGTAAGCGCGGTGAGGTCGATGCCCAGCAGATCGACGCCCAGGAGCAGTGCGACGATGACGACCAGCAGCCCGGCGAGCTTTTGCACCAGAGCGCGCTGCGACACGTCCAGCGCATGCATCCGCCCGATCGAGTGGTTGAGGATGCGGTTGGCGAGCCGGGCCAGCAGATACAGGATCGAGGCGATGACGACGAAGTTGACCACTCCCAGGAGCGAGATGCGGTTCTTGCCGACGGTCAGCGCCACCCCCTGAAGTGCTGTCGTCAGCGGTTGCAGCCCGCCCAGCGTACCTGCGATCGTGGCGACGAAGATGACGAGCGACAGTACCGCCGCGGTCGCGTCGCCAAGACCGGCTGCCGTTGTGATGCGATAGGCGAGCATCGCGACAGCCAGCCCCTGCGCGACCGCAATAATGACGAGGCCGATCGGGCTGAAGGTCATCGCATTGTCGGCGAATGTCAGCAGGATGATGATCAGGCCATAGCGGACGATCGCGCGTGCCAGACGGCTGCCGAAATCGTCAGTACGCCCCGTCCAGCGGCGCACCAGAGCTGCGATCCGGTGGCCGAGCCGCCGTCCGAGGAACCAGCCGATCCAGCCTATCGCGCCCACAACCGCCAGCGCGACGATGATCGAGGTGACATCGGGCGACTCAGGTGCAGGCAGCCCCACGTCTCTCAGCCACGTCTCCCACCGCATCGCCCTCTTCCTATCGTTCGCGCGTCGCGGCGAAGCGTAGCTTGGGGTAGCGATCGGCGACATAGCCGACCTCCCAGGCACTTTTCGCCAGGAAGACGGGATTGCCGTCGCGATCCTTCGCCATCGCCGCGCGGTTAATCTCGGTAAAGGCCTTTAGCTCGGCTGGCTCTGCGGCAACCCAGCGGGCGGTGTCGAAAGGTGCTGGCTCAAGCACGGCGGCGACCTTGTATTCGGCTTCGAGTCGGCTGAGCAGCACGTCGAGCTGGAGCTGGCCGACGACCCCGATGATCCAGTTGGACCCGATCTCGGGATAGAAGACCTGCGTCACGCCTTCCTCGGCCATGTCGTCGAGCGCCTTCCTCAACTGTTTGGTCTTGGTCGGGTCTTTCAGCGCGACACGCCGCAGGATCTCGGGCGCGAAGTTGGGCAGACCGGTGAAGCGGATGTCGGCACGCTCGCTCAGCGTGTCGCCGACGCGCAGCGTCCCGTGATTGGGGATGCCGATGATGTCGCCTGGGAACGCCTCGTCCGCGACCTCGCGGTTCTGCGCGAAGAACAGGATCGGCGAATGGACCGCGATCGGCTTCCCGTGTCCCGTCGGGGTGAGCTTCATGCCGCGCTTGAACACGCCCGAACACAACCGCATGAAGGCGATACGGTCGCGGTGCTGCGGGTCCATGTTCGCCTGAACCTTGAAGACAAATCCGGTGACTTCGTCCTCCTGCGGATCGATGGGTGCAGGTTCGGCGGGTTGCGGCCGGGGAGACGGTGCGTGGGTAGCGAGCGCATCGATCAGTTCGGCGACCCCGAAATCCTTGAGTGCGGAACCGAAATAGACGGGTGTCAGGTCGCCCGCACGGTAGGCGTCAGCGTCGAAGGCGGCATAGCCGGCTTGTGCCAGCTCAACCTCGTCGGCGACGGATTCCGGCAGCGTCGGCGCGTCCTCGATCTTGCCCAGAAAAGCGCGGCTGTCGCCTTCGGGCCGGCTGACACGATTGGCGGTGATGTCGTAAACCCCCTGAAATTCGCCGCCCATGCCGACCGGCCAACTCATCGGGCAGACGTCAAGTTGAAGAACATCGGCGATCTCATCCAGCAATTCAAAGGGCGAGCGTCCCTCTCGATCGACCTTATTGATGAAGGTAATAATTGGCACCGAGCGCAGCCGGCACACTTCGAACAGCTTGCGCGTCTGCGTCTCGATGCCGCGCGCCGCGTCGATGACCATCACCGCAGAATCGACTGCGGTCAGCGTGCGGTAGGTATCTTCGGAAAAATCCTCGTGCCCCGGCGTGTCGAGCAGGTTGAAGGTAATTCCCTCCCGCTCAAACGTCATTACAGACGATGTGACCGAGATGCCGCGCTGCTGCTCGATCTTCATCCAGTCGGATCGGGCACGACGACTCTGACCACGCGCTTTCACTTCACCGGCGAGATGAATCGCACCGCCGACGAGCAGCAGCTTCTCTGTCAGCGTCGTTTTGCCGGCATCGGGGTGAGAAATGATGGCGAACGTGCGACGGGGAAAGGGGGTCATAATGCTTTCATTACAATAGGCTAAATCTCGTTCGTATGTTGAGGAATGTGCGGGCTATGGCACCAGCGCGATACTCATCGACACGCGTTTCTCGTCATCCGGGGCTACCACGAAGATGCCGGGCTTGCTGCTTAATTCTCCGGTAAAGCCTTCCGGATCGGCGATTCCATGCCAAGGTTCGATGCAGACGAAATGGGCACCGGGCTTGGTCCAAACGCCCAGGCGCGGCGTGTCAGGGAAGGCGACGCGCAATTGCGGGCCGTCGCTTGCGCCATAAGTGACGGCGTCTGAAGCGACAGGGTCCCAGACCAGTGCATCATTTTCGAACAGTTCGTCGGCCAGATGAAGCACGCGGCCATCGAGCGGCGACGCCCGCGTATCGACGGCAATCAGACCATCGGGCGCGATCTCGCGCAGCTTCGCAGCTTCATCTTGATCGAATACGATATGATGTTCGGCACGCGCGCAGCCGAAGGGCAGCGGCCAGGCGAATGCCGGATGAAAGCCGAATTGTGCGGGCATCGGCTTCTCGCCGCGATTAAGAATGGTAGCTGTGAGCGTCAGCCTCGCGTCCTCAAGCATGAACGCGATCTGCAATTCGAATGCGAATGGATAGGCGGCGCGGGTCGTGTCATCGTCGCACAGCGAGAATGTTGCGGACGTCATGGACCGCGATGTCAGCGCGAACAGATGGCGTCTGGCGACGCCGTGTTTGGGCATCGGATACTCCCGGCCGTTGACCCGGACCACACCGCCATTGGTCATGCCGATGACGGGAAACAGGATTGGCGCGTGCCCGGTCCAATAGGCGGGGTCGGCGTCTGTCATCAGTTCGCGGCCCTGCGCATCCTTCAGGTGGGTCAACTCCGCGCCCAGTGGATTGATTGCGGCGCTGAGAGCATCGTTTGCGATCGTAATCAGATCAGCCACGCAGCGTCGCTCCCAGCTTGGCAGCGGAGGCAACCACCTTGTCGGCTGTGCTGCGGAGTTCGTCGTCGGTGAAGCTGCGCTCGCCGGGCTGTAACACGATCTCGACCGCCATCGACTTGTATCCATCGCGTTCAAAGACATCGAACACGCAGGCGGTAATGATAGCGGCCTTGTCTGCGCCACGGACCGCCCGCGCAAGCGTATCAGCGGCGAGTTCTGTCGGTACGGAAAAGGCAAAATCCCGGCGGACGGCCTGTAGCGCGGGTGGCGCGAAACCAGGTCGCATCGTACCGCCCGCCCGGCGTAGGGGGATCGCATCGAGATAGAGTTCTGCGCCCTCTATGCCACCGTCGACGTCGAAGGCCCGCGTCACCCTGGGATGGAGCATTCCAAAACTGGCCAGGATCGTCTTCGGACCCAGTCGCAGCGTCCCAGACCGGCCGGGATGCCAGGCCTCGCCCGCCTCGCCCATGACCTGCACATTATCGACCGGCGCGCCGGCTGCAGCGAGCAAAGCTATTGCTTCCGCCTTGGCGTCGAACGCATCGAAGGGCGCCGCCTTGCCGCTCCGCCAGCCACGCGGCGTACGATCGCCGGCCAAGATCAGACCCAGCGTCGCGCGCTCGGCATCGGCCAGATAGCGACGGCCGATCTCGAACAGCCGGACGCTTGATTGATCACGGCGCAGGTTGCGCGCAGCCGCGGCCAACAGGCCTGGCAGGAGCGAGGGGCGCATAACCCGCATCGTGTCGCTGATCGGGTTCGTGAGCGTCCAGGCGCTACCGCCAAATGCCGCGGCTTCATCTTCCGACAGAAAGCTCCACGTGACTGCTTCGTTCAGCCCGCGCGCGGCCGCGGCACGGCGGACACGGCGCTCCAGCTTCTGCTCGGCCGTCGAGGTCGGGCGCGCGACACCGGGCGCGCGATCGAGCGGCACTGGCGGAACGCGGTCGATGCCCTCGATCCGGATCACTTCCTCGACCAGGTCAGCGGGGCCGTCGATGTCAGGGCGCCATGTCGGTACGGTCACGGGCCACGCGCGCTCGATCGTGGCGAACAACGCGTCGCTATAGGCGTCTGCATGATCGATCGCGCCGACCGAAAAGCCGAGCGACAGCAGGATGCGCGCCTGTCGCTCGGGCGCGATTGCCAGTCCTCCCAGATCGCGCGCGAGGTGCGGGTCATACACGATAACGCGCTTGTCGGCAGGCGGATGGCCACTGCGCGTGACCCGGCTCGCTGTTCCGCCGCAATGATCTAAGATCAGCTTCGTTGCGATAGCGAGGCCGTCGTCAAGGAAAGCAGGGTCGACCCCGCGCTCGAAGCGCTGCCGCGCGTCGCTGGTCAGCGTAAGCGCCTGGCCGGTGCGAGCAATCGAGTCGGGATCGAAAAAGGCGCATTCGATGACGACGTCGGTCGTATCGGCGGAGACGCCCGACTCCGCCCCGCCCATGATACCGCCGATATCGTGGACCGTCGCAGTGTCAGCGATGACGGTCATTTGCTCGCTCAGCGTGTATGTCTTGCCGTTGAGCGCTGTGACAGTCTCGCCGTGCGTCGCTTTGCGCGCAACCAACCCGCCGTCGAGCTTTGCGCGATCATAGACATGCAACGGCCGCCCGAGATCGGTCGATATGTAATTGGTAATATCGACCAGCGCGGAAATCGGCTTCTGCCCAATCGCTCGCAGGCGACACTGCATCAAGTCCGGGGCGTCGCCATTGACCACGCCGGTCACGGCTTGCGCATAGAAGGCGGGACAGCCGTCGGCATCGTCAGTCCGCACATTGGGACCATCGCCTTCGCCGTCGACTAATTCGATTACCAGCGGCTTGAGTTGTCCCAGTCCCGCCGCTGCCAGATCGCGCGCGATGCCGCGCACACCCATGCAGTCGGGGCGGTTGGGGGTGACGCTGATGTCAATGACCGGATCGGTCAGTCCGGCATAATCGGCATAGCTCTGTCCAATCGCATCGGCAGCGGCGTCGGGTAACTCGATGATACCATCATGGTCGTCGCCAAGCTCAAGTTCGCGCGTCGAGCACATCATGCCGTGCGAGGTGACGCCCCGGATCTGCGCGACCGACAATGTGAAGCCGCCACTCGGCACATGCGCGCCGGGCGGTCCGAATACGCCAATCAGACCGACGCGCGCATTGGGCGCACCGCACACGACCTGAAGCGGATCACCGCCCGCGTCGACGGTCAGCAGTTGCAGCTTGTCGGCATTGGGGTGCGGCGTGGCGGTCAGGACGCGTGCGACCTTGAACGGCGTGAGTGCTTCGCCTGCATTCTCGACGCCCTCGACCTCCAACCCGACGCGGGTCAGCGCATCGACGATCGCATCGAGCGAAGCGTTGGTCTCTAAATGTTCGCGCAGCCAGGCAATCGTGAACTTCATGCCGAAATTCCCGCGGAAAGCGTCGGCACGTCGAGCGCGGCGAAGCCGTAATGCTTGAGCCAGCGGACGTCGCCGTCGAAAAAGGCGCGCAGGTCATCGATCCCGTATTTCAGCATCGCCAGTCGATCGATCCCGCATCCGAAGGCAAAACCCTGCCACGCCGCAGGGTCCAGCCCACACGCTTCGATCACCTTGGGGTGAACCATGCCGCTGCCCAGTACCTCCATCCAGTTTTCGGACCCGCCGATAACGCGTTTTCCCTTTACGATGGAGTAGCCAACATCGACTTCAGCGGACGGTTCGGTGAAGGGGAAATAGCTGGGCCGTAGCCGCAGCATCACGTCATCACGCTCGAAGAACGCACGCAGGAAGGTCTCCAGCGTCCATTTGAGATGGCCGAGCGTAATCCCACGGTCGATCACCAGCCCCTCAATCTGGTGGAACATCGGCGTGTGGGTAGCGTCCGAGTCAGAACGATAGGTACGGCCAGGCGCGATGATACGGATCGGCGGCTTCTGGTTTAGCATCGTGCGGATCTGAACCGGCGAGGTATGCGTCCGCAGCAACATTTTGCTCGCGCCGGCCGAACTTTGCTTCATGTAGAACGTGTCATGCATATCGCGCGCAGGATGCGTGTCGGGAATATTGAGCGCACTGAAATTATGCCAGTCGTCCTCGATCTCTGGCCCCGTCGCGACTGCAAAGCCCAGATCGGCAAAGATTTCCGCCAGTTCGTCCATCACCTGGCTGACCGGGTGGATCGTCCCGCTGAGCGGCACGTCGGCGGGCAGCGTCATGTCCAAGCGCTCGCCGGCGAGCTGCTGATCGAGCGCGACGTCTTCCAATTGCCCCTTGCGCTGCGCGATGGCGTCGGCGACCGCCTCGCGCAGACCCTGGATCGCCGGTCCCTGTGTCTGGCGTTCCTCCGGGCTCATCTTGCCGATTGTTTTCAGAAGTGCGGTAACCCGCCCCTGCTTGCCGAGCGCCTCGATCCTGACCGCCTCCAGAGCGTCCAGCCCCGTCGCGGCTTCGACCGCCACCAGCATGTGTTCGCGCATCGCATTCAGGTCAGTTAGGGGTGTGTCGGTCATCGGTTCCTCGGGCGGCTGCATGGCGTCGTTAACGAAAAGGGCGCGAGTGGCAAACCACTCACGCCCCTTGGTCGGTCGCGCCGGAGGACGTCAGGCTGCTTCGGGCAACGCTGCTTTCGCCTGCGCGACGATGGCGCTAAATGCCTCGCCCTCGTGCATTGCGATGTCGGCCAAGACCTTCCGGTCGAGTTCGACACCAGCCAGCTTCAGCCCGTGCATGAACTGCGAATAGGTCAGGCCCTCCGCGCGGACGCCGGCGTTGATGCGCTGAATCCACAGACCGCGGAAGGTCCGCTTCTTCACCTTGCGGTCGCGATAGGCATATTGACCGGCCTTCTCGACCGCCTGCCGCGCGACGCGGATGGTGTTCTTGCGGCGGCCATAATAGCCCTTCGCCTGTTCAAGAACCTTCTTGTGCTTGGCGCGGGTGGTGACGCCCCGTTTAACGCGTGCCATTGGTCAGTCCTCCTCGCTCAATTCAAGCCGTAGGGCGCCCAGGCCTTCACCGCAGCGGTGTCGGCCTTGGACAGCACCTTGGTGCCACGATTCTGGCGGATATATTTGCCGTTATGGTGCAACAGGCGGTGGCGCTTGCCGGCGACGCCGTGCTTTAACAGGCCGGAGGCGGTGAGCTTGAAGCGTTTCTTGACGCCGCTCTTCGTTTTCAGCTTGGGCATTTTGGTCCTTTCGAAGTGGCGACGCTGGAACAGCCGCGGCAGCCCACACTGGCCGGGTCGTTTGTAAGCGCAATCGCCGTTGAAGCGCGCGCCTTAACGGGAGCGACGGCGAAAGGCAATCAGTGCCCTGCTGGATGAGCATGGAGTGCTTCCAGCACGTCGTCGACCCGGGCCGGGTCGCCGATCGCCAGCACGTCGCCCGTGCTGTCGGCGACCAGCGGGTCGCCGCGCCAGTCGCACATCCGCCCGCCTGCTCCCTCGACGACAGGGACGAGCGCGGCGAAGTCGTGGAGCTTCAGCCCCGATTCGCAGACAATGTCGAGATGGCCGGAGGCGAGTAATGCGTAGTTGTAGCAGTCACCGCCGTAGAGCGGACCGTGACGACCAGCGTCCTTTGTCGCGGCAACAAGCGCCAAGTATGTAGCCGCTGCATCCTCGGAAAAATAGTGCGGGCTCGAGGTGGCGAGCGCAGCAGTCGCCAGCGCAGGGCATGCGCGCGTTCTCGCTGCGGCGCCATTAAAGCTTGTCGGTCGTCCCGCCGCACCGACCCAGCGTTCGCGCTGTACGGGCTGATCGATGACGCCGATCGCCGGCCATCCGTCCTCGACCAGTGCGACCAGCGTGCCGAAGATCGCACGGCCGGCGATGAAGCTGTGCGTGCCGTCAATCGGGTCGAGCACCCATTGTCGCCCGGTCGCGCCCTCCTTCGTGCCATATTCCTCACCGATTACCCCGTCGCGCGGTGCCTCGGCGTCGAGAATGCGGCGCATCGCTCCTTCGGCGGCTCGGTCGGCGAGCGTGACGGGTGACTGATCGCTCTTGATCTCCAACCCGTGCGGGGCACGGAAATAGGGACGAATCGCTTCGCCAGCCGCGTCGGCCAGGCGACTGGCGAGGTCGATATCGGCTTGACGAATGGGCATGACTGTAACCCTAGCGTTTGCGCCAACGAACGCCTAGTATGTGCATCGTCTCTAAAGGAGTCTGTCCATGCGCCGCATCCTGACCGCTGCCCTGCTGCTAGCCGCCACGCCGGCCATGGCCGCGCTCGCGCCCGGGGCGAAGGCACCCGATTTCTCAACGCGCGGCGCAATGGCGGGCAAGGTGTTTCGCGTGAATCTGGCGCAGCAATTGAAGAAGGGACCGGTCGTCCTCTATTTCTTTCCGGCTGCATTCACCGGCGGCTGTAACGCGGAGGCGCACGCATTCGCCGAGGCGGTGCCGCAGTTCAGGGCGGCAGGGGCGACGGTCATCGGCATGTCGGCCGACGATATACCGACGCTGCGACGCTTCTCGACCGAGAAATGCGCAGGCAAGTTTGCGGTCGCCAGCGCCGGGCCAGCGGTCGTCAAGGGTTATGACGTAGCCTATCCGAAGGAGATCATGGGCCGACAGGTAACCGGGCGGATCAGTTATGTCATCGCGCAGGATGGCCGCATTGCGTTCGTCCATGACGACATGAATCCCGTCGATCATGTCGCGACGACACTGGCCGAGGTGAAGAAGCTGAAATCCTAGGCAGCGAGCGGGAAACGCAGGAGCCGGTTCTCAACCGGGATCAGCGCCTGCGCGCCTTCGCCGACCACACGGATGATTTCGGGATGGGTCGCATCTAGCCCACCCGTCAAGGCACCGAAGGCGGGAAGCATCAGTTTCGTCGCCGTGCCGACAAAGCAACGTCGCGCGACCTGGCGGCCACGGACGCGAAGGCGCAGTTTGGGGTGAAAATGACCTGACAGTTCTGGCCGCTTTTCGTCCCCGCGCGCCTCGTGACGCAAGACAAGTCCGTCGACCACCGCCTCCTCAGCTACCTCTCCGCCGCAGCGGTCGCGCATGACAGGATCGTGATTGCCAGCGATCCACGTCCACCGCACCATGCTCGTTAGCCGCGTGAGCGTGGCGCGCGCGGCCGCCGGCAGTCGATCGCAGGCGCCGATGTCATGAAAGCTGTCGCCGAGACACCAGAGTTCCGACGCGGCTGTCTTTGTTATCAGTGCGTCCAGATCAGCCAGTGTCGCCATGCTGTCATAGGGCGGCAACATCTGCCCGAATCGCGAGAACCAGCTTGCCTTCTCAAGATGCAGGTCGGCGACCAGCAGCGCGCGGCGGCCAGGCCAGAAGACCGCCCCTTGCGGCAACGCGAACAGATCGTGCCCACCGAACGAAAAGGGAACCATCGCCAGTCCATGCCGGGCCACAAGCCCGCGTGCAAGATTCGAAATCGCCGTGCGCCTATTGCGTTTGCGCCTTGCCGCGATCGGCGTACAGCGCGCCGTCCGTTCTTATGGAATCCTTGCGCGCATGTCCGCCCAGCCAGTCATTCCCGCCGCCGCCGAAGAACTCGACCGACATCGCCCGCAGCCGGCGGTCGCGCTGCTGACGGTCGGTGCCATTGGAGTGGTGTTCGGCGATATTGGCACCAGCCCGCTCTACGCGTTTCGTGACGCGCTGGCACCGGCGGCGGCTGACGGGATCGATCCGTCCGAGATACTGGGTGTACTCAGTCTGGCGATCTGGTCGCTGATACTGGTCGTGACTTTGAAATACGTCGTTTTCCTAATGCGCGCCGACAATCAGGGGGAGGGCGGCGTGCTGGCGTTGACCGCGCTCGCCAGGCGTGCGCTGGGTCGGCGATCGAAAATCGCGCTTGTCCTCGGGGCGGCCGGGGCGTCGCTATTCTATGGCGATGCGATCATCACGCCGGCGCTCTCGGTGCTATCCGCGATGGAAGGGCTGCGCACGATACCGGGCGCTGAGCATATCTTCCGGGAGGGAACAGTGCGCGGGCTGACGATCGCCATTCTGATCGTGCTGTTCCTGTTCCAGGCGCGCGGCACGGCGGGCGTGTCGAAGCTGTTCGGCCCTGTCTGCATCGTCTGGTTTCTGGTCATCGGCGGGCTTGGCGTGTGGCACATCGGCGATGAATGGTCGATCGTCCGCGTATTCCTGCCGAGCTACGGTATCGCCTTCATGGCGGTGCACGGCGTCACCGGGCTGTTCGTGCTGGGCGCGGTGTTCCTGACGGTGACGGGCGCGGAGGCGCTGACCGCCGATATGGGCCATTTCGGCCGGCTGCCGATCCGGATCGCTTGGTTCATGCTCGTCTTTCCCGCACTGGTGCTGAATTATCTGGGGCAGGGTGCCTTCGCGCTCGCGTCGCTGGAGCGCGCGGCGGCGGCACATACGGTCTTCGCGAATCAGGACTGGTTCTTTCTGATGGCTCCCGCCTCAGTGCGCCCGCTGCTTATCGTGCTGGCGGGCATGGCGACCGTCATCGCAAGTCAGGCGGTCATCACAGGCGCGTTTTCGCTGACGCAGCAGGCGATCCAACTCGGCTTCCTGCCTCGGCTCCAGATCCGGCAAACTTCGGCCGATTACCAGGGGCAGATATACCTGCCCGCAATCAACTGGCTCTTGCTGGCGGGTGTGCTGATGCTGGTAGTCCAATTCAAGACGTCGAGTGCGATGGCGGCGGCCTATGGCATCGCGGTGACCGGCACAATGGTTGTGACGACCTGTCTGGCGTATATTGTCGTGCGGCATCACTGGCATTGGCGGCGCCTGACCGCACTGGCGGTGATCGTGCCGTTCCTGGCGCTGGACCTGATCTTCTTCGGGGCGAACATCCTGCGTGTGGTGGAGGGCGGCTGGGTGCCCTTGCTTGTCGGGGCGCTGATTGGTCTGCTCATTTCGATCTGGGTACGTGGACAGCGAATCGTGCAGGACGCCGACCGCGCGCAGTCCGTGGCGATGACGGATCTTGCCGCCGCGCTGCTTCGCCGCCCGCCAGAGCGCGTGCCCGGCGTCGCGGTGTTCCTGACCGCCGATCCGGACATCGCCCCTGCCGCGCTGCTCCACAATCTGAAACACAACAAGGTGCTGCACGAGCGCAACCTTATCGTAAGTGTCCGGACCGCCGACCGGCCGACGGTCGCGGCGGCAGACCGGGCGCAAGGGGTGCAGATCGACGACAATTTCGCCAAGATCGCGCTGACCTATGGCTTCATGGATATCCCCGATCTGCCTCGCGACCTGGGGTTGGGCGCGCGCGAGGCCAGGCGCGACATCGACCCGACACAGACATCCTTCTTCATCGGCCGCCACTCGCTTAAGCCCGACAAGGATCAGGGCCTACCGTTATGGCAGGACTATATTTTCGTATTCCTGCAGAAAAACGCTAGCGCCTCCAGCGACTTCCTGCGTATCCCGGCAGGCAAGGTGCTGGAGCTGGGAGAGCAGGTCACGGTCTAACCTGCGTAGACCTTCACCAGATCGAACAGATAATCGCGGCCGTCATAGAGCGATTTGATACGGATGCGTTCGTTCAGGCCGTGTATGCCGCCCATGTCCTTGTCGATGAAGAAACCCGGTACGCCATAGACCGGAATCCCGATCGCCTCGAGGAAAATGCCGTCTGTAGCGCCCGTCGACATGATCGGCAGGATCTTCATGCCTGGAAAATGCTTGGCCGCAACCTGTTGCGCTGGCGCGAGAATCTCGGGATCCAGCGTTGGAGGAATGGCGGTCGGGCGTACTGGCTGGTTCGCGGTGACGGTGACCTTTGGCCCTGCAAGCTGCTTCAATGTTGCGAGGGTCGCGTCGACCGTTTCGCCCGGAAAGATGCGGCAGTTGATGTTTGCGGTCGCGCGCTGCGGCAGGGCATTTTCGGCATGGCCGGCGTTCAGCAGCGTCGCGACGCAGGTCGTGCGCAGCGTCGAGTGAAAGGTCTTGTCACGGCTGACCAGCGCGTCCGCCGCCTTGTCCTCGGGATTTGCAAGCAGTCGCGTAATTGCATCGCCGATCGGTCCCGGCATGGCTTTTGCGGTCGCGGTGAAGAAGACCCGCGTCGTATCGGTGAACTTCACGGGGAATTCATGACTCTGAACCGCCTTTATCGCATCGGCCAGCTCATAAATGGCGTTGTCGGGTGTTGGCTGGGAGCTGTGACCGCCGGGATTGGTGGTGAGGAACGTATAATTCTGCGCGGCCTTCTCACCGACCTGGATCGCCAGCAACTCACGGTTGCCTTGTTCGTCCAGCCGCCCGCCGCCGCCTTCGTTCAGGGCGAACTCGGCGGCGATCAGGTCGGGCTTGTTCTTCGCCAGCCACTCCGCACCGTTGAACGCGAACGTAGTTTCCTCTCCACAGGTGAGCGCCATCTTGATCGTGCGTTTGGGCTTGGTGCCGCTCTTTTTCAGGCGGATCATCGTGTCCGCCCATGTCGCCGCCATCGCCTTGTCGTCGACCGTGCCGCGCGCATAATAATAGCCGCCGTCCTCGATCAGCTTGAAGGGATCACGGACCCAATCCTCGCGCTTGGCCTCGACGACATCCAGATGCGCGAGCAGCAGCATCGGCTTGGCCGATGGATCGCTGCCGTTCAGCACCGCGACCAGCCCGCCATCCTTGGGATGATCGGGGACCACGAAAGATGTTAGATCGGCATTGGAATAGCCCGCAGCCTTCATTCGCGTGGCAATCTGTGCCGCCGCCTGGGTACAACTGCCTGTGGAGAGCGCCGTGTTGGTTTCGACGAGTTGTCGGTACAGGTCGAGAAACTGCCGCTGGTCGGGCCGATCCTGACCGGACGCCATGCCGGGGATGATGGCTCCGGCCATGGCAAGCGCCGCCAGCCATCCGCTTGTCCGTCGCATCTGCTGCTCCCCATTTAATATTGCGTCAGTAAAGCCGCAAAGCGCATTCCGTGCAACTAGCGCGTGACGATCATCGGTCGGTCACTGGCACGGCGTGGCATCGAGAAACGTATCGTATGCCGGGCAAAATCGATCTCGACGCGCCGAAACAGTCGGAGTGCTTTCATGCCCAGCAGCATCGCCGGAGTATCGGCAAGGCCAAACCGGGCAAAGGGCGGTGCGTCGGAAATGCCAATCGTCAGATTGCCAAAGGCCAGGTCACCGATCTGAAACCGATCGATGCGATAGGCCGGCGGTCGCATCACGTCGCCGATCGCCGTCGTCATCTGAAATGCGGAAACCGGCCGCGCGCGGTCGGACATGGCCTTTAGCAGCGCCATATTTCCCATCGAGATGGGTGTGCCGGTGTCGACGATAACCGCGACCTGTACACCATGCCACATGGCATTCGTCACGATGAGTTGTCCGTAGATCGATCGCGCGACGACGACGATATCACCGGATCCGGCATCCAGTGACGAACCGCGCCGCGATCGCTCAACCGACATGCGCCTGCGGTCGAAATCGATCACGACCCGGTGATCCGCCAGCGCATCGACGCCCAGCATGCCGTGCGCGCCCATGTCGCCATGATCGAGCGCGGGGGCGATGACAGAGCGGGTTGGCACGGGACCGACGGTTAGCGCAGGAATGAGCGAAGTTGGCACCCATGCGCTGCCGCTCATCGCGGTAACGCGTACCGTCGGCCCCGCCCGCAAGTCCAGAACGCCGGCAAGTTGCCGCGAGATAACGGTTCGTTCGGCGCCGGTGTCGACAATGAAGGGAACGGGCGCGCTGTCACCGATCGATACCCGCACCGTCATGCGATCCTGTGCATCGCCCAATACCAATTGCTCTGCGTCTGGTGGCATATCAGTCAGCGGTGAGGGCGCCGGTAGCGGATTGGGTATCGCAAGCTGCGCGACCGCCGATGGTGGAACCAGCGCGATCCATGCCAGGAAAGCCAACGCGCATTTCATGCTGGATGCATGCTGCGCCAAATCGGGAAACTAGTCCAGCCGCATCGCCTCTGCTGCCAGTGCCTCGGCCTCGATCAGCAGCGCATCGTCGCCGCGCGTGGTCGCGATCCGCTCGCGGCCGATCAGCACCAGCACCGGCACCGCCAGCGGGCTGATACGGTCAAGGTCGACATGAACCATGGTATCGGCGGCCCGGTCGAGCAGACCGGCCAGTCGCCCGACATCGGTCATGCGCGCCCGCGCATCGGCCCAGGCGGCCTCCAACAACAAGTGCCCCGGCTCGTAACGGCGCAGCACATCGTAGATCAGGTCGGTCGAGAAGGTCACCTGACGCCCGGTCTTGCGTTTGCCGGGATGTTGACGCTCGACCAGCCCGCCTATGACGGCGACCTCTCGAAACGCGCGTTTGAGCAGGTTCGACTGCTGAACCCAGTCAACGAACTCGTCCTCCAGAATGTCAGCGGAGAAGAGTGCGGCCGGGTTGGTGACGGGGCGAGCGGAATAGGCGGCCAGCGCATAGTCGTTGGAGACGAAGCCGAGCGGTTCCAGCCCCTGCGTTTCCATGCGCCGGGTGATCAGCATGCCGAGTGACTGATGCGCGTTCCAGCCCTCAAAGCTGTACGCGACCATGTAATGCTTGTCCTCACGCGGGAAGGTCTCGACCAGCAATTGCCCGGGCTGTGGCAAAACCGATCGCTGTACTTGAATTTCCAGCCATTCGCGCACGTCGTCAGGAAAGCGATGCCATCCGCCTGGCGAGGCAAGGAACCCGCGCACCCGGTCGGCGAGGTTCGTCGACAGCGGCATGCGCGCGCCGCCATAGCTCGGGATGCGCGCCGGGCGCGCAGTTGCGCGGACGATCAGATCCTCGGTGTCCATCCGCTCGACTTCAAGGCTTAGCCCTCCAAAGAAGAAGGTATCGCCAGGTGCCATCTGTGCTGCGAACATCTCCTCCACCTTGCCCAGCGTGCGACCGTTTTTGAACCGTACGCTGAGCATCGTCGCCTCGACGATGATGCCGGCGTTCAGGCGATGCTGCGCAGCAAAACGCGGATGGCTGAGCCGCCATTCGCCATTCGCATCGCGTGTCAGCCGCTTGAAGCGGTCATAGGCCTTCAGGCTGTAGCCGCCGTCGCTGATGAACCCGAGGACGCGCTCGAACAGGTCAGACGTCAGCGCGGAATAGGGCAGGGCGGCGCGGACCTCTTCCAGCAGCGATTCTTCCTGAAAGGGGGCGGCACAAGCGCAGGCCATCACGTGCTGTGCCAGGACGTCGAGACCGCCGGGGCGGAAAATATCGGGGTCGAGCTCGCCCGCCTCGACCGCGTCCAGCGCCGCCCGTGCCTCCAGATATTCGAACCGATTGCCGGGAACAAGGATGGCCTCGCTCGGTTCATCAAGCCGGTGGTTGGAGCGACCGATCCGTTGCAGCAGGCGCGACGAGCCCTTGGGCGCACCCATCTGGATAACGCAGTCGACATCGCCCCAGTCGACGCCCAGGTCGAGGCTGGCCGTCGCAACCAGCGCGCGCAGATTGCCGGCCGCCATCGCGCCTTCCATCTTTACCCGCGCCTCCCGCGCCAGACTGCCATGATGGACACCGATCGGCAGGCCCCGCGTGTTCACTTTCCACAGATCCTGAAAGATGAGTTCGGCCAGACTACGCGTGTTGGAAAAGACGATGGTCGTGCGGTGCCGCTCGATCTCGGCCATAACTTGTTCAGCGGCGTAGCGGCCCGAATGGCCGGTCCACGGGACGCGCCCCTCGGGTAGCAGGATGGTGATGTCGGGTGTCGCGCCCGGCTCCCCGTTCACGAGCGCGACCCGGTCGATATCGCCATCGGGCGCCAGCCAGGCACGATAGCCATCGGGGTCGGCGACCGTCGCCGACAACGCGACCCTGCGCATCGACGGGGCAATGCGTTGCAGGCGGGCCATGCCGAGACTCAGCAGATCGCCGCGCTTGCCGGTCGCGAAGGCGTGAACCTCATCGATGACGATCGTCTTCAGCGAGGCGAACATGGTGAAACTGTCCGGATAGCTCAGTAGCAGCGACAGCGATTCAGGCGTCGTCAGCAGGATGTGCGGTGGTTTTACCCGCTGGCGTGCCTTGCGGTCGCTGGAAGTGTCGCCGGTGCGAGACTCGACGTGGATGGCAAGGTCCATCTCGCCGATCGGACCCATGAGATTGCGTTCGATGTCCGCCGCCAGGGCCTTGAGCGGCGAGACATACAGCGTATGCAACCCCTCTGCGGGCGATTCGATCAGGTCGGCCAATGTCGGCAGGAAGCCCGCAAGCGTCTTTCCCGCGCCCGTCGCGGCAACCAGCAATGCGTCACGGTTCGCCCGTGCCTCACCAAGCATGGCAAGCTGGTGACGGCGCGGTCGCCAGCCGCGCCTCGCAAACCAGTCCGCCAGAATTGGTGATAGCGCGTTCAGCAGGGCACGTTCATTTCGGCTTGCTCACCTGGGTGGCCGATCGACCTCGGGCTGCTTTTCCTCGTAAAGTTCGCGCGTCGCTTCCTCGGTTTCCTGCAACGAGCGCGTCTGTGCGTTCCTGTTCTGCCGCCGCGACCAGACGAATGCGCCGATCAGGATGAGCGGCGCCAGAATCAACATTACGCCCCATATACCACCAATGATCACCTGCGACCTCCCGCTACCTTGCCCGATGAACGATGCACGTCTGCGAAACGATCCCCTCGTCCAGTGCGTAGTAGCAATATGGCAAGACTGGGCGATTGGCTGCAACCGCATCCGCACGGTATCTATGTTGCGCCGGCCAATGCCTGGATCGACCCGTCGCAGCCGTCCCCGCGCGCGCTGGTGACGCATGGGCATGCCGATCATGCACGTGGCGGGCACGGTGCGGTATGGGCGACGCCGGAGACGCTGGCGATCATGGAAGTGCGCTATGGCGAGCAGGTCGCGCACCCCGTCCGGTACGGGGAGACGATGAGGCTTGGTGATGTGGAGATCCGGTTCGTGCCCGCCGGCCATGTACTCGGCTCCGCGCAGATCGTGCTGGACCACCGGGGTGAACGGGTGGTGGTATCGGGTGATTACAAGCGCCGCCCTGATCCGACCTGCGCCGCGTTCGAGCCGGTCACGTGCGATGTGTTCGTAACGGAGGCGACATTCGCGCTGCCCGTGTTTCGTCATCCCGATACCGGCGACGAGATCGACAAATTGCTGGAGCGGTTGCACGCCAATCCCGACCGCTGCGTATTGGTGGGCGCCTATGCGCTCGGCAAGGCGCAACGTGTGATCGCGGAGTTGCGCGTACGGGGGCATGAAGCGCCGATCTATATCCACGGCGCCTTGCAGCGTTTGTGCGACCTTTATTCCGAGCATGGTGTGCGGCTGGGTGAGCTGATCCCCGCGACCGGGGTGCCTAAGGCGGAGATTGCTGGCCATATCGTGATGTGTCCGCCATCGGCGTTGAACGATCGCTGGTCGCGGCGGCTGCCCGATCCGATCGCGGCGATGGCGAGCGGCTGGATGCGCGTTCGCCAGCGCGCGCGGCAGAAGAATGTCGAGCTGCCGCTGATCGTGTCCGATCATGCCGACTGGGACGAACTGACCCGAACGCTTGAGGAAATCGCGCCGCGCGAGGTCTGGGTCACGCATGGCCGTGAAGACGCGCTGGTCCACTGGTGCGAGCAGCGCCAGATCAAGGCGCGCGCGCTGGCGCTGGTCGGATTTGAGGATGAGGACGAATAGAGGGCGATCAGCCCGCCAGCGCGCGTGCGCGGCGGCGCTGAACGGAGCTGCCGAGTCCCAGCGACTCGCGGTATTTGGCGACGGTTCGACGGGCGATGTCGAAGCCCCGGGTCTTGAGTTCGGCGACCAGCGTGTCGTCGGACAGGATGTCGGTGCCTTCGCCGGCGATCAGCGTGCGGATCGCCGCCTTGACGGCTTCGGCCGAAACCGCGTCACCGCCGTCTGCAGCGGCGATGCCGCTGGTGAAGAAATATTTCAGCTCGAACAGCCCGCGCGCGCAGCTGAGATATTTGTTGCTGGTGACCCGGCTGACGGTCGATTCGTGCATCTCGATCTTGTCGGCGATGCGCGCCAGCGTCAGCGGCTTCATATGCGCGACGCCGTGGGTGAAGAACGCTTCCTGATGGCGCACGATCTCGGTCGCGACCCGGATGATCGTGCGCTGACGCTGGTCGAGGGCCTTCATCAGCCAGTTGGCGCTGGTCATGCACTCGGTCAGCCACGCCTTTGACGCCTTGTCCTGCGGGCCGGTGGCCAGTTCGGTATAATAGCGGCGATTCAGCAGCAGGCGCGGCAGTGTCGCCGCGTTAATCTCGATCCGCCAACCCTGTGGCCCGCGCTCGACGAACAGATCGGGCGTCACCGCCTGCGCAGGCTCACCGCCGAACCGGCAGCCCGGTTTGGGATCATAGCCGCGCAGCTCGCGGATCATATCGGCCATGTCCTCGTCATCGACCGCGCATATCCGCTTGAGGCGGGCAAGATCCCCGCGCGCCAGCAGGTCGAGATGATCGATCAGGATCGCCATGCAGGGATCGTAACGATCTGCCTCCCTGGCCTGCAGCATCAGGCATTCCGCGAGGTCGCGCGCGCCAACTCCTGTCGGATCGAAGGTCTGGACGATCGCCAGTACCGCTTCCACCCGCGGCTCAGCTACGGCCAGCCGATCGGCGATGTCCGACGCTGCCGCGCGCAGATAACCGCATTCGTCAATCTGATCGATCAGATGCTGGGCGATGAGCAGGTCGATGCCCGCGACCGCGGTGCCAGCCTGCGCCATCAGATAATCGGCGAGGCTGGGCGCGCTGTCGGCGAACGCGTCCAGATCAGGGGCATCCTGCCCACCATACGAGGCGCCGGTCATGGAGAGCGCGCCATCCATCCCGCCGCCGCCATCGGCGACGCTGTCCTGATGATGACTTTCGGTCGCATAATCGACGTCGAGCGCCGGTTCCGCGCCGGTCACCCCACCGACCAGTTCGTCAGCGCGGGCTATTGTCGGCTCGGTGGGTGCCAGTCCCTCCACCGTGTCACTGTCACCGCGCTCCAGCAGCGGGTTGCGCTCAATCTCCTCGGCAATGCAGCCCTCAATCTCCAGATTCGAGAGCGCCAGCAGCCGGATGGCCTGCTGAAGCTGCGGCGTCATCACCAGCGATTGCGTCTGCCGAAGGTCGAGGCGCGGGGCGAGGGCCATGGCGCTACAGCGAGAAGCCCTCGCCAAGGTACAGGCGGCGGACATTGGCGTCGGCGACCAGTTCAGCCGGAGAGCCGCTGAACAGGACGCGGCCGTCATAGATGATGTAGGCGCGGTCGACGATGTCCAGCGTCTCGCGGACATTATGGTCGGTGATCAGCACGCCGATGTCACGGCTTTTCAGGTCCTTCACCAGATCACGAATGTCGGCGATCGAAATGGGGTCGATGCCCGCAAATGGTTCATCGAGCAGCATGATCGAAGGGTCGGCAGCCAGCGCGCGCGCGATCTCGGCACGCCGTCGTTCACCGCCCGAGAGCGCCATCGCCGGCGACGCGCGCAGCCGGGTGAGCCCGAATTCGCCAAGCAGCCGTTCCAGCTTCTCGGCCCGAAGCGCCTTGTCCGGTTCCGACAGTTCCAGGACCGTCGCAATGTTGCCTTCGATCGTCAGCCCGCGAAAGATTGAGGTTTCCTGAGGAAGATAGCCGAGACCGAGGATCGCGCGGCGATACATGGGCAGCCCGGTGATATCATCGCCGTCCAGCATGACGCGACCCGAATCGGGTTTGACCAAGCCCATGACGGAGTAGAAACACGTCGTCTTGCCCGCGCCGTTCGGGCCGAGCAGGCCGACAACCTCTCCGCGCGCGACCGATACCGACACATCGGCAAGGACAGCGCGCTTGTCATATGCCTTGGCGATCGACACCACTTGCAACCCGTGCTCGACCGGCGGCTCAATCATGGCGGCCGTCGCATTGGCCGAAGAAAGGGTCATCGCGTCCATCGCGGCAGTGCCTCGCAAGAAATGGTTAGCGCATCGTTACACCGGGCGGGACCAGGCGGAAACCGGTAAGGCCGCGATACCGCGTCGTAGCTCTTCGTTTCTATTTGCGATCAGGCACCGAGAAGGTGCCCGTCACGCGACCGCCCGGGTTGGTCTTCGTCGCGCTGTCGCTTCCAACCGACGATCCGTCGATGACTGCCCGGCCGGTATCTAGATTGATCGTCAGGCGCGAGCCATTGACCGTATTGGACCCCTGCGTCAGTACGACCGCTCCCAGCATGGTGATGACGCGGCGATTGAGGTCATAGATCGCATAGCTTGAGCGGCCGCGCTGATCGGGGCGATCGACGACCACATTGCCCGATGCGTCCAGTCGGGACACTTGGGGACTGCCGTTCACGACCTGACCGGTATAGGCAACGGTCATCCGATCGGCCATCAGTGTCATTTCTGCCTGCTTCACATCAACATGTCCGGACAAAACGGCACGATTGGCCTTGTCCTGCAATTCGATATGATCGGCGGCGAAATCGATCGGCGCGTCCGAATTATGACGCTGAGCGCCGGCGGGATTTGCAAGCATCGGGATGGCGAGCAGGATCAGACGGTGCATCACGGTCATTTCGCGCGACCCGGCACGATGTGCAATCGGGCACGCCCGTCCAGCTTGACGGTACGATCGGCCATGTCGGCCTGCATATGATCGGCGCTGAACGTGCCTTGCGGTGTCGTGCCCGTCACCGCGCTTTCGCTTTGGATCATACGCTGTTTCAGGTCGACGGTCGCATTCTGCGTCTTCAGATCATAGCCGTTGGCGGCGGTGAAGTTCAGCGGGCCGTTCAGCCTTACCCGTTCGCTGTCCATGTCGTATACACCTGTGTTCGCGCTGACTTGCGCCGGCCCGTCGGGAAGCTGGACGCGAGCGGCCAGCGCGCGCAGCTGCACGATCGGCTCAGCAGAACTGCGCTGGATTGCGGAGCCGGCGGTGAGCGTGAAGGCCTGGCCCTTGGCGTCCTCGCCGCGATACTGAGCCGTCTCGATACGCAGTCGTTCGCGCGCGACGTCAACCTTGTTCTTGTCGAGCAGGAAGCTGACATCGCCTCCCGCCGTCAGCGGAGCCAAGACAAGAAACGCCGCCAGTACACCGATCAACGATGGCAACAGCCAGCGCAGAATGTTGATCAGCCGATCATGGCTGCCGCCCGGTGCCGCCCAGGCTTCCCGCGCGGTCCGGGGATAGCCGATCTCGGTATGAAGAATGGTTTCATGCATGCGCGAATATGTCGATCTCTGGCCAACCTGCCAGATCCAGCGCGCTGCGCGTTGGCAGAAAATCAAAGCACGCCTGCGCCAGCGCGTCGCGACCTTCGCGAACCAGGCGCCGGTCCAGCTCAGCGCGCATCCGGTGAAGGTAGCGAACGTCGGACGCGGCATATTCCTTTTGCGCTTCGCTCAACATGGGAGATCCCCAGTCAGACGATTGCTGCGCCTTTGAGACATCAATGCCCAGCAGTTCGCGGACCAGCTCCTTCAAGCCGTGCCGGTCAGTATAGGTGCGGATCAGTCGCGATGCGATCTTCGTGCAATAGACAGGCGCCGCGATCACGCCGAGATAATGGCTGATCGCCGCCACATCGAACCGCGCAAAATGGTAAATCTTGACGCGCGACCGATCGCCGAGCACCGCGCGCAGGTTTGGGGCAGCGTAATCGCTCCCAGCGGCAAAGCGGACGAGATGCTCGTCTTTGCCACCATCCGATAATTGCACCACACACAATCGATCGCGCGGGGTGTTGAGGCCCATCGTTTCCGTATCAACGGCAATCGCGCCCGTACCAGTGGCACCGAGGTCGTCAAACAGGCCTGCAGGAATATCTTCTTGATGGAGGTGAACGGTCATAGCGGTGCCGTAGCGGGCAAGCGCCGTGCGCTCAATGGGCGCGCGCAGGGTTACAAGCTGTGCCCTTAACGCCACGCCTGCTTGCAGATTGTGCATGACGTCTATGGCACATACAATTTTTGTTCGCAGCATTGCCGACAATGCGCTATGAGCTAATCAGGCGCAAAGGGCTTCGCGCCCGAGCACCTGCGTTCGTCGTCCGACGCAGGTATCTTGGACGGTATTTTGGGCGGACCGGGAAGACGAACAGGGCATGAGTTTCGATAAAGGTGGCCGCGGTAATCGCGGCGGGCGCGGTCGCGACAAGCGTGACAGCTTCGGTGGCGATGAATTCGGTGGCGGAAGCAGTGGCGGCTTTGGTGGCAGCGGAGGCTTCGGCGGCGGCGACCGTTTTGGCGGTGGCGGCAGCGGCGGCTTTGGCGGTGGCGGTGGCGGCGGCGACCGGTTCGGCGGCGGTGGAGGCGGAGGCTTTCGCGGTGGCGGCAGCGGCGGTGGTTTCGGTGGCGGCGGCGGTAGCCGTGGAATGCCGCCCCAAGTCGTTGGCGAGGGTTCCGGCACGGTCAAGTTCTTCAATGCGCAAAAGGGCTTCGGCTTCGTGGTTCGCGACGATGGCGGTGAGGATGTCTTCGTTCATATCAGCGCGGTGGAGCAGGCGGGCCTGACCGGGCTGGCTGATGGTCAACCCTTGTCGTTCACGCTGGTTGATCGTGGTGGACGTGTCTCTGCGACCGATCTGAAGATCGATGGTGAACCGATGCCGGTGTCGGACCATGCGCCGCCGCGTGATCGCGATTCGGGTCCGCGCGACCGTGATTCCGGGCCGCGAGGCGGTGGCGGTGCTCCGCAGCGCGAACTGACCGGTGAGAAAGCAACAGGGACGGTCAAGTTCTTCAATGCGATGAAGGGCTTCGGCTTCATTCAGCGTGACGATGGTCAGCCTGATGCCTTTGTCCACATCTCGGCTGTCGAGCGTGCTGGCATGTCAACGCTGAACGAAGGCGACCGGCTGGAGTTCGAACTCGAAGTTGACCGCCGCGGCAAATATGCAGCCGTCAACCTTCAGGGCGCATCGACCTGATCTTTAATTTCTGATGTATCCCGGTCCCGCGAGCGCGGGACCGGTAGTCAGTCAATCATCCGGCGCAGCGTTTCGACGTGATCTGCTTCCGCTGCGGGCTTGTCCAGCCTGATACGGGCGATCCGCGGGAAGCGCATCGCAACCCCTGAATTATGGCGTTTCGATTGGTGGATCGAGTCGAACGCAATCTCCAGTACCATCGACTTCTCGACCTCACGTACGGGTCCGAATCGTTTAAGCGTATTGTTGCGCACGAAGCGGTCAAGCAGACGCAATTCCTCGTCCGTTATCCCGGAATAGGCCTTGCCGACCGGTAGAAGCTCCCCTTCATCGGTCCAGCAGCCAAAGGTATAATCGCTGTAATAGGACGACCGACGGCCATTGCCGCGCTGCGCGTACATCATCACGCAGTCGGCGGTCAGCGGGTCTCGTTTCCATTTATACCATAGCCCCGTACGCCTGCCTGTCACATAAGGCGAGTCGCGACGTTTGAGCATCACGCCTTCGATCGCGGCATCTCTTGCGCCTGCGCGTGTTGCCTCAAGCTCCGTGAAATCGGTGGCTGGGATCAGATGGCTGAGATCGAAACGATGCGGGTCGAGCGCCGCCACAAATGTCTCAAGACGTTGTCGGCGCGCGGTCCATGGCAGGTCGCGAACGTCATCGGCACCATCGAACAGAATATCATACAACCTGACAAAGGCGGGATAATCTGCCTGCATCTTTGCAGAGACGGATTTGCGCCCAAGCCTTTGTTGCAATGCATTGAAGCTGGCCGCGCCCCCGCCCTCCTGCAATGCGCCACCCTGTTGCTCGCCCTTCACAAGCAACTCGCCATCGACCACGCCGATACCGCCGAAGGCCCTAGCCACATCGGGGAAACTGCCGGTCACGTCGTCGCCCGTCCTGCTGTAGAGCCGTGTTTCCCCCGCGACATGGACGATTTGCACGCGGATGCCGTCCCATTTCCACTCGGCCGCGTAATCCGACAGGTCGACGCGCAAATCTTCAAGCGGATGGGCTAGCATGAAGGGGCGAAAGACCGGCAGGTCGGTCGCGATAGGCTGCTCGCCGGTGCCGGTAGCCCAAGCAAATAGCGGAGCATAAGGCGGCACTAGTCCGTGCCAGACTTCTTCGACCGCATCGACGTCCAGCCCGAAGGCCTGCGCCAATGCCGTCTTGGCCAGCCGGGCCGACACACCGATACGCAACGCGCCGGTCGCAAGCTTCAGCAGGGCATAGCGCTCCTCGGCATCCATCCGGTCGAGCATTGATGCAAGCATCGCCGGCGCGTCGGAACGCGAAATCGTCACGAGCGACTCGACGACAGTGGTGATACCGATCGGCGCCGCGGTTATCGTCGATTCCGGTGAGGGCCAGAGCAACGCAACCGTTTCCGCGGTATCGCCGACGTAATCACGGCTCATGCGGAACAGCACCGGATCGACCCGCTCCTCGATCAGTGCACGAACAATCGCCGGCTTGACCGCCGGCAGTTCCAGCCCACCGGTCAGTGCCGCCATCGCCCAACCACGGTCGGGATCCGGCGTCGTCTGCAGATAGTCGCCGATCAACTTGAGCTTCGCATTGCGCGACCGCGTGTAGATCAGCGAATCGAGAAGTGTGGCAAAGGCGTGCATTCAGCGATTATTTATATGCAGGCGAGCCGTTCCGAACCCGACGCCACTCCCTAATCGACCGCGTTCTTGATGCTCTTGCCGGCGACCAGCGCGAGGACGAGGAAAATCAGGAACAGTGCGATCGCGATGAAGAACAGGATCTTGGCGATACCGATAAAAGCACCGCCGACTCCGCCGAAGCCGAGCAGGGCCAGGACTAGGCCGATTACGAGAAATGTAAGCGCAAGTTTGAGCATGATCGCTCTCCTTCGGATGGATGATCAACCTTGACGACTTGCCTCAAAAAGGAACCAGGCGCGCTCCTCGGCCTGATCGATCCAGTCATCGGCCAAGCTGCTGGTCGCGGTGTCTTCGGCTTCTTCCGCCAGGTTGCGCGCTTCACGCAGTCGCTCGACCAGTTTCAGATTGTCGTCGCGCAGCTCGGCAAGCATTTCGGGCGCGGAGACAAAATTCTTGTCATTGTCGACGATTGCCTGCCGCCGGGCGATGTCGCCGATCGACCGCAAGGTTGTGTGGCTCGTCTTGCGCACGCGCTCACCGATCGCGTCCGTCACGCCCAGAATCTGCGTCGCCTGCTCGTCAAACATCAGATGATAGTCGCGAAAGTGCGGACCCGACATGTGCCAGTGGAAATTCTTGGTCTTCACATAAAGCGCAAAACAATCCGCCAAGGCGTTATTGAGTGCCTCGTCCGGGGTGCGAGTGTCGTTGCGGTTAAGGTCGGTCGGGGTCTTCAGTTTGGGTGGGGTCTCGGCCATGTCGTGCTCCGCAATTGGTTGATCTCGACCTGTTAACGACCATGCGCCCAAATCTATCCCAGCAATCCAAGCGCTCGCAGGCCGATGACAATCCCTGTGGTCAGGAACAGGATCGCAATTGCCAGGCGCATGTAGCGGAGTGGCAGCGCCAGCCACGCGGCCTCGCCGATGATCACAGCCGGCGCGATGACGGCGAGCGAACCGGCAGTGGCTCCGACGGCGGCCAGATAGGGAAGCGGCGACCGCATCGCTAACGCGCCCGTGATGAACTGTACCCCGTCTCCGAATGCGAGAATAAACAGTCCGAGAAAGCTTGTGAGGACTGGGCCGATCCGCCAGCCGGCCAACCGGTCCGGTGCCGCGATCAAGAACAGTGCGCTGCCGCCCTGAAGTATCAGCGCGGTGGCCAGCACCGCAAGCCTGGCTTCCGGAGTCAGGTGCGGGGCCAGCGCTGTGCCGATCGCTGCCGCAATCGTGCTGGCGAGCGCCAGTGCCGCGCCAGCCGCGATGATCACCAGCCACGGGCGGCGATAGCGGTCGGAGAGGATTGCGGCGAGCCAGGGACTGCGATCGCCAATTTGTGCCGCGACGGCCGCAACGAGCGCCGCCATCAACGCGTCCATCTAGGCGGCGAGCCTCTCCGAACAGGCAGCGGCAAACGCATGGCACGTCTCGATATCCTGCCGTTCGCTGTCCACCGCTTCACGCAGCAGCGCCAGCCAGCCACGGACCAAGGCGCTCTCCGAGATGCGCGACAATGCTAATTCGAGGAAGTGAGTGACGGTGACGGCCGGATTCATGCCGTGACTGTATGCCATGCGCCGAATCACGTCGACATCAGCAAGCAGATCATGTGGGTGCGCATAGGGAAGCTTGGCGTCGATCGCGGCAATAAGCGCCGCCATTCGGCTGCGAGGCTCCGCGGTATCGATCATTATTGCCTCGACCATGCGCTGTCCTCCTAAACGCTGCCCGAGACATCATGCGGTAGAAAGGATAAAGGGCGGTTTAAGCGCCGAACGTTGACTTTCGATGCTTCCTCCGGCATGCGGCGCGCTCTCCGGAGTATCAGGCTTTTGAGTCTTGCTCGCCATTCAATAATCGCAAGGACAGGCTCGTGGCCAAGCCGACTACCATCAAGATAAAGCTCGTAAGTTCCGCCGATACCGGTTTTTTCTATGTGACGAAGAAGAACCCGCGGACTAAGACGGAGAAGCTGTCGTTCAAGAAATATGATCCTGTCGCTCGCAAGCATGTCGAGTTCAAGGAAGCCAAGATCAAGTAATCATGGATCAGCCGTTCCACCGACGGAGCGGCTCAAATCAGGCTTGTGACCTCGTCCATGAAGCGAACCAGGCTGATGGGTTTCGAGACATAGGCATTGGCGCCGGCGCCGCGAATACGCTCTTCATCCTCGCGACCCGCATAGGCGGTGACGGCCATGACGGGAATAGTCTGCAGCAACCCGTCGGCCTTGAGTTGCAGCAGGATTTCGTAGCCGGTAACATGCGGCATCTGAATGTCCATCACGATCAGGTCGGGCCGAAACGCATGGGCGCGCGCAACTGCGTCACGACCGTCGCGGACCGGTTCCACGACATAGTCGTGGGCCCGTAGCAGATCGCTGAAGAGTTTCAGGTTCAGTTCGTTGTCCTCGACAACGAGCACCTTTTTGGTCACGCGCCTGTGTCCCCCGACGAACGGATGAATGTGTCTAGGCAATGTGCGATCAGGTTTCAAACACACAGGATAAATATTCGACTGATTCCGAAGCGCTTGCGCTGCGTGCCCTGATATGGACACTGACCGATCCTGATCGTGCGATGCGATTGATCGGTACTACCGGCATTGCGCCCGCTGACCTGAAGGAGCGGATCGGAGAGCCTGCGGTGCTCGCCGCGACTATCGCCTTTCTGGAGGCGCATGAGCCCGACCTGATCGCCTGCGCGCAGGATTTGGAAGTAACCCCGGCCGCGCTGGTTGATGCGCGGCATGTGCTGGAGGCACGATGACTCGACCGTTACTTATTACCGATTGTGATGAAGTGTTGCTGCACATGGTTCGGCACTTCCGGACATGGGTCGGCGACACGCATGCGATCGATTACAGCATCGGCGCCGGTCACATGGGGGAGAGCATGCGCCGCCGCGCCAATGGCATGGCGCTGACCGCCGATGAAGTCTGGCCGATGCTCGGTGAATTCTTTCCCGCCGAGATGGAGCGACAGACGCTGGTCCCTCATGCCCGTGAGGCGTTGACGATGCTAGGGCAGCAGGCGGACATTGTCGTGTTGACCAACCTGGCGGACGAATGTCGCGTGCCGCGTATCCGACAACTCGGTACGCATGGGATCGACCTGCGTGTGGAATGCAACCAGGGCGGAAAGGGCACGCCCGTCGCACGGCTGGTTGATGAGTTCACGCCGTCCGTCACGGTCTTCGTTGATGATCTGGCGATGCATCACGACTCGGTTGCGCGCCATGTGCCCGAAGTCTGGCGACTGCACATGATTGCCGAGCCGGAACTGGCGGTCGCGACACCCGATGCGGAACAGGCACATGCTCGGATCGACAACTGGCGGGAAGCGGCCGACTGGATCGCCGAGCGCTTTGCCCAGGGACGGCCGGGCCCGGTCTTGACCCGGGAGCAAGCGTCGGCTTGAGGATCGGCATGACCGACCATATCGATACCAAGCTCGCCGAGTTGGGCCTGACGCTCCCCGAGCCGGCTGCCCCCGTTGCGACCTATGCGCCGGCGGTAGAGGCTGGCGGGCTTCTTCACGTCTCCGGACAATTGCCCTTCATCGATGGCCAGTTGATGACCGGGCGGTTGGGGGAGGGCGTGTCACTGGAGCAGGGGCAGACGGCGGCGCAGGCCTGCGCGCTGATGATCGTCGCGCAAGTGAAGCACCATCTGTGCGGCGACCTGTCGCGGGTAGCGCAAATCGTCAAGCTGGGTGTCTTCGTCAATTCCACGGCCGATTTCGTGGACCAGCCGAAGGTCGCAAATGGTGCATCGGAATTGATGATCGCGCTGTTCGGCGGTGCCGGTCGACACGCGCGCAGTGCCGTGGGTGTACCGGTGTTGCCGTTGGGAGTGCCGGTCGAGATCGACGCGATCATCGCGCTCAGCTAGCCGCCGGGTGGCGATACCGGGATAGCGCTCCTATTTTACGGCCAATGACCGCCGTCACCGCCCGCATCGCCGACGGCGTCCGTCAAATCGCCGCCGAGGATTGGGACACTTGCACAGACGGCAACCCGTTCGTGAGGCATGGCTTTCTCGCCGCGCTGGAAGAGTCGGTCAGTGTCGGCGGGCGCTCTGGCTGGCAGCCGTTGCCGATCGTCATCGACGATGCCGCCGGGCGCCCGGTGGCGATCGCGCCGGCTTACGCCAAGAGCCACAGTCAGGGTGAATATGTCTTCGACCATGCGTGGGCGGATGCATGGGAGCGCGCGGGCGGTCAATATTACCCCAAGCTGCAGATCGCAGCGCCCTTCTCCCCCGTACCAGGCCCACGCTTGCTACTGCGAGATGACGCTCTGGCACCCGCTTTGATCGGCGCGATCGAGGCAGTCGTCGATCGCGGTAGCCTGTCATCGGCGCATGCGACATTCATCACGCCGGACCAGATTGCACTGTTCGTTGCGGCCGGATGGCTGATCCGTGAAGGGACGCAATTTCACTGGACGAATGACGGCTATGCGTCGTTCGATGATTTTCTCGCGGCGCTGTCCAGCCGCAAGCGCAAGGCAATTCGCAAGGAACGGGCGGCCGCCGTCGAAGGGCTGACGATCCGGCATCTTGTCGGCGACGCCATCACCGAGGCGTGGTGGGATGCGTTCTGGATCTTTTATCAGGACACCGGCGCCCGCAAATGGGGTCAGCCCTATCTGACACGCTCGTTCTTTCGGCATCTCGCGCGAACAATGGGTGATACCATATTGATGATCACTGCTGAGCGCGACGGCCGTGCGGTGGCCGGCGCATTGAACATGATCGGGCCGGAGACGCTGTACGGGCGCTATTGGGGCGCAGTGGAGGAGGTGCCGTTCCTCCATTTCGAGCTATGCTATTATCAGGCGATTGACGCGGCTATTGCGCGCGGTCTGAAAAAAGTGGAGGCCGGAGCGCAGGGTGAGCATAAGCTAGCGCGGGGCTATTCGCCGGTTTCGACCTGGTCGGCGCACTATATCCCCGACGCCGGTTTTCGCCGGGCCATCGAGGATTTCCTGCGGCGTGAGCGGATGAGCGTCGAGGCAAATCAGGAATTTCTCGGCACGATGACGCCGTTTCGGCGCGGCTGAGTTTATCGCCGGGCGTCGACGCGCGGTGGTCCAGCGCTGGCATGGTCGACCCTGAACAGCGCACTGTTGCCCGAGCGCCAGAGCGGGATCAGTCCGGCCTCCAAGCCGGGGTCATAGCGCGGCACTTGTATCAGCCAGACATAGTCGAAGCGGTCGCGGGGGAAATCGGCCAGGCTGGTCGCGATGGTGCGCCACCATTCATGACTGCACGGCCGCGCGGTAACAATCTGCGACGGGTCATGGGAATAGCCGGCCGTTGGATAATGAGTAGTCAGCAGCTGTGCGCCGGGCATCGACCATTGATCATTGGAAAATGCCAATCGCCGTTCCAGCGCGACGGCGGGCAGATGCTCCAGCCGGGTCATCGTCCAGCCGTTCTGGCAATCCTCGCCAACGAAACTGACCATACGCGCACCGCGCGGCACGTGGGGCAGCGCAGCCAGTTCATGCGCATAGCTGCGATCGAACATCCAGAGACTGACGGTAGTGCCGCCAAGGCGCACCAGAAAGAACATCAGGCCGATCAGCGCCAGCGTCGACGCGCCCCGGATCGACATGCCGGGCCGGGGCCGAAGCGCGATGATCGAGATGGCAAGCATGAAGGGCGCGAGCCGCATATCTGCATAAGCGGAGCCGAAAACGATCCGCGGCAGGACGATGAAGACCGCCAGCAGAAACAGTGCCGAGAGGCCCAGGTTTCGCGAATATTCGATCCGGTCGTCGCGCAGGCCCTTGAACAGGATCAGCAGCAGCACCGTCGCCGAAGCGATGTCGAACGCCATCCACCGGTCGCGCAGCACCATCAGCAGCCACATCAGCTTTGCGCGCCAGTTGAACCAGTCACCGGTCTGCCCCGCCACATGGTCGCCGGAGCGCCAAAAGATCATGAGCAGCACCGGCAGCGCGAGTGGTAGACAGCCCAGACCGGCAATGATCCAGGCCTTGGTCCATCCGATTGGTCCCTGGCCGCGATGCAGGTCATGCTGGCGGATCATCTCGGCCGAGAAGGCGAGCACCCCCAGCACGCCCCAGCCGAATGTGTGGCAGACCCACAGCGCGCATGACAACGGTACAAACAATATTGCGCGCAGCTGCAATTGACCGGTCCGCGCCAAGCGCAGCCACAGGGCGAACAGGTTCAGCGCCAGTGCCATCGACAGCGCGAAGTTCACGAAGCCGAACTGGAAGGGATAGCTGTAGGCAAGCGGCAGCGCGAAGAGCGCCGGGCTGGGAATGCGGCCGTGAACTTCACGCGCGATCCACAGCAGGCCCGTGACGGTTAGCGCGGGAATCGCCATCACGATCAGCTTGACTGTCGACTCCAGCCCGAAGATCGGGGCGAGCGGCTCGACAAGCAGGTCGACGCCCAAATTGCCGATCAACTGCCAGTGGAAATCATACCAGCGCGCGAGCAATCGGGTATCGGTAACATCGAGCTGAACGCGGTAGCGGCCCATATGGCCCGGCAGATCCACGAGCGGCGGGATCGTCGGCCACAGGAGCGGAATGACCGAAGCAAGCGCGATCAGCACCACGAACCGGCGCGTCTGCCACCATTGGAGCCTGAAGGCCGGATCGCCCATCGGCGCGCTTTACCGGGCGGCGGGCTAGTCGGGCAAGCTTGTCGCGACGACCCGCCATGCGAGCACCGGCGACCCGGGGATCGAGACGGGTTGCAGCCAGTCAAATCGCTCGCCGCGTTCCAGACGGGCCCAGAAACCGCCCGGCGCCGTCGAGCGGTAAAGTTCGGTTTCGTTCAGGCCTGGACAGGCGACGACATAATCGGAACGGTAGCGCAGGATGATGCGATGCGCCTGATCGGGGGAGCCGGTGAATACGGCTACTATGTCGCGCATTGCCGCGCCGTTGCGATGATGACCGCTGGTGATGGCGTGGTGGCTGGTCGCGGCGATGATTTCAGGCGCGATGTCGATCGGCGCGAACAGGGTCGCGGGTGGAATGATATGCACGGCTCGTGCATCGGTCGGGCGGGCGCATTGGTGGCGTCCAATAAACCTGCTGCTCGGTTGCCCGGCGGCCGCCTGTTCCGGGAATCCCAGGAGCGGAACCGCTGCCAGTCCGGGCGCTGCCACCAACAGCGCACCGGCTGTCGCCGCCGTGCGCTTGATGACATTGGGTATCAGGCGAGCTTGGGAAAGGAGCGTGGTAAGCAGCCATGCCGCCCCTGGCAGCGCAAAGGCGTTCGCGGTCCCCGCCGCACGCGAGACCACCAGCGACAGCGCGAATGCGCAGGCCGACGCCGCCAGCACGATCCGCCAGGCATCCTTGCGCTCCGGCGGAGCCCGTCTCATCGCCAGCCATCCGCCGACGAGTCCTACAATCGGCAGGCCCACCGTCATCGCGGCCCAGATCGGGAGTTGCTCCCAGATCGGCAGACCCTCCGATACCTGATCATACCAGAGACTCCGCACCACCTGGTCAAGATTTGCGAAGGGCCCTGCCGCACATCGTAAATCGATGGCGAGGAGCACCGGGATGCAGGCAAGCGCCGTCGCCGCCAGCGCGCCAAAGCGCCTACCAATGCCATCCTCGGGCAGCCGGGTTGCGAGCATGATGCCGAACGCCATTGTGCCAAGGATTGCCAGCCATACCGGTGACATGGCGTCACAGGCGGGCGCCAAGAAGGCCGGGCCGCGTGTCGCTGCCTGAAGGAGCACGGCGCCGCCGAACAATGTCCCAGCCGTCGCCGCGAGTTGCGAGGCACGCTCCGGCTGGAACAGCCAGGACAGCGCCAGTATGCCGAGCAGCGCTGCGGCGATCGGCAGTCCCTCCAGCGAGATCGTCAGCAACAGCGCGAGCATGGCCCCGCCGATGATGCCCGAACGCGTCGTCGGCCGGGCGACAAGAGCAAGCAGCGCAGCGAGCGAGAGCGCGATCTGCCACCCATGATGATCGATACGCATCGGTCGGAGCTGGCAGAGGATCGGTACCGAGAGCGGAGCGATCAGCAACGCGGCACGCGCGCATTCGTCGTCCAGCAACCGCTGGGTCAGGAATCCTCCAAGCGCCATGACGATCAGCAACGTGAAGAGCGGCACGACGATTAGCGCCGCGCGTTCCGCGACCGCCTGCCCATATAGGGGCCTGAGCGGCAGTTCGACCATCGCCAGCGGCAGATCCACCAGACGCGACCAGTGCATCAGGCCGCTGGCGAGCCGGTGCTGCGAGACGTCCCACCAGCTTTGCCCGTTCAGCAGGTCGCGCACCTCCAGCAAGCGCATGATGTCATCAGGATCGCCATAGCGCCAGGACGCGATCGCCGGCAGTGTCGTCGCCACTACGACGAGCGACGCGAGCACCCAGGCGCCAAGGATCGGCCGCCACAATGACCCGACGGTCACGCCGCCGTCCTGATCCGTTCCGGCACCGCGCGCAGGGAGGACAGCGCTTCGGCTTCACCCTCGCGGCCGGCTTCGTGATATTCGGCATCTTCGTTGACCGACCAGACATCGTGGAGGCGCGTACCGGCCTGAATATTGCGGACTGTCAGCATTGCGGTCATCATTGCGTGGTCCTGGTTGTTGTAGCGGTGCATGCCGTTTCGCCCGACCAGATGCAGCGTCGGGTAGCGCTCTTCCAGTTCGCGCGCGACCGCAGCGACATTCGCGCCGTAGCCGTCGTCATAGACGGGATAGGCCTTGTGCTGGCGCACCACGGCGCCGCCCGTCACCTGCTCGGCCGAGCACAGCCCCAATATCTGCATTTCCGCGGTGGCTAGCGCGACCAGATCCTCGTCGCTGCTGGCCCACAGGCCGTCGCCCTCAAAACAAAAATATTCGAGGCCGACACACGCCATGTCGGGATCGGGGACCATCTCCGGCGACCATGAGCGGAAGTTCTGAACCCGCCCGACCTTCACCTTCTGGTCGTGGATGTAGATCCAGTTGTCGGGGAACAGGTCGGGTGACCGGATGAACAGCGCTACCGTCAGGAAATCGCGGTAGCGTAGTGCCGCCGCTTGCGGGAGTGTGTCAGGCATGGGGTGGAGCCGCGTCGCCAGTTCGCGCATGGGCATACTGCTGATGACATGGCGCGCGCGGATCGCGGTCAAGTTACCATTCGGCATTGCGATCTGGACGCGCCAGCCTTGCGCGTCTTCGGCCAGTTGATGGAGGCTGTGACCCATCAGCACGCGGTTACCACGCTCGATGAAGCGGTCGCGAGCCGCTTCCCACATCATGCCCGGGCCGAGGCGCGGATAGCGAAAACTCTCCAGCAGCGTCTTGGCCTGCATCCCGTCATTAGGATGCCTGTTCAGGCCGAGCGAACGTTTGATCCCGTCGAGGACCGCGCCGCCCAGGCTCAGACCCTTGATGCGCTGCGCCGCCCAATCCGCCGACATGGTGTCGCACGGCATGCCCCAGACCTTTTCGGTATAGGTCTTGAAGAAGATCGAATAGAGACGGCGCCCGAACTGGTTGACGACCCAATCCTCGAAACTTCGGACGGTTCTGATCGGGCGAGCCTTTGCCAGCGAGTAGCTCATCATGCACAGTGTCGAGCGCAGGAATCCCAGATTGCGCAGCGCTTCGAACGCGCGCAGCGGATAGCTGTAGAAGCGGCCCTCATAATAGATACGGCTCATCCGCGGGCGCTCGATGAAGTCGTTGGGCAGCAGCTCGTTCCAGAGGTCGACCACTTCCTTTGACCTGGAGAAAAAGCGGTGCCCGCCGATGTCGAAGCGATAGCCGTCATGCTCGACCGTCCGGCTGATCCCGCCGACATAGCGCGGATCGCGCTCGATCACGGTGACGCTATAGCCGGCCTTGCCGAGCAGATACGCCGCGGTCAGCCCGGCCGGTCCTGCGCCGATGATCGCCACGTCAACCGCGCTGCCCGATCCTTCCATGCACCTGTCCCTTGATGTTGCGGGAGCAAGGCATGGACGAACCTGGTTGAAGCGGGGTTAACGCAATCGGACGCGCCCAATTGAGCGCGGAAATTCACAAAGTTCACACGAAAGAGGTTTCTGATTAACGGGCGCGTGCTGGACTAGATCGGTTGGCGCCCGCATTCGTGTCATGATGAGCAAACATCGACTGGCAGTGAAGTAATAACCTGCTGGCGGACGTGTGGGAAAAGGTTTTCTGCGGTCAAGTCACGCATCCTTATCGGCAGACCACGCGCTCGTTATTCCTGATCAAACGCCGGGTGACGAGAAGCAATCCCCCTCTGCGATGTGATGCTTGACGCTCGTCACCCGTCGCGGCGGCCGAGTAGGCGTAGCCGCAGCGCGTTCAGCTTGATGAAGCCGGCCGCGTCGCGCTGGTCATAGGCGCCCTGGTCGTCCTCGAAGGTGACGACCTTTTCGGAATAGAGCGAGTGCGGTGAGCGGCGTCCGACGACGCTGGCTTGGCCCTTGTAGAGCTTCAGGCGGACGGTGCCCGTGACCTTCGCCTGGCTGTGGTCGATCGCCGCCTGCAGCATCTCGCGCTCGGGCGCGAACCAGAAGCCGTTGTAGATGAGTTCAGCATAGCGCGGCGCAAGTTCGTCCTTCAGATGCGCAGCGCCGCGATCAAGCGTGATCTGTTCGATGCCGCGATGCGCGATCGAATAGATCGTCCCGCCCGGCGTCTCGTACATGCCGCGTGATTTCATGCCGATAAAGCGATTCTCGACCAGGTCGAGCCGGCCGATCCCATGGGTGCGGCCCAGATCGTTGAGGCGGGTGAGGAGGGTCGCAGGGCTCATCCCCTCTCCGTTCAGGGCGACGCCATCGCCGCGTTCGAAATCGATTGTGATATATTCCGGCGTATCGGGTGCGTCCTCGGGATTCACGGTGCGCGAATAGACATAGTCGGGCACCTCCTCCCACGGATCCTCTAGCACCAGTCCCTCGGACGAGGTGTGGAGCAGATTGGCATCGGTGGAAAAGGGTGCCTCTCCGCGCTTGTCTTTCGCGACCGGAATCTGATGCGCGTCGGCAAACTCGATCAGCCTGGTGCGGCTCGTCAGATCCCATTCGCGCCACGGCGCGATGACGCGGATGTCGGGTGCCAGCGCGTAATAGCCGAGTTCAAATCGCACTTGGTCGTTGCCCTTGCCGGTAGCGCCATGCGCCACCGCATCGGCGTTCAACTCGCGCGCGATCTCGATCTGGCGCTTGGCGATCAATGGCCGTGCGATGCTGGTGCCCAGCAGATACGTCCCCTCGTACAGCGCGTTGGCGCGCATCATCGGGAAGACGTAATCGCGCACGAATTCTTCGCGGAGATCATCGATGAAGATGTGCCCTGGCTTGACGCCCATCATCTCCGCTTTGGCGCGGGCTGGCTCCAGTTCCTCGCCCTGGCCCAGATCGGCGGTGAAGGTCACGACCTCGCAACGATATTCCTGCTGAAGCCATTTGAGGATGACGCTGGTGTCGAGTCCGCCCGAATAGGCCAGCACGACGCGGTTGATGGTCTCGCTCAAAGTCATTCCTTCGCAGTTCGCGGTCGAGCAGCGCTGCTATGCGGCGTTCATCGCCGATACAAGCGCAGGGTGTAACGCGGCCGCACCCTTTGTCATGTCCGGGATATCGCCATGCGCCACGTCGCCCTGTTGCTCCTTCTAGCCTCGCCCATCGCACAACCGCTAGCCGCTGCGGAAACCCGCGGATCAGCCGCCGCCAAATTCGCGCGTGAGTTCGCCGCGTCGGACACTGATCGCGACGGCGTGCTGAGCAAGGCAGAAGTAACCCGCCGTATCGCAGGGATGCAGGTCGGCGGACGCAAGCCGGACGCGATACATGCAAAGCGACTGGCGGGCCTCTGGTTCGACCGCGCGGATGCCGATCACGATGGCAAGGTCAGCGAGCCGGAGGCGCAGGCGCTGCTCACCCGAACGTTTGATCGCTATGACAATAACCACAACGGAGAGGTCGGATCGCAGGAGAAAGCGGCGGCGAAAAAGGCGATCGTGAGGTAGCTAAAGCACGGTCTGCGCCCTGGAACTGTTGATAATACATATTGCGACTTGATCTCATTAGCGGGCCTGTTACTAGGCGCGAATGAGTTGCAATAACACCTGCCCGTCGAAGTGAAGCAATCGACGATCCGTGGGTGGTACCTGATCCACAAATGGACCAGCCTGTCCTGCACGGTTTTCGTGCTGATGCTGAGCCTGACCGGGCTGCCGCTGATCTTTCATGACGAGATCGATCGCTGGCTCGCAAAGGATATGCAGGGAGTCGTGGTGGGGCCGGGTTCGTCCGGGAACGACCCCACGCTGCTGCCGTTGGACACGATACTTGCCAAGGCTGTGAACGCGCGCCGCGGCGACGTGCCGTTGTTCATGGCATTCTCCAACGACAGCCCGATGCTGACCGTGACGACCGGCCCCGGCCCGGAGGCAATGCCCGCCGACATGACCCTGCAGCAATTCAACCGATCGACGGGTGCGGTGGTCGGTGCGCCCGGCGAGGGCAAGTTGACACGCTTCCTGCTGCAACTTCACACTGATCTGTTCCTTGGTCTGTGGGGCGAGCTGTTTCTGGGCGCGATGGGACTGGCGTTCGTCGCGGCCATTGTGTCGGGTGTCGTTCTGTATGCACCCTTCATGCGCAAGCTCGACTTCGGAGCACTGCGCGTATTACGCAGCCGGCGCCTGAAATGGCTGGACTATCACAATCTGCTGGGGATCGTCGCGCTTGCCTGGATGATCGTGGTCGGGCTGACCGGGGTCGTCAATTCCTTCGCAACGCCGATCATGAAGCTCTGGAAGGTGGACGAGCTTGCAGCGATTACCCTCGACTATGCCGGGCGTGACCCGTTGCCACCCGCGCGTTACGGATCGCTCGACCGCGCGATGGTATCGGCGCGGCGAGCGGTTCCGGGATATCTTCCACAATTCATCGCCTTTCCCGGCGGCGCGTTCAGCAGCCAGCATCACTATGCAATCTACTTTCAGGGCGCGACGCCACTGACGCAGCGACTGCTGACGACCGCGCTGATCGATGCCGAGTCCGGCCGGGTAACCGACGTCCGCGCGATGCCCTGGTATGTCCGTGCACTCTCACTGTCGCAACCGCTGCACTTCGGCGACTATGGCGGGTTGCCGATGAAGCTGCTCTGGGCCGCGCTCGACGTCACGGTCGTCATCATGCTGGGATCGGGCGTCTATCTGTGGATCGGGCGTCGCCACACCTCCCTCGATCAGCGCGTGCACGAGGTCGAGCGGGGCGGGGCCTGGCCGACAGGATCGCGATGATGACGCGGTCCACATTCGCCTTACCGGGATTGATCGCGCTTGCGTGCTTGATTGGCCTGTTCGCCGCAATGACCGGCGATGGCTGGCGCGACGCGGTGTCGTGGCTCGCGCTCGCTTTGCCGCTCATCGCCATCGGCTGGGCCATGCGCACCCGGCGATCATGACCGATAACTCAAAGGGGGGAATTACAATGAACATCACGATCTGTCGGCTGTTTCCCATCGCGCTGGTAGCGGCACTGGCCATGCCGGCTTTCGCACAGGAGATGCCGCCGCAGGATCGAGACGCGCAGGATATCGTCATCACCGCGCAGCGCGAAAACGAGACGCAGGTGTTGCGCGAGGGCTATCTTGGCGTGCTGGGTGACAAGGACGCGGCCGACGTTCCGTTCAGCGTCACGAGCTATAACGCAGCCTTGATCCTCAACCAGCAGCCGCAGACGCTTGGTCAGGTGCTGGACAACGATCCTTCGGTCCGGACAACCTATGGCTTCGGCATAGCGGGCGAGCAGTTCGTCATTCGCGGCTTCACGCTCTACGGCGACGACATCGGCTTTAATGGTCTGTACGGGATCACCCCGCGTCAGCTTGTCGCACCGGAACTCTATGAGCAGGTACAGGTGCTGAACGGCGCAAGCGCCTTTCTGAATGGCGCCGCACCCGGAGGATCGGGTATCGGGGGCAATGTCAATCTGGTCAGCAAGCGCGCAACGACAGGCAGGCTGCGCCGCATGACCGCCAATTACAGCTCATCATCGCATTTAGGCGGAGCGTTCGATGCTTCACAGCGTTTCGCGGGCGGCGCACTGGGACTGCGGATCAACGGCGCCTACCGATCGGGCGATGTGGCGATCGACGATGAGTTCCACCGGACAGCGGTTCTCGGCGGCGCGCTCGATTACCGTGGCGAAGACGTGCGCCTCTCGCTCGATCTGGCCTATCAGCGTATCCGTGTCCGGCAGCTGCGTCCGAAGGTCACGCTGGCAACGACGACGGTTCCCGTAGTGCCCGACAGCAGGAACAACTACGGCCAGCCCTTCACCTACACGACGCTGCGTGACGTCTTCGGTGCCGCACGCGCGGAATGGGACGTAGCGCCCAACGCAATGCTTTATGCGCAGGCGGGCGCGCGCGATGGGTCAGAGCGTGGTGTCTATAGCGGGATCACCGTCGACGACGCGGTGACCGGAGAGGCTACCGGCAGTGCGCTGTTCGTGCCGCGCACCGACAATAACGAGGCGACACAAGCGGGATTGCGCGTCAAGCTTGCCGCATCCGGCATCACGCAGGAGATCAATGTCGGCGGGAGCTATGTCTGGCAGGTCAATCGCAACGCCTTTGATTTTCGTCAGGGTTATGCGACCGACCTGTATTCGCCCGTCCCCGGCACGCTGCCCGCATCAAATTTCAGCGGCGGCGATCTGGGCGATCCTTATCCGATCGCGCGGACCCGCCTGGGCAGTGCGTTCGCCTCCGACACGGTTGGGCTGCTGGAGGACAGGCTGCTCGTGACCGGCGGCCTGCGCCTGCAGACGATACGAACGCGGGGCTATTCCTATGCCGGTGGCGATCTGGCCACGACCTATGACGAGGACGCGGTCACCCCGGTCGTCGGCATCGTAGTCAAACCGGTCACCGGTCTGTCGCTATTTGCCAACCGCATCGAGGGGTTGGCGCAGGGCCCAACTGCTCCGCTTGACCCGACGATCATCAACGGCGGTGAGATTTTTGCGCCCTATCGCTCCACCCAATATGAAGTCGGCGGCAAGCTGCGTTTCGGACCGGTCAACGCCAGCATCGCGCTGTATCGGACGAGCCAGCCCAGCGCCTATGCCGCGCCTGATCCGCAAGGGTCCGGGCTGTTGCGATATGGCCTGTTCGGCACGCAGCGAAACCAGGGCATTGAGGTTAGCGTCGACGGCGAGGTCGTGCAGGGGCTGCGGGTGATCGCGGGCGGTACCTACACCGATGCGAAACTGCGAGATACCGCCGGCGGCGCGAATGATGGCAACAAGGCGCCTGGCGTCGCCGACTATACCGCAAACGCGAACGCCGAGTGGGATCTACCGTTCCTGCGCGGTGCGACGCTCACAGGTCGTGCAATCCACACCGGGCGGCAACAGGTGAACCCGGCGAATACTTTGTCGATCCCGGCATGGACGCGTGTCGATCTGGGCGTCCGCTATGTCGCGGCACTGGGACAGGTGCCACTGACGCTGCGCTTCACGGTCGATAACGCCGCCGACAATCGCTATTGGGCGTCATCGTTCGACACCTTCAGTGCGGCGCTGCTTCAAGGCAGACCCCGGACATTCAAGGCGTCCGTCTCCGTCGACCTGTGATGCGTGTTGCGTCAGGTGCGGGGGCGGAAGTCGAGCGCGACCGAATTCATGCAATAACGCAGCCCGGTCGGCGGCGGCCCATCGGGGAAGACGTGCCCCAAATGACTGTCACAGCGGGCACACCGTGTCTCTGTCCGCGTCATGCCGTGGCTGGTATCGGTGTGATCGGCGACGCGATCGGGCTCGATCGGCTGCGTGAAGCTCGGCCAGCCCGAACCTGATTCAAACTTGTCCGCACTGTCGAACAGCTCGTTGTCGCACGCGGCGCAGCGGTAGCTGCCGTCAGCCTTATTGTCATTATACTTGCCGGCAAAGGCACGTTCCGTGCCTGCCTCGCGTAGCACGTGGAATTGCTCCGGCGTCAGGCGCTCGCGCCACTGCGCCTCTGACAGGTTCATCTGGTCCATTCGCATTATTTCGTATCGCAGCGGCGGCTGTTCAAGCGGTCAATGCGCAATACGGGTCGCATGCGCAACAAACTGGACCAACGGGCCTCGTGCTGCCCTTACCAGAGCGGGGGCAACCGGCCCCTCGGCCAGATGACGCACCATATTGGCGACGCCAATCGGACGCAGCAGCCGACGCGCGAAACCGTGCTGCCACGCAGCGGAACCCGCGCCGGAGGTCCGCACGTGATCGGCGGCGGCGGCAATTCCACTGGCGATAGCGATTCCCATTCCCTCTCCGGCAAGTGAGGGAATGACGCCTGCCTGGTCGCCCAGCCGATAGAGATGTCGCTCGCCGTGGCGAAGGCGCCAGCCATAGGGAACATTGGCGATTGCATCGATCACCGGTTCGGGCATCAGATAGGCCAGACGATCGGCAAGACGCGGCGATGCATCGCTCAATGACGTTAGCAGCGCTTCCGGGTTACCTGCTTCGGCGAGACGGGATCGATGCACCGCCATGCACAGATTGGCGCGTCCATCTTCCTGCATTGCGAGTCCTGCATAGCCGCGATCGAAAAGGTGCAGCTCGATCCGGTCGCCCACCAGTTTTGACAGGGAAGGAGACGGACCCAGATGCACGCGCAAACCGAGCACGGGATCGGACCCGCGCGCCTCGGGCGGGCGGGCAAGTCCCCGTACGTCATGCTTGCCGCTGGCGAGAAAGAGCGTGTCCCCGGCGATCGTCGCACCATCGGCGGTGCGCGCTTCCTGACCCTCGATCGCACGCACCGTCACGCCGCGTTCGACGGCTGCCCCGTGGCTGATCGCGCACTTTATCAGGATCGCATCTAGGTGGCGCCGCGAAACACCGACCGCCGGGCGCGGCAATGCTGCCTCCTGCATTTGTCGGCCGGCGAACAGGGCAACGCGCGTGATGCGATCAGGGTTGAGATCGTCTGCAGTAACGCCGACGCGTGCCAGAGATGCCAGCGTGCGCCAACTGAGGAAACCGCCGCACAGCGCATCGCCTGTCTCACGCGTCCGCTCCAGCAGCAGGTGCGGCACGCCAGCGCGCGCCAGCCCAATTGCCGTGCAAGCGCCGGCCGGACCACCGCCGACAATCAGCGCAGGCGTTCGACGCATAACCGAAAGGGGAAAGCGCGGAATATGTGGGCGTCGTCGATTTCTGCTTCCGCCATGATCGATGGCCACTCTCCGGGGCGGTATGACCGCGCAATCGATAGGCGGCCGTCATGCCGCACGATCGGATGCCAGCGGGCGATCGCCGCGAGTAACGGAAAACCGTGATAGGCAAAGCCGTGGCGATGCAGATCGTTCACGAACCAGCCGACAAGCGCGTTCGTCTCCATGAAGCGCACGAACGCCAGCAACTCTGCGCTGGTCATGTGGTGCGCGACCAAGCTGCTGATGATGACATCCCATGTCTCGTCGGCTAGTTCGGCATAGTCGCCGGTGACGTAGCGGATGGGCGAGTGGGTAGCCGTGTGCGCGCGGGCCGCAGGCTCGCTGCGCGGATTGAGATCGACGCCCGCAAGCTCGACCGCAATGTCGCGTCGCGCGGCCCAGCGCTCAATCCGACGCAGCATGTCCCCATCGCCGAAGCCTACATCAAGCACCTTCAATCGCGATGACCGTGACGCTGCCTTGTCCAGAAAGGCCAGGGTCGCGCGCGATGCCATTGTGACAGCATTGACCTTCGCCAGATCGGCGACGACCGCTGCATATATCGCAGGAGCCAGATCGTCCGCGTCCATCAACTCCTCGGCCTGGGCACGCACGGACAGGCTCATTGGGCGGTCCGGAAACCGAAACCTTCGGCGGCAAGCCCCGGACCGAAAGCCAGTGCAACGCCCTGTCGGACCGGATCGCCGGCAAGCAATCGTTCAAGGACAAACATCAGCGTGGCCGAGGACATATTTCCCTTGTCCGAAAGCACGCCGCGCGATGCGGCCAGCGCGCCCGCAGGCAGGTCATAGGCCGTCTGTACCGCATCGAGGATCGAGCGGCCTCCGGCATGAACGGCCCAACCGTCAATGTCCGAAGGATCACGCCCGCCCGTCGCGGCAGCGGCGAATTCCGGCTCGGCCAACGCCGCGGTAATCCGCTGCGGCACGGCACCCGACAAATGCATGACGAAGCCGGTATCGGTGATGTCCCAGCGGATCAGGTCATGGCTGTCGGGCAGGGCGGTCGCGAACGGGGTTTCCAGCGCGAAGCCCTGGGCATCGCCGGTGACCAGTGCGGCGGCGGCCCCGTCTCCGAACTGCATCATCGCCAGCAGCGATTCGATGTCGGACGTGTCCTGCATGTGCAAGGTGCACAGCTCGACGGTCACGACCAGCACCCGCGCGGCAGGGTCGGAGCGAACGATATGCCGCGCACTGCGCAGCGCGGCAACTGCGGCATAACAACCCATGAACCCGACCAGCAACCGCTCGACCGATGGCGCAAGCCCCAGTCGACGGGCGATAATCTGGTCGACGCCGGGCGCGACAAAACCGGTGCAGCTGGCAACGACGATATGCGTAACGCCATCCAGCGGGACGCGTTCGCCGAGTGCCTCGATCGCGCGGACCGCAAGATCGGGCGCAGTCCGGGTATACACCGCCATGCGCGCCGCCGTGCCCGGAATGACGGCCTCGGCGTAGAACCCACCGCGTCCGATCGGCGACTTGCCCTCGGCGGTGCGCGGCAAAACCGTCCAGCGATGATCGATTCCCGAACGCTTGGCCATGCGATCGAACAGCTTGGTCGACCGGTCATTCAGACGCGTGCGCGCCCAATCGATGAAGTCGTGATGGATATCATGGTCAGGAACGGCAGTGCCAATGGCGTTCAGGTATACTGACATGACGCCCTTTCGCGGCTGCACAACCGGCCGCACCGGTCTTCATATTCTATATAGGAGCCTATATAGGAGCAAGTGGGCCCGATTTCTTATTCCACGTCAATTGCCCAAAAACGGCTACTCTGCGGCGATTGCCATGTCGTCGACCGGGTGATCAAGCCGGGACAGCATTTCCTTGGGCACGATCTGCCAGAAATCAGGCAGCACATTCGACCAGTCGTCCAACAATGCTTTCGACCAGCGGCTGTCGGTCGCGTCTGCATGATCACAGATGAGCTGGTGCACTACGCTCTCCCAATGAGCAGAGGACAGGCGCTGCCAGACGATGCTCTCGGGATTTGCCCGTTTGGCGAAGTCTGCGTCGGGATCATAGATGAAGGCCATGCCGCCGGTCATTCCGGCACCGAAATTGGCGCCGACATGCCCCAGCACGACGGCAATGCCGCCGGTCATATATTCGCACCCGTTAGCGCCGCAGCCCTCGACGACCACGGTCGCCCCCGAATTACGCACTGCAAACCGCTCACCGGCCTGACCTGCCGCCAGCAACCGCCCGCTGGTGGCGCCATACAGCACGGTATTGCCAAGAATGGTGTTGTCCTGACTGTCGAGTGGTGAGCTGACCGCGGGCCGCACGATGATCTGCCCACCGGACAGCCCCTTGCCAACATAGTCGTTGGCGTCACCGAAGACCTCGAGCGTGATCCCCTTGCACAGGAACGCACCCAGGCTCTGCCCCGCTGAGCCGCGCAACCGGATCGTGACGTGCCCATCGGCCAGTTTCGACATGCCGAAGGTCCGGGTGATCTCGCTCGACAGCCGCGTACCGACCGCACGGTGGGTGTTGCGGACCGAATAAGTGAGCTGCATCTTCTCGCCGCGCGAAAAGACGGCCGCCGCGTCGCGGATGATCTGCGCATCGAGGCTGTCCGGCACCTCGTTGCGAAAAGTCGACAGGCTGAACCGCCGCTCCTCGTCGTTCGCATCGACCTTGGCGAGGATCGGGTTCAGGTCGAGATCGTCGAGATGCTCGGCTCCACGGCTGATCTGGCGCAGCAACTCGGTCCGCCCGATCACCTCGTCCAGCGAGCGCACGCCCAGCCGTGCCAGAATATCGCGGACTTCCTCGGCGATGAAGGTCATCAGGTTCACGACCTTCTCCGGCGTCCCGGTGAACTTGGCGCGCAACCGCTCGTCTTGAACGCACACACCAACGGGGCAGGTGTTCGAATGGCACTGGCGCACCATGATGCAGCCCATTGCGACCAAGCTGAGCGTGCCGATGCCGAACTCCTCCGCGCCCAGGATCGCCGCGATGACGATGTCCCGACCGGTTTTCAGTCCACCGTCGGTCCGCAGCCTGATGCGGCCGCGTAGCCCATTCAGGGTCAACGTCTGGTTCACCTCCGACAGCCCCATCTCCCACGGCGTACCGGCATATTTGATGCTGGTCTGCGGCGAGGCGCCGGTACCGCCGACATGGCCAGAGACAAGGATCACATCTGCATGCGCCTTCGCGACGCCCGCGGCGACGGTTCCAATCCCCGCTGAGCTGACCAGCTTGACGCAGACGCGTGCCTTCGGGTTGATCTGCTTCAGGTCATAGATGAGCTGCGCCAGATCCTCGATCGAATAGATGTCGTGATGCGGTGGCGGACTGATCAGCGTAACGCCGGGCGTCGCATGCCTCAGTCTGGCAATGAACTCGGTTACTTTGAAGCCCGGCAACTGCCCGCCTTCGCCGGGCTTGGCGCCCTGCGCCACCTTGATCTCAACCTCCTCGCACGCGTTCAGATATTCAGCGGTAACGCCGAACCGACCGCTCGCGATCTGCTTGACGCCAGAATTAGCGTTGTCGCCGTTTTCGTACGGGCGGTAGCGGGTCGCGTCCTCGCCGCCCTCGCCCGACACTGCGCGCGCGCCGATCCGGTTCATCGCGATCGCCAGCGTCTCGTGCGCCTCGGGCGACAGAGCGCCCAGCGACATGCCCGGCGTCAGGAAGCGCTTCCTGATCTCGGTGATCGCCTCCACCTGATCGACCGGCACGCCGTCGTCAGGAAAATTGAATTGCAGCAGATCGCGCAGATAAACGGGCGGCAGATCGGCCACCCCGCGCGCGAATTGCAGATAGGTCGAATAGCTGTCGGTCGCGACCGCGGTCTGCAGCAGGTGCATCAGTTGCGCGGAATAGGCGTGTGTCTCACCGCCATGCCGCTGACGATAGAAGCCGCCGATCGGCAGCGTCACGAGCGCGCTTTCAAAGGCTGCGTGGTGCCGTAGCGCAGCATTGCGGTGAAGCGAGGCATACCCTTCGCCGGAAATCTTCGCCGGCATCCCGGGAAACAGGTCATTCACCAGCGCGCGCGATAGCCCGACCGCCTCGAAATTATAGCCGCCACGATAGGACGAGATAACCGCGATACCCATCTTCGCGATGATCTTGAGCAGTCCCTCCTCGACCGCATGACGGTGACGCGCGAGACATGCGTCGAGCGACAAGTCCCCGAACAGCCCGCGTGTGTGCCGGTCGACGATCGCGGCTTCCGCCAGATAGGCGTTCACCGTGGTCGCGCCGACACCGATCAGGACCGCAAAGTAATGCGTGTCGAGACATTCTGCGGTACGAATGTTGACGCTGGCGTAGGACCTCAGTCCTCGCCTGACGAGGTGGGTGTGAACCGCCGCCGCCGCCAGCACGCCGGCGATCGCGACCCGATCCTCGCTGACGGCCTCGTCGGTCAGAAATAGTTCCGACTTGCCCTGCCGCACCGCGGCTTCGGCTTCCTCGCGAATGCGTTGGATCGCGGCGCGCAATCGATCAGGCCCGCCGCCTGCCTCGAACGTGCAATCGATCCGGGCCGCGTTATTACCGAAATATGTCTGTAGGCGCAGCCAGTCGGCACCTGTCAGTACCGGGGAATCAAGCACCAGCACCGGGGCACGGCGGTCGGCAGTGTCGAGGATGTTGGCGAGATTCCCGAACCGCGTCTTCAGGCTCATTACGTGGCGTTCGCGAAGTGAATCAATCGGCGGATTCGTCACCTGACTGAAGTTCTGGCGGAAGAACTGACTGATGAGCCTTGGCTTGTCCGATATGACCGCCAGCGGCGTATCGTCGCCCATCGACCCGACTGCTTCCTTCGCGCCATCGACCATCGGCGACAGGATCAACTCCATGTCCTCCATCGTCTGTCCGGCCGCGACCTGCCGTCTGGCCAGATCGGCGCGGTCAAACCGTACGATGTCGTCACTCGCCGGCAGATCCTGCATCGTCAGGAAACCGCCGATCATCCCGGCATAATCATATTCGCCCGCGATGCGATCCTTGACCGCGCGGTCGCGCAGCACCTCTCCGGCGTCCAGATCGATGGCGATCATCTGTCCAGGTCCCAGACGCCCCTTGGCGATGATCGTCGATTCCGGCACCACGACCATCCCGCTTTCGGAACCGACGATCAGCAACCCGTCACTGGTCTGCATATAGCGCAGTGGCCTGAGCGCATTGCGGTCCATGCCCGCAACGGCCCAGCGCCCGTCCGTCATCGCCAGCGCCGCCGGGCCGTCCCACGGCTCCATCACGCTCGCCAGATAGCGGTACATGGCCACGTGGCTGGCAGGAGTTCCCCCCCGTTCGTCGAGCGATTCCGGCACCAGCATCAGCTTTGCCGTCGGTGCATCGCGGCCCGAGCGGCAGATCGCCTCGAACACCGCATCCAGCGCGGCGGTATCGGAAGCGGCGGCGGGGATGACGGGCTTGATGTCCTCGGAATGCTCCCCAAAGGCGATGCCGGCCATGCGGATCTCGTGGCTGAGCATCCAGTTCTTGTTGCCGCGAATCGTGTTGATCTCGCCATTATGCGCCAGGCATCGGAACGGCTGGGCCAGCCACCACTGGGGAAAGGTGTTGGTCGAATAGCGCTGGTGAAAGATCGCGACGCGGCTCTCGAACCGCGGATCGCGCAGATCGGGATAGAAGGCGGACAGGCTCTCCGCGAGGAAAAGTCCCTTATACACAATTGACCGGCACGACAGCGAGCAAATGTAGAAACCCTGTATCTGCGCCGCGATCACGCGTTTCTCGATGCGGCGGCGCACGAGATACAGGTGCTTTTCGAACTCGGCCGCATCCGCTGCGTCTGGCGATGGCCCTGCAATCATGATCTGCTCAATCTCTGGCCGTGTCGCCTGTGCTTTCATGCCGATGACCGACACGTCGACCGGCACCTGCCGCCAGCCATAGATGCTGTAGCCCGCATCGATGATCGCGCTCTCGACGATCGTGCGACACATTTCCTGCGCGTTCAGATCGGTACGCGGCAGGAAAATCATGCCGACAGCCAGGCGCTGGGGCAGGGGTCGGTGTCCGGACAGCGCGACCGCGTCATCGAAGAATTTTTCGGGCAGATCGATATGAATGCCGGCACCATCGCCGGTCTTGCCATCGGCATCGACAGCGCCGCGGTGCCAAACGGCCTTCAGCGCATCGATCGCCGACTGAACCACGCGTCGCGACGGTTTGCCGTCAGTCGCCGCGATCAGCCCGACGCCGCACGCATCGGACTCGAACTCGGGCCGATACATGCCGTGTTCGGCGAGGTGGGTGCGTTGCCTCTCGGCGTCAGAGATCTCCATGTAAAAGCCTCTCCCGCTCGATGAATTGCGAAATGGCATGTGCGGTTGCGAACAAGGTTTCACTGTGATCCCATGCGGCATTAACCTGAATGGCCTGCTTGTTCTGATCGAGCGGATATTCGTGCGCGAGTTCATTTCGCGTACGAACTGCGTCGGCCCAAGCCTTGCCGTCGTCGAGTATACCCAGTGACACTGCACGCAGGGCAACATCGCGTTGTGTCAATCGCTCCGACTTTCCCAACTGCATCAGCATTGCGATCGTCTTCAGGGTTCGCCCGATCGCGTCCTCGAACTGCTCAAACACCTTGAGAAATGCTAAAATGTTGATGTGCTCGTCGCCAGAAAGCATTTTCAGTCGGTCGGCTGATATTGGCATCAGTGAATCAAGACGCCGCCGCATTTCGGTCATTCGATCAGCAAGGCGCTCAAAAGTAGCGACATGCTCACGCAATATGACAATCTCACCTTCACGTGTCACAACGGGACTCCGTCTCGATGCGCGATCATGTCGATCCCGTGCATCGGTCGACCGCGTTTGCGAACGATTACATCGACCCGCTGCTCTTCAATACGAGCGAACAGCTTACTTTCAAAACATGCCCGTGCCTGAAATTCATCGATATCAGGGGCGACCTCGACATGAAGATCAATGTCTCCGCCCTTGCGCCGATCGTCTACCCGACTGCCGAACAAACGCACGGTCGCGTCTGCGCCAAAGGCAGCAACCGCCGCCATCTTGATTGCCCGTATCTCATCGGTGCTGAGCCTCACGCCGCCACCCTTTCGCCCGCCACCTTTGCCTTCAACCAGCGGTGCATTGATGCCGCCACGTCGCGGCCATCGCGGATCGCCCACACGACCAGCGACGCGCCGCGGACGATGTCGCCGGCGGCGAATACGCCGTCCAGGCTGGTCATGAGCGTCTTCGCATCGACCAGCACCGTACCCCAGCGTGTAACACCAAGGTCGCCGGCATCCCACAGCACCGGAAGGTCTTCGGCGTTGAAGCCGAGCGCCTTGACGACCATGTCGGCCTTCAGCGTGAAGTCGGCGTTGCGCACCGCTTCGGGCATTCGCCGCCCGCCCGCATCGGCGACGCCCAGGCGCATCTGCCGGGCGGTGACCATGCCGCCTTCGTATGACACGGGTGCCGAGAGCCAGACGAACTCGACACCTTCCTCCTCCGCATTCGCCACCTCGCGCGGCGAGCCCGGCATGTTCGCGCGGTCGCGGCGATAGAGGCATTTGACCGATGCGGCGCCCTGCCGCGTCGCGGTGCGTACGCAGTCCATTGCGGTGTCGCCGCCACCGATGACGACGACATGCTTGCCGCGCGCGTCCAGTGTGCCGTCATCAAACGCCGGCACCGCGTCACCAAAGCCCTTACGATTGGATGCCGTCAGAAAGGCCAGCGCGGCGACAACTCCTGGCCCGTTCATCTCCAGTGCGCGCGGCTTGTACACGCCGGTCGCGACCAGCACGGCGTCGTGCCGCGAGCGCAACTCGTCAAGCGTCGCATCCTCGCCCACCGCGAAGCCTTCGTGAAAGACGATCCCGCCTTCTTTCAATCGCTCGACGCGGCGCATGACGACCGGCTTCTCCAGTTTGAAGCCCGGGATGCCATAGGTCAGCAGACCTCCGGCGCGGTCATGCCGATCGTATATGTGGACCTCATACCCATTCCGACGCAGATATTCCGCCGCCGTCAGACCCGCAGGCCCCGCGCCGATTACACCGACCGATTGCCCGCGAGCGCGTCCCGCTAGCAGCGGCTCGACCCAGCCCTCTTCCCAGGCAGTGTCGGTAATGAACTTTTCCACCGATCCGATCGTGACCGCGCCGTGGCCTGAAAATTCGATGACGCAGTTCCCCTCGCACAGCCGATCCTGCGGACAGATGCGCCCGCAGATTTCCGGCATGGTCGAGGTGGCATTGGACAGCTCATAGGCTTCGCGCAGACGGCCTTCTGCGGTCAGGCGAAGCCAGTCGGGAATGTGATTGTGGAGCGGGCAGTGAACGGTGCAATAGGGAACACCGCATTGCGAACAGCGTGACGCCTGTTCTTCCGCCTTATTCGGGGCGTACCGCTCGGCAATTTCCTGAAAGTCGGCCGCACGCAGTGGCGCTTCCCGCTTTTGCGGATATGCCTGATGGCGAGATACGAACTGAAGCAGGTCTTTAGTCATCGTTGCGCCTTCCTCCCGCACTGCTACAGGCGTTGGGCGACCGAGTCACGACGTAACCAGCTTTCAGGACAGTGTAGCTGTCGTAATCAGCGCGATCACCTCGTAGCGCACCTCCTGCCTACAAACTGCAGGCCATCATAGGCCCGTATCGGCCCTATATTGCATTTAGCGCGAGGAGCGCCACAATGCCGACTACAATCCGGTACCAGCCAAATGGCGAGAAACCGTGGCGTCCGACCAGATTGATGAACCATCGCACCACGAACAGGGCGACGACAAAGGCGACGGCCGACCCGAGCAGCAACTGGTTATAGCTCGGGCCTACTCCATGCGTCAGCGCGTCGCGGTTCTTGATGATTTCCAGCGCACTGGCGCCCAGCATCGTCGGAATGGCAAGAAAGAACGAGAATTCGGCCGCTGTCCGTCGTTCGACCCCGAGCAACAGCGCGCCCAAAATCGTCGCGCCCGATCTGCTTACGCCGGGTACCATCGCCAGGCACTGGATAAAGCCGATGGCAATCACCGTCGGCAGCGCAATGTCGGCAACGCCGCGTACGTTACCCGGCCGCACCATGCGCTCGATAACGATGATCGCTATCCCGCCCACTGCCAATGCTATGGCGACGACGGTAGCATTGCCCAGCAGTGCCTCGACCTGCTTGTGGATCGCCAGGCCGATAAATGCCGCCGGCAGGAACGCGACCAGGATATTGCGCGCGAACCGCACCGATCCGGTTTCCCACCGCACGACGCCCGCGACGACTGTCCAGACCGTTCGCCAATATAGTGCAACGATGGCGAGGATGGCGCCGAGCTGGATGACGACGTTGAACAATGCCCAGCGTTCGGCATCATAGCCCAGCAACCGCGTGGCGAGGATCAAATGCCCTGTGGACGAGACGGGCAGGAACTCTGTCGCCCCCTCGATGATGCCAAGGATGATGACGCTCAGAATATCGGACAAGCTGGAACTCCGGATAACCGGTTGCCCGGCCAAAAAATCAGGCGGCGTAAACCAAGCGGCGAAAGTCAGGCGGCGTTGGCAATTGCGGCGCGCCGGCCGAACCGGCCCTGCCGCTGATACCGGACCAGCCAGCCCGGCGCGACCGTGTCCATTGGCGTCGCCTCGATACCGAATGCCGACAACCCAGGAAGCGCGTCGTCCACCACATTGTCCGTTTGCAGCATTCGCCACTGGTCCTGCGTGATCGGCGCGCCGGGCAGAAACCCCAGCTTCGCGATCAGCCCGCCGATTGCATCTGGCACTTCTACGATCGTTCGCGACCGTCCGGTCGTCTGTGCGATCCAGCGGTTGAGATCGCCCATCGTGATGATGTCCGGACCACCCAGCTCATAGGTCTTTCCAGCATATCGTTCTGGCTCGGCGGTGGCGCGCTGAATGGCATCGCCGACATCGCCGACAAAGACGGGCTGGAATTTCGCATCCGCGCGCAAAACAGGCACGACCGGCAGCTTTTCGATCATCGCGGCGAAGCGGTTGATGAACTGATCCTCTCGTCCAAACACGATCGACGGCCGAAGGATCACGCTGTTTGCGAACTCCTCCAGGACCGCCGTTTCTCCCTCACCCTTGGAACGGCCATAGGCAGACGCGGACTTCGGATCCGCCCCGATCGCCGACACATGGACAAACACATCGACGCCCACCGTCGCACACGCTTTCGCAACAGCGCGTGGGCCATCGACATGGGCCTGCTGGAAATTACCGCTCAGAACGCCGACCAGATTGACGACCGCGTCGGCGCCCTGAATCGCACGCAGCACGGTATCAGGCCGACTGATGTCGGCACCGATAAATTGCGTTTGCCCAAGCCCGCCAAGAGGCTTCAGGAAATAGGCCTGCCTCGGATCGCGCTGTGCAATCCGCACGCGCGCGCCTGCGCCTAACAGCGCCTGCGCGGCATAGCGGCCAAGGAACCCCCCGCCACCGATCAGCGTAACCAGCTTGTCCTTCATCGCCTGTCCCGTCGCATGACTTGTCAGCCCCTTGCCCCATGCGCATGGTCGTTGACAAGGCTCGCCCCCCTCCCTTACAGGCCGCCGCCTACCCCGTGCCCAGATGGCGGAATTGGTAGACGCACCAGCTTCAGGTGCTGGCGATCGCAAGGTCGTGGAGGTTCGAGTCCTCTTCTGGGCACCACGAGCGGTCGATGATGGCTGCTATCGGACCTGAGTTTCAACGCAGTCGAAGTCCGAGCCACAATGTCCGCGGCGTGCCCAGGTCGATCGATCCGCCTGAATTACGCGTGACCACGGTTTCATCGAAGACATTCTCCGCGCGGATGACCATTGTGAGGCGCCCGGTAACCGGTTGCGTCGCCACCGCGTCCAGCGTGGTGGCAGGCGGCAGCACGTTGGTTTCTAGATCGTCCTCGAATTGCCGGCCGACGCGGCGCAGCGTCATTGAAAAAGTCGGGCCGATCACGGGTTGCCAGGCCAGGGTCGCGCTGGCGGTATGGCGTGGACTTTGTGCAGGTGCGCGATCCTCCAGCGCGGCAGCAAGACCGGACGCGCGTACCCTGGCATCGTTGAAGGCATAGCTCGCTTTCACCGAAAATGGGCCGCGAGCGAGGCGCGCGGTCGCCTCGACCCCCCGAACCCGGATTGCGTCGATGTTTCTGCGCTGGCGCAGCACGGGCGTCAGCGTCACGTTGGCGACTGCGTTATAGAGCCGATTGGCAAACGCAGTCACCGCGAAGCTGGCGCCGGGGGCAGGATCAAGTTCGACACCGACCTCCGCGCCCTGCAGCCGCTCCGGTTTCAACGCTGCATTGGACAGCGTCAGGATCGGGAATATCGTGAACGGTCGATAGAGTTCGTTGAGCGTCGGCAGGCGAAAGCCACCATAGGCCGCAGCGCGGATCCTGACCCCGGGCATCACCTCGACGACCGCGCCGGCCCGGCCTGTTCCGGCAACGCCTTTGCGATCGGCGAAATGCTGATCGGTGACCCGCGCGCCGCCCGGCACCCGTTCTTCATAATAGCCGTCCGTGATGGTCCAGCGATCGACCCTCGCGCCGGCAGTCAGGACCACGCGCCCCAACGTCCAGTCGTCCTCGACAAAGACACCTGAGGTTGAGGACTTGCCGCCGCCCTGGCGCAGCACGGTCGGCTGTCCGGTCAAAGCGCTATAGCCATCCTCGTACAGCGTTCCCTGCATCTGGCGCGCGTCCAGCCCGATGCGCAGGACATGCGAGCCGCCGATCGGCGGACGCACCTCGATCTTGCCGCCAATTCCGTTCGAGGGCGTATGCCGCTGGTCGAGTGCAAGGCGCAAGGTGGAGGAACTGATCACCTTGTTGGCAAAGTCGCGGGCCTGGACATAGGCCAGCGCGTCGATCGGCCAGCCTCCATTGTGGACCAACCTGATACTCGCGTCCTGGCCTTCGGAGCGGCTGTCGGCGCCGCGAAAGCGCAGCGTCCGGTGGTCACGAAAGATCAGTACGCGCGTCTGGATTTCGGTCTGCGCGTCGACGGGCGCGACGCCGCGAATACTGCCCGACCAGTTGCGGTAGCGCGCGCGCACGTCGCCGGGGCCACGATCGTCGGCGGGCGACGTGAAGAAGCCGTCACCGCGCTCCAGCCGACCGGATGCGCTGATAAAGCCGCCACCGAGATCGGGCGACAGTGACGCGTCCAGCTGTTCGGAGTTGCGACTACCATAGAAGGCCGATCCGTCGACGACCGGCAATTGGGCGCGCGAGGCGCTGACCAGTTCGATCGTGCCTGCAAGCGCGCCCGCCCCGAACGGGCCCGCCCCACCGCCGCGCGTGACCCGGACTTGTCCGAGCCGGTCCGGCACCAACGCGGTGAAGGGAATGTAGCCGAAGAAGGGATCGGCCTGCGGCACGCCGTCCAGCAACACCAACGCACGGCTCGATGCGTTGCCACCGAGCGCGCGCAGCGTGACGCCCTGCGACGAAGGGTTGGCCGATCGGCTGTCTGCCCTGCGGAACTGTTGAAGGCCGGCGACATCGCGCAGCACGTCCTCAAGCTGGCCGGACGCGCTGCTCGTCAGTCGATCGCGGTCGATCCGGACGGTGCCATAGGCGGTCGCCCCGGGCGGTTCGTCCAATACCCGCCCGAGTATGACGATCTCCGACCCCTGACCGGCATTTTGCGCCGTGGCGACCGATGGCGCCGAGAGTGCCCAGAACAATGCCGCCGCAATCCAGAGCGGCGCTCTACACATGCGGTTACGCGTCGCGCGAATGGCACGCGACCTTTCTATCCCGGCTCGATGCCCAGTCATCCGATCCCGATTTCCCGATATTGCGCAGGAAGGCGTTCAGGAAGTCAGTCCCCGGCCCAGGCCGCGGCGTTCGTCCGCCTGATGTTCGGCGATGATCGGGCGCCACCAGTCTTCATTCTCCACATACCATATTACCGTTTTGCGGATACCGCTCTCGAACGTTTCGACCGGTCGCCAGCCCAGTTCGTCACGGATGCGGCTGGCGTCAATTGCATAGCGTTTGTCATGGCCGGGCCGATCGGCAACATGCGTGATCTGGTCAGCGTAGCGCCGGCCATCACTGCGCGGGCGCAGCGCGTCGAGGATCGCGCAAACAGTGTGCACGACCTGAATATTTGGTTTCTCATTGTTGCCCCCGACATTGTAGGTGCGGCCCGGTTGTCCGCGCTCGAACACTGCCTGCAATGCGTGAACATGGTCTTCGACGAACAACCAGTCTCGCACCTGGTCGCCCTGGCCATAAACGGGGAGCGCGTCTCCCGAGAGCGCTTTGGCGATCATCAGCGGAATCAGCTTTTCGGGAAAGTGATACGGCCCGTAATTGTTCGAGCAATTGGTGATCAGCACCGGCAGGCCGTAGGTATGCCCCCAGGCGCTGACCAGATGATCCGATGCCGCCTTCGATGCCGAATAGGGTGAGCGCGGATCGTAGCGTGTATTCTCGGTGAACATGCCCTCGTCCTGCGAGCCATAGACCTCGTCGGTCGAGATATGGTGAAAGCGCAAACGCGCCTTTGCGGCGTCGTCCAGCCCCTGCCAATAGCTGTGCGCCTGGTTGAGCATCGTATAGGTGCCGACGATGTTGGTATTGATGAACGTGCCCGGCCCGTCGATCGAGCGGTCGACATGGCTTTCGGCCGCAAGATGCGTGATAACATCGGGCCGGAATACGGCAATCGCCTCACCGACCGCCTCGCCGTCGCAGACGTCGCCGCGCACGAACCGGTAACGCTCGCTACCCGCGACCCGCTCGACCGTCGACAGCATGCCCGCATAGGTCAGCTTGTCGAAATTGAGCACCTCATGACTGGTATTCTCGATCAGGTGGCGAACGAGCGCGGAGCCGATAAACCCGGCACCGCCCGTGACGAAGATGCGCATCGTGTTTCCTTCAGACGAGCAGCGTCAGCGGACACCCGTCATAGGGGAAGGAGCTATCGGATCCGGCGAGCGCCAGCAACGTCCCTCATGGCGCAATGAACGCCGCCGTCAAAGGGCCTGAACGATATTCTCGACCACTGCGCTGACCGCAAAGCGCTCCGCGAACAGGTGCCGACACCGCGCCGCCATGCCGGACGATTTTGGATCGATCAGCAATAGCCGTTCCACCTGTCGACACAGCTCGTCTGGATTTAGGGTCTCGCTCACCTCCCCGACATCGCACTCACTGATGATCGATGTCAGATCATTGCCGCTGTTCAAGATCGCAATGGTCGGCAGACCACACTGCATATAGGTGATGAACTTGCCCGGCACGTTGTGCGATTTATGACGCGGATCCAGCGTCACAAGTCCGGCGTGACATTGGCTGTATAGATCGGGGATCTCGTCGGGATCGATCTCGTCGTGGAATACGACATTGACCAGCTGAAGCGCAGCCACATCGCGCTTCAGCCGGTCGATCTCGCTACCGCGACCGACCAGCAGGAACCCCAGATCGTCGCGATTCTTCAACCGTTCGGCGAGGGCGATGATCACGTCCATATTTTGAGCGATGCCCATGTTGCCGGCGTAGACAAGCACTTTTCGACCAGCAAGCGGCGTGTCCGCGACACGGATAGGGCAGGACGTCGTGCCGGGCTTGCCCAGCCAGTTCGGCAGCACCTCCAGCGTTCGTCCGGCCTTGTTCTTCCAGCGCTGGAAATAGGCTAGGTTTCCGGGGGATTGTACGCCGATCGTGTCGGCGACCGAATACTGATAATCGGCTACTGTCCGGAAAAACCGGAAAGCCGCGCCGCGCCGCATCAGGCCCATGTCCGCGGCCCATTCGGGAAAAATATCGCGAATGATCAGGTAGCTCCTGCAACTGCTCGCCTGTTTTAGCGCGGCTACCAGGGGGCCGTGGAAGATCGAGGGCGAATACCAGACCACCCCGTCCCAGCGTTGTGAGGCGAGGGGACTCCTGTGCAGGTTTCGTTTCATTGTGAACGGCATCGCCAATTCGGCCAGCGTACGGCGCGCATAGCCGATGTCCTTCGTTTCCGGGGCGCGGAGGCGTAGAACCTGCGCGCCGTCGAACGCGTCCACCTGCCATGGCTGGTCGAGCGTCGGATCGGGAAGCACAACCGTTAAGTCGTGACCCTGCTGCACGAACTCACGCGACAAGTCGCGCAATTGCACCGCTCCCGAGGTTCGGAGGGGCGGGAAGGTATCCGCAATCAGCGCCAGCCGCATTGCGGCCTCACCAATATTTCTTCCACGTCACGCGATTTACATAATCGGTGTAACTGTGGATGATCCGCACCACTTTTTCACTGACATTGGGCAGTGCATAATCTGCAACCAGCCGCAGCCCGCGTTCATTTCCAGACGGCTGGCTTTCAAGGATCGAAAGCCCCTGACGAACGCGGTCGATCGACAGGCCGACCATCATGACCGAGGCCTCTTCCATTCCCTCGGGCCGCTCGTGCGCCTCGCGCAGGTTCAGCGCGGGGAAGTTCAGGATGGAGGATTCCTCCGTGATCGTGCCGCTGTCGGAGAGCACGGCTTTCGCGTTCATCTGGAGATGCACATAATCGTGGAAGCCCAGCGGTTTCAGCAGTCGGATGCCGGGATGAAAGCTCACACCCGTCATCTCTACCCGGTTGCGGGTGCGTGGATGGGTTGAGACCACGACGGGCAGGCCGTAATCCTCCGCGACGATGTTCAGCACCGCGACGAGCCGCATGAAGCTGTCATCGGAATCGACATTCTCCTCGCGATGCGCGCTGACCATGAAATATTGGCCGGCTGTCAGGTCCAGTCCGGCCAGCGCGTCAGACGCTCGAATTTGCGGCATGTAATGGTGCAGCACCTCGAACATCGGGCTGCCCGTCTTGATCACCTGGTCAGGGGGCAGGCCTTCGCGCAGCAGATATTCGCGCGCGATGGTGCTGTAGGTCAGGTTGATGTCGGCGACATGATCGACGATCAACCGGTTGGTCTCCTCCGGCACGCGCTGGTCGAAGCATCGGTTCCCTGCTTCCATGTGGAAGATCGGAACCTTGCGCCTTTTGGCGGCAATGGCCGCGAGGCAACTATTGGTGTCGCCAAGGAGAAAGATTGCATCGGGTAGATGATCTTGAATGGCTTTGTCGGCAGCCATGATAACGCGGCCGATCGTCTCCGCCGCCGACCCGCCGGACGCTTCGAGAAAGACATCCGGTTGCCGAACATCCAACTGCTCGAAGAAAATCTGGTTCAGCTCGTAATCATAGTTTTGGCCGGTATGAACCAGCACTTGATCGCAACTCTGGTCAATGCGCGCGATGATCCGTGACAGCCTTATGATCTCCGGGCGGGTACCGACGATCGTCATCACCTTCAATTTCTTCACTGTAGTTCCCCGCGATGCTCATGAAATTGAGACTTCGTTCAAAACGGAAATTGTTACTCTCTCGCGATCGACCGGACGTGCCGAAGATGATCGTGGCGCATCTCCTTCACCAGGTCCGACCACGCTGCGGGTGCATATCCGGTTGCGGCGCGGAACCGGCAAGAGTCCAGCGATCTGTCGATATCGACTGCTTCGTCGGGAATGACCGAGATCTGTTTGCCGTAGATCTTGGCAACCATAGTCAGCAGATCGTTCTTGCTGATCGCGTCGGACGACAAATGATACGTTCCCGATAGATCGGGGTTCTCGATTACGAAATCACGTATGACCCGTGCAATTTCGATCGTTGGAAGGCCTGAGAAGATAGCCTTGCTATAGCCCCTGACCAACTCCGTTTGCGCCAGGAACCATTCGATCAGGCTGAACCTGCTGCCAAGTTCGTGACCGATAATGGATGTGCGTAAAGTGACTGTATTCGCATAGCTCATTTCGCCAAGATATTTGGTTCTTCCGTAAAGGTCGTTCGCGTCGGGAAAGTCGTCTTCCGTATACATACCTGTCCTGCCGGAAAAAACGCAATCGGTGCTCATATGAATGAGCCTGGCTCCCGCTTCCTCGCAATGCCGGGCAAGACGGTGGGGCAGCATCGCGTTGATCGCCAGCGCAGTCAGCGGATCCCTGGCGGCTTCCTGCTGTTTGATGATGCCAACGCAATTGATGACGATCGATGGTTCGGTATCGGCGAAAACCGCACCCAGCCCAGTGTCGCTCATTACGTCGACGTCTTCGATCAACTTGCCTCTCTGATCGGCCGTGAAATACCGCGCTTTCGAGGCGGAACGAAGCGTGCCGAACGTCGCGGTCGCGTAGCGGCGATCGTCCGCGAACAGCCGGAATATCGCGTTGCCCAGCATGCCTCCGGCTCCCAGCACCAGCACGTTCTTTCCGTTCTTGTTCTGCATGGTTCAGGATGCTCCGGGTGGATCGGACTGGCCGGGCAGATCCGTTCGCAGTATTTCGATAGCCGAACAGGGAAGGGGTTACTCTTCCGGCTCCACATACTCGCCCCGGATAAGCGCCTGGATAAAGCGAAGCTTCTTCAGCAATGCCTGCATGCCCTGCACATCAAGTCGCGTAGTATTGTGCGAATTATAGTCCTGCGCCTCTGAAATGCGGATTTCGCCCTCTTCGAAGAATTTACCGTAATTCAGGTCGCGCAGGTCGGGCGGAATTCTAAAATAACCGCCCAGATCTTCCGCCGCTGCCATCTCCTCGCGGCTCAGCAGTGCTTCGAACAGCTTTTCGCCGTGACGCGTGCCGATCGTGTGGATCGGATGGTCGGGCGCACCCAGCAGGTCGGTCAGCGCAGTCGCCAGCGTCTTGATCGTTGCCGCCGGCGCCTTCTGCACGAAAATCTCGCCGGGGGTGCCATGTTCGAAAGCATAGAGCACCAGGTCGACCGCATCGTCCAGGGTCATCATGAAGCGCGTCATGTCCGGATCGGTGATGGTGATCGGCTCGCCGGCCCGGATCTGGTTGGTGAAGAGCGGGATGACCGATCCGCGTGAGGCCATCACATTGCCGTAACGCGTGGCACAGATGATCGTGCGGTCGCTCACGCGCGACTTGGCGACGACCACCTTCTCCATCATCGCCTTGCTGATGCCCATGGCGTTGATCGGATAGACCGCCTTGTCGGTGCTAAGACAAATCACCCGCTCGACACCACAGTTGATCGCGGCCTCCAGCGTGTTCTCGGTGCCAAGCACATTCGTCTTCACCGCCTCGAGCGGATAGAATTCGCACGAGGGAACCTGCTTGAGCGCGGCTGCGTGAAAGATGAAATCGGCACCGCGCACCGCGCCCAGGACCGACTGGTAATCGCGTACATCCCCGATGTGGAACTTTAGCTTGGGGTTGTTGTATTTCTTGCGCATGTCGTCCTGCTTCTTCTCATCACGACTGAGAATACGGACTTCGCTCAGGTCGGATTCCAGGAAACGGCGCAGCACCGCATTCCCGAACGATCCGGTTCCCCCGGTAATAAGCAGCACCTTGTCCTTGAACATTATCTAACCCTCATGTCACTGCGCCGCACTACCTCCTGGAACATGTGCAGATTGTCCTGCCTCGTCTTGTCGGAAGCCGCATGGCGCTTGGCGTATCGCAGCGCATCCGCCCGCCGCTCTTGTTGTTCGGTCTTGGTCAATTGTGCAACCAGATCGATCTGCGCACGCCAGGCATCGACATCCTCCAGCGAAAGCCGCGTGACGGCATGAGTGTCGTCCGGTTGCCAAGGCGTCTGATCGCTCACCAGCACGGGAGTGCCGGCGCCCAGCGCCTCGAAGATCACATGACCGAAATTCTCTCCGTGGGTGGGAAAGGCGAAGAGATCGCCCTCGCCAAATGCGCGGGACACCTCATCGGGATAAAGGTCGCCGAGATACTCTGCGGTGACATTGGGCGGCAGGTTGTCGATCATCGACAGGCATTGCTGCCAGTGGGCCTCGTCCTCGATGGGACCATAAATTCGCAGCGTGACCCGGCTTGCAACACCATTCAGAATGTTCAGTAGTCCATCAAGATTCTTTTTCTGCGTGATCCGCGACACAAACACCAGCCGCATGGCGCCCTGCGTTTTCTCGGCGTCGCTCACCTCTACCGGGTTGGCCATCTCGACAGGATCTTCGGCTACAAAGATGCGGGCGTTTGCTTCCGGAAATTGCCGCAAGATGTCCTGCCGCTCCTCCTCGGTGGAAGCGTGCCACCAAAGCTTTCGGTATAAGCCGAGCGCGCGCGCCAATGCCAGGAAAAGCTTCTTCTTGGCTCTCTTGAGGGCGAGCGCGCCAGGCGAAAATTCTCCCCTCGGTGCGAGCAGAACGGGCTTGCCGTAAGACCTGGCCCAATGCCTAGCGACGATCGCGATGGACGATTTCAACCCGAAAAAGCAATTTAGATAGATGATATCAGTATCGGATGTAGTCAGTGCCCTAGACACGGCGCCCGGGCCAAATCTAAGTTCGGTGGCGTGGAATACCTTCCCATAAGGATAGTCGGCCCAGTCGTCGGGTGTGACACCGCCATAGGCTTCGCTGCAACCAAGGTCACGATCCCGGGTCAGATAGGAAAACTCGACGGCCTTGCCGACCAGCGACGGGATGTTCCGAAGCGTGCGGACAGGCCCGCCGCCCCTAAATCCGGGAAGGAAGTACTCGGACACGCAAAGGACCCTGACCGGCTTCATGTCTATGCCCTATATACCCGACGATCAATTTGCCGAAGTGGCGCATCGAGCTTGGCTTGTACGCCGAACATCTGACAATCTTTACGCCACAAAGAGTGAAAAGGGAAATCAACCAGTCTATTATACAACAACTTATCTAAATTTAATTTCATATAGAATTTATTTAAAATTTGTAATATATCTTCATAGTAAGTTAACCAATATTAGTAGATCACTTATAAATATAGTTTGGTGAATAAGCTAAATATTATTATAACTAACACGGTCCGATTTTATGTAGCGCATAACGCTTGAGCCATGATGATATACATCTATATTATCATAGAAAGTTAGCAATTCGGTAATTACCATCTCAGCTGGAGCAGAGGGATCAATATAATTACCTGATCCTATTTCATCAAAATCAGTTATATGTGGATGGAGCTTGATGTATTGGTCTCCTGATAGCAGGCCAAGCTGTTTGATGAAGTATTGATCGACAGACCAGCTCGATAAATAGATCAGACAGTCCTTGCTAGTTACTTTATAATCTGACTTATAATCGAAAATATCATTAAGATTCACAAGGTGTTTATTTATAAACGTAGAAAGCTGTTCTTCAATCTTTATAAGTGTTGGGCCATCACTAGGAAACAACCGTTTGTAATCTGAAGGACTGTACAGGTACAGCTTCGAGGTCAAGCTCGACCCTCCGAAACGAGTACCTATTCCGATGAGCTGAAGCGTGCTCTTCTTCATTCCCCTGTAAAGGTCTGTACGATAGGTGCCGAGACCCTCTTCATAGACATTGATGTTTGCCCTCCAATGACGGAAGCGGATCCTGAGAAGGTCGAAGAACTTCCTGACGCCAACGTCGGCATCGATGAAAATCTCGGAAAAGCGTTGGCGGCGAAGAAGCTGATACGCCTCCGGGATTGATTGTGCGAACACAATGGAAATGCCCGAGAACGGTGCTTCCAGATGAGCGAGCCTTTCCGCCACGCCAGATGCGCCGGCGAAAGTGCGGGTCACGATAATATGCGAAGTGCCGGCGATCTCGAGCTGCTTTATGATCGACAATGCGACCATGAGCTGAAGAGGCTTGGTGACGATGAAGCCATGGCTTCTCACGGACGACAAGATACAGTTTCGATCATTCCTGCCGCTCGTGGATGTCCTCGCACTTTACAGGCGTATTGCGGCGAACGTCCTGCGTCACGGTACTGCCGATTACCGCGCTCAGATGCTTGGGCGCCAGGCCAAATCCCGGTCGTACGCTGCGTACCGCATCGGCGGTGATCGTCTCTCCGGCCGCCAGGTCGCGCACGAAATACAGCGATCGTCTGAACTGGGCGTTTCCCTGCTCGCTGGACTTGCGTCCGTAATCCACTTTTCCAAGCGCTGCCCAGGCGGTTTTCGCGCCGGTGCACAGCGCGGCCAGCTCCGGCGGCTCGAGAGAGAAGCTGTCATCCGGTCCCCCGCCACCACGATTGAGTGTGAAATGCTTTTCGATGATCGCCGCGCCCAGCGCCACGCTGGCGATTGCGGTGGTGTTGTCCAGCGTATGGTCCGATAGCCCGGTGACCAGGCCGTGGCGCGCCACCATGTCCGCAATGGTGCGCAGATTATAGTCCTCGGCCGGGGCGGGATAGCCGCTCACGCAGTGCAATAGTGCCAGTTCACGGCAGCCACCGCCCCGCGCCGCATCGACCGCTTCCGCGATCTCGTCTGCATCGGCCATGCCGGTGGAGATGATCATCGGCTTGCCGGTCTGCGCGGCGTAGCGGATCAATGGCAGGTCGACCGCTTCGAACGAGGCGATCTTGTACGCCGGCGCGCCCAGATCCTCCAGCATGTCGATCGCGGTCGTATCGAACGGTGAGCTGAAGATGGTGATGCTCAGCTGACGCGCATGATCGAACAGCGGCGCATGCCAGTCCCAGGGCATGTGCGCCTCTTCGTACAGCTCGTAGAGCGTCCGGCCGTCCCACAGCCCGCCCCTGATGCGAAAATCCTCCGCATCGCTGTTGAGCGTGATCGTATCAGGGCGATAGGTCTGAAGCTTGACGGCATCCGCGCCGGCTTTGCGAGCGGCCCCGATGATCGCTTTGGCTGTCTCCATGCTGCCGTTGTGGTTCGCGGATAGCTCCGCGATCACATAGGGCGGGTGGTCCGGGCCGATGCTGCGGCCGGCGATTGTGAGTTGTTTCACCAATTCAATTTTTTCGCTTTCTGCCAGCTATCTTGTTGTACATTTCTTCGCGTGTTCCTGCCCATTCGGACGCGAGGATTCCTAATCTGATAATATCGACATAGTCGCCGTCTAAATCGTGATGCTCACGCAAGCGGCCTTCGATCGCGAAGCCGAACTTCTGATGGAGCGCGACGACAGGGGCGTTGAAAGCTAAGACCTCGCAATGCAATTTGTGCAGGCTCATCTGGCTGAACGCATGTTCGAGGGCAAGATATTCCATGCGAGATCCCGTTCCCCGTGCGGCATCGGGAGCGGCATAGAAGGCCCAGGACGAGTTAGCGTTCGCCGAATCAATCTGAGTAAAGCCGATGACTCCCATCGGCACACCAACGCGTTCATACATGAAATAGACTTGATCGCTTCGCGACGATGTGCGCCCCCACCACGCCAGATGCTCCTCGCGCGATATCACATGGCGCGTGTACATATTGGCCCGCACTTCAGGCTCGTTACGCCAGCTACGCATGAGATCCAGCTCGTCCTGCCGGATCTGCCGCAGTCGTCCGATCTCGTCCATAATATCCCTTCAGGCCTCCGAATGCTCGCGCATCGACGCAACGATTCTGTTCACACCGCGCCCATCGCAGATCCGCGCGGCTGTAGCCGCCATGTCGCGCAGTCGGTCGGTGTCCATCCTGCCAATTAATTGACTTAGATCCGTCGTAAGGTTCTGCGTCAACACTAGGCTCGCTACTGCCCCCAATCTCTCGAACCAGCCTGCGCAGCCGATCTGGTTTTCGGCCAGAACCAGTTGGATCGTCGGCAGGCCAAGGCAGCAGCGTTCCCACGAAGTGCTGCCGGCTGCTCCGATCGCCAGATCGCTGTCGGTCATCAGCCGCGCCATGTCCTTCACACCGGTGCGCACGTGCGTGTCGACCTTCATTCGCTCCGTCCGTGCCTGGACCTCCTGCAGCCAAGGCGCGTGCGGGCCCATGACCACGATGATCCGCAGATCAGGGGGCAGCGCCGCGGCGTCGAGTGCGTCGAGCAGACGCCCGGTCGCGTTGTCCTTGTCGACACCGCCCATCGTGATCAGCAAATGGCGGAGCACAGGCGCTGTTCGGCGCGCCAGGCTTTCCACCCGGGCAGCGGCGAACTCGGGTCGAAGCAGGGCATGCTCCGGGCCAAGCAGAAGCGCCGCGCTGTCCGGCACCAACGCCGCATAGTCCAATTGCGTGCGGCCCAAGCTGGGATCGAGTAGCAGGTCGCAGTCATGCGTGCGGTCGGCCAGGTCATCCATCACCATCAAGCGGTTGCATGCCGGGCGCAGCATGTGCTCCCAGCGATGATCCAGCGCATAATGATCGACGACCAGCCAGTCAGCATGCTCTCCGGCGAGCGCTTGCAGCATCTGGGCGGCGTCATCCTCCCAGCTTGTACCAAGCCAGTGGGCATGGGCGGGGTCAGCCGCCGACACGGGCCATTCACCCGCATGCGGGGTGGGGAGCGCGGCGACGTGGTGCCCGCACGCGGCGATCCGCGCCATCAGATCCCCGGGGTGCGGGCGGCACACGAACAGGCATTCCGCCCCCCGCTCGCGCAGTGCATTGGCCAGCGTCAGGCACCGCATCACATGCCCGGTGCCGATCTCCAGTGATGCATCGGCGCGGAAAAAAATCCGTGCCCGGCTCAGGACGGTGTCTTTTCCATCAGGAACCATGTGGTGTCGTCCTGCGGGAAATTAGGATCACGACGATAGATGAATCCGTAATCGAGCAACTTCATCCGCGGGTGCCGCTCGAGTATTTCGCCCGCAAAATCGCGTTTGAACAGCCGATCGGCGTGTCCGCGATAGGGAATCGAGGTCGGGACGGGATTGTAATACTCGGCTACCAGAAGATAGCGAGCGCAACTCTTCACAAGCACCTCGTAAATGGCGGGAAGCTCGTCCGGGTTGATGTGTATCAGCACCCCCTTGATGAAGGCCAGATCCCAGTTCCGTCGCGGTTCGAAACCGATAATCGACTGATTATGGACGTTCTCCGAAGGAATGACATCGCGCAGCGTCCGGGCCGCTTGCTCGTTGATCTCGATGGCATGGGCTTCCGCGTCCGGAAGAAGCATCCGAAGCGCCTTCAGGTTCATCCCGACATTAGCGCCGAACTCGATATAGCTGCGCACCTCGCGCGTCGTGCGTAATGCCTTACTAAAAAGATTGAGGTTCGCGGCCAGCAGCGCATCGCCCTGGTTGCGATGAATATAGTCGTCGCCGAACGCCCCGGCCCAGAACGCCTCTTGTTCAGTCTTGTATTCCATCAATCCTGCCTTCGCTTCTTCATCAGATGTTCCATCATCATTTCCGCCCGGTCCCAATCTTCGGGAGTATCGATATCCTGCACCTTGTGCTGAGGCAGCACGATCGGCGCTGCCCTTTCGTAAATCGGGCGCTGTTCGCTCCAGGCGGCGAACGTTCCCCAGTATAATTGGCCTGCATCGAAGTACGACTCCTCCAGATCCTGCGATCGGACGGGGTATTGTGCCGGGTCGATCATCACCAGATGCTCATCACGAATATGGTAAGCGCGCTGAATCGGGCTTGGGTAATGGGCGACTGTCATGGCGTAGTCGCCACCGCTTTCGATCAGCGTCTGCAAGCCGGTTTGAATGTCGCGGGGCTCCACGAACGGCGCGGTTGCATAGATGCAGGCGCAATAATCAGGGGTCGGACCATTGTCCGCACACCAATTAACCGCATGCTTCATTACAGCGGCAGTTGGCGCAAAATCATCGGCGATCGAGGCCGGTCGCACGAACGGCGTTTCGGCGCCATGCCTTTGAGCTACCTCAGCAATTTCCTCATCGTCGGTCGATACGATGATACGATCGAAGCACCGACTTCCCACTGCCGCCCCAATTGACCAAGAAATAATCGGCTTGCCGTGAAACGGTCGGATGTTTTTTCGTGGGATGCGTTTGCTGCCGCCCCGAGCAGGGATGATCGCGGACCTCATACTTCCAGCGCCTCGCGCAATATTTCGACCACAGTATCCTGGTCATTATCGGTGAGGGTAGGGTGCATGGGGATGCTGATGGCTTCGTGGTAATATTGCTCCGCCTGCGGATAGTCCCCTGCCTTGAAGCCGAATTGCCGGTAATATGGCTGCGTGTGCACCGGGATGTAGTGCAGATTCACCAGGATCTCTCGCGCGCGCAAGTGTTCGAACACGTCGCGGTGGCTCGGTCCGATTTTGTCGAGTTGCAGCCGTATAACGTAGAGGTGATAGGCCGAATAGGAGTCCGGGTGCTGCGTAGGCAAAGTGGTTGGTAGGTCGGCCAGCAACGCGGCGTAACGTTCGGCGATCTGGTGCCGACGCGAGACGTAATCGTCCAACCGTGTTAGCTGGCTAAGGCCCAGCGCGGCCTGAATGTCGGTCATGCGATAATTATAGCCGAGCGCAACCTGCTGATAATACCACGAGCCTTCGTCAATTTGCCCCGTCATCAGCTCGGGGTCGCGCGTAATGCCGTGGCTGCGCAGCAGCCTCAGGCGCTGGGCGAGAACGTCGTCGTTGGTCAGCGCCATACCGCCTTCCGCAGTGGTGATGATCTTGACTGGGTGGAAGCTGAAGACCGTGATGTCGCTGTATCTGCCGTTGCCGATCGGCGCGCCCTTGTACCGTCCCCCGATGGCGTGAGACGCATCTTCGATGATGCGGAAGCCGAAGCGCTGTCCAAGGGCATGAATCGCGGCCATGTCGCACGGCTGGCCAGCGAGGTGCACAGGGACGACGATCTTGGGCAACCGGCCCGCTTTCTCCGCGGCCAACAGCTTCGCCTCCAGCGATGTGGGACTGAGGTTGTACGTGATGGGATCAATGTCGACAAAGTCGACCGAGGCGCCGCAATACAACGCGCAATTTGCGGATGCGACGAACGTGTTGGGTGTTGTCCAAAGCCAGTCACCCGGCCCCAATTTCAGCGCCATGCAGGCGATGTGCAGGGCGGAGGTTGCACTGTTGACGGCCACAGCGTGCTTCGCGCCCGCGACGCGGGCGACTCCCTGCTCGAATGCATCAATCGCCGGTCCTTGCGTCAGGTTGACCGATTTCAGCACGCCGACAACGGCGTCGATATCGTTCTGCGTGATGTCTTGTTGACCGTATCTGATGATCGTCACGGCAATCCGCTTTCCAGGTTGAGCACCTCGCCCTGCCGGGCGTAGCGGCGCGTGATCCTAATGTAGGTGGTCGTTTTCCACAGCATGACTAGGGCCATTGCGGTGAACACGCCAATCGGCACGGCGTAGGTACGCGAAAACCTCGTCAGCGCCAGCGTTGCCACCACGAACACCCCCAGCGACGCTATATGACTGACGATAATCGGCCGGTCATGACCCTGCGCATAAAGCGCATAATGCGGCACCAGGCCCAGCGAATAGACGATCATCGCCGCCACGATCCAATAATAGAGACCAATCTGCGCTTGATAGACATCGCGACCTATCCAGTTCAGCAGGAACGGGAGCAGCAACGAGCTGACAAGCGCGAAGCCGAGGCATGCTGCCGTGGTCAGCAATGCCGTCCTGCGAACATGGTGATGCAACTCGGACAGCCTGGACTGGTTCGCCAGCTGGACCAGTTCGGGATAGTAGAAGGAGAAGATCGCTGCATCCAGAAAGACGCTCAGCGAGCTCGCCACCCCGAAGAAGAGCACATACGCGCCGACGACCTTGATCCCAGCCAGGCTCTCCAGCCAGTAGCGGTCAACCGTTTGAACCCCCCGTACCGCCAGGGTGGCCGCGATGAAGGTCGAACTGACGGCAATGCCGCGTCTGATCCACAACCAGTCAACCGGCTCGCGCCAACCGCCAAGCTGCAACCGTTGCAGCTTCCACAATCCCGCTGCCGCAGCCGCGGCGCCCGCACCTGTCCACAGCAGCATGACAATACCAAGATTACGGCTCTCTTTATCGAGCGCCATCAGCCCGACCGTAGCGATTGCCCAGCTTCCCTGGCGGACGAAAAGCAACACACTGGCGCTAATCTGCCGAGAGAGAATGATTAGTAGGCGATACAGCTCCTGGTTCAGATGTTCTAAAACCAGGATAGGCAAAAACCACCAGATCAGCCGAACGGGCAGACCAGTGTGCGACAGGGCAAACAGTATGATCGGCACTAACACCACGTACAAGACGCCCACGAGTGCGGCCTGCCCCTTCAATAGTGCACCTTGTCGTTCCACTGCGACCTTGGCAATTTCGCGCGTCGAATAGATGTAGAAATCGAGCCCGACACCCAGCAGCGCATAGCCGACCGCTGCGGTAAACAGGCCGTAATAGCCAACAGACGCCGCATCGAGATACTTGGCCAGTACAAACACCAACGCGAATCGGGTACTGAGAGTGGTGGCCCTCAAGGCAACGTTCAGCGGGGCAGAATAGCCGGGTTTCATGTCAACAGATGTCGGCACCGATCAGGATGCAAGCCGTGCCCACTGTTCGGCGTCAAGGTGTCTGTGACCGGCGCGCGCATTTTCGACCATGTGCTCGAGGCTGGAAGTGCCGAAAAGGTTGCTGACGATTTTGGGATGATCGACCACGAACTGAATGGCTGCCGCTGCGGGAGACTTACCCGTATCCAGCAGCCGCCGCCGCAGGCGCGGCCCGCGCCACAGGGCACTCGGCTCATGGCGCAGGATACGCAGCAGATACCATAAATGTGCCCGATCGCGCGGCAGGAAGGCTCCAGATGTGAATTTTGCCCGACCGAGCGCCGTGCCCGACAACACCAGTTTGCCTGCCGCGTTGAGCCGGTCTATTGCATTTGAGGCGCTGAGGTCGCTGACGTTGTATTGAAGCATCACAGCATCGATGGGGGTTGCGACCAAGTCATCGAGAACTGATTGGTCAAAACTGTTGACACCTGAATAGCTGATCCGCCCTTGAAGCTTCAAGCGTTCGAAAAACAGGAAGACTTCATCATTGAAAGCGTCCGACGAGGGGCCATGCAGGTACAGTATGTCGACATGGTCCAGACCTAACCGCTCCATGCTTTGGTCGAAAGACCGCTCCATGATATCAACGGAAAAGCCTCTTACGATATTGCCATCGACATTGTTGGTACCAACCTTGGTCGCAAGCACGAACTTGGCGGGATCGCGGTTCTTCAGAAAACGGCCAAGTCGCCGCTCTCCGTTACCAGCAGCATAGCTTGCCCCGGTGTCGAAATGGTTGATACCTTCTTCTTCGGCTGCGGCCAAGATGCGTTCGGCTAAGTCTTCGTCGAAGAACGCCTTCGCCCAGATGGAGGAACAGCCGAAGCCCAAGGCCGATATCGGCTTGCCGTTGGACAGTTGGCGCGTCCATTTCCGAGGCTGCATCGCCGCGTCAATTCGATGCGCGGCGAAACCGCTCGAAGGCAGCGCGACCGTTACGCAGGTGTTTCAGAAGTTTGGAACGGCCATGCGGGTTGCCGTAATGAAGCAGCAGTGTGGCACGTAATGCATTGGGCGCACAGGGAAAATTGGCGTGGTAACTTCTATATCCCCAAAACAGGTAAATGTTTCCCGGAACCAGATCGCGTACAAACTGCTCGGGATGTTTTCTAACCGCTGATGCTGCGACTTTTGATGCAAAACGGTTCTGAAGCGCAGCCTTTTCCAGAAGATTGTGAACAAGCAGCCGTCGGAATGGCCGACGGTTGGCCATGACCAGCAACTCGCCGGACGACATCCGCTCGGATTTCGGAATAAACAGGGGGACCAGAGCCGTGATCACACTAGCGTCGTAATGGAACGCCAACGATCCCGATCCTCCGTTCGGACCCGAAATGATCCGCAAAACATTATATACTTCTTCATAATCAACAACGCCTCGCGGACAGACCGTATCAGTCGCTATTCGCAATAGACTGGTCAAACGCGGATCGCGGACGATTGTCTCGGCTGGCGAAAGCTCTTCGTCGGCAGGTCGAATAATAGAGAAATACTTGGCACCTTCCGCTTCGATTAGCTGCGTAATATGACTCCTGGCGGCGGCCAGCCAGTCCTCTCGAACAACGCCCTCCAAACAGGCGAACCCATCGCGCTCGAGTTCGTCGATAACGGCGCCTGGCTCAGGCAATTTGTCATAATTCAGCGCACTTTCGGCACGTTGGCTCACCCGCTGAACGGATACTGGTTGCATGGCTCCAATTGTCATCAAGAGGTCTCGTTCGCAGAATGCGTCAGGTGAAAAGATCGAATGTAGTTCATTGTTATATAGAACGTTCGGACGGATCGCTATGAAAGATCTGCATAGCTACAACGCAAACCGTGCTTTGCACTTGGGGGATCCCTCGCATCGTTTAGACCGTGGTCCAACTACCGGGAGTTCCGGCCTTGATACACAAGAATTTCGTTGCGCCAGGCGAAGGAGAGGCATGACGCAGAATGTCTCCGGCTAACCAATCGCCGGTTGTGGGCGCCTTGTCGATTGAGCGGGCAGTCCAACTGTCGATATAGGGCATAACTTTTCCGATATCGTCAATCGCATACAGCATCGGCGGCAAGTAAAGCGTCTGCCGCCCCTTCGCAGGGCGAATGCCGTAGGGAAAAAGCGAAAGCAGCAGGGATTGCATGGTCGCGCGAATACGAATTGCTGCGGTCATCAGGCACCACTCTCCCTCGCCCCAAGCACCTGAAAATCCGTATAGGGGATAATCGCGCGATCCGCCTGCGGTACCGCCATTTACTTTCATGCTTATATAAGGGTCGGTGGTGGCCTTCTGATCAGGCAAGCGTTTAAAAAGCCAAGACAAGACAATCCATTCGCCAGTCGTTCCCGCAAGGGTGAAGCTGTGCTCGATCTGTCCATTGCCGGCCGTGCGATGCGTACTTACAGCAATCGGCACGCCGCTCTGCGGATCGATTTCTCGAGCCAGCTTGCCGCCGGGGGCGGTCGCGGAACGTAGTATTGGTGGGCGCGCAAACCAGTTCATACTGTCTAGACGATCCAGCCTAAAGAAACCGTATCGAGTGCTGTCGACATCGTTTTTTATTCTGGTGGCTGGGGGTCCGCCATTGAGTGGAGGCGGCAGCTTATGGACACCGTAAGGCCAATACGGATCGATACACGAGCCTAGCTCACAGAATTTTAATAGAACCTTGTGATCAATCTTTGAGTAGTCGAGCAGGCCGTAATTATTTGGTCCCACGGCGTAGGGTCCGCGAATATCGCGCAGTTCCACGCAGGCGCTGCCAACATTCCCTTCGAAATAATTTCCTCTGACGACAATATCGCGAAAGGCACCGTGAACTCGGACAGGATCGCGCATCCCTTCCAAGATATTATTTTCGATTGCAATATCGTGGCCCGAGATATTGATGCCGCCTGTACCAAGCAGATAGCCGTTCTGTCCCGCCTTATTGTTCGTGAAGCGAAAACCGTTGAATTGCGTGTCTCCGATCGTCCGCGCGATCCATTGATTCCTGTTTATCACGCAATCATCGATTAGAACCGCGCCAACTGCATTTTCTTTTCCCCCGGCACGGTAACAGTCAAAGGCGGATTCAAACCCATGAATTGCAACTCCGCGAAAGGTAAAGCCATAGAGAAAAGCTGGCTGAGTTTCCCATCCGAACGCAGCTTGCGGAACAAGCCCCGTCTCCAGTGTTGCCAGCCCGAAATTCTCCGCAAGAAAGGAGCCGTCACCAGATTTTGTCGCGACGAAGCGAATAGCGCTGCGCCCAGCGTGAACTGGGACAAGCGTGGAAGGACAATCGATCCCGGCTCGAAATGCTGCGGGGTAAATCCCGCGTGTACCCGTTCCCGCAATACGAAGGTATCTACACGAGACGGTCAGCTCTCTCGTGACCTTCGATGCGCCATGAGGCAGGCGCAAGGTGCCACCGCCGATGGCGCCGATATAGGCGAGCGCCGCCACCCAGGCCTCAGTGTCGTCGGTCGCATATGTAACGTCGGCGACCTGTGCTAGGTCAAACTTGGCGCCGAACCATGTTAATTGAATGTCTCCATCAAAGACGCGCTTCCAAGCTCCGCTTTTGCCAGAAGGATCGTCACTGGCGGGTACATAAACCGCGCGTTGCGAGTCGATACCGACAAATCTGGTGCAATCTCCATCTTGCCAATCGAAAAGCCCTGTACGCAGTTTTTCGGTTACAAGAACGCAACTGTCTCGCCGAGGCCAAGCGGCCAGTTTGTCGCGACTGTTAAGCATAACGAGAGAAGGTCCGGCCGAGTCCTCTGCTCTACCTCCGGCCGAAGCCGCGCTACCAACGCCAAGGGCGCCCACGAGCGCTGCCAGGGACGACCGGCGGCTTAATCCGTTTTGCAATGACTCAACTTCCTGATCTCGCAATGCGATAGTCCATCCTGTCCAGTCGGGGCCGCTGGTTTGTTAGCGCGCGTGCGATCTGGAAAAGCGGGCGCGGTTAACGCGCTCCGTGTCCCGTCATCATCGTTTTGATTGTGCGAGCCACTACGACGAAATCGATCCATGGAGAGAAATGCTTGATGTAATAAAAATCAAAGTGCAGTTTGTCTGTAACGGATTTGATATCGGCGACGTGACCCTGGTTGACCTGCGCCCAGCCCGTAATTCCCGGACGGACGATGTGTCGGTAACGGTAAAAGGGAATTTCTTGTTCGTACCATTGCGACAATATCTTGGCTTCGGGACGCGGACCGATCCATGACATCTCGCCCTTAAGTACATTAATCAGTTGGGGTAATTCATCAACTCTCGTTCGGCGCAGAAAACGCCCTGCTCGCGTGATCCGTTGATCCCCCTCTTTCGTTACCGCGGCGTCGCGGCCTAGGAAAGCGTCACTTGCTGTCTCCGACAGATCAGTCATGGTACGAAGCTTGTACACCTTAAAAGCCCTTCCGCGGTATCCCACTCTGGTTTGGCAAAAAAGCACGGGGCCAGGACTGTCGAGCTTGATCAGGACCGCGGCTATCGCGAAAAAGGGTAAAAGCAGTAGCGTCGCCGCCAGAGCGGCCGTCCAATCGGTGATCTGCTTGATCGCTACCCAAGCGTAAAACGGGCTGAGCGTTCCGAAGGTGTTTTCGGACAAGTGTTCAATCTCAACCTTACCCGTCAACGATTCCTTGAGATGTCTAAGATCGTACACCGGTATGCTTTCCAGCGCAAAGTCCGCCAACCGGCGCTCCCACGCATCTGGCAGATCGCTCCATAGATCGACACTGACTGCGTCGATACCCGTGATGCTGCTATCCGGGCGCTCCAAAATTCTCCATTCGACCATCGGCATGACAGTTATGGTTCGATATTGTCCCTCAGGCACAACGCCAATGGTCAGGCGCGACCAACGGGGAAGAATGGTATAAAGCGCCGATAAGACAAGAAGATTGGTGACGAATGTACAACCGATCAGGAACCGTGAATATGAAACCCGCAGCATCAAAAGAGTGAGGATCAATAAACCATAGGATGCGGCTAGCCCAACCAACGTATAAGATGACTTTGCGACGCCGGGATAACGGCCTAACCCCTTGATGAGAGCTATCCCAACAATGGTTGCTAGCAAACAAAGTACCGCAGTTTGGTTGATGACAGATGTGTTCAATGGATGAAACACAGGCAAGTTAATTACTAACGTCGCTTGTATCAGAATCAGTACAGCTGCGATAATGCTTTGATATCGAACATCCCACCACATTGAACTCCTTGGGCTGGGAACTTTCATGTTGTACCACTATGGTCCTGATTGATGGGTGAAATAGGATCTTCAAGCCGCGCCGAGCGATCTACCGGACGCTATATGAGCAAAGATTATGAGCGTAAATGTTAGGCGAGCGCCATTGCGCCCAAGCCTACACCGCGGGGGTGGAACGGCTGTTGCATTGGTCGAGGCGCTTTTCGGCGGTTTGCATCAGTATGTCATGAGGGGGCGTAGGTGTCGCGTTCTGGCTGATCTCGCGCAACTGCGACGCCATACTCCAAACCCATTTCACCCAGTTACGAATCCATTTCCGTGTAAGATGATATTATGGACGTATCCGATCGATTTGATCGAAAAATACGCCATAATAATCAGGATGAGCGGGTGACCTGTCCGCCTTTCTGCCAAAGCTAGATAAATAAAGATTGTAACAGTAATCATGTTTATTCTTTCGCCACCAAGTATTAATACTAGAATGACCAAAGGTAAAATGGCAAATAAAGCAGATGCCTTATTTCGAAATACGAGCAATGATAATATCAATACGAGAAGGGAGGGTAATATATCGATTATTCCATGGTTACCCTGATAGCTGGAAAACTTTGAAGTAAGAGCATTAGAAAAAAAGTAGAATATCGTAAGGGTGGTGATTCCAACTGCAATAACTGTAAGAACTTTTGTTCTTAAGGAAAGCCTTCCCGAAAAGTACCATATTAATAGAGCTACTTCAGTTATGAAAGTCTGGAAGTGCGCTAGAGGGGCTATCGCTAAAAAAACTGCTCTTGTTCTCCCAACCATTAATAGAGCAAATAACAGAATGATATAAGAGAACTTTAATCGCTCAGCTGACGTCGATAATACAAGAAAGTAGAAGTTGCTCAATAAAAGAATAATAAATATATAGTTTGACTTATATTTCATGAGAGCAGCAAAAGCTATTGCATACATCAGTCCATCAAACACTGACATTAATAGGTTTCGTTCTATCCCAGCATTGGAACCTATCCATGCCACTATAGGATATATAAGTTCTGAACTTCCAAGATAATCCCTTTGCATTATCATCGCCGAAACCAGGTCTCTACCTAGTAAATGATCGTAATAATTCTGATAATAAAACGGATCCCCACTATACACATAATCCAGTAGATATCTGTAGAAGAAAAACGCGGCAATGCCGAGTGCTAGTGCAAGAACAATAGCAATTTTACCCAACGAGCCGTTTGCGTCGGTGGTCGGGCGTTCGGCTTGGTTCGCAGCGTTTTTGAAGTCCATGAAAGGCCCCTTGCGACAAGGTCGTTGACCAGGACAAGCCTTAAAGATGGAAGTGGCTTTCGCGTTCAGGTGGCGAAATGACCAAGCGTTTTTGCAACTGGCGCTTTGCGATTGAGCTTTTGGAAGGATCGGTAAGTGGCGGCCACGTGATGGTCACCGTTTACTGTCCTCCATAGCGTCGTTGGGTCGCGGGTTCCTTCGCACATACTGCTGTGAAACCACTTTTCATACTCGGTAGAAGGTCATAAGCGCTGAACGATGCGAATGCGTCTTTTTGAGGCTGCGCCGCTCCGCGTGAGCCTGGCATTTGTGCTGCTTGTCATTCTGCTGACTGCCTTGTGCGTGGCGGGTGGTGCATCGGTGCCCGATGTGTCGGGACAGGTGATAGTACGCTCGGTTTCCGCGGCGGTGATCGTCATTGCAGTGCTCTTCTGCGACTGGCCCGCATCCGGGAGCGGGCGCGCTCCAGGCCTGTTCCTGCTAGCTGCTGCTGGATTGGCGGCCGCGCAGCTAATACCAATGCCGCCCGTGCTCTGGCAGTCGTTACCAGCGCGCGCATTCATGCAGCATCTCGTCACAATTCCGGGCCAAGCAGATGTCTGGCGACCTTGGTCGATTGCGCCGCCTTTGACACTTAACGCGTTGCTTTCGCTGATTGTACCCGCGGTTACGCTACTGCTCTTGAGGCTTGTGCCGGAACGCGAACGCCTTCGACTTCCTGGATTAGTGTTGACCTTCATCCTCGCGGCAACATTGGTAGGGCTGCTTCAGTTTTCTGGCAGCCATATCCGAAGCCCGTTCATCAACTATGGCTATGAGGTCAGCGGCCCTTTCGCAAATCGTAACCATTTTGCGCTCCTTTTGGCGTGTGGGTGTCTGGTTGCACCAGCTTGGGCGTCGCTGAATCGCCGTGGTTCCCTGTGGCGGGCCGTCACTGCAATTGGGCTAGTTATTTTGTTCCTTCTCGCCGCGCTCGCCAGCGGCTCACGCGCGGGCTTCGCGCTCGCGCTCCTGACATTGCCGATCACGACGTTTTTGTTGCGGGATCGAATGCGAAGGTGGCATGGTCATGCGCCGAAATGGGCTTTTGCCGTGGCGATCACAGCGGCGGGCAGTCTGATCGTCATTTTCGTAACGCTCGCGATTCTGGCGGATCGGGGTGCATCGATTTCCCGCATATATGCGCTGAATACCGAAGCGGATTTACGGTTCCGCACGCTTCCCACGGTACTGGAATTGGTTCGCGCGCAGTTTCCGATTGGATCCGGCATGGGAACCTTCGACCCCTTGTTTCGCGTGCACGAGCCGTTCGAACTGCTCGAGCGCACATATTTTAATCATGCCCACAACGACTTCATCGAAATCGTTATCAATGGAGGCATCATCGGCGCCATGCTTCTGGCTGCAGGGGTTGTTTGGTGGGTGACTGCGAGCGTTCGGACGTGGCGTGCGCGATCGAGCCCGGAATCGCTGGTGGCCCGACTAGGATCGGCCGTGCTTCTTGTTATACTTCTTGCAGCCCTGGTTGATTATGCGGCGCGGACTCCCATCATGATGGCAATGATCATGATTGCTGCCGTCTGGCTTGATTCACGCGTGATCAATCCTCCCCAAAAGGGGCAGGCTGTGTCGATCGTTGACAACATGCCGAACCGACAATCGGCTAGCACCTAGGTATACAATAAGGAGTGATCCTCTCTCCACACTGGTAAGCGGCATACTTTACCGAACAATCTCCAGTGTCTATAGCTTGGGACTCTCTCACAACGATTAGGCCAAATTAGGCGCATGCGTAAAGTCTGCGGTATATTGCTGCTTGGAATTGCTCTATCTGCATGCGCTGGTCGCACGCCGTTACAGTCGAATTCACGGTTGACTGTCGTTGAAGGAGAAGCAGCGCTGCCTGCGCCTGTTCGGACGGACCTGACGGCTGCAGACAGACCCTCGCTTATCGGGCCGCTTGATACCATTCAGGTCGACATTTTTAACGTTCCCGAGCTCAGCCGTCAGATGCAAGTTGACGCCAGCGGCCGGATCTCGATGCCGCTGATTGGCACGATTGATGCGCGCGGGAAAACTGCCGCCGAATTGGCGAACGCGATCGAGGACGCGCTACGCGGCCGTTACGTTCGCGACCCGGATGTGACGGTCAATATCCAGAGTTCGGTCAGCCAAGTCGTGACCGTTGACGGGCAAGTAGTAGAACCCGGGCTCTACCCTGTCACTAATCAGATGACGCTACTGCGCGCCATTGCTTCTGCGAAGGGATTGTCAACCTATGCGCGGGAAGATGATGTGGTCATCTTGCGGACCGTTGATGGCCGTAAGATGGCCGCCTTGTACGATATAGGTGCCCTTCGACGAGGGTTGTATGATGATCCATCCATCTACGCGAACGATGTTGTTGTTGTGGGCGATTCTCCTGCCCGTCGGTTGTTCCGCGACGTCGTGTCAGTGTCGCCGCTTCTGGTGGCACCGATTGTCGCGCTCCTGAACTGAGAATCGACGACGCCATGAACATGATTTCGCCCACCCCAAGCGGCGGAGCGCTCGCCGCCAGGTCTCCCTTGGCGAACGACCACGGCCAAGACGGCGACCGGATACCAATCCTGCGGCAATATCTGCGCATTGCGATCCGGTGGCGATATGTCATTATCGCCGCAACGGCCGTCTGTCTTCTGTTGGGTCTGATTGTTACCCTGCTGATGACGCCGCGCTATACCGCGACGTCCAGAGTGGAAATCGCGCGCGAGTCAGACCGCGTCACGAATTTCCAGGGGGTGGAGCGGGACGCGACGGCTGCCGACCAGGAGTTTTATCAAACTCAATACGGTCTGCTCGAGTCGAAAACGCTGGCCCAGCGGGTCGCCGCGCAACTGCGACTGATAGATGATCCCAAATTCTTTGAGACGTTCGGTGTATCCAGCGACGCCCCGGCGTTTCAGTTGATCAATAATCGCTATCCCGTATCAGGCCGTGCGGCGCGGCAACGCGCTGCTGGCGAGATTCTTTTGCGCAACATCGATGTAGACCCCATCCGGCTGTCCAGTCTGGTTGATCTGCGTGTCACCAGTCCAGATCCAAATTTGTCTGCAAAGATCGCCGATGCTTGGGCTACCAACTTCATCCAGCTTAATCTGGAACGCAAGTTGCAGGCTACTTCTTACGGGCGGAATTTCCTGCAGAAACAACTGGCCGAATACAAAAGACGGCTCGACGAATCGCAACGTCAGCTTGTAGGATATGCATCACGGCAGCAGATCATCAACCTTCCTTCGGCATCGGGGGGGGCGGAACGGTCGATCATTGCCGATGATCTCGCGGCACTCAATGCGGCTCTTTCCCAAGCAACGGCCGCCCGCATCAACGCCGAAGTGAACTACCGGCAATCCGGGGGCGCAGGCGCGTCTACCGAAGCGCTTGGAAACCAGACAATCAACTTTCTGCGTCAACGCCGGGCTGAGCTTGCCGCGGAATACAAGAAGCTGATGACACAATTTGAACCGGGCTACCCGGCCGCGCAGGCAATCAATTCGCAGATTGCCGATCTTGACCGGTCGATCAAGCGGGAAGAGAACCGCGTCTCGGGATCCGTCCAAGCGGAATATCGCCAGTCCATCGAGCGCGAGCGCACACTGCAGGCGCAGGTGAACACGCTTAAGAGCGATTATCTCGACCTTCGACGCCGCAGTATTCAGTATAATATCTATCAGCAGGAAGTAGATACCAACCGCGTTTTATACGATGGCTTGTTGCAGCGTTTCAAGGAGATCGGCGTCGCGGGCGGCGTGGGCATTAACAATATTTCTGTAGTCGATCCTGCTGCAGTGCCGCAGCGGCCTTCTAGCCCACGGCTTATTCTCAATATGGCGGTGGCGCTGCTCGCCGGCCTATGCATTGGTGGTGGGCTCGCTTTCGCGCTTGAGCAGATTGATGAAGCAATTGCAGACCCTGCCGAGGTCGAGCGCCGATTGGGATTGGCACTGCTCGGTTCGGTCCCCAAGGTCGATGGAGAGACACCCAAAGACGCGCTAATGGACCGGAAATCAGAGCTGTTTGATGCCTATCTCGCTATCCAGACCAATCTAGCGTTCACGACCGAGCACGGTGTGCCACGATCGTTTGCAGTTACCTCGACCCGCCCGGCGGAGGGCAAGTCGACAACGGCGCTTGCCTTGGCGACGACATTGTCGCGCGCGCATCGGCGGGTAATCCTGGTGGACGGCGACATGCGCTCGCCGTCGGTCCACCAGTTGGGCGGTGTCGGGCACGATTATGGCCTCAGCAACTTCCTGTCGGGCGACGAAAACATTGAAGCGCTGACATTCCCAATGGCTGATCTCGACTTTACTGCGATGTCGGCTGGTCCAATTCCGCCCAATGCGGCCGAGTTGCTCACCGGCAATCGTTTAGCAGTGCTGATTGAACGACTTCTCGAGTCTTATGATCACGTTGTGATCGACTCCCCGCCCGTGATGGGGCTGGCGGATGCACCGTTAATTGCGGGACATGTCGAAGGCGTTATCTTTGCCGTGGAATCGCACGGCATCCGATCGACTTTGGTGAAGACTGCTCTCGGACGACTGGCCAGTGCCAATGCGCGGGTCTTTGGGGGCGTACTGACCAAATTTGAGGCGCGTAAGGCGCATTATGGCTACGGATATGACTATGGTTATGGCTATGGCCGTGACAAACGCGCCGTGGACGCCGCCTGACGCGGATGGCGCAGCGGAGGGTATCGCCTCGGCGGTCGCCAAGAGAATGGGCGCTTCGGATCGGCTCGGCGTTACTTGCTGCGCTACTGGGAATAGTTGCGGTTCAGTATAGTTTTGCAAATGTGATAGTCCGCAGTGATCCGGCACTTGCGCATCGGATGGCGCCAAGTGACGGGTTGATCACTGCATCATGGGCGTGGAACCAGTTCGCCGACAAACCGGAGGCAACCGGGTCACGCAACACGCGGCTGGCGCAGCTCGCGCTACGGCAGGATCCGACAGCGGTGAAAGCCGTTGCTGTCCTGGGCCTGCAGGCGCAGCTTCGCGGCAAGACGGCTGAGGCGCGCCGACTGTTCGCCTATTCGCAGACGCTCTCGCGGCGCGATCTTGCGACTCAGCTCTGGTCAATCGAGGATGCGGTAGCTCGTAGCGACATACCCGGCGCCCTGCGGCATTACGATATCGCTTTACGGACATCCAACAGGGCACCCGACCTCCTCTTGCCGGTGCTGGCCGCGGCGATCATCGAGCCGGCAGTTCGCCTCAGCCTGATCAGAACGTTGACCAACAGGCCGGACTGGGGTCCGGACCTGATAACCTTTGTCGCGGGTAGGACGACAGACCCGCATTCAGCAGCAATGCTGTTCGCCGGGCTGCAGCGCGCACATGTGCCAATCTCGCTTGAAGCATCAAGCGCGTTGATTAACAGCCTGATTGCCAAAGACGCCGTGGATGAGGCATGGAAATTTTACGCGTCTATCGGGCCTGGTGCCGATCGGAGGGTATCGCGTGATCCGCGGTTCATGGCCGATCTGGGGCACGCTGCGGTGTTCGACTGGACGCCCGTAAGCGATCCCAACTTTTCAACCTCGATCCAGCCGAAGGCGCAAGGTGGCATTTTCGATTTCTCGGTGCCTGCGACAGTCGGGGGAACATTGCTTCGGCAGGTGCAGCTGCTGCCACCCGGCACGTACCGGATCGAGGGTCACAGTCGCGATATTGAACAGCCCGAGCAATCACTGCCTTACTGGACACTGACTTGTCACTCTGGTCGTGAACTCGGTCAAGTTACGGTGCGCAATTCAAGACAGGCAGACGGCAACTTCACCGGAACCTTCGTTGTGCCCGCGGATTGCCCAATGCAGACGCTTGCTCTCGTAGCGCGGCCATCGGATGAGATCGCCGGGGTAGCGGGACAGATAGACCGGGTATATCTGGCCCCGCTGAAATGAAGCTTTCACCAGAAAGACTTTACATGCATCCTTTCGTCTTGTCGGTTGTACCTCTCCTGATGGCTACGCCCTTGCTGGCGCAGGATCGCAGCCAACAAGGTCGGCAGGTGAATGGCACTGCTACACAGATTAACCCAGCGACTTCGCAACCTGCCCGGGCAGGGAGTACCGCCGATGCAGGGGTTGGCCAGATCGGGCAGCGTCAGGAGCGCGGCCAAGCCGCCGCGACCATCAAGCCGTTGGGCCGGCTCGACACCCGTATAGCAAATCGTGTCCAGAACCGTATCCGCAACCGGATCGATCGCAACTACGACCCCCTGGCAAATGCGACGTCGCCGTTCCGCGTTGCGGGTGATCAGGTTCAGAGGGCGGGCAGCACAAGGCCTGATTGACGATCAATGTGGCCATGAGAGCGAAGACAAACTGAAGCGTAATATCGCTATTGTGAGGATGGATGCGGCAAAAGCATTGCACTTCTTAGCATCAATACTCCGGATGATTCCCTAATCTCACACTGATCGGCGGATCGGCAGTTTAATGCGGGCGCCTATTTGCAGGTGGATCGCCGACAGCAATGCGCGGCCGTCACGCGATGCGGCGGTCACCGCGAGCGAGATCGTGTAGGCGCACACGATGCTCGCGCACAACAGGGCGAAGATGGGCAGATATGGCTTGAGCAGGATCGTCGCCAGATACGATAGCCCGACGAACAGCGTCGGCCGCGCGGTCAGCCGCCAGATGTCCGCAGTCGTAACGGGTGTTCCCCTGGTGCAATAGCTGAACAGGAACGGGAAGCGGATCGCCGAGGTGATGAACAGCGATGCCGCGACACCTTCGGCGCCCCAGCGGATGCCGACGGCGAAGCCGACGATGGTCAGTACGCCGGAAAATAGCCCCCAATTGCGCATTTCCCGCGTCCTGCCGCTGGTGATGAAGAGCAGGCCGGTCACGTTGGCCAGCGGCTGAAGCATGCTGAGGAGGCTCAGCCAGAAGAAGATCGGACCGGCCGACGCCCATTGCTGGCCCAGCAGGAAGGCGATGATCTGATCGCTGGTCGCCGCCGCCACGGCAATACCGGGCAGCGCCAGCAGCAGCAGCCCGCGCACCGTCGTCAGAAACGCCTTGCGATAGCGCTCGGGATCGTCGCGCAGGCGGCTCAGTACAGGCATCATGACACGGTTGAGCGGGCCGTTGATATTATCGAGCGGCAACATCATCAGCCGGTAACTGCGATCGTACAGGCCAAGCTGGGACGCGCCTGCGAACCGCGCGATGATGACATTGTCGAGGTTGCGACAGATGAAGTTGATCAGGTTGAAGCCGGTCAGATTGCCGCCGAATCTTGCAAGCTCGCCGGTGCCGCGAATCGACATGCGCCAGCTTGGCCGCCACGGCTCGGAACGCCACATCATCGTCACCTGCACCATTTTACCGACGACGCCGCCCAGGAACAGCGCCCAGAAGTTTCGCAGGAGCAGCGCGAAGCCCAGCGTGCCCAGGAACATCGCCAGGTTCATCACCACGTCGATCATGCTTGAAACGCCAAAGCGCATCTCACGACTGAGCAGCGCGGAATGCTGAAGCCCGAACCCTCCGATCAGGACCGGGATGACGGCAGCAGCGGTGATGTATCCCGGCCGGGGATCGCCATAGAACCATGCGACGAAGGGCGATGCGGCCAGCAGCGCGACGGCGATCACGCCGGTTGCGATCATGTTCACCCAGAACAACCCGTTCATCTTTTCGGGCGGCAATTCACGCGCCTGGATTGCCGCCTGGCCAAGGCCGAAGTCCTGGAACAGCAGGATGAAGCCGGTAATCGGCGCGGCCATCGCAATGACGCCGTAATCGTCCGGGGCAAGGAGCCGCGAGACGACGATGGTCGACAGCGTGGTCAGGACCAGGCGGATCATCTGCGCGCCACCGACCAGTGCCACGCTGCCAAATGCCTTGCCGCCCAGCCCTTCGACTTGCGTTGCCAACGAGCCGCGCTCCTTCGATACCGGGCACGCCGCTAGCCGAAGCCCACCTGTTCCGCAACGCAGCATCATATGGCGGAGTGTGCCAGTTTGGCAGTGTGATGCTATCTACCGTCTCGACGCATACCGATGCGTCCGGCAAAGTGGAGATCATACGGCGCTGGCTGCGTGTGCATCTCAGATGCCTGAGGGGATTAGCCTTGCTGGGAATGTGGCGCGTGCAGCTCTGGAATAGCCGTCGGCGCAAGGCACGCGCCCTTGCCCGGGGGCAACGGAGCGTGCGATCGTTTCCGGCAATTCAATCAAAGCGGCGGCATGGTCTTCCCGGAGAATTGATTGTCAATCTGACCTCTTACAGGGCACGTTTTGCTGTGCTCGGCGACACGCTGCGCGGCCTGCTCGACCAGACCGTGCAACAGGATCGGACGATCTTGTGGGTGGACCGCGATGCCATCGGCGATCTGCCCAACAACGTCACTGATCTTCAGCAATATGGCCTGGAAATCATGCCATGCGTCGATGTCCGTTCCTATACCAAGCTGGTCCACGCGATCAGTGCGTTTCCCGACGCCTACCTCGTTACAGCGGATGACGACCTGTATTATCCGCCGAACTGGTTGTCGCACCTTCTTGACGGATATCGGTCAAATCCGGGTTGCATCATATCGTTGCGGGCGCATCTCGCCGATATCGGAGAAGACGGCTCACTTGGGCCCTATGCCAAGTGGGACATGGACACTGTAGAAACGACAGATGTTTCGCCTGATAAAATTCTGTTTCCAACCGGCGTTGGCGGAATTCTTTATCCGCCCCGTTCACTCGACCCGATGGTTACAAACGCTGAGAGTTTCCTGAAGATCGCGCCCAAGGCCGACGATCTGTGGTTTTTCTGGATGGCGGAGTTGCAGGGCACGAAACATGTGAGGGCGTCATCTCGCTTTGAGATCATCACATGGCCTTCATCACAGGAAGTAGGGCTTCTTCATTCCAATCTTTTTGGGGGAGAAAACGACATTCAGATCGAGGCGCTGCAGCAAAATTTGGGCAGGCTAGCGCCACCGATCAACTTACTGCAAACGTGACGCCAAGCGTTGACAGGAAACTGTGCGAGGGATCCGCGATTTCTGCCATCGATATACTCTAAACGGCGCTTTCGCCGGAAGGTTGACGCGCGTCGTGTGCTGCTCAATCACATCCGCCGTCGCAGGAATCACGGAATACTCGCGCCAACGCATTTGGGGAACGATGATCGCGCCGCTTCTGGTGCAATCAATGATGAGGCGTATCGATTCTGGTGCGCTGATTGCTGGTACGCCCGTTCGCCGATCGTGTACAAATTCTTGGCGCGATATATCCCACTGAATTGTCCGGTTAAGCATCACGTCGATCCGACCAAAGAAATATAAAGTACGTAGATCGTCGACTCCGACAATGATCCCAGACGCCGGCACAGCGCGTCTGAGCATCGGCATCCATGGTCGCCAGTCAAAATCCTTGTCCATGGCTATTACCCGCGGCGAGTAGGCTTGTCCGGTACGGACGAAGCGGTTCACCAATCCAAGCGTACTGCGAAAACTTGTCGTGCTGACCAGAACGACCAAGACAGCGACCGCGCTGACGGCGGCCGTTGGCCAGACGGAATATCCTCGTCTGGCGAACCAGTGATAAACGAAATCCAGAACCCATGCGCTTGCCAGCGCCCAGATGCTGAGGAAGAAGGGAAGGCAGTAGAAGATATACCGAGGTGCTTTTTGCGGCCCGATCGACGCGATCAACACAGGTACCGCGAACAGGATGGCGCAGAATAGCGTACGGCGCCGATCAATGCGCCAAGCCGCCATCAAGGCGAACGGAAAGAGATAGGTTAGAAGCCCAAAGCTGCGCATGAAGCGAAGGTAGAAGAGTTGCTCTGCCCTGACCTTTTCTGCCCATTGCGCGGCATGCCAGAACTTTGCGTACAAGGAAAAGATCAAGGTTCCCAAAGGCGTCAGCAGCAGGATGATGATCGCGGCTATAATGATGCAGATCAGCGCGACGATCATGCCGCGACCAAACGAGAATAATCTCCCATGTGGAAAAAGCGCGTAGTCGGTGACGGCCCATGCAGCGAACGCAACGACGGCGAACAACGTCAGGACTTGAAGATTTAGCGCCAGCGCGAGCGATGCGATCGTCCCTATGACCAGCGCTACAAGCTCGACGGGCCTGTGCCGCTGCGTAATCAACGCATAACCGCCGACCGCAGCAAGCCATACCATCAAGGCATGAAGCGTATAGAAGCGCGCATAATCCGATAATTGCACGCTGAGAAAGTCGAGCGCGAGAAGTGCTCCCCCTACAACGCCGGCCACTCGACTGATGCGTCCCAGCCACATGCTCACCGCGGCAACCATTAGCGTACCCGACACTATGGCTGGAAATCGCAGCGCTATTAAGTCGTTGCCGAACGCTTTCAACGAAAGACCGGTCAGCATCGTATAGGGAGCGGCGCGACCATATCGCCCTTCTCCGATGGCGAGCGTTCCGTCGCGAACAAAGGACAGTCCGGCAAAATAATGATACAGTTCGTCGTGCTGGATCATCGGGCTGAAGCCGCCAGGTATTCGCACCAGAAATGCGACAAGCACTGTCACTGCCAGTGCTGACCAATAGATCGTTGCTCGATGTTTCACGACAATGGTCGAGGGAATCAAGCGCGACATTTGATCAAATCATTCGTGTGTATCAGCAATCTCAATAGCTTCTCGAAATAGATTAACATAGGTTATTTTGATAATAGCCTATTTCGGGGCTTGTCGCCATGAACCATAACGGGACGGATTACTGTTCCTGGTCCTGCGTTGCTGATCGACAGATCTGGATCAAAGTCATAGCTACAACCCTAATGCGTGCTTAGTGCTAATGCGTGGATGCAATCGGAGGTCTCTTCTTGGGCTTTGAGCGGATCAGTCATGCAACGAACGCCGACATGATGCGGTCCTGGAGCTATATTGCCGTCGATGCGCATGTTCACCTGCATGACGGTGAGACGTCGTTGTCGGCTGCCGCCAACAATATTGCCAGAACATGCCCCGATGCCGATGCTGGCGCATTGATGCTTGTCGAGCGCGAAGGCGAGGGCATTTTTGCCTCGCTTCAAGGCGACGGCGCTCGCGGCGTGCACCCGACGAGCGAGCCGATCGCGCTGCTGCGTGACGCGGGAACGGTGCCATTACTGATTATCGCGGGGCGGCAGGTGGTCGCGGCTGAAGGAGTTGAGCTGCTGTTGCTCGGTACGCTCGCCCGGCCGCGAGACGGAACGCCGCTCGATGTGCTGCTGGCGGAGCAGGCGCCGCCCGCCATCGCGGTTCTTCCATGGGGCTTCGGCAAATGGCTCGGGCGGCGCGGCGCAATTGTAACGGACGCGCTTTCGCGTCACCCGCGTCTGCTGCCCGGCGACATCCAGGCGAGACCCGGCGCCTTGCCATCACCGACATTGCGTCGATCCGCCGGCGCGGGGGTGCCGGTGCTGGCAGGGACCGATCCGCTGCCGATGGAGAGTGATCACGGACGGATCGGCAGTTTCGGACAGCTCGTCCGCGCCACGATCGATCCGGACGCGCCCGCGACGTCGGTGCTTGATGCACTGCTGACAAGCGGTGGGCAGCGTTACGGGGAACGCCATTCGCTGACCGCCGCCGCCAGGCAGCAATGGGCGTGGCACCATCGCAGGGCGCGTGCGACATGAGGATCCTGTTCCTCGCGCCGCAGCCATTCTTCGTGGAGCGCGGAACACCGATCGCTGTGCGCTTCGCGGTTGAGGCACTGTGCCGTGCGGGGCATGAGGTCGACCTGGTGGTGCTGCACGACGGCAACGACATCACCGTGCCCGGCCTGACTATCCACCGCGCCGGACGGCCGCCCCTCGTCGACCACGTTCCGATCGGCCTTTCGCCGGCCAAGCTGGCGTGCGACCTGTTCCTTGCCGCGACGGCATACAGGCTGCTGATGCAGCGTAGCTACGACGTGGTCCATGCGGTCGAGGAAGCGATCTATCCGGCGCTGATGGCGCGCATGATCGCTCATTTCAGACTGGTCTATGACATGGATTCGCTGCTGGGCGACCAGATCATCGAGAAATGGCCACGCCTGTCCTTCCTGCGCGGCCTGCTGACCATGGTTGAGCGATGGCCGATACGTCATGCCGATCTGGTACTGCCCGTCTGCACTGCGATCGCGGAGCGGGTGAAGGAACTGGCGCCTGATCAGGTGGTCCGTGTCCTGCCAGACGTGGCGACACCGATCACGGACGGCGATGCCGCGGACGTATTGGACCTGCGCGCGCTGGTCGGCGGCGACCGCCCGATCGCACTTTATGTCGGCAATCTTGAAGCGTATCAGGGCGTCGACCTGCTGATCGAGGCGATGGCACGCCTCTCGGAGCAAGAGTGCTGCTCGCTGGTCATCGTCGGAGGGCGGGCGGATCACGTGGCGGAGGCGAGAGCGCTGGCTGCGCGTCTGGGAGTCGGTGCGCGCGTTCACCTGACCGGACCCGCACCGCTCGCGCATCTGCCCGCCTTGCTGGAACAGGCCGATATTCTGCTCTCTCCGCGCAGCGTCGGCGTGAACACACCGATGAAGATATACGGCTATATGCAGGCTGGCCGCGCAATCATCGCGACCGATATCAGCTCGCATACTCAGGTGTTGAATGACGCCGCCGCCTGTCTTGTACCGCCGAACGCCGGTGCGTTTGCCCGCGCCATGCTCGCGCTGGCGAACGACGCCCCGCTTCGGACGCGGCTGGGCAAGGCGGCACGGATGGCAGCGGCCGACTACAGCGTTGCCGCCTTTGAACGGCGTCTGCGCGACGCATATGCGACGCTGGGAGCAGGTGAGGGTGCCAGTCCGCGCACCCTGGCGGGGGCGATCCTGTGAGCAATATCTGGTCACCACTCCATGACGAACCGGATTTCTCCATCGTCGTCCCGCTTTATAACGAGGAGGATAACGTCGCGCTGCTGCACCGGGCAGTCAGTGAAGCGTTGGACGACGATCCCCGTTCGTATGAACTGGTGCTGGTCGATGATGGCAGCCGTGACGCAACACTGGCGCGGGCGACGGCATTGGTCGCGCATGATCGACGCGTCCGCGTCGTCGAATTTTGCCGCAACTATGGTCAGACCGCGGCGATGGCGGCCGGCATCCATACCGCGCGTGGTCGTGTCATCGTGACGATGGACGGCGACCTGCAGAACGATCCGCGCGACATACCCGGTCTGCTCGATCTTCTGGACGAGGGCTATGATCTGGTGGCGGGGTGGCGGCGCCAGCGGCAGGATGAGGGCAAGCGCGTTCTGATCTCAAAAATTGCCAACCGCATCATCAACCGGGTGCTGGGCGTCGAAGTTCGCGACAGCGGTTGTTCGCTGAAATGCTATCGCCACGAACTCATCCAGAGCCTGCCCTTTTATGGCGAAATGCACCGCTTCATCCCCGCGCTCAGCCAGATGGCGGGCGCGCGCGTGGCGCAGGTGGAGGTACGGCATCACCCGCGCCAGTTCGGCACATCGAAATACGGCTTTTCACGCATCTACAAGGTGGCGCTAGACATCGTGTCGATCCATTTCCTTCTGCGTTATTCGCTCCGGCCCAGGAACTGGATGGCGGGTCCGGTCGTGGCGACTTCGCTCATCGGACTAGCGATCCTGTTGCTGGTCGAGGTGGAACATCCCAAGCCTTTCGTCGCGTGGTCTATTGCCTTTGTCTTCGCGCAGCTTGCCATCTTCCTCACCGCCTGGTCGACGCTTGGATATTTCCTGTCGATCATGGAGCCGCGGGTCGGCGAGTTTTCCGCGATTGCGGCCAAATTATATGCCTATGGACGGCGTTCTTCGGGAGACGCTTGATGAACATGCTGACGATCAAGCCGGTAGTCGATCTCTCCGTTGTCATCTGTGTTGTCGACCGCATGGATGATGCTCGGCAGTTGCTCGGCATCTATCGCGCGGCCCTGGAACCACTCGGCGGCTGCACCGAGTTTATCTACATGGTCGCAGACGCGCATCCCCGGATCGAAGAGATCACCGCGCTTGGCGGGGGCGAGGTGACGGTCGCGCACATGCCGCGATTATGCGGTGAGGCATCGATGATGCGTGAGGGGCTGCGGGTAGCGCGGGCCGAACGGGTCATGATCCTGCCGCCCTATCTGCAAGTCGCGCCGGACGTTCTGCCGGGGCTGGTCAAGGCGCTTGACGGAACGGACATGGTCGCCGCCTCACGCATCCGGGCAAAGGATTCTTTCCTCAATCGCACGCGCGCCAGCGCGTTCAGGGGTGCGACGAGGCTCACGGGCAGCAGTTTCAATGACCTGGGCTGCCGCGTTCGCGTGCTGAAGCGATCATTGATCGACCGACTAACCCTACAAGAAGACCAGGCCAGTTATTTGCCGATCTTCGCCGAGCATGCAGGCTATCGCGTGAAGCAGGTCGAGGTTCCGCAGGCCGACCTCGATCGCAAGCATCGTTCGTATAATCTGCGCACCTATTTCGATGGACTGCTGGACGCTCTCTCGGTTTCCTTCCTGATCCGTTTCCTCCAGAAACCGTTCCGTCTTTTCGGGGCGTTGGGTGCGGGGCTGGGAGTCGGCGGTTTGATCATCGGGATCGTGCTGGTCGTGGAGCGGGTGATGGGGCAGCCGATTGCCGAGCGACCCTTGCTGTTGCTGGCGGTTCTGCTGATCGTGCTGGGCATTCAGGTCGCCGCGGTAGGGCTGATCGCGGAGGTGATCCTGTTCACGCGGCTGCCCCCGGACTCGACCTATCGGATCGCGCGGATCATCGAGCATTCCGCTGACGAGGATGCGGATGGCTGAACACCGCCCGGACCACGGCGTCATCATCGTCGGCGGCGGTATTCAGGGGTTGATGGCCGCACTGGAGGCGGCGCAGCGCGGGCTGAGACCGCTTGTTCTGGAGCGTGGCACGATCGGCGCGGGGGCGAGCAGCGCAAGCCTCGGGATCGTGCATGGCGGGCTTCGCTATCTCCAGACGCTGGACCTGCCACGCTGGCGGCGGTCACGGCGCGAGCAGGGCTGGTTCGCGCAAGAGTTCGGCGCGCATTGCCGATCGCTTAAATGCCACATGCCGCTATACCGTCGATCGCCCCGCGCGCCCGCGCTGTTCCGGGCGGCGTTCGCGGCGGAGCGCGTGCTGGGCGGGGTAATGGGATCGCCCGCGCTGTTCGATGCGTCCCGCGTTCTGCCGCAGACCACCGACTTGCCGTCAATCGTTCCGCGTGCTGGGCTGGTAGGGTGCGCGGAATGGACCGAACTGGCGCTGAGTGATGCGCCCGCGCTGATGGAGGACATCGCCCGGCGGATCGAGCGGCTCGGCGGATCGGTGCGCCAGCAAGAAGAGGTCGCCGCGCTGGACGCCCGTGAGCAGGATGCACTGGCGGTCACGACGCGGACCGGCCCTCGCGAGCGGCGCTACCATGCACTGCGCGTCCTGCTGTGCGTCGGTGCGTCGTCCCGCGCGCTGGCAAGGCGGTTCGACCGCGACCTGCCCATGCTGTCGGCGCGCGCGATGGCGTTCAACCTGTTGCTGGACCGGTCGATGCCGTCCGATGCGGCCATCGCGCTGTCGGTCAGACCGGGGCGCGGGCGCAGCTATTTCCTGCGGGATCATGGCGGACGCATGCTGGCGGGTACATTCTATCACCCGCTGGGCGACGATCTGGACCAGTCCCGCCCGGACGTCCCGGCGGCGTTCATTGAGGAGGCGCTGGACGAGCTTGGCCGCGCTGCGCCCGAGCTTCGCGGGAGCACGGTGATCGAGGTCTGGGCCGGGGCGCTACCGGATACGGATGGCAAGGGGGAGCGGTTGCGCGCCAACGATCTGATCCACGATCATGGGCGGCACGGTGGTCCGCGCGGACTCTACACGCTGCTGGGCACCAAATTGACGACCGCGCATGCGCTGGCGGTGACGGCGATCGACCGCGCCTGCGGTGGACAGGGGGCGGCACTGCCGGATCACGCATCGCGGATGGCGGCGGCATGACGGGTATCGCACCCCCCGCGACGATCGCGATCACCGGGGCCAGCGGGCTGCTGGGAGGGGCGCTTGCCCGGCGCCTGCTGGCGGATGGCTTTCACGTCCGCGCGCTGTTCCGTCAGCCGGACGCGGACTGGATGGGTGAGACGGTTATCGGCGATCTTGGCGATCAGGCCGCGATCGACCGGCTGGTCGAGGGCGCGGCGGGCGTCGTGCATGTCGCCGCCATGTACCGCAGTGACGGGCCGCGCGAGGAGTTCATGGCGGTGAACCGCGACGGGACTCAGCGCCTGTTGCTTGCATCACAGGCGGCGGGCGCCAAGCGGTTCGTCTATTGCTCGACGATCGGTGTCCACGGATCGGTGGAGGATGCGCCCGCCGATGAGGACGCGCCCTTCGATCCGCGCGACGCGTATCAGGAGAGCAAGCTGGCCGCCGAGATGCTGTGCCGCGCGGCGGTTGACACTACCGCGACCGAGATCGTCATCTTGCGGCCCTGCGGCATCTATGGCCCCGGCGACACACGCATGCTCAAGATGTTCCGGATGCTGAACAAGCGGATGTTCGTTCAGATCGGAGAAGGGGCGGCGAATTTCCATCCCGTATTCATCGACGATCTGGTCGACGGGTTCGTGCGCGGGCTGACGGTGCCGGGCATCGATGGTGAAACGTTCATCCTGGGCGCGGCGCGGTACATGCCGCTGAAGACCTTCGTCGCGACCGCGGCCGATGCGCTCGATAAGCGTCCGCCGTGGATCAGACTGCCTTACAAGCCCGTAGAGCGGGTCGCCGACCTGTGCGAGGCGGTGTGCCACCGGATCGGCGTCGAGCCGCCGTTGCACCGGCGGCGGCTGACCTTCTTCAAACATAACCGCGCCTTTTCGATCGGGCGTGCGCGCGATCGAATGGGCTACGCCCCGCGCATTGACCTGAACGAAGGATTCCGGCGCACCGTCGCGTGGTATCGTGAGCAGGGCATGCTGGAGTGAGCATGGCCGCGCCCGACATCGAATCGTCTAGCGCCGCCTATGCGCGCCGTTTTTCGGGCACCGCGGGCAAGCTGTTCCTCGACCGGCAGGAACAGGTCATCACCGACACGCTGGCCGACAAGCGCGCGGTCACGGTACTGGACGTGGGCGGCGGACATGCGCAGCTCAGTGGGCCGCTGTTGGCGCTCGGGCATCATGTCACCGTCACGGGCAGCACGCCCGGCTGCGGCGACCGGCTGGCGACCGACGCGCGCAACGCCGACGTGGCTTTTCGGGTCGCCGCGCTCGACGCGCTGCCGTTCGGCGCGCGCGCGTTCGACACAGTGGTTGCAATCCGGATGATGGCGCATGTCGCGAACTGGCAGCAGTTCCTGGCCGAGCTGTGCCGGGTCGCGGACAGCAGTGTGGTGATCGATTATCCCGATCTGGCAAGCGTCAACGCGCTGTCCTTCGCGACCTTCGCGCTGAAACAACGGGTGGAGGGCGACACGCGCCGCTATCGCAATTTCACCGCGGCGATGCTGTCGCAAGAGTTTGCGCGGCACGGCTTCCGGGTGGCGTCGGTCGAGCGTCAGTTCGTCTTGCCCATGGCGCTGCACCGCGCGCTGAATGCCCCCGCGCCGCTGCGCCTTGTCGAGCAGGCGGCGGCGCGGATCGGGCTGACCCGCCGGTTCGGCAATCCGGGGATCATGCGGGCGGATCGTGTGTCGGATGGCTGACGACCCTATCTTCATCTTTGGCGCACCGCGTTCGGGAACGTCCCTGCTCAGCCGAATCCTCAACGCGCATCCGGATATCGGCATACCCTATGAAACGATGCTCTACCGGCAAATCTATCCCTGGCGCCGCTATTATGGCGATCTGACCAAGCAGCCAAACAGGGAGCGGCTGGTCGACGATGTCCTCGCCTCATGGTGGGTCCATTTCTGGATTCCCGTTCCCGATCGCGACCGTGTTCTTGCAAATTACGACCGTCATGATTTTCACGGCGTGTTGGAAGCGCTGATGCGCGCATGGCTGGAAACGCAGGGCAAGCGGCGCTGGGGCGAGAAATCGCCACATCATACCTTTGAGTGGCGAGTCATTGCTGACGCATTTCCGACGGCGCGGGTGATCCATCTGATCCGCGACGGCCGGGACGTGGCGGTATCGTGGAAGAAGGCACCGTTCGGACCGCGCGATTACGATACGCTCGCCCGGCAATGGGTGGCCTATATCGACGCCGGTGCAGCATGCCGGCAGGCGCTCGACCCGGAACGCTTTCTGGAAGTGCGGTATGAAGACCTTCTGAAGGACACCGAGTCGGTCACTCGGCGCATCGCCGATTTTCTTAGCACGACCTATCATCCAGACATGGTCGCCTTTCACGAAAAACAGTCGGACTACCCAACCGACCCGCGCAATCGCGGTAACCTTCTACGCCCGGTCATCAGCCACAATGCCGGCAAGTGGAAAACCGAGATGAGCGCGACGGAGCTTCGGCATTTCGAGGCGGTCGCGGGTCCGACGCTGGAGCGGTCGGGATATGACAAGGCGCTCGAAAATGCCCGACTGACCCCGCTGGAATCCACCATCACTCGCAAGGTCACCGGGCCGCTTCACCATGCGTACGGCAAGCTGACTCACCGCAGGGCGCATCTCGCCGCCCTCAATCTGCTGCGCATCCGGATGCGTGCTATATTGTGGTCGGCGAGACAGCGATAAAATCACTGTCGGCACCCGAGCATGTCGATGAAAGTAGTTTGCTATCGGTCAAATGTATTGACTGCTTCGCTATAGAGCACCGAATTCCGCTACGTGCATTATGACTGATAATAGGTTATGGTAGCTTAAATTATTGTCACGACGACCTGTGGCAAGAGCATCATCAGATGTGCGTGGAGACACCGATGGCGAACAAAACGCGCGAGATCACAACGATCGCCGAAAAGGAGGCTCAATTCTCTCCTTGGCGTCGAACCTTGCAACGATATCTTTTGCCGAAGCCTGTTACGAGCATATTGCTATATTTTCGTGATCGCGCCCGCGTTCATCCTTCATCGACCGTGCAATACAGTAACTTGATCCGTTTCGGTGCTAAATCGACGATCAAGGCGAATTCGATCATTCAATCGAGTGGCGGCAAAGTCAGATTTGGCCGCAATGCGACAATCAGCAGCTTCAATTTCATCGCGACCGGCTATCAGGACATCATTGTGGGCGACTTCGTCCGCATCGGACCCCATGTAACCATTCTTGCAACGACCCGGGAAGTTCACAGCAAGGATACGCGTCTGGATGATCAGGGATATGCCGATCAGGGGATTATAATTGGTGACGACGTCTTAATCGGGGCCAGGTCCGTCATCCTCGACGGCGCAGAGATTGGCGACGGCGCAATCATTGGTGCGGGAAGTGTCGTTCGCGGCGTTATTCCTTCCCACGCCATTGTTGCCGGTCCCAAGGCCGAAGTTATAGGAAATCGTCATTAGTATCGACACGAGACGGACGGAATTCGTCTTCTCATGGCCCCAGTGTTACTGGGGCAGGTCTTTCGCTCACCGTTCGCTGGGACAGCATCCACAGCGGCACGACCGCGAGCAATCCGCCTGCACTCACCCCGAGAATGAGGCCCGTCAGCCCCCAGCCGCCGCCGAGCATGCCGCCCGCCGCTGCCAAAACCAGCCATAAAATGCCAATGCCGTTCAGCCTGGCGACCTGAGACCGGCTGCCACACACCGTGACGACCGAGCGGGGCAGGGCATAGAGCAGTTTCACCGAACCGTTGAAACACGCCGCCGCGACCAGCGCTTCATCGATGGCGTAGCGTCCTCCCGTCAGGAACGGCGTCAGGGGCGCCGCTACCAGCAGGATTCCCACCGTCGCAGCGCCGGCCAGAAGCGCCATGATCAGCAACTCGCCGCGGATCAACCTGCGACGCGCGGCGAGATCGCTTGTCGCGGCCAGTCGGGCGGTAAGCGTGAACCCCGCCGCCTGAATCAGCAGGCGGAACGGAAAGATCGCGACCGATGCCAGGACCGCGAACAGGGCAAGGTCCGACAGCATTAGTGCCAGCGGGATGATCAACCGTTCAAGCTGCACCAATGCCGTGCCGACAGCCGCCACCCCTGTCAGCGAAAACGCTTCTCCCCAATTGATCGCTACGGTGTCGATGGCCTGATCCTGCCCACGGCGTTCACGGAACAGCAGCCACCAGCCGGTAAGGGCGCGCACCATGTTGCCCGCCATGAACAGCGTCAGCGGCCAGAATGGGGTGGCGAAATGCTGCGCCAGACCCAGGCAGCCGATCGCTAACAGGATCCAGGGGGAGCCGGTCGCGAACGGGATCGCGTCCCGCGTGCGGCCTTCCGAGCGAAGGACGCCGGAGACGACAACACTCAGCCCGATCGCCGCGATTGTCGGTGCCAGCATCACCGCCTCCGCGGGACGAAGCCCGCCGGTAAGTGCCGCGCCGATCGCGGCCACGGAACCCATCGCGCAGCCCGTTCCGCCGATCAGCAACGCCAGCCGCCACGTGATGGCCAGCCGCGCGCGCAGGACCAGCTGATCGATCCCGAACGGCGCGAGCAGCCCGAACAGCGTAATCAGCGCAATCGCCAGCGCCATCCGACCGAACTCCGGCACCGGCATCGCGCGCGCCAGCATCAGATTGCCGATCGCGAAGGCGGCGCCCGACGCCGCGAACAGCCCGGTCGACAGGATTGTCGGTTGCCTCCACACGCGCCCGGCGAGCGACCATGCCTTGCCGACGGCGCCGCCGCGCGCGGACTTCATGACTGTCGGGCTGCGGAGGTCGGCCAACTCTCTTCCTGTACCGAACGGCATCGGTGCTGCTCCCCGACGCTAACACTGTCCAACGGTCGCGCCTATAGGGCAACCTGCCGCAGTCGGCCGGCCGTTGCGAAAAGTGCCAAATCGGGACGGCGCAAAAGCCAGTCGTTTCAGCGCTTTGGCAAAGAACGCTGGATTGATCTTAACCTGTATCAGCCGAATGGCGAAGCACCAGCCAAGGGAGAGGTTTGTGTTTCGTACCACGTCTGTACTGCTTTCATTTCTTGCCGTTTCGTCCACCGTATCCGCCAGCCCCGTTCGCTCCACCGCATCGCGCAACGTCAGCTTTTCGGGGGCGCCCCTGATGGGCGTCAATTTGTCGGGATGCGCGTTCGCCAATGACGGCGCGCTGTGCCCGACGCCCGAGTCCGTGCGGACCTATCTCGACAAGGGGTTTCGCGCCTTTCGCATCGCCTTTCGCGGACGTCAGGCGACCGACCCGGTTGTCGTCGCGAAGATGAAGGCGGCGACGGACGCGGCGACCGCCCGGGGCGCCTATGTCATCCTCGACCGGCATGACTATGAAGCGACCTTCGATCCCACCGAGGCGGCGTGGTGGGCGTCGTTCATCCGCAACTTCTCCGATGCGACGCATGTAATGATCGACACGATGAACGAGCCCAGGAAGGGCGCATCGTATGAGGCCGATCGCAGGACGAAAAAGTCCTTCGCCACTGAGGTGAACGCGGGCATCGCCGCGTTCCGGCGTGCGGGCTTCAAGCACAAGCTGCTGATCGAATGGCGCGGGTCATCGGGGATGGGGCGCTTCGACAAGCATGAGGCGGCGGACAAGCCGTGCATCAGCCCGGCCTGCTCGTTCGACCGTGCCGGGGGGCTGAAGGATCCGCTGGGCCTGACGATGGTGTCGGGGCACCGCTATTATGACTGGGACAGCTCGGGCACGAGCCCGGTCTGCGACAGGACGCAGAAACGGCTGCGATATTTCGTCTCCAACACCGACACAGCGGCAAAGGCACGCGGACTGAAGGTCTGGGTCGGCGAGATGGCGTTCGGCAACGGCCGGCACCTCGACCCGTGGTGCGCGACAATCGGTCGCGCGGTGATCGACCGGATGAAGGCGATGCCGGAGGTCTATGCAGGCGTCACCTGGTGGGGCGGCGGCGCGGGGTGGAAGGAGGAGTATCTCTACAAGATCGAGCCGAACAAGGACAGTTTCGCGAGCGCGCCGGCCAGCCCGTACCTGCGGATGATCACGGGCAGGTGATGAAGCCGGCGATGGTGCTGGCGATGACCCTGCTCTCCGCCTGCTCGGACCGACCGGATCCTGTCCGGCAAGACGTGATCACGATCATCCGGGTGCAGCCTCGCCCGGCTGCGCACCTGCAGCCTGTTCTCGCGACGATCAGCGGTCCGGTCGGGGAGCCGGTGAGCGACGATGCCGCCGCCACCGACTGGACCGCCGACGCCGCCGCCGAGGCAAGCAGCGCCGCCAAACGCGCGGACGACCCCTACCGGATCAGCGACTCGGTGCTGGCTGATGAGACGGTGGTGGGGGCGGATGTGGCGGCCATCGACTGTGGCGGAAACGGGACAGAATGCTGAGCGGCCGGCGTGCTTTCGTTGCACTGCGGCATAAAATGGGTTAGCGGCGACCGACTTCGTACCGGGTGGATCAGTGCAAAATATCGCAGGACGACTGCTCCGCGGCAGCATCTGGGTGGCCGCCGCACGCGCGCTGGTGAACCTGTTGCAGTTCGCCAGTACGATCTTCCTCGCCCGCCTGCTGACGCCCGCCGATTTCGGGCTGGTCGCGCTGGGCACGACAATGCTGGCGATCGTCAATTCGGTAACCGACATGTCGCTGTCACAGGCGCTGATCCATCACAAGGAGCCGACGGACGAGCATTTCCATACGGCCTGGACACTGGGCGCGATCCGGGGGCTGGTGCTGGGTGCGTTCGTCGCCGCGATTGGTCTGCCGATGGCCGGCTTCTACCATGACAGCCGCTTGCCCGGCATCATGCTCGCATTCGGGATCGCCACCTTCCTGGGCGGGCTGACGAACCCGCGCCGGGTGATGCTGGCGAAGGATCTGGTGTTCTGGCAGGAGTTCCTGCTGAGCGTTTCCCAGAAACTGGTCACCGTCGTCCTCGCGATCGGTATCGCCTGGTATTATCAGAGTTACTGGGCGCTGGTGATCGGCGCGGTCGTCGGGCAGGTCTTTGCCGACATCATCTCCTATACCTTCATCCCGTTCCGGCCGCGCTTCGGTGTCCGCCATGCGCGTGAGCTATGGTCCTTCTCGATCTGGCTGACGCTGGGGCAGGCGATGAGCACGATCAACTGGCGGTTCGATCAGTTGCTCGTCGGCAGCCTGCTGGGCCGTTCGGCGCTGGGTTTCTATTCGGTCGGCGACAATCTGGCGCAGACACCCACGCGAGAGGCGACGGCACCGCTGACCAAAACGCTGTATCCGGCGTTCAGCCGGATCTCGGACGATCTGGTGCGGTTGCGGCGTGCCTATTTTCGCTCGCAGACACTGGTGACCGCCATTGCACTGCCCGCCGGGATCGGTGTCGCGCTGATCGCCCGGCCGCTGGTCGAGCTGACGATGGGGGCGAAATGGCTGCCGGCGGTGGCGATCATCCAGGCATTGTCGGTGGTCTTCGCGCTGCAGACACTGGGGTCGCTGGTCGCGCCGCTCGCAATGTCGCTGGGCCATTCCAAACTGCTGTTCCGTCGGGACGCTCAGATGTTCGTCGTGCGCCTGCCGATCATCATCGTCGCCACCTACGCCTTCGGCTTGCCGGGTCTGATCTATGCGCGCTGCCTGACGGGGATGATCGCGATGGTTGTCAACATGACGCTGATCCGCAACCTGATCGGCACACGCCTGCGCGAGCAGGTGGGATCGAGCTGGCGCGCGCTGGGCGCGGCGGCCGCGATGGCACTCGTCGTGATCGTCCTGCAAGCGATGCTGCCGGCATCGTCGGCGCATGAGGGGCAATTGCTTGCCATCACCGTATCGATCGCGGCGGGTGCGCTGGTCTATGTCGGTGCCAGCACTGCCATGTGGTGGATCAGCGGGACCCCCGATGGCCCCGAGATGGAATTTCAATCGTTGTTATCAAAGATTCTTAAACGGCGTCCGTCGGTTAGCACGGAAAGCACGGTGTCGACATGAGTGCAAACACCAAAGCCTATGTCATCAGTCTGACGCGCGCGGAGGAGCGCCGTGCGCGGTTCGCGGCGCTCGCGGCCGAGGCTAATACGCCATGGGCGTTCTTCGACGCACATACCGGGCCATCCTCCGATCTGCACTATAGTGATACGGACGCTATCGCGCAGCATGGCCGGGCGTTGAAGCCGGGAGAACTGGGCTGTTATTCAAGTCATATGGGCGTGTGGCGCGCGTTTCTGGAAACCGGTGACGACCAGTGCGTGGTTCTCGAGGACGATGTACTGGTCGACTGGGCGGGTATCGAGATGGTGACCGCCATCGATCTGGCCGCCGACGGGATCGACTATCTTCGCCTTTATCACAAACGACCGAGCCGCAGAAAAGTGCTGCGGACGGACTTTGCCAGACGCTCGCTTCATGTCATCCAGTTGTTTGACAAGGTCTATGGAACGCAGGGCTATATCATTACCCGCAACGCGGCTGAAACCTTTGTCGACCGGTTCACCGATGTCGTGCGACCGATCGACGATCAGTTGGATCGCTATTACGAACATGGGATCAGCAACCTGACGATCTTTCCCTTCCTTGTGCTTGAAGAGAGTGTCCCCTCCGATATCGGTGATGCCCGCTTTCAGGGTGAAGAAGATCATGCTGCCGCCCAGCTTCTGAGACGCGAAGACAAGCGTCAGCGTGACCGGGCATTTGTCCGCTCGAAAATGAACAGCGCGAAGAATAGGATTCTAGGCAAATTGGGCTATAACTGATCATGCAAGTATCCAGAACTCCGCCCAGGTCATTCATCGCCGGTCAGCAGGACAAGCTCGGTGCCGCACTGAAAAAAGCAGGGGTTGAACCCGGCCCTTACGCGCTTGTCGACTTTCCCGAGTACGCCAATGTCGGTGACAGCGCGATCTGGCTCGGCCAGATCGGTAGCTTGCGGCGTTACACGGGTCGATCACCGGCTTATGTGTCGACCTGCACCGACAGCTTCAACGCTGATGATCTAAAGCGGGCGGTGCCGGACGGACCCATTTTGATCACCGGCGGCGGCAATTTCGGCGATCTGTGGATCCGGCATCAGCAATTCCGCTATGCGCTGATGACCGCCTTTCCGGGACGTCGCATCGTCCAACTGTCGCAGTCGATCCAGTTCGAAAACCCGGCCGAGCTGGCGGTGACCAAAGATGCCATTCGTCAGCACGGCAATTTTCACCTGCTGGTGCGCGATCGTCGCAGCTTCGACCTGGCGACCGACAATTTCGCGTGCGAGACGCAGCTTGCACCCGACTTCGCATTCGGCATGAACCCGCTGACACAGCATAACAGCGCCGACAAGGACATCCTGTTCCTGCTGCGATCCGACAAGGAAGCGCAAGGGGAAGGCCACGCGGCGCTGAAAGGCTTTCCGGACGCGATTTATACCGACTGGCTGACGGACGATGAAGGGCCGCTCAGCATCGCGCGGTGGCGGTCACGCATCACATCCGCGCTGCGGCGGCGGTCCGCCGAGGAAAGTCGGCTCGACCAGTATAACGCGCGCGCGCACGTCCGCCTCGACCGCGGCGTCAAGCTGATCCTGTCGGCGCGCCGGGTGGTTACCGACCGGCTTCATGTTCACATTCTCAGTACGATACTGGGCGTCCCCAATATCGTGCTCGACAATAACTACGGGAAGATTCACGGTTATCGCGACCAGTGGACCAAGGACGTCGGGACAAGCGTGGCGGTATCGTCGGCGGATGAGGCGGCGCGATTGCTGCGCGATGGTTGGGGTCTGAAATTTACCTGATCAGAAAGGCACCACTGTCTATGTCACGCATAGCTATCATCTGAGACGGCTTAGCTAGCTAGTCGAGCAATCTAATCTAACATAAGAGTATCATGCTAGTTTCCGTCATCATTGCCGCTTACAATGTCGAGTCTCATATTGGTCGGGCATTAGATAGTCTAGTCAAGCAGTCCCATTCGAACTGGGAAGCCATCGTCGTTGACGATTATTCAAGCGATAATACCTTAGATATCGTGGAAGCGTTCGCACGATCCGATTCAAGAGTGCGGCTCTATCGCAGTTCAAAGAATCAGGGCCCTTCCGCCGCCCGGAATCGTGGATTAAATAGCGCGAACGGTCAGTATGTGACGGTTCTAGATGCCGATGATGCCTTTGACCCCGAACGGCTGACGCATTTGATATCGGTGGCCGATCGTCATCAAGCCGACCTGGTCGTCGATAATATGTTCTTCTTTGATGACCACACTCAGAAAATCACGAGCACTGCGCTGAACGCTAATGATACCGTTGAGACAATCAAACCAGAAGACGTACTGGAAAGCGAACGACCGGGCGATACATTCCGTTTTGGCTTCTTAAAGCCACTTGTTAGAAGTGCGTTTCTTAATGAGCGATCCATTCGCTATGATGAGAGCGTTCGGCTGGCCGAGGACTTTCTGTTTCTAATGGAGATATTACTGTGCAGAGCAAGGGCCATTATTACCTATCATCCAGGCTATATTTATACAAAACAGATTGGCGAAGAAAGTGGCACTGCTTCGAGTGGAACCAGAACGCAGGTCCGTTATAGAGACCGGGTCCGGATCGCTGACAAGCTGCTCGCGACCTATCGAGGCGGCTCACGATCGACACGGAGCTTGTTGCATCAATATCGGCGCTGGATGAAGGAAGCGGCCGTGATCGCCGAAATTACAGCGCTCAGAGAACGATCGCTCGTTCTCGCGTTATCAAAGGCGTTCGCTCATCCTCGCGCTGCGATTCGCTATATTGTGACGTCGAGTACTTTCCGGAAAATTAAAAAGAGATCAGGTATAGTCGCTTAAAAAGTCTTTCCGCGTAGTGCGGACCAAGCCGCATCGGCGGTTTGAGTGGCCGCGCCGACCGGTCCGATCATCCCCGAGATGAGTCGAGCCATTCTAAGGAATGTGGCCACCTCTCGCTTTCGCCCCTGCCGTGCCGCCCAGCGTGCGGCTGGTCGGGATAATGCGGTTGCGATCTGGTGCCCGTACGGGCAGCTCTCGGCCAGGTCCGCGAGCCTGGCCACGCTGCCATGATCGCCCGTGAGCACGCGCCAAGGCATCAGGCTACGTACGACGGACACCGGCAACGTGCGTTCGTCGGCCGTAGCGGACGCTGACCCTGCCAGCCGGGCCGCTTGCTCGAAATCATCGATCGCCTCCTGCCAGAGCGATCGTTGCGCGCAGACCAGACCACGCAGCAGGAACGCCGCGCGATCCTTGTTTTCCGACCAGTCGCGCGCGAATTGAGGTGTGAAGTCGGTCAGTGGCAGATTGCGACGATAGTCCCGGATGATCTGTCCACTAAACCGCAGCGCGTTCGCATGCGCCTGGCTCGCGTCGAACCGGTGTCCTGCGGATCCCCGATCACCGGCATGTTCGCGCTGCAGAAAGATCGTCTCCGGAACGAAGACAGGCTTGCCCAGACGAGCGAGCCGCGCAAGCATGTCAAAATCCTGCGACCGTACAAGATCTTCACGAAAAGGACCGGTGCGGCGATAGGACTCGGTCCGGGCGAGAATCGCAAATTGAAATGCGAACATCTCTTCAAGAACCTGGATGAACATGTCGTCTTCATCCGGTCGCCCATAATAGGGATGCGGCGTGTACAGGCGTTTGCCGCCCTCATCGCGGAACTGGTCGAACTTGCCGTAAGCGAAGGGCGCGTCTGGATGCTTTTCAAGGGCGGCGTGAAGGTGAAACCCACCGTCCGGACAGGCGATATCATCATCGTCGCAAATCCAAACATAGTCCGACGTCACATGGGTCAGCGCCACGTTCAACGCCGATGACTTTCCGCCGTTTTCCTTGTGAAGGGCGGTAATCTTATCGCCAAATCCGCTGATGACCGTCGCGGTATCGTCAGTGGAGCCGTCATTGACGACGATGGTCTGACTGATAGGGATGGATTGCGACAGAATCGAGTCGATACAGTCCGCAAGGAGCGAAGAGCGATTGAACGTGGGTATTATGGCGGTCAGTGTTCCCACGTCGAGTAAACTCCTTCATTCTATAATCTTGACGATGCGCGCGATGCGGCTCCAATGGACCATACTGCGCCCAGTTCCTGCCTAGAAGGACTGGTAGCTAGATGTCGATCCTGTCGCAAAACGATACGCAATAGGCAGCGCCGTGGTTGATTGGAACGGCACGAAGCCGTTCGGCGTGTAATTGCGTCATTCAGTCGTAGACTGTTTCTCAACGGGGCAGAATCGCCTAAAGCACACATTGTTAGCTCAAGTGACTTCGTAGCGTAGCGCTATAATCGATTTGGATCGTTCGTCTGAATGGCGGCGACCGGGGAGCTTTCCACTTGAAACAGTTGCTGCGTGTGCTGGCCTGGCCGCATGGGGACCCCAACGAACTCAACCCCTATGTGCGGTTGCGATACACCGCGTTCACCCCGCCTGATGCGCAGATCATTCCCTTTACCGCGGGCATGCTGAACATTCCGGCGGCGGACGTCTTTCACGTTCACTGGCCGGAGGGGGTGTTTGAGGGGCGCGGCGCCAACATCGCGCCGCTGGTCTGGCTGAAGATGCAAAACGTGCTGCGCACCGCGCGCCGCATCCGCAGTGGCGGGGGGATCGTCGTCCTCACAGCGCACAACCTCGCGCCGCACGAGAAGTTCAGTTTCTGGAAGCGCCGGTTGTGGAACCGCTATCATGCGGCGTTCCTGCGTCAGGTCGATCTGGTCGTGGGAATGACGCGCAACGGGCTGGCGGCATTCAGGGACGTGAATGCGGTGCCCGACAATACGCCCGGCATCGTGATCGCGCATTCCAACTATCACGGCGCCTATCCCGCGCCACCAGCGCGCGACGATGCCCGCCGCCGATTCGGGCTGGACGCATCGTCGCGCGTCGTGGGAGCGATCGGATCGATCAGGCCCAGCAAGAACATCCCCGACGCGATCCGCACGTTCAGGCAGGTGGCGCAATCCGGCGATACGCTGTTCGTCGCGGGCGGATGCGAGGACGAGGTGCTGTGGGGGGAGGTCGAGGCGGAAGCCGGAGACGACGCGCGGATTATCTTACGGCGCGGGATGCTGAGTGACGAGGATTTGTCCGCGGCATTCGTCGCGACCGACGTCTGCCTCATCAGCCAGTCACCGATGCTCAATTCCGGGACGGCCCTGCTCGCTTTGTCCTACGACCGACCCGTGATCGCGCCCGCCGACGGGGCGATGCCGGAATTGCAGGAATCGATGGGTGACAAGTGGTTGCGGCTGTATCCCGCCCCGCTGGACGCCGATGGCCTGCGCGCCGCGCTGGGCGCTGCATCGCCCGCCTCCGGCGCCCACTGCGCCCCGATCGACAAGCTCGAGCCGGCACATGTCTCGCGCCTTTTGCTCGAGTCGTTCCGGTCGCAATTGCAACGCCGGCGATCCTGATCCTCCGCGCCGCCGGGTATGCTGACCGCGTGGCGCCGACGCGTGTGATCGGCTAGCAACGGGTCGGAGAGGAGCGTGACATGACCGACCGGATCAGCATGACGATCGACGGCGCCGTGGCCGATGTGCGCCTGGCGCGTCAGGACAAGATGAACGCGCTCGATGGCGCGATGTTCGAGGCGATCGCCGACACCATCGCGTCGCTGAGCAGCATGCAAATGGTACGCGTCGTCGTCCTGTCCGGCGAAGGACGCGCCTTCTGTGCCGGGCTGGACATGGCGGCGATGGCCAGCGGAGGGTCCGGCATCGACCTTGCCAGCCGCGATTACGGTCTGGCGAACCTCGCGCAACAGGTCGCCTGGGGCTGGCGGACGCTGCCCATGCCGGTCATCGCGGCGGTGCACGGCGTGGCGTTCGGCGGTGGCTTTCAGATCATGTCGGGCGCCGACATCCGCCTGGCGCATCCCGACGCGCGCTTCGCCATTCGAGAGGCGCATTGGGGGCTGGTTCCCGACATGGCCGGGATCGCGCTGTGGCGCACGCTGGTGCGCGACGACGTGCTGCGCGAACTGAGTTATACAGCGCGCGAATTCGACGCGCCCGAAGCACTGGCACATGGCTTCGTGACACGGCTGGCCGATGATCCGCACGCCGCGGCGATGGCGATGGCAAGGGTGATCGCCAGCCGCAATCCGGCAGCGATCAGAGGGATCAAACGGCTCTACGCGGTCGCTGCCGACGGCGATGCCGCCACCGTGCTGCAAGCCGAAACGGACGAGCAGCTGCGCGTCATCCGTCAGCCCAATCAGGTCGAGGCGGTAAGCGCGAATATCGAGAAACGTCTCGCCAGCTTCACGGACTAGCTTTCCCGAACGCGGTGATTCTCCAGCGCCCGGCGCAGCTCGTCGGGCAGCGCGTCGATACCGCTTTGCCGCTCCATGACCAGCACCGCGCCGCAGGTCGCAATAGGCTCGTCGCGCTGGAACGCCGCGGCCAGGATATGCCAGCTGCGCGTGCCGATATGCCCGATACCGGTCGCGACCACGACGTCATCGGGAAAATGACCTTCTGCCAGATAATCGATCTCGACCCGCGCGACCAGCCAGCGATGCCCTTTCCAGGCGTTCAGGCCGATGGCGTGATTGAACCGCACACGCGCCGTCTCGAACAATCCCGCGCAAGCGACATTGTTGATGTGGCCTAGCACGTCCAGATCCTGAAACCGCGTCTGTACCGCAAATTGATGCGGATAGGCGGCCGGATCGAGCCGCCAGCCCTCCACCCTCGGCATTACATCGGTGCTCCCTGCGGCTTCGCTTGCTCGATCGCGGTCAGGACCATGCGTTCCCAGACGACGACATCGCCGACCGCGGTCATTGCCTCGTCCGGCTCGCGCAGCGTATGCAGCACCGCCACCGCATCGGGCAGTCGGTCGCGCCAGGCCTGCTCGACCTCATCGGCCGCCGATTCCGTGTTACCGCCGGCATTGGCGCTGATCGTTTGCGCCGCCAGCACGCGGGCGATGCGTTCGGCAAGAGTGGTCGTGGCAACGTCCATGGTCAGTTTCTCCCTTTAGACACCTGCCACTGAACACCTCAACCCGGCGTCAGTATCCGCATCAGCGCGCGGTTACCGTACCACCATTGCCGCGCCCTGAGCCGCTGCGACGGCCTCGTCCGCCGCCGCTACCACCCCGGCTGGCCCCGGCATAGCTGCGGCCCGTTGGTGAGGGTGAATGGGTCGCGCGTGGACGGGCGGGACCGCGCTGCTGGCGCGGACGATCCTCACGCGGGGCGGGGTCTGCTCCGATTGCCTTGACGCGCGTCGACTTGATCGCCGCGGCCTTGTTGACGAAGTCGTCGGGCAGTGGCTCGACCGTCAGCTTCTGGCGCGTCAGCTTCTCGATGTCGCGCAGATAGGGCCGCTCGTCATCGGCGCAAAAAGCGATCGCGATGCCGCTGGCGCCGGCGCGCGCGGTGCGGCCGATGCGGTGGACATATTGTTCGGGGACGTTGGGCAGCTCGAAATTGATGACGTGGCTGACACCGGACACGTCAATTCCGCGCGCGGCGATGTCGGTGGCGACCAGGATCGGCGCACCGCCGGACTTGAACGCGGCGAGCGCGCGCTCGCGCTGCGGCTGGCTCTTGTTGCCGTGAATCGCGTTGGCGACGATGCCGTTGCCCGCCAGCAGCTTGACCACCCGATCGGCGCCATGCTTGGTCCGTGTGAAGACAAGCGCGCGCTCGACCGCAGGGTTCTGCAGCACCAGCGTCAGCAGCGCCTGCTTTTCTGCCTGCGTCACAAAGGTCACGGACTGATCGACGCGCTCTGCGGTCGTCGCGGCGGGCTTGACGCTGACGGTCGCGGGATCGCTGAGAAAACTGTCCGCCAGTTGCCGGATCGAGGTCGGCATCGTCGCGGAGAAGAAAAGCGTGTGGCGCTTCTTGGGGATCATCCTGACGATTTTCTTCAGTGCATGGATAAAACCCAGATCGAGCATCTGGTCGGCCTCATCGAGGACGAGAACCTCCAGCATCGACAGATTGACGAAGCCCTGTTCGACCAGATCAATCAGGCGACCGGGTGTCGCGCAAAGAATGTCGATCCCACGGCTCATGTCCTGCCGGTTCTTGTTGATGCTGGTGCCGCCGAACACAGTCGCAACCGACAGCTTGGAAAACTTCGCATAGCCACGGGCATTTTCGGCGATCTGACTGGTCAGTTCGCGTGTCGGTGCCAGAACAAGCATCCGGCAGTGTGTCGGCAACACGCGTTTCTCGGCGGCGACGAGCCGCTGGATCGAGGGGAGGACAAAGGCGGCGGTCTTGCCGGTACCCGTCTGCGCGATGCCGAGCAGGTCGCGACCGTCGAGGACAATCGGGATCGCGTCACGCTGGATCGGAGTGGGGGTCGTATAGCCCTTGGCGTCGAGCGCGCGGACCAGCGGTTCGGCCAGGCCGAGTTGAGCAAAATTCATGAGATGAGAAAACCTGTGCGTAACGCACGGCGCAAGTCTTTCGGACGCACGCGGAGCGTTGGGTGGTGACACCCCGCGTGAAAAGGGAAGCCTGAGAAATCGACCGAGACGGAGCCTGGGTTCAGGGTTTAACCTGTCACCCGATCACGCTGCATTACGCCTCGATAAATTTCAGATGGCTGCATAGTCCTGCAAAGTCAAGCGTGGTCGTCAGAACCTGACCTGATCCAGATGCAGATATCGGCTGTTGAATTCACCCACGGTCGACAACCGCTGCCAGTCGATGATCGCGATCAGACGCTTCTGCCGTTCGATCAGTCCTTCACTTTCCAGTGCTTTCAGTACGCGGTTAACGTGGACAGGGGTCAGTCCCAGCGCGTCGCCAAGTTGTTCCTGGGTCATCGGCAACTCATAGGTCTTGATGTTCGTCATATCGCCCGACAGGCGCACACTGAACTCGCAGATCAGGTGCGCGAGCCTGACGCGCGCGCTACGCCGGCCGATATTGAGCAGCCATTCCCGATGGATTGAGGCTTCGACGAGTGTCGTGATCCAAAGCGCTCGGCCGATCCCGGGATGCTCGAAAACCATCTCGCGCATGGCCGGAATCGGCACTTCGGCCACCGTCAGTGACGTCAGCGCCTGAACGTCGTGATCCGATTCATTAAGAAATATGTTCTGCACGTCCATCCAGTCGCCGGGAACCAGGATCGACACGATCTCTCGCTCGCCATCCGTCGTCAGTTTTTGCCGGTAGGCGAAGCCGTCGATGATGAATGCGCAGCGTTCCGGTATCTGACCCTCACGCAGCAGATAGGCGGACGGCGCAAGAACCCGGACCTTGTAGGGCAACTGCGCCAGTATATCGTGCAAAGACTGATCACCGGGGCTGTGACCATCAAGCCTCTTCGCCATCTGGCGGGGCACGTCGATATGAATGTCCACGAAAAGCTCCCGCAAAAAAGGCGGGAGCACACGCATCTCTCAGTCGCCGCGACCAGTATAGTTTGCTGGCGATACAAGAGCCTTATCATAGGATGCATGAAGCGACCGAAACCTATATCAAGTAGGCTTTTCTTTCTTTCACCCGTGGTGATTGCGCAAATTTGGCTTCATACTCCGCGCCGTTACATCATTGAGTAGGACAGTCGATGAAACTTGCCAGTCTGAAGGATGGTCGAGACGGTCGGTTGATTGTCGTCTCCGATGATCTGGCATGGTGCACCGAGGCGCGGCACATTGTCCCCACGTTGCAGGCCGCTCTCGATGATTGGGACAGGATCGCGCTTGACCTTGCTAACCTTGCGACCGACCTTGAACACAGCGCAATTCCGCGCATGCGGTTTCACGAACATGACGCCGCGGCGCCGTTGCCCCGCGCGTATCAATGGGCGGATGGATCGGCATATGTGAACCATGTCGCACTGGTGCGCCAGGCACGAGCCGCCGAAATGCCCGACAGCTTCTGGCATGATCCGCTGATGTATCAGGGCGGATCGGACGGTTTTCTTGGGCCGCGCGACGTTATCCCGCTCGCGGACGAGACATGGGGCTGTGACTTCGAAGCTGAGGTCGTCGTCGTGACCGGCGATGTCGCGCCAGGCGCCGGGCGCCAGGAAGCACTGGCCGCGATCAGGCTGGTAGGACTGACCAATGACGTGTCGCTGCGTAACCTTATTCCGGGAGAGATGGCGAAAGGCTTCGGCTTCTTCCAGGCCAAGCCGGCGAGTGCGATGTCGCCGGTCTTCGTGACGCCGGATAGCCTGGGCGACTGGTGGCGGGACGGCAAGCTGCACCGAACGTTGAAGGTCGATCTGAACGGAGAGCCGTTCGGACGTGCCCGGGCAGGCGAAGACATGACCTTCGATTTCGGCGCGTTGATCATGCACGCGGCGCGAACCCGTCCACTGGGCGCGGGCACCATCATTGGATCGGGGACGGTCTCGAACCGCGACGCCGATGGCGGGCCGGGGCGGCCGATCGCCGATGGCGGCGTCGGCTATAGCTGCATCGCCGAACAGCGGACGGTGGAGACAATCCTGGGCGGGCAAGCGGTAACGCCGTTCCTGAAGCGCGGCGATACCGTCCGCATCTGGGCGGAAGACGATCGGCATCATTCGATCTTCGGGGTGATCGAGCAGCGGATCGACTGACCGCCGCGCTTGAAATTATCGTGCGCGCCCGGCAAAGCGCGGGTGTCCGCATCCTGACGGACGCGAGGAGAGAATCGTGGCCGATCAGCATCGTGCCAATCTGCCGCCATTGACATTGCACGTGCCCGAGCCCCGGTTCCGTCCGGGCGACGCGGTGGACTTCGCCGATGTCGACGTGCCTCCCGCCGGAGCAGCGCGACGTCCCGATACGGCTGCCGATCCGCGCGACTTTACCGACCTGGCTTATGCGCTGGTCCGCGTGCTGGATGACGATGGACAGGCAGTCGGCCCTTGGAACCCGAAGCTGACGCCTGACATGCTGCGGCGGATGCTGCGCAGCATGGCCCTGCTTCGTGCGTTTGACGAGCGCATGTTCCGCGCCCAGCGTCAGGGGAAGACCAGCTTCTACATGAAAGCCTCGGGCGAGGAAGCAGTGGCGATCGCCGCGGCCTATGCGCTCGACCGGGACGATATGTGCTTTCCTTCCTATCGGCAGCAGGGGCTATTGATCGCGCGCGGCTACAGCCTGGTTCAGATGATGAACCAGATCTATTCCAACAGCGGTGACAAGCTGCAGGGCAAGCAATTGCCGATCATGTACTCATCGAAGGAGAACGGCTTCTTCTCGATCTCGGGCAATCTGACGACCCAATATCCGCAGGCGGTCGGCTGGGCGATGGCGTCGGCGGCCAAGGGCGACAGTCGTATTGCCGCGACCTGGTGCGGTGAGGGGTCGACCGCGGAGGGCGATTTCCATTCCGCCTGCACTTTCGCCAGCGTCTACCGCGCGCCCGTCATCCTGAACGTCGTCAACAACCAATGGGCGATCAGCAGCTTTTCGGGTTTCGCAGGCGCCGAGGCGACGACCTTTGCGGCGCGGGCGGTCGGCTATGGGATCGCCGGCTTGCGGGTCGACGGAAACGACGCGCTGGCGGTTTATGCCGCGACCGACTGGGCGGCCGAGCGAGCACGCACGAACCAGGGCCCGACGCTGATCGAGCTGTTCACCTACCGCGCCGAGGGGCATTCGACCTCCGATGATCCGGGTCAGTACCGCTCAGAGGGTGAACCCAATGCCTGGCCGCTGGGCGATCCGGTCGGACGGCTGAAGAACCATCTGATCGCGATCGGCGAATGGGACGATGAACGCCATGCCGCACAGGACCGGGAGGTCGCGGAAGAGGTGAAGGCTGCGCAGAAGGAAGCCGAGAAAAACGGCATTCTCGGTCACGGCCTGCACCAGCCGCTGGCAACATTGTTTGACGGCGTATTCGAGGAAATGCCCTGGCACCTGCGCGAACAACAAGCGCAGATGATGGCGGAAGAGACAGCGAGCGGACGGCCATGGGCGAGGAAGTGATCGACGCAGCTGAGGTGGACGACACAGCCGCCCCCTCCACCCGCATGAACATGATCCAGGCGATAAACTCGGCCATGGACGTGATGATGGAGCGCGACCCCGATGTCATCGTCATGGGTGAGGATGTCGGCTATTTCGGCGGCGTCTTCCGCGCGACCGCCGGGCTGCAGGCCAAATATGGCAAGCGCCGGGTGTTTGACACGCCGATCACCGAATGCGGGATCATCGGCGTGTCGGTCGGAATGGGTGCCTATGGCCTGCGCCCGGTCCCCGAGATCCAGTTCGCCGACTATATCTATCCCGCGCTGGACCAGTTGGTCAGCGAGGCGGCACGACTGCGCTATCGCTCGGGCGGTGAATTCACCGCGCCGATCACCGTGCGCTCCCCCTTTGGCGGCGGGATCTTCGGCGGCCAGACGCATTCGCAGTCGCCCGAGGGCATCTTCACCCATGTATCGGGCGTCAAGACGGTCATCCCGGCGACCCCCTATGATGCGAAGGGGCTGCTGATCGCGGCGATCGAGGACAATGATCCGGTCCTCTTCTTTGAGCCCAAACGCATCTACAACGGTCCGTTCGACGGATATTGGGACCGCCCCGCGCAGAACTGGTCGAAGCATCCGGCGGGAGAGGTGCCCACCGGCTATTACCGCGTGCCGCTGGGCGAGGCGCGGATCGCGCGGGCTGGCGAGGCGCTGACCATTCTGGCCTATGGCACGATGGTGCATGTATGCACGGCCGTTACCGAGGATGCGGGCGTCGATGCCGAGATCATCGATCTGCGCACATTGGTCCCGCTCGACATCGAGACGATCGAGGCATCGGTCAGGAAGACCGGGCGCTGCATGATCGTCCACGAAGCCACGCGGACCAGTGGGTTCGGCTCGGAACTGTCGGCCCTGGTGCAGGAACGCTGCTTCTACCATCTGGAGGCGCCGATCGAGCGGGTGACCGGGTTCGACACGCCCTATCCGCATAGCCTCGAATGGGCATATTTCCCGGGACCGGTACGCATCGGTGAGGCGCTGAAAAAGATCATGAAGGACGCATAATGGCGCGGTTCACGTTCAGATTGCCGGACATTGGAGAGGGCATTGCCGAGGCGGAGGTCGTCGCATGGCATGTGCGCGTCGGTGAGCGGGTCGAGGAGGACCAGCAGGTCGCCGACATGATGACCGACAAGGCGACGGTCGAGATGGAGTCGCCGGTATCGGGCACCGTGCTGGAACTGGCGGGAGAGGTCGGCGATCAGGTGCCGATCGGCTCCGCGCTGATGGTGATCGAAACCGATGCCGCCGAGGACGAAGCTGTCGACGATGACGCGCAGCCGATCGATGAGGCGTCGGCGATACAAGACGTCACTGCGGAGGAGCAGTTCGAGGCCGAAAATCCAGGCGTCGAGGAGGCCGAGGGCAAGACGCCCGCCTTCGAGGCCGCCATTCCCTCTCCAGAAAAGCAAGAAGTCCGCAAGCCTGCTCCGTCCACCACTGCGCCGGTCCTTGCGTCGCCCGCCGTCCGCGCCCGCGCAAAGGACCTTGAGGTCGATCTGGCCGAGGTGAAGACGCAGGGCGACCGCGTGCGCCATGCCGACCTCGATGCCTATCTGCGCTATCGATCGGGGCAGGGCTATCACGAGCCGCAAACGTCGCGTGCACGCGCGGATGAACAGATCCGCGTGATCGGTATGCGCCGCCGCATCGCCGAGAACATGGCGGCGTCAAAGCGGCATATCCCGCACTTCACCTATGTCGACGAATGCGATGTGACCGCGCTGGAGGCGTTGCGCGGTGATCTTAACGCGAACCGCGGGGAGCGGCCGAAGCTGACGCTGTTACCGCTGTTGATCGTCGCGATCTGCCGGACGCTCCCTGAATTTCCGATGCTCAACGCGCGATACGACGATGAGGGCGGCACGGTGATGCGCTCGGGCGCTGTCCATCTGGGCATGGCGACGCAGACCGATGCCGGACTGACGGTGCCGGTCATCCGTGATGCGCAGGACAGGAACGTCTGGCAACTGGCGGGCGAGATCGGCCGTCTCGCGGACGCGGCCCGCATGGGCAAGCTGAAGAGCGAGGAATTGCAGGGCGGAACGATCACCATCACCTCGCTCGGACCATTGGGCGGGATCGCGACGACTCCGGTCATCAACCGGCCGGAGGTTGCGATCATCGGCCCGAACAGGATCGTCGAGCGACCGGTTTTTCACGGTGACGACATTGTGCGCGCCAAATTGATGAACATCTCGATCAGCTGTGATCACCGCGTCGTCGATGGCTGGGATGCGGCAAGCTATGTCCAGGCCCTGAAACGGTATCTGGAAACTCCCGTCCTGCTGTTTGCCCCTTAACAAGGCCCGTGTGGCAGGCTTTGCAGGACTGGTTCTTCGGGCTGGGCGCGCGGTATGGCGTCGATCCGGTCATCTTCGGGGTGATCTACGTCGGGGCGATCCCGTTCTTCCTGCTCTCGACGGCGTGGTTGGTCAGACGGTGGAGGGCAGGGCAGTCGATCGTCCTGCCAGTGCTGTGCACCGGACTCTGCTTCGTTTCCGCCTATCTCTACCTCGCGGTCGTCGGCCACGATATTCCGATCTGGGTTTGGGCGATGCTCGCCCTGCTGGTCCTCTATGGCGTTCTGTCGACGGTCAGGAATGTCCGTCATCGTATCGACGAGCCTTGATCAGCCCGGGAAGGACGCGCGCCATTCAGGTCTGACGAAGGGGATCATCGCCTTCGGGATAACCAGGTCGAACGTGTAATTGCCCTCGGCATGCGCGCCCGCGACATCGGCCGGGATATAGACGCCCAGCCGCCCGAACTTGCCGCCAACGACATTGGTGAAGGTGAGGGTGACCGTCTCGTCAAAGGGCGGGCAGCGGGTGAAGAAATCATCGCCCGTCATCGCTTGCCCGCGCCGCTTGCGTCGCTGACCATCCAGCGTGTCACAAAAAGGTTTGGACACAGTCTCAAGTGCCTTGGTGCGGTTCGTGAAGAGGTCGCCGAACGCGATCCGGCGTCTGCCTGCGCGATCCCATACCAGGCTGTCGAACGTGTCGCTGCCATGCGCGCCGCCGGTGTAGACATAGCCGCTGGCGACGAGAACCAGCAGTTGCTCGGTCTCCGCTACGATCTTCCATTTTTTCTCCAGGCCATAGGGGCGTGGTTTTGCGTTGGGCGGCAGATCGCGGGCATATTGGGCCTGATCGCGGATCGAGTCCGCCTTGCCCTTGGCCGCCTCCGCCATCAGCATTGCACGCAGCGACGGGATCGCAGCCGCTGCGGCAGGAATGGTGTAGGTGAAATCGACGTGCCGGTCGCTTTGCTTCAGCGTGATCGGCGTGACGGCAGCCGGCGCGGCCGTCGAACCCGGTGACGGTGACGGTGACGGTGACGGTTCTGGTGACGGTTCTGGTGCCGGCGTCGACGTCGACGCCGGTATCTGAAGTCTCTGGTCCGGCCCGGCGATATCGTTGCTCGGTGCGTTTCCGCAGCCGGCAAGGAGCAGCGCGAAGGCGATGATCGCCCTATTTATCACCGCGCGCCTTCTGGAACGAAGCTGTCATGCGGCGGGTGACGAAGCGGGGCAAGAAGCGCACCGCGTCCGCGGCCACGGTATTCAGCGCTCCGGAAACCTTGACCGCGCGGCCGGCATCAAGCGCGGCAAGTCCGTCACGTACCACGTCGGCGGGGTCAGCTGCCATCTTGTCGAATGATTCCATCATCTCGCCCATCTCCGCGCGCTCGGCGAATTCGGTGCGGGTCGGGCCGGGGCACAATGCGGTCACACGGACGCCACGCTCCCTGACTTCTTCGTGCAAGCCTTCGGAAAAGTTCAGGACGAACGCCTTGGTCGCATAATAGACGCTCATCCAGGGGCCGGGCTGAAAAGCGGCGAGTGAGGCAACATTCAGGATCGCACCATGCCCGCGCCCGATCATGTCGGGCAGAACCGCGTGGCTGAGCGCGACCAGCGCCCGGCAATTGACATCGACCATGCCGACCTGGGCCGAAACGTCAGTATCGGCGAAGCCGCCACGCAGACCGAATCCGGCATTGTTGACGAGGGTGTCGACGGCAAGACCGGCGCTGCCGATGCGGCTTATCAGGTCCGCTGGCGCGGCGACGTCGGCAAGGTCTGCCTGAAAGCTGTGAACAATGACGCCGTGCTTGTCGCGCAACTCTGTCGCCAACTCCTCCAGTCGATCGAGGCGTCGAGCGGTCAGGATCAGGTCGTCCCCACGCGCGGCAAATGCGTGGGCGAAGGAAACGCCAAGCCCCGCCGAAGCGCCGGTGATGAGCGTCATTGCCATGCCTGTCTCTCCTCAGACAATCTCGAACAAGCCGGCGGCGCCCATGCCACCGGCGGTGCACATCGACACGACAACCCATTGCACCCCCCGTCGGCGCCCTTCGATCAACGCATGGCCGACCAATCGGCTGCCGGTCATGCCGAAGGGATGGCCGACCGCGATCGCGCCGCCATCGACGTTATATTTTTCCGGATCAATACCCAGCGTGTCCCGACAATACAGGCATTGCGATGCGAACGCCTCGTTCAGTTCCCACAGGCCGATATCGCCAACCGACAGCCCGGCGCGGTCGAGCAGTTTGGGGATCGCGAAGACGGGTCCGATGCCCATTTCATCGGGCGCACATCCCGCCGACTGGAAGCCGCGGTAGATACCGAGGATTTGCTTGCCTTCCGCTTCGGCCATGGCGCGCTCCATGACGATCTGTGCCGCGGCGCCATCGGAAAGCTGGCTGGCATTGCCCGCGGTGATATTGGTGCCGGGGCCGGTGAACTCGCCACCCGGCCAGACCGTCTTCAGCCCGGCCAGCGCCTCTGCTGTCGTGCCTGCCCGGATGCCCTCGTCCTCGCTCAGCGTCACCTGCTCTGATCCGGTGCGTTCTCCCGACTTGTCGATGATCGCCTTCTCTACGGTTATCGGCACGATCTCGTCCTTGAAGCGCCCGGCTGCCAGCGCATCGGCCGCGCGCTGCTGGCTCATGGCGCCATATTCATCCTGCGCGGCGCGGCTGATGCCGTATCGCTGGGCCACGATCTCCGCTGTCTCGATCATCGGGATATAGGCGGCGGGTTCCTTGTCGGTCACCGATTTGTTCACATAGCGTGGCGCGTCCTTCGTCACCGTCAGGCTGATCGACTCCATGCCGCCGGCCAGTGCCACGTCCGCCTCGTCGCACATGACGGTGCGCGCGGCGAGCGCGACGGCGGTCAGGCCGGAGCCGCATTTGCGATCAAGCGTGAAGGCGGGCACGGATTGCGGCAGGCCCGCTGCAAAAACGGCCATGCGGCCTGCGTTGCCGCCCTGCGTCAACCACTGGTTACCCACGCCCCAGAAAACTTCGTCGATCCGCGCGGGATCGATTTGGGCACGATCGACCGCGGCGTTCATGACATGGCCCGCCAGCACCGGCGCCTCTGTGGCGTTGAATGCACCGCGATAGGCCTTGCCGATAGCGGTGCGGGCGGTGGAGACGATGGCGGCTTCGCGCATGAACTGACCTTTCGCGTAAGAATGATACCGCCTTACGGTTGCTTGCGGCCGGTCCGCAAGCCGGGCGAAAGCTCATAATGGAGACAGTCACTATCCGGCGCGATGGCCATGTCGCGATCGTCAGCCTTTCACGCCCGCCGCACAATTTCATCGACCTGCCGACGCTTGACGCGCCGACGCGTCATTTCATCAACACCAGTTCCTCCGCCATGGTCGGGTGAAGGGCGACGGTTTCGTCGAAATCCTTCTTGGTCAGGCCGGCCTTCACCGCGACGGCGGCGGCCTGCATGATCTCGGGCGCATCCGGGCCGATCATGTGGAGGCCGACGATCCGTCCCGTCTCTCCCTCGCACACCATCTTGTAAAGCGCGCGCTCGTCGCGACCCGCCAGCACGTTTTTCATCGGCTTGAAGTCGCTGGAATAGATGCGCACCGATCCCAGCTTCTGCTTCGCCTGGCTTTCGGTCATGCCGACGCCCGCCAGTGGCGGATGGCTAAAGACCGAGGAGGGCACATTGGCATAGTCGATCGGCGCATGCCCGTCGCCGAACACATTGTCGGCAAAGGCCTGCCCCTCGCGGATGGCGATCGGGGTCAGCTGGATGCGATCCGTCACGTCGCCGATCGCATAGATGTGCTCGCAGGTTGAGCGATTATGCTCGTCAACCTTTACCGCCCCGCGATCGTCCAGCTCGACGCCGGCGCTTTCAAGACCCAGTTCCCTGGTATTGGGCGCACGCCCGGTCGCGAACATCACGCAGTCGACCGTCACCGGCTCGTGCCCTGACATGCTGACCGTATAGCAACCGTCGTCGCTCTTCTCGATCCCCTGGAACGTCGCGTCGAAGCGGAACTCGATCCCCTTCATCATCGAGATCTGCAGCAGCCGGTCCCGGATCGACAGGTCATAGCCGCGCAGGATCTCCTTCGTCCGGTTGATCAGGATAACGTGCGCGCCGAGTTCATGGAAAATGCCGGCGAACTCATTGGCGATATAGCCCGCTCCCGCGATCAGGATGCGTTTGGGCACTGCGTCCAGATGAAACGCCTCGTTCGACGTGATGCCATGCTCGCTTCCCGGACAGTCGGGCACCGACGGATGCGCGCCGACCGCGATCAGGATCTTGCCCGCGGTCACCTCACGCCCGTCCGACAGCTTCACGCTGTTGGGGCCGGTAATCTCGGCGCGCGTGTGAAGGATGTCGACGCCGTTATTCTCCAGCGTCTGCGTGTACGCCTGGTTGATCCGGTCGACCTCGTCGAACACATTGTCGCGCAGGCGCTTCCAGTCGAAATGGCAGTTGTCCGGCACATCCCAGCCGAACCGCTTCGCATCCGCCAGGTCCTCGGCGAAGTGCGCGCCGTAAACCAGCAGCTTCTTGGGCACGCATCCCCGGATGACGCAGGTTCCCCCGACACGGTGCTCCTCCGCGACCGCGACCCGGGCACCATGCGCCGCAGCGACGCGGCTGGCGCGCGTCCCGCCAGATCCGGCACCGATAACGAACAGATCATAGTCAAAATCGGGCATAAGGTGTCCTGAAATCATTGTGGCGAGGGACATGGCGCCCGGCGCCGGCGTGCGCAATGGCCGGTGTCAGCGCCTGATAACGCGCGTCGTATGCCCCATCTTGCGCCCGGGCCGGGCGTTGTTCTTCCCATAAAGGTGCACGTGCACCCCCGCCTCGTCGATCAGCATGGGCACCCGTTCGATATCGTCGCCGATCAAATTCTCCATCGCAATCTCACCGCCCGTCAGCGTCGTCGCGCCCAGCGATAGCCCGCAGATCGCGCGGATGTGGTTTTCGAATTGCGACGTCTCCGCCCCCTCGATCGTCCAGTGCCCGCTATTATGAACGCGCGGCGCCATCTCGTTGAACACCGGCCCGTCGGCACCGACGAAGAACTCGCACGCCAGCACGCCGACATAGTCCAGCGCGTCGGCAATCCGGCAGGCAAGCGCCGTCGCCTCCTCCGCCTGCGCCGCCACTGGTGCGGGCGCCGGCAGCGTCGAGTAACGCAGGATCGCATCGCGGTGGATGTTGTGCGGCGGGTCATAGTGGACCGTTTCCCCGTCGGCTGCGCGCGCGATCAAAATCGAGAACTCATGGGCGAACGGCACGAACGCCTCCAGCACCGCCGCGCCGCCGATCGCGTCCCAGGCAGCGTCCGCGTCGGCCGGTGAGGCGAGCCGCACCTGCCCCTTCCCGTCATAGCCGAACCGTGCGGTCTTCAGGATCGCGGGCGTCCCGACCTCGGCAATCGCTTCGTCAAGCGCGGCCCGGTCATCGACCGCCGCCCAGCGCGCGGGCCGTCCGCCAATCCGCTCGACGAAGCGCTTCTCCGCCACCCGCTCCTGCGCGATACGAAGCGCGGCGGGCGCCGGATGCACCGGCACCCGCTCCGCCAGCCATTCGACCGGCTGAATCGCGATATTCTCGAACTCATAGGTCACGACGTCGCAGGCAGCCGCAAAGTCCGCGAGCACGATGCGGTTGTGATAGTCGGCGCGCGTCATCGCCGACGCGGTCTGCGCGGCCACGCTCTCCCGGTCGGGCGCCAGGACGTGCGTGCGATAGCCCAGTTCGGCCGCCGCGCTCGCCAGCATGCGCCCCAACTGCCCGCCGCCCAGAATACCGATCGTTGAACCCGGGGGGAGCGGCGTCATGCCGGATCGTCGGCCACCGCGTCGGTCTGCGCCGCCCGCCATGCCTTTACGCGTTCGGCCAGCGCCTCATCCGCCAGCGCCAGGATCGCCGCCGCCAGTAACGCCGCGTTGACCGCGCCCGCGCGCCCGATCGCCAGCGTTCCGACCGGCACGCCCGCGGGCATCTGGACGATCGACAGCAGGCTGTCCATGCCGGCGAGCATCCGGCTCTCGATCGGCACGCCCAGCACCGGCAGATGCGTCATCGACGCCACCATACCGGGTAGATGCGCCGCCCCGCCCGCGCCGGCAATAACCAGCTTCAATCCGCGATCAGCAGCCTTGGCGGCATAGTCGTAAAGACGCTGCGGCGTGCGATGCGCGGAAACCACGCGCGTCTCGTGCGCGATCTCCAGCGCATCCAGCGTTTCTGCAGCATGGCGCATCGTCTCCCAATCGGACGTCGAACCCATAATGATGCCGACCAGCGCCATCGGGTGCGGTTAGCGATATGAGCGGACAGGATCAATATCGCAGGCGGAGTGATTACGGTGCAGAGTCCGTCACACCTGCCCTGCTGATAAAAGACAGCACGATGTACAAGGGGTGATGGTAAAACCGTGACAACGATAAGCGATCCTCCGGCTATTTATCTCATAGCTTTTCGTGACAGCTTATGCGCATGGATTCTATATGGCTTCCGGTGTCGTTCTGGACCCGCTGTATCTTCATATCCGGATTGTGCTCAGCATCATCCTGGGTCTTACCTTGACCACATTATTGAAGGGAATGGTCGGATTTGCCCAGCACCCGAAGCGCAACAAGTTCTCCATCATTCACTTCGGTTGGGTGCTGTGGTCCTTCATTTCAGTAGTAACCTTCTGGTGGTGGGAATACCGGCTGGCCGACGTTCGGGAATGGACATTCGGGGCCTATTTTTTCATCATTACTTACTGTTCAAGTTATTTTGCACTAGCGGCGCTGCTTCTACCCGACGACGTTGGTGATTACCGTGGACTGGAGGACTATGTTCTTTCCCGGCGCTTCTGGATTTTCGGGCTGATCGGGGCAATCACGTTACTCGATATCGGCGACACAATTCTCAAAGGGCCGGCACATTTTGCAGTGCTCGGCTCAAAATATGATTTCAAGATCGTGATCACATTGATTGCTTGTCTGATCGGCACAAGCACGACCAGGCGCGGCATTCACATCGTACTCGTAACAACCCTGCTAGCCTATCAGCTATGGTTCGCATTGATCGAATACTTTACCATAACGGCATGAGATATTCCTGAAATAGCTCACTCCCCTTTCTTCTTCTTCTTCGCAGCAGGCTTCTTCACCGCCGCCTTCTTCTTCGGTGCGGCCTTCTTCTTCGCCTTGGGCGCCGCGGCGGCGCGGTCGTCGATCAGTTGGGCGGCTTCCTCCAGCGTCAGCGCGTCCGGTTCGACCGATTTGGGGACCGTGGCATTGGTCGTGCCGTCGGTGACATAGGGACCATAGCGCCCCTCCATCAGTTTCAGCTCCAGCTCGGTGCTGGGATGCTTGCCCAGTTCCTTCAGCGGCGCGCGGGCGGCACCGCGTTGCGGTCGGCCGCCGCCCGCCGCCGCTTCCGCCAGCTTGACGACGGCGGCGTTCATGCCGGTCTCGAACACGTCCATCGTCGATTGCAGCCGCGCATATTTGCCCGCGTGCATCAGGTACGGGCCGTATCGACCGATCGCCGCAGTGATCGGCTCCCCCGTTTCGGGATGCGTGCCGACCGTACGCGGCAGGCTCAGCAGCTTCAGCGCCAGTTCGAGGTCGAGTTCGCCCGGCATGTCCTTGGGGATCGACGCGCGCTTGGCCTCCTTGCCTTCGCCCAGTTGCAGATATGGGCCGAACCGCCCCGACTTGCGCTCGACCGGCAGTCCGGTCTCGGGATCATTGCCCAGTGTCTCGGGGCCGCTGTCCTCGCCCGCCTCGCCGCCGCCCTGTGCGAAGCGGCGGGTATATTTGCACTCGGGATAGTTGGAGCAGGCGATGAACGCCCCGAACCGCCCGCCGCGCAGCGCCAGTTGACCCTCACCGCAATTCGGGCACAGCCGCGGGTCGCCACCATCGGCCTTTTCCGGGAACAGATAGGGCGCGAGGAAAATGTCGAGTTCGGCGGTCACCTCGCTCGGCTTCTGCTCCATCACCTCGGACGTGCGCGGCTTGAAATCACGCCAGAACGCGTCGAGCACTGCCTGCCACTGCGCGCGACCACCCGAGACGTCGTCGAGTTCCTCCTCCAGCCCGGCGGTAAAATCGAACTCGACATATTTCTCGAAGAACCGCTCCAGGAAGGCGGTGACGAGACGCCCCGACTCCTCGGCAAAGAAGCGGTTCTTCTCGACCCGCACATAGGTGCGGTCCTTCAGCGTCTTGATGATCGACGCATAGGTGGACGGGCGGCCGATCCCCAACTCCTCCATGCGCTTGACCAGCGAAGCCTCGGAGAAGCGCGGTGGCGGCTGCGTGAAATGCTGCTCTGCGGTGACGTCCTTCTTGGCAGGCGCGTCACCGTCGCGCAGGCGCGGCAGGCGGCGCGACTCCTCGTCGCTACCCGCGTCGGCCTGTTGGCCGGAGCGGCCAGCGGCACCATCGTCGGTCCCTTCCTCGTACAGCGCAAGGAAGCCGGGGAAGATCACGACCTGCCCGGTCGCGCGCAGCACATGCCGACCGGTCCCATCGGCAAGCTCGATCGCCGTGCGCTCCAGCCGCGCCGAGGCCATCTGGCTGGCGAGCGCGCGCTTCCAGACCAGCTCGTACAGCCGCGCATGGTCGCCGGAGCCCGCCCGATCCTTGCCGAAGTCAGTCGGGCGGATCGCCTCATGCGCTTCCTGCGCATTCTTCGCCTTGGACTGGTACTGGCGCGGCGCGTCGGGGACGTAATGCGCGTCATAGCGGTCCGCGACCGCCTTGCGCGCGGCGCTGATCGCGCTGCCGTCCATCTGCACGCCGTCGGTGCGCATGTAGGTGATCGCGCCGTCCTCATAGAGGCCTTGCGCGATCCGCATCGTATGGTCGGCTGAAAAGCCCAGCTTGCGGGCCGCTTCCTGCTGCAATGTCGATGTGGTGAACGGCGGCGGGGGGTTGCGCATCGCCGGCTTCACCTCGACCGACTGGACGGTGAAGTGTCCCGCCTCGACATCGGCCCTCGCGCGCATCGCGCTCGCCTCGTCGGGGATCGACAGCCGGTCCAGCTTGTCGCCGTTCCAGACGACAACACGCGCGGTGAAAGCGGTTCCGTCCTGCTCCAGGCTGGCCGCGACCGACCAGTATTCCTGCGCGGTGAACGCCTCGATCTCGCGCTCGCGCTCGACGATCAGGCGCAGCGAGACCGACTGGACGCGCCCTGCGGACTTCGCGCCGGGCAGCTTGCGCCACAGCACGGGGGACAGCGTGAACCCGACCAGATAATCGAGCGCTCGGCGCGCGCGGTACGCATCGATCAGGTCGTCGTCCAGCGCGCGGGGGCGCTTCATCGCCTCGGTCACGGTCGCCTTGGTGATCGCGTTGAACGTCACGCGGTCGACTGACTTGGGCAGCGCCTTGCGGGCACGCAGTACCTCCTGCACGTGCCATGAGATCGCCTCGCCCTCCCGGTCCGGATCGGTCGCCAGGATCAGCCGGTCGGCGCCCTTCGCGGCGTCGGCGATCGCCTTCAGCTGCTTGGTCTTGTCGGCGTAATTCTCCCACGACATGGCAAAGCCGTCATCGGGGTCGACCGAGCCGTCCTTGGGCGGCAGGTCGCGGACATGGCCGTAGGATGCGAGGACGCGGTAATCGCTGCCCAGATATTTCTCGATGGTTTTCGCCTTGGCAGGCGATTCGACGATGACAAGCTGCATGACCCGGTCCTTACGTGTACGCGCGAGGATGGGAAGCCTGTATCCGGCTCGTCAAGCCGCGTTGTCGATGCCCAGATCGCCGAGCTTGCGGTAAAGTGTCGAGCGCCCGATGCCCAGGCGCCGGGCGACCTCGGCCATGCGTCCCCGGTAATGGCCGATCGCCAGACGGATGATGTCCGCCTCGATATCGTCGAGCGGGCGGAGATGGCCGTCATCAGCGAACAGCGTCACGCCGCCGCCCGCGATCGATCCGACCGAAACCTCGCGCCGCTGTCCGATGCGAGAGAGCTGTGGAAAGTCGTTCGCGGTCAGCGCATCGCCCTCGCAAAGCACCGCGGCGCGAAAGAGCGCGTTCTGCAACTGGCGGACATTGCCGGGCCAGTCATATGCGCTGAGCAGTGCCAGTGCGTCGTCCGTGATGCCCAGCGCGCGCAGACCCGGCTGCTGGCCGATACGCGTCAACAGATGCCGGGCGAGCGCGGCGATATCGCCCCTGCGTTCGCGAAGCGGCGGTATAACGACATTAACGGCGTTCAGGCGCTGATACAGATCCTCCCGGAACCGTCCTGCCTCGACCTCCTCGGCCAGGCGGCAATTGGTCGATGCGATGATACGAACGTCAACGTTTACAGGGTATTGCGCCCCGATCGGATGGACCTGGCCATGGTCCAGAAGCTGCAGCAACCGTGACTGTACATCGGCATTCAAACCGCCGACCTCGTCAAGAAAAACCGTCCCCCCATCGACGGTCACAATACGCCCGACTCTGCGCTCAAAGGCGCCCGGAAAGGCACCACTCTCGTGCCCGAATAATTCGCTGGCTACCAGGTTCTGAGGCATGGCTCCGCAATCTATTGTGGCCAACTGCCGCTGGCTACGCGGACTGGCCGCATGAATCGCCTCGGCGACGACCTCCTTGCCGACGCCGCTTTCGCCCTGAACCAGAATTGCTACGCGTGCACGCGCAGCCTTCGCCGCTACGGCAAGTGCAGCGCGGAAGTCCGGAGCTGAACCGACGATCTCGTCAAAGGCAAGAAGCGCGGGAATCTTCTCGGTCAAGGGACGTAACTCGCCGGTTCCCGTATCATCAATCGCCGCATTCAGCGCCGCCGTCATGCGCTCACGTCCGATGGGTTTTACCAGATAGTCGGTTGCGCCGTTGCGCATTGCCGCAACAGCGTTTTCAACTGAATCGTCGCCGGTCAAAAGCAGGATCGGCAAGAGAGGCCGCTGCTCGCGGAGCGCCGTAACTACCGCAGTCGCCTTTTCGCTCGCCGCATCCTGATCGAGCAGGATCGCGGCGATATGTCTGCCATCTTGACCTTTGAGCGACTGCATCGCTTCTTCGCCGCCGCTCACCACGATTGTTCGCCAACCGGCACGCGCTGCCACAGCCGCCACCAGGCGTTGCTGCCCGGGGTCTTTGTCGATCAACATGAGTAGGCGCTGTTTGATGCGCGTCATTGCTTGTCCCATTCCCTTGAGGCGACCCTGTTAGCGCAGCGTAGGTAAATGCAGCCTTAAACCTCTGCCGATGAGGCTTGAGACTTGGCCGGGCGGCGGGTAGTACCCGGAAGAGCTTGACGGTCTAGAATTCGTGTTCCTCGCAGATTGGAGATAGCCACAAATGGCAGATGACGGTGCGCTTGAGAGGCATGTCGAGACATATGGAAGCGTAATTTCAATGCTCAAATGGGGCGCTATGGCAGTGGTCGTGATAGCCGCCTTAGTAATTTGGATCATCGCGCGATAATATGAAAATCGCCGTCCTCAGAGAACAGTTGGACGGCGAGACAAGGGTTGCTGCGACGCCCGAAACGGTCAGGAAACTCGCCGCGCTGGGTGCGACGATTGCGGTAGAGACTGGCGCAGGAGTGGCCGCATCGATCGCGGATGGGGCTTACACCGCTGCAGGAGCGAGTGTCGGCGGCCGTCAGGACGTTCTCGAAAGTGCAGGTGTGATACTCAGCGTGCGTGGTGCCAGTCCTGCGAGCCTGGGCGGGGTCATGCCAGACGCAATACTGATAGCGATGCTTGACCCGACAAGGCAACGACCTCTCATCAGCGACTACGCCGCGCTCGGGGTGGAAGCGTTGGCGATGGATATGATGCCACGCATCACGCGGGCGCAGTCGATGGACGTCTTGTCCTCGCAGTCGAACCTGGCCGGGTATAAGGCGGTGCTGGATGCGGCGGGCGAATACGGCCGAGCGTTCCCGATGATGATGACCGCGGCCGGCACGGTGAGTGCCGCCAGGGCATTCGTGATGGGTGTGGGGGTCGCCGGGCTGCAGGCGATCGCGACCGCCCGTCGGCTTGGCGCGCAGGTGTCGGCAACGGACGTGCGCGCGGCCACCAGGGAGCAGATACTTTCGCTGGGCGCCAAACCCATCTTCGTCGAGCAGGAGGCCGGCATCGAGGGAGAGGGGACGGGCGGCTATGCGGCTGAGATGAGTGAGGAGTACCGCGCACGACAGGCCGAACTGGTCTCCGCGCATATCGCCAAACAGGATATCGTCATCACCACCGCGCTGATCCCGGGACGACCCGCCCCGCGGCTGGTGACTGCCGAGCAAGTGGCAAGCATGCGTCCGGGATCGGTAATCGTCGATCTGGCGGTGGAGCAGGGCGGCAATGTCGAAGGTGCGGTGGCAGGAACGGTCGTCAATAGCATGGGTGTGAAGATCGTCGGGCATCGCAATGTCGCAGGAAGGCTGGCGGCCGATGCCAGCGCGCTCTACGCCCGCAATCTGTTCAATTTCCTGAACGCGTTCTGGGACAAGGATGCAGGCCGTGCGGTGCTGCCCGATGACGACGAGATCGTGACGGCGATCCGGCTGACCAGGGGTGGACGGATCGTGCATGAGGGGCTGGCTTGACGGCGACCGGCCTCGCTTCGCCGCCGACCTTGTCGCTGCGCCGTTTGGGAAAGCAGCGTTGATGCATTCGACAAGCGAGGAGTAGCAGGTGGACTTTGTCGCGATATTGTCGATCTTCGTCATGGCGTGCTTCGTCGGCTATTACGTCGTGTGGTCGGTCACGCCGGCGCTGCACACGCCGCTGATGGCGGTGACCAACGCGGTATCGTCGGTCATCATCGTCGGCGCCCTGATTGCCAGTGCCGCCGCGGGATCGGCGAGCGCGAAGTGGCTGGGCCTGCTGGCGGTGGTGCTGGCGAGCATCAACATCTTCGGCGGGTTCGCGGTCACGGCGCGCATGCTGGCGATGTACAAGAAGAAGGAACGCTGAGGTGGAACATGCGTCCACCGCGGCGAACCCTTGGGTAGCGCTCGCGTACCTCGTCGCCGGCATATGCTTCATCCTGGCGCTGCGCGGGCTGTCGTCACCGGCGAGTAGCCAGCGCGGAAACCGGTTCGGCATGACAGGCATGGCGATCGCGGTCGTGACGACGCTGCTGACGCACTATCCGATGCGAACAGCCGCATCGCCTCCCGGCAATCCCTTTGATCTTATGATCGATTATACGATTATCGTCGAAATTCTCGCCGCGATCGGCATCGGTGCGGCGATCGGACTTGTTACCGCGCGCCGGATCGCAATGACCGACATGCCGCAGCTTGTCGCGGCGTTCCATTCGCTCGTCGGCCTCGCTGCCGTCCTTGTCGGGTTTGCGGCCTTTCTCAATCCGACCGCGTTCGGGATCGCCGAACTGGTCGTCCCGATGATCGGGCAGCCCTTCACCCTCATCGAACCCGTCAGCCGGGTCGAGATGGGGCTGGGCGTGGCGATCGGTGCGATCACGTTCAGCGGCTCGATCATCGCTTTCCTGAAGCTCAACGGAAATATGGGCGGCAAGCCGATCCTGCTGCCCGGCCGGCACGTTATCAATCTGGGCATTCTGATCGCGATCCTGCTGCTGATCGCGGTCTTCGCCCACACCAATCCTGCGCCTCAATGGGCATTCTGGAGCATCACGATCCTGTCGTTCGCGATCGGCTTCCTGCTGATTGTGCCGATCGGCGGGGCCGACATGCCGGTCGTGGTCAGCATGCTCAACAGCTATTCGGGCTGGGCAGCAGCGGCCATGGGATTCACGCTGCACAACAGCGCGATGATCATCACAGGGGCACTGGTCGGATCGTCCGGTGCCATCCTGTCTTACATCATGTGCCGCGCGATGAACCGCAGTTTCGTGAGCGTGATCGCCGGCGGCTTCGGCGCGGTCGGGGATGCGGGCAGCGGTGCCGCGGCGATCGATCGGCCCTGGAAACGGGGGAGCGCGGAGGATGCCGCATTCCTGATGAGCCAGGCGGACCAGGTCATCATCGTGCCCGGATACGGAATGGCGGTCGCGCAGGCGCAGCACACGCTGCGCGAGATGGGGGACAAGCTGAAGGAGGCCGGCGTGCGCGTAAAATACGCCATCCATCCGGTCGCCGGACGGATGCCGGGGCATATGAACGTCCTGCTGGCGGAGGCGAACGTCCCTTATGACGAGGTCTTCGAGCTGGAGGATATCAATTCCGAGTTCGCCCAGACCGACGTCGCCTTCGTGATCGGCGCCAACGACGTCACCAACCCCGCGGCGAAGACCGACAAGACTTCGCCGATCTACGGCATGCCGGTGCTCGACGTAGAAAAGGCGAAGACGGTGCTCTTTATCAAGCGCAGCATGGGCGGTGTCGGGTATGCCGGGGTCGATAACGAGCTGTTCTACCGCGACAACACCATGATGCTGCTGGCCGATGCCAAGAAAATGGTCGACGAAATCGTCAAATCACTGGACTAGCGTCGCCGCTGGAGAAGTGACGGTCGCTCCCGCAATAGGTACGCTCGACCACCACGCTCCCCGCTATCGCGCTCTTTGATCGGGACGGTTTTCTCGCCTTCTGCCGGTCGAGCCGCGTATGGCGATATCGGCCGCGATCACGATCGGCAGCGTTGGCTTCGGCCTGCCCATCTGATCGTCGATGATGACCTCGACCGCACATGCGGTAACCTCTGCAATGGGTTGGACAACGGCCGTAAGCGGAGGGTTCGCGGATCGCACGATCGGCGTGTCGTCGAAACTGATGAGCGAAAGATCATCGGGGACGTCCATGCCGAACTCGCGCGCCACCGCCAGTGTCGCCAGTGCCATCTGGTCATTGCTGGCGATAATCGCGCTCGGAGGATCGTCCTGCAGCAGTTGCGTCGCTGCGTGACGGCCCGATGCATAGCCGAAATCGCCCCGTGCCAGTCGCCCTTCGGTCGCCAGGCCGGCGTCTCGCATTGCTCGACGCCATCCCTCGATGCGCCAGCCGCTTAGTTCGTATTCCGGAGGCCCGGCGATAAAGCCGATCGTTTGATGTCCAAGCGCGATCAGGTGTTCGGTGGCCAGGACCGCCGCGCGCTCGTCATCCATGGTCATCGTGAAGCCGGGACCGGGCTTTACCGAGCCGATCCGGGCGAAGCTGATACCCTGCTCCTCCAGTAGACCCAGGATCAGCGCATTTGCCGAATGTGGGGGCGTCAGGATGATGCCGTCCGGTTGCAACGCGGCTATCGCCCCTGACAATTCGCGCTCGATATGATCGCTGTGCGTGTCGACGAGTTCGACCATCAGTCGGTAGCCGTGCTCGGCACATTTGAGCATCCCGCCCAGCAACATCTGGTCGACCCAATCGGCACCCTCCCGGTTGCGCCAGTCGGCAATCGTGCGTTCACGGTCGTTGAGCGCCAGGATCAGATATGAGCGTGAGCCGCCCATCCGCTGCGCAGCTATTGATGGCACATAGCCCAGGCGCTCGATAGCTGACTGCACCCGTTGCATCATGGCGGGGCGAACATTGGGTTCCTTGTTGATGACCCGGCTGACGGTCTGGAGCGAAACACCAGCGTCGGCCGCGACATGCTTGATCGTGACCGTCTGCCGCCGCCTCGCCACCGCGCTTCTGGTCCCGATCAGGCGGCTTGCGCGCGTGCCACGGCGCAGTACCGCGTGACATAGGCCGCATGTTCGGGCAGCGACGCGACGGTCTTCGTAACATTGCTGCGCAACATGGTGAGCAATCTTTCGAGTTCCTCGTCGCTCAGCTTGGCCGCAATGGGATGGTGTGATTGCGGGATAATTCCCTGACCCATCATGACCTGCACCCAGCTGTTTTCCGCGAACAACTCCTCATTCTTTCGAAACACGCGACCGGTTTCGCGAAAGAGTTCGATCTTCTGCTCCAGCGTCCCGGGTACGTCCATCGCTGCGCAGTAACGCCAGAACGGGCTGTCGCGACGATCCGTTACCTTGTAGTGAAGGATCAGGAAATCTCGGATCTGAAGCATGTCGACATGCTGCTGGTCATTGAATTCTGCCACGTCCCGCGCGCTGATCCCGGCCTGCGGGAACATGCGCAGCAGGCGTAGGATCGCGCGCTGGATCAGGTGAATGCTGGTCGACTCTAGCGGCTCCATGAAGCCGCCGGACAATCCCATCGCAATGCAGTTGCGATGCCATTGCCGCCGCCTTGCCCCCGTCACGAAGCGAATATGATTCGGCTCTGTCAGCGTCCGCCCCTCGACATTGCCGAGCAGCCGTTTCAGCGCCGTGTCATGATCCAGATACCGGCTGCAATAGACCAGCCCATTGCCCGTGCGCTGCTGAAGCGGAATACGCCACTGCCACCCCGCATCATGCGCGATTGCGCGCGTATAGGGGAGCGGCGCGCGGACGTTCTCGGTCTGGATCGCGATCGCCGAGTCGCATGGCAGCCAGTGCGTCCAGTCATCGAAGCCGACATGAAGCGCCTGTCCGATCAGCAGCGCGCGAAAGCCGGTGCAATCGAGGAACAGGTCGCCCTCCACCAGCTCGCCCGACTCCAGCGCCAGCGCGGCGATATCTCCCGTCTCGCCGTGAAGCCGAACCTCGGCGATTTTACCTTCGATCCGCGTCGTGCCGTCCGCTTCCGCCATCTGGCGGAGGAAACGCGCATACAGCGTGGAATCCAGTTGATACGCGTAGTTCATGCTCTCGTCGGGCAGATGAGCGAACTTGCCCTGCATCGCGGCGACTAGCTCCAGGCAATAATCGTCATACGGCTGTTCGTGACCCTTCGTCAGGCCATGTAGCCAGAAATGCTGAAAGCCCGCGGACCAGTGATCCTTGCCGGTCAGCCCGAAGGAATGGAAATAGCGCTCGCCCCTATCCTTCCAGTTGTCGAACAGGATGCCCAGTTTGAACGTTGCCTGCGTGGCGCGCATGAAATCGGCTTCCTTGATGCCGAGCAGGCGATTGTAATTGACGAGCGGCGGAATGGTGGATTCGCCGACGCCGACCGTGCCGATGGCGTCGGACTCGATCAGCGTGACGCTCACTGTCCGGCCCATCGTCCTGGCAATGGCCGCCGCCGCCATCCACCCCGCGGTGCCGCCCCCGGCGATCACTACCCGCCGCACCGCGATCATCGGCCCAGCGCCCTGAGCAGGAAGGTGCGCACTTTTCCGGCGCTCTCGGCGGTCATAGGCCCCAGGATGCCCCGTGCTTTCTCCGGAATATGTGCGGTCACATCCTCGGCATTGTCGAAGACATAATAGTCGAACAGGTCGCGCCAGAAGTGTTTTTCATCGGCGGGCAGATCGCGGATCGACATCATCGCATGGTTCAATGCTTCCTGCGGCTGTCCCATCCAGCGCGGGGTGTCGCGCCACCAGTAATTGACCAGCGTGTTGAAGGGATCCAGTCCCTCGACATGATGCCACCACATAGATGGAATATAGATCGCGTCGCCGGGGCCGAGTTCGGCTGTTTGCGCATGATCCAGCGCTTCACGAAAGCCGGGATGCTGCGCGAAGTCGGGATCGTGAAAATCGACCATGCTGATCGCGCGACCCGCGGGTGTATTGTCGACGGGCCCAAGATACAGGTGACGGAACTGTTCGCGCGGAAAGAGCGTGAACCGACGCCTGCCGACCGCGACGCAGGCCAGGTTGTGCGGGAAGTCGTTATGCGCGGCGATCCGTGTCCGCGTGCCCATCCAGATGCTGGCCATCGCCGTTCGATCACCCAGATCGACGTGATTGGCATCGTGCAGTCCGTCGAAGAAGCCCTTCATGTCGATCGAGGCGAGATAGATCGGCTGAGGCTGCGCCTCCGTCTCGGTGACGTCGATCCGGGCGAACACCTCAGCCAGCGGCGCGCGCACCGTCTGAAAGTTCATGCCGAGCGCGTCATCGTAGAACAACCGTCCGGCACTTTGCCGGGCACCTACCGAAACCGTGAAGGGAACGCGCCGGGCATGCGCGATCAGATAGTCACGCGCCGATCGACCGGACTCGCGACCAGCCTTCACCAGCGGCCAATCGGATACCAGCCCGCGAACGACAAAGGGCTTTGTCGCGCCGCGCAGACGGGCGTCCAGGTCCTTGGCGCCGGCTATCCGCTCCTCCGGCACCCGTTCCAGCCGCGCGAAGATATCTTGGGCTGCGTCAGCCATCGATCCGCCGGTTCTTGCGCTCGACGAGCACCCCGATCCGGCCCAGCGAGGCGACGGCCATGAAGATCGGCATCAGGTGCCCGTCATCGTGCAGGTCAGCCAGCGCTTCGGGCTCCAGATCGCGCAGCCGGTCCTCGTCGATGACATGGAAACCAACCAGGCTGTTCCTTGATCCATCGTTGAGCGTGATGTCCAGCGATAGCGGTTCGAGTAGATCGTGGCGGCGCAGCGCGGCGAAGAAACCGGGCTGTGCGCGGTAGCCCGCGTCGAGCGCGCCCAACTGTTCCGCGATCGTCTCGAGATAGGGCGTCGGGCATCCATCGTCGTCGAAGACACGTACGCCTTCGTCGCATCCGATGCGTGGACTTGCCAAGTCGATATGTACTTGGGCAGCGTCCGTTTCGTCCCCAACCCCGCCACCGATCAGGAAAGGTTGGATGTCAATCGCAAGCGGGCGGTAACGCGCGTCCCAGCGCCCATCGTCAAGGAACAGATTCTCACCGTTCTCGAAGCCGAACAGGGCCAGCGCGTTGAAGCTATCCCGCTCATGGTCCAGGCGGAAGAGGATCGGATATTCGCTTTGTATCTGGCGGAACTCGTCCGGTACGGTGAGGCAGCACATCACCGCATCGCCGAACATTGCTCCGCGATCAGTGCAGATACGCAGGTCGCGATGTTCTTCGGCGGTCAGGATTGCGTGATCGTTCATGTCAGGAGGCGCGGTTCAGTTCGCGCTGAGCACTGGCATGCCGCAGCGCAGTGAGATAGCTGCGGTTCGTGGGCAAGCTTGACGCTAGGACGCGCGAGCGCTGTTTAACCTGGTGTAGCATACCGTTCCGGTCAAATTTGTCATTGTTCCGTCGCGACCCCAATATGGGGATAGGAAAACCCATCCCGTAAAGGATGTACTGGTAACTGGCCGCGGGGAACACCTCGTCGGATGCGGTAAAGTCGGTGCGAGATGGGCACTGATAGTGCCATATCTGCAAAAGCTCTAATAGCCGAGGCGGGATCGTGGCCGCATCGCGATGATCCCGCCAATAGGGTTCTTCCCGCTGGCTTAGCGCATAATGGAGCTTCAGGAATTCGACGATGCGGTCCCAGCGATAGCTGAAGATCGCATTGAATCGTTCAGCTTGGATTTCCATGATCCCGCGCGTGTGTGGGAAATGATCCAGAAGTGCCTCAAGCGACAATTCAATCATCACGATAGCCGACGCTTCCAAGGGTTCTAGAAAGCCCGCCGACAGGCCGATGGCGAGGCAGTTGCGTTCCCAGAAGCGCTTGCGGTGGCCGGATCGGAAGTCGAGGCGGCGGAACGCCAGGCTTTTGGCGTCGATGTTTTGCGTGGTGTTTCGCAAATAAGACATCAGCGTGTTCGTCGCGTCGTCGTCACTTGCGTGAACTGACGAATAGACGCATCCAACGCCGCGCCGCGTCGGAAGGCCAATGTCCCATATCCAGCCGGCGGCATGGGCGGTAGCGTTGGTCTGCGATGCAACGGGGCTGTCAGGATCGACGGGCACTTGAACCGCAAGCGCACGGTCGTTGAACAGTTCGCCGCTGCGATCGACGAACGGCACGTTGAACTCCCCCGCCAGAAGCAAGGCGGCCTGTCCGGTACAGTCGATGAAGAGATCGCCGTCAATTCGCCCGCTTGCCCGCGTTCTGACTGCGGCGATGTCACCATCGGCGGTACGCTCGATGCCCGATACATGATCGCGGACGTGGCGTACCCCAAGCCTACCGGTCGCATGGCGCTGAAGCATTACTGCCAGCTTCCCGGCATCCAGGTGATAGGCATAGTTCAGTGCCCCGGTATAATCGGGCATGGCGCGCTGCCTCGGCGCCAGATTAAGCGCGCAGGCGCGAGGTTGAGGACAGATAGCGTCGGCATAGGGATGATCACCACCCATATCTTGCCAGGCCGCAACGACTTGCGAAGCGTCGCCGTCCGGCGGGACGAACGGATGATAGTAAACGTCCTCCGGCGAACCATCCCGCCAGCCGTCGAAACGTGTTCCCTGTTTGAACGACGCGTCGCAGGCAAGCAGAAATTCCGACTCGTCGATCCCGATGCGCTCAAGCGTCCGGCGCATCGTTGGCCATGTCCCCTCGCCGACGCCGATCGTCGGTACGTCAGGCGATTCGACGATCGTGATCGACATGGGACGATCAGCCGCAGGATCAGCGCGTGACGCAAGCGTACAAGCTGCCAGCCAGCCGGCGGTACCGCCACCGACTATTACAATGCTGGCAACCGGCCGTTCCAATATTTGCCTTTCCGAGCCTGATCCGACGAGGCTGAATGCCGGTTTTTTAAGCAGTAAAGGCCATGCCCGCCAGGGCGCTACCTTTACTGCTTACACCCTTAAAAGGCGAACCTCAGACCCGCCGAATAGCGCGCGTCCTGTTTGGTCACAAAGGTGACATTGCGGTCCGACCGGCGGTGACCGCGCCTGTCCGTTCCCGTCAGGTTGATCGCTTCGGCGAATATAGCGATGCCTCTGAACAGATCGATGCTGGCACTCGCATCAAGCTGACCATAGCCTTCTGTGTAGAACGGGTTGAGTCCGCCACCCGCCAGGAATTGAGCGCGCCAATTATAGGCAACACGCACCTGGATGCCGTTCTTGTCGTAGAAACCGACCGCATTCGCACTATCGGAAATACCGTTTACCGCGAATTGTACCGGGGTCGTGCTTGCAGGCAAAGTATTGTCATAGTTCTGATTACTGTTCACAATAGTATAGTTCAATATCGTTCCGAAGCCGGTGTTCCAGAAATTATGCTGGATGGCGAATTCGAAGCCGTCGATCTTCGCGGTCTGATCGCTGTTGAACGGTTGCGAAATGACAAAATTGATCAGCGGATCGTTTGGCTGAGCTAGGATCGTACCGTTGACGACGCTTCCAGGGAAGTTTGCCCCGATATAGTCTCGAATAGCCCCGAACGTCGCATTCGCGCCCAGCGCATTGATCGCGGCCTGATAGCGGGGGCCATATTGTGTAACGCCGTTGAGTATCTGTACCGGCGTCGTCAATCCGAACGCCGATGTATTCACTTGCGTCGGGCTGATGTAGTTCGAAACATTCTTATGGAAATAGCCGACAGAAATATAGCTCTCGGCACCATAATACCATTCGGCGGACAGATCGATGTTCTTTGATTTAAAGGGGATCAGGTTCGGATTACCTTGCGAACCTGTACCACCGCCAATGCGGAACAGCTGATCGAGTGTTCTGCCCCCTTGCAGGCTGCCGTAATCCGCACGGGTGATCGTGTGGCTGTAGGAGGCACGCAGCTTTACATTGGCCAGTGGTGAAACATCGAAATCGACCGACGGCAGCCAGACGTCATAACTACCCTTGAAAGTAGTAAACCCATTGTTTGTCGTTGGCAGAATGTTGAATTCGTTCGGCGAATTCTGACGCGTTGCGGTCGGGATCGGTACAAGCGCCGAGGATGATACATCGGTGTTTTCGTACCGTATGCCGGCGATCAGATGTGAGGGGTTCGAGAAGAGATCGAATTTGCCGTTGATCTGCAGATAGGGCGCAACGGTCTTTTCCCGGATGCGACGGTCGGTCGTGTACGGGATCAGACAATTTCCGTCACCGCCGCAGATATTGTAGTTCTGATCGAGAATGGAGACGAGGCGTTCAAAATCGTATTTGTAGAATGACGGGATGACGGCCGCATCATTCGCTCCCCCAATGCCGGAAAACTTGTCCGGAATGGTAACAAGAGTGAAAAGATCGTCGGACGCCGCCGCGGCCGCCGTGGCACGTTGTGCAATAGTGTCACCGCCAACGCCGCCCCAAGTGTCGTTTTGCAGCACGCCATAGGCTGAGCGGACCTTGTTATCGGTGTAAGCAAAGCCGAAGTCGAGTGAGTCGAACAGTGGGCCGTCATGCTCATAATGGCCCTTCATCTGGACCTGGTCGATACGATCCCGGAAATAAGAATTACGAAATGCATTGCCGGTCGGGACGATCAGCGACTTGTTGAGCGGATCGAGGCCGGGCTGGAGATTGAACGACAATACCGGTAATTTGTTATCAAAATTGATGGTCTGTGACTGAACGCCGAAGATGGCGGTGCCGACCGAGTTGCTGTTGCCATATTTGTTGGTGGGCTTCGATTCTGCGGTCGAGTGATGCGCGTCGATCGAGACGGTGACGCCGCCCGGCCCGTCCCAGGTCAGGTTGCCGCCGAGCGACTTGTTTTCGGTGCGGAACTTGGTCAGCGCGCCTGAATAGGACAAATCCTTAAGCGCTTGGTTTCGCTTTTCTGCGGTTTGTTGTGGAGTATCGCCCGGCTCTGGAGCAGGAAGCGGAAAGCGCTCCGTGTAGAAGACCGGTCCTGCAATCGGGCCATCGGTCCAGGCCGACGATGTGTCGTTGTGATTGAACCAGATGCCGACATTCGAATTGCGCGTTTCCGCCTCGTACCGTGAATAGGTGTAATCGGCAGTTGCGGTCAGCGAATCGATCGGGCGGAACTGCAAGACGAGCTGTCCATTGATGCGCTCGCGACGGAAGTCGTTCACGTCATACGATGCATTCTGCGGCACTTCGTAGACGTCGTCAGGACCAGGACGATTGGTGATATTGGCCGCACGCGCATCACCCGGCTGTGCCAAAGACCCCCAGTTATTTTCCGATCCCAGATACCCGTCGCGGTAGCCGACATTGGCCGTATTCAAGCCTGCATTACGGCGCTGATATGCACCGGTGAACAGGATGCCGAGCCGGCCGTCGGCAAAGGTGTCGCTGATGATCCCTGAAACTTCAGGGGTGATGTCATTTTTGCCGTTCTGAGACGTGTCGATCACGCCTCGAGCCGAGATAGACCCGCGCAGCCCGAGTTTGTCGAACGGCCGCGGCGTCCGAATGTTGATCGTCGAGCCGATTCCGCCCGAGGGAATTGATGCGCGGCCGGACTTGTAGACTTCGAGTGCAGCAACCCCTTCGGATGCGAGGTTGGCGAAGTCGAAGCTGCGTGAGGCTGGCGCGCTGTTGCCGTCGCCAATGACGGACGTCGGCAACTGCCGACCGTTGAGCACGACGAGATTGTATTCCGGGCCAAATCCACGAACGGTTACAAATTGACCTTCGCCGTTTGCCCGGTCGATCGACACGCCGGTGATACGCTGCAGCGATTCCGCAAGATTGGTGTCGGGAAACTTGCCGATATCCTCCGCGGAGATGGCGTCGACAATGCCCTGGGCGTTGCGCTTGATGTTGATCGATTCGCGCAAGCTGGCACGAATACCGGTGACGACAATATCGCCTTCGCCGGCGCCGGCCGCTGTACCTTCACCCTCCGACGGGGCGCCGACCGGTGTCTCGATCTGCGAGCCTCCGGGAGTGCCCATTGTCGATGACGTCGGCGGAACCTGATCGCCTGCCTGTGCCGGCGGCGCGTCCTGCGCGGCTGCCAGGTTTGGCGCGCTCGCAAGTACCAGCGTCGACGCCCCGATGATCAATTGTGACAGCAGACGAGCCTTGGCGCTCCGCATGTAAAATCCTCCCCCTGTGAAACCAGCCGCCACATATCGATCAGCGACAGTTGATAACGTTCACTTGCGTCGTTCCCAACGCGCTGTCAAGTAACTGCAACAGGGTCAGATTGACCAGCGTAAGGGAGCGGATGGATGAAGATACTGGTCAAGGCGACGCTGATTGGCTCTTGTGCAGCTATGACAACCGCGTGGCCGATGGCCGCGCAGGTGCGTGCGCCGCATCGGCCTGTATCAGAACAGGACGCTCGCAGCCGTGCAGATGGCATCGTTGCAAAAACGACACTGGCTGAGAAAATCGCGCTCGCGCATGGTCTGTTCCCGCCGATGGCGAAGGGCAAGACGCCGAATGAACTGATTCTATCCGCAGGGCACATCGACGGTATTCCCCGGCTGGGCATCCCGTTGATCCGTGAAAGCGATGCGTCGCTGGGGGTCGCGAACCAGGTAGAGCAGCGCAAGGGAGACGTCGCGACCGCTCTCCCCTCGAGTCTGGCGACGGCGGCGACCTTTGACCCGTCGATCGCGCGCGCTGGCGGAGTGATGATCGGCAGCGAGGCGCGGGCGAAACGTTTTGACGTATTGCTGGCCGGCGGGGTTAATCTGACGCGTGACCCATGGAATGGGCGCAATTTCGAGTATCTCGGCGAGGATCCGCTGCTGGCCGGCGAATTGGCGGGCGCGCATATTGCGGGGGTTCAGTCGAACGGCATCGTCTCGACCATAAAACACTTCGCCCTGAATTCGCAGGAAACCGGACGCATGGTCTCGGACGCCCGGATCGGTGAGGCGGCGTTACGCATGAGCGACCTGCTCGCCTTCGAGATCGCAATCGAGAAGGGGCAGCCGGGATCGGTGATGTGCGCCTATAACAAGATCGGCGGCGACTGGGCATGCGAGAACCGGCATCTGCTGACCGACGTCCTGAAACGCGATTGGGGCTATCGTGGCTGGGTGATGAGCGACTGGGGCGCGGTCCATTCGACGGTGAAGGCGGCGAACGCCGGCCTCGACCAGGAATCCGGCCAGGAGCTGGACAAGGCGATCTATTTCGGCGCGCCATTAAAGGATGCGGTTGAGCGCGGCGAGGTGCCGATGGCGCGGCTGAACGACATGGTCGCACGGTATCTGACCGGACTGATCGAGACAGGCGCCTATGACAAGCCTGCGCCGCAGCGTGTCCAGCCGATCGCCTATGCCCAGAACGCCAAGGTCGCGCAGCGCGCGGCAGAAGCCGGCATTGTTCTGATCAAGAACGAGGGCGGCCTGTTGCCGCTGGCGGCCACCGCAACGCGCATCGTCCTCATCGGCGGGCATGCCGATGTCGGTGTGCTCTCCGGGGGCGGTTCGAGCCAGGTTCGATCGGTCGGCGGCGCGCCGATCGAGATTCCGCTGACCAGTGGCGCGGCCGCATCATTCGCACGGATCACCTATCACGCGTCGTCGCCGCTCAAGGCAATGCGGATGGCGCTTCCGCAGGCGCAGGTGACGTATATCGACGGCACTGACCCAGCCGCCGCCGCGGCCGCCGCCCGTTCGGCGGATCTCGCGATCGTCTTTGCCACGCAGTGGACGACCGAGGCCCAGGACGTGGCCGACCTCTCGCTGCCCAACGGCCAGGACGCGCTGATCGCGGCAGTTGCTGCCGCACAGCCGAAAACGGTGGCGGTGCTGGAGACGGGTGGGCCGGTGCTGATGCCCTGGATCGATGCTGTGCCCGCGGTAGTGCAGGCATGGTATCCCGGTCAGCGGGGAGGCGAAGCGATCGCCAATATATTGACCGGTCGCGTCAATCCGTCGGGACGCCTGCCGATTACCTTTCCAGCAGCGGTCACCCAGGCGCCCCGGTCGGCGCCGGTCGGGCTGGAAACGTTGACGTCGATTGAGGCGCAAGCGGCGGCCAATCCGGCAAATGCCGGGCAATATGAGCTGAAAAGCTTTCCCATCGACTATGTCGAGGGCTCGGACGTCGGCTATCGCTGGTACGAAAAGAAGCAGCAACGCCCACTCTTCGCCTTTGGTCACGGGCTGAGCTATACGAACTTTGCCTATCGCAATCCCGTCGTGACCGGGGGCAAGACGCTCAGCGTGTCGTTCGAGGTCAAGAACATGGGCAAGCGTGCGGGGGCGGACGTGCCGCAGGTCTATGTTGCAAGAGCAGGCAATGACGGCCGGGCGCTCACACCGATGCGGCTGGCAGCGTTCAGACGCCTGTCGCTCAAACCCGGGGAATCGACACGCGTGACCCTGGTTGCCGAACCGCGCATCGTGGCACAATATGATACCGCCATTCCGGGCTGGCACATCGCAGCGGGGAAGTACCTCGTGGCGCTTGCCCGCGATGCGACGGATCGTTCGATGGTCGAGACGACGACGCTGGAAGAGGCAACAATCAAGCCGTAACGGCGTCCAGTTTTGACACTCAGAGGAACTGACCGCCGAGCCTATCATCAGCGTCGATCTCGACCGGAACCGGGCTGCGTTCCATCGCGCTCGAGCATGACGAGGACGATCATCGACAGCGGCCAGCCCTGGGTTCGCGGGCGCACGATCGCAGCTTCGCGCTCGATCACGCCCGTCGCGCTTTATGTGAGCTGGCTGTTCTTCACGACAATGGAGACGTTGCTCGGCCCGGTGCTCGGCCCGGTGCTCGGCCCGGCGCTCGGCCCGGTGCTTGGCAACGTCGATCGCTGGGGCTTCGATCTGGCTTTTCCGCCGTGTTCCTGGTGCTGCTGCGCGGCATGTGGACAAACGTGGGCGCGGCGCTGCCGTGGCTGGTCAGCCTGTTGGTGGCGGCGGGCGTTCATTTCTCCGTTCCCGGCGCCTGGTATGTTCCGGCAGGAACAGTCGCGGGATCGGCTTCGCATGGGTGACGCGTGGCGGACCTCATTGCGCTCGCGCTGACCTGCGCCGCCGCGATCCGGCTGCCGCTGTTGCCAACGGTATTGATCGGCATCGGCAGCGCCGGAGTCCTTCGGTAGGTGACGGGTTAGTCGCGGCTTGCCAGAACAGACAAATGTCCTGTCCGTACCTATGCCGGCCGGAATACGCCGCAGGCGATGCGGGCACCACTATTGCCTGATGGATCGGTCATCAGGTCGTCGGGGCCGGCGTGGATGATCAGTGCGGAGCCGTCGACGTCAAGTAGTCCGGCCATCGTCGTGCCCGGCACGGTAATGCCCAGCGTTCCCCGACCATCGGTGCCGATTACCAGATTGGGCAGGTCGCCGGCGTGCGGCCCTTGCGGATTCATGGTGCCGTGCTTTGCACTGGCTGGATTCCAGTGGCCGCCCGCCCCGGCGAAATCCGGCGGGGTGCAGTCGCCGGTCGTGTGAACATGCGCGCCGTGCGTGCCGGGGGGCAAATCGCGTGCATCGATGGTGAAGCGCAGGCCGCCGGCGACCTCGGTCGCCGTCACGCGCCCGGCATCTGCCCCGCCGCTCGTTCGCAGCTGCGCGACCGCTGCCAGTCCGCCGGCAACCGGTGTGCCGGTTTCCATGTTGCGCTGGCAAGCGCCCAGGCTGATTGCCAATATCGTTACAGCTGCAATCCCGAAGGCCGTGCGCATTACTGTCTCCCCCATCATTTGTTCCTGTCTCTGCCAACCCGTCGCTGGTCAGCCGGTTCCCAGCGGCCAGCGCATCACCGGCTCATAGGATGCGCCCTCGCGACCCAACATGCTCTGATAAAGGACCAGATGTGGCAGGGTGAATGGCGCGCTGGCGAGCCCGGCATGATGCGCGAGCCACCGATCGATTTCGATCGATGCTCCCGCCGACCGTGACAACCGCGCCAGCGTGATATGCGGCAGATATGCGCGACGTTCCGGAGGCAGGCCGACGCGCACACATGCCTGATCGATCTTGCGATGCAGATGCGCGAGCGCGTCGTGCGGGCTGACGGCAGCCCATAGCGCATCGGTTCGTCCGCGCCGCTCGAACCGGCCGACACCGGTCAGCACGACCATCGGTGCGGGGGCGGTGACGCGTGCAAGCGTATCGGCCAGATCTTCGGCGACGCGTCGCTCAACCTCTCCGACAAAGCGCAGGGTCAGATGAAGCTGTTCGTCGTCCTGCCAGCGCGCGCCCGGTACGCCGCCTTGCGTCTCGATCAGGGCGCGCCGGATCACGGGCGGCGGGCGCAGGGCAACGAACAGGCGCGGCATGTTTCATCCTGTCGCCCGGCCGTAGGGCGCGATGCAACCGGTTTCGCTTGAAAAACGGGACGCATCAGACGATATTGGGGCTATCCGGAAGTGTTGTCCGGGCAGAGGAGTTTCAACTATCATGGCAAACTGGTCCGACCCTCAGTCGAAGGCCACGCCGTTCGGCAGACCGTCGATCGGTGTCACGTCCGACGCCTATGACGCCGGTCTTCGATCGTTCATGCTATCGGTCTATAACTATATGACGTCCGGGGTGTTGTTGACCGGCATCGTCGCGCTGCTTTTTGCATGGGGCGGTGAGAATTCATATGCGGCGCAGGTGTTTGTCGGCGGCGGACTGATGAAATATGTCATCATGTTCGCGCCGCTTGCCTTCGTCTTTGCAATGAGCTTTGGCCAAAGCAAGATGTCGACACCGACATTGCAGGGTATGTTCTGGGGCTTTGCAGTCGCGATGGGCCTGTCGCTCTCGACGATCTTCCTGGTCTACAGCTTCACGGCAATTGCCCAGGCATTCTTCGCGACCGCCGCCGGGTTCGCAGCGCTGAGTCTGTACGGGTACACAACGAAGCGTGACCTGTCGGTGTTCGGTACGTTCCTGATCATGGGCGTCGTCGGCCTGCTGGTGGCGATGGTTATCAACATGTTCGTGCAATCCGGCCCACTGGGACTGTTGATCAGCGGGGTCGGTGTGCTGTTGTTCGCGGGGCTGACCGCCTATGATACGCAGCGTACGAAGAGCATGTACGCGCATGTTGCCGGTACGCCCAATGAGCAGCGGGTCGTGATTTTCTCGGCACTCAGCCTGTATCTCGACTTCATCAACATGTTTCTGTTCATCCTGCGCCTGTTCGGCGGCAACCGCAGCTAGGACGCGCTGTCTGACAGTAATTTTAGGCCCGGTGGGTTCGCCCGCCGGGCTTTTTTGTTGTCAGCCAGCTTGTTGGATATGAATGAGGAACGGCGCCCGGTCTCGCCCGTTTTGATGTTGGCGACACTTAGGACAGGAGTTATCCGTGACGGATATTGATCAAACCGCGCTCGACAGCATGTCGGTCGCTCCGGGCAAGGAACAGGCCGACAAGCCATTGGCAGCCGAGGTCGAGCAGGGCGCGGGGCAGGACGAGGCGATCAACGAGCGGCTGAAAAACAATCCGGAAAGCGCGGAAGCCCAATTGGACAACGGACTGGACGAGACAATGGACGCCAGCGACCCGGTATCCATCACGCAGCCGCGCGATCGTGGCGAGCCAGCACCATCGTCGGGCTATGATCCGACCAAGGAGCAGCAGGCGGGCTGAAGACAACATCGATTGTTGCCCGGAAGCCATAGCCAACAATCCTAAGCGATCGCCTGAACGCATGTCGTCGCAATTCTTGTTGCGACGCAGCGCGTTTCGTGGTCGTCTGACGATCGGGCGTTAGGACGTTCATCGGTTGGTTAACCTGGAACGGCTTATATCGTCTGTGTCGATGGCAAGGGGCGGAGGCGATCATGGGTTCCAGGATGAAGGCGGCGCAAGGCGCAATGACGCTAGCGGAGATGAAGGAGTTCGCCGGCTTTGGCGCATCGACGCAGCGCTATATCCGCCGATCGCTGGATGTCGGGCTGGAGCGTGAGGACGCCATGGCCCTGTGGTCACGCGATGTGGTGGAGGCCGCGAGTATCCGGGCTCAGGCGCGCATCTATCAGGTGCTGGGTGAGTTACGCGACGTCGTCCCCGACGATAGCGGACTGGACTCGGTGGAGCCGTTTCTGGCGCCGATGATCACGCTTATAGCGTTTGACCTGGGGCAGGGGCGATTGACCAGTTTTTCAGCCTGTCGTTTCCTCTATGAGCGGCTGATTGGTGCGCAGGTAAGACCGTGGTTACCCGCGGCATTCTGCGCGGCGGCAGCATTGCCGCACTTGCATCCCGAATTGCGGCGTACGCTGCTGCAATCGATCAGCGAGGCGGCGGCGACGGCATCGGGCTGGTCCAACAGGCAACCGGCGTTTTTTCCTTATTGGGTCGAGAAAGTGGACAGCGCGCAGCCGATGGCGAACTGAACCTCAACGGCACGCACGCCAGCCTGCCGCTCCGCGTATTGCTTGATCGAGATGAAGATGATCGGCATGGGCCGCGTTATAGTCAGGTGAGAGCACGGTCGCGAACATCGTACACGCACCATCGCGGACTTCGTGCAGGAACGCCGCCTTTTCCTGTGCGCCTCGCCAGTTTCCGGATACTGAGACTGTGCGACCGTCCGCGAGCGTGAAGCTGGCAATATCGATAGCGTCGGCATGCGCATGTTCGCTCCAATTACCGGAGGAGCCAGCAATTCGGCGGCAATTGTAGCTGCCGTAATGGTTGATGCGGACGACCCGGCTGCCGAGTCGCGCGCGGGCGGCTGGCTGCACGACCTGCCACTCCCAAGCCGCGAGCGACGCCGCAATCGGACATGACAGGCGTGGATGCGCGGGGGCATAGGCGATTGAGCGTGACCCGCCTGGCGCGAACCGAACGCCGTCTTCATAGCCGCAATCGCGGCCGGCGTGGCGGGGCGGAAGCGCGGTATAGGCGATACCGGCACGCCTGAGCACAGTGAAACACAGGGCGCGATCGCTGCCAAGTGTGGTCAGCTTGCGCCCCGTGAAGGGGCCGGACGGCTCACCCAAATCCAGTGTCTGCCAGGGCATGCGCGTCCGGCCGCCCGTGAGTACTCCGTATAACAGGAGGAGTGCCGCGCCAATCAGCGTAAAGACGATGAGCGTCGATATCAGATGCCCCAGCGCACGCATCAACCCCGAACCGCGCGGTCCACTGGTTCGGCCATGACGGGATAGCCAAAATCGTCGGGAATACACAAATGCCGCACACCGTCGCGATCCTCGATAAAGGGCGTGATTGTGCGGACCTCACGAGCGGCGGTGTCCGACAGGGCGTCGTCGATGGTCGTGAATTGCGCCAGCCGCTCCAGGTTACGCCGCGTCGGATAGATGATCGTCACGCGGCTGGCATCGGCATCGGCCAGAAGCTGATGCGCGGTCGCCCATAGCAGCCGGACATTCTCGGTCGCGTCAACCGTGGCGGTGCCGGCTCCAGCAGGCAACCGCGCGAGGAAGAAGTGCGTGTCGAAGGTGCGGACGCGCTGATGGTCCGGCCGCCACCGGGCGAAATAAGCGAGCGCGTTCAGATCGAGCGTAGCGTCCACCGCCGCCAGCGCGGCTCCGAAAGGCTGCCCGTCATGCAGTGCCCGCCTTATGGACGCCAGTTGCCCGGGCGTCGGGACCGGATCCAGGCCGATCGAAACGCCGACCTCCTCAATAGTCTCGCGAATTGCCGCGACGCGCGCGGGTGCCTGTTCGATCGGCGGCAACGTCGCGGCCAGGGCCTCATCTCCCGGATCGATTCGTCCGCCGGGAAAGACCAGCGCCCCGGGCGCAAAAGCCATCGCCTTGGCGCGCTCGACGATCAGCAGGTCGGGAGGGCCCGACGCGGCGTCGCGCATGACAACCAGCGTCGCGGCAGGGATCGCATCGGTCACGTCGATCATCTCATGTTGCGATCGGTGCGGTCGTGCTTAATCGTCCATTCCTCATCGCGCACGATCCAGCACAGCACGGCGCGTCCGTCACCGTCACGGCACGGCTTGTAGCGCAGCCGGCGCTCGGCGTTACTGCATGTCATGCCGTCAATCTCCACGTTACCGCTGGATATAAGGATGCGGCAATCATCGACGCGGCCATCGGGTTCGACGGCGTAACGGATGGTGAGCTGATACCGGCCGGGAGGTGCGCTTTGGGGAAAGCGGATGCCGCGGTGGTCGTCGCGAATCAGTCGCGGCCCGGTTTCACGCCCGCCGCCGCCGCCATCGCCATTGCCGCGACCACCGCTTCCCCTGCCGGTGCCGATGCCGCCGGCACCGGTTCCCGGTCCACGGATCGGCGCGGCACCGGCGACAGCAGCGATGCCTGGACCCGCGACTGTCGCGACGACGACGGGCGGCGGGGCGGTGACCGGCACGATCGGCTCTGGTGCCACGACCTCTGTCGGCTTTGCTTTCAGATTGGGCGGTGCTGCCGCACCCTCCGGGCGAGGGGTGCGATGGCGCCGGACGATATCAGCTTTGGGCGGTGGCGGCGCCGGTGGCATGACCGAAAAAAGCTTCAGCGGGTCGTTGGGGACAGCCGGCATTAACACCCCCAGCCCAGTGACCAGCAGCCAGCCCAGCAACGCCACGATCGCCGCCGACAGCAGCGCCGCCGGGAGCCGTTGGCGGACGCCAGATCCCTGATATCGATTGGCCGCAAGGACCATCATTGCTCAGCCATCCCAAGATAGGAAACGACGTCATTGTCGGTTTGCAGGTAGAGGTCTGCCTGATCCTCTACCGGTTGTCCGGCCGCAATCTCCAACGCGCGGGTGAGCGTTGAATAGGCAATTGTCGTCGCGATGCCGTCATCGCCCAGATGATAGAGCCGAACGGCTGCGTCGTCGAAGGTCGTGCGCATTGTCTGTCAGATGCGCAGTGGAGCCAATTGGCGCAAGGTGACTCCGCCGCTTTGATGAGTTGGTCACGGCCGGATGACCTTGGCCCGCCATGTGCTCCTGCGCCATCTCGCCGCTACAGATATGGATGGCTGCGCTTCGTTCGCTTGTCTCTTCGATAACAACCCCACGCACGGAACCCTATACGTCGAGCTGCTTAACTGCTGCATTCCACTGCGCAATATTGTCGCGGGCTTCCTGGACGAACCTTGAGCGGCGTACGAACCCCATGAACAGATCGGCAAACCACTTGCCCGGCTGGCACAGCGGTCGTTCAAACTGGATCAGCAAGACGACGCGCGTGCCGCTGGAATCGTTCCAAACCTCGTGATCATAGGTGTCGTCGAATATCAACGTCTCGCCCTCAGTCCAGCGCACGATCCGGTCATCGACCTGCATCCGGACATCCCCGTCATGGGGAACGATCAGGCCGAGGTGACACGTGATCAACCCCTTGGTGACCCCGCGATGCAGCGGGATGTGCGTACCCGGCGCCAGGATCGAGAAGAAAGCACTGTTCAATCCCGGTATCTGTCTGACTACGCGCCGGGTCGCCGGACACCGCGCCAGATTGTCCTCGATCGGATAGCTGTAGCCCCACAAGAAGAACGACCGCCACTTGTTGACCTCGGCGATCGACCGATGATCGGGGGAGATGGTCGCGAGACTGGGTGCCGCCTCTCCGCGCAACGCGACCGCAATTGCCTCGTCGCGAATGGCCTGCCAGTTTTCGCGCAGGATCGCCGTCCAGGCAAAGTCATGCGCATCCAGCACGGGATCGGTGGCGACCAGCGACGAGGCGCCGATCAGATGATCGAAAATGCCGCGCAACTGTTTTCCGAATCGGATGATGAACGGCCGCCCGCGCTCGGCTGCCATCGGCGCGCCGGCCATCGGTGCGCCCGAGATCATACCAAGGTCCGGTACTAGCGGCTCCGGTGCGCCGACTGTTCGCGGCGTTAGCGCCCGGTCATCGCGATGCGCCATTACGATCGTCATAACGTCCCTCCGAACATCCTGCCTTGCCGTTGAGATGCAGCCATTATTTTCGGTATTGGTCAAAATCATGGCAGCAACGCAGTGCGCGGCAAAACGGGACCAGCGTGGGGATCATTTACATTACGGGCGCTGGCGAATTTGCATGCCTGTCGTTAAAGGAGCGCATGCCGTTCTTTTCGCGCGTGATCCGCGTCTCCGTTCTTTCCGGTCTCGCCTTGACACTCGGCGCGCCAGTCAGCGGTCAATCGGTGACGTCGGCCGTCATTGCCGGCGTTCGTGTTGACACGGCAAAATGGCTGTACAAGGGCAGCGACATCACGCCCGATCCCGCATGGTCGTTCGGCACGCTGCCCAACGGTCTGCGCTACGCCATTCGCCGCAACGAGGCGCCGCCCGGGCAGGTATCGGTCCGTGTTCGGGTCGATGCCGGGTCACTGATGGAGGGTGAGGACGAGCGGGGATTTGCACACTTCATCGAGCATCTGTCGTTTCGCGGTTCCAAATACGTCCCCGATGGCGAGGCAAAGCGCGTATGGCAGCGCTTTGGCGCGTCGTTCGGCTCGGACACAAACGCCCAGACGACACCGACGCAGACGACGTACAAGCTCGATCTGCCTTCGGCAACGCAAGCAAGCCTCGACGAGAGTTTGAAGATTCTCTCCGGAATGATGGCGCATCCCGTCATTACCGATGCATCGATTACCGCGGAGCGACCCGTCGTGCTTGCTGAACAGCGTGAGCAACCCGGCCCTCAGGTGCGTGCCGGCGATGCTCTGCGCCAGTTGTTCTTTGCCGGCCAGCCGCTCGCCGATCGCTCACCGATCGGCAATATCAAGACCCTGGAGGCGGCGACAGGCGCCAAGGTCTCCGCATTTCACGACCGCTGGTATCGGCCGGACAACACCGTCGTCATCATCTCGGGCGACCTCGATCCGCAGATCATGGCCGATGGCATCGTCGCCAATTTCCAGGACTGGCGCGGAACCGGACCGACCCCGGCCGATCCGGATTTCGGCAAGCCTGATGCCGGCGAGCCGGTATCGGCGACCATCGCCGAACCCGGCCTTCCGGCCGTCGTTACGATGGCCGTTCTGCGGCCGTGGGTGTTCCATGAAGACACGATCATCTTCAACCAGCGGCGTATGGTCGATATGCTGGCATCGCGGCTCATCAGTCGCAGGCTGGAAAACCGCGCCCGCGCCGGTGGGAGCTTCCTGGAGGCAAGCGTCTCCCTCGACGATGTTTCGCGATCTGCAAACCTGACCTCGGTCAGTATCGTGCCCGTCGGCGACGACTGGCAGGCCGCGCTCAAGGACGTCCGCGCGGTGATCGCCGATGCGATGGCGACCCCACCTACCCAGGCTGAGGTGGACCGCGAATATGCCGACTTCGACACCGCGCTGCGGACCCAGGTAGAGACCGCCCGGGTCGAGGGCAGCGGGAAGCAGGCCGACGATCTGGGCGAGGCGCTGGATATTCGTGAAACCGTCGCAGGGCCGAAGACCAGCTACGACATCCTGAAGGACGCGCGTACCAAGGGCATGTTCACGCCCGCGACGCTCCTCGCATCGACGCGTAGCATCTTTGAGGGCACGACGACCCGCGCGCTCGCGAATACCAAGGTGCCGGAACCCGGAGCGACGAACGCGCTTGCCGCACTGCTAAAGGTCGATGTGACGGGGCTTGCCGGTAAGCGCCGCCGTCAGGGCAACGTCAATTGGTCGCAGCTTCCAAAGCTGGGCAAGCCGGGCACCGTGACCGCGCGCACGAAACTCGGCGGTATTGATATGGAGCGGGTGGATTTTGCCAATGGCACCCGACTGCTGCTGTTCCCCAATCAGGCGGAGCCGGGCCGCGTCTATGTCCGCGTGCGTTTCGGGCGCGGCTACAACGCGCTTCCCGCCGACAAGCAGAGTCCGGCGTGGGCAGGCGACCTGGCGCTCGTACAGGGCGGGATCGGCAAGCTCGATCAGGGTGATATCGACCAGCTGACTTCCGGTCGTCGGATTGATCTCGATTTCGGCATCGACGATGATGCCTTCGCGCTCGCCGCGCTGACATCGCCGTCGGATTACGCGGACGAGCTGAGGCTGATGGCGGCCAAGCTTACCGACCCGCGCTGGGATCCGGCGCCTGTAATCCGCGCGCGTGCCGTCGTCACGGCCAGCGAAGCCGGCTATGCGCAGTCGCCCGACGGCGTGTTACAGCGCGACCTGCAGGGCCTACTGCATGATGGTGATCCGAGGTGGTCTACACCGACCCGTGCTCAGGCCGAGACGTTGACGCCGGCGCGCTTCAAGGCATTCTGGGCGCCGCTGTTGGCCTCCGGCCCGATCGAGGTGACGGTCTTCGGCGACGTCAATGCCAATGAGGCGATCAGCGCGGTCGGACGCACATTTGGCGCGATGAAGCCACGCAGCGAGGCCGCAAGCCCCGCACCTCCGATCCGCTTCCCCCAACATGTGACGACGCCGGTCATGCGCACCCATCAGGGTCCGGACAATCAGGCCGAAGCGGTCATCGCCTGGGCGACCGATGGCGGCACCGCCGATATCGTCGAGGATCGTCGACTGGAAGTGTTGTCGCAGATATTCGGTGACCGCCTTTTCGAGCGGCTGCGCCAGGCGGCGGGAGCGAGCTACAGTCCTGGCGTCATCAACCAATGGCCTGTCGGGCTGCCGAATGGCGGACGTCTGTATGCGGTTGGAAAGGTGACGCCCGACAAGGTGCCGTTCTTCTTTGAACTGGCGCGCTCGATCGCGGCCGACCTGGTTGCCAACCCGGTGTCGGCGGACGAGTTGCAGCGTATTCTGGGCCCGATCCGGCAACAGGTAATGCGCGTCTCCTCGGCCAATCAGTTCTGGATGCGCCAGCTTGGAGGGGCGGCCTATCACCCCGACCGGATCGAGGCGGCGAGGACCATCGCGCGCGATTACGCCGCCGTCACGCCGGCCGATCTTCAGGCGACTGCGGCGCGGTATCTGCAGCCCGATCGCGATTGGACGATGGCCGTCGTGCCGGCGGACAAGCCCGCGAAATAGCGTTCCGCGCTATTTTCCGCCGTCGCGCCGGGTTAGCGCGGCGACGCAGCTTGCCCGGTCGATGCTGCTGCCATCGGGTTCGCGGGCGTCGATATAGGTAACCCGCGGTTCATCATCGCCCTTGGGATACAGATACGCGTCCAGCACGCAGATGCCCGATGCAAATTGCAGCTTGCGCGCTGTCCCTTCGCGAACATCGGCATCGGGCTGGCCTAGCATCCGGATTAGCCCGGCCGCATCGGTGCCTACCACGCGCTCAAGCCCTGCCGTGGTATAGGGCGTCGCAACGCGTCCGGCGGTCGGCGTCGGCACGCCGGGCGTCGCGCAGGCCCCTAGTGCCAGCGCTAGTGCCATTGGGGGCAGGATCAGGGCGCGCTTCATGGTCGTCTCGCGTGGAACAGATGGGTCGCCATCGCCGCACCCAAGACGGGCGCGATGATGTTGATTACCGGAACCATGAACAGCCCCGTGGCGGCAAGCCCCAGCATGAACCGTGACATGCCGGTCGTCGCGCGCCAGCGGCGCATCGTCGCGTCGTCCAGATGCCGCACCGCCACCATGTCCCCCAAGTCACGCCCCAGCAGCCAGCCGTTCACCGCCAGAAATGCTATTGCGGTCCCGACGCCTGTCACCAGCAGCGTGATGTAAATCGGTAGAATCGCCGCGTTGATCAACACCGCGCGCCCCGCCGAGCCAAGCCCCATCCGGAACGACCTTGATAACGGGATTGACCGCGCTGTCACGAGCGCGGACGGGTAGTGCCGCGCTTCTACCGCCAGTACGATTTCATCGCCGAACAGGCCGATGACGGCGATCGCCACGATCCGGAACAGCAGCCAGATAACCAGTAGCGCGACGAACACGGCGATCAGCGCAGCGATACCGGACGGCGCGATCCGATTGCTCACCCACCAGAGTACCGCACCGAGCAACGCGAAAATCATCAGCGTTACCGTCATTGACTTCGCGAGCACCGTCAGGATGCGCGGATCGCTCAATTGGCGGACACCAAGGATAAAGGCCCTGATCATGGCACGCGCGTAGCGACGTTGGGAAAGCACGGTCAATGTTGCGCGCTGATCCTCCGGCCCTTACCGCGGCGCTTTCCATTTCACCGGAGAGCCGTGTTGAGCAAGCCCCGTTATGACGTCGTTGCAATTGGCAATGCGATCGTCGATGTCCTGTCGACCACCGACGATGCCTTCATCGCCAGCGAGGGGATGACCAAGGGGTCGATGCAGCTCGTCTTCTCGGCGGAAGAGGCCGATGCGCTCTACGCCAAGATGGGACCGGGCGTGGAAGCATCGGGCGGGTCGGCGGCGAACACCATTGCCGGGATCGCATCGCTAGGGGGAAGCTGCGGTTTCATCGGTCAGGTCGCCGACGACCAGCTTGGCGAAGTGTTCACGCACGACATCCGGAGTCTGGGTATCCGCTTCGACACCCTTGTCCGCGACCGGGAGCCGACGACCGCGCGTTGCCTTATCTTCGTCACGCCCGACGGTCAGCGGACGATGAACACATTTCTGGGCGCGTCACAATTTCTGCCCGCATCCGCGCTCGACCGCGACCTGATCGCCGATGCCGCGATCCTGTATCTCGAAGGATATCTCTGGGATCCCGAGGAACCCCGCGCCGCGATGCGTGCCGCGATCGAGGTGGCACGCAAGGCTGGTCGCAAGGTCGCCTTCACACTGAGCGATACCTTTTGCATCACCCGTCACGGCGATGATTTCCGGCGGCTGATCGACGACGGGCTCATCGATATCCTGTTCGCCAATGAGGCGGAATTGATCGCGCTTGCCGAAGGTATCGATTTCACGAATGCTGTCACGCGCTTCGCCGCACAGGTGCCGACACTGGTCGTGACGCGCGGCGAACACGGCGCGCTGGCGGTGCAGGGCGGCGCGCACGTTGAGGTCGCCGCCGAGCCGATCGAGCGCGTTGTCGATACGACGGGCGCGGGCGACCTGTTCGCGGCGGGCTTCCTCCACGGCCAGGCACAGGGCAGGGGGCTGGAGGCATCGCTGCGGCTGGGTGCGATCTGCGCGGCCGAGATCATCAGCCATGTGGGTGCTCGGCCACAGGTCGATCTAAACGAACTCGCGGCTAAGAAGCTGGGCTAGACCGTTCGGCGTGACGGAATGACTTGACCGTTATTCCGTCCCCGGGATCGGCGGCTCCAGCCCTTCGGGATCGAGCGTCGGCACGACATCGATCCCTTGACCGAGATAGCTGCGCCGGCGGCTGTAGCCGAAATAGACCACCAGCCCGATCGAACCCCAGATTGGCAATACCAGCATGGCGGCCGATGGCAGATTGACGAACAAGAAGATGCAACCCGCGATCGTTGCCGGTGCCACAAACCAGACCGCCGGTACCTTGAATGCTCGCTTGCGGTCGGGAGCCGTCTTGCGCAGCACTAACAGTGCAATACCAACCATCATAAACGCATACAGCGTGCCGGCATTGGCTATATCGGCAAGCTGACCGACGGGCAGGAAGGCGGCAGCGAACGCGACCGCGACACCGGTGATCGCGGTCACGATATGTGGCGTTTTCCATTTCGGGTGAACGCGGCTCAACACTTCGGGCAGCAATCCGTCACGGCTCATCACGAAGAAGATCCGCGTCTGACCGAAGATAAGCACGAGTATGACCGACGGGAGCGCCAGGAATGCGGCGATGCCCATGAAATTGCCGATCGTCCCAAATCCGATTACCCGCAACACATGCGCCAGCGCCTCGTTCGAGCAGACCAGAGCGGAAGCATACTGCGGCAACGCGCATTGCCGTGCTAGCTCTTCCGAACCGGCCGGGAACGGAATTCCATTCGGGCCCATGATCGGCTGACCACCAATCGTGCCGATCGCGCCTGCCGCTACCAGAATGTAGAAGACAGTGCAGAACAGCAGGGAACCGATCAGCCCGATCGGTACATTGCGCTGCGGATCCTTGGTTTCCTCGGCTGCGGTAGAAACCGCGTCGAAGCCGACATAGGCAAAGAATATGGTTGCGGCAGCGCCGACCGCACCGATGCCGGTACCGAAACCTCCAAAATAACCGGCCGGCAAGAACGGATTGAATTTCGCGGTGTCGAAATCGCTGCTTGAGAGGGTGAGCGCGACGAAGGCCGTCAATGCCGTGACCTTGATCGCAACCAATACCGCGTTGACCTTCGCGCTCTCGGACGTGCCGATGATCAGCAACCACGTCACGAGCAGTGAGATGACGACCGCAGGAAGATTGATGAACCCGCCTGCCGTGCCACCTAGCGCCAGTGGACCGGCCGAAAGCCAGACCGGCAAGTAGACGCCGAGATACTGATTGAGGATCGTTCCCGTGAAGTAGCCTGACCATCCGACCGCAACGGCTGATGCCGCTACCGCATATTCCAGGATTAGTGCCCAGCCAACTGTCCATGCCAGCAATTCACCAACAGTCGCATAGGAATAGGTATAAGCTGAGCCGGCGACCGGGATCATCGCCGCGATTTCCGCATAGCATAAAGCAGCCACGATGCAGATCGCGCCGGCGATCAAGAACGCCAGCATCAGGCCTGGACCCGCTTTCTGTGCGCCAACCGCAGTCAGTACGAAAATACCGGTGCCAATGACGCAGCCGATGCCGAACAGCATGAGCTGGAACCAGCCGAGCGAGCGATGAAGGGATTTGTCTCCCGACGTTCCCAAAATGGCGTCGAGTGATTTTACGCGACCAAAGATCATGCTGGCAAACGTCCCCCCGAATATCTTTTCATGGGCAACAAAGGCCCGTTGGTCAGCATTGCAGCCTAGAGACAATTCCATGACAGGCAATCCCCAACGTGCATCAGCGGGGACTGTACAGCATCGGCCCGAGCGGCTCGCCGCCGAAGATGTGGACGTGCAGGTGGCCTACCTCCTGCCCGCCATGCGCGCCGACATTGGCGAGCAGGCGATACCCCGGTGTGACCAGTCCTGCGTCGCGCGCGACGACTCCTACCGCCCGGACGAATCCGGCAATTTCCGCGTCAGAGCCTCGCGCACTAAAGTCATCCCAGGACACATACGCACCCCGCGGGACGACCAGGACGTGATAGGCTGCCTGCGGTGCGACATCGCGGAAGGCGATTGCCCATTCATCCTCGTAAACCCGGTCGCTGGGTATTTCGTCGCGCAGGATCCGCGCGAAGATGTTGTCGTCGTCATAGGATTGCGTTGCATCGACCGGCATCAGCGCGTCCTCTTCGCTTTTTCGTCATGGCCCGACATGCCCTCGCGTCGGCTGAGTTCGGCGCGGACATCATCCAGCGATAATCCTGCGTCATTCAGCAGTACGAGCAGGTGGAAGATCAGGTCCGCTGCCTCCGGCACGATCGCGCGCGGGTCATCACCCAGTGCAGCGATGATCGTCTCGACCGCTTCTTCGCCGACCTTCTGCGCGATGCGCGGTCGGCCGCTTGCGAACAGCGAGGCGATGTAGGACGCACCGTCCGGGGCATCCCGGCGCGCGCTGATTACCGCCTCCAGGCGACCAAGGATGTCGTCCGTCATCATCAATCCTTGCGGCCACGCCGGCGCAGCGCCCGGCGGACGATCCACAGGCCCAGCGCCGCACACAGGAACAGCGCCAGATCGGACAAGGCGGGGCCGGTGCGCGGGTGCGCGACGCCGCTATGACCGGTTGAGACGGCCGTGCTCACCATGCGATCGGGTGCCGAACGGGAACACCGGCGGCGGCGAGCGCACGGTGCGCGTCGGCGATCGATGCCTCACCGAAATGAAAGAGGGAGGCCGCCAAAACCGCACTGGCATGACCCTCGGTGATGCCGGCGACCAGATCGGCGAGCGTCCCCACGCCGCCCGAAGCAACCACGGGGACTCGCACATGATCGGCGATCGCGCGGGTCAGTTGCAGATCATAGCCGTCCCGCGTCCCATCCCGGTCCATCGAGGTGACGAGCAATTCCCCCGCGCCCAGTTCGGCCAGACGAATGGCGTGCGACGTGGCGTCGATCCCTGTCGCCCGCCGCCCGCCATGAGTAAAGACTTCCCAGCCGCCATTACGCGCGCGTGCGTCGATGGAGGCGACCACGCACTGGCTGCCGAAGCGCTTGGCCATTTCGGCTACCAGTTCGGGCCGCTCGACCGCCGCCGAGTTGACCGCCACCTTGTCCGCGCCCGCAAGCAGCAGCGCGCGCGCATCATCGGCGCTGCGCACCCCACCGCCGACCGTCAGCGGCATGAAGCATATCGCCGCCGTCCGGCGTACGACGTCCAATATCGTACCCCGCGCTTCGTGACTGGCGGTAATGTCGAGGAAGCACAGTTCGTCGGCGCCCGCTGCGTCATAAGCGCGTGCTTGCTCGACCGGGTCGCCCGCATCGCGCAGATCGACGAAGTTGACGCCCTTTACGACACGACCATTCGCCACATCGAGACAGGGGATCACGCGGGCACGAACGGTCATGCCGCCTCCGCTACGATAAGCGCCGCCGCCAGATCGAGGCGGCCGTCGTACAGCGCGCGACCGGTGATCACGCCCTCGACACCGTCACGGACATGGAGCGCCAGCATGTGAATGTCGCCGATCCCTTTCACGCCGCCGCTGGCGATGACAGGAATATCGACTGCGCGCGCGAGATCGACCGTCGCCTCGATATTGCAGCCCTTCAATAGGCCGTCGCGCCCGACATCGGTGAACAGCAACGCCGTGACGCCCGCATCCTCGAACCGCCGGGCGAGGTCGATGACGCCGATATCCGATATATCCTCCCAGCCGCGCGTCGCGACCATCCCGTCCTTCGCATCGACCGCGACCACGATGCCGCCCGGGAAGTCACGCGCAATGCCGCGAACAAAGTCGGGATCTTCCAGCGCGGCCGTGCCGATCACGACGCGCGCCACGCCAGCGTCGATCCATGCCTCGACACTCGCCCGGGTACGGATACCGCCACCCAATTGAACATGCCCCGGGAAAGCTCTGATGATCTCACGCACCGCCCCGCCGTTGACCGACCCGCCCGCAAACGCGCCGTCCAGATCGACCACATGCAGATGCCGTGCGCCCGCTTGCGCGAATAGCATCGCCTGCGCCGCCGGGTCGTCACCATAGACCGTGGCGCGGTCCATATCGCCCTCGGCCAGGCGCACGACCTGACCACCTTTCAAATCGATCGCGGGAAAAACGATCAATCCGGTCACGGCCGCCACGCCAGAAACCGCTCAAGCAGCACCAGGCCGTAACGCTGGCTCTTCTCGGGATGGAACTGGACGCCGAGCATATTGTTGCGACCGATCGCCGCCGTCACCACCCCGCCATGGTCGGTCGTCGCGATCACATCCGCTCCCTCATAGGCATAGCCGTGCAGGTAATAGGCTTCACCCGGCTCGATGAGCGGATGAGCGCGGGCGGGGCAGACGTCGTTCCAGCCCATATGCGGAACCTTCGCGTCGCGGTCCGCCGGGGTGAGCGCATGGACGGTGCCGCGGACCCAGCCCAGCCCGGCGTGCTGCCCCATCTCCTCGCCCATGTCCGCCATCAACTGCATGCCGACGCAGATGCCTAGGAACGGCACGCCCTCCCGTCGCACCCGCTGCTCCATCGCCTGGACCATGCCGTCAACGCTTCGAAGTGCTTCAGCACACGCGCCGAATGCGCCGACGCCTGGCAGCACGATCCGGTCGGCCCGCGCCACGACGTCGGGGTCGGCGGTAATCGCCACCCGCTGCGCCCCCGCCGCCGCCAGCGCATTCGCGACCGAGTGCAGATTGCCCGCGCCATAATCGATCAGCGCCAGCGTCAAAGAACACCCTTGGTGCTCGGCACCGCGTCACTTTTGCGCGGATCGATCTCGACCGCCTGCCGCAGCGCACGGGCAAGGCCCTTATACGCACTCTCGACAATATGATGATTGTTGTGCCCGTACAGCGTCTCCACGTGCAGCGTGATAGCGGCGGCCTGTGCAAAGCTGTGGAACCAGTGCTCGAACATCTCGGTGTCCATCTCGCCCAGCCGCTTCTGGCTGAACTGCGTCTTCCACACGAGCCAGGGTCGCCCGGAAATGTCGAGCGCGACGCGGGTCAGCACCTCGTCCATCGGCGACAGTGCGTCGCCGTACCGGTGAATGCCGCGCTTGTCGCCCAGCGCCTGTGCGATCGCCGTGCCGATCGCCAGCGCCGAATCCTCGGTCGTGTGGTGCCCATCGATGTGCAAATCGCCATCGACCTGTACGTCCAGGTCGATCAGCGAGTGGCGCGCAAGCTGCTCGATCATGTGATCGAGAAAGCCGATGCCGGTCGCGATCCGGTACGCACCTGAACCATCCAGGTTGACGGTCACGTCGATCCGCGTCTCGTTGGTGGAGCGGTTGATGGTCGCGGTGCGCATGCCGGTGTCCATAGCGCGCGGTGTCAGGCGCGCAAACGTCGTGTGTGAACTTCGCGCGCATGCAATCTTGACCGCTCAATAAAGCCCGCTAACCATCCGCGCATGACCGATGGCCTTCCAGACAGCCTGATCCCCTATGACGAGATCGTGCAAGAGGCGCTGCGTGCCGTTGTCGGCCGTGTCCTAGGAACCGTCGCGCGTGACGGCGGGCTGCCTGGCGAGCATCATTTCTACATTACCTTCAAGACTCAGGCCCCGGGCGTCGACGTGCCGCGACGCCTTATCGAGCGTTTTCCCGATGAAATGACGATCGTGATACAAAATCGATATTGGGATCTGCTGGTCGATGAGGAACGGTTTTCGGTCGGGTTGTCTTTTGGGCAGGTGCCATCGAAGCTGGTCGTCCCGTACGCGGCCATCACCGGATTTCACGATCCTGCGGTCAATTTCGAACTTCGCTTCCAGGTGCAGGAGGGCGTGATCGAGGGGGCGGGAGAGCATGAGCCGGCGGAGAATGACGGTCCAGCGGCGGTGCCGGTCGAAGACGGCTCGAATGTCGTCGCGGTCGATTTCAAACGCAAGAAGTAGCGGAACCGCACCCGTTCTCCTGCGCTATCCTGTCAAAGGGAGAATCACATGAGTGCAACGACCATTGGCGCGCTGATCGGTGGCGCAATCGACTCGATGAGCGGTGATGACGGCAATGCCGATGGCGCGATCGTGGGTGCCATCACCGCGAACGTGCTGAAAGCGGTCCTGCCCTTCGCGGTCACTTATTTCGTCGGTTGGGCTGTGCTTCGCGGCGCAGGCGAATTGAAGGAGCGTGCATTCGGTCCGTCGGACCAGCCATCAGCTTGACGCTGGACGGGTCACCGCGTCAGTAGCGGGCATGGCATCGATACCGGAACCGGACGCCCGCGCCGACGATCCTCATCATTTCAAGCGTCGCGGCGTGCTGTTCGTCCTGTCGTCGCCGTCCGGCGCCGGCAAGTCGACCATCGCCCGCAAACTGCTGGATGATGATCCCGAACTTGCGATGTCGGTTTCCGCCACGACCAGGCCGATCCGTCCCGGCGAAGTGGACGGGCGCGATTATCATTTTGTCGACATCGACCGTTTTCGGCAGATGGTGGCGAACGATGAATTTCTGGAATGGGCGCATGTTTTCGGCCACCGCTATGGCACGCCCCGCGCGGCCGTTGAAAGCATGCTGTCTTGCGGACGGGACGTTCTGTTCGACATTGACTGGCAGGGCGCACAGCAACTTTTTCAGATCGCCGGTGGTGATGTCGTGCGCGTCTTTATTTTCCCGCCGTCCATGGAGGAATTGCGCGCGCGGCTGATGCACCGTGCAACCGACAGTGCCGAGGTGGTCGAGGCCCGCATGGCGCGCGCCACCAACGAGGTCAGCCATTGGGATGGATATGATTATGTGCTGGTCAACGACGATGTGGAGCGCTGCTTCATCGGCGTAAGGACGATCCTGGCGGCCGAACGCGTAAAGCGTTCACGCCAGACCGGCCTGATCGGCTTCATCCGCCGCCTGACCCGGTAGCGTCGCGGCAGATCGCAAGGATTTGTTAACTAGCCGCGGCTACCTCTTCTTGGTGAGGGGGGCGATGTGTGACCTACCAGTCATTCGGCAACGCAGCGTTCGAAGCCAGCCAAATGGTGTCGCCACCGGTCACGCTGGGACGCTGCATGCTTTCGATCGTCGTACCCGTAAAGGACGAGGAGGACGCGATCGCCTCCTTCGTCGCGCGCACCGCGCCACTGCTCGACCGCATCTGCGAGGGTCACGACTGGGAGATACTGTTCGTCGATGACGGCAGCCGCGACACCACGGTCGACCAGATCCTTGCGGCCAGAGTGGGGGAGCCGCGCATCCGCGCCTTGTCGCTCTCGCGTAATTTCGGAAAAGAAGCCGCCCTCTCGGCAGGATTGGACCATGCCGCCGGTGACGCCGTCGTGCCGATCGACGTGGACATGCAGGATCCTCCCGAGGTGCTGGCGGAGATGGTCGCCAAATGGCGCGCGGGCTGGGACGTTGTTTACGGCGTCAGGCGCTGTCGTGCTTCCGATCGGTTCGTGAAGCGCACGACGGCGCGGTTGTTCTACCGGTCGCACAATTTGCTGTCGGCGGACAAAATCCCCGCCCATGCCGGCGATTTCCGTTTGATGGATCGAAAGGTCGTCGACGTGATCCGCCGCCTTCCCGAACGCAATCGGTTCATGAAGGGTATTTTCGCCTGGAGCGGCTTTCGCCAGGTTGGCATCGAATATGACCGCGCGGAGCGTCGCGCCGGACGGAGTAAGTTCAATTATTGGCGCCTGTGGACGTTGGCGCTGGACGGCATCACCTCGTCCTCGACGATGCCGCTGCGCGTCTGGAGCTATGTTGGCGGCGGCATCGCGATGCTCTCGCTAGCCTATGCGGCCTTCATCGTGACGCGCACGCTTCTCTTCGGCTCACCCGTTCACGGCTACCCTTCGCTATTGGTCGTCATTCTATTCCTCGGCGGTATCCAGCTCGTCTCGCTCGGCGTGCTCGGCGAGTATGTCGGCCGCATCCTGATCGAGTCGAAACAAAGGCCGATCTATATCGTCCGCCAGGAATTCGGAATGGAGTGCTGACATGGAACGGGCTGTTTTCAACCGGATGGAGGCGATCGACAGCGATCACTGGTGGTTCGTCGCGCGTCGGCGGATCGTCGGCGCACTGCTGAAGGCGCACGCCACTGACACGCCAATGCACCTGTTGGAGATCGGATGTGGGACCGGCTCCAACCTATCGATGTTGCAGGCCTACGGAACGGTCGACGCAGTAGAACCAGACGCGGGTGCGCGCGCCGTCGCAACGGCTCGATCGAACATTGCCGTGCGTGGGGGTAGCCTGCCGGATGGAGTCGAACTCGAAGACGGTCGCTATGACATGATCCTGCTCCTTGACGTTCTGGAGCATATCGAGGACGACCTGGGTGCGTTGACGGTGTTGAGACGCAAACTCGCGCCAGGTGGGCGCCTGCTGCTGACAGTGCCGGCCGCGCCGTGGATGTGGAGCGGGCACGACGTCGCTCATCACCACCACCGGCGCTATACCGCAGGGAGCTTGGGAAAGGTCTTGAAGACGGCGGGTTTCGCCGTACGGCACCAGAGTCACTATAACAGCTTGCTCTATCCCGCCATCGCGGCGGCGCGGCTGGCGGGCAGGGTGTTGCGTCGCGAAGGCGGTGACGACGCGATGCCGGCGCCGCGCGTCAATCGACTTTTGACGAGCATATTCGGTGTCGAGCGTCACTGGATCGCGCGTTGGTCCGTTCCTTTCGGCGTCTCCCTGGCAGTAGTCGCGGAGGCGCGCTGAGCGCCTTGTGCGATCAGCGTTTGCGGAATGAGGCCAGCGTCGCCTCGCCGCAGGCGCGGGCGAAGCCAAGGATGAAGTGCCCGTCCTTCATCAGCAATTCTGCCGCGAGCCTCAGCACGATGACCGGTACGATGACGAGCAGCAGCAAGAGCCCTAACGCAGTGGTCATGCGCGCTGGACGTGCGAGGGCAGAAGCACGGTCGAGCGGCGTGGCGCCGGTGACATCGATTCTCGTCATGTCCATCATGCATCTCCTTGTCGGGCGATGATGACGCAGGCGGGTTAATCTCGTGTAAAGTGCCGATGATCTTGTAGCATATCGATGAAACGCACTCCGGCGTCGAACTCTTCGCGCCGTGCAGCGCGCGCCTGCAGCGCGAGATCGTCCTCCCCCCACAGCTCGGCCTGCCACGTCTCATCGACGATCGCCGTCTCCCATGCGTCGTCGGCGGTTATCGCTCCCTCGATCAGCGCGAGCCCGATGATCAGCGATCCCGTCGTGGTCACAAGAGGTGATAAGCCCGCCAGCATGAAGGGGGTCAGCGCACCCACAACCCGCGTCAGTCTCGCGGTGGTCGCCGTCGGTTGCGCGACCGGCATGATCCCGTGGGTAACCAGCAGGGCGATGTCGTAGCGGCTCTCCACCCAGTCGAGCGGGGGTTGCCACGCGGCGGACTGTCGCTGCACCAGCGGTTCGGGGCCGTCTGCCCGGTAGCAGACGAGATCGCTCTCGGCATAGCGCGCCAGTCCCGTGGCGAAGGTTGCTGGGTCCGGCGCGATCCGGTCGATCGCCGCGTTGGCGAGTCCCGTCAGCGGCATAGCGCGCGGATCGAGCGTCTCGCCGACCGATCGCCATTCCTCCGCGACCGCTTCCGCCAGCGCGAGCGTCGGCAACGCCAATGACGTGCGCCCCGGCGTACGCACCGGACGCCCGTCGAGCGCGACGACCCCGCCCGGTCCGATGCCCACTTCCTGCCAGAAACGTTTCACGCGTCGGGCGGCGTACGCCAGCGCCTTGCGAGACTGCGCGGCACGATTGCGATCACCAGCAGCGCCGATATGACGATGGCGACTCCAAGCAGCTTCTGCGGCATCGCCTCCGATCGCCCGATCAGCAGCAGACCCAGAACCGCGCCCGCCGTTCCGATCAGCTGCGAGCCCACGATGATGAAATAGCGTCGCTTGACCAGCGCCGGATCGTTCATTGCGCCGTGCCACGGGCACGTCGTTCGCCCCGCCTTGCCTTGCGGACGCCCTTGGCATGCGCCTTGGCCCGCGTCTTCAACTGCGCCTTGCTGGGCGGGGTTACCTCGCTGAGCGGCAGGGCATCCCCCAGCGCCTGATCGAAGCCCAATTGTGTCAGGCTGTCTGCAAAGTGAGTCGGCAGTGTCGCCGTCTCGTCAATCTGCCCGCCGTCAGGATGATCGACACGGATGCGCCGCGCGTGCAGATGCATCTTTCGGCTGATTCCGCCGGTCAGGAACGCCGCCGCACCGCCATATTTGCCGTCGCCGACGATGGGATGGCCGATCGCCGCCAGATGGACGCGTAGCTGGTGGGTGCGCCCGGTAAAAGGTTGCAGCTCAACCCAGGCCGCGCGATTTCCGGCCCGCTCGATCACCCGGTATCGCGTGCGTGCGGGGCTGCCGTTTTCCTCGTCGACCTGCATCTTCTCGCCGCCCGTACCCGGTTGCTTCCCGATCGGCAGTTCGATCATGCCATCCTCGATTGAGGGGACATCGACGATCAGCGCCCAATAGACCTTGCGCGCAGTCCGCCCGGAAAACGCCTTGGCGAAGAACGCGGCCGAGCGCGACGTTCGCGCGACCAACAGCGCGCCCGACGTATCCTTGTCCAGCCGGTGCACCAGCTTCGGCCGGCCTTCATTGTCATATTGCAGCGCGTCCAGCAGCCCGTCGACATGCTCGGTCGTCTTCGTGCCGCCCTGTGTCGCCAGGCCGGGCGGCTTGTTGAGGACAAAGGCCTGAAAGTCCTGGTGAATGACCATCTCGCGCGCGAAGGCGACCTGATCATCACTGAGCGGTGTCCGTTCGCGCTTCGGGCGCGTGGCGGGGGCGGGTTCTTCGGGCGGAACGCGCAGCGTCTGGCCGGTAGTCAGCCGGTCGCCGGGGGTCGCGCGCGCCCCATCGACCCGCAGTTGCCCGGTCCGAGCCCATTTTGCGACCGTGGTAAAACTGGTGTCCGCCAGATGGCGCTTGAACCATCGATCCAGCCGGATCCCGTCGTCATCGGCCACGACAGTGTATTGCCGCACTTCGCTCATGCCAGCGCCCGGACTAGGTACAGGCCGCCGAACAGCGCCGCGACCGCCCCGACTACCGACATCAATGCATAGCCGGCGGCTGTCGCGATCGCGCCGCGCTCGATCAGCGTGACCATTTCGAGCGAGAAGGACGAGAAGGTCGTAAAGCCGCCCAGCACACCGATGCCGAGAAACAGGCGCCACGCCTCACCCACCGAATGCCGCGCCAGGACGCCGGCAAGAACACCCATCAGCAGTCCGCCGCTCACATTGACGAACAGTGTCCCGACTGGAAGGCCGGGACCGAACAGCGCGAATGCCGTGCGGCCGACCAGGTGTCGTCCGCCAGCGCCCATCGCACCGCCGAGCATGACATAAAGGATTGCTGGCATGCTGCCGCGTTAGCGTGCGGTCAGATCTTCCGCAAATGATCACCGCGCTGCTTGTCACCCGGTTTTGTGCGCGCCATCTGGACTGGATGCTGAATATTCTATCCATATTGATTGGCCTGGTCGCGCTGTTGCTCGGTCTGCCTGCCTTCCTGCCGTTTCTCGGCTGGGCCTATTGGTTCGTGCTGCCGATTGCGGTGGTTGGCGCCGCATTCGGTGCGCTGTCGTCGCGAAATGGCGGTCGCAATCTCAATCTGACATTGCTCGTCATCTTCGGGATCAGATGGGCGATCGGCGGTTTCATTATCTGAACCGCCGATCCTCTACCTCAACGGCAGACAACATTCCCACGATCGATCGACCGACCCAGCAGCGCACCGCCCCCCGCACCGATCAAGGTTCCGAGCAGGCGTGAGCCGCCGCCGGCAATCACATTGCCCAGCGCGCCGCCCGCCAGACCACCAATCACCAGGCCGGTCGTTCCATCCGAACGCCTGCAATAGTAGCGGCCGTTGCCGCCCCTGTAGACACGATCATTACGACCAAGGCGATACGGGCGATAATTCGCCCCTGTTCGATAGTAGCGATCGGCGTAATAGTGCCGCTGCCCCGGTTCAAAACGATTATAATCGTAATTGCGGTAACGTCGAACATCGCGCAGATCCGTCCTGTGTTCCCGCCGCGCGTCACGCAGATCGTGGCGGTAATCCTTGCGGGCATCGCGAACGTCGCCGCGCGAATTGGCACCGCGCAGGTCATGGTTGTAATCTCGCTGCGCATCGCGGACATTGCCTCGATACTCACGATCAGCCTGGCGGTATGTGGACTGAGCCACAGCCGGCGCAGCGGTTATCATGGTTGCCATCAAGGCAGCGGACAAAAAGATGTTACGCATTACCGTCTCCTTTTGAGGTTCATCAGAGCAACGCAACATCTTTATCAACAGTGGAATGAACGAAGAGCTACACCACGTTCATGCAACCGACATTCTTTACGAAAAAGTCGTGTCCAGCGTAATAGTACAGTTCAGAACCTTTGATACCGGGCAGTTTGCTTTTGCCTCATCGGCGATCGTCTTGAACGCATCCGTCTCTATCCCCTCGACATGACCTTTCAGCGTCAGGTCCGATCGCGTGATGGTGAAGCCGTCGCCATCCTTCTCCAGCATCACCTTCGCATCGGTTTCCAAAGTCCCAGACTTGTGACCCGCACGGTCGAGCGCGAAGGATAATGCCATCGTGAAGCAGCTGGCATGGGCTGCGGCAATCAGCTCTTCGGGGTTGGTGCCGGGTTTGTCCTCGAAGCGCGTGCCGAAGCCATAGGGCGTGTTCGACAATACACCCGACTGGGTCGAAATTGATCCCTGGCCGTCCTTGCCGAGACCTTCATATCTTGCGGAGCCACTGCGTGTCGTCATGTTGTCAATCCTTGTGCAATGAAAAAGGGGCGCCGCGAATTCGCGACACCCCTTCAATGCTTGAGCCGATGCGCCGGTTCAGCGGCAGCGGTTTTTGGTCGACCCCTTATCGATCGCGCGCCCCGCAAGCGCACCCGCGGCCGCGCCGCCCAAGGTTCCGATCGTGCGATCACCACGCGTGTCAATTGTACGGCCTAGCAGCGCTCCGCCGACCCCACCGACGATCGTGCCGGTCGTGCCGTTATTCTTCTTGCAGCGGACATAGTCGCGATCGCCGCGATATTCGCGATGCTTGTAGGTTTTGTGCGAATGCCGCCGCTGCGCATCGGCGGCTGGGATGGTGGACAGCGTCGGCACGATCATAGCGGTGAGGCCCAGCGCCAGCATTGTCTTGTTCATCGATATGGTCCTTCCTGAATTTTCGACGTCGAGGTAACGGATTCGGCCTAGCGGCGGTTGCATGAACTGCGAACAACGTGGCGTTCATGGTCCCGATCGGGGAAAGACGCCTCGCTTTGAGTGGCACTTTGATCTAGCCGCCGCCCGCATGTCACCTAATGCTGTCTCCGCCATGCTTCCTACGATCGCGCCATGGCTTGATCTTGCGGGCTTGGCCGTGTTTGCCGCGTCCGGTGCGCTGGCTGCGGCAAAGCGGGGTCAGACGATCGTGACCTTTGCCTTTTTCGCGCTCGTGACAGGAGTTGGCGGGGGAACGGTACGCGATCTGATGATCGGCGCGCCGGTCTTCTGGATTCGCGATGCCCGCGCGGCCGCGGCCTGCCTCGCGGCCGCGCTCGTCATCTGGATGACGCCGGCGCGCTGGTGGCGGGGTCATGCGATCGACTGGTTCGATGCGATCGGCCTGGCTGCCTATGCCGTTTATGGTGCGGCCAAGGCGCTGGGCTATGGCGTCCCGCCGGTCCCCGCCGCCGTCATGGGGGTGGTGACGGCATGCGTGGGCGGAGTCATCCGCGACATTCTTGCCGGCGAGCCGTCAATCCTGATGCGGCCCGAACTCTATGTGACGGCAGCTGCCCTTGCTTCCGCTGGTTATGTCCTGCTCGTGATGATGGGCATATCGCCGCGCCTGGCGGCGGGTCTGGCGGCAGCGGCGGGGTTTGCGCTTCGGGCAGCGGCAATGCGCTGGAGCTTGGCGCTACCCGCCTACAGCCGCACCTGATCTAGAATCCGACCCGCTCCATCAAGATATCCAACAATCGCATGTCGCCCGGACTGGCGGCGCTCGGACCCAGCCCTTCACACTCCAGGCATCGCGCCTGGATCGACCCGGCCGTCGTCAGGCGACGCAGATCGCCCACGGCGCGTGCCAGTGTCTGACGGCGTTGCTCACCGATCCGGGCGAAGATATCGCCCGACTGGCCATCGCTCTCGTCTTCATTGTTGAATGAACGTGCCAGTTCTGCGGCCCATCCGGGTTTCTTTTCCAGATAGACCAGATGCGTTTTCGCCGGATCCAGCTTGGCGCGCTTTGCTGCCTCGGCAACCGCATCGCTCAGAGTGCCGAAGCGATCGACCAGCCCGATCTGCCGCGCGGTGCCACCGTCCCAGACACGGCCCTGCGCGATTTCATTCACACGCTCGGGCGTCATGTGTCGCGCTCCTGCGACACGGGCAATGAACTCGCGGTAGCCGTTCTCGATGCCGGATTGCAGGATTGCGTCGATCACGGGGTTGGTGCCACCAAACACATCCGGTTGCCCCGACAGTGGCGTGGTCTTCACGCCGTCGGAGGTGACGCCAATCTTTGCCAGTGTCTTCTCGAACGTCGGCACGATCCCGAAAATGCCGATCGAACCCGTGATCGTTTCCGGCTCGGCGAAGATCATGTCGCCCGCCGTTGAGACCCAATATCCGCCGGAGGCCGCGATGCTTCCCATCGACACGATCACCGGAAGACCCTGTTTCTTGGCTGTCAGGATCGCTTGCCTGATCTGCTCGGAAGCCAGCGCCGATCCGCCGGGCGAATCGACCCTGACAACCAGGGCCTTGAGCTTGTTCTGGGCCAGACCATCCAGCACCGCCTTGCTGATCGTATCGCCAGCGGCGGTGCCTGGCCCTGCCTTGCCGTCGACGATATTACCCGCAATCGTCACAACGCCGATCGCGTCTCCGCCAGCGGGCAGCGGATGATTGTCGATCCAGTTCTGATAGCTGATCGTGCGGAAGCTGCCTGCCGGCTTGTCGCCATCGACGCCGGCGATCTGCGCGATACGGCGACCGAACGCGACGCGGTCGCCCAGATGATCGACGATGCCGGCCTTCACATTGGCCTGTGCGATATTACCGTTCGCCGCCATGATCACCTGTTCTGGTTGCGCCAGGAATGACGCCACCTGCGCCTTGGGCCGCGTCTTGGCGATCCAGTCGCGCCACTGGCCGAACAGGGATCCGTACAACGCCTGCGCCGCTGCCTTGGCATCGGGGCTCTGGTCCGAACGGATATAGGGCTCGACAAACGATTTGAACTTGCCGACGCGGTAGACATGAACGTCGACCCCGAGCTTGTCGATCAGCCCTTTGTAATAGAGCTGGTTGCCGCCGGGACCGGTGAAGATCGTGCCGCCGAGCGGATTCATCCAGATTTCCGAAGCCGCCGCGGCCAGGCGATATTCGCCGTCGGTATAGGCCGTCGCATAGGTAAGTACCGGTTTCTTTACGCGAACGCGGCGCATCGCCTCCGCGACCTCGTCCAGCGCGGCCGGGTAACCGCCGCCGAACCCATCCAGGTCCAGAACGACGGCCTTGACGCGGTTATCATCGCGCGCGGCGTCGATGGCGCGGACAACGTCGCGCAATCGGAACTCATGCGCCACGTCTCGACCGCTAAGTACCGCGAAAGGAGCAATATCCTGTGGCTGCTCGACGATCGAGCCGTCGAGCTTTAACAGCAAGGCTCCCGTCCCGATCTTCGCATTGCCTGACCGGGCGTTGAGGGCGGCGAACAACACCGCGAAAAAGATCAGGATCGCGATCAGGACCAGCAAATCCTTGATCGCCACCAATATCTTCCATGCGCCGCGCACCAGCCGCCACCGGTTGTGAGGCTGGGGTGGTGCCGACGGCGGCGGGGCATAATCATAGGTGCGCATATCGGGCATGATACAGACGCTAGTCCAAGTGGGTCATGGCGTAAATGGGCGTATCAGCATCACAACACAGCATCGCTCGCGCCGCTGTCGATTTGTTCATCGGACCCGTTGACGTTCGCAGGCCGGCTGCACATATGCGGATCGCTGGCACTCTCGCTTTGTGAGTGCCAAACTGTCACATTAGCAAAGAGGGACATGGAAACATGAATTTTCGTCCGTTGCATGACCGCGTTCTCGTTCGCCGCGTTGAGGCTGATGAGAAAACGGCTGGTGGAATCATCATTCCCGATACCGCCAAGGAAAAGCCGCAGGAGGGCGAGGTCGTTGCCGCTGGCACCGGTGCCCGTAACGAGACGGGTGATATCCACCCGCTCGAGGTGAAGGCCGGTGATCGCATCCTGTTCGGCAAATGGTCCGGGACCGAGGTCAAGGTCGATGGCGAAGAGCTGTTGATCATGAAGGAATCGGACATCCTCGGGATCGTTTCGTAAATTCTCCTTCCGCAAATTTCCCATTAATCAATCAGAAAGGGTAGCCCATCATGGCAGCCAAGGACGTAAAATTCAGCCGCGACGCGCGTGAGCGCATTCTGCGGGGCGTCGATATTCTCGCTGACGCGGTAAAGGTGACGCTGGGGCCGAAGGGTCGCAACGTCGTGATCGACAAGAGCTTCGGCGCACCGCGCATCACCAAGGACGGCGTCACCGTCGCCAAGGAAATCGAGCTCAAGGACAAGTTCGAGAACATGGGCGCGCAGATGCTGCGTGAAGTGGCCTCGAAGACCAACGACAACGCCGGGGACGGCACCACCACGGCGACCGTGCTTGCTCAGGCGATCGTTCGTGAGGGCATGAAGTCCGTGTCCGCCGGCATGAACCCGATGGACCTGAAGCGCGGTATCGATCTGGCGGTCATCAAGGTCGTCAACGACATCAAGGCGCGCTCCAAGCCCGTCGCCGGCACGCAGGAAATCGCGCAGGTCGGCATCATCTCTGCCAATGGCGACACCGTCGTCGGTGAGAAGATCGCAGAGGCGATGGAGAAGGTCGGCAAGGAAGGCGTGATCACCGTCGAAGAGGCCAAGGGCCTCGACTTCGAGCTCGACGTCGTCGAGGGCATGCAGTTTGACCGCGGTTATCTGTCGCCATACTTCATCACCAACCCGGAGAAGATGACGGTCGAACTCAACGATCCGTACATCCTGATCCACGAGAAGAAGCTGTCGAACCTGCAGGCGATGCTCCCGATTCTGGAAGCCGTCGTTCAGTCGGGTCGTCCGCTCCTGATCATTGCCGAGGATATCGAGGGTGAGGCACTGGCCACGCTGGTTGTCAACAAGCTGCGTGGCGGCCTGAAGGTCGCAGCGGTCAAGGCACCTGGTTTCGGTGATCGTCGCAAGGCGATGCTCGAGGATATCGCGGTTCTGACAAAGGGCGAGATGATCTCCGAGGATCTCGGGATCAAGCTGGAGTCCGTGACGCTGAACATGCTCGGCACTGCCAAGCGCGTTCAGATCGACAAGGACAACACGACCATCGTCGATGGTGCGGGTGACAGCGAGTCGATCAAGGGTCGTACCGAGGCGATCCGTCAGCAGATCGAGAACACGACGTCCGATTACGACCGAGAGAAGCTCCAGGAGCGTCTGGCGAAGCTGTCGGGTGGCGTGGCCGTGATCAAGGTCGGCGGCGCGTCCGAGGTCGAGGTCAAGGAGCGCAAGGATCGCGTCGACGACGCATTGCACGCGACCCGCGCCGCGGTCGAGGAGGGCATCGTTGCCGGTGGCGGCACCGCGCTGCTCTATGCGACGAAGGCACTCGAAGGCCTGGCCGGTCAGAATGACGACCAGACCCGTGGTATCGACATCGTTCGCAAGTCGCTGACGACGCTGGTTCGCCAGATCGCCGCGAATGCGGGTCATGACGGTGCGGTGGTTTCGGGCAAGCTGCTCGAGGGTAACGACTCGACGATGGGCTTCAACGCGCAGACTGATACCTACGAAAATCTGGTGCAGGCTGGCGTGATCGACCCGACCAAGGTGGTTCGTACCGCGCTCCAGAATGCGGCATCCGTCGCGGGTCTTCTCATCACGACCGAGGCGGCCGTGAGTGAGATGCCTGAGGACAAGCCGGCGATGCCGATGGGCGGCGGCGGTGGCGGCATGGGTGGCATGGGCGGTATGGACTTCTAAGTCCGGATCGTCCGGCCAACTGGCCGAAATTGAAAAGGGGGCCGGTGGAGCGATCCATCGGTCCTTTTTTTTGTGCTGCACGGGGTGACGTTGGTGACTGCTGAACCATCTGCAAAGGCAGGGCGTTCAGCGTATGGAAACTGATAAAAGGCCAACCAAATGAAGCTCTATTATGCCCCTGGTGCCTGCAGCTTGGCGGATCACATCGCGTTGCATGAAGCCGAAATGACGTTCGACCATGAGTCGGTTGATCTGAAATCGAAGAAGACCGAGCATGGCGACGACTTTACGGCGATCAATCCGAAGGGCTACGTACCGGCACTGAAGCTGGACGACGGTCAACTATTGTCGGAAAATCTGGCTATTCTGGACTGGATTGCCGAACAGAAGCCAGCCTTGCGTCCTTCGGGCGACCTCGGCCGCACCCACCTGCTGGAAACGCTGGCCTTCATCTCGACGGAATTGCACAAGAGCTTTGCGCCATTCTTCAGAGGCGGAGACGATGACACCAAGAAGAAGGCCGCCGATACGATCGTCAAGCGGATGGGTTATCTCGCCGATACGATGAAGGGCGATTATCTGTTTGGACCGAAACCCGGTGTAGCAGATTTTTACCTGTTCGTGATGCTGCTCTGGGCCCAGAAGTTCGAGATAAATGCGCCGAGCGTTCTTGTGGCATTTCGTGATCGTCTGATGGAACGCGCTTCCGTCCGCACGGCGATGACTCACGAAGGACTTATCTAGCTTTTCATGGCCGCGATCAGCTTCTTGATGTCCTGACTGCGGCCCCGGGGAAGGATCAGGACATCGTTGCCGCTGGCGACGACGACCAGATCCTCGACCCCGACCAGGGCAATATGCGCTCCATCGCTGCGTACCAGGCAGTTGGCCGTATCAATGGCTGTCACCTGTCCGTTGCCGCTATGCGTGTTGCCGGCACTGTCCAGTTCACTGATCGCGTGTAATGCGTCCCAGCTTCCGACATCGTTCCACCCCATCGCGACCGGGATGACGGCCACGCGATCCGCTTTCTCCATCACGGCATAGTCGATCGAGTCATCGGGTGACGGCGCAAACGCGTCGGCATCGGGATAGATGCGGCCGTCCTCGCGTCGCGCTTCTGACATCGCCGCGTTGGCGGCAGCGAGCATTGCCGGCGCGTGGCTTCCCAGGGCGTCGAGATAGATATCCGCTCGAAACAGAAAGATGCCGCCATTCCAGACATAGCCGCCATCGGCCAGCATTGTCTCAGCCTGGGCGAACGGCGGCTTTTCGACGAAGCGCGCAACACGGTTGAGACCACCTGACAGTTCGTCCCCCATCTTGATCCAGCCATAGCCCGTCTCGGGAGCATCCGGCTCAATGCCGAAGGTCACGAGCCAGCCATCCTCGACAAGCGGCAATGCAGCTTCGATCGCGATATGGAAGGCTGCGACATCGGCAATGACGTGGTCCGATGGCATGACAAGAAGGGGCGATGAACCACCCGCTGCCAGGGCTGCCAGCGCGATTGCCGGCGCGGTATTGCGTCCCATCGGCTCCAGCACCAGGGTGGGCGTGCCGCACCCCGCCGATCCCAGCTGCGCCTCCACCTCATCGGCGTGCCGCGCATTGGCAACGACGATTGGCGGGGCAAACCGTGTGCCTGTCGTCCGCTTTGCGGTGAGCTGCAGCATCGTCTCCGCAGCGGTCAATGCCAGCAACTGCTTCGGCCGTTCTGGGCGAGACATCGGCCATAGCCGGGTGCCGGACCCACCCGACAGGATGACCGGGATGATGGTGGTAGTGCTCATGGATACTCCTCATCGCCGCTGTATCGTACAAGATGAGAGCGTCAAATATCTTGATGATCGCAAAGTAGCGTTCAGTCTTTCTTTGGCAATCCTCGCCAAGGCGGGGCTTGCTTATCGAAAAAGCTTACGTGAAGATCGGGGTGAAATGGGGGTCTGCGGGATGAAGGGGGCATGATCCGGCTGTTCAAGCACTATGTTGCGCAGAGTGCATTGTTGCTTGGGCTGCTCGACGTGCTGTTGTTGGGTATCGCCGCCGAGTCAGGCTGGGTGATCCGCGCCCATCAGATCGGCATGACCGTCGATCCGATCACCAGCAGGATCGGGCAGATCCTCACCTTTGCTGTCGTCCTGCAGATCGCGCTCGTCGCGGTGGGCGCATATGGGGTGGCGTCGCTTTTGTCGCTGCGCTTCGCGACGGCGCGTCTGGCCGTCGCTGCGACGCTTGGCGTAACGGCGCTGTCCCTGATCTATTTCGTTATTCCGGAACTCAGTTTCTGGCGGTCGAATCTTCTTTATTCGCTGATTATTGCCATCGGTCTTCTGGTGCTCGCCCGTGCGCTGCTCGGTCGCACGTTGGGCGGCGAACGGTTCAAGCCGCGCATTATGGTGCTGGGCGCCGGCTCACGTGCCGCGCGCATTGGCGAACTTGCCGCCCGGCCAGGCGCCAACTTCGTTGTTGCCGGCTATGTTGCGATAGGTGGGAGCGCAAATGCCGCTGCTGACGTCATTCCCCTTACCGTGCCAAGAGACGAGATTTCTAATCTGGCGGGCTATATCGTTGATCGGAGCGCTGGAGAGGTTGTGCTGGCACTGGAGGAGCGGCGCAATGCGCTGCCGCTCGACGATCTGCTACGGATGAAGACGACCGGTGTCCGTATAAGCCAGCTTTCCGACTTCATTGAACGTCAAACGGGCAGGGTCGACCTGGCCAGCGTCAATCCTTCCTGGTTTATCTTTTCCGACGGATTTGCTTCGCGTGAGATGCTGTCCGGCTTCATGAAGCGAGCGTTCGACATCGCAGCCAGCATAATATTGCTGGTCCTGACGCTGCCCGTCATCGTCGTTGCGGCCGGCGCGATCAAGCTGGAATCGCGTGGACCGGTCTTCTATCGTCAGCGCCGCATCGGGCTGTACAATCAGTCCTTTGAAATCATGAAACTGCGTTCGATGCGTGTCGACGCGGAAACTCCCGGAAAAGCGATATGGGCGGCAAAGAACGACCCGCGGATAACGCGCGTCGGCCGGCTCATTCGCATGGTCCGCATCGACGAGCTCCCGCAATGCTGGACCGTCATGAAGGGTGAGATGAGCTTTGTTGGTCCGCGCCCTGAACGCCCGCAATTCGTGGAGGAGTTGCAGCGGCACCTGCCCTTTTACGCCGAGCGTCACATGGTGAAGCCCGGGATCACCGGCTGGGCGCAGATCAACTATCCCTATGGCGCATCGATTGAGGACGCACGGCACAAGCTGGAATATGATCTTTACTACGCGAAAAACTATTCGCCCTTTCTCGACCTGCTCATCCTGTTGCAGACGCTGCGCGTCATCTTGTGGCCCGCAGGAGTGCGGTGATCGACGTTTCGTAAACATCGGCCGCTGACGAATGTGTGATGTGGGGTTAGGGCGGTGGTGATGACTGATCCCATTCCCCTGCTTCTGGGCAGAATTGCCGCTGCGCTGGAACGCCAGGTTCCGCCGCTGCCGGACGAGGCTGACCTGGGCGCGCATCCTGCCTATCTCTGGCAGGAGGGCAGGCTCGTCACCGCCCGGATGTTCAAGCCCTTGGCGCTTTCAATGCTGCTTGGCCTCGATCGGCAGAAATCGGCGCTCCTGGTCAATGTCGAACGACTGGCAAAGGGGCATGCGGCCCATGACGTATTGCTCTGGGGAGCGCGTGGAACTGGCAAGTCGGCGCTGGTCAAAGGATGTGTAGCGTCCGTGCAGGAGCGCGGTGGCAATTTGGCGATCGTGCAGGTGTTGTCGATGAAGGTTCTGAACGATCTTTTCGAACGTCTGTCGCAAGTGCCGCGTGCGTTTATCCTGTTCTTCGATGATCTGGGTGTCGATGCCCCCGATGAAGCGCGCGAATTGCGGTCTGTTCTGGAGGGTGGGTCGGCGGTTCGACCGTCGAATGTTCGGGTGGTCGCGACCGCGAACCGGCGGCATCTTCAGCCGCGCGACATCGCCGAGCAGGAAAGCGCGATCAACCCGCGCGACGCGGTCGACGACCATCTGGCGCTCGCCGATCGTTTCGGGCTGAGTCTGGGATTTCACGCCATCGACCAGGAGGGGTATCTGGCCATCGTCCGCTCCTACACGGGCCACAACGGGTTGCCGTTCGAGGCGGAGGATGCGCTGCGCTGGGCGACGACGCGCGGCAGTCGTTCGGGACGCGTCGCCTGGCAATATGTGGTCGATCTCGCCGGGCGACATGGTCGAGCACTGGGGTAGCGCTCGGGCCCGCGCTATTCATTAAGCTTGCCCCCATTCGTCTCGTCGCATCCATGGATGATTGCCGGCCTCTGGCAATGCCGGACCAATCGACGCACCCCGCTTCGCGTCCACGACAGTTGCGATCCGCTGGCCACTACGTCACTGGTCGATCCTGATGATCGAAAAAGGATCGGGTATGGACGGCTTCAACATCACGAAACATGGTGACGTGCTCTTGCGCCCCGATCCGTCTCGAACCGTCGTCAGGCCATTCGCGCCAGGCTACCCAAAGCGTTTCGAACTTGACGGTCGTTCACGGCTGGAGGTGATTGCCGAACGGGTGATGGGGCTGACCGAGGAGCAGCGGGATTATCAGATCGATCGCGTTACCCTTTCGCTCGACGAGCGGCACCGCAATGTCAATGAAGGTTTGCAGCGCAGGTACGATGACATGGCGAAGTCCTTGCCGGGGGTGGCGGACGCAAACGACGAACAGCGCAGGTTGATCGGCGCCTATTTCTCGGAGGAATATTCCTTTGAGGCCGCAGCGCTCTTCAACCCGAGCGCCGTCCTTCATTTCGATCAGTCGGATGCGCCGGAAGGCGGCGTACGCTTCGTCATGTCGCTTCGCGGCATCGGTGAGGGGCATGTGTCCTCCGTTACCTTTCGCACCGGGAACTGGGTTCCCGGCAAGTCGGTCTGCGTCGACAAGCCGAGTGAGACCGCCGTTCCGCCCCGCATCGTCGAGGGCGAGGGCAATGGAGATGACGACCGCGCGGTCGTCGAACTCAATTGCGGCGGCAGCCGCGAAATCTCGGAGAGCGTGCTGTTCCCGATCCTGCCCAGCCAGCGTCAGGGAATCGAGGACGTCCGCCTGGTCCGCTTCACCGATGATGACGACAAGGTAACCTATTACGGCACCTATACCGCATTCAGCGGCGCCGAGGCGCGGCCCGAACTGCTGTCGAGTACCGATTTTCGTTCGTTCGAGATGCGAAAACTGACGGGAGAGGCGGCACAGGCGAAGGGAATGGCACTGTTCCCGCGCAAGGTGGACGGTCGCTTCGTGATGCTCGGGCGCCAGGACAGCGAGAGCATCTGGCTTCATACCTCCGATGACCTCTATCATTGGGAGGGCGGGGCCAAGCTGGTCTCGCCCTGCTACCCCTGGGAATTCGTTCAGATGGGCAATTGCGGCTCACCCTTCGAAATCGACGAGGGTTGGCTGGTCCTGACCCATGGGGTCGGCATGGTTCGCAATTACTGCATGGGCGCGTGCCTGCTCGACAAGAGCGATCCGTCGAAGGTGCTGGCGCGAACCCCTTATCCGATCCTGCAACCCAGCGAGGACGATCGCGACGGCTATGTGCCCAACGTCGTCTATAGCTGCGGTGGATTGCTGTGCGAGCGGGACTTGCTGATCCCTTATGGTGTGGCGGATAATTTTACGAGCTTTGCCTCGACCACGATCGACGAACTCCTGAGCGTCATGGAATAGCGTCAGTCGCCGGCGAAGGAGAAGGGCGAGGGGCCACGCCGAGTCTCATCGATAACCAACGCACGGTCGGACGGGGGCGCCGATCGCTGCGGACAGGCGATGCGGTGGCATGCCCGGCACCCCAGACCGATCGGCGTGGCGCGGCCGGCCAGGTCGATACCGCGCGCGGCTTTGAGAGAGCGAGCCTGATCGGCGGCCACGCCGATACCGACCACGAATTCCGCGCGAACATCGCCGTCGCGTATCCCTTGTGGCGTGACGGCCGCTGCGATGGTGAACCAGCGCTCACCATCCTCAAGTTCGACAAGATCTACGGTGCTGCGTCCCGCCTGATCGAACGCATGATGCAGGTTCCACAGCGGACAGCGTCCTTGCGTGCTCACCAGTCGCGCGCCGCTTGCGCCGCTGTATCGCTTCGACGTCTGGCCCGCCCGGTCGATCCGGATCAGGAAAAAGGGCAGGCCGCGGGCGCCGACGCGCTGCAACGTCACCAGTCGATGGGCAACCTGCTCAAAACTTGCCCCGAACCGCCGCTGCAGCACTTCCAGATCGTAACCACTGCTCTCACACGCACGCACGAAGCGGGCGTAGGGCATGATGAGGGCGGCAGCGAAATAGCCGTAAAGGTGACGGCGGAACAACTTTTCCGCCGTGCGATCGCCAAAGCTTGCCCCGCGGGTCAGGGCGTCGATCTCACCGCGCGCTTCCAGTTGTCCGAGCTGATAGGCAACCGCAAAGGTCCGCCCCGACGATGTCAGCATTTCGCTCAACTGAAGCTGGCGGGCATGCAGGTCGAGGCGACGCAGCGTGTCCGGCAGGACATCGACCGGCAAAATCCGCAGGCCGATCTGATGCTTGACCCGCAATCGCTCGACCATCGCCCCGAACGGATCGGGTGAGGCCAGGCGCAGGTCGTCGGCCATGCGTTCGGCGCTGTCATCCAGATCGGCAAAGTGATTGCGCCACCGCTCGATCTCGGCTCGCGCGACCGCGGTCGGATCGTCGGGACCGATCGACGACGTGCCGCCGGCTGTCCGATCAAAGGCACGGGCAAAGGCCTCGACGGTGCCCGGTGCGGCCGCCAGCCATTCCTCGACCTCGCTGCGATCGATTTCCAGATCACCGAACAGCGGATCGGCGAGCCGCCGACGGACAGCGTCCGCGCCGCCACCGGGCTGCGCCGCGCTCAGCACGCGCGGGTCGAAGTCGAAACGTTCGACCAATCCGACCATCAGCGTCGCGGTCAACGGTCGCTGATTGCGCTCCAGCAACGTCAGATAGCTGGGAGAGATGCCCAATTCCTCTGCCATCACGGCCTGCGTCAGCCCCAGCCGGCGACGCAGCCGCCGCAGCACATGTCCCGCCACAATTTTTGCGTCAGTCATCGAGGCCTCTCAAAGCACCGAACAGGCTTGTCATAAACATTACAGAAACACAAACTTCTACGGCCGGAAGTCGACAAGCAGACCTTAAAACTGCTCGATACTGTATGGGACTATGCAATTTCGTCGATTATCACACATACACCGATAAGGAGATTGCAATGCCGACCGAACCACAGCGCAGCCGTGCCGTGTTCTCCACCGACGATTTCGCGCTGATGAGGGAGGCGGTGGCCGCTTATGTGAAGCAGATCGCCGACAAACCCGAAAGCGTCAAATTCTCCAATCTTTATCACCGCCTGGGCCGTCTGGGCTGACGCCAGTTTCCTGGGGAGGAAAGGCGGTCGTCGGCGTGGAGACATGCCGGCGGCCTTCCTCCGCATCCACAGATTGAACGAAGGAACGCCGATGACCTATCAGGACCAGATCGCCCGGACGGGAAAGCTGATCAACGCGAATGATGGCGCATGGGCTGGCATCGATGTCGAGGCGGTGGCGCGGATGCGCCTGCAGAACCGTTTCCAGACCGGGCTTGATATCGCGCGGTACACAGCCGGGATCATGCGCCGTGATATGGCCGCTTATGACGCCGATCCGGCGGCCTACACACAGTCGCTGGGATGCTGGCACGGGTTTATCGGCCAGCAGAAGATGATCGCCATCAAGAAGCATTTCGGATCAACCGAGCGGCGGTATCTCTACCTGTCGGGCTGGATGGTGGCGGCGCTGCGATCCGAATTCGGTCCGCTGCCTGACCAGTCGATGCACGAAAAGACCAGCGTGCCTGCATTGATCGAGGAGCTGTACACGTTCCTGCGTCAGGCCGATGCGCGGGAACTGGGTCTGATGTTTCGCGATCTCGACAAGGCGCGCGAGAGCGGCAACGCCGTGGAAGAAAAGCGACTGGTCAAGGCGATCGATGGCTTTCAGACCCATGTCGTGCCGGTGATCGCCGACATCGATGCGGGGTTTGGTAATGCCGAGGCGACGTATCTGCTGGCGAAGAAGATGATCGAGGCTGGGGCATGTGCGCTTCAGATCGAAAATCAGGTGTCGGACGAAAAGCAGTGCGGGCATCAGGACGGCAAGGTCACCGTCCCGCACGAGGACTTTCTGGCGAAGGTCCGCGCATGCCGATATGCTTTCCTGGAACTGGGCGTCGATGATGGGATCATCGTGACGCGGACCGACTCGCTGGGCGCGGGTCTGACGAAGCAGATCGCGGTATCGAACGAACCGGGCGACCTGGGCGACCAGTATAACGCGTTCCTGGACTGCGAGGAGATCGACCCTTCGACCGCCAAGAATGGCGATGTCATCATCAATCGCAACGGCAGGATGATGCGACCGAAAAGATTGCCGTCAAACCTCTATCAGTTCCGCGAAGGAACGGGTGCCGATCGCTGCGTGCTCGATTGCATCACGTCGCTCCAGCACGGCGCGGACCTGCTCTGGATCGAGACCGAGAAGCCGCATATCGAACAGATTGCGAGCATGGTCGATCGCATCCGTCAGGTCGTGCCCAACGCGAAGCTGGTCTATAATAATTCACCGAGTTTCAACTGGACGCTCAATTTCCGGCAGCAGGTGTTCGACGCCTGGACGGACGCGGGCAGGGACGTCGCGTCGTACGACCGCGCGCGACTGATGAGCGTTGATTATGACGGGACGGCGCTGGCGGACGAGGCCGATGAGCGGATCCGTACCTTTCAGAAAGATGCAGCGGCACGCGCGGGCATCTTCCATCATCTCATCACGCTGCCGACCTATCACACGGCAGCACTCTCGACCGACAATCTGGCAAAGGAATATTTCGGCGACGCGGGCATGCTGGGCTATGTAAAGGGTGTACAGCGCAAGGAAATCCGTGAGGGGATCGCCTGTGTCCGGCACCAGAACATGTCCGGCTCTGACATCGGCGACGATCACAAGGAGTATTTTGCCGGTGAAGCCGCACTCAAGGCTGGCGGCTCGCACAATACGATGAACCAGTTCGCGGCCTGACCCAATGGCTGGCGCAGGGGTCCGGTTGTGCTGTAGCCTGACCGAAGGGATCGGCTGAATATCGATCCGGCGTGGAGAGCCCCTAGCGATGCCCCATTACGGTGATTACCAGAACGCCATCTATGGCGCAGGGCTGCAAGGCGTGTTGCCGCGACTACCGGTGGATTTTGCAACGCTGAAAACGCGGGCGGAGGCGGTGATGCCGGTTTCCGTACTGAACTATGTTCAGGGCGGATGCGGCGACGAAGCGACGCAGGATCGCAACGCCGATGCCTTTGCGCATTGGGGAATGATGCCGCGCATGATGGTGGACACCGAAACGCGTGATCTGTCGGTGGAGCTTTTCGGGCGTCGACTCCCGTCGCCATTGTTCATGGCGCCTGTCGGGGTTGTCGGCATCTGTACTGGCGACGGCCACGGCGATCTGGCCGCGGCGCGGGCATCGGTCGCGACCGGCGTGCCGTTCATGGCGTCGACGCTGTCCAATGATCCGCTGGAGCAGGTGGCGGCGGTGCTGGGCGGTGCGCCAAAATTCTTTCAGCTTTATACGCCGCGCGACGACGCGCTTACCGCCAGTCTGATCGGCCGGGCGGAGGCAGCGGGCTATGACGCGATCGTCGTTACGCTCGACACATGGGTCACGGGTTGGCGCCCACGCGATCTGAATACCGCCAATTTCCCCCAGCTTCGCGGCCATGTCATGCAGAATTATTTCGTCGACCCGGTCTTCAGGGCGATGCTGGCCAGACCGCCGGAGGAAGACGTGCCTGCGGCGGTCGCGGCATGGACGCGAACCTTCGGTCGTGTTCTGACCTGGGCCGACATGGCATGGTTCAGGTCGATGACGAAGCTGCCGATCATCCTGAAGGGTATCTGCCATCCCGATGATTCGCGCCGCGCGGTCGATGCGGGGGCGGACGCGATCTATTGCTCCAATCATGGCGGGCGTCAGGCCAATGGCGGCATCGCCGCGATCGATATGCTGCCGGGCGTGGTCGAGGGGGCGGGGGACGTGCCGGTGCTGTTCGACTCGGGCGTCCGATCGGGCAGTGACATGGTCAAGGCGGTGGCGTTGGGTGCCCGCATGGTCGGGGTCGGGCGACCCTATGTCTATGGGCTGGCGCTGGACGGAGCAGATGGTGGGGCCCATGTGCTGAAGTGCATCCTGGCGGAGGCGGACCTGCTGATGGCGGTGAACGGTTGTCCCACAATCGCGGCGGTCCGGGCCGCGGGCGCGCAGCGGCTGGCGGCTTAACCCGCCAGCGCCGCCAATATGTCAGCAGCGAGGGCGCTTAGGCTGTCATCGCGTGCGCCCATGACGATGATCCGGTCGCCGGGCCGGGCAGCCTCCACCATCGTCTCGGCGGCTTTGCGCCGGTCGGGGATGTATCTGGCATCCGCACCCAAGGCTGCCACGTCGCGGATAATGTCCTCGCTCGTGACCTCGCGCGCGACCGTGCCCCCCTGAAAGACGGGATCGGGCATGACCAGCACGTCGCCCGCATGCAATTGCCGGGCGAAGGTGTCCGCCAGTTCACGACGCATGACCTTGAGCGGCCCGAAGCCATGCGGCTGGAAAAGGACCAGCACGCGTCCGGGAAACATATGCAACGTCGACAATGTCGCTGCGATCTTGTCGGGATTGTGCCCGAAATCGTCGATCACCCTTACGCCGTTCGCCTCTCCGACAAAGTCGAACCGTCGACGCAGCCCCTGAAACTCCTCGATCGCCGTGATCGCATCGGCCAGCGGCACGCCCGCCGCCGTCACGGCAGCGAGCGCGGCGAGTGCGTTGGCGACGTTATGCTCGCCGGGCACGTTCAGGCGGACGGCATGCCGTTCGCCGCGCGAGACCAGATCGAACGCGATGGCAAAGGGACTGGGAACAAGGTGTTCCGCCATGAAATCGGCGGGCGCATTGACGGCAAAGGTCGTCGCATGAGGGAGCGTTACGGCCAGCGCCGCTGCCTCCGGATCACCGATATTGACGATCGCGGTCCGGGCCTTGCTCGCGAACGCCGTGAACAACGTGCGCAATTCGTCAAGGCTCTTGTGATCGAGACTGACATTGTTCAGCACCGCGATTTGCGGACGATAAAGCGCGATCGACCCGTCGCTCTCGTCGACCTCACTGACAAAGGCTTCGCCGCTGCCGACCAGCGCGCTGGCGAAGGGCGTGTCGGTATGCGCGAAATTCTTCATCACCGCGCCGTTCATCACCGTCGGGTCGCGGTCGCATGCGTTGAGGATCCAGCCGATCATGCCGGTAACGGTCGACTTGCCGCTGGTGCCGGCGATGCCGATCGGCATGGCGCTGTCGTTGAACAGGCTCGCCAGCACCTGCGCGCGCGACAGTCGCTCGCAACCCAGCGCCGTAGCCTGGCGAATGTCTGGCACGGTGTCCTCTACCGCGGCAGAGGCGATGACGATTTGGTCGCGTGCGCTGATCCCGCTCCCGTCCTGCGGGAAAAGCGCGATGCCACGTTGTCGCAAGTCATCGAATTTGGGTGCAAGCCGTCCCTGGTCGAGCGAGCGGTCCGATCCCGCGACAGTGGCACCGCGCGCGCGCAGTATCATGGCCAGCGGCATCATTCCTGACCCGCCGATGCCGACGAGGAAACAGGATTTGCCCGCAAAGTTGCCGTCGTGCATCGCTCCGCGCTATCGGCAAGCCGGTCAGGGGGCAAGACAGCGATGACAAGGATCGGCGTTCTGGCGCCAGCAAGTATCGGCAATCCGGCCGCAGAGGCACCCGCCAGCGCCTTTGTCGCGATTGCCTATCCCGAGGTGGAGCTGGTCGTGCATCCGCAATGCTATGAAGCCGACGGTCATTTCGCCGGATCGGACGCACGGCGCGCCGGTGCCTTTCTGGAATATGCGAACGACCCCGCCCTCGATGCGATCTGGTTCATGCGTGGCGGCTATGGCTCGAACCGTATCCTGTCGTCAGTGATCCCCAAGCTTGGCCCAGCGGCACGGCACAAGACCTATCTGGGCTATTCCGACATGGGTTTCATCCTGGGTGCGCTGTATGCGCGGGGTATCGGACGGCCGGTGCATGGACCGATGTTGAGCGATATCCGCCGGCAGGGCGGGGACGTGACGATCGCACGCGCGCTGGGCTGGCTGACGTCGCGCGACCGGCGGGGACTGGAGCCGGGGCTGGACGGTCGCCCGGCAGCCGCGTTCAACCTGTCGATCCTGTCGGCGATGATCGGGACGCCCTGGCTGCCTGACCTGACCGATCATGTTCTGTTGATCGAGGAGGTGTCCGAACCACTGTACGCGATCGACCGCATGCTCTTCACGATGGCCAGTGCCACGCAGTTGAAGGGGATCGCGGGCGTGCGGCTAGGTGCGGTGAACGACATTCAGGAGAACGAGCCGGCCTGGGGCGAGACGCTGGAGGCGATGATGACCCGCTGGTGCCGCGACATGGCCGTGCCCTATCTGGGCCGCGCCGCGATCGGCCATACGCAGGACAATCACGTCGTGCCGTTCGGGGTCGCGTGATTGTCGCGCTTGCCTATATGACGGCAGGATCGTCATAAGCTGTTACTCCCAACGCCGAGAAAGCCCTTCATGTCCGCCCATTTCCGCATCACGCTTCCCGATGGTTCGTCGCGTGAGGTCGCGCCCGGCACCACGCCGGCGGATGTCGCGGCGGCGATCGGGCCGGGGCTGGCGAAGGCGGCACTGGCGGCGCGCGTCGACGGCGAGGTACGCGATCTGTCGCGGCCATTCGCGGGCGACGCCGAACTGGCGCTGATCACCGCGCGCGATGAGGCGGATGCGCTGGAGCTGGCGCGGCACGATTATGCGCATGTGCTGGCGGAGGCGGTGCAGACACTGTTTCCGGGGACTCAGATCACGTTCGGCCCGTCGACCGAGGACGGTTTCTACTATGACTTCGCACCTGCCGAACGCCCCTTTACCGAAGAGGACCTGCCGGCGATCGAGGAAGCGATGCGCGCTGTCATCGCCCGCGACGAGCCGCTCGTGCGCGAGGTGTGGAGCCGTGAGGATCTGATCGCGCGCTGGCGCACGAAGGGTGAGACGTTCAAGGCCGAATGGGCGGCCGAGCTGCCGGATGGCGAGGAGCTGACCGTCTACAAGGCGGGGCGCGGCGAGGACGCGTGGCTCGACATGTGCCGCGGCCCGCATCTGGCATCGACGGGCAAGCTGGACCCGCAGGCGTTCAAGCTGACACGTGTGTCGGGCGCCTATTGGCGCGGCGACCAGTCCAACGCGATGCTGTCGCGCATCTACGGCACCGGCTGGCTGAACAAGAAGCAGCTCGACGCGCATCTGGTCCGGCTGGAGGAAGCGGCCAAGCGCGATCATCGGCGCATCGGCCAGGATATGGACCTGTTCCACCTTCAGCCAGAGGCGCAAGGCTCGGTGTTCTGGCATCCCAAGGGCTTCATCCTGTGGCGCGCGCTGGAGGCGTATATGCGCCGGCGACTGGATGCGGCGGGCTATGCCGAGGTGAAGACGCCGCAGTTGATGGACGCGCGGCAATGGGAACAGTCGGGCCATTGGGGCAAATACCGCGAGAATATGTTCGTGGTCCCTGACGAGGTGCCCAATGTCGAGGACGAGGGCGCGATCTTCACCGGTGAGGGCGACCTGATGGCGCTCAAGCCCATGAACTGCCCGGCGCACGTCCTGATCTTTCGTCAGGGGATCAAGAGTTACCGCGACCTGCCGATCCGCATGGCGGAGTTCGGATGCTGTCACCGCAACGAGCCGCACGGCGCACTGCACGGACTGATGCGCGTACGCCAGTTCACACAGGACGATGCGCATATCTTCGTGACGCGCGAGCAATTGATCGAGGAGGTACGCGCGTTCTGCGACCTGCTGGATTCGGTCTATCGCGACCTGGGCTTCGACACATATGCGATCAAGCTGGCGCTGCGTCCCGACAAGCGTTTCGGCACCGAGCAAATGTGGGACTGGTCCGAACAGTCGCTGCGCGACGCGGTGAAGGCGGCGGGCCGCGACACGGCGGACTATGGCTGGGAAGAACTGCCGGGCGAGGGGGCGTTCTATGCGCCCAAGCTGGAGTTTCACCTGACCGACGCGATCGGGCGGACTTGGCAGGTCGGCACGATCCAGACCGACACCGTGCTCCCTGAACGGCTGGATGCGGCCTATGTCGGTGAGGACGGTCAGCGGCACCGCCCGATCATGCTTCACCGCGCGATCCTGGGTACGTTCGAGCGGTTCATCGGCATCCTGATCGAGCATCACGCAGGTCGCTTTCCGCTTTGGCTGGCACCGGTGCAGGCGGTTGTCGCGACGATCGTGTCGGATGCGGACGATTATGCGCTCAAGGTCGCGGACGAACTCCGCGCGGCCGGTTTGCGGGTCGAAACCGATCTGCGCAACGAAAAGATCAACTACAAGGTGCGTGAGCACAGCCTGGCGAAAGTGCCGAACCTGCTGGTCGTCGGCAAGCGTGAGGCGGAGGAGGGCACCGTCGCGCTCCGCCGACTGGGTAGCCAGGGGCAGGAGATTGTGGCGCTGGGCGCAATGGTGGAACGACTGGCTGGTGAGGCGTTGCCGCCGGACCTTTCCGATCATCACTGAATTCACTATGTTAGTGGGATAGAACCACCAAAGGAGAAATACTCATACGTCCTCCCATGACGCGCCGGCCGATGCAGGCGCCGCCGATGAACGGCCCGCGATTCAACGATTTTATTCAGAGCCAGAAGGTCCGCGTGATCGATCACGAGGGCGAGAATCTGGGGGTGATGTACACGCGTGAGGCGATCGCGCAGGCAGCCGAGGTTGGGCTGGACCTGGTCGAGGTATCGCCGAACGCCGATCCGCCCGTCGCCAAATTCCTGGACGTAGGCAAGTTCAAGTACGAGGCGCAGAAAAAGGCCAACCTCGCGCGCAAGTCTCAGAAGACGCAGGAGATCAAGGAGATCAAGATGCGTCCGAACATCGACGATCATGATTATGATACCAAGATGAAAAAGGTTCATGACTTCATCGGTGAGGGCGACAAGGTGAAGATCACCCTGCGTTTTCGTGGGCGTGAACTCAGTCACGGGCAATTGGGCATGAACCTGCTCAAACGCGTGCAGGACGACGTGGTTGAGGTCGCCAAGATCGAGGCCTATCCCCGGATGGAAGGCCGGCAGATGCTGATGGTGCTCGCTCCGAAGTAATACCACGTCATTAGGTCGGCGCCATGCTCGGGAACGACGGCGCCTCCCATGTTGCATTAAAGTAACATGGCCGTGTCAATCGATGTGAGACGCGCCGAATTAGTGGACGTAAGTGCCAATGATTCTTTAGCTTCCCTGTAATAACGAAATCAAACACAGGGGAGGAAGGCCGATGCGCCGCGCCGCATATCTATTGTCCGTCGCCATCATTGCGATCGCAACGCCAGTCATGGCGCAGGATAACACCACGACAACGCCTGGGGTGGCGACGCAGGACCAGAATAACAGCGTCGCCGACGCCGGCAATGTCGCCGAAGGTACTCCGCAGGACGAAGTTGAACAACGCGCGGGTGACATCATCGTCACCGCCACGCGTCGCAATGAGGCGCTGTCCGACGTGCCACTCGCTGTATCGGCTGTCAGCGCGGCAACCCTGCAGAATTCCGGCGCGAATGATATTCGCCAGATCAATCAGCTTGCGCCTTCGCTGCTGGTTTCTTCGACCGGATCGGAAGCGAACGGCTCTGCCCGCATCCGCGGGATTGGTACGGTTGGTGACAATCCGGGACTCGAAAGCTCGGTCGCGGTTTTCATCGACGGCGTATATCGCTCGCGTTCGGGCATCGGCCTGAACGAACTGGGTGAGATTGACCGGGTCGAGGTACTACGCGGTCCGCAGGGCACGTTGTTCGGGCGCAATGCCTCTGCCGGTCTCATCAATATCATCAGCAAGGCGCCTGAGTTCAGTTTCGGTGCGGGCGGTGAAATTACATACGGCAATTATAACTACATCCGCGCGTCAGGCTCGATCACCGGGCCGATCACTGACAAGATCGCGGCACGGCTGGACGGCGTTTACGTCAAACGTGACGGCTTCTATTATGATCTGGGCAACCGTACCGATATCAATGATCGCGACCGCTACTTCGTGCGCGGGCAGCTGCTGTTCGAGCCGCGCGATGGCATCAGCCTGCGGCTGATCGGCGACTACACGCATCGCGACGAGAAATGCTGCGGCGCGGTCTATGTCGACAATTCGATCAATTCCATCGTTGGCAATCTCAACAATCCCGCAACGCCATTGAGTGTCGGAGGTCTGCCGCCGGCTAACGGCAACAACATCATCAACGTCATTCGCGATCTCGGTCAGAATCTGAACGCCTTTCAGGATCCGTATAATCGCCGTATCTCTGTCACGCCCGGTCGGTCCTTTGCCGGCATCACCAAGGATTATGGTGGGTCGGGCGAACTCAATGTCGAACTGGGTAGCGCCAAGCTGACATCGATCACCGCCTATCGCGAATATAAAAGCGACCAGGGATCGGATACCGACTACGGCACGGTCGACATTCTTTACCGTGCAGCGGACGGCAATTCCTTTCGGCAATTCCATACGTTCAGTCAGGAGTTGAGGCTTCAGAATTCGTTCTTTGACAACAAGCTGGACGCACTGATCGGCGGCTATTTCGCAAGCGAAGACCTGACGGTGCGCGATAATCTGAGGTTCGGAAACCAATATGGCCGCTTCGCCACCTGCCGTATCGTCTCGGGCGGCGGTCTGGCAGCGCTCTACTCACCGGCGTCGCCGGGGTGCCTGGCCGCGCGTCCGCCGGTCTTTGGTGCTGCTTCGCCGATCATCTATGCCGCATTCGACCGGCTGGACGGAATTAATGACAAGGGGGCGGGATACGACAATTTCGTCCAGAACAGCCGTAACTTTGCGGTATTCACGCACAATATCCTGCATGTGACCGACAAGCTGTCGCTGACCGCCGGCGCGCGCTACACGAACGAGTTGAAACGGTTGAATGCCTATTTTGGCAATGACAACACCGCCTGTCCTGCCAATCAGGCGGCACTCCTGAATTTCCTGCAAGTTCCGGCGCTGGCCCCCGTTGCCGGTGGTCTGATCGGGCTGAGCTGTCAGGGCAATTCGACCAGCGAACTGAACGGCGTGTCGATCCGCGATCGCCGCACGGAGAGTCAGTTCACCGGTACCGGCGTCATCTCCTACAAACCGACCAATGATCTGCTGGTCTATGCGAGCTATTCACGGGGCTACAAGGCGGGTGGTTTCAATCTCGACAAGTCGGCACTGAAATCGCCGATCGTGCCATTTGCCTCGGTCGGCGGCGCACAGGCGCTGACGGACGCGCTGCAATTCACGCCGGAGACGGTCAATGCCTATGAGGTAGGCGCAAAATACGCTTCTGGCCGATTCTCGCTGAACCTTGCGGTATTCCGGCAGGACTTCCAGAATTTCCAGCTCAACACGTTCGACGGGGCGGTCTTTATCGTCCAGAACATCAACGGTTGTTCGGCGGACCTGAATGGCGATGATCGCGACCTGAGCCGAACAACGGGCGCGTGTGCACAGGGCGATACGGGCTATGGTGTCCGCGCCGAGGGCGTTGAGGCCGAAGCAACCGTCATTCCGATGCGCAACTTCCAGGTCGGACTGGGGCTGACCTATACGAATACCCGCTACCGCGACAATCTGGTCGGTAACCTGCGTGGGGCGCCGCTTAACCCGTCGCTGCGAGTCCTGCCCGGCAATCGTCTCTCCAATGCACCGGCGATTGTCACGACGACATCGCTGACGTGGACGCCGGATATCGGCTCCAGTGGCTATTCCGGTCTGTTCTACGTCGATAGCCGCACGACCAGCGACTATAACACCGGCTCCGACCTGTTCCCCCAGAAGGGGCAGGATGGATTCAGTCTGGTGAACGCGCGCATCGGTCTGCGCGCGCCCGACAAGCGCTTTGCGATCGAGCTGTGGGCGCAGAATGTGTTCGACGTCGGCTATACCCAGGTCGCCTTCAATTCGCCGTTCCAGGCGGGCGCGACGAGCGCGCCATTTGTCGACCCGCAATATCCCGGCGGGCGGCAGATCTTCTCGGCTTACTTGGCTGAACCTCGGACCTATGGCGTGACGCTGCGCGGAAAATTCTGACGGGTCAGGCGGCGAGCGGCATGGGATGACCGGCCGCCGCCGCCAGAAGCTGCTCCTCCAGCGCTTTCATCCGGGAGGACTGCTGGATGCGGTCGCCGGTCAGGTCCGTCAGGTAGAAGGTATCGACCGCGCGTTCCCCATAGGTCGCGATATGGGCGGAATGAATCGTTACTTTCGCATCGAACAGGGCGTGCGCGAGCTGGCTTAGCAGCGCCGGTCGGTCCCGCGCATTCACCTCGACCACGGTGAAGCGGTTTGACGCCCGGTTGTCGATCAGCACGTTGGGCGCGATGTCGAACGCCTCTGCGCGCGTCCGTGCGAGAGGCTTGGCGGTCAACCGCCGCGCTGTCTGGCCACGGTTGGCCAGCGCATCCTCGATTGCCCCGCGAAGACGCTGTAGCTGGCTCTTCTCGTCGAACGGTCGACCAAGCGGATCCTGGACGAGGAAATTGTCGATCGCCATCCCGTCGCGCATCGTGTGTATCCGCGCATCGATGATGTTCCCCCCTGCCAGGTGGATGCCGCCCGCAATCCGGTAGAACAACCCCGGATGATCGGCGGCGTGTACGGTAACCAATGTTGCGCCGCGTCCGGCATAGACCCGCGCGTCGATCGACAGTCTGGTGTCGTCCTCACGCGCGATGACCTGCGCATTGTGCAGCAGCACATCGTCGGGTTCCGCGATCCAGTAAGCGGGCGGCAGCTTCCCGACGAGCGCGTCGAAACGCGCTGTGTCCCACTCCAGCGCGTCGCGCAATATCGCCTGCTTGGCGGCGATCCGTTCATCGCGACCGCGCTGCTTGTGACCAAGGCGCAGGACTTCCTCGGCTGATTCATACAGATCATTCAGCAATTGTCGTTTCCAGTCGTTCCATACCCCTGGTCCCACCGCGCGGATGTCGACCGCGGTCAGCAGCGCAAGCAGCCGCAACCGTTCGGGGCTCTGCACGATGTCGCAGAAATCGAGGACGGTCTTGAAATCCGATAGGTCGCGCTTGAATGCGGTCGCCGACATCAACAGATGATGGCGCACCAGCCAGGACACGGTTTCGGTCTCCGCTGCGCTCAAACCAAGACGGGGGCACACGCGCTGCGCGATGCCGGCACCCAGTACCGAGTGATCGCCCCCGCGTCCCTTGGCGATATCATGCATCAGGACGGCCACATACAGCACACGCCGCGACGCGATATGCTCGATCAACGCGGATAGCAGCGGATGTTCGGCCTTCAGCAGCCCGCGCTCAATCCGGCTGACCAGCCCGATCGCACGGATCGTGTGCTCATCGACGGTGTAGTGATGATACATGTCGAATTGCATCTGGGCGACGATCCGGCCGAAATCGGGAATGAACCGGCCAAGGACACCGGCCTCATTCATCCAGCGCAGGACGATCTCGGGGTCGTGCGTGCTCGTAAGTACGGCCAGGAAAAATTCGTTGGCGCGCGGGTCGCGGCGAATATCGTCGACGCGCTTCGCCTCTCGTGCGGCAGCGCGCATCGCCATCGGATGAATCTCCAGGCGATGCTGGTCGGCGAGCGCGAAGATCTCGATCAGCCTGACGGGATCGTCGACGAAGAAATCAGCTTTCGGCAAGGCAAGCCGCCCCCGGTCCAGTACAAACCCATTCAGCTTGCGGGGTCGACGCCTGATCGTCGGCAAGCCGAAGCGGCGGCCGCGTGCCGCGACCTGCTCGTCGAGGTGCGCGAGGAAAACGCCGGTCAGATCACCGACATTCTTCGCCTGCAGAAAATAAAAGTGCATGAAACGCTCGACCGCACTTTTGCCGGGCCTGTCGGAATAGCGCATCCGCTCGGCGATCTCGCGCTGAACGTCGAACGTCAGCCGGTCCTCCGCCCTACCGGTAATCAGGTGGAGATGGCAACGGACCGCCCACAGGAAATTGTCCGCGCGGTGGAACAGGCGGTATTCCGATTTCGAGAACAAGCCCACATCGACCAGGCGCGCGGCCTGCGGGACGTTGTACATATACTTCCCGATCCAGAACAGCGCATGCAGGTCGCGCAGCCCGCCCTTGCCCTCCTTGACGTTCGGCTCGACCACATAGCGCGTATCACCCATGCGCACGTGACGCGCGTCGCGCTCGGCCAGTTTGTCGACCAGGAACGCGCGGGCCGTGTTCTCTTGTACCTCGGTCTGAAACCGTGTCGCTGCCTCGTCGTACAAATCCCTGTTTCCGCACAGATAGCGTGCTTCGAGCAACGCGGTGCGGATCGTGATGTCGGTGCGCGCCTGCCGGATCATGTCGTCGAGCGAGCGGCTGGAATGTCCGACCTTAATTCCCAGATCCCACAAGGTGTAAAGCATGACCTCGATCACCTGTTCCGCATGCGGAGACAGCCGACCGGGCGTCAGGAAGCTCATGTCGATATCGGAATGAGGGGCCATTTCGGCGCGCCCATAGCCCCCCACCGCGATCAGCGTCAGCCGCTCGCCGTCCGTCGGATTCGGGGCAGGATACAAGCGCCGGGCGAAACCATGCAGCGCGATCAGCACCTGATCGATCAGAAAGGCGTACGCATTCGCCGCCTCCAGCCCGCGTGACGGATGGAGGGAGATGCGTTTGGCAATTTCCTCCCGGCCGGCTTCCAGCGTGGCCTTCAAAAGCAGCATCGCCCGGTGCCGGGCCGCTGCCTGATCGCCGAGCTCGATGGCGTTCATCTGATCGGCAAGGGCCCGGCGATCGACAATAGCACGGCGCTGGAGAAGGTGTTCGAACTGAGGGATCATGCAGGAGGCAGATAGGCCATCAAACCGGCGTCGTCATCGGTGACGCGGGCAAATCGACGAAACGTTCCTGCCGATCCGGCGTTGAACGGCTGCCATGCGAAGATTTCACGCTACAAACCGTTTGCTTCTCGCCGCCGCGCTTTGCAGCTCGATCTCCGGTACGCCCGCTGTCGCCCAGAGCGCCGCGGACGACGCCCGTTTCCAGGCCGCGCAGCAGCGGTTCGATGCCGAGCTTGCCCGCTTTCGCGCGGAGTTCGACCGGTATCAGGGATCGCAACGCGCACGTGGCGCCTATGACGGCGATCAACGCTACGGAGACGTCCGTGACGACCCCTACCGCGCCGCTCCGCCAAATGCGGAAGATCGCAACGAGAACGGCTATGACCCGGCACGTTATTATCGCAGCGGTTCGCAATATCAGGAGCGGACACTGGCATCCGACGACCGTGTCTATCGCGGAGAGGATGGCCGGTATTACTGCAAACGTAATGACGGGACGACCGGCCTGATCCTCGGCGCGGCAGGTGGCGGTATCCTTGGTAACGTGATCGATGGAGGCCATAGCCGCATCGTCGGCACGTTGCTCGGCGGTGCCGCCGGTGCCTTTGCGGGTCGCGCGGTCGACCAGAACCGGACGCAGGTCCGGTGTCGCTGAGCAGCAGCCTTATTCGGTCATTGCCAATGTTTTCAGCCGGTACAGCACGTCAAGCGCCTCGCGGGGCGACAGTCGATCGACATCGAGCGCTTCGACCTCCGTGCGGATGGCGTCGGGCAAATCCTCAGGGGCGGTCGTAACAGCTGCGAACAGCGGCAGTTCGTCCAGCCCGGCAGCGATGCCGCCGGTCCTGTCCCGGCCCGCCTCAAGCTTCGCCAGAATCGTCTTGGCGCGCGACAATGCCTTGGGCGCCATTCCGGCGAGCCGCGCGACGGCGATCCCGTAGCTACGGTCCGCCGGTCCTTCGGCGACCTCATGCAACAGCACCAGATGCCCTTTCCACTCGCGCGCACGGACATGGTGCAGCGACAGCGCATCGCAGCGCTCCGCCAGCCGGGTCAGTTCATGATAGTGCGTCGCGAACAGGCACCGGCAGCGGTTATCCTCATGAATTGCCTCCACCACGGCCCATGCGATGGCCAGCCCGTCATAGGTCGATGTCCCGCGTCCCACCTCGTCGAGGATCACGAACGATCGCGGCGTCGCCTGCGCCAGGATTGCGGCCGTCTCCACCATCTCGACCATGAAGGTCGATCGGCCTCGTGCCAGATTGTCGGACGCACCGACGCGACTGAAAAGACGGTCGATCAACCCTAAACGAGCACGCGCCGCGGGGACATGGCTTCCGGCCTGCGCCAATATGGCAATCGCTGCATTCTGACGCAGAAACGTCGACTTGCCGCCCATATTGGGACCGGTGACGAGCCACAGACGCGACTGCTCCGATAGATGGCAATCATTGGCGACGAATCGACCGCCAGACTGCACCACCGCATGCTCGACAACGGGATGGCGTCCGCCCTCCACCTCGAAGCAGGGGTGATCGACGAGCGCCGGGCGCACCCAACCGCCCTCCACCGCGCGCTCGGCAAGTCCAGCCGAGGCATCCAGCCGGGCGAGCGCATCCGCGGTGATCGCGATCGCTTCGCGGCTCTGCAGCGCGATCGCCGTCAGTTCTTCCAGATGAGTGGCCTCCGCTGCCAGCGCGTGCGCTCCAGCCTGACTGACATGGATCGCCAGCGTTTGGAGGGTGGGGGCGGTAAAGCGGACATTCCCGGCCAGCGTCTGGCGATGCGTGAAGCCACTGTCAGGGGCCAGAAGCGCGTCGGCGGCCTTTGAGGGCACCTCGATATAATAGCCCAGGACGCCATTGTGCCGGATCTTGAGCGTGGTGGTTCCTGTCTGCGTCCTGAAGTCTGCCTCCAGTGCCGCGATGCTTCGCCGCCCTTGCTTGCTCGTCTCGCGCAGCCCGTCGAGCGCACTGTCATAGCCCGCGGCGATATAGCCACCGTCGCTCGCGTCGACAGGCGGCATCGGGATCAATGCGCGTGCCAGCAGGTCGGTCAGTGTGTCATGGCCACGCATGACGGGCAGCAGCACGCCTAGCAAGGCAGGCCGCAGCGTCACCTCGTTCAGGTGCGCGGCGATGCGCGCGGCACCATCCAGCCCGTCCCGCAGCTGTCCCAGATCACGCGGCGAACCACGTCCCGCCGCCAACCGACCGATCGCTCGCGCGACATCGGGGAGCGCCCGCATATCGTTCCTTAGCCGTTCGCGCTCGGCAGGCTGGTCGAGGAACAGGCCGATCAGGTCCAGCCGTGCATCGATCCGCTCACGGTCCATCAGCGGCGCGGAAATATCAGCAGCCAGCATGCGAGCACCGGCGCCCGTAACTGTCCTGTCGATCGCATCGAGAAGCGAGCCGCGTCGCGCACCCGTCGCGGTCTGGACCAACTCCAGGCTTTCGCGGGTCGCGGCATCAATCGCCATGAACTGAGAGGGCGTCTCGATCATCGGGCGCCGCAAGAAAGGACGGTCGCCCTTTGCGTTGTGGTAAAGATAGGCGACCAACCCGCCTGCCGCCGACTGGGCCGCATGACTCGTCAGTCCGAATCCATCGAGCGCCGCGACGCCGAATAGTTCCCTCAGTCGGGCTTCCGATCTGCGGCTGTCAAAATCGTCGCGTGGTCGCGTGGTTGTCGCGTGATCGGGGAAAATGGTGTTTTCAGCGGCAATGACCTCAGCCGCCGACAGTCTTGCCAATTCGGACGGCAGGGTCGACGCATCGCAGGGAAAGATCAAAAAGCGTCCCGTCGAAATGTCAGCAGCGGCGATCGCGACCTCTCCACCGGCTTCGCCGATCGCCGCGCACCAATTGTCGGCGCGTGCGTCCAGCAGCACCTCCTCGGTCAGTGTGCCGGCGGTGACGAAGCGGACGATACCACGTGCGACCAAAGCCTTTGATCCGCCGCGCGCTTTCGCCTCGGCTGGAGTCTCGGTCTGCTCGGCAATCGCGACGCGGTGCCCCGCCTTGATCAGGCGAGCGATATAGGCGTCGGCCGAATGGACAGGCACGCCGCACATCGGCACCTTTTCGCTGGCATGTTCTCCACGCGCAGTGAGAGCGATGTCCAGACAGGCAGCCGCGATGCGCGCATCATCGAAGAACAGTTCGAAAAAGTCGCCCATCCGGTAAAAGAGCAGGCAATCCTGCGCTTCTTCCTTCAGCGCAAAATACTGCATCATCATCGGCGTGGAGGTGCCGGCCATACCCGTCACCCGCGTCTCGCGCCGTGACGGATGCTCACGATTGTGACCGCATTTTTCTCGACTTGATAGGACAGAACATCAGGCGCTACCGTAACCATCTCGCGCATGCCACTGACCGGGGGCCGGCCACGGTTCGGGAAGATGGCCAGGCTCTCTCCTGGTTCGATCAGTCTTTGACCGATACGTTGCGCGGCATCGGGATCAAATTGATCGATATATGTAATAATCTGATCGCGTTGACCGAGCACTTCATTGCGCCAGATGACGTCAACCATCCCAAGAGTGCAGCCAATCCCGACATGACAGACGCCCGGGCTTGCCCCAAATGGCCGGCCAGCCAGAGACCACGGCATGCTCCACGCCTTGCCCGGCGGCGAAATTCGCGCGCGCGCGCTTGATCGCCGCCGACGTCAATTCTCGATCGGGACGATCGGCGATGGGATCCGGCTGGCTCACATGAGCGCTATAAGTCTTGAGGAGTTCCTTGCCTAGCGTAGGCTTGGACAACGAGTGGTTTCGTTCCGGCGATCGCGCTGATACGGGATCAGACTATGGCCGACGAACCCAACATTCAGTTTTCCGAACGTGAGGCATTGCTGTTCCATTCGGAGGGACGGCCCGGCAAGATCGAAATCATCGCGTCCAAGCCGATGGCGACGCAGCGTGACCTGGCGCTCGCTTACTCGCCGGGCGTCGCGGTGCCGGTGCGTGCCATCGCTGACGATCCGGCCACCGCCTATGATTATACGGCCAAGGGCAATCTGGTCGCGGTGATCTCCAATGGCACGGCAATCCTGGGGATGGGCAATCTGGGTGCGCTGGCATCCAAGCCGGTGATGGAGGGCAAGGCAGTTCTGTTCAAACGCTTCGCCGATGTCGACTCGATCGACATCGAGCTGAAGACCGAGGACGTCGACCGCTTCGTCGACGCCGTTGAGCTGATGGAGCCGAGTTTCGGCGGCATCAACCTGGAAGATATCAAGGCGCCGGAATGTTTCATCATCGAGCAGACGTTGCGCGAGCGGATGAACATTCCGGTCTTCCACGATGACCAGCATGGAACCGCGATCATCGTTGCCGCCGGTCTCATCAATGCCTGCCTGCTGACGAAACGCGTGCTCAGCGAGGTGAAGGTCGTCGTGAACGGCGCCGGCGCGGCGGCGATCGCATGCACCGAACTCGTCAAGGCGATGGGCGTGCGCGCCGACAATGTCATCATGTGCGATCGTACAGGGGTCATCTATCAGGGCCGCGCCGATGTGAACCAGTGGCAATCGGCGCACGCCGCGGCGACCGACGCGCGCACCTTGAGCGCGGCGCTGGTCGGTGCCGACGTGTTCCTGGGGCTGTCCGCCGCCGGCGCACTGGAAGGAGAGATGGTACGCGACATGGCCAGGGCGCCTATCATCTTCGCGATGGCCAATCCGGTGCCTGAAATTCTGCCCGAACTCGCAAAGGCCGCGCGACCCGACGCGATCGTCGCCACGGGCCGCTCGGACTATCCCAACCAGGTCAACAATGTCCTCGGTTTTCCCTTTATCTTTCGTGGCGCGCTGGACGTCCGGGCGACCGGCATCAACGACGCGATGAAGATCGCCGCCGCCAACGCGATTGCCGAACTGGCGCGAGAGCGTGTGCCCGAGGAGGTCGCGCTTGCGTACGGCGTCAGCCACAGTTTCGGCCCGGACTATATCATTCCCGCGCCCTTCGATCCGCGACTGATGGAGGTCGTGTCGATCGCGGTGGCCAGGGCGGCGATGGACAGCGGTCTGGCGACGCGCCCCATCCTGGACATGCGTGAATACCGGCAAAGCCTGCGCGCGCGTCTCAACCCGACAACCTCGGTGCTCAGTCTGGCCTATGAAGGCGCGCGCGCCCATCCAAAGCGCGTGTTGTTCGCCGAGGGCGAGGAGGAAGTCGTGTTGCGCGCCGCCATCGCTTTCAAGGAGGGCGGATATGGCACCCCGGTGCTGGTCGGGCGCGACGATGTTCATGACCGGCTGCGCGCGCTGGGCGTCGATCGACCGGAAGACTATGAGGTTCACAACAGCCGGGTCTCGCCGCTCGTCCCGCGCATGGTCGATTTCCTGTACGACCGGCTTCAGCGGCGCGGCTATCTGCGCCGCGACGTAGAGCGGATGATCAATCAGGACCGCAACAGCTTCGGCGCAACCCTGCTGCAACTGGGTGAGGCCGACGCGATGATCACCGGCATGACGCGCACCTATGCGCAGACGCTGCGTGACGTCCGCCGGGTCATCGACCCGCGTTCCGGTCGCGTCCCGTTCGGCATTCATGTGCTGGTCGGCCAGAGCCATACGGTCTTTATCGCCGACACCACCGTCAATGAGCGGCCGACGGGCGAGCAGCTGGCCGACATCGCCGAGCAGACCGCGCAGGTTGCCAGGCGCATGGGTCATGAGCCACGCGTCGCCTTCCTCAGCTATTCGACCTTCGGCAATCCGGAAGGCAAGTGGCTCGACAATATCCGTGAGGCGGTCGGCGTGCTCGACACGCGTCAGGTCGGCTTCGAATATGAAGGAGAGATGAGCCCCGATGTGGCCCTCAATCCACGGCAGCTCGCCAATTATCCGTTCGCGCGACTGTCCGGGCCGGCGAATATTCTGGTCATGCCTGGGCTTCAGAGCGCCAACATCTCCGCCAAATTGCTGCGCGAACTGGGCGGCGACGACATGATCGGGCCGATGCTGATTGGCATGGAAAAACCCGTCCAGATCGCGCCGATGACCGCCACCGCCAGTGAGCTGGTAACGCTGGCGGTGCTTGCCGCGGGCGGTATAGCGCGCTGATCACTGCGCGATATGGAACCGTGCGCGGTCTCGCACGGCTGCTGCTGTCTCATGTTCAGCTTGCGGTTGGGCGCGCCCATGTTCTGCCTCCCCAGGAAGCGATTCACCGCCTGGTCTTTGTCTGCCAGGGTAACATCTGCCGCAGCGCATTTGCGGAAGTCGTTGCGCGTGAGCTGGGCGCGCGGAGCATCTCGGTCGGCTTGTCGACCCAACATGGCAGGCCGGCGCATCCCCCGGCTGTCAAGGTGGCGCGCGATCTCGGCTATGATATGTCGGCGCACCGGGCGACCGCGATCGAGCATTATCGCCCGCTCCCCGGCGATCTGTTGCTGGCAATGGAGGTGCGTCACTTAGCGCATCAAACCGCCGACCCCCACCTATCAAACACACCCCGACTGTTGCTGGGGAGGTTCGCCACACCGGAACGGCCGCACCTGCATGATCCCTTCGGTCTTGACGAGCGCTACATGGGGACCTGCCTGGCCGTGATAGAGCATGCGGTCGTCAGTCTCGTCGATCGCTACTCTGGTTCCAGAATTTGCGGATGATCGAGCCGGCATCCGCGATGCTCGGACCTGGGTCGCGCGGGTCTAAGACGTAGTAGCGTCCAAGCGGATCGAGGAAGTCGACCAGATAATTCCAGATCTCGCGACCTGGACCCGGACCTGGCATCCGGACGCCGTCGAGTCTGTCGTCATGCTCATGAAAGACCTGAAGCAATCTGCGCGTGTCCGGAACGACGAAGCGTGCGCGACGCCTCCTTTGCCGGGAGGGGGCCGGTGCCTTGTCGTCCAGCACCGCGCGCCGGTAGGCTTCCCACGCGAAATGGACGCCGCACGCCTTGGCCAGAGGCAGGCTACCCCAGAAGCGGCCATTGACCTCCATCAGCCAGTATCGGCCGGTCGCCGGATCAAGGCGATACTCCACCATCGCGGGCCCCTCCCAGCCGATCGCGCGGAGCAGCGCTTCCGATTTTAGCATCTGCGCCCCATGCCGATCTACCGGTACTGATGCGCATAATGTGGAAATGCCGCCCCCGGACGGCCATTCGCGGCGGCGCCAATGCTGGAAGCGGAGCGTCGCGGTCCCGTTTGCCATGAACAGCATCTGGCCAAGGCCGGTACCCGCGCAATAGTCCTGAACAAGCGGCCAGCGCCCAAGCGGCGCATATCGAGCGAGCATTGCGTGCGCGGCGTCAGCGCTCGGGAGGAGTTCCGCCTTGATCGTCGGCAGGGCGTGTTCTTCTAGAAGTGCCGAGACGGCGATCGGGTCGGCCCATTTCGCTACGGCCGGGTAGCAGAGCGATGCGGCATGGCCGGCCATGTCCTCGCCAATCTCGGGTTGCCAGCTGTCTGGGGAGTCGATCCCCAAGGTAGCGGCTATCGCGAGCGTCCTGGACTTGTCGAGGACGGTATGTAGCGGCGCTTCGCGCGGCGTCAGAATAAGGCAATCCTGAATTTGCGTCGGCATCTTCGCGAGCGCTACTAGATCATGCTCGGACACGGCAAACAGCGCGCGTGCCCCGCTTGCCGCGATCAGTCCGGGTAGCCAGTCCACGACCGGAGCAGCCGGGCGCGGTATGAAGCCGGTACAGTAACGCGATGCGCGACCGATCGCGTCCGGTTTGCCGATGCCGTGGACGGGCACGCCGTGCTCGCCCAGTTCGCGGATGACGGTGAGGCCGATCGGGGAGTCGATGCCCAGCACGAGCGCCGGCGGGTGTCTCATCAACCGATCGAGGTCATGAGGGGATCAGGCGGTGCTCATAGCGCCAGGTGGCGACTAACTGCTCGGCCATGCGGGCGGCGGTGCGCGGGTAGCTGGGTGTCAGCCGGGCGACTGGCTGCGCGGCAATCATGGCATCGGCATCGAGATCGGCAAAGGTCGCCGCGCGAAGATGCTGATTGCGCTCCACCTCCCGGCACAATGCCTCGAAGCGCGCCATGACGCTGCGGTTGGGCCGTTTGCGGTCACGCGAAAGCATTTCGAAGCTGTGCGTGACGATCACGAAGGCGGCATCACCCGCCACGTCGAGCGCGGCGCGCATCTCGGTCGTCGACACCGCGCAGACCTGCGCTGGACGGAAATGGTCGGGACGATCGTAGAGGCCGGCGACGGGCAGCAATGCGACGCCCTCGCGGATTATGGGCGTCGTGCGCGTGGGTGGGAAGGAGATGCCGCAGCCTCGAAGGAGATTCGCAGCGTTGAAGCTAGCATCCCACGCAATGCCGATTGCGGGTAAAGCGACGATCGTATCGTCGTTCGCGCCGAAATTGCCTGCGCGAAACGCGATCGGCGGCGGTGCCCCTGCTTTGACGACCAAGTCGCGTGCGTGACGCAGCAACGTGATCTGATCATCCAGCGTAAAGTCGCCGACGTTGCGTCCGCGTCGTCCGCCGACGGGAGATTTCGTTGCCCACTCAAGCCATTCCGTATGAATGTGAAGCTGAACATCGTGCCCGCGCGACACGACAGGACCAACAATTTCGGCGACAATATCGGTGCCGTGAACGAGCGCGGGCATGGGATCGACGAAGAAGATGCCGCGCAGCCCGTACTCTTCCAGTCGGTCCATCTGCCAACCGACGCCAACCTCATCACTTTTGCACCGACCGAGAATCGAACTTTCAAAATTTGCTCGTGCTCCGACACCACGCGCGTGCAATCCGGCGGATAATTCCGTATCAATGGTGATCAGGACATCGGTCACATACGCACTGATAGCTGTAAGGATTGAGAAAGTCGCTGTCGTCAGGCGTCGATGCTGGTTCCCAGCGCAGCATTGACAAGTCCGCCATCGACGGTAATCGTTTCGCCAACGACATAATCGCCTGCCCGGCTGGCGAGGTAGATCGCCGTTGCGGCCATGTCTTCAGGCATCCCGATACGCCTCGACGGAATACCTTTTGCTACCTCTTCCGAATGGTCGCGCGCGGAGCGGTTCATCTCGCTTTGGAAAGCGCCCGGCGCGATCGAGGTGACGTTGATCGCATCGCGGATCAGCCGTGCAGCCATGCGCTTGGTCAGATAGATCAGCGCCGACTTTGATGCGTGATAGCTGTACGTCTCCCATGGGTTCAGCCGCTGGCCATCGATTGAGGTGATGTTGATGACCTTGCCAGGCCGCTCTCGCGATGCGGCGGCCTTGAGCGGCGCATGCAATGCCTGGGTCAGGAAGAATGGCGATTTGACATTCAAGTCCATCACCTTGTCCCAGCCTGATTCTGGAAAATCCTCGAACTCGGCCGACCATGCGGCGCCGGCATTGTTGACGAGAATGTCCAGCCTGTCTCTATGCTTGGAGAACTGCTCGGCCAATGCGCGCGTTCCATCAACGGTGGAAATGTCCTGCGGTAGTGCGATGCACCTTTCCCCTAGTTCCGCGACCGTTTCTTCGCAGGCCGCAGCCTTGCGCGACGAGATATAAACGGTTGCCCCTTGCGCGATGAAGCCCGCAGCAATCATCTTACCGATGCCGCGCGAGCCGCCGGTGACGAGCGCGATGCGACTGTCAAGACGGAACAGGTTACTGGTGTCCATGATACCCTCCTATCCGCCGCGTTTAATTGTTTCGCGGGCGATGATGACCTGCTGGATCTGGCTGGTTCCCTCATAGATCCGGAACAACCGTACATCGCGGTACAGTCGCTCGATGCCGTAATCCTCGATATAGCCGGCACCGCCGAAGATCTGCACTGCACGGTCCGCGACGCGACCGACCATCTCACTGGCATAATATTTCGCGGCGGCGGACTCGAGCACAACGTCCTCGCCCGTATCCTTTCTTGCTGCCGTCTCCATCACCAGAGCGCGCGCTACCAGCGATTCGGTCTTGCTGTCGGCCAGCATCCCCTGGATTAACTGGTGTTGCGATATTGCCTTTCCGAACTGGTTTCGTTGAGAGGCATAGGCCACGCAATCGGCGATCAGTCGCTCGGCGGTTCCGACGCAGACCGCAGAAATGTGAAGTCGCCCCCGATCCAAGACGCGCATGGCGATTTTGAAGCCTTCGCCCTCGGCGCCTAACCGGTTCGCGGTGGGAACGGGGGTGTCGTCGAAATGAACGTCGGCGACCTTCGCGCCCTTTTGTCCCATTTTCTTCTCGGGCTCACCGATGGTGATGCCGGGCAGATCCCTGGGGACCAGAAAGGCAGAGACGCCGCGCCCGCCCGCTTCCTCGCCCGTGCGCGCCATCACGGTGAACAGCGTCGCCTTGTCGGCATTGGTGATGTAGCGTTTCGTGCCAGTCAGTCGATAAATATCGCCATCATGTACCGCGCGCGTCTTCACGGAGCCAGAATCGGACCCAACATCGGGCTCGGTCAGCGCAAAGCTGGTCACGACCTCCCCGCTGGCGATCCTGGGCAACCAATCAGCCTTCTGCTCGGACGAGCCGGCCATCACCAGACCCTGGCTGCCGATCCCGACATTGGTTCCGAAGGTCGATCGGAAGGCGGGCGTGGTGCGTCCCATTTCCATCGCCACCCGGCATTCTTCGACCATGTTGAGGCCCAGCCCGCCATATTCTACGGCAATCGATAGGCCGAACAGACCCATCTCTTTCATCTCGGCGACGACGCCGGGCGGAATGGCATCGGCGGCTTCGACTTCGGACTCCAGCGGGCGCAACCGTTCGCCTACAAAGCGGCGGACATGCTCGATCAGCGCGTCAAAGGTTTCGGGGTCGAGTGCCATATCGTTAAGCTCCGGTTGCATCCCGACTATCGTTCCCCGCCCGTGTCATCAAGGCCGTGAGTGCCAGACCTGTAATTCGAAGCCCCGCCGATTGACCGGTCTCATGCCCATACTATGCTTGGCAAAACGAGGAGAGCGCAATGCGGTTAGAGGGAAAATATGCGGTCGTCACGGGCGGCGCTTCCGGCATCGGCCGCGCAACTGCGCTTCGGTTGGCGGAAGAGGGCGCGCGCGTCGTTGTCGGTGACATCGACGAAGCGGGCGGTCAGGCACTCGCTGACGCGTCCGATGGCCGCATTACTTTTAGACGTTGCGATGTCCTCGAAGAAGCTGACATCGCCGCGCTGATCGCCACCGCAGATGACGGGGCAGGGCCGGATATTCTTTTCAATAATGTGGGCGCCGGCGGCACGCGCGATCCGATCGACAGGGTAGCGGCGGATGGTTGGGACTGGACCATCGCGCTGCTACTGCGGTCTGTCGCACTCGGCATTCGCCACGCCGCGCCGCTAATGGCCAAGCGCGGTGGGGGCGCGATCGTTAATACCTCCAGCATCTCGGCGCTCGGTTCCGGCTATGCGCCGACTGCCTATTCGACCGCAAAGGCCGGTGTCCTGCACCTGACTAGGCTCGCCGCTGCCGATCTCGCCAAGGACAGGATCCGCATCAATGCGGTCGTTCCCGGCTTCATCGCGACGAACATCTTCGTCGCTTCGATCGATTTGCCCGACGACCGACGCGCCGCTGCAAATGCGATGATCACGCAGGTCGCCGCGCAGCATCAACCGATCCAGCGCGCGGGAACCGGCGATGATATCGCCGCCGCTGTCGCCTTCCTGTCCAGTGATGATGCAAGCTTCATCACCGGTACGCATATCCTGATCGATGGCGGACTCATGATCGGGACGCGGGAAAGCTGGGATCCGACGAAACCATCGCTAGGTGACGCATTGGAGCGGTTTCGTTGAGCGATGCCGTTGAACGCCTTGATTTATCAGAATCCGCTTTGGTGCTCATTGCGGTGCCACCCGTGCGCCGTGTCGGGCCGCGCACTCTAATCAGCTACAGCATCGGCGCGGTAGCATATGGCATCAAGGATTCCGGTTTCGGAACCTTTCTGCTGATCTTTTACAATCAGGTCATCGGCCTTGATTCTGCGGCGGTCGGGCTCGTCGTGATGATCGCTTTGTTCGTCGACGCCTTTGTCGATCCCGCCATCGGCGTCCTCTCCGACCGCACCCGGACCCGCTGGGGTCGTCGCCACCCGTGGATGTATGCCTCCGCACTGCCGATTGTTGTCGGCTGGCTATTGCTTTGGCACCCGCCGCAGAGCTGGGGTCACGAGGCGATTCTTTTACGACTGTTTGTCGTGGCGGTTCTTCTGCGCACCGCGATCAGTGCCTACGAAGTACCGTCGCAGGCGCTGACGCCTGAACTGACCGCCGATTATGACGAGCGCACGCGCGTCACCGCCTGGCGTTATCTGTTTGGCTGGGTCGGGGGCCTGAGCATGTTGCTGCTGGCTTATGGCGTGTTCCTGGCGCCTGCACCCGGCATTCCCAACGGCCTGCTCAACCGTTCGGGCTATACGCATTATGCGGTGTTCGGCGCGGTTGTGATGGGCATCGTCATCCTGGTGTCATGCATCGGCACGCACCGCGAAATTCCCAATCTGCCGCAGCCCGCGATCCAAAAACAGACGCTGCGCTCGCACTGGCGCGAACTGGGCGAGACAGTGCGCAACCGTGCCTTCGTGATCCTGATGCTCGCCAGTGTGTGTGGCTATACCAGTCAGGGGATCAGCTATTCGCTGGCGACGTATCTCTATACCTATGTCTGGGGACTCACCGGGCCCGTCATCGCCTATCTCAGCATTTCGTTGTTCGGCGGCGTCATCGTCGCCTTCATCGCCGCTCCGCGGCTGGGCAAGCGGTTCGGCAAGCCCCGCACCGCCATGATCGCAATCCTGCTGAACACGGTGCTGACGACCTCCCCATACTGGCTACGCTTGATCGACGCCTTTCCCTCGGCGGGGTCGATGATCTTGCTGCCAATCCTGTTCGGTTTCTTCATCTGTTCGACCGCGTGCGCCGTTACTGCCTTTATCCTAGCCGCGTCGATGATGGCCGATGTCGTCGAGGACTCAGAGGTCAAGACGGGGCGCAGATCGGAAGGACTCTTCTTCGCGGGGTCGTTCTTCGTGCAGAAATGCACCGGCGGTATCGGCATCTTTGCGTCCGGACTTATCCTGTCGGCGGTGGCTTTCCCAAAGCAGGCTGCGCAAGGCGGCGTACCGATCGCCACTCTTGACCATTTGACCTCGACCTATGGCGTCATCAACATCATGCTGGCGGTCGGCAGCGCGTTCTTTTTCTATTGCTTCCCCTTTGGTCGTGCAGAACATGAAGCACGTGTGGCCCGATTGGCGGGATCAAAGGTCGGATAGAATTTTCGTCGGCGCTGTCATAACAAGCAATTACCGACGTGTCGTGCTTCAGGCCTTGCCGGGGCTGAACGTCATCGCGACGCCGTTCATGCAATAGCGTTTTCCGGTTGGCTTTGGCCCGTCGTCGAATACATGGCCCAGATGCCCGCCGCAGCGCGCGCAGTGCACCTCCGTTCGCGTGAAGCCCAGGCTGCCATCGGTACGTTCGCGGACTTCGCCCTTGAGCGGCATCCAGAAGCTAGGCCAACCCGTTCCGCTCTCGAACTTGGTCTTCGATGAATAGAGGGGCTGATTGCAACCCTTGCAGTGAAAGATGCCGACGCGATGCTCGTCATTGAGCGGGCTGCTATACGGTCGTTCCGTCCCGTCGTGTCGAAGTACCTTGTACGCCGCTGGTGACAGCTTCTTGCGCCAATCGGTATCGGACAGGTTCACCGCGTAATGCTCGGCTGCACGCGCAGGAGAGCGGCAGCCGAAGAGCGCGGCGGCGCCGAGGCTGATACCAGCTAGGCCTAGGAACTGGCGACGGTCCGATGTTTTATTTACCATGCGCTATTTGCTCACCAACGACATGAACTTGCGCTGACTCTCAATACCGGCTGATCGCGACCGGCATGGAGCGGTAACCGTGGACGAAGCATGCCTCGACCCGGGTTGGTTGCTCGAGCACGTTCACGCGCATCCGACGTTTGGCCATTTCTTCCAGCAGGATGCCGATCTGCAATTCCGCGAGCCGCGCACCGACGCAGCGGTGGATACCATGCCCGAAGGCCAAACTCCGCCGAGCATTCGGACGGTCGACACGCACGTCGTCGGCATCATCGCCAAAGACGCTCGTGTCCCGGTTGGCGGAGATATACCATAGCGCCAGTTTGTCGCCCTCGCGTATCTGCTTACCCATCAATTCCGCATCCCGCGTCGCGGTGCGCCGCATGTGCGCGAGCGGCGTCTGCCAACGGATGATCTCGCTGACCGCATTGGGGATGAGCGACTGGTCGGCTTCCAAGCGGCTTCGGGTGTCGGGAAACTTGTCGAGGCCATAGGCCAACGCCGACATCGAATTGCGGGTCGTGTCGTTCCCACCGACGATCAGCAGGATCAGGTTACCGATGAATTCCTGGTGATCCATGTGGCTCATCGCGTCGGAGTGGATCATCATCGAGATCAGATCGGGGGTGGGCTCCTTGTCGATCTTGCTGTTCCACAGCGCCTGGAAATAGGCGCCGCATTCGAACATGTGCTGAAGCCGCTGGCGCCTCAGATCCTCGTTCTTGACCAATTCTATATTCCCGGCCCAATCGGACCAGAAGGTCAGCTTGCGCCGTTCCTCCCAGGGGAAATCGAACAGTATTGCAAGCATCTGCGTGGTCAGCTCGACCGAGACGGTGTCGACCCAGTCGAACCGCTCGCCCCAGGGTAGCGAGTCGAGGATTTCCTCGGTTCGCTCGCGGATGGACGCCGTCATGCGCTGCATCTCGGACGGTGTGAAGGCGGGCGCGACGGTGCGGCGCTGCGCGGTGTGGATCGGACGGTCGCGCGCGATGAACATCGGCATCTTCACGTCGATCTTCTCATCGACATCGGCGAGCGTGATGCCGCCCGCCTCCGAGGAATAGAGCTCGGGGAGCGACTCGACCTCGACGATGCCCTTGTAGGTCGACACCGCCCAGAAGGGACCGAAACTCGACTGCTCCACGAAGTGCACCGGTGCCTCTGCGCGCAGGTGCGCGAAGGGAGCGTGCCAGACGTCATCGCGGTACAGGTCGGCCCTGCTGACGTCGAGTGGATCGAGTATCTGCCGATCAATCGGGTCGCTCACCACTGTCGCCATGGCACGTCTCCTGTAGTTCGAAGAAACGCCTTACTGACAGTAATGTCAATAGTTCTTGGCGCGGCGGCCGAAGATGCTGGTCCATACCAGCCACGCACTGCCCGACTGGAGAACGCCGCGACGGAAGAGGCGGGCGCCGACGGTGATAAAGATCGTGACCCACAATGCCTGCCACGCGAGCGCGGCGACATGTGGCCAAAGCGCGGAGGAATTGGCGGCGTGGGCCGCCATCGCGAAGGGGGAGGACAGTGGGAACACCTCGGCTGTCATTGCCAGCCACGTTCTCGGACGCGCGGCCGCCGCGCTCGACAGCGCGAACATCGCCACCTGAAGGATGGTGATCGGCAGAGACAGCATCTGGATCTCGCGCATCGTCGAGGCCTGCGCGCCCACGCCGAGGAAGACCGAGCCCAGCAAAAGGTACGCCATCGTGAAATAGGCGACGAACAGCACGGCGAACATCGGCCCGCCGACCGCCGGCGACAGTTCGCCCAGCGCCGACGCCGCGGACGGCGGCATCAGCGAGCCGATCTGCCCGATGATCGTGCCCCAGAAGGCTACGAACAACACCGCCACCCCGAACATGCCGAGCAGCTTGCCGAGGAATACGGACTCGAGCGGCACGGCGGCCGCCAGTACCTCGATGACCTTGTTCGTCCGCTCTTCCGCCATCGTGCCGACGACCTGTCCCGCCAGGAAGAGTGTCAAGAAGAAGATGCCGAAGATCGCGAGGAACGCAGACTGGTTCTGGCCGCCGATTGACGTCGCCGTCCGGCCGATGCGCGTCCTGGTCGCGGTCACGGGGGGGAGGTCGCCGCCCAACGCCTGCGCCGCCAGCGTCTGCTGCGCGACCGCCGCCAGGTAGTCGGCCACGCGGTCGCCGCGTGCGGAGAAGAGGATCGTCGGTTTGGATAGCGGCCCATAAAGAACGGCCGCCGCATCATAGTCCTTGGCCCTAAAGGCGGCCCTGGCCTGAGCCTGCGGATCGGCGCCTGGAGTCTGCGTCGCAAGCTCCGGCGGCGCTTCGTCGGGGCGGAAGATATGGCGCAAGCGCCCGTCAGCGGTAACAATGGCGGCTGTCTGACTGCGAGGCACCAGGACGATCGCACGCGATTTGCCCTGCGTGCCGTCGGCGACACTTGCGGCGCCGAGTCCACCGATCGCGCCGAAGGACGCCATGATGAGCGGCGCGAAAAGGAAGAGCAGGAAGATCGGCGTGAAGACAGTGGCGATAAAGTCGCGACGTGCGATAGTCAGCGTCTGGCGAACCCGCCGCCTGAACGAGTTCATCGATTGGCCTCCAAACCGTCATGTCCGACGATCTTGACGAATGCGTCGTGCAGGCCGGGCCGCTCGATCGACAGGCTCGCGATGCCGAAGCCTTGTTCGATCAGCTTGCCCAGCAACGTTTCCATGCCGTCACGCGGCATCTCGAACCGGTAGCCGTCCGCGTCCGCCATCGCATCGGCTGGCAGGACCGCCAGAAGGCCGGGTTCGTCGCGGGCAGGCCGGTATTGGACACGCTGCGGCAGCATCGACCGCGCCTCGTCGACGGTCCCCTCGAACCGACGCCGGCCTCCGGCGATGATTGCGAGGCGATCGCAGAGCCGCTCCGCATGCGCCATGACGTGCGTGGAGAACAGGATCGTGGCACCCCGGTCGCGCTCGGCGACGATCAGCGCTTCCAGCCGTTCCTGATTGACCGGATCCAGCCCGGAAAAGGGTTCATCGAGGACCAGCAGATCGGGCCGGTGGACGACCGAGCTCAGTAGTTGGACGAGCTGCGCCATCCCCTTGGAAAGTTTCCTGATCTTGGTATCGACGGCATAGCCCAGCCCCGCCGCCTCCATCGACTCCACCGCTCGCGCGCGGCCTGTTTTCCAAGGCAGTCCCCTGAGCGCACCCATGAACGCGATCGCCTCGCGCGCCTTCATGGCAGGATACAAGCCGCGCTCCTCCGGCAGGTAGCCGACCCGGTCGCTGGCATCGCGGGGATGGGCGCAGCCGAGCAGCGTACGGGTGCCGCCGTCCGGCTCGATAATGCCGAGCAGCATGCGCAGCGTCGTCGTCTTGCCCGCGCCGTTGGGTCCCAGCACGCCGTAGATCGCGCCCGAAGGCACGCTGATGTCGACGCAGTCCACGACGCGACGCTCCCCGAATTTCTTCACGAGTGCGCTGGCATGCAGTGCCAAGCCGTCCGTCACGTTCTTCATCCCCCGGCCGATCGAATCGTGGTAGCGGGCGCGGGTGGCACAGCACAAGCACCATCGAGCGTTCGAGGATCGGCTGAAGCAGCAGGCTGCTCACCTGGGATTTGTCGCTTGCGGTATCGCGGGCGCGGACGCGGCGCCCGGGGCCGGCAGGCGCCTGCACGACTGGCTGGCGCGCGGGCGGCACGGCGAGATGATCTGGATGGCGGAGCGGGCGGATCAGCGCGAAAGCCCAAGTGCCTTGTGGCCCGAGGTAAGGAGCGTGATCTCGCTGGGGATGAGTTATGCGCCCAAGGATGATCCGCTCGCGCTGGCTGACCGGGGAGATGTCGGGCGCATCTCGGTCTATGCGCAGGGGGGTGACTATCACTGCGTCGTCAAGCGTCAGCTTAAGGCGCTGGGGCATTGGTTGGTAGCACAGGGGGCCGATAGCCTGAAGGTCTTTGTCGATACCGCGCCGGTCATGGAAAAGCCGTTGGCGGAGGCCGCCGGCATCGGCTGGCAGGGCAAGCACACCAATCTCGTCAGCCGTACCGACGGCAGCTGGCTGTTCCTCGGCGCAATCTACACGACGATGGAGTTGCAACCGGACAGGCCGTCGCGTGGTTCGTGCGGCACGTGCGATGCCTGCCAGCGGGTATGTCCGACGGATGCCTTTCCGGCGCCCTATCAGCTCGATGCCCGGCGCTGCATCTCCTACCTCACGATCGAACATGCAGGCCCGATTCCGGACCAGTTCAGGCGCGCGATCGGTAACAGGATCTATGGATGCGACGACTGTCTGGCGGTGTGTCCCTGGAACAAGTTCGCCAGCCGGGCCGCCGCCAACAAGGCGTTCGCGCCGCGTGCCGAATTGACCGCGCCCGATCTGGCCGATCTGCTGTCGCTCGACGATGCCGGCTTTCGTCAGGTCTTCGCCGGCTCGCCGATCAAGCGCATCGGCCGTGATCGGATGGTGCGCAATGCCGCCATCGCGGCCGGCAACAGCGGCGACGCGCGGCTGAGGCAACAATTGACGCCGCTACTCGAGGACGATGGCGCGACGGTGCGCGACGCCGCCCGGTGGGCGCTGGGAGAACTGGCGGAAGTGTCCTGACGCGCATTACCGTCGTTGGAGGACGTGAAGATGCGCCGCCGGGTCGCGGATCATAGCGCTGCGATTTGCGTGCCATACGATGCGGGTCGCGGCGACATCGTTGGCGCTGAGGCCAAGCATGCCCGGCGGGTGTGGCTGACGATAGGCCAGAAGTTCGAGATGGGGCGGTTTGTCCCGGGGGAGCATCGGAACGACCTGCGGTGTCGCGTCATCGATGCCGTCCAGTGCGTCCTGCTCAGGGCCGTGGTTCAACGTCACCTTGCCGACCTTAAGGCCCATACCGACGAAGAACGCCTTAGCGGTCTCATCGTCCGGGACACTGATCGCGCTGTGATCGATGCCGAGCATGCCCTCGCCCTGCCAGGCAGGATTGCTGCCCTTGGGGAATTGAAGGAATTCCAAAGGGTGGCCGTCGGGATCGCGGAGCTTGACCGCGGTCACGCCGCCGGAGCTTTGCGGCAAGGTGACGGGACCGTCGCGCGAGACCGCGCTTGCGCCGTTTGCCTTAGCGCGATCCCAAGCTGAGCCGGTATCGCTCGTGACGATCGCCAGATGCTGGAAGATCGGCGCTGCGGCGCTGGTATCGGTCGGATAGGGACGACCGGGCCGGTCGAACGCGTCAATGTCGACCCGCTGCGCGCCCAGCGACATCGAGATGCGCCTGCCGCCGCCGGACAGGCCGAGCAAGGCGATCTCGTCGTCCGGGATCGGCAATGCTCCCGCGACGGTAAAGCCGATCGCTTCATAGAAGCGGGCGAGGCGTTTCGGATCAGCGGAGGTCAGGCAGAAGCCCGCGATGCCCGAGAGAGTCATGGCCGAGCGCATCCGCGCACGTTGGTCGTGATCGCCATCAGCGTGTGGCTGACGCACAGGAAAAGCCTTTCATAGTGGCGGTCGCCGAAACACAGGTTAGAGACGCGAGCCGGCGTCTTGATCCTGCCCAGCAGCGTACCATCGGGCGCGATGCATTGAACGCCGTCGGCGGCGCTTGACCAGATATTGCCGGCCTCGTCGATGCGAAAGCCATCGGTATATCCGGGCGCCACCTTGTAGAATTGCTCGCCGCCGCTCAGGCTGTGGTCGTCGGCAACGCTGAATCGGCGGAGATAGCGCCGCGGGTCGGCATCGAATTGATGGCCGGTCTCCGAGACATAGAGCAGCGACTCATCGGGCGAGAATGCCAGCCCGTTGGGGCCTTCGAAGTTTTCGGCGACCACGCGCAGATCGCTTGTCTCTGGGTCGAGCCGATACAAGGTCGCGGGAAGCTCCTGACGCTGCTTCCCACCCTCATAATCGCTTTCGATTCCGTAGGGCGGATCGCTGAACCAGATGCTGCCGTCCGACTTGCAGATGAGGTCGTTGGGCGAGTTCAGCCGCTTGCCGTCGAAATGGCTGGCGAGGACGGTCGTGCTGCCGTCCAGTTCGATTCGCCAGATACAGCGATCACGGTGAGAGCAGCCGATCATCCGCCCCTGCCGGTCGCGTGCCTTGCCGTTGGGAAACCCCGCGTCCTCGCGCCAGACGGTGATGCCGGCGTCCTCGCTCCAGCGCAGGATCCGGTTCGCGGGAAGATCGCTAACGTACAGACACTGGTGGTCGGCAAACCACACCGGCCCCTCCAACCAGTCAAAACCGTCGCCCAGCACCTCCAGCCGCGCATTGCCGAGAATCATCGAGCGGAAGCGCTCGTCATGAATCTCGATCGGTTCGCTCATGTGAGGTGGCAGGCCTCGTGCTTCGGGTCGACGTGCAGTTGGACGGTCATCAGCCGACAGGGTTCGTTGCCGATCGTCCCGGACCGGTGCCCCTTCCTGCCGTCAGTCTCGGTACATCCCTGATCCTCGCCGAAGGAGAATTCGCCCGGGCCCTGTTCGACGCGCGTCCCGTCCATACTCTCGATGAACCAACGGCCCGAGAGAACGATGATCCACTGCGGCGCCGGGTTCTCATGCCAGTCGCCCACCCAGCCGACGGGCTGGACCGTGAAAACGACGGTCGCCTCACCACGCTCCATCTTGTTGTTCCACTGCGGATCGGCTGGGCCGACACTTTTTTGCTCATAATCGGTCAGCGCGCAGCGTGTATGGCGGCTTACGCCGTTTTCGTCGACATGCAGATGCCAGTAGGGCGTGGAGGGCTTGGGACCGGGGTCGCTCATGGAGTACTCCTGTAGGGATTGCTGGAGGCAAACGGAGCGTCAAGAAACGGTTGTAGCCCGCGACCATCGGTGCCGACAACGATCAGCAGGAAGCCGGCGCCGAGGGACAGGTTCTTCAGAAAGTCCCAGAACAGTTGCCGGCCCTTGCCGTCGGGTGACGCCCAGAAGTCCCCGGGCGCCCAGAACTGCTTGTATAGGATGGCGGTCGCCGCGCAGTAGCCGGCGACGACGAATGCACAGGCACGGTCGGCAATGCCGGTAACGACACCCATCGTAGCGACGATTTCGATGAGCAGGCCGCAAAGGATGGCGAGAATCGCCAGCGGTCTTGGTTTGAAGCTCTCCTGTGCCTGTTTTACCGCGTTGTCGAAGCCGATAATCTTGTCGAGCGCACTGAACGGGAGAAAGAGCAGCACTAGGCCATAGCGCACGATCAGCGCGGCGATCGCGGCGGTACTCATAGGCACGGGGCGATGATGTCGGCGACGCGCAGCGCATTGGCGATGATCGTCAGCGTCGGATTGACCGCTCCGATCGAGGGAAAGAAGCTGGCATCGGTCACGTAGAGATTGTCGACCTCGTGCGCGCGGCAGTCGAGATTGAGCACCGAGGTCGCTGGATCGGTGCCGAACCGGCAGGTGCCCGCCTGGTGCGAGGTGCCGTTGATCGGAATGTCCTTGCCGAGATATAGCGAACGCTCAAGCAGCACGGCCGGCCAGCCGATGTCGGACAGCACCTGCTTCAGCTTGCGCTTCAGGTGTTTCAGTGCCTCAGGATTGGTCTCGACCAGATCGAGATGGACTTGCCCGTCCCTGTAATAGACCCGGTTGTCGGGATGCGGCAGGTCTTCGGCCTGCAGCCAGAAATCCATCGAGTGACGAGCGATCTGATCGAACGGCATGTCGGGTAGGTGTGCCATCAAGCCTGCCAGCGGCGCCTCGCCCTTCACCTGGTCGGCATGGCTGGTCGCGCACATCTGAATGAGGCCCAGCGGATAGTCCCAATCGTCGCTGCCGAAATAAAAGTCGCTCAGCGCCAGCGTCTTCTGGAACACGGTTTCGTTCGCGTGCGTCATGACCGCCATCAGGACGCTCATGTTATGCCGCATATAGTTGCGCCCGACCTGGCCCGAGCCGTTGGCAAGGCCGTCCGGATGCTGGTCATTCGCCGATCGCAGCAGCAGCAGCGCGGACGACAGGGCTCCACATGCAACGACGACGGTGGCTGCGTTGTAGATCACCTCATCGCCGACCCGCTCGACATGGACGGCATCGATGCGCCGCCCGGTTTCGTCCGTCCCCAGGCGCGTGACGTACGCTTCGGTTATCAGCGTGACGTTGTCATGAGCAGCGAGCATAGGATCGATGCACACGACCTGCGCATCCGCCTTGCCGTTCAGCAGGCAGGGGAAGCCGTCGAAATAGCTGCACCGCATACAAACGCTGGTTGGTGTCGGGCTGCCGTCGGCCTGCTGATCAAGCAGGATGCCGAGCGGGAGATGAAAGGGCTTCAGTCCGATCCCCGACAGCTTGTCCGAGAACTCGGCGATCTTTGCCTCATGCATGACGGGTGAGAAAGGGTAGGGTGTGCCGGCGGGCGGCTCGAGCGGGTCCTCGCCACGTGCGCCGTGCACATGAAAAAGGCGCTCCGCATCGTCATAATAGCTGGCGAACGCGTTGTATTTCAGGGGCCATGCCGGCGAGATGCCGCCCGCATGCAACACCTCTTCGAAATCCCCTTCGCGCAGGCGAAAGAGCGCGGCGCCATAGACTTTGGAATTGCCGCCGACATAATAATGCAGACCAGGCTTGAAGGAGCCGCCGTCCTTGTTGGTCCACGTTTCGTCGACCTGATAGCGGCCTTCGACAAAGACTGCCTGCGAGTCCCAATTGGCTTCTTCACGCGCAAGGTATCCGCCGCGCTCCAGAATCAGGATACGCTTGCCGGTGTGGGCTAGTCGCTGGGCTAGCGAAGCGCCTCCCGGACCGCTCCCGATGACGATCAGATCATAATTATTACCGGTCATTTACGTACCTAGGCTACGCACCATTCAATGCGCTCCTAACGGGCCGATGATAATTTTGCTCCCAGACTATCAGACCGTCGCGGTTATGTCGCGTTCGATAATGCTCTTTTTGAGAGCGAAAGGATAAAGACGTTTGGTTTCAGCGTGCGTGCGCTCGCTCAGCCTCGCCGTCATCGCACGGGTGGTTTCACCAAACGCGGTCCAATTATTCGCTATCGCCGGCGCCGTCCAGCGTGCGGTATGAGCGCGCCAATCTCGCTCGAGCTTCTCCATTTCAGCAGCGAACTGTGAGGCTATCGGTGCGGCCTCGGGATCGTCATCGCGCAGCAGCGCCGCATAGAGATTCGCTTCCTCCCCGGCCCAATGTGCGTGCAACATAAAAACAATTGCCCACATGGTTCGCCAAGCGCTGTGGCAGCTTGTCGGCCGAGCGCTGCAGATTGCCAGCAACTGCCGACCGAGACGATCAATCTCGTCATGCTCATCGATCAATCGGTTGTAGTTCAAGGGCTGCCTCAACGATTCCCTGAATTAGTCCATGTTTTCACGATAGGTCGCCGGCTATCTGTTTTCATAACGTTCTTGTGGTTACTGATACTCGCAAAAATTGTAAAATATGTTCCAAAATGACAATGATTGATATTTTCATAAATGACAATGCGCTGGTCGATTAGGCGGGCAACCGGTTGTAAGCTGTGTCATTCGGACAATTAATGGGCTGGCATGGGCAGCGAAGCGGGTCCAGAATTTGTGGGTGGACGCCCTCACCGCTGCGACTAGGCAGCACAGCATAGTTGCCAAGTCTCGCTCCTCTCTCGCTTGCGGGAGATGGTTCTTCTTATTTTTTTCTTATCGGAGAATCGGCATGAGAGGATCTTCGCGGGTGCGTTATCCTGTGCGCCGCTGGCAACCGTTGCCGTTCTGGTTTCTGCTGGGTAACAGCGGAGCTATCCAGCACCGAAAATGACGGGGAATGACGATGACGCCGCAGGTCAAGACAATACTCGACAAGTTTGAAGCCACCAGTCCCGCCATCAAGGCGAACCTTGCGCGCATCCTGATGCACGGGCATCTGGGCGGCACGGGCAAGCTGCTCATCCTGCCGGTCGATCAGGGGTTTGAGCATGGTCCGGCGCGCTCGTTCGCGGTTAACCCACCGGCCTATGACCCGCATTACCATTATCAGATTGCGATCGACGCAGGCCTGTCCGCCTATGCAGCGCCGCTGGGCATGCTGGAAGCTGGCGCTGATACGTTCGTGGGTCAGATGCCGACCGTCCTGAAGGTCAACAGCTCCAACAGTTGGGCCACGTCGATCGACCAGGCGGTAACGGGGAGCGTCGGCGATGCGCTCCGCCTCGGCTGCGCGGCGATCGGCTTCACCATCTATCCCGGATCGGAATTGATTTTTGAGCAGATAGAAGAAATCCGTGAATTGTCCGAAGAGGCGAAGGCGGTCGGACTGGCGACAGTGATCTGGTCCTATCCGCGCGGTGGCGATCTGTCGAAAGAGGGTGAATTGGCACTCGACGTCGGCGCTTATGCGGCGCACATGGCGGCATTGCTGGGTGCGCACATCATCAAGACCAAGCTGCCGACCGATCATATCGAGCAGAAGGAAGCAAAGCCGATCTACGAGGATGCCGATTGGTCAACGCAGGCAAAGCGCGTGGCGCATATGGTGCAGTCCAGTTTTGCCGGGCGTCGTATCAACGTGTTCTCGGGCGGCGCGGCAAAGGGTGCCGACGCGATCTATCAGGACGCGAGAGACATCCGCGACGGCGGCGGCAATGGCTCGATCATCGGCCGCAACACGTTTCAGCGTCCACGCGACGAGGCGCTAGCGATGCTGGCCAAGCTGATCCGCATCTACAAGGGCGAGGAATAGGATTGCAGGACGATCTGGCGGATGGCGCCGATCCTCTTGATCCCGCGTTTGCCGCAGCTTTTGATCGGGGCCAGCGCGGGGAATGCCAACTATATTTGATTTCGCCAATGGACGTCAGCGGCGGTTTTTCCAACCGGTTGGCGTGCGCGCTGGATGCGGGGCCGGTGGCGGCATTTCAGTTTCGGGTGAAGGATGTTGACCAGCATGAGGCAGCGCGGCTCGCAGAGCCATTGCAGCGGATTTGTGCTGATCATGATGCCGCGTTCATCGTCAATGACAGTGTGGCGTTGGCGAAGCGACTGGGCGCGGACGGCGTGCATCTGGGGCAGGAGGATGGCGACGCCCGCAACGCACGCGCCATTCTGGGTCCGGATGTGCAGATCGGTGTGACCTGCCACGACAGCCGGCATCTGGCGATGGAGGCCGGTGATGCGGGCGCGGATTACGTGGCGTTCGGTAGTTTCTATCCGACGACCACTAAGTCGGTCTACCATCATCCCGAACCTTCGATCCTGTCATGGTGGTCGGCGCTGTTTGAATTGCCCTGCGTCGCGATTGGTGGGATCACGCCGGACAATGTCGCACCGTTAGTCGCGGCGGGCGCGGATTTTGTCGCGGTTAGCGCGGGCGTATGGGCCGGTGACGAAGCAGCGGCCGTGCGCGGGTTCACGGCCGCATTGCGATCACCAGTGGCGTAGGCGGTCAGTATCGCGTGAACAAAGCCGTCATTCGGATAACAGCCGACTCCGCCGCCTTGCAGGTGCATCGCCGCTTCGCGCACTCGGGACAGCGCGATGCCCGGTATGGATAGGTCGGTGGCCTTTCCCAGCATATGCTGGCTCTTCGAGGCGACCCCGGTATGACTGCCGCCCTTCGCGCGCAGTGCCGCATTGGTACGCGGCGAACGATAGCCAGATATGAGGTCCACCGCGCGCCCGCTGGCCACGCCAAGCGTCTCCCGCAATCGCGCGAGGACAATAAACAACCGGCGATCCATCTGCGTCACTTCGTTCGTGCGCCAGTCGCGCAGACCGTGGTTAAGCCCGGCCAAGCCATCCGGGATATAACGTCCCGCGCGTCCAAAGAGCGCATCAAACGTCTCGTTGGTGTAGACGTTGCAAAGTGCCAGACGCCATTCGGTGAGTGTACGAGCTGCGTGAGCAATGCGAGGAAGCATCAGCATTGGCGCGGCGACAATGGCGCGGCGCGAGAGGGAAGAATCTTGTTTCGGCTGGGAAACAAGCGATGTGTGCGTCGTTTTGTGCATGGTTTTCAACGTGGGAGTCACATTTGATGAGGGTACCCCGGACACTGGCCACCTGTCTTGCCGTGGTCACGGCCTGCCCCGCGGCCGCCCCGGCCCAGGAAACCGATCAAAAGAGTCGACCAGACCGGTCGGTCATGCATGTCCAGGTGATCCTCGATCATCTGGGATTCGGGCCGGGCGTGATCGACGGGCGTGGGGGAATGTCGCTGACGGCGGCGCTCAAGGGCTTTCAGGAGGCAAAGGGTTTGCCGATCACGGGCAAGCCCGATCAGGCGACGCTGCGCGCGCTCTACCCCTTTCGCGCGTTGCGCCCGACGGTTAGGATCGCGTTGACGCAACACATGCTCGCAGGCCCTTATGTAAACCCGATACCGAAAGATCCAAGGGCGCAGGCCAAGCTGCAATCGATGGCCTATCGCACGCCGCTGGAAAAGCTTGCGGAGATGTTCCACACGACGCCTGAGACGCTGATCGCGCTCAATTCGCCATCTACCATGATTACACCCGGCGTAGAGGTGGTGTTCCCGAATGCGGTGCCCAATTCCCGGCAATATGATGCCAAATTGCCCGGCGAGTGGCGCCAGACGCTGACCAATTTGAATGTTGAGGCGGATGAACCAAAGGCGGCGAGGATCGTCGTCGACAAGTCCGATCAGGTGCTGCGTGTACTGGACGATCAGGGCAAGCTGGTCGCGCAGTTTCAGGCCACGATGGGATCGATGCATGATCCACTGCCGATTGGCACATGGACCATCAAAGGCCCTGCTTACAATCCACCGTTTCAATATAATGCATCCTTGTTCTGGGATGCGGGCAACAAGAACGTGAAGGCCAGAATTCCACCGGGTCCAAACGGCCCGGTTGGCGTCGTTTGGCTCGATCTTTCGAAACCGCATTACGGCATTCACGGTACGCCCAGCCCCTCCACGATCGGACGTGCCGAGAGCCATGGTTGCATCCGGCTGACGAACTGGGATGCTGCACGGTTGTCGCTAATGTTGAAGCCCGGAACGCCAGCGGTGTTCCAGCAGTGACGTGAACAGGTTCGGCTGGACACTGCTGGCGATTTTCGGATTACTGGCAGCGGCTTTCATTTCGATGACGCGTTTTGGATCGGAGCCGACTTCGCGTGCAACGCGGGGCGCTACGAAATCCAGCAGCGCGGTGAAGCGTCTGGATGCTGGTGAACTACTTCATGTCCCGGTAGCAGGTATTGATCGTGTGTCGATCGAGGACAATTGGGATGATCCGCGTGACGGCGGGACCCGGCTGCATCATGGCACCGATATCATTGCCGCGGCGGGCACGCCGGTCCTAGCCGCTGCGGCTGGTAGGGTCGCGAAGCTGTTCCAAAGCGATCGCGGTGGCACTGCCATCTATATTCGATCACCAAGACGGCACTGGATCTATTATTACGGGCATCTGGCGGGCTACGCGCCCGGCCTGCAGGAAGGGCAGGCGGTGCAGGGCGGTCAACTGATCGGGTTTGTCGGTGATACGGGCAATGCCGGGCCAGGAAATTATCATCTGCACTTCGGCATGACGCGAACACGGCCAAACCAGCATTGGTATGAGGGCATGGACGTCGATCCCTTCCCATTCCTTGCCGCGGGTCGCGTGCCGCGATAGGGGGGTCGGCAGTTTTGCTCAATCAGGGTTGGCCATGAAGATCAGCGGCGTAGATATTCGTCCCGGCAACATCATCGAATATGAAGGCGGCATCTGGCGCGCGGTTAAGATTCAGCACACCCAGCCCGGCAAGGGTGGCGCCTATATGCAGGTCGAGATGAAGAACCTGATCGACGGACGCAAGAACAATGTCCGCTTCCGATCCGCCGAGACGGTCGAGCGGGTACGACTGGACACCAAGGATTTCCAATTCCTGTTCAAGGACGGCGTCGCGCTGACTTTCATGGACAAGGACAATTACGAGCAGATCACGCTCGACGCCGATGTGCTGGGTGATGCCGCTGCATTTCTTCAGGACGGAATGGATGTCGTCATGGAACTTCATGACGAACGACCGATCTCCGTGCAATTGCCTGACACCGTAGAGGCACTGATCGTCGAGGCTGATGCCGTGGTGAAGGGGCAGACGGCTTCTTCCAGTTACAAGCCCGCCGTCCTGGAAAACGGCGTGCGCGTTATGGTTCCGCCGCATATCGGTGCGGGTACGCGGATTGTGGTCGACGTGTATGAGCAGACATACGTAAAGCGCGCGGATTAGCATCGGGAAGCCCTCTCCCGCTTGCGGGTGAGGGGCGAGACTTGGCAGCTTGCTGCCTAGTCGCAGCGGTGAGGGGCGTGACGTACTCACGGTTAATAGGAATAAGAAGACCCTCACCTCCCACTCGCTTCGCGAGCGGGCCCTTCCTCTCCCGCGGGCGGGAGAGGGTTTGAGAGATATTATATGCCATCCCAATCGGGTATCATGTCGGTCATCGAACGCGCCGCGCGCAAGGCGGCGCCGCGGCTGCGCCGCGACTTCAATGAGGTCCAGCAATTGCAGGTCAGCCGCAAGGGGCCAGCCGACTTCGTGTCTATCGCCGATCAGCGCGCGGAGCAGACGCTGTATGAGGAATTGTCCTACGCGCGGCCCGACTGGGGTTTCCTGATGGAGGAGCGCGGGAGCGTCGAGGGCGATCCGTCGAAGCCGCGCTTCATCGTCGATCCGCTGGATGGGACGAGCAACTTCCTTCACGGTGTCCCGCACTTCGCCATTTCAATCGCGGTCGAGGCACCGATGCCGTCGGGTAAGCGGGAGATCACGACGGCGCTGGTTTATCAGCCGCTAACGGATGAGAGTTTCTGGGCCGAGAAGGGGCGCGGCGCGTGGCTGACCGATCAGCGGTTGCGGGTGTCGTCGCGGCGCGAACTGGCGGACTCGCTGATCGCGACGGGCATTCCGTTTCTGGGGCATGGCGATTTCGCGCAGTGGAGCCGCATCTTTGGTGCGGTCGCGCCAGAAGTGGCGGGCATACGCCGGTTCGGCTCGGCGGCGCTCGATCTCGCGTGGGTCGCGGCCGGGCGATATGACGGTTACTGGGAGTCGGGGCTGAACCTGTGGGACGTCGCGGCGGGATGGCTGCTGGTCAAGGAAGCCGGCGGATACGTCACAGACTTCCGCGGTGCCGACCGCGCGATCGAACGTCGTGAGTATTTGGCGGCGAACGACCAGCTGCACTCGCGGTTGCACAAGCTGGTAGCTGGCGCGCTACGTTAGCTTGCCAGTGCATTAACCCACCGCAAGGAGAGTCGTTCGCAACTGCGGCACGACCTTGCCGCTCTCGGCCTGCACGCCTAAAGCTAAGGTGTTCCCTGTTATCCGTGAGGCACGCTTGGTCGATCTTTCACAATATTTGCCGATCCTGATGTTCCTAGGCGTCGCGTTGCTGCTATCCAGCGCGTTCGTCTTTTTGCCGATGATCGTCGCGCGGCTGACAGGTACGCATCAGCCTACCGTCGAGAAGCTGAGCGAGTATGAATGCGGCTTCCCGGCGTTCGAGGATCCGCGCAGCCAGTTCGATGTGCGATTTTATCTGATTGCGATACTCTTCATTGTCTTCGATCTGGAGGCAGCCTTCCTATATCCTTGGGCAGTAAGCGTTTTTACGCTGGGCTGGACCGCCTGGATCTCGATGATGATCTTCATCGGTGAACTGGCTCTTGGCCTGGTTTACGCCTGGAAGAAGGGAGCGTTGGATTGGGAGTAGAAGCACCTGTCGGCCCGGTCGAACTCGAGCGCGACTCCGGCCCCAATTCGCTGGTGCCGCCGGATACTGGCTATTTCGATAGCCTGAATGGCGAACTGACCGACAAGGGATTCCTTGTTACCTCGACCGAGGATCTGTTCCAGTGGGCGCGGACAGGATCGCTCTGGTGGATGACGTTCGGTCTTGCGTGCTGTGCGGTCGAGATGATCCATGTGAACATGCCGCGCTATGACCTGGAGCGGTTTGGCGCCGCGCCGCGCGCATCCCCGCGTCAGTCAGACGTGATGATCGTGGCAGGGACACTGTGTAACAAGATGGCGCCGGCCTTGCGCAAGGTTTACGACCAGATGTCGGAGCCGAAATACGTCATCTCGATGGGCAGCTGCGCCAATGGCGGCGGCTATTATCACTACAGCTATTCGGTGGTGCGCGGGTGTGACCGGGTCGTGCCGGTGGATATCTACGTCCCCGGCTGCCCGCCGACCGCCGAGGCGTTGTTGTATGGGATCATGCAGTTGCAGCGCAAGATCAGGCGGAGCGGGAGCATCGAGCGATGAGGTCGCCGGCACCTGCTTATGCCGTGGACCTTAACGGCGACACAATCGAGTTGGTATGCGCTACGCTGGGCGACATGATTATGCATGCCGACGACAAGGTCACCGAGGTGGCGCTGCGTGTCGATCGGGAACGGATTGTCGAGGCGTTGTCCATGCTGCGCGATACGCCGGGGCTGGAATATCAGCAGCTGATGGAGATGGCGGGTGTCGATTACCCAGAACGGCCGGAACGGTTCGAAGTCGTCTATTGCCTGTTGTCCCTGACCCGCAATCACCGAATACGCGTGCATGTGACGACTAACGAGGCCACGCCGATCCCGTCCGTCACTCAATTGTGGCCGGTGGCAGGTTGGCTGGAGCGCGAGATTTATGACCTGTACGGTGTCCTGTTCGCGGGCAATCCTGACCTGCGCCGTATTCTGACCGATTATGGCTTTCGTGGTCATCCGCTGCGTAAGGACTTTCCGATGACCGGCTATGTCGAGATGCGCTATTCCGAAGAGGAGAAACGCGTGATGTATGAGCCGGTGCAGCTGGCGCAGGACTTCCGAACGTTCGACTTCACGTCGCCTTGGGAGGGAGCGGAATATGTGCTGCCGGGTGACGAGAAGGGTATGTTGCCCGAGGCGAAGGGCGCGCAGACGCCGCTGACCGCCGATCGGATCGTCAGTGCGGATGCGGCGAAGAGCAAGCCCGAGCACCCGACGGGCACAAGCAGCAGCTATGCCAAGGGGCAGGACGGCACGGCGGGGACGGGCGCGGGACAGCCGCATGCCGGCAACAAGGCCGAGAGCAAGCCGCGTGACCCCGACGTGGTACCGACCAAGGATGGAGGGCAGAACCAGTGAGTGATACGCTCGTCCACAACGAACCGATGGCGGATGACTATCCGCTCGATCCGCACGTCTCCAAAATGCTGGACCGGGAAACGCCTGCGAACCCCACCGAGGGCGACGTCACGATCCAGAACTATACGATCAATTTTGGTCCCCAGCATCCGGCCGCGCACGGTGTGTTGCGTCTGGTGATGGAGCTGGACGGCGAGCTGGTCGAGCGCATCGATCCGCATGTTGGTTTGCTCCACCGCGGCACCGAGAAGCTGATCGAGTTCAAGACTTACATGCAAGCGTTGCCGTATTTCGACCGGCTCGATTACTGCTCTCCGCTCTGCATGGAGCACAGCTTCGTGCTGGCGATCGAGAAGTTGCTCGACCTGGAGGTGCCGCTCCGCGCACAGTATCTCCGCGTCTTCTTTGCAGAACTGACCCGTATTTCCAATCACATGCTTAACCTCGGGTCGCATGTAATGGACGTTGGCGCGATGACACCAAACCTTTGGCTGTTTGAGGTCCGCGAGGACTGTTACGGTTTCTTCGAGCGGATGTCGGGCGCGCGGATGCACCACAACTGGTTCCGCCCCGGGGGCGTGCATCAGGACGTACCGCTCAAGCTGTTGACCGACATTGCAGACTGGCTCGATACGCGGATGCCTCGTCTATTCGAGGATGCGATCAGCCTGGTTGCCGACAACCGCATCTTCAAGCAGCGCAATGTCGACATCGCCACGGTCAGCCGCGACGATGCGATCAAATGGGGGTTTTCAGGCCCTATGATCCGCGCGGCCGGATTGCCGTGGGATCTGCGTAAATCGCAGCCCTATGACGTTTATGCGCGGATGAAGTTCGACGTGCCGGTCGGCACACGCGGCGACTGCTACGACCGGTTCATGGTGCGCGTCGAAGAGGTACGACAGTCCGCGCGGATCATGAAACAGTGTCTGGCAGAAATGCCGGAAGGGCCGGTCGCCAGCTTCGACCGCAAAGTAGTACCGCCCAAGCGCGCAGAGATGAAGCAGTCGATGGAAGCGCTGATCCATCACTTCAAGCTCTATACAGAAGGGTTCCATGTGCCCGCCGGCGAAGTATATGTCGCGACCGAAAGCCCCAAGGGTGAGTTCGGCGTTTATCTGGTGGCAGACGGGACAAACAAGCCGTATCGCTGCAAGATCAGGCCGACCGCATTTTCGCATCTTCAGGCAATGGATTTCATGAGCCGCGGGCACATGCTGGCGGATACGACTGCTGTTCTGGGGGCGATGGATATCGTGTTCGGGGAGTGTGACCGCTGATGGCTGAAACGGCGCGCATTCCCGATGAGGCTGAAATCCGCGCGCGCTGGGGAGGCTTTGCGTGGACCAACGATAATCAGCGGCTCGCGAACGAGATTCTCGGGCGTTATCCCCGAGGGCGCGAGCAATCTGCTTCGCTGCCGTTGCTCGATCTGGCACAGCGGCAGGTTGGCGCGGAGACGCAGACGCAGGGTTGGCTGCCTGTTCCCGTCATCGAATTTGTCGCACGCGCAATCAGCGTGCCATACATGCGTGTGTACGAGGTCGCGACCTTCTACACCATGTTCAATCTGGCGCCGGTTGGACGGTATCACGTGCAGGTCTGCGGGACGACGCCGTGTATGCTCGCAGGATCAGACGACGTGTTGGCGGCCTGCAAGAACCGCGGGCTGACGAAGGGGCGTACGACTCCGGACGCGCTGTTTACACTGTCAGAGGTGGAGTGTCTGGGCACTTGCGCCAATGCTCCGATGGTCCAGATCAACGACGACAATTACGAGGATCTGGATTACGACCGCACGATCGCCGTCCTCGACGCCCTTGCAAAAGGCGAGCGACCCGAACCCGGCTCAACCATCGGCCGCCGTGCTAGCTGCCCCGAGGGTGGCCCGACGAGCCTGAAGGAAATGGTCGACGCCAATTATGACTATCGCGGGGAGTGGGGCAAGGCGGAGCTGGCGCATGGCTGAAGACAGTGAATTCGTTATTGAACTTTTGAAGAACAATCAGCGCAACATGGCCGAGTTGGGTCGCCCCATGGACCGTGTCGACGCCCGCCTGACCAGTATCAAGGACCTTATGGGTCGCCTGGAAAAGCGTCAGACGGCGGCGATGCATTTTGAGCAGTCCGTTTTGGTTGAACTGACTGGGATGAACGAACGATTGGATAATATCAGTGCAGAGCTGGTTGGTTTTGATCGGCGTGTAACTGCATTGGAGGCAGCCAATGCTCGCTGACAAGAACCGTATTTTTACCAACCTCTACGGCTTTCAGTCGTGGCATCTGAATGCTGCGCGTGAGCGCGGTGACTGGATTGATACCGCCGCGTTGATGGCGCGCGGGCAGGACGCGATCATCGATTCGATCAAGGCATCGGGGTTGCGTGGACGCGGCGGGGCGGGCTTCCCAACCGGGACCAAATGGGGTTTCATGCCCAAGGAGCCGAAGCCCGACCGGCCGAACTTTCTGGTCATCAACGCCGATGAGTCCGAACCGGGCAGTTGCAAGGACCGTGAGATCATCCGGCACGATCCGCACAAGCTGATCGAAGGCGCGCTGATCGCCGGTTATGCAATGCGGGCTCGTGCGGCGTATATTTACATTCGCGGCGAATATATTCGTGAGGCGGAGGTGCTGTTTGCCGCCGTTGCCGAGGCATATGAGGCGGGACTGATTGGCAAGGACGCTTGCGCAACCGGTTATGACTTTGACGTCTTCGTTCACCGTGGGGCCGGCGCATATATCTGCGGTGAAGAAACGGCGATGCTGGAGTCACTGGAGGGCAAGAAGGGTCAGCCGCGATTAAAGCCACCGTTTCCGGCGGGTGCGGGGCTGTACGGCTGCCCAACAACTGTGAACAATGTCGAAAGCATCGCGGTCGCGCCTACCATATTGCGGCGCGGCGCTGAATGGTTTGCCGGTTTCGGTGCCGAGAACAACCGTGGCACCAAGCTTTTTCAGATAAGCGGTCATGTAAACAATCCGTGCGTGGTCGAGGAGGCGATGTCGATCACCTTCCGTGAGTTGATAGAGACGCACTGTGGCGGGATCCGTGGTGGCTGGGACAATCTGCTGGCGGTTATTCCGGGCGGATCGTCGGTGCCGCTGGTGCCTGCCAACGAGATCATGGATTGTGCAATGGATTTCGACGGGCTGAAAGCGGTCGGGTCGGGTCTCGGCACCGCAGCCGTTATCGTTATGGACAAATCGACCGATATCGTTCGCGCGATCAGCCGTATTTCATATTTTTACAAGCACGAAAGCTGTGGCCAGTGTACGCCGTGCCGTGAAGGCACCGGGTGGATGTGGCGCGTGATGGAGAGGCTGCGCACCGGCGAAGCGGAGATCGGCGAGATCGACATGTTGCAACAGGTGACCAAGCAGGTTGAGGGTCATTCAATCTGCGCGCTGGGCGACGCCGCAGCCTGGCCGATACAGGGCCTGATCAAGAATTTTCGCACTGAGCTAGAACGGCGAATCGTCGAACGCGGCGATCAGAACCTGGCGCCGATGCAGGAGGCGGCGGAATGACGATTGAACAGGGAGATCTGATCCTTGAGATCCTGAAAAAGATGCAAGGCGACATGGGTGAAATAAAACGCGATATGTCCTCTCTCAACATGCGAGTATCAGCGTTGGAGGATCATCTTCGTGGAACGTTAACGACGTTGTACGGCATCCAATCCGACGTTGCGCACCTCAAGATCCGGGTAGACCGTATCGAGGAGCGTCTGGGCCTTCGCGAGACGGAGCATTGATCGCGGTGAAGTTTCGGGTGTCCACATTGCCGATCGGCAGCAGGACGCCAGTGCTTGCATCGCTGGCACTGGTTCTAGGTCCTGTGTTCGTGTGTCACGCAGCGGCGCAGGAACCTCCTTTGACGGGTTCGCGGCTTGGTGCGGCGCCAGCAACCGGGTTGCGGGTTTTGCCGGAGGAGGTCGGCGGTTCGATCGGCGCTCGGTCTCCGGAACTAGCCAGGCGTGCGGCATTCGGCGCGGCCGGTTGTATGGCCGAAACCCATGCCAAAGATGTGAAAACCTATCTGCTGGGTGGAAAAAAGGCGTCCAACTTCGACCGATGGCTGAGTTACTGCCTTGGCGCGAAGACGCTCGGCATGACGAATGGTACGATGAGTCTGCCCGGCACATTGTGGTACGGCACGCTTGCGGAGTCGTATATCAAGCGTCAACATGCCGCCTTACCGACCGTACTGCCCGTGCGCGTGGATTATTCAGCATCTTGGATGTCCTCCGATCCAAGTACCAATGTCGTTCAGCAGATGGCCGCCTGCCTTTCGGACACGCAACCTCAGATGGTCAACGCGATCTTTGCGACGGCACCGGGTTCAGCGGCGGAAAGCGCGGCACTGAACGGGCTCGGGAAATATATCAGTCCGTGCCTGGTGCAGAATGCGACGCTGAGGACGAACGCGGCGGGGCTGCGCGCTGCGTTGGCCGGCGCCTATTTCCACCGGGCGTTCGATACGCCCGCGCCATCGACAACCGAGAAGAGATAATGCCGATACTCAAAGTTGACGGGATCGAGATCGAGGTGCCGCAAGGTGCGACGGTGCTTCAGGCATGCGAGCTGGCGGGGAAGGAGATCCCGCGCTTCTGCTATCACGAGCGGTTGTCGATTGCCGGTAATTGCCGGATGTGTCTGGTCGAAGTGAAGCCCGGGCCGCCCAAGCCGCAGGCGTCCTGCGCGCTGCCGGCGGCCGATAAGCAGGAAATCTTTACCACCTCGCCGATGGTCAAGCATGCGCGCGAGGGAATGATGGAGTTCCTGCTCATCAACCACCCGCTCGATTGTCCGATCTGCGACCAGGGCGGCGAGTGCGACCTGCAGGACCAGGCAATGGCCTATGGTCGTGGCCATTCACGTTATGCCGAGAACAAGCGGGCCGTCACCGAGAAATATATGGGGCCGATTGTCAAGACGATCATGACCCGCTGCATCCAGTGCACGCGCTGCATCCGCTTTGCCGAGGAAGTGGCAGGCGTCGAGGAGATTGGCGCGATCTATCGCGGCGAGAACATGCAGATCACGAGCTATCTGGAAGAAGCGGTGACGAGCGAGCTTTCCGGCAACGTCGTCGACCTATGCCCGGTCGGTGCGCTGACGTCCAAACCCTATGCGTTTGAGGCAAGGCCGTGGGAGTTGCGCCGCACGCTGACAATCGACGTGATGGACGCGGTCGGCACCAACATCCGGCTAGATAGCAGAGGGCGCCAGGTCCTGCGTTGCGTGCCGCGGATCAACGATGACGTGAACGAGGAGTGGGCGACGGACAAGACGCGCCACGCGATTGACGGGCTTGTCCGGCGACGGCTCGATCGGCCGTTTGTGCGCCATGACGGCAAGCTGCAACCCGCAAGCTGGGACGAGGCATTCGCGGCGATCAAGGCGGTCGATGCCGGCTCCAGCGTCGCGGCAGTCGCCGGCGACCTGACAGATTGCGAGACGATGTATGCGGCAAAGGCGCTGCTTGCCGACATGGGGTCGATTTTGCTCGAAGGGCGGCAGACCGGCATGGACTATGACACGTCCAGCCTGGCGGCGGTGAACTTTAACACGACGATTGCCGGCGTCGAGCGCGCCGACGCGATCCTGCTGGTCGGAACCAATCTGCGCTGGGAGGCGCCGCTGGTGAACACGCGCATCCGCAAGGCGATCAAGCGCGGTGCAAAAGTGTTTGGAATCGGGCCAGAAACAGACCTGACCTATCCGCTGGAGTGGCTGGGCGACGATCTGTCCGTACTGGCTGATCTGCCCCAGAAGGTGACCGATGTGTTCAATGCCGCAGAGCGGCCGATGGTGGTCGTGGGTGGTGCCGGTCTGGCGGGCGCGCACGACGCGGCACTGAAGTTTGCCGATACATTCGGATTGGTCACCGACGAATGGAATGGCTTTAATGTCGTGCATATGGCGGCGAGCCGGATGGGCGGGCTGATGCTGGGGTATGCACAACCCGGTGGCATCGCCGATGTGCTGGGTGCGAAGCTGGGCTTTTTCCTTGGCGCCGACGAGGTCGACTACACCCGCTTTGCCGGGTTCAAGGTATTTATCGGCCATCACGGCGATCGTGGCGCGCATCACGCGGATGTCATCCTGCCCAGTGCGACCTATGCCGAGAAGTCGGGAACCTGGGTAAATCTGGAAGGGCGCGTGCAGCGCGGAGAGCGCGCCGTCTATTCGCCGGGCGATGCACGCGAGGATTGGGCAATCCTGCGAGCCTTGTCGGACGTGCTGGGGCATAAACTACCGTTCGACAGTCTCGCGGGCTTGCGCGAGGCGATGTATACTGATGTACCGAGTTTGCGCGAGCAGGCGTTGGTGACGTTCGACTGGTCACCGCCGACGCGTGGTGCGACGCCGTTCGGGCGGATCGAGGGCTACCCGATCAAGGACTTTTATCTGACCAACGCGATCTGCCGTGCCAGCCCGACGATGCAGCGCTGTTCGGCCGAATTAGTCCACGGTCAAGATTTTGCGGAGGCTGCGGAATGACCGGCTTCTTCGAGAAGTCGATGGGAACTGCTGCGGCTTTGCTCTTTGTGTTGTCGATCATTTTGCTGGTAACCGGCGTTGCGTCGGCCCTGCAAATGTGGAGCGTGATGGGCAGCATGGGGCCGATTGGTACGGCTGCGGGCGCGACGCGTGGCGGTATCCTGTTCAACGCGCTTGCACTGTCGATCAGCTTGTCGGCAATCCCTTATTTCGGCGCAGCGCTGCTGTGGCGTCTTGACCGCCTGTATGATCGGCCGGTCGCAACACGAGAGGCGCAATGACCGGCTTCTTCAATACCACGATCGGTCTTGGCTATGACACGAGCTGGTTTCTCGCGACGCTGATCGGCATCCTCGTGATTGCATTGCCCCTGATGCTTGCGGTGGCGATGATCATCTATGCCGATCGCAAGATCTGGGCGGCGATGGCGCTTCGTCGTGGCCCCAATGTGGTCGGTCCGTTCGGACTGCTGCAGAGCTTTGCCGACGGGCTGAAGGTCTTTCTGCAGGAAACGATCATCCCGACGGCCGCCAATCGCGGGCTGTTCCTGTTGGCCCCTATCATTACCTTCACGGTTGCGTTGATCGTCTGGGCAGTGGTGCCGTTCCAGGCAGGCGTCGTGCTGGCAGATATCAATGTCGGGCTGCTTTACGTGCTCGCGGCGTCATCACTTGGCGTTTACGGGGTCATTCTGTCAGGATGGGCGTCGAACTCGAAATATCCGTTCTATTCCGCGCTTCGGGCCGCGGCTCAGATGGTCAGTTATGAGGTCGCGATCGGCTTCATCCTGATATCGGTTGTTTTATGGTCGGGTACGTTCAACCTGTCGGGTATCGTCGTGGCGCAACAGGGGATCTACGGTTGGGCAAACGGCTTCGCCGCCAACCCGCTGCTGTTTCCGATGGCGGTAATGTTCTTCATTTCCTCGCTAGCCGAGACACAACGTGCACCATTCGACCTGACCGAGGCGGAGTCGGAACTCGTCGCGGGTTATCAAACCGAGTATAGTTCGATGTCGTTCGCGCTATTCTGGCTGGGCGAGTATGCGAACGTCATCCTGATGTGCGTGCTGAACGCGACCCTGTTCTGGGGTGGCTGGTTGCCGCCGCTGGATTGGGGTCCGCTCTATGCGGTGCCGGGTATTATCTGGCTGTTTCTGAAAATGCTGGGCTTTTTCTTCCTGTTCAGCTGGGTGAAGGCGACGGTGCCGCGCTATCGCTATGACCAGTTGATGCGATTGGGATGGAAGGTGTTTCTGCCGGTATCGCTGTTCTGGGTTTTCCTCATTTCAGGCGTCCTGATGTGGGCGCGGGTAGGTTTTGCATGAGTGTTGCATCAACAATCAAGGCGTTTACGCTGTGGGAATTCGTCAAGGCGCATGCGTTGACGTTGCAATATTTCTTCAAGCCCAAAGCGACCATCAACTATCCGTTCGAGCGTAATCCGATCAGCCCGCGGTTCCGTGGGGAACACGCGCTCAGGCGATATCCGAACGGTGAAGAGCGGTGCATCGCGTGCAAGCTGTGCGAGGCGGTGTGCCCGGCGCAGGCAATCACGATCGAGGCCGAGCCGCGCGACGACGGGTCGCGGCGTACGACACGCTATGATATCGACATGACCAAATGCATCTATTGCGGCTTGTGCCAGGAGGCTTGTCCGGTCGATGCGATCGTCGAAGGGCCGAACTATGAATATTCAACTGAGACACGCGAGGAATTGATCTACGACAAGGCCAAGCTTCTCGACAATGGTGATCGCTGGGAAAGTGTCCTTGCGCAGAACCTTGCCGTCGACGCCCCCTATCGTTAATGCGCCGCCCATTCGATTCCATCGCGGGTAGGGGGCCGGCGACCACGTGATCCAGGCCTTCGCTTTTTATCTGTTTGCCATCGTCGTGATTGTCAGCGCCGCGCTGACGATTTCGTCGCGCAACCCTGTCCATTCCGTCATGTGGTTGATTCTCGCATTCTTCAATGCTGCGGGATTGATGGTGTTGGTTGGTGCCGAATTCATCGCGATGCTGCTGGTGATCGTCTATGTCGGCGCAGTCGCAGTGTTGTTCCTTTTCGTCGTGATGATGCTCGACATCGAAGTGTCCGAATTCCGTTCGGGCGTCGCGCGCTATTTCGGCATCGGCCTGGCACTCGCTATCGCGCTGGCGGCCGAGGTGATGATCGCGATCGGTGCATGGAGCACAGGGCCGATTCAGCTTGCGCGCCGTGCGGCACCGATCGATCCGGCAACCTCCAACATTCGCGCGATCGGCGAGTTGCTGTACACACGCTATCTGTTCGTGTTCGAGGGCGCGGGCCTGGTTCTGCTGGTTGCGATGATTGGCGCGATCGTCCTGACCCACCGCGAACGCAGTGGCGTGCGACCGCAGAACATCTCACGGCAGATTGCGCGTCGACCGCAAGATGCAACGCGCAATGTCGATTATCCGGTCGGACAGGGGATCAGCCTGTGATCGGGCTGGTCCACTATCTGGTCGTCGGCGCGCTGCTATTTACGATGGGTGTGCTCGGCATTTTCCTCAACCGAAAGAACCTGATCGTCATCCTGATGGCTATCGAACTGATTCTGCTTGCGGTGAACATCAACCTTGTCGCCTTCTCGTCATTCCTGGGTGATCTGGTCGGGCAGGTCTTCGCCATGTTCGTGCTGACCGTGGCGGCCGGCGAGGCGGCGATCGGGCTGGCGATCCTGGTCATTTATTTTCGTGGTCGCGGCACGATCGCGGTCGATGACGTCAACCGGATGAAGGGTTAGTCGCAGCGTGATTTCCGTCATCGTCTTTCTGCCGTTGCTGGCCGCAGCGGTGGCCGGCCTCGGCAATCGCGTGATCGGCAATGTCCCGGCCAAGATCGTGACAACGGCGGCCCTGGTCGTGTCGTGCATTTTATCCTGGCCGATCTTTATCGGTTTTCTTGGCGGCGGAGTACCGGCAAGCTTCACGCCGGTATCGACCTGGATCGACAGCGGCAGCATGACGGTGGCCTGGGGGCTGCGGGTCGATGCGCTGACCGCGATCATGCTGGTTGTCATCACTACCGTCTCCGCGCTCGTCCATCTCTATAGCTGGGGGTATATGGAAGAGGACCCGGATCAGCCGAGGTTCTTCGCCTATCTATCGCTGTTCACGTTCGCGATGCTGATGCTCGTTACCGCGAATAACCTGGTGCAGATGTTTTTCGGCTGGGAAGGGGTCGGCCTCGCCAGCTATCTGCTGATCGGCTTCTGGTACAGGAAGCCTAGTGCCAGCGCCGCTGCGATCAAGGCGTTCGTCGTCAACAGGGTGGGCGATCTGGGGTTCATGCTGGGCATTTTCGGGACGTATCTGGTCTTCAACACGGTTTCGATACCCGAGATACTTGCCGCTGCCCCTTCAATGGCCGGCTCGACGATCGGGTTTCTGTGGTTTCGTGCCGACACCATGACGGTTTTGTGCTTGCTGCTGTTTATCGGTGCGATGGGCAAGTCTGCGCAACTTGGGCTTCACACCTGGTTGCCCGATGCGATGGAGGGCCCGACGCCGGTCTCTGCGCTGATCCATGCGGCGACGATGGTGACCGCTGGCGTGTTCATGGTGTGCCGCCTGTCGCCGATGTTCGAGACCTCACCGACGGCGCTGCACTTCGTCACCTTCATTGGGGCGGCGACCTGCCTATTCGCGGCGACGATCGGTATGGTGCAGACCGATATCAAGCGCGTTATCGCCTATTCGACCTGTTCGCAGCTCGGTTACATGTTCTTTGCAGCGGGGGTCGGTGCCTATGGCGCGGCGATGTTCCATTTGTTCACGCATGCCTTTTTCAAGGCACTGCTGTTCCTGGGTGCGGGGTCGGTCATCCATGCCATGCACCATGAGCAGGACATGCGTTATTATGGGGGCCTGCGCAAAAGCATTCCCGTCACATTCTGGGGAATGATGGCAGGAACGCTCGCCATCACCGGGGTAGGCATTCCGGGCGTGCTGGGCTTGCCACAGATCGGCTTTGCGGGCTTTCACTCAAAGGACGCGATTATCGAGGCGAGCTGGGCGGCAGGTGACGGGGGCGCCTGGTTTGTGGGGGTTTTCGTTGCTTTGCTGACGAGCTTTTATTCGTGGCGCCTGATGTTCCTGACCTTCTGGGGAAAGCCGCGCTGGGCAGCATCGGAGCATGTCCAGCATGCGCTCCACGCGCACGAGCACGGCCATGAGGCGCATCACGGTGACGAAGAGCATGGATCAGCGCCGGTGCCACAGGCCGAGGACGCCGGAGATGCGCCATCCGAGGAGGGGCCGACGCATCGGGATCTGCCGGAGGGCACCGGTGGATACCATCCCCACGAAAGTCCGTGGTCGATGCTGGTACCGCTGCTTGTCCTGTCACTCGGCGCCGTTGCAGCCGGGTTGGCTTTCCAGCATTTCTTTGTCGAGCCACTGTCGGGCGAGGAATATTGGCACGGCGCGATCGCTTTCAACGAGCGGCTGATGCACGCGATGCACGAATTGTCCGCACCAGTGAAGCTTGGGCCGTTCATCGCGATGTTGCTGGGGCTGCTGACAGCCTGGTACGCCTATATCCGCGCGCCAGGTGTTCCGGCGGCGGTATCGGATCAGTTTCGGATTTTGTATCGGTTCCTGCTCAACAAATGGTATTTCGACGAACTGTACGACTTGCTTTTCGTGCGTCCTGCTTTCGCAATTGGGCGAGTCTTTTGGCATCGCGGGGATGAGCAGACGATAAATCGCTTTGGACCCGATGGATCTGCCTGGCTGGTCCAATGGGGCAGCCGTGTCGCAGGTCGGATACAGACGGGCTATGTCTATACCTATGCCTTTGTGATGCTGATCGGGCTGACTGCCGCGGTGACCTGGGCAATCGCAGGCTGAGCGTGATGGAGACATTTCCGATCCTCTCCATAATGGTGGCCGTACCGGCGATTGCCGCTCTGGCATGTCTGTTTCTCTCGGCCACGACCGCACGTTTGCTCGCGCTGGCGGCCACGTTGCTGAACCTTGCGCTTGGCATCGTGCTCTGGGCCAGTTTCGATGTTGGCGGCGCGCAATGGCAGTTTGTCGAAAGTGCGCCGGGTGTTTTCGGTCCATTTGGCTGGTCGCTTGGGATCGACGGCTTTGCCCTGATGTTGATCATGCTCAGCGTGTTTCTTATGCCGATATGCATCGGCGCAAGCTGGCGCGCGATCACGACGCGTGTGCCGGAATATATGGCGGCATTCCTGTTCACCGAAGTGCTGATGATTGGCACCTTCGCGGCACAGGATCTGTTCCTGTTCTATGTGTTCTTCGAAGCGGGCCTGATACCGATGTATTTGATTATCGGTATCTGGGGCGGCACGAACCGCATCTACGCGAGCTACAAGTTCTTCCTTTATACGCTGCTCGGGTCTGTGCTCATGTTTATCGCCATGCTCTATATGGCAGGGACGGCCGGTACGTCGAGCATACCGGCCCTGATGACCTATGACTTCTCACGGAGTGCGCAGGTTTGGCTATGGCTCGCGTTCTTTGCCTCGTTCGCGGTCAAGATGCCGATGTGGCCGGTGCATACCTGGCTTCCTGATGCCCATGTGCAAGCACCGACGGCAGGATCGGTGATACTGGCGGGTGTGCTGTTGAAGCTGGGCGGATATGGTTTCCTGCGTTTCCTGCTGCCAATGTTTCCGCAGGCGTCGGGCGAGCTGACATGGCTGATCTTCACGCTCTCCGCCGTCGCCGTTGTCTACACCAGCCTGGTCGCGCTGGTGCAGAACGACATGAAAAAATTGATCGCCTATTCCTCGGTAGCGCACATGGCGATCGTCACCGCGGGCCTCTTCGCGTTCAACCGGCAAGGCATTGAGGGCGGTATGATCATGATGCTCAGTCACGGCCTGGTTTCCGGCGCGTTATTCCTGTGTGTCGGCGTCATATACGATCGGCTGCATACCCGCGAGATCGCACGCTATGGTGGGCTGGCAACCACAATGCCTCGTTACGCGACGTTCTTCCTGTTTTTCACCATGGCGTCGATCGGGCTTCCCGGCACAAGCGGTTTTGTGGCGGAATTCCTGGCATTGATGGGTGTCTATAAGGTTTTCACCTGGACGGCGCTGCTATGCACAACCGGGATCATCCTGGGGGCGGCATATATGCTTTATCTCTACCGGCGAGTCGCCTTTGGTGAGGTGCGATCCGACGAGGTCAGGGCAATGCCGGATATGGTGACACGCGAGTTCTGGTTGCTGGCGCCAATCGCCGCTGTTGTTCTGTGGATGGGAATCTATCCCGAAAGTTTTCTTGCACCGATGCGTAACGACGTTGCCGTCCTCCTGACCCGGATTAATTCAGCAGCTCCACCAAGCGACAGTCGCCCGATGGGCCTTGCCATCAAGCCGACCACGGTGACGGAAGTGCGTCCGTGAGTTACGCCGCTAATCTTGTGATGACGCTTCCCGAGGTCATTATCGGCATCAGTGCCATCGGGCTCATGCTGGTTGCGGCGTGGGGTGGGCAGGCTTCGACCCGGGGTATCTCCATCACGGCCGTATTAGTCCTTGTCGGTGCCGGAATATCCCTGGCGGGTCCGGCGTCGTCTGGCGGAGCCGCGTTCGACGGGCTTTACCGAGCCGATGCATTCGCAGCGTTCGCGAAAGCGCTGATTTACGTTGCCTCGGCGATCGCGATCATCATGGCGCCGGGTTTCTTCCAGCGGACATCGGGGGACGACCTGCGGCCCGAATATCCCGTGCTGATCCTGCTGTCGGCGGCGGGGATGGGCATGATGGTTTCAGCAGCAGACATGCTGGTGCTGTATGTCGGTCTAGAGCTGCAGAGTTTGGCGGCATACGTCCTCGCCAGTTTCATGCGTCGCGATACTCGTTCGGCAGAGGCGGGACTTAAATATTTTGTGCTTGGTGCGCTCGCCAGTGGCATTCTGCTCTACGGTATTAGCCTTGTCTATGGGTTCGCGGGCACGACGTTGTTTGAGGGCGTTGCCCAGGCCTATGCCGGCCCGCGATCACTAGGACTGCTGTTCGGTCTCGTTTTCGTGTTCGCCGGATTGGCATTCAAGATATCGGCGGTCCCCTTTCACATGTGGACGCCCGATGTGTACGAGGGCGCACCGACGCCGGTGACCGCTTTCTTCGCCTCGGCGCCCAAGGTCGCAGCCATCGGTCTGAGCGTGCGCGTGGCGATCGAGGCGATGGGGCCGGCACTGGGTGAATGGCGGCAGATCGTGATCTTTGCGGCGCTGGCCTCGATCATCTTCGGGGCGGTGGCAGCGATCGGACAAAGCAACATCAAGCGGCTGCTGGCCTATTCCTCGATCAACAATGTTGGCTTCGCGCTGATTGGTCTGGCGGCAGGCACGCCTGCGGGCGTTGCGTCGGTCCTGATGTACATGACGATCTACGTTGCGATGACACTCGGCAGCTTCCTGGTTGTCCTGCAGATGCGCGACGCTGGCGGGCATCCGGTCGAGACAATCACCAGTCTTGCAGGCTTGTCGAGGAACCGACCCGGCCTCGCAGCCGCACTCGCCATCTTCATGTTCAGCCTGGCCGGTATCCCTCCGCTGTTCGGGTTTTATGCCAAGTTCGCTGTGTTTCAGGCGGCAGTACAGGCAGGTCTGTTCCCCTTGGCGGTTGTTGGCATCGCTGCTTCCGTCATCGGCGCCTATTATTATCTGCGCATCATCAAGACGATGTATTTCGACGAGCCGGCAGCGCAATTCGGCGCTGCGCATGAGCGTGTCGAGGGTGGGCTGATCGCACTGGCTGCCATATTCGTGTCACCGATCGGCTACCTCACAATACCAATTCTGACCGCGGGAACGATGACAGCCGCGCGGGCATTGTTCTGATTGTCCGAACGGTCGCGGAGACAGGGTCGACGAACGCCGATCTACTTGCGCTTGTCGAGAGTGACATTGCCGAAGGCTTCTGGTTAAGGGCCGAACGCCAGACATCGGGGCGGGGACGGATAGGGCGCAAGTGGCATTCGCCGGTGGGAAATGTTCATGCAAGCACTCTTGTGCGGCTGAGAGCATCAGATCCTGCTCCTGCCACGCTTGCTCTCGTGACGGGTGTTGCGCTCGAGGAAACAGCCGCGATCTTTGTGCGTGCCGGCACAGCGGCAGACCTACTCAGCCTAAAATGGCCGAACGATCTGATGCTGAACGGCGCAAAACTGGCAGGTATCCTGCTCGAGAGACGTGGCGACACGGTTGTCATCGGTGTAGGATTGAACATTGACAGTCATCCTGATCTTATGGATCGTCCGACGACCAGTTTCGCCGATCACGGAGTGACCGTGGCTGCCGAGACCTTCGTCGAGACGCTGGCAGAAACCTTCGCATCGTGGATGCAGCGCTGGCGCGTTGGCGGTCTCGCGTCTGTCCGTGATCGATGGGTCGCGCGGGCGCATCCGCTCGGCACGGCCCTCAGGGTCCGGTCAACCGCGGACTGCTGGATTGACGGATTGTTTGACGGGCTTGGCGTCGATGGCGCGTTGATCCTTCGCTTGGCGGATGGCGAACGGCGTGTCATCCACGCCGGTGACGTTTTTGCGCTTTGAGGTCGAATTTATGCTGCTCGCCATTGATGCCGGCAATACAAATGTCGTGTTCGGCTTGGTCGAGGGGGGATCGATCAAGGCTCGCTGGCGCATTGCGACCGATCCGCGGCGTACTGCCGACGAATACGCGGTCTGGCTCAGTCAGTTATTGACACTGGAAGGATATGATCGAACCTCGATCAACGCGGTCATCGTTGCGACAGTGGTACCGCGCGCGCTTCACAATTTGCAGGTATTGGCGAGCAAGTATTTCCGTTGCCAAGCGGTCATTGCGGGTCGCCCCCCCGCCGAATGGGGCATATCCATTGATGTCGATGAACCGCAATCGCTGGGTGCCGATCGCGCGGTAAATGCAATCGCCGCGCATGCATTGCATCCCGGCGACTTGATTGTCATCGACTTCGGCACGGCCACGACGCTTGACGTCGTCGACTATGGCGGCGCGTACAAGGGCGGTATCATCGCGCCCGGGATAAACCTGTCGCTCGACGCCTTGGTCTCCGCCGCTGCCAAGCTTCCGCGGCTTGCAATTGAGCAACCGGCAAGCAGGAGTGTCATCGGTCGGAACACTGCCGACCAGATGCAGATCGGCATCTTCTGGGGCTACATCGCGATGATTGAGGGGCTGGTCGCACGAATGAAGAATGAGATCGGTCGTCCTGTTAAGGTCGTCGCAACCGGTGGCCTCGCTATCCTTTTCAAAGGTAATACGGATGTATTCGACGTCGTCGAGCCGGACCTTACCATTCAAGGACTGGCGATGATGGCACATCAAGCCCATATATCGGGTTAACGTCGCGAATATTCTATCCGGCGAAATTCTGTTTTTTCCTTTGAAAGTTTTTAATGACCCCCAAGAATGAATTGCTTTTCTGCGCGCTCGGCGGATCGGGAGAGATCGGCATGAACGTCAATCTTTACGGTTGCCAAGGCAAGTGGGTGATGGTCGATTGCGGCATCACCTTTGCCGATCCTGCCTATCCGGGTATCGATATTATCCTTCCGGATCTTTCCTTTATCGAGGAGCGGTTGGATGATCTTCTTGGTATTGTTCTAACCCATGGTCATGAGGATCACATTGGCGCGCTGCCCTATCTCGCGGAGGATCTGGGCGTCCCGCTTTACGCGACCGCTTTCACAGCGGGTCTTATCCGGGGCAAGCTTGACGAAGAAGGGATCGCCAATCGCGTCAGGCTGAACATCGTTACGCCGGGCAAGCCATTGCAACTCGGGCCCTTTGACTTTGAGTTCGTGCCGATGGCTCATTCCATCCCGGAAGCCAATGCCCTCGTGATTGGGACCCCTCATGGTCGCGTCTTCCATACTGGCGACTGGAAACTGGACGCTGCCCCAGTGATTGGTGATCCGGCGTCGGAGGAAAGTCTGAGGGCGATCGGCGATGACGGTATCGATGTCCTTGTCTGTGATTCCACCAACGTCTTCAACGCCGAAGCGTCGGGGTCGGAGAGTGATGTGCGTCGGGGCCTTGCCGAAACCGTGGCGAAAGCACGCGGGCGTGTGCTGGTCACAACCTTTGCGTCGAATGCCGCGCGCCTCCAGACGTTGGGAGAGGTAGCGCGGGAAACAGAGCGCAAATTGTGCGTAACGGGTCGCTCGCTCGATCGGATCATGAAGGTAGCGCGCCAGGTCGGCTATCTTCGGGACTTTCCCGAAACTATCGATGTCGAAACCGCAATGCGCCTACCGCGTGACAGGGTCTTGATCGTCGGCACAGGCGGCCAGGGCGAGCCTCGTGCAGCGCTGGCACGCATCGCAGAGGGCACGCATCCGATCACGCTTGAGGCGGGCGATACGGTCGTCTTTTCCTCCAAACAGATCCCGGGAAACGAGGTCGCGATCGGTCGCATCCAGAACAAACTTTCGGGTAAGGGTGTGACCATGGTCACCGAACGGCAGGCGCATGTCCATGTCTCCGGCCATCCGGGACGGCCGGAACTTGCGGCGCTCTACGATTGGCTCCGCCCAAACCTGTTGATCCCGGTGCATGGCGAAATGCGGCATCTGATGGAGCAGGCCAGGTTCGGCACCAGCAAAGGCATCGCACAGACGCTTGTTCAGACAGACGGCGACATCGTCCGTCTGTTGCCGGGTTCGGCGAAGAAGGTTGGTCATGCCGCTGTCGGGCGACTGGTGCTGGACGGCGACGTTATCTTGCCAAGCGATGGAAGCACAATCAACGAGCGACGGCGACTTGCCCTTTATGGACAAATCAGCGTGGCTGCGAGCATCAACCGGGACGGCCGATCGAGCGGTACGCCGGAAGTGCGCATTCAGGGTATTCCGGTGGAGGAAGACAGGGATGCCTTCATCGCCGATACCGTCGATGCAATCGGCGAGGCATTGCGAGGCAAAGCACGTGGCATAGAGAAGCAGCGCGAAGCTGTCCGCCTGGCCGTTCGACGGGTGGCCACACGCTGGACCGGCAAGAAACCGGTGGTCGACGTCCTTCTTGTCCAGGCCTGACATGTCATGATGCGGTGGACGTCGGCGCTGGCGATCTACATCCTGTTCTGGGCGTTCAGCGTCTTTCTTGTTCTGCCCTTCGGGGTAAGGACGACTGACGAGGCAGGTGGCGATGCCGTGCCGGGACAGGCTGACAGCGCGCCGCATGAATTCCGCGCAGGCCGTATTGCGCTGCGCGTCACGGTGGTGGCCACGATTCTGTTCCTGCTGTTCCAGCTCAACTATTATTTTGGCTGGATCACGCCGCAGACGGTTGATTTATTTGACCGCAAAATCCCGGCAAATTTTTGATTCGCGATCTCGATCTGAACCGTCCGCACCTCGGCGATACGTCGGTCGCAAGAATATCGTGATCAGCGCAGCCGTTCGATTGCCTGCGCCAGTGCCACATACAGCTTGCCCATATCCGACGACAACAACGTTATGCTGATCGATGAGCCGTCAGCTTGGGTGAGAATACCGCGAAGCATCGCCTCGAAGTCGTGAATGTAGCGGTGAACATTGTCGCGAAATCCCTCATCCTGGTCATATAGCTCGGTGATCGAACGTGAAGCGCTGCCCTCGATGATCCTCACCGCGCGCCGCGTGAAGACCCCGCGATCGCCCTTCAGATAGGCTGCCCAAGCGCTATCGGGAACGTCGGTCGAAAACGCTTTGGTTATGTCGATCGATGCCGAATTCATCGCGTCGATCAGGACCGCGACACGGCGGCTGAGCGATGTGCGATCCGTCTCATCGCGTTCCGTACGAGCCTGCTTGATGTGAGAATCGACAAGCGCAGTCTGCTCAATGATTTCTGCGACGCGCGCCGACACTGTATCGGCCGCGCGCGTACTGCCCTCTACCGCCGCATTCGTTGCCTGCGCCAGTGCGACGATCTGGCGCTCCACCGATCGTTCGGTCGCGTGGCGCATCGCCTGTGCGGTCGCTCGCTCGATCGCATCTGCCGCTTCGGGAATAACGCTCGCCAGGGTCTCACGCGCGCGCTCTGCGGCCGCATTTGCGGTTTCCCGCACACGCAGCAGTGCCTCGATCAGGCGGGGTGCGGCATCATCGGCGAAATGCTGCGTTCGCCCGATCGCCTCGTCGACAGTCTGTCCGAGCACATCTGCCTTTGATCGCCCAGTCGTCAACGTTTCGAGCAGCGTGTGCGAAAGATGATCGAGTGTTTCGCGTTGTTCGGCGACCAGCGCGGTGATTGACTCAATCGCGTCGTGCGTACTGCCGGCGGCGGTTACGAGCGCCAACAATTCGGGTTTGGTCTGGACAACAATCTGTTTGCTCTGTCCCAAACGCGTATCAAGACGATCGAGCGCTTGCGGCAGGGTTTCGTCGATTTCACGCGCCGCCGAATCGAGTGCGATCAACAACGTCTCAGTGGTGCCGATCGTCCGCGTCGCCATCGCCTCACCTGTGCGCAGCGCCTCGGTCATGGCGTCGGCGGACCCGCCAAGAGCGCTGATCGACGCTGCCAACATCTGTGAACGATCAATTCCCTGTTCGTAAAGCGCAACCAGTCGATTCTGAATAAAGGACAGTCCGCGATCGAGCTCGTCGACAAGCCTGTCGCCGAGTTCGCGCTGCGCATCCATGCGAGATGTGACTTCATCAATTGCCAATACGACGCCTGCAACGCGTTCACTCAGCGCATGCGCACTGTCGCGCGCGGCGCCGTCCATCGCCAATTGATTAGCGCGCACGATTTCCAACATCGCATCGCCCTGTGCGGCAAGTCCACGCGCTGAATCGTCGATTGCATCGGCGGTTCGTGCGAGCAGGGCGTTTGCGGTGTGAGTCGCCTGTTCGACCGCATGATCGAGCCGGAGGGCTACCGTTGCGCTGGTTGCCTTCATCTCCCGAACATGCGTTGCCAGACGCTCCGCTGCTGCCCCTGAGGTCATGTTCGCCTCTCGGCCTTGCTCAGCGAGCATTGTCAGTTGCTCTTCCAACGCAGTGATACGACGTTCGGCAGCTGAACTGATTTCCTGCAGACGCTCAGCTGCGTGATCAATTTCGGTGCGCGCTTCAGGCAGAGCAGTAATTAGTCCGTCCAGGCGACGTTGGGTTTCGCCAGCAGCCGCTGCGAGCGAGCGTGCGTGCTCATCGGCAATTGCTACATCGGAAGCGATGTCGTGACTCAGGCGGTTGAAGCGGTCGCCGGTACGATCGCCAAGCGACGCCAGCGCCTCGATTTGCTCGGCCAGATTTCGCCGGTTGGCATCGAGCGTCCGCGCGATGCCGACTACTGCGGTCTCGAGCGTGCTTGCCTCGCGCTGCATGGTGCGAGCTACATCAGCGAAACGCCGTTCCTCGCGCCGACTGGTCCGCATCGCAATCAGCCACAGCACGGCCACAAGAATGGGTGGAACGCAGGACGCCGATGCATATTGTACCACGTCGAAGGGACTGAGTGGCTGCAGTAAGACAGCGCCAGTCCAGGCTATCATCCCAAACCAGAGGAAAAGCAGGATACAGGCAATCATCGGACCCAGAAACGGCGAACGTTCCCGTGGCGCGTCAACGACCTTCCGGGCATCGTCATGTACCATTTGACCGACCGCGTCGTTTTCCTCGACCCGATCTATCGCGGTGTCGTTGCCGTTATCTGCCCTGAACATCGAACCCCCGTCCATCCGGCGGTGTTTATCACGAAACCGAAATGCGCAAAGCGAATAGCGCAAGTGACTGTTGGTCGAGCAGTTTCCAGTCCTTCTGCGGCGTTGTCGTGAATGGCTTTCGACCCTAACAGCCGATGATGATCGTCGGACTTCTTTTTGCCATTCATGATACGGATGACCGACCAGAGCGATTGTCGGCCACCTTGCCTTTCGGCGGGGTGACACTGATCGAATATCAGGCCCGGCTGTTGATCGCGGCCGGCGCCTCGCAGATCCTTGTCTTTGTTTCGCGCCTAACCCCGGAATTGCTTGGCGCGTTGAGCCGCATCGGCAAACGTGGCGTTTCGATCGATGCGGTGCGCTCTGCCGCGGAAGCCACGGAAAAGCTGCATCCCCTGGCGCGCATCCTGATGCTCGCCGATGGACTTATCACGACGCAGGGCGTGGTCGACACATTGTCGGGCGAGGGCCGCGACGCTCTGCTCGTCGTCGACGACTCCGCCTCAGCCCGTTTCGAACGCGTAGGCGGCCAATTGGCCTGGGCCGGGGTCGCGAGGCTCGATCCACGACGGCTTGCCGAGGTAGCCGCGCTGCCCAACGATTATGATCCGCAATCTACGCTTGTCAGGGTCGTGTCACAGGCACAGGCCCTGCATGTCGCACTGCCTGGAGATGCATTAAAGCAGGGACACGGTATCGAGCATCAGGCGCGAGCCATGGAAGAGCGAGGGCGCATTGTGCTCGCCTCCATCGTATCGGCGCGGCGTGGCTGGTTCGACCGGCTGATCATCGCCCCCCTAGCCAGACTGTTTCTTCCGTTGCTGATCGCCCGATCCGTGCCGGGCGGCGCGATCGGCGCTGCCGCATTCATACTGGCCCTGGGAGGTTTGGGCGTCACCTGGTGGGGCAATTTTACCGCGGCGATCGTCATTTGCCTGGTGGCCGTCATTGGACTCGCGTTGGGCACGACGTTGGCCGAGTTGCGTGACGAACCACGGCTGGCGCGGCTTAAGCGCATGACTGCCTTGCTATTGCCCGCTGCGTACGCTCTGCTTGTTGGATGGGTCACCAGCCTGCCAGCAATCATTCTGGCGCTGGCTCTGACCGGCATCGGCGGTCTGGCAGAGCGGCTCATGACGGCGCAATCGCAAGTAATATGGTGGGGAACGCCGGTCACATATCTGGCGCTGCTGATACCTTTCATGCTGGTTTCCGCTCCGGAGATCGGATTGGCGGTCGTTGCGGTCTATGCGTTCTTGACCCTTGCCGCCAAGATCGAGCGGCTGCGCGAAGTCGCTTAGCCCCGATTTAACGATAGATGGGCTATGACCCGGCAGATGACGGCAGGCCATTCTTTCGATGACGATCCCAATCCCATGATGGTCGAACGTGCGAGCAAAGCCCATTTGCGCGAAACGCAACGACGCAGGGTGGCGATCGCCGACTTTCGCCTTCGTGACACGGATCGGCTGACCGATCGTACTCGCGCTACATTGTCGGTAATCCTAAGATCTTTGGTGACCGAATTGGTGTCCAATCTCTGGCAGCGTGTTCGGTGTCAGCTTGAGGAGACAGCCGCGTCGTTTGAGACAATATCCACCGATGCAATTCACCGGTGCCTGATCGAATCGGGCATGCTCGCGGATTCGGCCCTTCTTCGCGAGCTCATCAGTCGTAGCCGCGAAGCTGAGCTGGCCGATGCCCTGTCTCCGATGGCAAGCGACCTCGTACGACCGAGCCTGCTTGTTCGCCTTGTCGAATCGCCGGATCCAACGATAGCTGATCTGGCGCGTAGGTTATTGGCGGCCGAGGCTCATCGTCGCGATGACGCAGCCGGGCCAGGTCGCGAACTGCCGAGCGATATTCAACAGCGTCTTGTCTGGATGATTGCCGCTGCGGTGCGCGCGCAGCTTCATGCCGACGCGCCTCGCAAACCCGAACTCGATCACGCTATCGGTGAGGCGAGCACGCATATCATCGATCTGCATGATGAGAGCCAGTCGATTGAGGCGGCCGCAACGCGGCTTGCCGCCGCGATCGACGCACGACCGGCCGAGCTTGCGCCGCTTCTGATCGAATCACTTGCCGATCAGCGATTGCCGCTCTTCATTGCGGTCGTTGCCGAGGCGGCAAGCCTTGACTATGCCGCTGTTCGCGAAGTTGTACTGGAGCCGGACGGGGACCGTTTCCTGCTCCTGCTATTCTCCCTGGGGCTCGATCGACGTGCGATCGCGCAAATAGCACTCGCCATAACCGACGCCGATCCGCGACGGGATGCTGACCGCTTACCGGATCAAATTGATGAAGCGATGGCGGTGCCGCTTACAGTGATCACGACGATCTTGTCTCCGCTCCGGCTGCACGCCGGTCTGCGTCAGGCGATCGATCAACTTGCGCTGGGGGCCGAGCAGTGAGCACGACCACGACGCAAGCTCACGCGCAATTGGACGCAGAAGGGCGCGTGTTGTCCGCGGATGTTTCACTCCACGTCCTGAATGCGCGCGCGGGAGGCGAGATCGGTGCGGCGTTCGCGCTGCCGCCGTTAGCGGCTGCTGTGCGACTTGCACAACGGCTGGGCATCGTCGTGTCTCGCCGGGTGGTTGTGGCCGATGATGAAAGCGATCTCGTGCTTTGGATCAGAGTCGAACCTGATGGCGAAGGACTGAGGCTATCGGCGAGCGGCTGGCACGAAGAAAGGCCTTGGCGACATGCCGGATCGACCGATGACGCACAGCGTGACTTCGCCACAATTGATGCGGACTGGTGCTGGGATACGGATGCAGCGCTTCGGCTTACTTTCGTATCACCATCCGCTGGGCGCCATCATGGCTTCTGTTCGGCGACCATGCTGGGCCAGCCCATCACGAAGCTGTTCGAGCTTCGCGGCGATACCCGGCAGGAGCTCACCGCAATCGACCGCTTTGATGGACGGCGCCCGCTTACCTCGCTCCCTGCAACGGTCCGCTCGTCCCGTCGGTCGATCAGCATTTCGGCGGCGGTGCGCCGTGACAGCGCCGGAGGTTTTGCCGGCTATATTGGCGGTGCCCGAGACATCGCAGATGATGGCGAAGCGCCGCTCTCCGACATGTTCATGAACCGGATCGGCCCTGCGTTACGCACGCCACTGGGTCGTATCATCACCAACGCCGATAATATTCATGCACAGCGTGATGGTCCGCTCAAGACCGATTATGTCGACTACGCCGCCGATATCGCGAGCGCCGGCCGGCATCTGTTATCGCTGGTAGATGATCTGGTGGACGTCCAGGGAATCGAGGGTGACGATTTCGCATTGACGCCGGAGCCGGTTGATCTGGCCGACCTTGCTCGCCGCGCAGCGGGCTTGTTGGTCGTGAGGGCCGGTCACGCCGGCGTGACCATTGTGCGGCCAACAATAAACGATAGCGTCCCGGCGATGGGTGAATTTCGGCGGGCCCTGCAGATCCTGGTCAATCTGATCAGCAACGCCGTCCGCTATGCACCGCCGAACAGCAGTGTCGAGGTCGTCACCAGAAATGAGGGCGCAAACGCTGTTGTCGTCGTCAGCGATGCCGGCAGGGGAATTGCGAAACAGGACCAGCGCCGCGTATTTGAAAAGTTCGAACGGGTCGATGTCACCGAGCCGGGCGGCAACGGTCTTGGTCTTTATATCGCCCGACGCCTCGCGAGAGCGATGGGCGGCGACCTCACGCTGGAGAGCGAACCCGGCGCGGGCGCGCGTTTCACGCTGACGCTACCGGCCGATCCGGCGAGCGGCCAGGATCATGACGAGTCCGATCACCGCTAGTGCGGCGCCGCGGTCAGCCCATGGCCGCTGGTCGAGCATAAAGCTTGATTGTGGCCAGTGGATGTAGCCCAGCCCCTGACCAATCCACAACAGCCCCATCAGCGCGGCAAGGACGCCCACAATGATGATGCAGAGGCGAAGCAGGCGCATCAGCGCTCACCAATTGCCTTGTAGCTTCGGTGAGTCGGGCCAGTATAAAGCTGGCGCGGACGACCGATCTTCTGGTCTGGGTCGGTGATCATCTCGTTCCACTGCGCGACCCATCCGACGGTGCGGGCGAGCGCGAACAGCGCAGTGAACATCGACGTCGGGAAACCGATCGCCGACAGGATCACGCCAGAATAGAAATCGACGTTCGGGAACAGCTTCTTCTCGACAAAGTAATCGTCGTTGAGGGCCATTTCCTCAAGCTGCAACGCCGTGTCGAAAACAGGATCGCTGACTTTCAGTTCCTTGAAGACCTCTCGCACGGTCTTTTGCATGACCGTCGCGCGCGGATCGTAGTTCTTGTAGACCCGGTGCCCGAAACCCATCAGGCGGAACGGGTCGTTCTTGTCCTTGGCGCGCGCGATGAATTCAGGGATGCGATCGGGCGTACCAATTTCGCGCAGCATGTTGAGCGCAGCTTCGTTCGCGCCGCCATGCGCCGGACCCCAGAGACAGGCAATACCGGCCGCGATGCAGGCAAACGGATTCGCACCCGAAGAACCCGCCAGCCTGACGGTGGAGGTGGACGCATTCTGCTCATGGTCCGCGTGCAGGATGAAGATACGATCCATCGCCCGCTCAATGACCGGATTGACCTCATAAGGTTCGGCCGGAACGCCAAAGGTCATGCGCAGGAAGTTGCCGGTGTAGCCGAGCGAATTGTCCGGATAGAGGAATGGCTGACCAACCGAATATTTGAATGCCATCGCCGCAATCGTCGGCATCTTCGCGATCAACCGATGTGACGCGATCGTGCGCTGCTGCGGATCATGGATGTCAGTTGAATCATGATAGAAAGCGCTCAGCGCGCCCACGACACCGCACATGATCGCCATCGGATGAGCATCGCGGCGAAATCCGCGCAGGAAGGTTGCCAGCTGCTCGTGCACCATCGTGTGGCGGGTAATCGTATTGATAAAGGTCGACAGCTCGCCTTCGTGCGGCAACTCGCCGTTCATGAGCAGATAGGCAACTTCCATGAAGCTGGAATGCTCGGCCAATTCGCCGATCGCATAGCCACGGTGGAGCAGAACGCCCTCTGCACCATCGATATAGGTCAGTTTCGATTCGCACGATGCGGTCGAGGTGAATCCGGGGTCGTAGGTAAACCGATCGGTATTCGCATACAGCTTGCGGATGTCGACAACCTCAGGACCGACCGAACCGGCCCGAACCGGGTAATCGGATGTGTCGTTCGCGATGGTAAGCGTCGCGGAGTCGGCCATGTCTGTTCCTTCCAGTCTCAATTGCCGACGCGGTCGGCGATCCGCGCGAGGCTTTCATCCCGCCCCAGCAGGACGAGCACGTCAAAGATGCCCGGCGACGTCTTGCGTCCGGTCAGGGCAGCGCGCAGCGGCTGCGCGACCCGGCCCAGCTTCAGGCCGTGCTCCTCCGCCACGCGACGTACCGCTGTCTCGAGTCCTTCCGTATCCCAGCCATCAACGGCGTCAAGCGCATGGTGCGCTGCGACAAGAATATTGCCTGCGTCGCCGGTCAGCAACGTCGCGGCATCCTCACTCATCTCGAGCGGCCGCTGCGCAAACAGGAAGCGCGCGCCGTCGCTCAACTCGTTGAGATCGCCGGCGCGAGGCTTGAGTACTGGCATGGCCCGCGCGATCAGATCTACAGCATCATTCTGCCATTGCAGACCAAGCGCCTCCGCAACGAGATCCGCCAGACGACGATCATCGGCCTCACGAAGGTAATGGCCGTTCAGGTTCAAAAGCTTTTTCAGATCAAAGCGCGCGGGCGATCGGCCGACGCCGGACAGATCGAACCATTTGATCGCTTCATCACGGGCGATGATTTCCGCATCACCATGTCCCCAGCCGAGCCGAAGCAGATAATTGTCCAGTGCCTCCGGCAGGATACCCATCTGATCACGATAGGCCTCGATGCCGACGGCACCATGCCGCTTCGACAGCTTTGCGCCGTCGCTGCCGTGAATCAGCGGGATATGGGCATAGACCGGCTCGGGCCAGCTTAGCGCACGATAGATCGGTAATTGGCGAAAGGCATTGTTCAGATGGTCGTCCCCGCGGATGACGTGGGTCACCCCCATGTCATGATCGTCGACGACAACCGCCAGCATATAGGTCGGCGTGCCGTCGGAACGGAGCAGGACCAGATCGTCCAGTTCGGCATTCTGTACGGTTACCGCTCCCTGCACCTGATCCGCGATCGTTGTCTCTCCCGTATCCGGCGCCTTCATGCGCACAACGAACGGGGCATCGGCCGGCGCATCGTCCGGCGAGCAGTTGCGCCAACGGCTGCGAATGCGCAGCGGCTGTTTCGCGGCCTCTGCCTGCCGACGCATTTCGCTCAGTTCTTCGGGTCTTAAATAGCAACGATAGGCGTGGCCGAGCGTGACCATTTCGTGCGCGATCCGGGCATGGCGATCGGCGCGCGACGATTGAAACACAACCTCTCCATCCCAGTCGAGACGCAGCCAGCGCATCCCGTCCAGAATGGCGTCAATTGCCACCTGGGTGGACCGGGCACGATCCGTATCCTCGATCCGCAACAGGAACCGGCCACCATGATGACGCGCGAAAAGCAGGTTGAACAGTGCCGTTCTGGCACCGCCCAGATGTAAAAACCCGGTCGGTGACGGGGCAAAACGCGTTACGACTGGTGTCTCTGGTGAGGGTGTAACGATGGTTGCGCTCAAGCGCGCATCCTTTCAAAACTCGTGGAACAGGCCGTGACAGCCACCATCGCTCCTAGCACGCAGCCTCGATGGCGACAAATCGTGGTTGGCGGCCGCATTAGCAACTGGCGCGACGCGATCGAGGAACTGTTCGAGGCCGAGCGCGACCAGCTTGCCCTGTGGATCCCAGTCAGTCTCGGTGTCGGCATCGCCTTGTGGTTCGTATTACCTGATCCAGCCGGTTGGGAAGTGGCCGCGCTGATATTGTCGGGTATTGCCCTGGCAGCGCTGGCGATCGGCCGAAGCGGGCGGGTACTACGAGCGCTGGCAATCACGACTCTCTTGGCCGCGTCGGGGATATTGCTGATCTGGTCGCGTGCAGAGCGCGTCGCCGCGCCTGTGCTGACCCGGCCCGCCGTGGTCCAGATGCGTGCCACCGTCGAATCGCTCGAGCCACTGGTCGCACGCGATATTGTGAGGCTTCGGCTACGTCCGCTCAGAGCAACCGATGGACGGGGGCGAACCGTGATCATACCGCCACGAGTTCGCGTCAACCTGGCGACGGCGGACGCCGGAGGAATTACCGCCGGCGCCGTGATCCGCCTGCGCGCAAGGCTGATGCCACCGCCTGGACCGGCGGTGCCGGGCGCCTATGAGTTTGCACGGGTCGCATGGTTTTCCGGTATTGGCGCCACAGGCCGTGGTTTCTCACCCGTTGAGGTGGAGCGGCGCGGCGAAGGCGATGGCGCGGACATTCGTCATGCGCTCTCACGCCACATCGCGAGCAGGTTGCCAGGCAGCGCGGGCGGTATCGCGGTCGCGCTGGCGACCGGCGATACGGGCGCGATCGCCGAGGACGACGCCGACGCGATGCGGCGGGCCGGGTTGGCGCATCTGCTTTCAGTCAGTGGATTGCATATTACGGCTGTGGTCGGCGCTTCGATGCTCATTGTAATGCGGCTCATGGCCTTGAGCCCGTGGGTTGCGCTGCATGTCCGATTGCCGATCGCGGCTGCCGTTGCCGGTGCGATCGCTGCGATCGGTTATACCTGGCTGACCGGCGCGCATGTCCCGACGATCCGATCCTGCGTTGCCGCGCTGCTGGTGCTGGCCGCGCTCGCGCTGGGACGCGAGGCGATGACGCTGCGACTGGTGGCGACCGGCGCCTTCATCGTACTGCTCGCCCGACCTGAGGCGCTCGCCGGTGCCAGCTTTCAGCTCTCCTTCGCCGCGATCACCGCGATCGTCGCATTGCATGAGGTGCCATGGATCAAGCGCGTGTTCTCCGCTCACCAGGAGCCTTGGGTGCGGCGCATCATCCGGCAGACCGGATCACTGCTGCTGACCGGATTTGTCGTCGAGATCGCGTTGATGCCGATCGCAATCTATCACTTCCACAAGGCTGGCCTGTACGGAGCACTGGTCAACATTATCGCCATTCCACTTACGACGTTCGTGATCATGCCGCTGGAAGCGGTGGCGCTTTTGCTCGACAGTATCGCGCTCGGTGGCCCTGTATGGTGGCTCGCCGGGGCGGCGTTGGGGCTTTTGCTGGCGATGGCCAGGCTCGTCGCGGCGACTCCGGGGTCGGTCGCGGCACTTCCCGCGATGCCGGGCGGCGCCTTTACGATGATGGTCGGCGGCGGATTATGGCTTGCGTTGTGGCGGACACGCTGGCGAGCCTTCGGCATCCCGCCGATCATCGTCGGTACGGCGTGGGCGATCATGACCCCGGCCCCCGACCTGCTCGTGACGGGTGATGGCCGGCATGTTGCGATCCGGACCGAAGGAGGGACGCTCGCGCTGCTTCGGGATCGAACGGGCGACTATACGCGCGATCTGCTCAGCGAAGGCGCCGGTGTGATTACCGACCCGGTCCTGCTGGACGAGCATCCGGGGGCACGCTGCAGTCGCGACCTGTGCCTTGTCGATCGCAGTGCCGCCGGTCGCCGGTGGCGCATCCTTGCGACGCGGAGCGGCTATCTGGTGCCGATCGACGCACTGGTGGCCGCATGCTCCAGCGCCGATATCGTGGTCAGCGAACGGCTGTTGCCACGGGGCTGCCGACCACGCTGGTTAAGGCTTGATCGCGCTATGCTGGCGCAGACCGGCGGCGTCAGCATCGCGCTCGCCAGCGGCCATGTGCGGACGGTCCTCCACCCTGGCGATCGTCATTCATGGCGGGTGCCGCCGCTGGTCGATGCGATCAATCGTAGCGGCGCAACAGCCCGGCGAGCTTACCCTGGACGCGCACCTGGGCGGGCGCATAACGCTGGGGGTCATAGGCGCGATTGGCGGGATCGAGGCGCACCATCGCACCTTCGCGACGGAAATATTTGAGTGTCGCCTCCGATTCCTCGATCAACGCCACCACGATCTCACCGTCACGGGCGACATCGGTGCGTCGCACCAGCGCATAGTCGCCGTCCAGAATACCGGCTTCCACCATCGAGTCCCCGGACACCTCAAGCGCGTAATGCTCACCCGTGCCAAGCAGCGCCGCCGGGACCGACAGTGTCGCGCTGTCCTCGAACGCCTCGATCGGCATACCGGCGGCGATGCGACCGTGCAGCGGGATCTCGACGGTGTCGTTGGCGGCGACACGAGCCGGTCCTGATCGCGCGAATTGCGGGGTGGGCGTCTTCTTCTTCCTGACGACGGGCCGGTCCGGCATGCGCAGGATTTCGAGCGCGCGGGCGCGGTTGGGAAGGCGACGGATGAATTCGCGCTCCTCCAGCGCGGAGATCAGACGGTGGACCCCGGATTTGGACTTCAGTTCCAATGCGTCCTTCATCTCCTCGAACGAGGGCGAAACGCCGGTTTCCTTCAACCGATCATTGATGAAGCAGACCAGTTCGTGCTGCTTGCGCGTAAGCATGGCGGTCCTCCAGTGGGAACAGACTGGGAACTCCTATGGAACATTCCGATGCTGGTCAAGCGATAATGAGGATCTCCGCCGAGTCGCCCGCATGGGCTGCCGCGGCATTAGCTGGACGGACGATCAGGCATGACGAGCGGGCCAGCGTCAGCAGCATGGAGCTGTCCTGCACGGTCGAGGCGAAGGCTCGTCCTTCTCGCAATTCCGCACGCAGATAATCGGTGCGCGCATTGTTGGCCGGGAGGTCTTCGCCCAGAATGCCCTTAATCGTCGGCGGAGACGGATCGTTGGCGCCGGCCATGTGCGCGATCAGCGGCCTGACGAACAGCAATGCCGTGACATAGGCCGATACTGGGTTGCCCGGCAGGCCGAGAACGGTGGTGTTGCCAAGGCGTCCGGCCATCATCGGCTTTCCGGGGCGCAGTGCGATACGCCAGAAATCGATGACACCGCCGGCATCCTCAATCGCGGGGCGGACGAGATCATGATCGCCTACCGATGCGCCGCCCGTCGTCACCAGCAAGTCGGCCTCGACCGCCGCAAACGCATCACGCAGCGCGTCCTGTCGGTCGGGCAGGATACCCAGATCGATCAGGTGGACAGGTAGGTCGGCCAGCATTGCTGCCAGCATGACGCCGTTGGACTCGGGCAGTTCCAGTCCAATCGTCGAATTACCCGGTGTCACCAACTCATCGCCGGTCGCGGCGATGGCGACGCGGATCGGACGACGTACACGAAGTGCCGCATGACCGCCGATTGCCGCAACCGCAATCCGTGCCGGGGTCAGCCGCTCGCCAGCCTCCACCAGCACGTCGCCCGCCGTAAAATCCAGCCCACGCCGCCTGGTATTGCGTCCGCGATGCAGCGGGCCTTCGCCGGTGAGCGTGACGCCGTTCTTGCCGGCGCTAGCTTCCTCTTGCACCAGCACGCTGTCGCTTCCGTCCGGCAGGGCCGCGCCGGTAAAGATACGGACCGCCTCTCCGGCACCCATATTGCCGGCAAAAGGCCGTCCCGCCGCGCTCTCTCCGATGAGTGACCAGGGACCGGGCAGGTCGCCAAAACGGATCGCATAGCCGTCCATCGCGGACAGGTCGGAGGCAGGCTGCGTGCGCTGTGCGATGATGCCCGCCGCTGCCCAGCGTCCGGCGGCTTCGCGGAGCGGCACTGTCTCCTCCACGACCCGCGCCGCGGCCGCGAACAGCCGCCGTTGCGCGTCCTCGATAGGCAGCAGCATCATGGCGCGGTCCAGTCTCCCGACTTGCCACCGGATTTGGCGACCACTTGGATGTCATCAATGACCATGTGGCGATCCATCGCCTTGACCATGTCATGGATGGTGAGCAGCGCCACCGACACGGCCGTCAACGCCTCCATCTCGACACCCGTGCGCCCATCAGTGGTGCAGGTCGCGGTGGCAACGACACCTCGCTCGTCCAGCGCAAGGTCAAGCGTGACGCTGGTTAGTGGTAACGGATGGCAGAGCGGGATCAGATCGCCGGTGCGCTTTGCCGCCATGATTCCCGCCACGCGCGCGACGGCCAGCACGTCGCCCTTCTTGGCACTGCCATCTCGCACGGCGGCGAGCGCATCGGCGGCGATGCTGATCCGCCCGCTGGCGGTCGCGCTGCGGCTGGTCATGGCCTTGCCGCCGACATCGACCATCCGCGCAGCGCCGTGTTCGTCAAGATGCGTCAGGCTCATTGCAACAGAGCGCGGGTCGCGCCTTCTATATCGTCGACGCGCATCAACGCCTCGCCGACCAGGAAACAGCGGATGCCATGCTCACCCATCCGGTCGAGGTCGCTACGGCTTGTCAGCCCGCTTTCGGCAACGAAGGTGCAGTCAGATGGGGCTGATCCAACCAGTTCATAGGTACGCTGAAAATCGACGGTGAAATCACGCAGGTCACGGTTGTTTACGCCGATCAGGCGGGATTTTAGCCGCAATGCCCGGTCAAGTTCACGCGCGTCATGTACCTCTACCAGCACGTCCATGCCCAGCGTAATCGCCGCGTCCTCTATCTCGGCCATCTGGGTATCGTCCAGCGCCGCGACGATCACCAGGACCGCGTCAGCGCCGATCGCCCGCGCCTCACTCACCTGCCAAGGATCGATCATGAAATCCTTTCGCAGTATCGGCAGGTCGACTGCCGCGCGCGCCGCGACCAGATAGTCGGCATGTCCCTGGAACCATCGCTCATCGGTCAGGACTGACAGGCAGGCGGCACCGCCCGCCGCGTAGGAACGGGCATGATCAGCCGGCCTGAAATCATGGCGGATGAGGCCCTTGGAAGGACTGGCGCGCTTGATCTCTGCAATCAGCGCTGCCCCGGTCTTGTGCTCCAGCGCGGCGCGAAAGCCACGGGGTGGCGTTGTCACTGCCACCCGTGCATCGAGCGCCGCCTGTGAAACCTCTATCTTGCGCGCACGCACCTCTTCGCGTTTGCCGGCAAGGATGTCGTCGAGGACGCTCATCGGTACGCAATCCACGCATCGAGCAAGCGCCGGGCGCCGCCGTCATCGATCGCCTCCGCCGCCTCCGCCGCACAGTCGGTCGGCGACCCGCTTCGTCCCGCGACCTTCAGCGCCCAGGCGGCATTCAGCAGCACGGCATCGCGGTAGGCACTACGCTCTCCGGCCATCAACGCCCGAAGCGCCGCTGCATTATAAGTGGCATCACCACCACGGATTGCGGCCACTGGATGCGGCAGCAGCCCCGCGTCCTCCGGCGTCAGCACATCGGGTGTCAACAGCGAGCCGACCGACAGGGCGATGCTTGGCCCGGCCCCTGATATTTCGTCCAGCCCTTCCTCCCCCGACACAATGATTGCGGCGGTCGCTCCCAGATCGCTCAGCGCCGCGGCATAGACAGGGACATAATCCGGTCGCGCGATACCGATCAGTTGGCGTCCGACGCGTGCGGGGTTGGCGAGCGGGCCCATCAAATTGAAGATCGTGCGGATACCGATCCGCCGTCGAATTGGCGTGATGCGCCGCATTGCCGGATGATGGTTTCCGGCGAAAAGGAATGCGATGCCCAGATCGTGCAGACTCCCCTGCGCAGTCGCACCCGCAATATCGAGGTCCAGACCGAGCGCCTCCAGCGTGTCCGCCGCGCCTGCCTTGCTGGAGGCCGCACGGTTGCCGTGCTTGGCGACCGGGACGCCGCAGGCGGCAACGACCAGCGCGACCGCGGTCGAGACGTTCAGTGTATGATGTCCGTCACCGCCGGTTCCGCATACATCGATGGCATCCGCTGGCGCCTCGATCGGGATCATCCTGCAGCGCAGCGCGCGCGCGGCCTCGGCGATCTCGACGCTGGTTTCTCCCCGCCTCGACAGCGCAATCAGGAACGCTGCGATCTGCTCCTCATCAGCGCGCGCGTCGAGGATGTCGGCAAACGCTTCCGCCGCACTCTCATGCGACAGCGGCGTCGAGGGATCGGGGAGCAGGGAGAGCGTCGTCATGCCAATGTTTGCGTCGTGATGCCGGCCAAGTGCAGGAAATTGGCGAGCATCGCATGACCATGTTCGGTTGCGATGCTTTCAGGGTGAAATTGTACGCCATGGATCGGTCGCGTCTTATGCCGAAAACCCATCACCGTTCCGTCCTCGATCCAGGCGTTGACGGTCAGGGACGCGGGCACGTCGCGCACGATTAGCGAATGATAACGGGTCGCGGTAAACGGCGAGGGCAGGGCCTCGAATACCCCCGTTCCGTCATGCAGGATCGGAGAGGTCTTGCCGTGCATCAGCGCGCCGCGTTCCACCCGTCCGCCGAAATGCTGGCCGATCGCCTGATGCCCCAGACAGACACCCAGCAGCGGGCGTCGTGACGCCGCACAGGCGGCAACCAGATCGAGACTGATCCCGGCCTTGTCAGGTGTGCAGGGACCGGGTGAGATCAAAAATGCATCGGCGCCTGACACCATCGCATCGGCAACCGTGATCTGATCGTTGCGCACCACCTCTACCTGCTGACCCAGTTCCATCAGGTAATGGACCAGGTTCCAGGTAAAGCTGTCGTAATTGTCGACGACCAGGATCATGGACCTTGCCATAGCCGCTGCGGCGCGGCGTGCAATCATTGCACCTGCCTCGTCATGATCGGTCTGTTCATGATGGAGCCAGATCGCCCGTTGCACGTTTTGCCTCAACAAAGGAGATTACCCGATGCTTCGTCTTGTCCTGTCCGCGGCGCTTATGGTTCCTGCGGCGACGCTCGCCCAGGAGCGTCAGGCCGTCGATGCGCAAGCCGAGACGGGTCAGCCGCCGCAACGCATTCGCAGCATCACCCTGCAAAAGGGTGAGAAATGTCCCAAATCCAGCGCTGACGAGGTCGTTGTCTGCAGTTCTCTTGAACAGCCTTATCGCCTTCCCAAAGGCTTGCGCGATCGCCCAATTCCAGCGGCTAATCAGAGCTGGGTCAACCGCGCGCAGACCGTCGATGACGTCAGCAGGGTCGCCGGTGGACTGCCCGACACATGCTCGCCCGTCGGCACCGGCGGACAGTCAGGCTGCGCCCTGGCAACAGCCCGCGCTTACGCCGCCGACAAACGCGCCGCCGCGCGCGAGCAGGAGTCTGTTCCCTGAGAACTGGCGGCTTCCGACGAAATAACCGGATCCGTGATCGGGATCATCGCTAAGTTCTGAACCATACAGACGCTTTGCCTTATTTGTCTTCAAAAGCCCGGTTCACTGACCAAAGCTTGGATCACGCGCGCGGCTGACGGCGTCACGGGCGGCGGCGAGGATCGCGCCCGCCTTCGCCTCGCATTCATGCTGTTCGGTGGCGGGGTTGCTGTCGGCGACGATTCCCGCGCCGGCCTGGGCGTGAATCACCCCGTCCTTCACCACTGCGGTGCGCAGGACGATGCAGGAGTCCATTGAGCCATCCGGCGAGAAATAGCCAACTCCACCTGCATATGCACCGCGTCGTTCTGGCTCCAGTTCACCAATGATCTGGCATGCGCGTACCTTGGGCGCGCCGCTGACGGTGCCGGCCGGAAAGCCCGCGAACAATGCTGACAGCGCGTCGCCATCGTCCGGCATTGCACCCGTGACATTCGAGACGATGTGCATGACGTGGCTGTAAAACTCCACACCGTAGCTGCTGGTCACTTGCACGCTCCCTTGCACCGCGGCGCGTCCGACATCGTTGCGGCCGAGGTCGAGCAGCATCAAATGTTCGGCCCGCTCCTTGGGATCGGCCAGCAGGCTGATGCGGTTCGCCTCGTCTTCCGCGGCAGTACGTCCGCGTGGCCGCGTACCCGCGATCGGACGCACCGTTATCTCCCCATCACGGACCCGGACCAGGATTTCCGGACTGGAGCCGATCAGTACGAAGCCGGGCAGGTCGAGGTGATAGAGAAATGGGGAGGGGTTGATCCGACGCAATGAGCGATAGAGTTCAAACGGTGGTAGCGCGAACGGGGCGGTGAAGCGCTGCGCCAGCACGACCTGGAAGATGTCACCGGCGGCAATATACTCTTTCGCGCGTAGCACTATCTGCTCATAGGCTGCGGAGGCAATTGCGGGCGTATAGACGGGTGCTGCTTGCTCGTGGCGGATCGGCGCTGGGACCAACGGACGCGCGAGCCTTGCTGCTACGCCTTCGAGACGTTCGTTCGCCGCATCGACGATCTGCGCGGCAGGACGTGATGGATCCGGCCAGGCGGGCGCTACCAGGAACAGCGCATCGCTCAACCGGTCGAAGATGATGATGACACCCGGCCGCACAAACATCATGTCGGGTAGAGCCAGTGGGTCTGGTTTCTCCTCTTCGCGCAGCGACGGCTCGATCAATGCGACGGTCTCAAAGCCGAAATAGCCAACGAGGCAGGCCAGCGCGGATGGCAATTCGGTTGGAACGTCGGCCCGGCATTCCGCAACTAGCGCACGCAGCGCATCCAGTGTTGGTGCGACACACGGCTCGAAGGCCTGATCGTCGATCGCCCAGCGCCGGTTGATCTCGGCGCTGTGGCCGTGCGCGCGGAAGATCAGGTCGGGAGCGAGCCCGATCAGGCTGTACCGTCCACGAGTTGACCCACCTTCCACCGATTCAAGCAGAAAATCGCCGCGTCCGGGTTCGATAAGCTTCAGCGCGACGGCGACCGGTGTCTCGGTATCGGCGACCTGACATCGCCAAAGCAGCGCCGGGCGACCGGCTGAAAGCCGGCCGACTGCGCCCGCCCGCTGGTCAGTTATTGGAGCCGCCCTTACCCAGCAGTTGCTGGCGAACCACTGCGATCGCTGCGTCATGCCTGGTCGCACCGACATCCCCGCGGACCGCATGAATGAATTGCTCGACATATTCACGACCAATCATGCCGCCGATGTCGCGTCGTGTTGCCGCGATGACATTCGGTTTGCCCCTGGCATCACCCGGCTCGATCTTATCCAGCTTGACGACGTACCAGCCTGAATTCTCAGGCGCTTCAAGCAGCTTAGCTGCGCCCTGCTTCAGGCTGAACAGCAGGACCAGCGGGGGTGGCGCGCTGCGTGCGTCGACCGCAAGCTGCGCGCGCACGGCCCCCAATGGCCGCGGTGCGGGCAGAGTCACCTTCTGACTTGCGAGTGCCTTGGCCAATGACATGCTGCCAGCCTTCGAGACGATAGCGGTGGCGACGTTGCGCGCAGCCTGACGCTCACGGTCGAGGGTCAGATCGGTGACGACGCGTGTGCGAATTTCGCCGAGTGGCTGTGGTGCTGCGGTGATCATCCGGCCGATTGCGACCAGCGCGAAGCTGCCGTCCGTGCCGACGGGCACCATTTGCGGCGGATCGCCGTCCTGCATCGCATAGCCCGCCGCGACGATCGGGGCAATTTGCTGATTGGGCTTGGAGGCCGGACTGGCGGGATCGGAGCCATCGGCAAGCACGGGCGGCGTTGTCTGTGCAATGAGCTTCCGATTGGCGACCACCTCGTCAAAGGTCGCATTATCAGACAGCGCATCGTCGATCTTGTCGTGAATATCCGACAGCGCGGCGTCCGTCTTTTGCTTGGTCAGCTCAGCGACCAGCGTATCACGCGCCTGCGTCAGCGATCTGGCCGGGATCTGCTGGACGCCATCGACCCGCGCGACGATCCACCCCAGCGCGCCCTTGACCGGTCCGACGACCGATCCCTTCGCGGCGCTGAACACGGCATCGGCAACCATCGGCGTGGTCGATCCGGCATAGTCGACCTTCGTGATTCCCGATTGAACCGACGCCTCCAGCCCGTCCGCGCGCGCCGCGTCGGCGATCGGCATGCCTTTGCGCACCTTGTCCGCCAGCGCCGTCGCAGCCGCCTGATCGGCGATGACGACCTGCGTCACGTCGCGCTTCTCCGTCGCGCCGAACCGCGCGGCATCGGCCTGATAAGCCGCAGCGGTTTCAGCGTCGCTTGGCGTCGATGCCGCACGCACCTGTTCGGGCGTGACCAAGGCATAACGCATCACCCGTCGAGCCGGCGTCGTATAGCGTGCGATATTGCTTTGGTAGAATTGCTGCAGCTCGGCAGGAGTCGGTGCCACGCCGGTGCGAAATGCCGCGCTCGGCACAAAGCCAACCTGACCTTGCCGCTTCTCCAGCAGCAGTGACGCATAGGGTAGCGCCAGCTGCGCCGGCACCTGCTTGGCACCCTGGATGGGTACGAGCAGCTGCTGTGTCAGAACGTCACGCGCGATATCGGTGCGAATCTGCTGACCGCTAAGATGCCGTTGCGCGAGGAGACGTTCATAGATCTGCTGGTCGAACTTGCCATTCGGCCCTTGTAGCGCGGGGATGCTGGCGATCTGCCCGTCAATCGTCGCCTTGCTGACGACCATACCTTCCTGCGCGCCGAACTGTGCAAAGGCGAGCCCCGTCATCATCCGCTCGAGCGTGCCGTCCAGCCCGCCCTGTTCGATATATTGCGCCATTGTCAGGCTAGGCTGCTGCTGGCGATACCCTTCCATCTCGTTCTGGGCGCGCGAAGCAAGCTCGGCGCCCGAGATATCCGTCCGCCCGACCGAGGCAACGTCGTTGCCGCCCAGCGCGCCGAAGCCCATGCTGCGGATGCCCGATACATCTCCGGCGGCGAAGGCAAGTGCGATCACGATAAGTACCGCGAAGGTGACGATCAATCCGACCTTCGAATTGATGATACGCCGTAGGAAGGAGAGCATGAAGGTCAGGATCCACGAAGACAGGCTGTCGCTTTACGGACAGTCCGGTGACGCTTCAACCTTGTGCGATCGGCTGCCCGCGCTATCGCATGGTCGGCATTAAGGGGAGACGAGTATGCGGCGCAAGCTGATCGCGGGTAATTGGAAGATGAACGGCTCACTGGCAGCGTTGAGCGAACTGGCCGGGATCGACGCCGCTGCCGAGCAAGCGTCAACCGACGTGGCGCTGGCCGTAGCGGCCACATTGATCACGCCCGCTTCCATTAAGGTCACGAGCGCCGCAATCGGCGCGCAGGACGTCGGGACCAGCGATATCGGCGCTCACACCGGCTGTAACAGCGCATCAATGGTACGCGAAGCAGGCGCTACATTCACTCTCGTCGGTCACAGCGAACGACGCACCGACCAGTGCGAGGACAATGGTCAGGTCAAGGCCAAGGCCGAGGCCGCCCACCGCGCGGGCCTGAGCGTAATCCTGTGCGTCGGTGAAAGCGCGGAACAGCGCGATGCCGGGCATGCCGAGGACGTGGTGACGGGGCAGGTGATCGGCTCGATGCCCGACGATGCCAATCCGAAATGGCTGACGATCGCCTATGAGCCGGTGTGGGCAATCGGGACGGGTCGGACGCCCACCGTCGACGACGTCGCCGCCATGCACGGCGCGATCCGACGGACCCTGCATGACCTGATGGACGATGCCGGCGATGCCGTGCGCATCCTGTACGGCGGATCGGTCACCGGCGACAACGCGTCCACCTTGCTGGCGGCCAGCGATGTCGACGGGGCGCTGGTCGGCGGTGCAAGCCTGACTGCGGCCAAATTCGTGCCGATCATCCGGGCCGCATCGACGCTGGCTCAGCCGTAACGCTGCAACAGCATCGTCCAGGCTGCACGCAGCCCATAAGCATCACCACCCTTGGGTCGGCCGGGCAATGCCTTGGGCCGCCAGGCAAATACGTCCAGATGCGCCCAGGCTATATTGTTCGGCACAAAGCGCCGGAGGAACAGCGCCGCGGTAATTGCCCCTGCAAATCCGCCCTCGGGCGCATTGACCAGATCGGCAATGTCGGATTTCAGCATTTCGTCATAGCGATCCCATAGTGGCAATCGCCACAATGGATCGCCCTGCGCTTCTCCTGCGGCCAGCAATTCGGCGGCCAGCGCGTCATCATTCGTAAACAGTGGCGGAAGATCAGGCCCAAGCGCCACCCGCGCCGCGCCCGTCAGCGTCGCAAAGTCAAGGATTAGCGCTGGCGCATCTTCGCCTGCACGGGTCAGCGTGTCGCCCAGCACCAGCCGACCCTCGGCATCGGTGTTCGTGTTCTCGACTGTCAGACCTTTGCGCGTTTTCAGCACATCGCCGGGCCGAAATGCATCGCCCGAGATCGCGTTCTCGACAGCCGCAACCAGCAGGTGCAATCTGATTGGCAAGCGGGCCTCCATCACCAACCCGGCAAGCGCGACGGCATGCGCTGCGCCGCCCATATCCTTTTTCATCAGGCGCATGCCCGCCGATGGCTTGATGTCCAATCCGCCAGTATCGAAGCAGACCCCCTTGCCAACGAGCGCGACGCGGGGATGATCGGGGTTGCCCCATTCCAGTTCGATCAGCCGTGGCGCTCGATCTGGTGCAGCGGCGCGCCCGACCGTGTGGATCATCGGATAGCCCTGTGCCAGCGCATCGCCATGTGTCGTTCGCACCTCGGCACCGCGCTGCTTTGCCAACCCCTCGATGCTCGCCTGAAGATCGTGCGGTCCCATGTCGGAGGCCGGCGTGTTGACCAAGTCGCGCACCAGCGCCGTGGCGGTGGCCATTCGAATCATATTATCGATCGAGGCTGCGTCCCTAGTCAGCAGAACGCGCGGAGCCGCATCCTCATACGCCCGATATCGGTCGAAGCGATACTGCGCCAACAGCCATCCCAATGCAGCTTGTGAAGACGTGACGCCATCGATCCGATAGTTGCCTGCGGGCAGTCTTTCCGCGAGCGGCGCTAGTGACCAGGGATCATCCGGTGCCGCAACGGCAACGATCGACCAGTCTCCACGCTCGCCGGGAATGACGGCGTGCGTGCCGGCCTTGCCGACGAAGCGCTGCGCATCGGCGGTCGCTCGGATGCCGGAGGGCTGCGTTTTGGCCCATTGATCAAAATCGTCGATCAGGACAATCAATCGGGCGGCCTGCCCGCGATCGGGCTGCAACAGGAGTGCGAAGTCCATCAATTTGCCGCCATCACCAGACCTGCTCACATTTGCGTCCTCGCCCGGCTCGGTATCAGTCACGATATTACGTATTCGCCCCGGATAGGAACCTGAACGCCGTATAAGTCATGCTCGTCGGCATCCTCGATAACAACATCGACGATATCGCCGACTGAAAGATGCCCGGCATCGCGCAAGAAGACTTCGCCATCGATCTCCGGCGCATCGGCTTTGGATCGACCGGTGGCGCCTCCATCCGCATCGTCGTCCACTGCATCGATGATGACGCTCAGCGTACGACCGACCCTTGCCGACAGTTTCGCCGCGGAGATCGCGGCGGTCTTGTCCATGATCCGGGTGTAACGTTCTTCCTTGATCGCCTCGGGCACAGGATCGGACAGGTCGTTGGCGGCGGCGCCCTCGACGGGTTCGAAGCGGAACGCGCCGACGCGATCGAGTTGCGCCTCGTCCAACCAGTCTAGCAGATAGTCGAAATCCGCATCGGTTTCACCGGGAAAGCCGACCACGAAGGTCGAGCGGATCGTGATATCCGGGCAGATCGAGCGCCAGCCACGAATGCGCTCCAGCACCTTCGCGTCGTTCGCGGGCCGCTTCATCCGCTTGAGGACGGACGGCGCGGCATGCTGGAACGGGATGTCGAGATAGGGCAGTACAATCCCCTCTGCCATCAGCGGGATCACTCGGTCGACGTGCGGATAGGGGTACACGTAATGTAGCCGAATCCAAGGTGCGATCCGCCCCAGTTCCCGCGCGAGGTCGGTCATGTGCGCGCGCACCTCGCCGCCGCCCTTCAGCGGATAGGTCGCGTGACGCAGATCGACGCCGTAAGCAGAGGTATCCTGGCTGATGACCAGCAATTCCTTTGTCCCCGCCGCGACCAGCTTTTCCGCTTCGCGGAGGATCGCGTCCGGGCGGCGGCTGACCAGATCACCACGTAGCGATGGGATGATGCAGAAGGAGCAGCGATGGTTGCAGCCTTCGGAAATCTTCAGATAGCTGTAGTGGCGCGGGGTCAGCTTCAGCCCCGCGTCCGGGATCAGGTCGACATAAGGCGACAGATTGGCGGGCGCCGCCTCGTGCACCGCCTCCACCACCTGCTCATATTGATGCGCGCCGGTGACGGCCAGTACCTGCGGAAAACGGGCGCGAATCGTCTCGGCTTCCTTGCCCATGCATCCGGTGACGATGACGCGCCCGTTCTCGGCGATTGCCTCACCGATCGCCTCGAGGCTCTCCTCCTTGGCACTGTCGAGGAAGCCGCATGTGTTGACGAGCACAACATCGGCGCCGGCATAGTCGGGCGACATCTGATAGCCGTCGGCGCGCAGCTGCGTCAGGATTCGTTCGCTGTCGACCAGGTTCTTGGGACAGCCGAGCGACACCATGCCGACACGCGGTGGGGAGGGAAGACGGGTTGCCATGCGTGGTGGGGCACATAAGACGGCCACAATGGTTTTGAAAGCTGTGCGGGGCAGGAGTGCGATATGCTGGCAATCGGTCTGATGTCTGGAACGTCGCTGGACGGCATCGATGCCGCGCTTATCGACACCGATGGCTGCGAACTTGTGAAACCCCTCGCGTTCCGGGGCCGTGACTATGATGACGGTGAGCGTCAGACATTGATGGAGGCGACACGTGAGGCGCTGCGTCTGGCTGTGCCGGAACCAACTGCGCTGATTTCGCGGGCGGCGCGTCTGCTGACTGAGGCGCATATCGACGCGGTACACGCGCTGCTGCACGATGCCGGTCTATCCTCGGCGGATATTGGTGTGGTCGGCTTCCATGGCCAGACGGTTGCGCATCGCCCCGATCGTGGCTGGACATGGCAGATCGGTGACGGGCAGGCGATTGCCGATGCGACGGGGATCATGACGGTTTTCGACTTTCGCTCGGCCGATGTTGCAGCGGGAGGGCAGGGCGCTCCGCTGCTACCGGTATATCATGCCGCCCTTGCATCATCGCTCGACAAGCCGGTCGCCATCCTTAATCTTGGCGGGGTCGGCAATATTACGTTCATCGGTGCGGATGGTGCATTGATCGCTTTCGATACCGGACCGGGCAATGGACTGATCGACGACTGGATGGCGGCGACGATGGGTAAACGCTTTGACGCGGGCGGCGCCGTGGCGGCATCCGGTCAAGTGGATCATGCAGTGCTGACCGCAATGCTCGACCACCCCTATTTCGATGCGGCCCCGCCAAAGTCGCTCGACCGCGCTGATTTCACGATCCAGCCCGTCCGCGGACTCTCGCCGGAAGATGGTGCGGCAACACTGACGGCTTTCACTGCGCAATGCGTGGCGGAAGCGCTGAGGTTGTTACCGCAGCGCCCTCATCGACTGATCGTCGCCGGCGGTGGGCGGCATAATCGGACGATGCTCGCAATGATTTCCGAGCGAACAACGGTAACACCCGAAGCATGCGACACTCTCGGATGGAATGGGGACGGGGTAGAGGCCGAAGGATTTGCCTATATGGCTGCACGACAGCTGTCGGGTTTGCCGATCAGTTTCCCCGGCACAACAGGCGTATCAGAACCAATTACGGGCGGGAGGATCAGCCACCCGCGATAACATCAATCGGCCGAACGCCGATCGATTGGTTCCTTTTTGTCCTTCCGGCTCGACAGAAAGAACGGCAACGCAGCCAGGCATCCCAGCGCTGCGGCAACGGCGGCGCCGATAGCTATTCCGGTTTTCGGGTGCTCGCGCGCTTGCTCTTTTGTCCGATTAGCAAAGTTTGCCGCCTTGTCCTTCAGCGAACCATCATCTGTTTGTGGCACCGCGCCTTCCTCGTGCTCATGCGGCTTTGCGTGAGGCATGGCGGACGAGGGGATGGACGACATGAAGGCAGCTCCTGTTGCTTTGTGATAAAATACCAACCGTTACGCATCCGCGATGTTCCGGTATCAGCGCTTTCGGGTCAGCTCGCGCATGCCCTCATCCAATCCTGACAGCGTCAGCGGATACATGCGGTCATCGACCAGTTCGCGCACGATCCGCGTTGATTGCGAATAGCCCCATTGATCCTTGGGCACAGGGTTCAGCCAGATCGTCGCCGGATAGGTATTGGTCAGCCGCTGTAGCCAGACAGCGCCCGGTTCCTCGTTCATGTGCTCGACCGATCCACCGGGATCGGTGATCTCATAGGGGCTCATCGCCGCGTCGCCGACCATCACCAGCTTATAATCATGGCCATATTTGTGCAGCACGTCCCACATCGGCGTGCGTTCGGCAAAGCGTCGATGGTTGTCCCTCCACACGCCCTCGTACGGGCAATTGTGGAAATAGAAGAATTCCAGATTCTTGAATTCGGCCGTCGCCGCCGAGAACAGCTCCTCGCAAAGCTTGACGAACGGATCCATCGAACCGCCGACATCGAGAAACAACAACAACTTGACGGAATTGCGCCGCTCCGGCCGCATCCGCACGTCGAGCCAGCCCTGACGTGCAGTGCCGTCGATCGTCCCGTCGATGTCGAGTTCGTCCGCTGCCCCTTCGCGCGCGAAGCGGCGCAGGCGGCGAAGCGCGACCTTGATATTGCGCGTGCCCAATTCCCTGGTGGAATCGAGGTTGCGAAATTCGCGTTGGTCCCAGACCTTGACCGCGCGCTTGTGAACACTTTCGCCGCCGATCCGGACGCCCTCGGGGTTATAGCCCGAATTGCCATAGGGGCTAGTGCCGCCGGTGCCGATCCACTTGCTGCCGCCCTGATGCCTTTCGTGCTGCTCCTCCAGCCGCTTCTTGAGCGTCTCCATGATCTCGTCCCACGAGCCAAGTGACTCGATTGCCGCCATTTCCTCGGGCGAGAGATATTTCTGTGCGACCGCCTTCAGCCAGTCCTCGGGAACGTCGGCGGGCGCTTGGGCGAAGGTCGTCGCGACGCCGCGAAAGACGTGCGCGAATACTTGGTCGAAGCGGTCCAGCAGCCCTTCGTCCTTCACATAAGCCGCACGTGCCAGATAATAGAAATCCTCCGGCGTCCGCCCGATTACCTCGCGGTCGAGCGCCTCCAGCAGCAGCAGATGCTCCTTCAGACTGGCAGGTATTCCCGCCGAGCGCAGTTCATCGAGGAAGTTGAGGAACATGGGTGCGTCAGGGCCGGTTGGACTGACGTCGGGCCATGAAGGCGAGACGTTCGAATAGCATCACGTCCTGTTCGTTCTTCAGGAGCGCACCGTGCAGCGGCGGGATGGCCTTGGTCGGATCGCGGTTCTGGAGCGTCTCCAGCGGCATGTCCTCGTGCAGCAGCAGCTTCAGCCAGTCAAGCAACTCGCTGGTCGAGGGCTTCTTCTTCAACCCCGGCACCTCGCGGACGTCGTAGAAGATGTCCATTGCGCGCGACACCAGCATCTTCTGGATGCCCGGAAAGTGCACGTCGACGATCGCCTGCATCGTGTCGCGGTCGGGAAACTTGATGTAGTGGAAGAAACAGCGCCGCAGGAACGCGTCGGGCAGTTCCTTTTCGTTGTTCGATGTGATGACAACAATAGGCCGCTCGGCGGCGCGAACGGTCTCCTTGGTCTCATAGACATGGAATTCCATGCGATCGAGTTCCTGAAGCAGATCGTTGGGAAATTCGATATCGGCCTTGTCGATCTCGTCGATCAGCAGGACCGGGGGCGCGGGCTGGGTAAAGGCCTCCCACAATTTGCCGCGCCGGATATAGTTGGCGATGTCGTGGACGCGTTCATCGCCCAACTGCCCGTCACGCAAGCGAGCCACGGCATCATATTCGTATAGACCCTGCTGAGCCTTTGTCGTCGATTTGACGTTCCACTCGATCAGCGGCGCGCCGACGGCGGCGGCGATCTCATTGGCCAGCACGGTCTTGCCGGTTCCCGGCTCTCCCTTGACGAGCAACGGGCGGCGCAGCGTTACCGCCGCGTTGACCGCGACCTTCAGATCCTGGGTCGCGACGTAGCTTTGGGTACCCTCGAAGCGCTTCATGCTGTCATTCCCATTCAATTATCTGACCCGCGATAGCCGCGCGAGCGCGCCGTCGCCAGATTGGCGCGGAGTGATATCCCCGTATCATGGGCTGGGTAAGTCGATGGCGCGGACGATTGGCAGTCTTCTGCGCAGTCGCGGTATCGAAAGTTCACAAAGTTACACGAAAACAGGTGTCGGTTAACGACCAACGGCGCTTAGTGTTTGTTTCAGTGAACGCGCCAACGCCGCTGCGATGTAACAGGACTTCACCGTATTATGACAAGGGACGAGTAGGGCAGATGAATTTGCCATGTCCTTCCGCCAGTCCGCGCCACGCGACCTTCCTCGAACGCGCGTGCATTAGAAAAATGTGACGCCGGGTCGAGTCCTGGTGACGAACGGTGAGTGCGATCGGTTACGCTATTGGTGTCCGAGACGCGCATACTAGGATGTAGCAACAAAAGTAGAGTGCCATGCCCGCACCTCGAGAAGGACTTGCCAGCGTCGATCTTGGCAGCGCCAAGCAGATCGGTCAGCGTCTCGTCGCGCTGGGCTAGGGGGAAATGGCAAGTGGTGTCGACGACCGCTTCGACATCGAAGCTGATGCAAAAATCAAAGGTTTTGCATCAGCTTCGCTATCTTGAGAAGCAGCCGTTCGGCTACCCACGACCATCTGACAGAGCACTATCAACGGCAGGACGAGGCAGTGAAGGAGGTGCGCTATCAGGGTAAGTCAGCCAGTTGCGCCAGATCACATAAGTGCGCAGGCGTGTTAGCCGAGTGCGGCACTCAATCTCCATGCTCGTTCTGATTGTGCCATCACGATATTTTTCGAAAACAGCGCCGCATTCTGAGTTTCTATACGACAGCCATGATCGTTCAGCCTGAATAAGCCCTTTGGCTACGGCGGCTCCGCCCTCGTTGCGAACTCGCCGAACTGCCATGTCATAGTAGCGGTTTAGATCAGCATCGGCTTCACCGAAGCGCGCTGCGAGGCAGGCATTTACCTCTATCGTGGTTGTACCGGGGCATGGAGCAGAGCCTGGAGTGTTACTGGCGACCATCGCTAACGCTAAAAGGGACAGCACGGGCTTTCTCCTTGAGTGACTAGCCGAGTGTTAGCTCGCCGAACCAACAACGGAAGACCAATTCAGTTGATGCAAAACTCACAAGTTCCGCATGGATCTCAAACCGGCGCAAACCTTGCATTTGGTCGAGGCAAAAAGTTGATGCAAGTCTGCTCGCTTTTCAGGGCGGGCTTTCTGACAAAAACCGTAAAGCTGTCTGAACGCTATCCACTCACCCATGGCGTTGAGCATACCCTATTGTCTTGCGTCGGTGCGGGCTTTCATTAGGTCGAGCAGGTTCTGGTGTTGGGCGAGCAACTGGCGGGCGCCGAAGGTGATGGCTCGGGCGGAAGCGGGTGTTAGCGAAAGAGTGGACAGCAGGATGCCCGTCTCCTGGGTCGCGGGTAGGGCGATGGGTGGGAGATCGATGTCGAACCGCTTTGCTGCCTTGCCAAGGATCGACCGGATCATCGGCCAGTCGAGCATCAGGGCCGCGATCGCGCCCGTCGCGCATCCGGCTCGGTCGGAGCGCGCAAGCATTTCAAAGGCATGGCGTTGCGCGCCGATGGCGGACTCCGTTTCGGCCTGGCAGGCGGTTGAAGGCTGAGGGCCGGCGGCCGCCGTCAGTTTTGCCAGCAGCGCCCGTTCCCGCGCAAATCCATCCGCCGCATCGTGCAGCCAGCGTACCGCCTCCGGTTGAACCGCTGTGCGCGCCGCCTCATCGACGAAGCCGGGATGGTTTCCGTGCGAGTGACACAGGATATGTACCGCGTCGGCGAGATCATCCGATACCGCGTCCCCAACTAGATATAGCCGATGGCGATGCCGGGCGCTTCCCTCGCTAGCCACCAATCCGGCGACACCGTCGTCCGGCGAATGGTCAATGGCTGCGACTGCTCTGATCATTGTCTTCCCGATGCTTGGTGCGGACCATGCCGGGCAGATCGCACCGGTTGTTCCAACCAACGCGACCCTATGAGCGGGGGCGTAAAGGACGCGTTTACAGCCCGCTATCGGAATTACTGATCGAGGAAGCTGCGCATCTTGCGGGATCGCGACGGATGCTTGAGCTTGCGGAGAGCCTTTGCCTCGATCTGACGGATGCGCTCACGGGTTACGCTGAACTGCTGACCGACCTCCTCCAACGTGTGATCGGTATTCATGCCGATGCCGAAGCGCATGCGCAGAACGCGTTCCTCACGCGGCGTCAGGCTGGCAAGAACGCGCGTCACCGTCTCCTTCAGATTTGCCTGAATTGCGGCATCGACAGGGATGACCGCATTCTTGTCTTCGATAAAATCGCCAAGATGGCTGTCTTCCTCATCACCGATCGGAGTTTCGAGGCTAATCGGCTCCTTGGCGATCTTCATCACCTTGCGAACCTTCTCGAGCGGCATCGACAGCCGCTCGGCCATTTCCTCCGGGGTCGGTTCGCGGCCCTGTTCATGAAGGAACTGGCGGCTGGTGCGGACCAGCTTGTTGATCGTTTCGATCATGTGGACCGGGATGCGGATCGTGCGTGCCTGGTCCGCGATCGAGCGCGTGATCGCCTGACGAATCCACCATGTCGCATAGGTCGAAAATTTATAACCGCGACGATATTCGAACTTATCGACCGCTTTCATGAGGCCGATATTGCCTTCCTGAATCAGATCCAGGAATTGTAGCCCGCGATTCGTGTACTTCTTGGCGATTGAGATCACGAGGCGCAGATTGGCCTCAACCATTTCCTTCTTGGCGATACGCGCCTCGCGCTCGCCCTTCTGGACCATGTTGACGATGCGGCGGAATTCTCCCAGCGCCATGCCGGTCTGCTGGGTGATGTCGCTGATATCGCCGCGGATGCGGTCGACCGCTTCGCCCTCTGCCTTCGCGAAGGCGGACCATTTCTTGTCGAGGCCGCCGACCGTCGACAGCCACTGCTCATCGAGCTCATGCCCGAGGTAGCGGTCGAGAAAGTCCTTGCGGTTGACCTTGTGCCGCTCGGCAAGGCGAAGCATCTGGCCGCCCAGCGCCGTCAGCCGCTTGTTGAAACCGTAAAGCTGATCAACGAGAGACTCGATCTTCGCGTTGTGGAACTGAACGCTCTCAACTTCGGCCGTCAACTCCTCACGAAGCCTGTTGTACTTGCGTTCCTCGGCAGCGGAGAAGTCCTGCCCCGCAGACATCGCTTCGATGCGGTTGGTCTGAACCTTGCTGAACTTTTTGTAGAGCGCGGTAATGTTGGCGAAGCGCTCCAGCGCCATCGGCTTGAGCTGCTCCTCCATCTGCGCGAGGGACAGGGTGTTATCCTCGTCATCGTCATCGGATGGACGGGGCGTACGCCGTTCCGTCAGGTCGTCTTCCTCATCAGCCGACGCCTCTTCCGGCTCTGCTTCCTCCTTGAATGACGGACCGGCGTTTTTCTGACTGATCTCGCCGTCGCTGTCCTCGTCATCCTCAGACAAGCTCTCTGGCGCGGAATCCTTGGACAGCATGGCATCAAGGTCCATGATCTCGCGAAGCTGGATCGTGCCTTCGTTCAGCGCGGTCGACCAGTCGATTATCGCGTTGAAGGTTATCGGCGATTCGCACAGGCCGACGATCATCGTGTCGCGGCCGGCCTCTATCCGCTTGGCAATGGCGATTTCGCCTTCGCGGCTGAGTAGCTCGACCGCGCCCATCTCACGCAGATACATGCGCACCGGATCGTCGGTGCGATCGACGGTTTCCTTTTTCTTCTCAGGGACCGGCGCAGTTTCCGCACCGCCGGTATCGGCGGGCTCGACCTCGTCGTCCTCTTCCTGGCGTGCCTCGGTCTCGCCTTCCTCGCCCGCATCCTCGTTCTCGACGATGTTGACGCCCATCTCGTTGAGCGCGGACATGACGTCCTCGAGCTGGTCAGAAGACATCTGATCCTGCGGCAAAGCCTCGTTCAGTTGCTCATAGGTGATGTAGCCACGCTTCTTGGCCCGCGCGATCAGCTTCTTGATCTGCGCGTCATTCAAATCGATTAGCGGTGAATCGCCCGTATCAACCGTGTCGGGCGCTTCCGCCATATTCGCCTTCGTCATCAAATGCCCTCGGATCCCAAAGCTCGGGCGTCTTCGTTCGACTGCACCAGATTTGCAAGCCGATCCTCCAACGCCTGTTTTTCCTTCACCATCGCCACTTGCCGCTCAAACGCCTCGGCAGTGAAATCGGACTGCATCGCCGCGGTCGCCTCCGCCAGTGCTGTGTCGACCTCCGGCTTGGCAACCATGATCGCGATCGCCTCGTCCAGGTCGGCCTGGATCACCATTCTATCCCCGCCCAGCTGCGTAAACGAATAGGGCATCGCGTCCGCCCTGAGGAGGCTGCTGGCAACCTCATCAAATCCGGATTGCGCTAATATGGTGAGCAGATGACCGCTATCAAGCATATCGCGATCCGCGAGCGCGACATCCACGACTGCCTCGAACAGTCGCCCGAGCGCTCCGTCGACCATTCTGAGCGATCCCAGCAATTCGACATGACGGGCGATCTCACTGGGATGGCGGATCAGTCCGGCAAGCACTGCCTTGGCAAGAACAGGATCGATGCCGCTAGCACAGATTGCTTTTGCGTCAGCGCTGACCGGGCCGATCGGCTCTTTCCAAGGTGTGCCGCGCCGCTGCTGCGGTTGCCAGGGACGCTTTGCGGGTTGGAAGTGATCGGATAACCTGCGCCGGAATTCCGACTGATATTCGCGGCGAACGTTCGGATCGGCGATATTGGCGGTCAGATCCTCCAGCCGCCGCCGCAGTCCGGCGCGCTGTTCCGGCGTCTCCAGCGCTTCCGCCACAAGCTCGTTTTTCCACAGCCGATCGACGAGCGGACTGGTGTTGTCGAGTAATGCCTCAAACGCTTTTGCGCCGCTGGCTCGCACCACGTCGTCGGGATCTTGCCCGGATGGCATGGTCGCAAATGCCAGACTGCGACCGGGGGAGAGATGCGGCAACGCGCGGTGAGCGGCGCGAAGTGCTGCCTTCTGCCCCGCAGCATCGCCATCGAAACACAGTATCGGTACTTCGACCATCCGCCACAATCGTTCCAATTGCGCCTCTGTCAGTGCAGTGCCAAGCGGCGCGACCACATCGGCGATGCCAGCCTGCGCGAGAGCAATCACGTCCATATAGCCTTCGACGACGATGATGCGGCCGGTCTTGCGCGATGCAGGCGCCGCGCGGTCAGGATTGTAGAGCGTGCGTCCCTTGTCAAAGAGCGGGGTGTCGGGGGAGTTGAGATATTTGGGCTCGCCATCACCCAAGATACGCCCGCCAAAGGCGATCGGACGCCCGCGCGCATCGCGGATCGGAATCATCAGACGGCCACGGAACCGGTCATACGGCTCACGCCCCTCGACCTGGATCAGCATGCCAGCCTCGATAAGCATCGCGTCGCCGTAATCAGCGAGCGCGGTGCGCAGCTTGCCGCGTGTATCGGGTGCGAAGCCTAGCCCGTATTCGCGGACCGTCTTCTCCGACAAGCCGCGCGCCGCACAGGCGCCGCGCGCGTCCGCACCCGCCAGCCCGCCCAGCTGTTCGGTGAACCATGCAGCGGCATCCGCCATGAGCTCATGCAGACCCTTGGCGCGTTCCGCCTGTTGGGCCGCGCGCGGATCCATCGCGGGCAGGTCTAGCCCGGCGGCGGCGGCGAGTTCCTTTACCGCATCCATGAACGGCAGCCCGCGCTGGTCGGTCAGCCAGCGTATTGCATCGCCGTGGGCGGAGCAGCCGAAACAATGGTAGAAGCCCTTATCGTCATTGACGTAAAAGCTCGGCGTTTTCTCATTATGGAACGGGCAACAGCCTTTGGACTCACGCCCGGCTTTGGTCAGTTTGACCGTCTTGCCGATCAGCGCCGTCAGGCTGGTACGTGCGCGCAGTTCGTCGAGGAATTGCGGGGACAGCGTCACCTACGTCAGTGCTGCCTTTACCAGCGCGCTCGCCTTGCTCATGTCGAGCGTCTGCGCGTGGCGCGCTTTCAGTTCGGCCATGACCCTGCCCATATCCTTCATACCGGACGCGCTCAGTTCGGTCTTGATCGCATCAATCGCGGCTGTCGTTTCGGCATCGTTCATCTGCTGCGGCAGGAACCGTTCGATGACCGCAATCTCGTTTGCCTCGGACGCGGCAAGTTCGGGACGGTCGCCCTGTTCGTACATCGCGATCGATTCGCGGCGCTGTTTGACCATTTTCTGAAGCACCTCAACGACCAGCGCGTCGTCATCTTCAGACGCCTTGCTGGTACGGGCCTCGATGTCGCGGTTCTTGACCGCCGCCTGGATCAGGCCAATGGCGGCGCGGCTATCCTTGTCGCCGGCTTTCATGGCGGCGATCTGAGCTTGCTTGATATCATCTCGAATCATGGTTTGAACCCTTATCAGATTGACGGCCGCACGCACGGGCCTTAGCAAACACGGCTTAACGACATCGCCGAAAACGACGGAGTGCCTGCCACATCATGGCCGACGCCAGATCTTCTCCTGCGCCTGCCAATGTTCCGGATGGAGCCACCGGGTGTCTGGTCTTTGCAAGCGGGGAGGTGCTTTGGGGCCGGGGATTCGGGGCCGAGGGACAGGCGGTCGGTGAGGTCTGTTTCCATACCGCGATGACCGGTTATCAGGAGATCATGACCGATCCGTCGTTCGCGGGGCAGATCGTTACCTTCACCTTCCCGCATATCGGCAACGTCGGCGCGAACCCCGACGATATCGAGGCGGATGCACCGCATGCGTTGGGCATGATCGTGCGCGAGGACGTGACCGAACCCAGCAACCACCGCGCGGTCGAGCGGCTGGACGGCTGGATGCAGCGCAATGCGCGCATCGGTTTAGCCGGGATCGACACCCGCGGGTTGACGCGGCGGATCAGGATCGGCGGCGCGCCGACGGCGGTGATCGCCCATGCTGCGGACGGCGTGTTCAAACTGGACTCACTGACCAATCTGGCGCGGCGCTGGCCCGGACTGGAGGGCATGGACCTCGCAAGCGACGTCTCGACCGAGATGCACTATGGCTGGCAGGGCGGGGTGTGGCGGCTGGGCTTCGGCTATAACGCGCAGCAGACCGGCGAGGGCAGACCGCATGTCGTCGCGATCGATTACGGCAGTAAACACAATATCTTCCGCAACCTTGTTCATGCGGGCGCGAAGGTTTCGGTCGTTCCTGCCACAGTCAGCTTCGAGCAAGTGATGGCGCTGGAGCCTGACGGCATCTTCCTATCTAACGGCCCCGGCGATCCAGCCGCGACGGGGGAGTATGCGGTGCCGGTGATCCGGCAGTTGCTCGACACCGGCAAGCCGCTGTTCGGCATCTGCCTCGGGCATCAGTTGCTCGGGCTGGCGGTGGGCGCGACGACGACCAAGATGTTCCAAGGCCACCGCGGCGCCAACCATCCGGTCAAGCGGCTCTCGGACGGCGCGGTGGAGATCACCAGCATGAACCACGGCTTCGCGGTCGAGCGCGACAGCCTCCCCGCGACGGCGCGCGAAACGCATGTGTCGCTGTTCGACGGTTCGAACGCCGGGCTCGAACTGACCGACCGCGCAGCCTTCAGTGTGCAATACCACCCCGAGGCGAGCCCGGGGCCGCAGGACAGCCTGTATCTGTTCGAGCGGTTTGTGGGGATGATGCGGTGAGCGCTCTATTCGCTTTGGCGATATTAGGCGTTCCCTTACCTCAGCGCGCCGTTGATCAACCCGATAAGTGCGAACTCGCGAACCAGACGCAATTAACCGAAGCGAGGCGAACGGCGTATAGTAGCAGCCCGGTCTACGTTCAGTATGTATTCGATCCTCGTTTAGGCGGCGATCGCAAACTTGCCCGTCTATTTTTCGAGCAGCATGGATATTTTGAAGCTGCCGGCAGGCCCGGTGATCCATACTCAGTTTTTCTGCCCGACATTGAGGGGGGAACTAACCGCGGACGGGGTGATCCTGCCCTAGGTGTAAAGTTGGCGTGCCAAGCTAGCTGGATTTCTGGGATGCCCTTTGTGTCAATTCACATCATGAACGAGGACGGCCTGATTACCTCGGTCGAAGTTAAATAATGCCCAGCCGTACCGACATCACCTCCATTCTCGTTATCGGCGCGGGGCCGATCATCATCGGGCAGGCATGCGAGTTCGATTATTCGGGGACGCAGGCTATCAAGGCGTTGAAGGAGGAGGGGTACCGGGTCGTCCTGGTCAACTCCAATCCCGCGACGATCATGACCGATCCCGACCTGGCCGACGCGACCTATGTCGAGCCGATTACGCCGGAGGTCGTCGCGAAGATCATCGAAGTGGAGCGGCCCGACGCCGTGTTGCCGACGATGGGCGGGCAGACCGCGCTCAATGTTGCGTTAGCGCTGTTCCGTGACGGCACGCTGGACAAGTTTGGCGTGCAGATGATCGGTGCCGATGCCGACGCGATCGATATGGCGGAGGATCGGCTCAAGTTCCGCGAGGCGATGGACCGGATCGGGCTGGCATCCGCGCGCAGCCACATCGCGCACAGCGAGAAGGAGGCGGTGGAGGGTCTTGATAAGATAGGACTTCCCGTCATCATCCGGCCCAGCTTTACATTGGGCGGCACTGGGGGCGGCATTGCTTATAATCGAGAGGAGTTTGTCGAAATCGTCCGGCGTGGCCTTGATGCGTCGCCCACGGACGAGGTGCTGATCGAGGAGTCGCTACTCGGCTGGAAAGAATATGAGATGGAGGTGGTCCGCGACCGCGCGGACAATTGCATCATCATCTGCTCGATCGAGAATGTCGACCCGATGGGCGTCCATACGGGCGACTCGATCACCGTCGCGCCCGCGCTGACGCTGACCGACAAGGAATATCAGATCATGCGCAACGCCAGCATCGCGGTGCTACGCGAGATCGGGGTGGAGACCGGCGGTTCGAACGTTCAGTTCGCGGTCAATCCGAGCGACGGCCGGCTGGTTGTTATCGAGATGAACCCGCGCGTGTCGCGTTCGTCGGCGCTGGCGTCGAAGGCGACGGGCTTCCCCATCGCCAAGGTCGCGGCGAAGCTGGCGGTCTCCTATACGCTCGATGAGATAACCAACGACATTACAGGCGCGACGCCAGCGTCGTTCGAGCCCACGATCGATTATGTCGTGACCAAGATCCCCCGCTTCGCATTCGAGAAGTTCAAGGGAGCGGAAGCGGTGCTCTCGACCGCGATGAAGTCGGTCGGCGAAGTGATGGCAATCGGGCGCAACATCCACGAAAGCCTGCAAAAAGCGCTCAGGGGCCTTGAGACGGGGCTGAGCGGCTTCAATACGGTGGACGGATTGGCCGGTGCGCCGCGGGAGACGATCGAGGCGGCGCTGGCGATCGCCACGCCGGACCGGTTACTGGTAGCCGCCCAGGCGCTGCGGGAGGGCTTTACGGTTGCCGAGGTGCACGCGGTCGCCCGCTATGACCCCTGGTTCCTTGAGCGCATTTCAGAGATCATCGCAGCGGAGGCGGACGTTTGTGCAAACGGCCTGCCGATCGAGGCCGCTGGATTACGGCGCTTGAAGGCCATGGGATTCAGCGACAAGCGACTGGCATGGCTGGCGCTGCAATCGGCTAATCTTCGGGGCATGAGTCGGGGCATCGCGCGCGGCGGCGGCCTGATCCACGAAGCGGTCGTGGCGATGACTGGCGGGGTCACCGAAGAGGAAGTTCGTGCGCTCCGACACCGGCTTGGCGTTCGCCCCGTTTTCAAGCGGATCGACACCTGTGCCGCCGAGTTTGAGGCTCGCACGCCGTATATGTACTCCACCTATGAGGCTCCGTTCTTCGGCTCTCCCGAGGATGAAAGTCAGCCATCGGATCGGCGCAAGATCGTTATCCTGGGGGGTGGACCAAACCGGATCGGGCAGGGGATCGAATTCGACTATTGCTGCTGCCACGCCTGTTTCGCCCTTGCCGAAGCGGGGTTCGAGACGATCATGGTCAACTGCAATCCCGAGACGGTCTCGACCGACTATGACACATCGGACCGGCTGTATTTCGAGCCGCTGACCGCGGAGGATGTGCTGGAAATCCTTCACGTCGAACAGCAATCGGGTGAACTGGTCGGTGTGATCGTCCAGTTCGGTGGTCAGACCCCGCTCAACCTTGCCCGCGCGCTGGAAAGTGCCGGTATCCCGATCCTTGGTACGTCGCCCGATGCGATCGACCTGGCCGAGGATCGTGAGCGCTTTGCTGATCTGGTCGGTCGACTGAAGCTGCGTCAGCCGATGAACGGGCTTGCCCGTAGCCGGGACGAGGCACTCGCGGCCGCCAAGCGGATCGGCTACCCCGTGCTGATGCGGCCGAGCTATGTTCTGGGGGGTCGGGCAATGGAAGTGGTCGACGGACCGGCGCAACTGGACGACTATATTCAGACGGCGGTGCAGGTTTCCGGAGACTCGCCAGTTCTGATCGACCAATATCTGCGTGATGCGATCGAGGTGGATGTCGATGCCCTGAGCGATGGAGACGATGTTGTCGTCGCAGGCGTGCTGCAGCACATCGAGGAGGCGGGTGTGCATTCCGGCGACAGCGCCTGCTCGATGCCGCCCTATAGCCTCGCACCGGAAATCATCACCGAGATCGAGCGGCAGACTGGTCTTTTGGCAAAGGCGCTCGGGGTGCGGGGGCTGATGAATATTCAGTTCGCGGTCAAGGATGATGCGGTCTATCTGATCGAAGTCAATCCTCGCGCCAGTCGTACAGTCCCGTTCGTCGCCAAGGCAACCGGGATCCCGATCGCAAAGATCGCAGCGCGCGTGATGGCCGGTGAGCGACTGCGTGACCTGCCGCCGATCGATCGGCATATCGATTATTACGCGGTGAAGGAGGCCGTTTTCCCCTTCGCACGGTTCCCCGGTGTCGACCCGGTGCTATCCCCAGAGATGAAGTCGACGGGCGAAGTGATGGGGATCGACAGGGATTTCTCGGTTGCATTCGCGAAGGCGCAGCTGGGTGCCGGCACGGTACTGCCGGATGACGGCACGGTCTTTGTCAGTGTCAAAGACAGCGACAAGCCGGTCATCGTTCCCGCCGTCCGCCTGCTGGTCGATGCCGGTTTTACGATCATCGCTACGGGCGGCACGGCGGACTATCTGCAACGCGCCGGATTGCCCGTGGAGGCGGTCAACAAGGTGGCGCAGGGGCGCCCGCACATCGTCGACCGGATCAAGGATGGCGACGTCACGCTGATCTTCAATACCACCGAAGGATGGCAGAGCCTGAAGGACTCGGCGCCGATCCGCGCCGCCGCCCTCAGCCAGCATATTCCTTATTTCACCACCGCGCAGGCCAGCGTCGAGGCAGCACGAGCGATTGTCACGGCGCCGATGCGGCGCCTTGAAGTACGACCTTTGCAATCCTATTATTCGCAGTCGCACAATTGACCTTTTCGGCATGATTGATTTGGCCGATTAAGGCACACGACGCCGCACCGGAAGGGCGAGATTTGGGGATATTTGATGGCGACCGTTGAAAAGATGCCGATGCTGCAGGAGGGCTATGAGAAGCTTAACGCAGATCTGAAGAGGCTGAAAGCGGAGCGGCCGACCATCGTCGACGCTATCGAGGAAGCACGCGCACACGGCGATCTTTCGGAAAACGCGGAATATCATGCGGCCAAGGAGCGGCAGGGACAGGTCGAGGCATCGATCAGTGATATCGAGGACAAACTCAGTCGCGCCCAGATCATCGATCCAAAGGATCTGTCAGGCGACAAGATCGTGTTTGGTGCGACGGTCAAGCTGGTGGACGAGGATGACAAGCCGGTGAGCTATCAGATCGTTGGGCAGACCGAGGCGGATGCCAAGACCGGTCGTATTTCCTACAACTCTCCGCTTGGTCGTGCTTTAATCGGGCGGCGGGTTGATGACGAGGTCGAGGTGACCGTACCTTCGGGGGATCGCTATTACGTCGTGTCGAAGATCGAGTTCATCTGAACAAATTCTTCTCTGAAGCACGGGCGACGGCGACGATCGCAATACTGACGATCGGTGTTTCACTGGTCGTGTTGCTGAGCGGAAACGTGATTCCCGCTGCGATCGAAAGTGGCTTCATCCCACTCCGCGTCGCTGGAATGGCGATGCCGGCGGACCATGGCTTCGCATTGCCGGCCTGGCTGACACCGCTGTCCGCAACGCTGATTCACGGAAGTGTCGTTCATCTGGCGCTGAACCTGGTTATGCTTCTATACTGCGGGCGTCTTGCCGAGCGCGCGATCGGTATCGGCGGGATCGTGATCCTGTACCTGGTCGGTGCCTATGCGGCGGCCATGGGCCAGTGGGCGCTCGAGCCGCTCGCACCGGTTCCGATGATCGGCGCAAGCGGAGCGATCTCGGCAATCATTGCCGCTTACGCTCTGCTATACGGTGAGCCGCGCGCTAGGGCGGTTGGCCCAATTACCGCGAGCCTCGTTCACGCACTCTGGCTTGGAGCGACGTGGATCGGCATCCAGCTTCTGGTTAGCCTGGCAACAATTGGCGGCGGCGCATCAATCGCGATCGGTGCTCACATCGGCGGCTTCGTCGCCGGGCTGTTGCTCACCAAACCGATCCTTCGATGGCGCTATCGATCCGCCTGAGAGCGCGGCTTACGATTCTTGCTCTTTCCCGGCGTCAGTCGGTCGAATTGGGTTCTAGCAATCGGTGGAGGTGGACGATCACGAACTTCATTTCCGCATCATCGACGGTACGTTGTGCGGCACCTCGCCAGGCTTTCTCCGCGCTGGCGTAGTCGGGGTAGACGCCTACAATTTCGATTGATGACAGATCTTCAAAGTCGAGGGTCTGCGGATCGTCGACGCGGCCACCGAAAACCAGGTGAAGCTTGCTCATGTATCCGGATCCTTGAGAGGAAGTAGAAACACCGCCTAGCCCAGTGGCCGCGTCATTTGAAGCGGGGGTTTGAGACCGGATCAGTGGTCCGTATCGACGGGCTTGCCCGATGCGGCCCTGGCCGCCGCTGTTCCGGCGGTGCTCAGAGCCTTGGCCGCGTTATCAAGCAGCCCCTTTGCCTGACCGCGCGCGGCATCCTTGGTCAGCCCACGCTGCTCAAGCTCGTTCATGCCCGCCTCGCGCGCTGCCTGAACACCCAATCTCACAGCCTCCTCCAGCCGCTTGCCGAGCGGTGCCAATATCTCCTTTTCGCGCTCTGATCGGGGCACGAACGTCCCGGCCAATGCTCCAAGCGCCAATCCGCCGACAACGATGCCCAGGGGATTGCTCGCGATGGTCTGCGCGGTGCTGGAAGCACGATCCTGCAACCGCGCCGCTTTGTCGCGAACCCGGTCGCGGTCATCAGAATTTATCCTGTCGGTCATTTCTTGATCCTCTTGGGCTTTTCGTCGGTCACGACGGGGACGTCGAACGTATCGAGGGTATTGTGCTGGCGGCGAAACAGCGCGGCGATGCGATGACGTGCGAGAAACAAGCCAGCGGCCGCTACCAGCCCGGTGAACGTCGCCGGATTGCGTCGCAGCGTATCGGCGCCCATCCGGGCAGCCTTTTCGCCCGCGTTCTGAGCCTCACGCGCTGCATTCCGCGCCAGTACGCGCGGGGCCAGTCGATCCTGCAGTTCATGAAGGGTTGACGACGCCCTGACACGCGCAAGCTCAACCTCGGCTTCCGCTTTCGCGCGGTGATCTCCGGGTGTCGATGTCATGCCGCCGGATCCTTGCCGACCACTGAAAGCTTTGATTTGCCGAGCAGGCCCAGTACCGCCGCTATGGTGAAGACAGTGAACACGACGATCATCGTGGCAAATCCCGGCCCGGTCAACGTAGCGATCGTTATGACAAGGCCGACGAGTAGTGCAATCAATCCCGCGAATGCGAGGACGCCCGCAATACTGAAAAAGATTGCGGCCGACTTATACGCCGTTACCCGCTCGCCCAGCTTTGCCTTTTGCAGCGTGATTTCTGCCTGAACGAGATGTTTCGTATCATCGGCCAGACGCGAAACGAGCCCTGTGACGCTCTCACGATTATCGACCGGCACGACATGTACCGCCCTCATCGTCATTCCGACTTCGCCGTTTCGATGCCCGATTGAGCGACGCGGGCCAGAACGAAGCCGATTGCGGCTGCGATACCGGCGGCGGCGGCGGGACTCTTGGCGATCAGCGCCCTCGCCTCATCAAATAACTCGTCAACATCTTTCGATTTGATCTTTTCGGCGAACTTGTCGACACCACCTGCCGCCTGATGCGCATATTGCCCATATTGCGACCCCAGTTTCTCATCGACGTTGCCGGCAGCGTCCCTCATCATCTGCGTCAACTGGTCGAGCGCATTGTCCGTCTTGACCTTACCATCTCTTGCAACCAGTCGAAGCTTGTCGGATGCCTGTTGCCCGGCCTTGCCCGCCTGCTCCTTGATCTGCGCACGTGCTTTCGATGCGGCGGTGTCAGTGGTTTGAGAGACAGGACCGCTGTCCTTCACCGGCGGCACGGTGTGCGGCGCACTGGCGGGCGGTACGATGTCTGCGTCTGTCATCGGCGTCGGTTGCTCTGCCATGATTTACCCTTTCGATTATGATGTCATCTAACCAACCCCGTTGTGAAGCCGCAGGTTCCAGACTTGCTGGCTGAATTGCAACGCTGTGCGTCCGTGGATAGAGGCACGCGCGAAGACAGCGCTATTCAGGAGCGAGCAACTTGACCGCGATCATCAACATCCATGGCCGACAGATTATCGATAGTCGCGGCAATCCCACTGTAGAGGTCGATGTTCTTCTCGAGGACGGCAGTTTCGGGCGCGCGGCGGTGCCGTCGGGCGCGTCGACCGGAAAGCACGAAGCGGTCGAGCGGCGCGACGGCGACAAGGCGCGCTGGGGCGGCAAGGGCGTGGAGCACGCGGTTCGTGCGATCGATACCGATATTGCCGAGGCCGTGGTCGGCATGGACGCAGAAGATCAGGGCGACATTGATACCGCGATGATCGCGCTCGATGGAACCGAGAACAAGAGCCGGCTGGGCGCCAACGCGATCCTGGGTGTCAGTCTGGCGGTCGCCAAAGCGGCGGCGGATGCGCGCGGTTTGCCGCTGTATCGCTATGTCGGCGGGGTAAGCGCACGCACGCTGCCGGTGCCGATGATGAACATCATCAATGGCGGAGAGCACGCGGATAACCCGATCGACTTCCAGGAGTTCATGGTCATGCCGGTGGGTGCGGTTACGCTGGCGGAGGCGGTACGCTGCGGCTCGGAGATCTTCCACGTCCTGAAGAGGGAGCTGTCGGCAAAGGGTCTCAACACCGCCGTCGGCGATGAGGGCGGCTTCGCGCCCGATCTGGCGAGCACGACGGACGCGCTCGACTTCATCATGGGGAGCATCGAGAAGGCGGGGTACAAACCGGGCGACGACGTCATGCTGGCGCTGGACTGCGCGGCGACAGAGTTCTTCAGGGACGGTCGCTACGACATTTCGGGCGAGAACCGCATCCTGTCGAGCGATGAGATGGCTCAGTATCTGGCCGATCTGATGCGGCGCTACCCGATCCTGTCGATCGAAGACGGCATGGCGGAGGATGATTTCGAGGGCTGGAAGGCGCTGACCGACCTGATCGGCGACAAGGTTCAACTGGTCGGCGACGACCTGTTCGTGACCAATCCCAAGCGGTTGAAGCAGGGCATCAGGGATGGTCTTGCCAATTCGCTGCTGGTGAAGGTCAATCAGATCGGCACGCTGACCGAGACGCTGGAGGCGGTGTCTATGGCGCAGCGCGCGGGTTACACCGCGGTTATGTCGCACCGGTCGGGTGAAACCGAGGACACGACGATCGCCGATCTGGCGGTTGCGACGAATTGCGGACAGATCAAGACGGGCAGCTTGGCGCGCTCTGATCGGTTGGCCAAATACAACCAGTTGATCCGGATCGAAGAGGAACTAGGCGACACCGCGCATTATGCGGGGCGGGAAATACTGATCGGGGCTTGATCGCCGCCGCTGGTCGGGCAAGGATGGTCGCGTGAAATCGAAGCCAAGCGCCTTTCGTCGAACGATGAAGCGGGCCGCGCTGCCCGCGGCACTGCTGACAATGATGGCGTTCTTCGGCGGTTATGCCTTGCTTGGGCCGAATGGAGCGATCGCTTATGGCGACTACAAGCGACAGCTTGCGCAGCGCGAGCGAGACTACACCGCGCTGGACAAGCGGCGCGCGGTGCTGCGAAACCGCGTCGCCTTGCTCGATCCCGATCATGCTAATCCGGACATGGTCGACGAAATGACCCGCAAGGAACTGAACGTCGTCCATCCCGATGAGGTGATCGTGCCGCTCCCGGAAAAATAGTCGCCAATATCTTCACGTCATGCCGGACACTCTTCGGCATGACGTGAAAGGTGGGTGGACCTTCAGCGAAGGCGTTCTAGCGCCCCAGAAACGTCAGAAGATCATTGGTCAAACGGTCGCTCTCGGTCACGTTCAATCCGTGTGGGGCACCGTCATATTCGACGAGCTGGCTGCTTGCGATGCCGGCGGCCGCTGCTCGAGCCGATGCGTCGATTGGAACGGTCTTGTCGCCGGTGCCGTGAATGATCAGCGTAGGCACGCGAAAGGACGGGAGGTCGGGGCGAAAGTCGGTCTGACCGAATGCCTCGGCACAGGCCAGTGTCGGCCATAGCCCGCCCATCATCGCGAGCGCGACCGAATAGTCAATCATCTCGTCGCTGACCGGGCTGGAGATGTAACCCGCGCCGTAGAATTGCGGGACGAAGGTGTGGCGATAGAAGTGAGGACGGTCCTTCCTGATGCCGTCCGCGATCTGGTCGAACGTCTCCTGCGGCACGCCGTCCGGGTTGTCGTCGGTCTTGAGCATGTACGGCACGACCGACGAGATCAGGCCGGCGGCCACGACGCCCTTGCCGCCGTGGCGAGTCATATAGCGCGCGACTTCGCCGCCACCCATCGAGAAACCCACGATGGCGGCATCGCTGTCCGCACCCGTTTCCTTCATGACGTCGGCCAGATCGTCTGACAGCGTGTCATAGTCATAACCGGTCCAGGGCTGCCCCGACCGTCCGAAACCCCGCCGGTCGTAGGCGATGGCGCGAAAGCCCGCCTTTGCAAGTGCCATCGCCTGCGGATCCCATGTGTCGGCCGTTAGCGGCCAGCCATGGATCAGGATGACAGGGCGGCCGGTCCCCCATGTCTTCACGTAGATGTCGGTATCGTCGCGGGTCTTGATGAAGGCCATCGGCACTGATCCTCTTACAGGGTTGCAATGTCTGCCCAACGGCTCCGCGATGGTCGCGTTCCCGCACTGGCGCATCCGCCTCGATCAGCTAAACCTCGATCAGCAAGGACGAATCGGAAAGATTGCGGATGCAAAATGCCCTGAGGATTTCGGTGATGGCGCTGGCGCTCGCGGGGTGCAGCACGGTGGCGGACAGACCGCTGGAGACGGCGCCGACCGTTGCATCATCCGATTGGGGCAAATTCCGCGACGGCTTCATCGAGACGTGGTTCACGCTGGATCCGGCCAATGCGGTGTATCAGGGGCGGCATGATTTCGACGGCGGCCTGCCCGACTGGTCGGCGGCCGGGTTGAAGCGGCAGGGTGACTTCTTCCGCCGGTCGATCGCAGAGGCGAATGGCTTTACTGATACACAATTGACGTCCGACCAAAGGTTTGAGCGGGATTATCTGGTACAGGTCTCCAAGGGCAAGCTGTTCTGGCTGGAGGACGCCGACCAGCCGCATCACAATCCCGCTTATTATGTCGGCGGTGGCCTCGACCCCAATGTCTATATTGCGCGGCCCTATGCCGATGCGCCGACGCGGATGCGCGCGTTGACGCGGTTCCTGCAAAAGATCCCGACCGCCGCAACGAACATTCGCGCCAATCTGAAGACGCCGATGCCGCTCAGCTTCGTCAATTACGGTGTCGCAGGTTTTCAGGGGTTCGCCGATTACTACAAGGGCGATGCGGTCGCGGCATTCGCCGATGTCCGTAATCCGCAGGCGCAGGCCGATCTGAAGGCCGCGGCAATAGCGGCATCGAGCGCGATGCAGTCGTTATCGATTTACATGGAGGGACAGCGCGGGTTGGCGACGCAGGATTTCGCGCTGGGCGCCGCACGCTTTTCGCGCATGCTGTCCGCCACGGAAGCGGTGGACACGCCGCTGGCAACATTGGAGGCGGCGGGGCGTGCCGATCTGAAGCGCAACCGCGATGCACTGATGGCGGCCTGCACGACGTTCGCGCCAGGTGCCACGATCCCGGCCTGCGTCGAGAAGATGAATTCGGACAAGCCGACTGATGGTCCCGTGGCTGAGGCGCGTCGACAGATCCCGACATTGCGCGCGTTCGTCACATCGCACGACCTCGTCACCATTCCGGGGACGGAGGAGGCGAAGGTCGAGGAGAGTCCGCCGTATAACCGGCAGAATTCCGCCTACATCGATCCGCCCGGCCCCTTCGATAAGGGCATCCCGTCGGTCTATTACATTTCTCCCCCCGATCCTGCCTGGGACAAGGCGACACGCGATGCGTTCGTGCCGGGCAAGAAGGATTTGCTGTTTACCTCGATCCATGAGGTCATGCCCGGACACTTCGTCCAGTTCCTCCATGCAAACCGGTCGCCGTCGATCTTCGGCCGCCTTTTCGTCGGCTATGCGTTCGCTGAAGGGTGGGCGCACTATACCGAGGAGATGATGTGGGAGGCCGGGCTGAACAACGGCGATTCCGAGACGCACATAGGGCAGTTGTCAAACGCATTGCTGCGGGATTGCCGCTATCTTTCCGCCATCGGCATGCATGCGCGCGGCATGACGCAGGAACAATCGCGGCGGATGTTTGTCGATCAATGCTATCAGGATGAGGGGAACGCGCGGCAGCAGTCGGCGCGTGGCACCTATGATCCGGCCTATCTCAATTACACGATGGGCAAGCTGATGATCCGCCGGCTGCGCGCCGACTGGACGGCAACGCATGGCGGTCGTTCGTCATGGAAGGCGTTTCACGACCAGTTGATAAGCTATGGTGGCCCGCCGATTCCGCTCGTGCGCCGCGCCATGATGAATGAAACGACCGTACGGGCGGTTTTCTAGCTCTACTCAGCGTGTTGTCCTGAGTGTCGGAATTTCACTGCGTGTTTCGGTAAGGTCGGGGTTGCGCATCGAGGGGCGCAACCGCGCCACGCTGCAAAGGCCGGCCACCAGCGCCAGTCCGGCAGCGACCAGCGGTGGTGTCGCGCCGGCGCCCACGCCTAAAGCCAGCAGCAGGGCGACGACCGTGGCACCGGTGGTCTGGCCCAGCAGGCGTACAGTTGACACCAGGCTGCCGGCCGCCGCCGCGCGAGTCTGTGCCGCCGAGCCGATGATCAGGCGCGCATTGGGGGGGAGGAACGTTCCGAACCCCGATCCGCAGAGCGCCATGCGCCATGCAATCGAGAAATAGCCCGCGTCGGCGGGCATGCCGGCCAGCAACAGCAGTGCGATGATCGAGATCGCCATCCCGATCCCGCCCAGCACCCCGGCCGGAATACGGTCGGACAGCCATCCGGCCAGCGGCGCGACAATCATGTTGGTCAGCGGCCATGGCGCGATCGCCGCTCCCACCTCGGCCGGAGACAGACCATACGCATGGGTCAGCCGAAACGGCGTCGAGAGCAGCAGTATCATCGATGCCATGAAAGCGGCGTAAGCTCCGATCACCGACAGCGCGATCACCGGTTTCCCGAGCAAATCGAGCGGCAGGATCGGTGCCGCGTTCCCGCGCTCCCGCCGCACAAAGAAGAAGCCGATCAGTACGCCGGTCAGAACAATCGCGACCGAGACAACCGGGCTGTCACCATGGACCGCGCTCTCCGTGCCGCCGATGATGAGGCCAAACATTGCCGCGCACAGGACAGCGCCGGGAATATCGAATCGCCCGCTGCCGGGCTCGACTTCCGGCAACGCCCGGCCCAGCAACAGTGAACCGATGGCAAACGGAATGGCGCTGGCAAAGACCCATGGCCATGGTGCGATCGCCAGCACCAGCCCACCGATCGTCGGCGCGGCGGCGGCGGAACTGGCGACGATGACCGAGTTGATCCCCAGCCCGCGTCCCAGCTGCGCGGCCGGATAGGTGCGGCGGATCAGCGCGGAGCCGACCGCCAGCGTTCCCGCTGCGCCAATTGCCTGAACCCCGCGCACGATCAGCAGGAAGGGCAGGCTGCGCGCGAAAAAGCACAGCAGGGTCGCAACCGTGAACAGGAGCTGACCCCATTGATACAGGCGCTTCAGTCCGAAGCGTTCACCGAGACCCGCAAAGGGAAGCATCAGCATGACGAGTGTAAGCTGGTAGACGGTCACAATAGAGACGACGGCGCTCGAATCGACATGCAGGTCGTGTGCGATGGTGGGCAGCGCGACATTGGCGACGCCGCCATCGATGACCACCAGCGCGGTGCCAAAGCACAGCGCGCCGATCGCAGCATAGCGGCGGGGCATGGGCAGGCCATCGGTCATATGCGCGTCATAACGGTGATTTGCGGTAAAGCGATGCATCCTATCGCAAAACCACCTGTATTGCCTTCGTCGTCCGGTACTTGCACAACCCGGCACATGCACAAGATCATGACCGCCGCCCTGCTCACCACCGTATCGCTTGCGGGAGCCGCCGCCGTCGCGCAAACGGCGCCGATGACTGCAAACGCCGCAACGCCCGCCGATCCCTATATCTGGTTGGAGGAAAAGGACGGAGCGCGCGCGCTGGCTTGGGTAGAGGCGGAGAATGCGAAGACGCTGCCGCGGCTCAAGAACGATCCGCGCTATCCGGTCTTCTACAAGGAGGCGCTGGCGATCGCGTCGGCTGAGGACCGCATCCCGATGCCGGACCAGCGGTTTGGACGCGTGCTGAATTTCTGGCGCGATACCGACAATCCACACGGGCTGTGGCGCTGGACGAGCGAGGTGGACTACGGTGCTGCGACCCCGAAATGGACGACGCTGATCGACCTCGACGCGCTGGGCAAGGCGGAGGGCAAGGAGTGGGTGTGGAAGGGCGCGACGTGCCTTCAACCGGAGGAACGCTATTGCCTGGTCGCGCTTTCGGAGGGCGGCGAGGACGCGGTGACCTACCGTGAGTTCGACCTGCAAACGGGTGCGTTTGTAAAGGGGGGCTTCGTACTGCCCACGTCGAAGCAGGACGCGACGTGGATCGACCATGACACGCTGCTGGTCAGTCGCGACTGGGGCGAAGGGACGATGACGCGGTCCGGTTACCCGTTTGTGCTAAAGCTGGTGAAGCGCGGGTTGCCGCTGGCGCAGGCCCGCGAAGTGTATCGCGGGCAGGCGGAGGATCAGGTCTCGACGGGCGCGACCACGTTGACCGATGCGAAAGGCAACCGGCTGGTCGTCATTACGCGCGGCAAAACCTTTTTCGGTACGGACAAGCTGATCTGGACGCCTGACGGGGTGACTCCGCTGGACCTGCCCGACCGGACGCGTGTGGCCGGACTGGTCGATGGGCGGGTCATCCTGTCAACCAGCGATCCCTGGGGTACGGTTCCCGTGGGAGCGATCGCCTCGGTTCCGGTGGCTGATTTCACCGCCGGGCGGATGAAGCCGACGGTGATCTTCGCTCCCAACGCCCGCCAGTCGGTCGAAAGCGCTGCAACGACGCGCGGCACGGTGATCGCGGTTGTCACTGACAATGTGCGAGGACGGGCGATGGTCTTCCAGCCCGATGGCGATGGCTGGCGGTCGCGCTCGATCCCGCTGCCTGACAACGTGACGATCGATATCGCCAGCACCACCGACCGCAGCAACACGGCATATCTGACGGTCGCGGGCTTTCTGACGCCGACATCGCTGGACGTGATCGATGCCGCTAGCAACACCGCACCGCGCGAGGTCAAGGCGTTGCCGGCGAAGTTCGATGCCTCGAAGGATGTGGTCGAACAGTTTGAGGCGACGTCGAGTGACGGGGTAAAAATCCCCTACTTCATCGTGCATCGCAAGGGCGCGACGCTGGACGGCAGCACGCCGACGATCATGACTGCGTATGGCGGGTTCGAGATTTCGCGGACGCCTTACTATTCAGGCGTCACCGGCAAGCTCTGGCTTGAACGCGGCGGCAGCTTCGTGCTCGCCAATATCCGTGGGGGCGGTGAGTTCGGGCCGGCCTGGCACGATGCGGGGCGCAAGACGAAGCGGCAGATCATCTATGACGATTTTGCCGCGGTCGCGACGGATCTGATTGCGCGCAAATTCACCAGCCCGGGCAAGCTGGGCATCTATGGCGGGTCGAACGGCGGATTGCTGATGGGTGTCGAGTTCAACCAGCATCCCGATCTGTGGAAGGCCGTCACGATCCAGGTGCCGTTGCTCGACATGATGCGGTACGAAAAAATCGCGGCGGGTGCATCCTGGGTCGATGAATATGGCAGTGTGGACGTGCCGGAGGAGCGCGCCTTCCTCCGCACGATCTCGCCCTATGCGAACCTGAAAAAAGGCGTGCATTATCCGGAACCCTATATCTGGACGACCACAAAGGACGATCGCGTCGGCCCGCAGCACGCCCGCAAATTCGCCGCGCGAATGAAGGAATATGGCCTCCCCTATCTGTTCTATGAGGACACGGCGGGTGGCCATTCGGGCGATGCGGACATCGAGCAGGGCGCCCGGCTTCAGGCGCTGCAGATGACGTATTTCACCCAGAAGCTGATGGGACCAGCGAAGCAATAGGTGTTTGCGGGTCGCTGCAGCGGTTAATCGAGAGGACGCCATGCCGGAGACCACCCGCATCATTACCGCGTTCAAATGGGTACCATCGTTCGCCCAAGGACAGGTCCGCGACCATCGATTGCGCTGGATGATGAAAGAGGTCGGGTGGGACTATGCGGTGGAACTGATCGACCCGTCCGTTCAGCGGAGCGCGGCGTATCGCGCGTATCAACCCTTCGGGCAGGTTCCTGTACTCCTTGAGGCAGGCCGGCCGGTGATGTTCGAGACAGGCGCGATCGTGCTCGATATTGCCGAGCGCTCCGGCCAGCTGCTGCCGGAGAACGCGGACGAGCGGGGACTCGCTCGATGCTGGCTCTTCGCTGCGCTCAACTCTGTCGAACCTTTCCTCGCGCAAGTGACCGTGGCCGACGTGTTCCTGGAGAACAAGCAGGTGGCCAAGGACTACCGGCCTTATGCCGTGAAGCTGGCGGAGGAGCGTCTCAAGCAATTGTCCGCAGCGCTTGGTAATCGAGACTGGCTGGTGGGCGATGCCTTTTCGGTGGCCGATCTTATGATGTCCTCCGTGTTGAAGGTCGTCGACCACACCGATCTGGTCGAGGCGCACGGAAATCTCGTCGCTTGGCGGGACCGTTGTTTCAGGCGGCCGGCCTATGTCCAAGCATTCGCCGAACAATGTGCAGACTTTGAAGGCAACGGCCCGCAAGACATGGGCTGGGGCGAGGAGATGAACGCGAAAGGAGAAAGCTAATGACCTATGTGAGCGGATTTCTGACGCCTGTGCCGGACGGTAACCGCGACGCTTATGTTACCGCGGCGGACAATGCCTGGGTCTTGTTCAAGGAGTATGGCGCAACTGAGATGATGGAGGGGTGGGGCGACAACATTCCCGAGGGAAAGACCACCGACTTCCGACGTGCTGTGGACTTGCGGGACGGCGAAACCGTTGTGTTCAGCTGGGTGTTGTGGCCGGACAAGGCTACGTCGGACAAGTGCGAGGCGGCGATGCAGAGCGATGAACGGTTCCAGGCTTTGGACATGCCCTTTGATGGCAAGCGCATGATCTTCGGCGGTTTCACAGCCGTCGTCGAGCATGGTCGCTGAACGCCAAATCCGAGAGATGAACAATGCCGAACCCTAACGGTATCCCGATCTGGTATGAATTGCAGACCGAAGACCCCGATGCGTCGAAGCGCTTCTATGACGAAGTAATGGGATGGACCATCGAGCCACAGCCTTCCGGTGAGATGGATTACCGCATGATCGACACTGCCGACCGGCAAGTCGGCGGTGTCATGCGACTGACTCATGAAATTAAAGAGGGCGGTGTGAAGCCGAGTTGGCTGTTCTATATCGGCGTCGACAATGTCGATGCGACGATTGAGAAGATCGCGGCGGAACGGGGTAGCGTGTTGATGCCCGCCTGGGACATGCCCGGCGTCGGCCGGATGGCCTTCGTCGCCGACCCGCAGGGCATTCCCTTCTATATCATGCGCGCGGCGAGCGAGGAGTCGAGCACCGCATTCGACCGGATGGGCATGGGCAAGTGCAACTGGAACGAGCTCAACACCCCCGACCAGGCGACGGCGCACAACTTCTACGCCGCGGTCTTCGGCTGGCGCTATCCCGACAAGATGCCGATGGGCGAGCTGGGCGACTATATCTTCATAGAGGCAGCGGGTCAGACGATCGGAGCCACGATGCCGCTTCGCCCCGACGGCCCGCCTCCCGCCTGGCAATTCTATTTCCGCGCGCCTGATATCGATGCAGCTGCCGACAAAGTGAAACAAGGCGGAGGCACGGTCCTCATGGGGCCGCAGGAGGTGCCCGGCGGCGACAGGATCATCGTTGCGAGCGATCCTCACGGCGTCATGTTCGGCGTCGCCGCGCCCGGCGAATGAGAGTGAGAGGAGAGAGGCAATGACCGGCAAGATCGTAGACTGCCTGCTCGAGGCGACGACCGATCCTGACAAGGCTGCTGCCAAGCGTGCGATGGAGGCGATGATGACGATGCACAAGATCGACATCGCGACTATTGGGGCGGCAGTGAGGGGGGGGCTGACAATGGCTGAAACCATCTGGCTAACGGCCCGCCGCGATTACCAAGTGACACGATATGAACCGAAGCGAGCGCCTCTGCGCCACTTACACGCCGAAAAACTGTTTTATGCTTGATAGAACGGTTTTAGTGTAGCGCGTCGAGCAGCGCGTCCTTGTTCATCTTCGAGCGCCCCGATATATCGCGCTTCTTTGCCTCTTCGTACAGTTCCGCCTTGGTGCGGTGGTCGCGGGCCTGCGCTGTTTTACGGGCCACATCTGTCGGCTGCGCGGAGTGCTGTTTGCCGCGCTTCGTGTCCGCGCGTTTCCTGGCGGTCGTGCGCGCATATTCCTTGTCGGAAAGCGCGTCGCGGGCATCCTTGGGCAGATAGCGTTCCCCGGTTTCGCCGCTTTCCTTGCCGGACTTGGTGTCCCATTCCTCCTCAGTCCATTGGTGCAGGTGGTTATCGGCGTCCTTCTTCCCGACATAGTTGCCGCCGCGCTTCTTGTACTCGGCGACCGCCAGCTGCGCCTTGCGGGCCGACCATTGGCCGGCATTGCCGCCCTTTTCGCCGGCGGTGACTTCGTCCTTGACCGTCTCCCACAGATTGGGATCGCTCTTTTCGGCCGTATTGCCCATGCCGGGTCAATGCGCGGCTGACCGGCGCGTTCCGAAGACGATCATTTTGCGGTGACGAAGCTGTCCATGACGCGCTTGCGACCCGCGCTCTCGAAGTCGATCTCCAGCTTGTTGCCCTCGATTTCCGCGATCTCGCCGTAGCCGAATTTTTGGTGGAAGACGCGCTGGCCGGGCGATAGGTCGTCGCGGCCCTTGTTACCCAGGCTGATCGCGCTTGCCCTGCTCTCGACGACCCTGCTGGGCTCGCGCGTGAAGCTGCTGCCGGCGCTGGCCGCCCGCTGCCAGCCCGGCCCGCGCCCGCTGCCGCGGGCCAGGTCGGCGAAGGGGTCGGCGCGTTCGGACCAATTTGCCCGCCACAGGCTCTCGCCGCCCGACATCGTCGTCTCGGTGTCAATATGCGCCGGCGGCAGTTCGCCGACGAAGCGGCTGGGGATGCTTGACGTCCACTGACCATAGATACGCCGGTTTGCGGCATGGATGATGACAGCGCGGCGCCGGGCGCGGGTGATCGCGACATAGGCCAGGCGGCGCTCCTCCTCGACCGCGGATGTGCCGCCTTCATCGATCGCGCGCTGTGAGGGGAATAGGCCTTCTTCCCAGCCAACCAGGAAGACGGTGTCGTATTCCAGCCCTTTGGCGGCGTGGATGGTCATGATCGTGACCTTGGCGTCTTCGCGCGTCGCTTCATTGTCCATGACCAGGCTGACATGCTCAAGGAACGCGCCGAGCGTTTCATATTCCTCCATCGCGCGGGCGAGCTCGGACAGGTTTTCCAGCCGCCCGGCCGCTTCCGGTGACTTCTCGGCCTGCAGCATCATCGTGTAGCCGCTTTCGTCGAGGATCTGCCGAACGAGTTCGGCATGCGGCATTTGCGATGCAAGATCGCGCCAGCGCGCGACGTCGCCAACCAGCCGCCCCAGCGATTTGCGCGCCGCGCCCGTCAACTCATCAGTATCCAGGATGCGCGCCGCCGCCGTTGTCAGCGGTGCGGCCGTCGCGCGGGCCAGTTGGTGAATTTTTGCCACCGCCTTGTCGCCCAGTCCGCGCTTGGGCACGTTGACGATGCGTTCGAACGCCAGATCATCGGCGGGCTGATTGACGACCCGCAGATAGGCTAGCGCATCGCGGATCTCGGCGCGCTCGTAGAAGCGAAACCCGCCGACGATGCGATAGGGCATGCCGATCGCGATGAAGCGATCCTCGAACTCGCGCGTCTGATGCTGTGCGCGGACCAGGATCGCGACCTCGTCCAGGCTTTTGCCGTCGCGCTGGCCCGCCTCGATCTCCTCACCGACGCGGCGCGCCTCCTCTGGCCCATCCCACACACCGAGGACACGTACCTTGTCCCCCTCGGCCTCCTCCGTCCAAAGCGTCTTGCCGAGCCGCCCGCCATTGTTGGCGATGACGCCGGACGCGGCGGCCAGGATGTGCGGCGTGCTGCGGTAATTCTGTTCCAACCGGATGACGGTCGCGCCGGGGAAGTCCTTTTCGAACTTCAGGATATTCTCGACCTGCGCGCCCCGCCAGGAATAGATCGATTGGTCGTCATCACCGACGCAGCACAAATTGCGCCGCTCCTGCGCCAACAGCCGGAGCCAGAGATACTGGACGCTGTTCGTGTCCTGATATTCGTCGACCATGATGTAGCGAAAGCGCTGCTGATAGCTCTCCAGTACGTCGCGGTGCGTGCGCAGGATAACCAGCATATGCAGCAGCAGGTCACCGAAATCGCAGGCATTCACTGCTTTTAACCGCGCCTGATAACCCTCGTATAATTCGCCCCCGCGGCCGTTGGCGTAACGCTCGCTCTCACCGGCGTCGATCTCGCCCGGTGTCAGCCCCTTGTTCTTCCACTGGTCGATCAGCCCGGCCAGCGACCGCGCTGGAAAGCGTTTCTCGTCAATGTCGGCGGCGAGGATTAGTTGTTTGAGCAGACGCAACTGATCATCGGTATCAAGAATGGTGAAGTTTGATTGCAGCCCGACCAGCTCGGCATGGCGCCGAAGCATCTTGGCGGCGATGGCGTGGAAGGTGCCGAGCCAGGGCATCCCCTCTACCGCATCGCCGACGAGTCGCCCTACCCGCTCGCGCATCTCGCGCGCAGCCTTGTTGGTGAAGGTGACCGACAGGATCTCGGACGGCCAGGCCTTGCGGGTGTAGAGCAGGTGCGCGAGCCTCGCGGTCAGCGCCGCGGTCTTGCCCGTACCCGCGCCCGCCAGCACCAGCACAGGGCCGTCTGTCGTCAACACAGCCTTACGCTGCGGTGTGTTCAGGCCACGCAGATAGGGTGGATCATCGAGCGCGGGCGCGGGCGGGGACATTGATGAACAGGTAGGGAACGGGGGTGGCGCTGGCAATGTCGCGCCGTCACCGATCGACCGGTAACAGTCCTTGATAATCCTCCAGTCGATACGGCCGACGGATCGCGCCTCCCTCCCGCAGCGTGTAGTAATCCTCGGCGATCGATCCCATCTGCTCCAGGCCGTAGGCCTCATAAGGCTTGCCCGCGCGCAGACGGTAATCATAGCGCCGTGATACAGCGCCGCGCAGCCACACCAGCCGCTTGAGGCCATACCATTGATATAGGTGCGTGCCTTCATGGACGAACAGCGCGCGCTGTCGCAGCGGCGTCCACGGACCGGCAAAATCCTCGGCGTGGCACCCGGCGAAATAGCAATGGCCGTTGGGCGCCATGGCGCGATTATGGGGGAAGGGCCAGCACCAACGGGCGGGATGAATACGTACCGACTGATAGTCTATGCCATCTGCAAAAACGGAACGCAGCAAGGTGATCTCACCGCCGGTCAGCGACCGGTGCTCACGCATCCGCGGGCCTGAGCAGCGTCAGCCGTGCCTTGCCGTGCACACGGGTCGCATCGACCGCGAAGCCTCTGACCGCCACGGTCTCTGTCTTGGCTGTCTCCATGCTTATCCATGTCGCAGGGCTTATCCATCCAAGCCGCGCCAGCCGATCGAGCGCGACCATGCCTGCACCGGTGCCGTAAGGCGGGTCCATCAGAATGATATCGAGCGGAGCGGTGGCGGGCGCCAACGTCATGACCGAGGTCGCGCGGACATCCTGGTGTGTGCCGAGCTTCGTCAAATTTGCCTTCAACGCATCGACGGCGGCGCGGTCGTGCTCGACGAACAGGCATGACGCGGCGCCGCGCGACAGCGCCTCGATCCCCAGCGCGCCGGACCCGGCGAACAGATCGGCCACGGAAAGCCCCTCAAAGCTGCCGAACCTGCTGTTCAGCATTGAGAACAGCGCTTCGCGTGTCCGGTTGGCGGTCGGGCGCGTCGCATCGCCGACGGGTGCAACAAGCGGGCGTCCTCGCCACTTGCCGGCAATGACCCGCATCAGCCCTTGTGACGCGGCGGATGGCCGCGCCCGCCCGCGGGACCCTTTGTTCGGGCGTCACGCGAAGGAGGCCGCGAGGGAGCGCGGGCAGGACGTTCCAGGGACGTCGCCCGTTCTGGCGCCGGCTTGCGAAGCCGACGGTCGGGTTCGACCGATGGCCGTGGCTTAGGCGTTGCCAGCCGTGGCGCCGGCACCTCGACCGCGACGTGCTTGAGCCTCATGTCGACACGCTTGCCGTCCAGTGTACGGCGAAATGCTGTCAAATCAGTCTCACGCACTTCGCCGACCTGACCTGCGGCCAGATTGCCAAGGATAAACGGGCCATATCGCGTTCGAATCAGGCGCGATACGCTGAGTCCGAGATGTTCAAGGACGCGTCGCACCTCGCGGTTCTTTCCTTCGGTCAGGGTCAGTTCGATCCACTGATTGGCACCGGTGCGTCGCTCCAGATTGGCGTTGATGGGGCCATAGCGCATGCCATCGATCTCGATTCCGTGGATCAGTTCTTCCAACTGTGCCTGGGTAATCGCCCCGTACGCGCGGGCGCGATAAACTCGCTCGACACCCGATGACGGAAGTTCCAGCTGACGTTTCAGCCCGCCATCGGTCGTCAGCAGCAATAGGCCCTCGGTTGGCAAGTCGAGCCGGCCGACCGGCACCACACGTGGCAGGTCGCGTGGCAAGCGGTCGTAGATGGTCGAACGGCCCTTCGGGTCGCGCTCGGTCACCAGCAGGCCGGGCGGTTTGTGATACAGGAACAATCGCGCGGTCGCCGCCGCCTCGACTGCGTTGCCGTTTACCGTCACACCGTCAAGCGATGGAAGGATTGTTGCCGGCGTGTCCAAAACAACGCCGTTGAGTGCGATCCGCCCTTCGGCAATCATCCGCTCGATCTCGCGCCTGGACGCAATTCCGGCACGCGCCAGCAGCTTGGCGATACGATCACCCTCGGGCTTTTCGGTCGTGTTGGCCATGGGCAGTTGATACAAGAATTGTGCCGGGCCGCTAAATTATTTTGCGACCCACGCGCGTGTTCGGCGTTAATTGGCGAAGGTGCAACGCTGTGGTCGGCGGAGCAGGGGGTCGGAACGAGGCATGTTGTTCGGCAGGAAAAAGCGACGAATCGTCCGGTTGCTGGTCGTCGAGGACGAGCCGCTGATCGCCTTCGATACCGAGCATTTTCTGTCTGATGCGGATTTCCAGATCGTCTCAACCGTCGACCGGGTGGCAGCTGCCGTCGCGCTGATTTCCAGGGGTACGCCGATCGATCTTGTGCTTGTCGACATGAACCTTGCCGATGGTTCTGGCGTAGAAGTCGCGCGGGCGGCGGGGGAAGCGGGTGTCCCGGTTCTGTTTGTGACCTGCTCTGTCCCGGTCGGTGCCGAAAAGCTGGCGCTTGGCTGTCTGTCGAAACCCTATGTTCCGCGCGATCTGATTGCCTCGATTGCCGCGGTAGAGGCGTCGCTTGAGGGCAAGCGCGTGGGGCGCATTCCAAATGGCCTGCGCCTGTTCGATCGAGCGGCCTGAGCGGGGGCTTTCAATGCCGTGATTTGCGGCTAGGGTCGCACGGATGCAGGGTGATGAGCGGGCGGTGGGATGCCGACATGCGAACTGGTGTGATGGCATACGCCCCTATCTTGAAAAGGCGCCTGTCGCCTCTTTCTTTCTGGGGATTTCGTCGGGATTTCCCTATGCGATGATCGGTGCGACACTGACGTCGCGGCTGGCGCAGGATGGCATAGACAAAAAAACGATCACGGCGTTCACACTGGGCTTCCTCGTCTATAATCTGAAGCCGTTCTGGGCTTGGGTCGTCGACGGCGTCCGGCTGCCGGTGCTTGGTCGATTGGGGCAGCGTGTATCGTGGCTGGTTTTTGCCGGGTTGCTGGTCATGGTTGCCGTCTTCAATCTCGCCTTTGTCGATCCCACGACTCAGATGTCGGCGACGATCGCTGCCGCATTACTGGTCGGGTTTGTGGGCGCGACATTCGATATCGTGATTGACGCGTACAGGATCGAATTGCTCGAACCTTATCAGTTGGGCGTCGGCTCGGGCATGGTACAATATGGCTGGCGGATCGGATCGGTCGCTGCCGGGGCGCTGGCACTGGTGCTTGCCGCTCGCATCGGCTGGGGCGGCGCTTACAGCGCATGCGCCCTGTTCGCGCTACCGGCGATGCTCACCGGATTGTTCATTGGGGAGCCGCAGCGGCACCGAGAGCCGTCCGCTCGGCGCGGGTTGGGCGAGGCATGGGCGTCGATCATCGGCCCGTTCATCGAGTTCTTTCGCCGTAATGGCGCGGTGGTCGTGCTGATCTTCATCCTGATCCACAAGATCGGGGATACGCTGGGGCAGATCGTGCTGAGGCTGTTGCTGAATGACCTGGGGTTCAGCAATGACGAGATTGCACTGTACGATGTCGGTGTCGGCTTCTGGGCTTATCTGATTGGCATCTTCGTCGGAGGCGCACTGTACGCCCGCCTCGGCATGAAACGATCGGTACTGCTCAGCCTGATACTGATGGCGGTCTCCAATGCCAGCTTCGCATTGCTTGCCGGAGCCGGTCACAGCAATGCTGGTCTCGCCGCCGCAATCGGTTTTGAAAATATCGCCAGCGGAATCGGCGGCGTGACAGTGATCGCCTATTTCGCCGCGCTATGTGATCTGCGCTTCACTGCTTCACAATATGCGTTGATCTCGGCCGCCGCCAGCGTGGTCGGGCGTCTGCTGACCGCGACGACCGCGGGCGCGCTGGTCGAGCGTTTTGGCTATGTCGATTTCTACTGGATGACAACCGTCGTCGCATTGCCCGGGGTAATCCTGTTCTGGTGGATGAGCCGGAGCGGGCTCGTCGATCGGTCGATTGGCAGCGCGGGCGTTACGGAAAGCGCCGGGTCTCCTTCAGCTACGTCGGCCACTGACAGTTGAGTGCCAGCGCCTCTCCGGCCAGGTAGAGCGATCCCGCAATCAGGACGTCCGGTGCGTCCCTGCAGTCGCGGATGAGGTCCAGCGCCTCTGGCAGCGACGCGGCAGTAAATGCTTTTGCACCGGCCTGACGTGCGAGGTCGGCGAGGTCATCAGGCGAATGATGCTCATGGGCAGAAATGGGGACGGCAACGACTGTCACGGTCACATCGCGCACCAATGCGGCAATAACGCCGGGCGCATCCTTGTTTGACAGCATGCCAATGATCAGTGCAGGCCGCGTTCCGGCCGTAAGGCCGTGCCACCAGTCTCCTATCCGTCCGGCCGCCGCGACATTATGCGCGCCGTCGATATAGATCCTGCCACGCCTTCCACCGGCAACAAGACGATCAGAGAGCGGACCGGAATCCAGTAGCTGCATCCGAGCCGGCCAATGTGCGCTGACTGCTGCCGCCTGTAACGCACTGACCGGAACATCGAGCATTGTCTGGTGCCTGAGCATTGCGATGGCGAGCGCATAGTTTTCGGCCTGGTGATCCCCTGCCAGCGTCGGCAGCGGGCATTCGATTATGCCGTGCCCATCCTGATACCGCAGGCATTCATCATCCGTCTCGCTCTGCCAGGCAATCCCGCGTGGCAGGACCTGTGCGCCTGCCGATGCAGTGTTCCGGGCAATACGTGCAGCGACGGCGGGCGAATAATCCATCGTCACCAGCGATACACCCGACTTGGCAATCCCGGCCTTCTCTTGCGCGATGTGCAGCAGCGTCTCGCCAAGAAAGGACTGATGGTCGATCCCCAGTTGTGCGATTCCGGTTATGGTCGGATCGACAACATTGGTCGCGTCCAGCCTGCCGCCAAGCCCGACCTCGATTACGCACGCATCCGCCGGGGTGCGCGCAAAGGCCAGAAACGCCGCAGCGGTCGTGACCTCGAAGAAGCTGGCACCGATGCCGTCGGCCTGATCCAGCACCTCCGATAACAAGGGTGCAAGCAAAGCATCATCGATCAGCTCCCCGGCCAGTCGGATGCGCTCGTTGAAGCGGACCAGATGAGGGCTCGAATAGACATGAACACGGAGGCTGGCCGCTTCCAGCGCGGCGCGCAGGAAGGCGCAGGTCGAGCCTTTTCCGTTCGTGCCCGCCACATGGAAGACCGGCGGTAGCCTCAGATGCGGGTCGCCTAATCGTCCCAGGAGCCGGGTGATGCGTTCGAGGCCAAGCACATCTGCGCCCGGCGACACTCGCCAAAGCCGATCGAGCTGGGTCTGTACCGCAAGATCGCCTGAGCGCGCGAAGTCGGGCACGCCCCTAGCCCTGCTACGCGGCCCGACGCTGCCCGTGGAGATAGCCGATCGTCTTCGCCAGCGTGTCACGCAAATCGCGGCGGTGGACAACCATGTCGAGCATCCCGTGGTCGAGCAGATATTCGGCGCGTTGAAATCCCTCGGGCAGCTTCTCCCTGATGGTCTGCTCGATCACGCGTTGCCCGGCGAACCCGATCAGCGCATTCGGCTCGGCGATCTGGATGTCGCCCAGCATCGCATAGCTGGCGGTGACGCCGCCGGTGGTGGGATCGGTCAGCACGACAATGTACGGCAGTCCGGCTTCGTGGAGCATCTGGATGGCGACGGTCGAGCGCGGCATCTGCATCAGGCTGAGGATACCCTCTTGCATGCGCGCGCCGCCTGCGGCGGTGAAGATGATATAAGGCGCGGCGTCGGCGATCGCAGTTTCTACACCGCGGACGAAAGCTTCGCCGACCGCCAGACCCATCGATCCGCCCATGAATGCAAAATCCTGTACGCCGACGACTACCCGGTGTCCCTCGATCGTCCCTCGTGCGTTTAGCAATGCATCGGGTTCAGCCGTTGTATTCCGCGCGGCCTTCAGTCGATCATAATAGCGCTTGGAGTCGCGGAACTTCAGTGGGTCTTCCGGAACCTTTGGCGGTTCAACCGCCGCCATGCTGCCGTCGTCAAGGATCTGAGCAAACCGGATCGACGGACCGATGCGATCGTGGTGGTCGCAGCGGGGACAGACATTAAGGTTCTCCTCCAGTTCCTTAACGAAAACCATTTGACCACACCCCTTGCACTTGTGCCAGAGATTGTCGGGGCTTTCCTTCTTGGCAACAAAGGGCAGAACATTGCGGACGCTGTTGAGCCAGCTCATGCGGAAATCTTTCGGGTCGATGTGATCGCCTTGGCGAGGGAGGCGACATAGTCGCGGACGGGTTTGACCGCCTTTTCGCCATATTTGCCGACGAGTTCAACTATGGCCGAGCCGACGACGACGCCATCAGCAACCGCCCCAATTGCCGCCGCTTGATCGACGGTGCGAATGCCGAAGCCCACCGCGACGGGCAGGTCCGTCGACGCCCTCAACCGATTGACCGCTTCCTCAATCGAGTTCTGCTCTGCCCGTTGCGATCCGGTGATGCCGGCAACCGAAACATAATATAAAAAACCCTCTGCACCATCCAGCACGGCCGGCAGTCGGGTATCATCGGTCGTCGGAGTGGCGAGCCGGATCACGGCAATCCCGTTTTCGCGGAGGGCAGGGCCGAGCTGATCATCTTCCTCGGGCGGTATGTCGACGCAGATGACGCCGTCGACACCGACCCGTGCCGCTTCGCCTGCGAACCATTGCGGTCCGCGTCGAAGCATTGGGTTCGCATAGCCCATCAGGACAAGCGGGACATGTTCATGTCGTTCGCGAAAATCTCGGGCGATGTCGAGGATATCGTGTGTGGTCGTGACGGCGGCCAGGCTGCGCAGATTAGCGGCTTGGATCGCGGGGCCGTCGGCCATCGGATCGGTGAACGGCATGCCCAGTTCGATCACATCCGCACCGCCTTCCACCAGCGCGTCGAGGATTGCGGGACAGGCTGCTACCGAGGGATCGCCGGCGGTTATGAACGCAATAAGTGCCGCGCGGTTCTGTTCTGCAGCATGGGTGAACGCAGCGGCGATGCGACTCACATCGCTACTCCGAGCGCATCGGCGACCGTGAAGATGTCCTTGTCACCGCGACCGCATAAATTGGCGAGGATGATCTGGTCTTCGCGCATCGAGCGGGCACGCTTGGCCACGACAGAGATGGCGTGGCTGGGTTCAAGCGCGGGAATGATCCCTTCGGTACGGCAAAGGAGCTGAAAGGCGTCGAGGGCTTCGATATCGGTCGCGCTGTCGTAGTCGACGCGACCGATATCGCGCAGCCAGGCGTGTTCCGGGCCAATTCCCGGATAATCGAGACCGGCCGAAATCGAGTGCGCCTCGACAATCTGGCCGTCCTCGTCCTGCAACAAATAGGTCTTGTTGCCGTGGAGGACGCCGGGTGCGCCGCCGGCGAGGCTGGCGGCATGTTCCCGGTCCAGTCCGTGACCGGCCGCCTCGACACCCAGCATCGCAACCTCAGCATCGTCGAGAAACGGGTGGAACAATCCGATTGCGTTCGAGCCGCCGCCGATCGCCGCGACAAGCAGGTCGGGCAGGCGCCCGGTACGATCCAGCATCTGTGCCCGTGCCTCCCGCCCGATCACGCTTTGAAAGTCGCGAACCATCTCCGGGTAGGGATGGGGGCCAGCAGCGGTGCCGATGATGTAGAAGGTGTCATGGACGTTCGCCACCCAGTCGCGCATTCCCTCGTTCATTGCATCCTTCAGCGTGTGCGCGCCGCTTTCCACCGGTTTGACCTCGGCACCCAGCAGTTTCATACGAAAAACATTTGGTTGTTGGCGGACCATGTCCCGCGCGCCCATGTAGATGACGCACGGCAGGCCGAAGCGCGCGCAGACCGTCGCCGTCGCAACGCCGTGCTGGCCCGCGCCCGTCTCGGCAATGATCCGCTTCTTGCCCATCCGTATGGCGAGGAGAATCTGGCCGATGCAATTGTTGATCTTGTGCGCACCGGTATGGTTCAGCTCGTCACGCTTAAACCAGACCTGCGCACCCATGCCCGGCTGACTGCTTTCACGAAGCGTCTCGGTCAGGCGCTCCGCATAATAAAGCGGGCTGGGGCGACCGACATAGTGTTCGAGCAGAGCGGCAAATTCCGCCCCGAACGACGGGTCCGCTTTTGCCGCGCGATATTCCCGGTCGAGGTCCAGGATCAATGGCATCAGTGTCTCGGCGACATAACGGCCGCCGAACTGACCGAAGTGGCCACTTTCATCGGGCTGCGTCCGGAAACTGTTGGGGGCGTTCATCTGGCGTGCTTTACCACTGAAGGGCGCCCTGTCGAGGTCAGGCGGCGGCGACGGCGGCGACGGCGGCGAGGAACGCGCGGATCAGTTCGCAGTTCTTTTCGCCCGGCGCGCCTTCGACGCCGGAAGAAACATCCACGATTGATGCTCCGGTCTTGCGGATCGCTTCTGCCACATTGCCGGCATTCAGCCCGCCTGACAGCGCCCAGGGTAGTGGATGGCTAAAACCGTCAAGCAAATCCCAGTCAAAGCGGATGCCCATGCCGCCCGGAAGAGCCGCGTCGTCCGGGGTTCTGGCATCGTACAGGATGCGATCCGCCGCTCCCACAAGTGTTTTCGCCGCGTCCAGATCATTTCGGCTGCGCACGGCGACCGCAGCCCATGTCTCGATCGCGTGGCGTTCGCGGATTGCAGCGACGCGTTGGGACGTGGTCCGGTGAAGTTGCACGACGTCGAGCGCACCCCCGGTGATTACACGGCCCAGAAGCTGGTCGTCGGGATCCACGAAAACTCCGATCCGCTTGACGTGATCGGGAACTTGGGCGGCAAGTCGCGACGCCTGTTCCGGCTCGACATGCCGGGGTGATTTCGGGAAGAAGACAAAGCCGATGTAACTCGCGCCTCCCTTTACCGCTGCATCAATTGAGGTCGGGGTCGACAATCCACAAACTTTTGCCCTAATCTTCATTCACTGCACGTCGTTCTTGGCGTTCTGGAATGCAACAGATGCTAATGCAGGCTTTGTGCAATATGTTCTGCCGCGACAGCCGGATCGGCGGCGCCAGTGATGGGACGACCGACGACGATAATGGAAGCACCGGCGTCGATCGCTGCACGAGGTGTCACGATGCGTTTCTGATCGCCCCGATCGGCTTCGGCGGGGCGGACCCCGGGAACAATCAGGACACCATCTGCCCAGCCGGCGCGTACGGCGGCAACCTCAGCGCCAGAGCAGACGATGCCATCCACGCCAGCATCCTGCGCCAGTCGCGCGAGACGCTTAACGTGCACTAGTGGCTCGCTCGAAATGCCCGTGGCAGCCAGGTCGGCTGTATCCATACTGGTGAGCATGGTGACGGCGACAATTTTCATGTGCGCTGGCGCGGCCTCGCGGGCCGCCGCGAGCATGGTCTGTCCGCCTGCTGCATGTACGGTCAGGATAGACGGACCCAGCGGCGAGATTGCCGTGACGGCTTTGGCAACCGTGTTTGGGATGTCGTGCAGTTTCAGGTCGAGAAAGATCGGCAGATCGAGTGATGCCATAGTCTCGACACCGGCAGGACCGTTGGCAAAAAAAAACTCAAGCCCCAGCTTGATACCACCAACGTGGCTTTTGACGGCACGGGCCAGCATCTCGGCATTTTTCAGTAAGGGCGTATCGATCGCGACGAAGACCGGTGAGTTCATGCGGCATCCGTGATATTCGCCTGTTCAATGACAGGCGGCCTGATTTCCTCTAGGAGACTGTAAGGTTCAGGCAAAGGACGATCGATGAGAAGGCGTTCCATCGTTGTAAGTCGCTGCCGCAATCGCCAACGCACCGCGTGGTGGTAGATTGTCGTTGGCAAATAGCCCAGCAAGAAAGCCACGAGAACCAGTAGCGGGAGGTTTACGTCGGCTATCAGACCGCTCCAAAGCCGAATGGGAACACTGGTCCAGTTGCCATAGGTGAATAGCGCGGCGACAAAGGCCAAAAGACACCAGAATAGTACCTTCAGGAACTGCATGGACTACCTCGGCTGTTGTCGACGAAGGCTAGACCGACATCTCACGCTTGACCAGCCTTCAACCAATTTCCGATCGCAATGCCTTGAACAAGGGACCGATCGCGGTCAGCTTTGGCTCTTCCTCGTCAAGAATTGCGCGAAAGGCATTTTGCTTGATCGCCGCGACGCGTGCCGGCTTGATCCGCGACGGAACGGCTAGTGTCGAGATGGCAATATCGATGACGCGCTCCACTCCGTGCAAACGGCCCCATAAATAGTCATTCTCCCGGTAGGCGCGGCTGAAAAACGCACCGAAGCTGTTGAACTGGATGCCCTTCAATGTCGCATCGGCGCCGCCCTTGCGGATTGATGTCGCATCATCGGGCGCGATGCGATCCACCTTGATCGGATCGAATTCGTCCAACCCTTCGCCCTGCAGCAACGGCAGAGTGGCGATGTCATAATAGGGAAAGCCCAGATAGGTCAGCAACATGCGCCGGCGCGGTTCGCGCTCCAAGCGGCCGAGTGCATTTGTCAGCGCCTGATCGGTGGCGGCGTCAAGGTCGGTAAGATCGAGCGATTCCGCCAGCTCGTCGATGACCGAGCTGACGTCGCCGCGAGCTGATCGGATGGACCGTCGCAGATCGCGGTGCGAGTCACTGCGCTGACGATCGAGATAGCGCGAGAGGGATGTATAAATGGCATCGCGCAGCCCGGCAAAATCTGCTTCATTGTCACCCCCAATCTCGGCCATCCGTCGCGCAAGAAGGCGCAGGCGCCGAATGCGAAAGCTCAGGTCGAAGGTGCGCAGGAACGCTACCTCCCCGTTCGCCGCGACGAATGCATCGCAAGCCTTGCGAATCGCGGCGTCGGTACGCCGCCGTCGATTGCGGCCGGATGTGCCGACGACATCGTGGACAAGCGCCGCCATTGTGTCGGTAACCCCTGCCAGCTTCAACTGAGCATATGCGGCATAAGCGTATCCAGCACGCGTCGCAGCAGCATCCTGAGCACGCCTGCGCCATGCCGCAAGTCTGGCGGAGGTCGGGCGGTCGAGGAAGAAAGTATGGCCGAAGAGCGTATCGATTTCACGCTCGACCTCTGGCCTTATTGTTTTCAAGACGGCGCGCATCTGCTCGATCCGAGCCGATCGCCGCGCCAGCACATCCAGATTGTCACGAATTGGCTGTTGGCGCGGCAATTCACTGAGCGCGCCGAGGATCGTCTGGAAGAAGCCGGGGACCTCCGCGTGACGCCCCAGCTTGAACTTCATGCCGGGCGATGGATCGATATATACAAAACGGCGATCAATTTCACGTCGGGCGGGACGATCGCTCAATGCGTCGATTGCGGGCCGAAAGGGAGCATTGGCTAGCACTGAACCATCAATGAGAACGACTTTATCGGGCGCGCGATGTCGTGGCAGAATGCGGCGCAGGAAAGTGCTTCGGCCGACCCAAGGAATTTGCCGCTGCTTGAGAACAGTGTCCAATTCACTGATCGTGAACGGCGGAAAAGCGCCGGGGAAACTGGATGTCGCACGGGCAGCGAAAGTCAACTCAGCGGGGTCGGCAAGTGTCGGATTGGTCTCAAGGCCGCGATCGGTGAAGCTGATGACCACGCGGTGCTCGGTTTCGATGACCTCGGCCGGGGAGTTGAGCGATAACGCCTGTGCGTGACCGGCAAAATCGGTGACCGTCACGAACAGGTCGAGCGGTTGGCCCGGCGGCAATAGCCGTGGACCGGCTTTACTCGTCGCCATCGCCGCAAATGCATCAAGTAGCATTCCCGTCAGGATGCTTCCGCCGAAAGGTGGTTCGAACCAGCGGGAGCGGATGAAATGAGACAATTTCGCGCGGACTTCGTCACGGGTGACATCATCGTCCAGCGCGTCGACGCTGTCGGCGCTGCGACCGGCCGCCATCCAGGCCAAGGGCAGGGCCCAAACTTTCGAGAAGCGAGAAGCGGGAGCAGCGTCTGGATCGATGAGCGCCTCGACGTCGGCAGACGTCAGCCACAATTCGGTAAGCGGCTCCAGGCTTTGGCCGGTTGCGATTGCTTGCGCCAGGAAGATTCCATTGATTCCACCGGCGCTGGCACCGGCGACGATATCGGGCAGTACCCGCAATCGTACGCCACTGATGGCGTATATTTCTGCGAAAAGATCTTTGTAGACTTGCTCAGTGCTGCTGACGGTCGAATCATTATCGTGAAAGGCACGGCTTGCGCGCGCCAGATGCCAAATTTCCTTGGTGATGCCGTGCATGTAGACAGCAAGGCTGATCCCGCCATAGCATACCAGCGCGAGCCGAAGTTCCTTATCCCGCATCAGGCAGTTTCGACTGTCGCCCAGATCGGTAAATGATCCGATGCCTTTCGCGCAGTGGTACTGACATGGACACCGCAATTGCTGATCCGAAGTTCACGCGACGCCATGATCCGGTCAAGCCGCCCAATCGGTCTGCGGGCGTGGAACGATGGCCCGGTTTGCGCAAAGTGATAGTCTCTCGCAAAATCTCTCAGGCAGCCCGAAGAGGCGGTCCATTCATTCAGATCACCCATCAGTATCGCAGGATAATGACTGGTGCTGGCCCCGACATGCGCCATGACGGCCGCGGCTTGCTTGCGCCGCCACAAGCCCGACAGGTCGAGATGCATGCCGACAATGCGTAGCTTCGTCCCACCGATCATGATATCGGCGCTGACCGCTCCGCGTGGTTCCAGTGAGGGAAGATGGATGGGTTCGCAGTCAATGATATGGGCGCTGCGTCGTGTCAGGATCGCATTGCCATGCCACCCCATCGACGCCGCGCGCATCCCGATGTCCACCGCCTGCCAGTCGCCATGTTCGGCGAGCAATTGCTTGGACAGCACGCTCTCTCGTGCGCCAAACCGTCGATCGGCCTCCTGCAATGCGATCACGTCGGCGTCGATTTCACACAGTACTTCAAGAATGCGTTCGGGGTTACGGCGTCGATCCGCGCCAATGCCCTTGCGGATATTGTAGCTGGCGATTTTGATTGGGAGCGTCATCGACTAGCCAACGCGGTGGTGTGGTGCCGGTTGCAGGAATCGAACCCGCGACCTTCGGTTTACAAAACCGCTGCTCTACCAGCTGAGCTAAACCGGCCTTCGATCTCCATGCGTCAGACGACGCCGAAGGTCCAGCCTTCGGTTGCAGCAATCATGGGCGTGAGTGCCGGCGGCACCCATAAGGCCGCGTCATGCGATACCTGACGAAGCCAGGCTGCAGTTATCAGCGCATCGGTCGAATGGTCATCGTAAGCAGACATTGACGCCATCGATGAATTGAAGCGGCTTAATGCGTGCTCCAGCGCACCAATCGTCCTGATCTTGCTGCGTCCAGCAGGAATTCCCGCAGACTTTGCCGCGATGGCGGGATAGACCTCGGCGATTACCGGGCCGTGCGCTGGTATGGGGTCGAACGGCCAGATCGCCATCGCACCGTTCAACCTGTGCAGGACGCGCATTCCGGTCAGGCTTGATTTTCCGACCTGTGCCGCGCCGACCAGATTGAAGCCGCTTGCCGACAGACCCAAGCCGGCTCTGCGCGCGCAAGACTCCGTCAGACGCAAACGACCAAGGCCCTGATTGCCGAATCGGTCACCAATCCTGCCGCCATGCTGGCGAAAGTAGCGCGCGATCTGCGGATGAGAGAGGAATGCGTTTGCGGACAGGGAAGGATCATCGGCGCTTACTCGCTCGACCAGTGTCCATAGATCGCGTGCCATCCCAGGGCTCTCTGGCCAGTCAGGGAAATATGCGCCGCAATCGACAAATGGCAGGGCGAAGGACAGGTCTAAGCCGATCAGGACGTCCTCGCCGGACGCTGCAACTGCAATGAGCCAGTCGATCACGTCACGCCGCGACCATCCGCTTTCTTTTGATACAAGTTGCGGAGGTCCAGACCGGTCGGCGACCGCGAGTACGAGTCCGCGAGGCCTCAGGACGTTCTGCCCGGACCAGTCAAAACAGGCGAATTGGGTGAACCGCGCGGACTCCATTGCTAAAGATATCGTGGGCAAGCGCTATACTGCGGCGCTGCGCCGGTTTTTGAGCAGAGCATGCCAATGCGCCATCCGGTCGGCGATCCGCTTCTCGTGCCCGCGATCGGTGGGGTCGTAGAAGTGCTGCGGCGGCAGTTCATCAGGCCAATAGTTGGCGCCTGAGAACCCATCCTGGTCATCATGGTCATAGGCGTAGTCTTTGCCATATCCGATGTCGCGCATCAGCTTGGTCGGCGCGTTGAGAATATGGGCGGGAGGCATGAGAGAACCTGTTTCGCGCGCAGTTTTCCAGGCAGCCTTTTGCGCCTTGTAAACTGCATTCGATTTTGGCGCTGTTGCAAGGTAAAGGCACGCCTGCGCGATCGCGAGTTCCCCTTCCGGACTTCCCAGAAAGTCGTAACTTTCCTTGGCTGCCAGGCATTGAACGAGAGCCTGGGGATCGGCGAGGCCCACATCTTCAGAAGCCGCTCGCGTCAGTCGCCTGAGCACATAGAGCGGTTCCTCGCCCGCAGTGAGCATTCGCGCCAGGTAGTAGAGTGCTGCTTGCGGGTCGGACCCGCGGATCGCCTTGTGCAGCGCGGAGATGAGGTTGTGATGCCCTTCGCGATTCTTGTCATACACCGCCACGCGGCGCTGCAGAAAGGTGGACAGACCCGCGGTATGGAGAGGTTCGTCAAGATGCACAGCGAGCAGCGTCTCTGCCTGGTTGAGCAGAAACCGGCCATCCCCATCGGCACCGGCGATCAGCGCATCGCGCGCGGCAGGTAGGAGCGGAAGCGTCTGCTCGGCCAGTGTTTCGGCACGGGCGAGCAACTGCTCAAGCGCCTTATGGTCGAGGCGCCGCAAGATAAGTACCTGAGCACGGCTGAGCAATGCGGCATTAAGCTCGAAGGATGGATTCTCGGTGGTCGCACCGACCAGAGTTATGGTGCCGTCCTCGACAAACGGCAGGAAGCCGTCCTGCTGCGCGCGGTTGAAGCGGTGAATTTCGTCAATAAAAAGTAAGGTACGTTGGCCAAGCTTTGCATGATCGCGCGCCTCGGCAAATGCGTGTTTCAGGTCGGCGATGCCCGAGAAGACGGCGGAGATCGCGGTAAAACGCATGGTTACAGCGTCGGCAAGCAGTCGAGCGATGGTTGTCTTGCCGGTTCCGGGTGGTCCCCACAGAATCATCGACGACAACCGGCCTGCTGAGATCATCCGCCCGATAGTACCCTCGGATGCGATAAGATGCTCCTGACCGACGACGTCTTCTAGGCGGGTAGGCCGTAGCCGGTCGGCGAAAGGCGCATCGACGGCCGGAGCTGCGGCAGGGACGGTGGGATCGAAGCCCGTGAAGAGATCGGCCATCTTCAGAAGGTAAGGGCTAAACCGTGTTCAGGCCACAGGTGTCCGAGAAGCCTCGGATCTACCGGGTCGGCTGCTGGAGCGCCCGCGTCTCCATCAGCGCCAGATATTGATCGAGCACTGCCTGATTCGCGGTCTCCCATCGATAACCGCCCGCCTCAAGGTGAGCGGCATTGCCCATCATCTGGCGAAGGCCCGGACTCCTGATGATCTGATCGATCGCATCGGCATAGCCGCGCACATCGCGTGGTGCGACAAGAAACCCAGTGCGTCCGTCATCGATCAGATCAACCGCGCCCGTCGCCCGCGCGGCAACGACCGGCACGCCGGCGGCCATCGCCTCGGTCGTGACATTGCCGAATGTTTCCGTCACGCTAGGATTAAAGAAGACATCCATTGATGCGACCGCACGGCCCAGCGCGTTACCGGTCTGGAATCCGGCAAAGACGGCACGTGGAACTTGCGCTGCAAACCAGTCACGCGCCGGACCCTCGCCAACGACAAGAACCCTGTGAGGCATCCCCCGACGTTGCAGTTCCTTCACGACGTCAGTGAAGATATCGAGCCCCTTCTCTTTGACCAGCCGACCGAGAAAGCCGATCACCGTGTCCTCGTCCGCGATGCCCAGTGATCGGCGCCAGCTGAGATCGCGTCGTACGGGATCGAATCGTTCATGATTGATTCCGCGCGACCAGATGCCCGCCGGCGTTGTTACACCCCAGCTCGCCAGAAGGTACGCGATACTGGGCGTCGGCACCAGGATCCGATCGAAGCGATTATAAAAGCGCTTGAGCGCACGCTCTATAACAGGCTCTAAAATTCCGAGGCCGTAATAGCGAAAATACGTCTCGAATCGCGTATGCACGGATGCGACGGAGGCCACGCGATTGCGGCGCGCCCAGCTGACAGCGCGGTGTCCCAGTATTTCCGGCGAGGACACGTGGACGAGGTTGGGAGCGAACGCCTCCAGGTCACGTCGCGGCGCTCGGGGCAGCCCTTGAGCGATCTTATATTCGCCGCGGCCACCGATCATTGGAAAGGCGGGTATGTCGACCAGGTCGCCGGTCGGCGGAAACGCCGGGTTGGGCACCGTAGGCGAATAGATGCGAACCTTCGCACCGCGGTCTAGCAACAGCCCGACGAGCAGGTTAAGCGCCTGGTTCGCGCCGTCCCGGGTATAGTTATAGTTGCCGCTGAATAGCGCGATGCGAAGGTCGGACGGCTTCATCGCCGATGCGCCTAGAGTGGTTCCGGCATAAATACCAATCGGGCGTTGCGTTCCCTTCCTGTTCCGCTAAACGTCCGCTATGGCGAAGGTTCAGAAGCGCTATGTCTGTCAGGCGTGCGGCGGCGTTTCATCGCGCTGGCAGGGTCAATGCAGCGATTGCGCCGAATGGAACACATTGGTCGAGGAGGCCGGCGCGGTCGTCACGCCGTTTGCGGCGAAGCATCATCTGCGTGGCGGCGGCAGGATGATTGAACTCGCCGGTCTGGATGCTGAGGTCGCGCTGCCGCCAAGGTTGTCGACGCAGATCGCGGAACTGGATCGCGCGCTGGGCGGCGGGCTTGTCCGTGCGTCCGTAACATTGATTGGTGGCGATCCGGGGATCGGCAAATCCACGCTGCTGCTGCAGGCGGCAGCCCGGATCGCGGCAGCAGGGGCATCGGTTGCATATATTTCCGGTGAGGAGGCGATCGATCAGGTGCGGCTTCGTGCCCGGCGGCTCGGACTCGGCCATGCGCCTGTACAACTCGCATCGGCGGCCTCGATCCGCGACATCCTGACGACGTTGTCGAGTACGCACCCGCCTGCGATGCTCATCATCGATTCGATCCAGACAATGCATTCGGATCTGATCGAGGGCGCACCAGGAACAGTCAGCCAGGTACGCGCCTCCAGCCAGGAACTGATTCGCTTCGCCAAGGAGCGCGGGACGGCGGTTGTGCTGGTTGGGCATGTGACCAAGGATGGGTCAATCGCAGGACCGCGCGTGCTGGAGCATATGGTCGACACGGTGATGTCGTTCGAAGGTGAGCGCAGTCACCAGTATCGGATCCTGCGAGCGATCAAAAACCGGTTCGGCGGTACGGATGAGATTGGTGTATTCGCGATGGCGGGGGAAGGACTGATCGAGGTTGCAAACCCGTCATCACTGTTCCTGACGCAGCGAGAAGAGGGGATGACAGGGGCGACGGTGTTTCCGGCGCTGGAGGGAACCCGACCGGTACTGGTTGAGATACAGGCGCTGACGGTACGACTGGCCAGCGGTGCAACACCACGGCGTGCGGTGGTGGGATGGGATTCGGGACGGCTCGCGATGATCCTGGCGGTGCTTGAGGCACGGTGCGGACTCTCATTTTCGGCCTGTGAGGTCTATCTGAATATTGCTGGTGGCTACCGCGTGCAGGATCCGGCGGCAGACCTTGCAGTGGCGGCTGCGCTGGTTTCTGCATTGTCGGAACGACCCGTGCCCATCGATGCGGTCGCGTTTGGCGAAGTCTCGCTTTCGGGTGAGGTGAGGCCTGTCGCGCACAGCCAGTTGAGGCTGAAAGAATCCGCCAAGCTGGGGTTTGAGCGGGCGCTGGTCCCTGCGTCTATCAGCAAGAGCGAAAGCACGTTGTCACTAACCAGTTTTCGGTCGCTGGCCGGTTTCGTTGACCATATGCTGGGGCGGGGGTAGTCCGCAACGCTAACGGACGCCATTTAGGCTTGGTATGGGCTTCACCGCACTCGATATCGTCGTTCTGCTCGCTGTCGCGGGTGCCGCCATCTTCGGGCTGATCCGGGGGTTCGTGGCGGAAGTGCTGTCATTGTTCGCGTGGGTGGCGATCGTGGCCGCCCTCAAGTTGTTTCATGTGCCACTGGCGCAAGCGCTTACCCGGGTCGTCGGAACGGCATCGGGCGCAGCGGTGCTTGCCTTCGCGATCATTGCCGGCGTCTGTTATTTTGGTGGTCGGATGGTAGCGGGCGCAATAGGCGCGCGAACCCGCACATCGATCCTGGGCCCGGTGGATCGTGCGCTCGGCTTTGGCTTTGGTGCACTCAAGGGGCTCATCCTGGCCAGCCTGCTGTTCCTGCTGGCCACGCTCGTCGTTGATACGATCAGTGGCGGACCCGCCAGACGACCCGCCTGGATGACGACATCGCGGACCTATCCTCTTCTCAACGCGACCAGTGCCAGCATTGCCGACTTTGTCGATCGCAGGCGGCGCGGCGAGCCGGTATTTGGCGCGCAGGGGTCGACCCCTGAAGGTGAGGAAAAAAACCCTTGAGTGCAGCGCTCTACACGTCCGACATTTTGCGACTTGCGGCGTCGATCCCGCATCACGAACGACTGGCGGGCGCCATGGCGAGCGCTGATAGGAGGTCGCCTGTCTGTGGCAGCCGTGTAACCGTTGATGTCGCTCTGGATGAAGAGGATCGCGTCAGCGCCGTTGGTCTGCTCGTGCGTGCCTGTGCACTGGGACAGGCATCGTCATCGCTGTTGGCGGCGCACATCGTTGGGCGCACAACCGAAGAACTCGAACATGCACGCGATACGCTGACGGCATGGCTTGGAGGCGGCAGTGAAGCCCCTGATTGGCCAGGTCTTGCGATCTTTGAACCCGCTCGGCCGCATACCGCGCGCCATGCATCGATAAAATTGGCGTTCGAAGCGGCGGCGGAGGCTTCGGCGGCCGCGAAGACAGCCCGCTAGGTGGATCATGACACCACGGGTTTGATGCTGCGTGACGGTGTGATCCTTCTCGGCTTTGCGCTGTTTTTTGTATTGTTGTTTCGAAAGCTCGGGCTTGGTGCCACGCTGGGCTATCTTGTCGCGGGCGCGGTAGCCGGGCCTCATGTCCTCGGGCTAGTGGGCGATGCCGAGACGAAGATGGGTATTGGCGAGCTTGGCATCACCCTTTTACTCTTCATCGTCGGACTTGAACTGACGCCGGCACGTCTGTGGCGATTGCGGCAGGACATCTTCGGACTTGGGCTTTTACAGGTTTTAGGCTGCGGGGTTGCAGTCGCTGTACTCGTCGCGGTCGTCGCACGGTTTTCGCCAGCGGCCGCGATTGCGCTCGGCCTGCCGCTAGCCCTGTCATCAACGGCTCAGGTTCTGCCGATGCTTCAATCGGTCGGTCGGCTGCGAACTCCGTTTGGTGAGCGGGCCTTTTCGATCCTGCTGTTCCAAGATCTGTCGATTGTGCCGCTGATTACGATCGTGGCGGCGTTAAGCCGCGCGCCGGCCGAACCAGCCGCGCCTCCGGGCTGGCTGCTCGCTGTTTATACCGTCTGTGCAGTCATCGGCCTGATCCTTGCCGGGCGGTTCATCCTGCGACCGACGTTCAGATTGATTGGCGTGCTGGGCGAGCGCGAGATGTTTGTCTTTGCGGCGCTCTTTACTGTGATCGCCAGCGCAGCTGTCATGCAGTCGCTGGGGCTATCACCGGCGCTGGGTGCGTTTGTCGCCGGCGTAATGCTGGCCGATAGTCCGTACCGACACGAACTGGAGGCCGACGTCGAGCCGTTCCGTTCGATCCTGCTCGGGCTGTTTTTCCTGACGGTCGGCATGATGCTGGACCTGACCGCAATCGCTGACCGACCTTTCTTCGTCATCGGCATGGCGGTGGCGTTGATCGTGACGAAGACCGCAATCATCTTTGGCATCGGCCGGGCATTCCGAATGGAATGGCGGCCTGCGCTCGCTCTGGGACTTTTGCTGAGCCAGGGCGGTGAATTTGGTTTTGTCCTGTTCGCTCAAGCGCAAGATGCGCTGTTGATCGCGCCGGAAGCGGCAAGTCTCTTTGGCGCGATAGTGACGCTTTCGATGGCGACAACGCCCTTCCTGATAACAGCGACAAGGCGTTTCCGCGCCGCCCCCGTGAATGACGGTGCCGATCTGGCCACACCTCGGGAGGATGGGGCGGCGGCGATCGTCGTCGGTTATGGTCGCTTTGGGCAGGCGGTCGCGCAGATGCTGAATGCGCAACGGATCAGGATCACGCTGATCGACCGCGACCCGGAGATGATCGAGGCGGCGGGAAACTTCGGAGCGAAGGTCTACTATGGCGACGGAACGCGCATTGAGCTGTTGCGTCAGGCGGGAGCCGGCGACGCGCAGCTGTTGATGCTATGCCTGGACGGCGACGTGGTGGACGCCGCAATGCTGACCGCGGTGCACAAGTCGTTTCCCGATGTGCTGGTCTACGCCCGCGCTTACGATCGTCGCAGCCTTATCAAGATGAGCGGCGCACCAGTCGCTGGGACGGTGCGTGAGACGGTGGAGTCGGCGGTTTGTATGGCGCGCCTTGCGATGGATGGGCTGGGTATCGAGGGAGAGGAGATCGACCGTACCGAACGTGCCTATCGTGAGCAGGACGAGGAGCGGCTGCACCTGCAATCGACAACAGGCGATCTGCGGGCGGGTATCGAGCGGTTGATCCGTGACAATCAGCAACTGGCAGACGGTGAGTGTGGATGAACTGGTTACTGATCCTGTCAGCATTGTCCGGCGCGGTCGCGGTTGGCGCTGGGGCATTTGGCGCACATGGTGCGGCGGGGCAGGCCGCCGAATGGATCAAAACCGGCGCGCACTATCAGCTCGTTCACGCCGTTGCGGCGCTGATCGCGCTGCGGTTCGACGGACGTGGTCCGGCATGGCTGTTTATTGCCGGGGGCGCGATCTTTGGCGGCACGCTTTATCTGATGGCGCTGGGGCTGCCGCGATGGCTGGGCGCAATCACGCCGATCGGCGGCGCGCTGCTGATTGGAGGATGGCTGTGGCTGGCATGGAACGGCGCGCGCTAGCGCTTTTTGCGGCACGCATCCGAACAATAAACGACCGCGTCCCAGTCACGCGCCCATTTCTTGCGCCAGGTGAACGGACGATTGCAGGCCGGGCAGATTTTGGTCGGCAAGTTCGCCTTCGCGACACCGTTGGGCATCAGCGCTGCCCGTCGAGGAATGCCGCGACGTCGGCCAGATCGACGTCATTGTCGAGATAGGTCTGGCCGATACCGTGGGCGAGGAGGAAGGGCAGGCGGCCGCCACTTGCCTTTTTGTCATGGCGCATGTGCTCGACCAGGCGCTTGCCACTTGCGGTAATGCCACTTTTGAGAAGTCCGTCGGGAAGCCCGACTTTGCGTAGATGTTGTCGGACGCGCAATACGTCGTCGGCGGCGCAGTCGCGCCGCGCAGCCGAAAAGCCAAAGGCCAGCGCGCATCCGGCGGCGACCGCCTCGCCGTGGATCAAACTACCATCGAAGCCGGCTTCGGCTTCGAGTGCATGGCCAAAAGTATGCCCAAGGTTGAGCAGCGCGCGCGCACCGGTCGTTTCGTATTCGTCCGCGCCGACGATCCGCGCCTTCGCCGTTACCGAATGAGCTATGGCATATTCCCGGGCATCCGCATCGCCGGCGATGAGGGCGGAGCCGTTGGCCTCGCACCAGGCAAAGAAGCCGGCGTCGTCGATCAATCCATATTTGATGACCTCCGCATAGCCGGCGCGCACCTCGCGCGGCGCAAGGGTGTCGAGCACGTCCGGATCGATCAATACGAGCGAAGGCTGGTGAAAGGCGCCGACGAGATTCTTTCCTGCCGACGCATTGATCCCAGTCTTGCCGCCGACCGAGGAATCGACCTGCGCAAGCAGCGTAGTCGGGATTTGCACAAAACCACATCCGCGCTTGATGATGGAGGCGGCAAATCCGACCAGATCACCGATCACCCCGCCGCCCAGTGCCACGATGTTATCGCCGCGCTCCACGCCTAGCGCCAGCAGGCGATCGACTAGGGTTTCCAGCGTGCGCCAGCTTTTCGATCGCTCGCCTGGTTGTAGTATGATCGGCTCGACGGCGACGCCATGCGAGGCGAGCGACGATGCCAATATGTGCAGGTGATCGACGACGTGCTCGTCGGTGACTACCACCATCCGCCGGCCTTGCGCCATCGGCGCCAGCAACTCCCCGGCATGGGGCAGCAAACCGCTCCCGATGCAAATGTCATAGCTTCTGGAGCCAAGCGGAACGCTGATCCGTCTCATCGTCCAACCGCGCGCAGGATGGCCGCGACGGTCGCTTCATGCGGAGCCTTGGCGCTCGCGACATGGATCGGTGCCTTGGCATAAACCGGATTACGCTTGGCCGCGAGATCACGAAGAACCTCGGCCGGATCGCGATTACGCAGCAGCGGCCGGGTGTCGCGGCGGCGGACGCGGTCGACCAGGACGTCGATGCTCGCGTCAAGCCAGATCGCTGTTCCCTGTTGCAGGATCAGGGCGCGCGTCTGGTCATTGATGAATGCGCCTCCACCCGTTGCAACTACCTGGGGTTTGCCATCCAGCAATCGTGCGATCACCCGGCGCTCTCCGTCACGAAAATGATCCTCTCCATAACGATCAAAGATTTCCGCAATCGTCAGACCCGCGGCAGCCTCAATCTCGTGATCGGCGTCGACAAAGGGCAGCTTGAGCTGAACCGCAAGGCGCCTTCCAACCGTCGTCTTGCCGACGCCCATCAGCCCCACAAGGACCAGGGGACGGCCGGTCCAGGCGGAAGAGGGACGGCTTTGCAACATTGCGAGGGCCGCTATACAGCGACGCTTCGTTTGGGCAAAAGGCCGCCAACGGCTCGATCATATCACGTAATTCATGAAAAGGTTTCATTCATGTCCCGCCTTGCCGTCTCGATCATCGTCATCCTGATCGTGGTGGTCGGTGCGCTGTTCCTGCTCGCCGGTCAGGCTAGGGAACGGCCGCAGACCCGTGTCGAGAAAGCGGTAACGCTTGCGAACCTTCAATAAAGGCTTGATCGCCGCCGCTGCCGTTGCGCTGGCAGGCGGCGGCACCGTCGCGCTGGTACCCGCACTCGGGCAGGATCGGCCGCAATCGATCCTGCCGCCGGGTTTTGGCGAGCCAAGCCCCACGCCCCAACCGACACCGGCGCCAACCACGCGTCCCCCAGGAGTGCGACCTGCGCCGTCGGCATCCGCGCCTCCCGGTCGCGTGGCAACAGACCCGCCAACCGCTGTCGTACAGCCACTGCCCGCGTCGGGCTCGGCGCCACTACCGTCGTCAGCAGAACCGGACACGCCAGAGCCTGAGGCCACGCCCAGTCCGACCGTCGATCCGGAGGTGCTGGCCGAATATGAAATGCCGGTCTTTGCGCGGCGATCGCTGGCGCGGATCGGCGCGGCGACCGAAGCAGATGGCGGGCTGCGTGCGGACGCCTTCGGACGTGCGGATGGCCGGACGATTGAACGGCTGATGCGGCGAGCCAGCGTCCCGCTGCCGTCCAGATGGCTATCGATCATTCTCAGGCGCATGCTGGTATCACGTCTTGATACGCCCGACGGATTGAACGGCGCTGATTTCGCGGCGGAGCGCGCCTGGCTACTGCTGCGCATGGGAGAGTCCATCTCGGCACGCGCGCTGGTTCAGTCGGTCGACAACGCGGATTACACGCCCAAGCTCTACGAAGTGGCGATGAATGCGTGGCTCGCGAGCAGCGATCCCGCCGGAATGTGTCCGTTGGCCGATGGTGGTCTGGCCGCGACGCCGGGGCCCGCGTGGAAACTGGCAGGACCGATGTGCGCCGCGCTGATGGGTCAGGACGCGCGCGGCGCACTGAAGTCGATCCGGCGGCAGCGCGTCGCTACCGGCATCGATCTGCAACTGGCGGAGAAGGTCATCGGCGCAGGCCCGCGCGGCGGGCAATCGATCACGGTGGACTGGGGCGGCGTGGACAGATTGACGCCCTGGCGCTTCGGTCTCGCGACCGCGACCGGGGTCGTGGTGGCACCGGAAATGCTGGCCAGTGTCGGTCTGCAAGCAACGGTGTGGCAAGCGCTATCGCCGGCGGTTCCATTGGCACAGCGACTGGACGCGGCGGACATAGCCGCGACCCGTGGCGCCTTGTCGAACGCAGCGCTGGTTGATATCTACGCCGCTGCGCTTGATGACGACGACGCACCCAGTGCGGCCACAAACCTCTCCCGCTTGATCTCAACCGCATATACCGACCGTGATGCCGCCGCTCGTATGGGGGCGTTGCGCAGCATCTGGGGGAACGAGATGCCGGTTCCCTATGCCCGGCTGACACTGACCGCTCGCGCGGCGATTCGGGCTGGGTTCAATGAGGGGCGGGAAGACAGCGGTTCGATCGTTGCATCGATGCTGACCGCCGGGTTGGATCGGACAGCGGCGCGCTGGCGCCGGTTCGTGCCGCGCGGAAGTGATGGATGGGCGTTAATCCTGGTGTCCGATCCCGACATTACCGGGCGAACGTCCTACAGTGCGGTGACCGGCTATGCCGGTAACGAACTGAAGCGACGGTTCTTCTTTGCAGGACTGGCCGGTCTTGATCGATTATCGTCGGGCGATATCGAGCGTGGGGCGGCGGCGCTGGAGATCCCAATCGGGCGGGAGAATGCGTGGACACGCGCGCTCGACCGGGCGGTCAACGAAGATCAACCGGCGATGGTCCTGTTGCTCTCCGCCATCGGGATGCAGACCGATGACTGGCGCGGCGTACCGCCCGCTGCATTATACCGGATCGTCCGCGCCCTGCGCGGTGTCGGGATGGACGGAGAGGCGAGAATGATCGCCGCGGAAGCCTTTACGCGAGTGTGATCGATGTCGATCACGCCGCCTGATTGTCTGCCTGATGCGCTGCCCGATCCGGCGCTGATCGAGCGGTTCCTGGAGATGATGAGCGCCGAAATGGGCGCGGCCTTAAACACCGTCTCGGCGTATCGCAGCGACCTGACATTGGCGTCGCAGGCCCTTTGCGGCGGTCTTGCCAGCGCGGACACCGCCGGTATCCAGCGCATGACGTCCTCATGGGACGGGCTGGCGAAATCGACGGTCGCGCGTAAGGCCGCGACGATCAGACGATTCTTCGCATTCCTGTTTGACGAGGGACATCGCGCGGACGATCCCGGCGCGTTGCTGCCCCGCGTGGGAGGATCGCGGGGATTGCCCAAAATCCTTGGTCATGACGACATCGATCGCCTGTTCGCGGTGATCACCACGCGGCTGGCGCGTGACCCGCCCGATCCGTTGGATTGCCGGCTTCATGCCCTGATCGAGCTGCTTTATGGATCGGGGCTGCGCGCGAGCGAGTTGGTATCGCTGCCGCGCGATCTGATTCACGCCGCACGGCCATTCATCATCCTGAAGGGGAAGGGGGGACGCGAACGACTGGTCCCGCTGTCGGATCAGGCCCGGACAGCCGTCGACCGCTGGCGGGTCCATGTTCCAAAGCCACAACAATGGTTGTTCCCGTCGCGGAGCGGGCATCTGACACGCATCAGGCTGTATCAGATCGTCAAGGCACTGGCGGCGGAGGCGGGCATTCCACCGGCGCGGGTCAGCCCGCATGTGCTGCGTCATGCCTTTGCGACCCACCTGCTGGCGGGCGGCGCCGATCTGCGCGCGCTGCAGATGATGCTGGGCCATGCCGATATCGCGACAACCGAAATCTATACGCATGTCGATGCGCAGCGGCTGGTCGCCCTCGTCAATGAGCGCCACCCCCTCGTTGACGCCCTCGCACAGCCAGCCTAACCGCGCGGGCATGCCAAGTTTTCTGGATTTCGAGAAACCGATCGCCGAATTGCAGGGTCGGATCGACGAACTGAGCGAGACCGCTGCCGACCAGACGGTCGACCTGACAGCTGATCTGGCCCGACTTCAGGCAAAATCCGACAAGCTGTTGCGCGATACGTTCGCGAAGCTGACGCCGTGGCAGAAGACGCAGGTGGCGCGCCACCCCGAACGGCCGCACTTCAAGGATTATGTCGCCGGGCTGTTCGACGATTTCATGCAATTGGCGGGTGATCGTGCCTTTGGTGACGACCAGGCGATCCTCGGCGGGTTCGCGACCTTCCGCGGACAACGCATCATGGTGATCGGGCATGAGAAAGGCGCCGATACCGCCACTCGCCTTCGGCACAATTTCGGCTTGGGAAAGCCGGAAGGGTATCGCAAGGCGATCCGGCTGGTCGGATTGGCGGAGCGGTTCGGCCTGCCGATCGTCACGCTGGTCGATACCTCCGGTGCCTTTCCCGGCATCCAGGCCGAGGAGCGCGGTCAGGCGGAGGCGATCGCGCGATCAACGGCGGCGTGTCTGGCGGCGGGCGTTCCGATTGTAGCCGCGATCGTTGGCGAAGGGGGTTCAGGCGGTGCGATCGCACTGGCGGCGGGAAACCGCGTCCTGATGTTCGAACACGCGGTCTATTCGGTGATCTCTCCCGAGGGTTGCGCGTCGATCCTGTGGCGCACCGCCGACAAGGCGCCTGACGCGGCGGAGGCGATGCGGATCACCGCGCAGGATCTGAAGGCGTTCGGGGTGATCGATGAGATCGTGCCCGAGCCGGTCGGCGGCGCTCACCGCGCGCCGGCGGCGGCGATCACCGCGCTGGGCGATGCGATCGAGAAGAGCTTTGGTGCGCTGTCGGCGCAATCCGCCGAGCAGCTGCGCCGCGATCGCGGGGAGAAGTTCCTGGCGATGGGACGGCTTTGAGGCGTTAAGACACAAAAGGACGGCAAGCCAATGGCCTGCCGTCCCTGTTTGTGCGGTTTTGTCCGTCTTAGGTGCCGGTGCTGTTATTCAACGTGCCCGAAACGTTGGTGAAGGTCTTCTTCAGGCTGTTACCCAGGCCCTGCATGGCGGCAATCGCGGCGACGGCGATCAGCGCGGCAATCAGGCCGTATTCGATCGCGGTCGCGGCCTTGTTGTCGCGAAAAATCTTGCGGATCATGGTCATCACGGTCATCGTTGTTTCCTTGCTTCCAGTGGTTCAGTTGCCCGGCCGAACCGGGTTAGCCGGACCAGCATTTGATTGATTAGACCAATGGGGTTGAAAAACATTTAAGGTGAAGCGGCGAAATCAGCTGACGTTTCCTACCTTGGCACTGACGTTATCCCACATTCTGGAAGTAGTGCTTCCAAGCTCACTGAGCGCGACGAACATCGCCAGCACAACAAACGCCAGGATCAGTCCATATTCGATCGCCGTTGCACCGCGCCGGTCAGCCAATAAGTGAACGACGGCGCGGCGTACCCGATACAGACGGAGCGATGGAACGGCCATGCGGGACCGAGTACAGCGTCGGGCTTAACGAAGCCTCAAGAAACCGGGAGTTTAGCGATATTTGGCGCGACTGGAGGCCCGACCGGGAATCGAACCCGGGTGCAAGGATTTGCAGTCCTCTGCGTCACCACTCCGCCATCGGGCCTCGATCGTGCGGACGCGCCAGATGCGGGGTTTTCCCGGACCGGTCAACAGGTGCTGTGGGATATTGCGCGGAGCGGGCCAGATAATTTGCACCTCGTCGCTTGGCGCTTTTCGGCCGAGCCGGTACAACGGCAAACAATGGACTGGTGTGTTGCATAACTAATACGCTTGTGCAACAGAATGGGGCATCATGACGATCGAAATTGACGAGAAATATCCTGCTTCGATGCCCAGCGATTTCGATGCGATGCGGCAGGCGATGGTTTCCAGCCAGCTGCGGCCCAATGCGGTCAACGACCCGCGTGTCGTGACCGCGATGGCAAGGGTGCCGCGTGAGGCTTATCTTCCCGCGTCCGTCCGGGCGCTGGCTTACCGCGACACTATTATTCCCGTCGGCGCAGGACGGGCCGTAAATACCCCGATGGCGACGGGCCGATTGCTGACCGAAGCATTCCTGCGCCGCTCCGATCGCGTCCTGCTGATCGGCGCTATGGCTGGATACGCCGCTGCGATTTTGTCGGAACTGGTCGCGGATGTGGTTGCGGTCGAAACTGATGCTGCGCTTTGTGATCAGGCGCGTACCGCGCTGTCTGGCTTGTCGAACATGACGGTCATCGAAGGACCGCTGGCGGACGGCCATGCCAATGCCGCGCCCTATGATGTGCTGATCATCGACGGCGCCGTGCCGGACGTGCCGCCGCGCCTGGTCGATCAGCTCGCGGTTGGAGGCCGCGCGGTCGCCGGCCTTGCCCAGCGCGGCCTGACCCGCTTGGCGGCGGGGCGAAAGACGGAAGGCGGCTTCGCGTTGATCCCATTCGCCGATGTCGAATGTGTAACCCTGCCCGGTTTCGATCGGCCTGCATCATTCACGTTCTGACACCAGCCATGCGGATGTCTCGTCACATTCTACTGGCTGGCTCGGCGCTGTCGCTCACGGCCGCGCCAGTGTCGGCAGGCACGTTGCGCGAGGCATTGGTCGAGGCATATAAGACCAATCCGACGATCACTGGTCAGCGCGCGCAGCTGCGGGCAACGGACGAGAACGTGCCGATCGCGCGGGCCGCATCGCGACCGTCGATCGACGTGACCGGCGACTATGTCGAGAATGTCCTGTCGCCGACGACCAACAGCATCGGTTCCGGCAGCAACAGTTTTTCCAATCCGGCGCGGCGCGCGACCGCCAACACAACGCTCAGCGTACCGATCTATCAGGGTGGTGGTGTCCGCGGTTCGATTCGTGCCGCGGAGACCAGGGTCACGGCGGGGCGCGCAACCTTGCGGGATATTGAGGCCGGTCTCTTCACCGAAGTCGTTGGCGCCTATATGGACGTGGTGCGCGACGAGGCGATCGTCGGGCTGAACCAGCAGAATGTCCATGTGCTCGACGTCAACCTGCAAGCCAGTCGGGATCGATTCCAGGTCGGCGACCTGACCCGAACCGATGTCGCGCAGTCGGAGGCGCGGCTCGCCCTGGCACGCGCGCAATTGCAGACGGCGGAATCGCAACTGATCTCGAGCCGCGAGAACTATGTCCGCGTCGTCGGCAGTCCTCCGCAGAACCTGCAACCGCCGCCGCTGCTCCCGAACCTGCCGGCGAACCCGGATGCCGCGGTGTCTCGCGCGATCAAGGATAATCCCGCGCTCCTTGCTGCACAATCGCAGCGTGAAGCGACGCGCTATGACATCGATGTCGCCAAGGCGACGCGGCTTCCGCAGGTCAGTGTCGTCGTCGGCGGTAATTACTATAATTATCTGGGCGCGCTTGGAGCGGGCACGGGCGTCCCGGTGGGTCAATCCGGAACCTCCGGCACCGTCGGTCTGGCTTTGCGACTGCCGATTTTTCAGGGAGGAAGGCCGGCCGCGCAGGTGCGGCGTGCCGAGGCCCTGCGGTCGCAGGCGATCGAGAATGTAACGCTGACCGAGCGCGGCGTGATTGCGCAGGCGCGCTCCGCCTTTGCGATCTTTGAGTCGTCCAAACAGGTGATTGCATCGTCGGAAATTGCGGTGAACGCCAACAAGCTGTCGCTGGAGGGCGTTCGTGCGGAGAACAGCGTCGGCACGCGAACCATCCTCGACATCCTGAACGCCGAGCAGGAATTGCTGAACAGCCAGGTGACCCTCGTGACCGCCAGGCGGGACGCCTATGTCGCGGGCTTCGCGCTGCTGGCGACAATGGGTGATGCGGAGGCGAAGGATCTGGGGCTGGATGGCGGCGTGCTATATGATCCGACGCTCAACTATAATCGCGTGAAGAACCGATTCTGGGACTTTGGTGGCGATGGAGAGCCGGCGCCGGTCGCCACCAACACCGTGAATACGCCCGCACAAACCGCCGTCGTTCAGGAACAACCGAACGATCCGCTGCTCAAGACACCTGTTGACACGGAGCGCGGCTTGACGACAGGTGCCGATGCACCGAGCCGTCGCCGGGACTAAGCCCTTGCGACCGGGTATATCGTCGGAGACGTGGGGGATGGCAGAATTGGGTACCGAGCCGTCGATGGAGGACATCCTGTCGTCCATCAAGCGGATCATTGCGGAGGAGGGCGATGCCTATCCGCAGCAGCGTGTTCGCGCCAAGGCAGCGGCGCCTGAGTCGAATGATGAAGATCATGAGGAAATTCTGGAACTCGACGATCCGATCGAGGAACCATTGTCCCTGCATGCGCCGCATCCGATGGCAGAACCGGCCGAGACGGAGCAGTACAAATCTTCCGATCCGATGCCCAGGGCAGAGCCAATGACAACCAATGCCACCGCCGATCCGATCCTGTCCCGCCGCGCGGAGGACGCCACGCGCGGGTCGCTGGCGGCGCTGACCCGGCTGGTGGTCAAGCCGGAGCCGGGTAGCGACGGGACGCTGGAGGGGCTGGTCCGTGACCTGCTGCGGCCGATGCTGAGCGATTGGCTGGATGCGAACATGCCGGAGATCGTGGAACGCATGGTTGGGCAGGAGATCGCGCGCATTAGCGGCAAGGGGGGCGATCAGCCCGGTTGATACCGCGTGTCCCCGCCCGCTAAGGCGGGGCGATGAGCGAGCTTCCCAAGACTTTCGACCCGGCTGAAATCGAGCGACGTTGGTACGCGCACTGGGAGGAGCACGGGCTTTTCCGCCCCGAGCGACCGGACGCCGAGCCCTGGACGATCGTCAATCCGCCGCCCAACGTGACTGGCAAGCTGCATATCGGCCATGCGCTCGACAACACGCTGCAGGACATCCTGACCCGGCATGCGCGGCTGAGGGGTCGCGATGCCCGGTGGGTGGTCGGCACCGACCATGCCGGGATCGCGACGCAGATGGTCGTCGAGCGCAATCTTGCGGCCGAAGGCGTCACGCGGTCCGACCTCGGCCGCGCGGCGTTCACCGCGAAGATCTGGGAGTGGAAGGCCCAATCGGGCGGTGAAATTACGCAGCAATTGCGTCGTCTTGGATGCTCGATGGATTGGGCGAACGAACGCTTCACCATGGACGAGGGCTTTTCGAAGGCCGTCATCAAGGTGTTCGTCGACCTTCATAACGAGGGCCTGCTCTACCGCGACAAGCGGCTGGTGAACTGGGATCCGGGGCTGGGCACCGCGATCAGCGACCTGGAAGTGGAAACGCGCGAGGTGCAGGGCAAGTTCTGGCACCTGACCTATCCGCTTGCCGATGGCAGCGGCACGATCTCGGTCGCGACGACGCGCCCCGAGACGATGCTCGCCGACATGGCGGTCGCGGTGAACCCGACCGACGAACGTTACAGCGAGATGGTCGGCAGGATGATCCGTCTGCCGATCACCGGCCGCGAGATCCCGATCGTGGCGGACGAGCATGCCGATCCCGAACTGGGATCGGGCGCGGTCAAGATCACTCCCGGGCACGACTTCAACGATTTCGAGGTCGGCAAGCGGACGGGGATCGAAGCGCGCGACATGCTGAACATGCTCGATGCGAAGGGGATGATCGTCGATTGCGGCGGGGTGCCCGACTCACTGGTCGGGCTGGACCGCTTTGCCGCGCGGGAGCGGATTGTCGCGATGCTGGCGGCGGACGGCGCGCTTGAACGCGTCGAGGATCGTGTGATCCAGACCCCCTATGGTGATCGCTCTGGCGTGGTGATCGAGCCGTGGCTGACCGACCAATGGTATGTCGACGCCGCGACGCTGGCGAAGCCGGCGATCGAGGCGGTGCGCGACGGCCGTATCAGGATCGTGCCAAAGACGTGGGAGAAGACGTTCTTCAACTGGATGGAGAATATCCAGCCCTGGTGCGTGTCGCGGCAATTGTGGTGGGGGCACCGGATACCGGCTTGGTATGCGGACGACGGCCGGATCATCGTTGCCCAAGGCGAGGATGAAGCGCGGCGCGAGGCGGGGGAGAGCGTGGTATTGCGTCAGGACGAAGACGTGCTCGACACGTGGTTCTCGTCCGCGCTGTGGCCATTCGCCACGCTTGGCTGGCCCGATGAAGCGGACCCGTCCCTTGGTGGTCGCTACCCCAATGACGTGCTGATCTCCGGCTTCGACATCCTGTTCTTCTGGGACGCGCGGATGATGATGCAGGGGCTGCATTTCATGGACGAGGTGCCGTTCCGCACGCTGTATCTCCACGGCCTTGTCCGCGCCGCCGACGGCTCGAAGATGTCGAAGTCGAAGGGCAATACGGTCGATCCGCTGGGGCTGATCGACCGCTATGGCGCGGATGCGTTGCGGTTCTTCATGGCGGCGACGGAGAGCCAGGGTCGCGACATCAAGATGGATGAGCGCCGGGTGGAGGGGTATCGCAACTTCGCGACCAAGCTGTGGAACGCTTCGCGCTTTGCGCAGGCGAATGGCATCGGCGGCAGCAATACGCTGGAGCCGCCCGTTGCGGGCCAGGCGGTCAACAAGTGGATCGTCGCCGAGACAGTTCGGACGGTGCAGGGGGTAGACTTGGCGCTCGCCGACTATCGCTTCGATGCGGCGGCCAATACGATTTATCAGTTCGTGTGGAGCCGGTATTGCGACTGGTATCTCGAACTCATCAAGGGGCAGATCGACGCGGAGACGAAGGCCGTTGCCGGGTGGGTACTGGACCAGATCCTCGTCCTGCTGCACCCGTTCATGCCGTTCGTGACCGAGGAATTGTGGCACGGCGTAGCGGCGCGCGATCATGACCTGATCGTGGGCCGGTGGCCGCAGCCCGATTCGCGTGCGCTCGATCCGGAGGCGGAAGCGGAAATTGACTGGCTGATCCGCCTGGTGGGTGAAATACGGGCGGCCCGCACTGAATTAAGCGTGCCCCCTGGCGCGCGCCTGCCGTTGCATGTGCGCGACGCCGGCGCCGGGACGATCGAGCGGCTGGATCGGCAGAGTGGCGTTCTTGCCCGGCTGGCGCGGGTCGATTACCGGCAGGAAGAGATGCAGGGCGGCGCGGCGCAGGTCGTCGTGGACGAGGCAACCTTCGTCCTGCCGCTGGAAGGCGTAATTGACCTCGCAGCCGAACGAGCGCGGCTCGCCAAGGCAGTAACTGCGGTTGAAAAGGAACGCGATGCGCTCGCCACCCGACTGGGCAACGCCAGTTTCATCGAACGCGCAAAGCCCGAAGCGGTCGAAAAGGCGCGGACTGATCATGCCGAGAAGCAGGAAGAGGCTGTTCGACTGCTGGCGGCACTCGCGCGGCTGGGCTAGATAATAACGCTAAGCCAATGCTGCTTCATGATCGGGGGACCGGTGCCATCACCTCTATGGCGCCGGCCGCGATTCGGGCAGTGACAGGGGTGTAAGCAAGGACTTCACCGTCGATCGAAATCATCATCGGTGGCTCGGCGGCGATGCGGAAGGATCGCCCATGAAAGTCGAGCGTGTCGTCGCTGCGTGATTGCAGTCGCATAATGTTGGCGCCCCAGTTGCGGACGAGTTCCATCTTGCTTTGACCGATTACCGCCTGGATGACGATCTCCCCAGAGTCGACCGCGGCGGACTCCACCAGTTCGGTTCCGCCATGAAAGCGCCCATTGGAAATGCGGACTTCGACAACGCTGAGCCGGGTCTGCTTCTCACCATCGCTTACGATCAGCGTGAACGGCTTGAACCGTGCAAATCGATAGGCGGCCCATCCCAGATAGCCGACTCTGCCAAACAACTTCTTGAGGAAGTGCGGTACGGACTCCGCGACCGATGGCGACAGGCCCATAGCGGCGCAGTTCGCGAAATAATCGTCATCAATCATGCCCAGATCGATCCGACGCGGCTGGCCATTTCGGATCACGTCTACTGCGCCAGCAACGTCGAGCGGAATGTTCAGCGTCCGGCAGAAACTGTTCGCTGTTCCAAGGGGAAGCAGGCCCAGGACGATATCCTTCCCGACGATATGATCGACCAAGCTACTGATCGTGCCGTCACCGCCACCCAAAATCAGCAGGTCCGGCTTCTTGTCGAGCGCCGTTTTCACCACATCGTCCAGGTCCGCCGGATCCTCCACGGCGTGGGCGTCGACGGGGAAGGGCAGTCCCTTCATCGCCCGACATGCTTCGGTAAAAGCGCGCTGACCGCTGCGGGATTTTGCGTTGACGATCATCGCAGCAGTTCGGAAGGGGCGATACGCCATCGCAGCCCTGCTTGCACGGATCGAGGAGGCCGCGCAAAGGCTAATGCATGACCGCTGCCTATCCCGCCCTGCGCCTTCGCCGGGCACGCGCCGCCGAGTGGAGCCGTCGGCTCCATGCCGAGACGATCCTGACACCCGCCGATCTGATCTGGCCGATCTTCGTTTGCGAGGGGCAAGGGGAGGACCAGCCAATCGCCAGCCTTCCCGGCGTTTCTCGCTGGTCCATTGATTGTGCCGTCGGCCGTGCGCGGGAGGCTCGTTCACTGGGTATTCCGTGCCTCGCGCTGTTTCCCTACACGCCCGCTGAGCGGCGTACCGACGATGGCCGTGAAGCACTCAATCCCGATAATCTGATGTGCCGCGCGATCCGTGCGATCAAGGACGCGGTGCCCGAGATCGGCATCCTGGGTGATGTCGCGCTCGATCCCTACACGACCCACGGCCATGACGGCCTGATTGACGAGGCAGGATATGTCGCGAACGATACAACGGTCGAGATCCTGGTCGGACAGGCACTCAATCAGGCAGCGGCCGGTATCGATATTGTCGCCCCCAGCGATATGATGGACGGACGGATCGGAATGATCAGGCAAGCGCTGGAGCGCGACGGCAGGCACAACACACAGATCATGGCCTATGCCGCCAAATATGCGAGCGGCTTTTACGGGCCATTTCGTGACGCCGTCGGATCGCGGGGCAGATTGAAAGGCGACAAGAAGACCTATCAGATGGATGCGGCCAATGCCGAGGAGGCGCTGCGCGAGGTGGCCCTCGATCTGGCGGAAGGGGCGGACAGCGTCATGGTCAAGCCGGGGTTGCCGTATCTCGACGTTATCCTGCGAGTCCGGGAGACGTTTCGGGTTCCGACCTTCGCCTATCAGGTGTCGGGCGAGTACGCGATGATCGAGGCCGCCGTCGCCGCCAGTGCGGGCGAGCGTGACGCGCTGGTCATGGAGACGCTGACCGCATTCAAGCGCGCCGGATGCACGGGAGTCCTCACCTATCACGCGCTGCATGCGGCCAGGTTGATGCAATAGACGTCAGGCCGGCGCCAGCATCGCCGCCAGGCGAGCAATTGTCTCACCCTGTTGCTTGCTCTCGGCCGTTACCCGCCCCGCAAGACGGGTGAGGCCGGGATAGCCCGGTTCAAGCGTTGCGGCGCGATCGATTGCGAGTTGCTCGACATCGCTGACCAGAGACGATGTTTGCGCGTGCAGATCATCCAGTCCGGCCAGTGACGTTTGCGCATTCAGCCAGGCATCGCCTCCCGCAGGAGTCCGTCGGGCGGCGTTGGCCGCCTTTTCGGCATCGTTGGCCGCAGCCGCGAACGCACCGCTCAGGCGATCGAGTTCCTTGCCGGCATCGGCCATTTTTGCATCGAGCACGGGATCGGCGACGATCGGAGCAGCCGCATGTCGCGTCGGTTCCTCAAAGCCGATTTTCTCCGTCGGCCTCAGCGCCAATGAGGGGTAGTGAGCGTCCTGCGTCGTGCATGCTCCGAGCATCACCGCCAACAGACACGGTGCTAGGAGACAGTATTTCATCATGATGTAGCGCTCTAGGCAGGCCGACAAATCGGCGCAATACACTTGCACAGCCCATCGCACCCGGCTAACAGCGCCGCTCCAATGTGCGCCCGTAGCTCAGCTGGATAGAGCATCAGACTACGAATCTGAGGGCCGGGCGTTCGAATCGCTCCGGGCGCACCACATTCCATGTGACTCGAAGTGCTTGCACAGAGCGCTTTTGCCAATTCTCCAGGGCATGCGCAGTCCAGATCGGTTGCCGGCAGACACATTAACCGAGGGAGACCGCATCCATGAAAACCCGCGCCGCTGTCGCGTTTGAGGCGAAGAAGCCGCTGGAGGTCGTTGATCTCGATCTGGAAGGGCCGCGTGCTGGCGAGGTGCTGGTCGAGATCATGGCGACGGGCATCTGCCACACCGACGCCTATACGCTGGGCGGACTCGATTCCGAGGGGCTGTTTCCCAGCGTGCTGGGCCATGAGGGCGCTGGAATTGTCCGCGAGACGGGTACGGGCGTGACCGGCGTGAAGCCCGGCGATCACGTCATCCCGCTCTACACGCCGGAATGCCGTCAGTGTAAATCATGCCTCAGCCAGAAGACGAACCTGTGCACCGCCATACGCGCGACACAGGGCAAGGGGCTGATGCCCGACGGGACGACACGGTTCTCGTACAAAGGGCAGCCGATCTTTCATTACATGGGGTGTTCGACCTTCTCGAATTTCACGGTACTGCCCGAGATTGCGGTCGCCAAGATCCGCGAGGACGCACCGTTCGATACGAGCTGCTATATCGGCTGCGGCGTGACGACCGGGGTTGGTGCAGTGGTCAACACCGCGAAGGTTCAGCCCGGCGATACGGTGGTGGTGTTCGGGTTGGGTGGGATCGGGCTGAACGTCATTCAGGGCGCGAAGCTGGCCGGCGCTGCGATGATCATCGGTGTTGATATCAATTCCGACCGCGAGGACTGGGGGCGCCGCTTCGGCATGACGCACTTCGCCAATCCCAAGGACGTCGGCGATATCGTGGCGCATATCGTCGAGATCACCGATGGCGGAGCCGATTACAGCTTCGACGCGACCGGTAATACCGATGTGATGCGCCAGGCATTGGAATGTTGCCATCGTGGCTGGGGGACCAGCGTGATCATCGGCGTGGCGGAGGCGGGGCGCGAAATCGCAACGCGACCGTTCCAGCTCGTCACCGGGCGCAATTGGCGCGGCACCGCGTTCGGCGGTGCGCGGGGACGTAGCGACGTCCCCCGCATCGTCGACTGGTACATGGAGGGTATGATCCAGATCGACCCGATGATCACGCACCGGCTGGGCCTCGACGACATCAATCGCGGCTTCGACCTGATGCACGCGGGCGAGAGCATCCGTTCGGTCGTGATATACTGATGGAAACCGTCTCCACCGCAAAGGCGCATGGCGGGGTCCAGGGCGTCTATCGTCATGCCTCGACCAGTACGGGCACCGACATGACCGTTGCCGTATTCGTCCCCCCGCATGACGAGGGCGCGCGGTTGCCGGTGCTGTGGTATCTGTCGGGGCTGACGTGCACGCACGCCAATGTCATGAACAAGGGCGAGTATCGGCGCGCCTGTGCCGAGCACGGCGTCATCCTGGTCGCACCGGACACCAGTCCGCGCGGAGAAGGAGTGCCGGACGACGACGCCTATGACATGGGGCAGGGCGCCGGATTCTATGTGGATGCGACCGAAGAGCCTTGGCGCAGGCACTTTCGCATGTGGTCCTACATCACCGATGAACTGCCGGCACGCATTGGCGAAGCGTTTCCGGTCGACATGGACCGGCAGGGGATCATGGGGCACTCGATGGGCGGCCACGGTGCGCTGATGATCGGTCTGCGTCATGTCGACCGGTTCGCCAGTGTATCGGCGTTCGCACCCATTGTTGCGCCTGGTCAGGTTCCCTGGGGTGAAAAGGCACTCGGGGATTATCTGGGACAGGACCGTGCGGAGTGGCGAAAGCACGATGCGGTAGCACTGATTGAGGACGGTGCACGCGTACCGGAATTGCTGGTCGACCAGGGTGATGCGGACCCGTATCTGAAAGAGCAATTGCGCCCGGATCTGCTGCGCGTCGCTTGCGAAATGGCGGGTATCGATCTGACGCTGCGGATGCAGCCGGGGTACGACCACAGCTACAATTTCGTCTCGACCTTCATGGCCGACCATGTTGCCTGGCACGCGAAACGATTAAGGTGATGAGAGCCTGTGATGTGCTGATAGTCGGCAGCGGACATGCCGGCGCCCAGACCGCGATCGCGCTGCGGCAAGCAGGATTTTCTGGGTCAATCGCCATTGTCGGCGAGGAGCCGGAGTTACCGTACGAGCGGCCACCGCTCAGCAAGGACTATCTGGCAGGTGACAAGCCGTTTGAGCGGTTGTTGATCCGTCCGGCAAGCTTCTGGGCGAAACGCGAAATCACAATGCTGACCGGTACACGTGTCGCCGCCGTCGATCCCGCCACCCATAGCGTCGGCACCGAGGACGGCGCGACGATCGGCTATGGCCAGCTCGTCTGGGCGACCGGCGGCCATCCGCGTCGCTTGACCTGTGGCGGGCATGATCTGGCGGGCGTCCACGCGCTGCGGTCGCGTGCCGATGTCGATGGGCTCAGGGACGAACTGATCGCGACCACAACAATTGCGGTGATCGGGGGCGGTTATATCGGGCTTGAAGCGGCGGCAGTGCTTACCAGCCTCGGCAAGCGCGTCGTCGTACTTGAAGCGCAGGACCGCGTGTTGGCACGCGTGGCGGGCGAAGAACTATCACGTTTCTATGAGGCCGAACACCGCGCGCATGGGGTCGATGTGCGGCTGGGCGTGCAGGTCGCCTGCATCGAAGGTGAGAACGGACGCGCCACCGGTGTGCGACTGGCGGACGGCGCGGTCATCGCCGCCGAGCTGGTGATCGTCGGCATAGGTATCGTCCCCGCGGTCGCTGCACTGGTCGAGGTGGGAGCGGAAGGCGGCAATGGCGTCGCGGTCGATAAGCAGTGCCGCACTTCGCTGCCGGACATTTTCGCGGTCGGCGACTGTGCGCTGCACGTGAACCGCTTTGCCGACGGCACAATGATCCGTCTGGAATCGGTGCAGAACGCCAACGATCAGGCAACGGTCGTCGCCAAAACCATCACCGGTATGCCGACCGCCTACGATGCGGTGCCGTGGTTCTGGTCCAACCAGTATGACCTGAAGTTGCAAACGGTCGGGCTGTCCAGTGGCCATGACCGGATCGTGATACGCGGCGATCCAGCCACCCGCAGCTTTTCTGTCATCTATATAAAGGACGGCCGGGTTGCAGCACTGGACTGCGTCAATGCGGTCAAGGACTATGTCCAGGGAAGGGCGCTTGTCGAGGACCGTATCGCTGCGGCCACGGATGCTCTGGCGGATCCGATGAGACCGCTAAAGGAGTTCGTCAGGCAGTGAAATAGCGGTGGATGCTGATCTGCTATTGAATTGCGGCGCGCAGGGTCGCTCGAACGCCCGAGTGGCCAGCGTCATACTCCACGATCGATTGAAGGCTCTGCGCCATGGCGCGGATCAGCTTCGTACCCAGGCCTGTTCCTTGAGGTGCTCCGGCCGTGATGCCGCAACCGTCATCCTCGACCGCCAGTACGAAGCGATCTTCGCCGTCGCGGTTCAGCGCTACGCGGACCTCTCCAGAGCCGCTTGGGTACGCATATTTACAAGCGTTCGTGACCAGTTCGGTGACGATCACGCCCAGTGAAACCGCGCGGTCGGTCGGCAATGTGATTGGCTCAGCGGCGAGCTTGAGTTCACGGCGAGCGGCCTCGCTGGACCAGGTGTCTCCAAGTTCCGCTACCAATGATCCCAGATACTCGCGCATGTTGACCTGCTCGACATCGTTGCCGGTATAGAGCCGCTTGTGCACCTGGGCGATCGCGGCGATCCGGCGCTGTGTGTCTTCCAGCGCTTCGCGTGCAGACGGATCATCAAGTTCGTTTGCCTGCAGCCGCACCATCGCGGAGACGAGCTGCAGCGAGTTGGCGACGCGGTGGTTTACCTCACCCAGCAGCGCCTCCAGCCGTGCATTGCTGGCGCGCAGCTTCTCCTCGGCCTCGGCCTTGTCCTGCTCCAGCGCACGTCTGATCTGGACTTGGGCGAAAGCGGCCGCCAGCAAATCAAAGAAGTCGTCACCGACCGATTTGACGACGTAGTCCGCGGCGCCCGCCTTGAGCGCGGCGATCGCAATGCGGCTTTCTTCCGAGCCGGTCACATAGACAACCGGAGGGCACCCCCCGGACAATGCTCGGAGCGCGAGAAGCGTCTCCAGACCATCCATGTCAGGCATGTAATGATCGACTGCGATGACGTCGAAAGCCTGTTCTTCAGCCAGCCGAACACCGTTCGCACCGCATTCGGCAATCGTCACCTCAAAGCCACGTTTGACAAGCGCGCGTGAAACCAGCCGCCGAATGCCGGCGTCGTCGTCGATATAGAGGACACGACCAATCGCCGTCATCAGTCCTCGATCTCCGGTATGGCAATGACCGACAGAAACAGCCCGAGCTGGCGTATGGCCTGCGCAAAATTCTCGTAGTTGACCGGCTTGGTTATGTAGACGTTGCAGCCCAGATCGTAACAACGCTGGATCTCGACCTTGTCATCCGTTGTCGTCAGAACCACGACGGGTGTGCGCCGGAGCGGACTTTCCTCCGCCTTGATACGGGTCAGGATGTCGGTCCCGCTCATGTCCGGCAGATTGAGATCGAGCAGGATGAGGGCAGGGCCGTTCAGTGCCGGACCATGCGCGTCGTTGAACATAAAATCGAGCGCGCTGCCGCCATCGGTGAAATGCCGGATCGCATTGTTGATACCCGCTCTGCGGATGTTCTTTTCAATCAGTCGGGCATGGCCCTCGTCATCCTCGATCATCACGATGCCGACAGGACGGTGGTCGTTCATGATTGGCCCTCGCTTGCCGTGCCCGGCAGGTTCAAAGTGAATGTCGCACCCTCGCCGAGTACGGAGGTGACCTCGATCGTACCACCCAGCCGATAGGCGAGCGCACGAACGTGCGCCAGACCGATCCCCTCGCCCGGCTGATCCTGCGTACCCGATCGGCGAAAAAGATCAAAAATACGTTGATGATCGGCGGGGGCTATACCGCGACCGTTGTCGGTGACCGCCAGTAATACACGCCCACGCTCGCGCTTGCCCCTTACCGCGATCTGCCCTGCGCGATCAGGTTTCAGGTATTTCGACGCATTTTCGATCAGGTTGGAGAGGATCTGTTCGATCGCCAGTCGGTCGCTGACGATATCAGGCAGGGGATCGTCGATGCTCAGGGTGACACCGCGATCGTCGAGTACATGCTGGATGCTACCACCGATTGCGCTCGCCATCGCATGAAGGTCGATAGGCTCCGGGTTCAGCGTGCGGCGTCCCTGTCGTGACAGCGTCAGGATGGCGTTGATCAGTCGATCCATCTTCTGCGTCGATGTTCGAATGAAGCCTATTGCCTCGGGTAAATCCTCACGCACCGCCAGACGCGCTTCTTCGGTTACCAGCTCGGATGCTTGTGCCTCGGCCCGATCGACCAGCTCACCCAGCACGTCGGTGGCGGCCGACAGTTCGGCGGTAAAGCCCATGACATTGACCAGCGGCGAGCGCAGGTCGTGGCTGACAATATAGGCGAAACGCTGAATCTCTTCATTCGCTCGCGACAGATCGGCGGTCCGGGCAGCGACCTTTTCCTCCAGTGTTTCGTTCAGCAGCCGTAAGGAGTCGCGGGACCGCGCAAGATCGCTGGTGTAGCGTCTGATAGTGACGAATGACACAAGTGCCACGACCAGCAGGATGACGCCGGCGATTGCCAGAACCAGGTAAAAGCTGCGTACGCTGGCGCGCAGAGCCTTGTCGCGGGCCGTGAGCAGTTGCTGCTCCTCACCCAGCATCCGGTCGAAATGCGTGCGAATAAGGCGCATACGGTGCGCGTCGGTCTCGATGGTGAAGGCTTTGACGGCGCTATCGCCGCGCCCCTTGCTTACCAATGAAACCGTGCCCTGCCGCCACGATTGTATCTCGGTCAGCAATTGCCGCAATTTTAGGATATTGGCGGCTTGCGTTTCATTGTCCCCGGTCAGTCTCGCAAGATCGTTGACGGCTGCCTTCAGTTCACTAGACGTGTCAAGATACTGGCCCAGATACACGGGTTGCCTGGTCAGCAGATATCCGCGTCGTCGTGTTTCGACCTGTTCATTGAGTGTTCGTACGTGGTCAATAGCCAACTGCGCTTCATAGGTATGGCTGACCCACGCGACATGCTCTTGCAGCCGTCTGATAGAGAGCGCGGCTGCAAGACCAATGATAAGCAAACTGAAAAAACCGCTTATCATGCACACGACGAGAAATCGTGCGACAGGCGAATTCTCGGTCGGCAGTCGGGGCAGGGCACGCAACATATCGGCTGGCGTCTAGCCCGATGACAATCGTTACGCTAGCGGTCCTGACTTGATCGCAATCAATTCTACAGCAGCAATTCCTGCGGACTCGCCCGTCCCACATGCCCGCCACCACTGCGACGATCCATTTCGCTCTGGGCGGTGAACCGAACGTCCGGATCACGATCGGTCAGGAACCCCATCAGCGATTCGTGATCAATCTCCCGCCAGTCCTTGCCCCGGTCGGGGCCGTAGCGCACGCGCGGTAAAAGACCGGGATCGCGTGACCAATCAATGAGTTGCGCCAGGCTTGCCTCGTTCAGCTGATCCCGCAAATGATGCGCCGTCACATAGGCATCGGGGAAGGCACGGTGGATCGGCAGCCCGCGCTGATGATCCATTCCCGCCGGGCGCCGCCAGTAGCGCAGCACCTGATTGGAAAAGCTGGGGCTATCGGGCCAGAGCCTGAGTGCGCATTTCCAGGTACAGATCCAGTCCGCGTCGCGCGTCAGCGCAGGCGTGCAGAAACGCTGCTCGAAATCGGAACGGTGCGCGGCGAGCGCCAGACGGCGAGGCCAGGGGTCGAGCACACGGCGCGCGACATCGTGCCACCAGGGCGCATCGGCGACCTCCTCGTCCAGAATGTGATGAACAGCCTGCGTGACGGGTGGAATCGGCCGGCCGGGATTGACAAGAATCTGCCCGCCCTCGCCGGACAATTCCCATCGTCCGTCCTCACCGAGTGCAACATCCTGCCAGCCGACTTCACATACGCCGTGCGCGGGAGGGGCGGAGCCGGTCGTCTCCAGGTCGACGACGCGGATAATTTGCGGTGTGGTGGAGGCCATTGCACCGTATCTGGGCGCTCGCCGTCACTTAATCCAGCGCGGCGTGCCCATAGAGACCGTCGAGATTGGCGTCCCGGTCGATGTCTACCTCGCGCACGCCTCGCCTGATGCGGGCGCGTTCGACCAGACCGCGCAGTCCTTCGCGCCGGTCGCGCGCCATCGGCACATCGCGCAGCACGAGCGGCGCGGCGAGGGTCGTCTGGTCGCTGCTAGAAAGCGTGATCGTGCCGATATCCGCGATCCGGTTCAACAGCGAGTAGCTCAGGCGCACGTCTTTCACGCGGTAGAGTTCGATCTCATCAACGCTCCGCACGAACAGCCCGCGGGTCAATACCAGTCGCTGATCGGTCACACGGTACGTGGTCGCGCGATTGCGCAGCCACCGGACGCCAATGAGGACCAGGCCGACACCGATCAGGCAAAGCACCAGCGTGAGCAATCCGACAGCGCTTCCGTAAAGCCATCGGCCCGTGCTTGACCGGAACTGATCTACCTCGCGCTCCATCCCCGTCAACCTATTCGCACTACCGGGACTGTCAACGACGGAATGCCCTCGCTCAATCTCGTGTAAGCAGGACGTCGCGAGCCCAGTTCACGCGCCGGGCAAGCTCCGCCGAGCCTCCCCGATCGGGATGGACGTTGGTAACCAGGCGGCGGTGCGCTGCACGGATTGCGTCCGCATCGGCGCCGGGCGCAAGCCCCAGGATCGACCGCGCCTCCCGGATGTCGGCGCTGATCGCCTGTGTCTTCTTCTTCGGCCTGAGGTATTTCCACGCCAGCCAGATGACGAGCGCGGCGATGATCCACTTCAAGCGGCTACCGTCGCTTTCTGGACGTCAGGCAGTGCCAGACCAGCCATCATCTCGCGCAGCTCTTGCCGGGCCGCGACGTGGGAGAGACCCATCGATCCGAAATCCTTGGAGTCGATCATCGTCAGGCCAGCCGGGAACAGCTCGCGGTAGATCACGCGTTCGCCCAGACCGGGGATGATGCGGAAACCGACGCGCTTCGCAAGCTGGGCCAGCGCATCGGATACCCGGCGCATGTTGCGCGCCTCAATGTGCTGCAACCGGTTGCGCAGGACCACCCAGTCGATCGTCGAGCCGTCGGCACGCGCACGCGTCTTGCGCGCGTCCCAGATCAGCTCGGAATAAAATGACGGGCGGGTGACCTTGTATGTTTCGGGATCGACCTGTCCGATCAGGTCGAAATCGACGAAGCTGTCGTTCATCGGTGTGACCAGCGTGTCCGCGCGGGTCGCGGCGGCACGCGCGAAGGGATCATCGCGTCCCGGCGTATCGACGACCAGATAGTCGGCGCCGTCCGACAGGCGGGCATATTGCTCCTCGAAACCCTCCTCGGTCTGGCTGGTGTGTGTCGCATAGACCGGCTGGGGCAGGGCGGAGCCAGTACGCTTCACCGTCTCGGCGCGATTGTCGAGATAGCGGCCGACGGTGCGCTGTCGATGGTCCAGATCCATCACCGCGACCCGCGCACCGCGCGCTGCAAGGGCGATCGCGACATGGACAGCGGTGGTAGACTTGCCGGTCCCGCCCTTTTCATTGGCAAAGACGATAACGTGCGGTCGGTCGCCGATGGTCTTTTGCAAGGGGTCTGTAGTCAGCAATGCGCCATGTCCTTGTTGATCTGAGGATGCGCCCCTCATACTAGCCGCGGCCTTGTGGAACGAGGGAGAAATTCGTGCTGACGATCCGAGAGCTGGCGGTCCTGCGCGCGGCAATCGCTGAACAGCGGGCCGAGGGCAAGCAGATTGCGCTGGTTCCCACAATGGGCGCGCTTCATCCCGGCCACATGGCGCTGATCGGGGCGGCCCGGCGACCGGACAGCTTCGTGGTCGCATCGATTTTCGTCAATCCCAGGCAGTTCGGCCCAGGCGAGGATCTGTCAAGATACCCAAGGCGCGAGGCGGCCGATGCACGCATGCTGACGGAGGCGGGATGCGATCTCCTTTGGACGCCTTCGGTCGACATCATGTATCCGGCGGACTTCGCCACCAACGTGACGGTATCTGAGGTCAGCGAAGGCCTCGACGGTGCGTCCCGGCCAGGGCATTTTGACGGCGTCGCTACCGTCGTTACCAAGCTTTTCAATCAGGTTCGCCCTGACCGCGCCTATTTTGGCGAGAAGGACTTCCAGCAATTGGCGGTTATCCGGCGGATGGTCGCGGATCTCGACATGGAGATCGAGCTGACCGGCGTTCCCACACAGCGTGAGGACGACGGCCTGGCACGCTCGTCGCGCAACGTTTACCTGGATGAGGATCAGCGCGCGCGGGCCGTGGCGATCCCGCGCGCGCTGGGTATCGCGGCGCGCGCGATCCAGCGGAGCGAGAATGTCGAGGCGACGATACTGACCGCCCGCACAACGATGGAGGCGGCAGGCTTCGTCATCGACTACGTCGCGCTGGTCGATGCCGAAACGCTGACGCCCGATCCCGCCGCGGGACGGCCAAGACGCCTACTCGCGGCAGCGCGCATGGGCACGACGCGGCTGATCGATAACATCGCTATCGAAGAGGGTTAAGCGCTTAACCATTTGTTGGTGATCGAGTCGCTACGCCGTGTTCGTCACAAGGGGATGACGGCGACGATAGGGACAAGCGATGGGACAGAGCCTGGGCAGTGCGCAATTCGTGATCGAACGTCGGCTGCGTGACGCCGCGCGCGGTGATACCGATGCCTGTTACGATCTCGGCATGATCTATTCGACCGGAGCAAGCGGCACCGCTGTCGACCTGATTGCGGCGCACAAATGGTTCAACCTCGCCGCCATTGGCGGAAGCACGATGGCACAGGCCTGTCGCGCCGAGATCGCCGACGACATGACCGCGCGTGAGATCGTCGAGGCACAACGCCAGGCCCGCGCCTGGCTCGCGACGAGCATCAGACGCGCGGCGTAGCGCCTCGCTATTTGACCAGACCGATCTCGACCAGCCGCTGGTGCAGATAGTCATGCGCGGTGATGGGGTCGGGATAGCGGTCGGGGTTGGACTCGCTGATGCAATCCGGCAGCGTCTTGATCAGGAAGTCAGGGGCGGGATGCAGGAAAAAGGGCATGGAATAGCGTGAATGACCACGTCGTTCCGGCGGCGGATTGACGACGCGGTGGGTCGTCGACGGCAGCTTGTGGTTCGTCAGCCGCTGCAGCATGTCGCCGACATTCACGACCATCGCGCCTTCGGGCGGCTTCACTTCCAGCCAGCGCCCGTCGCGGTCGAGCAATTCCAGTCCAGCCTCCTCGGCGCCCAGTAACAGCGTGATCAGATTGATGTCCTCATGCGCCCCGGCGCGCGCTCCTTCCGCGTCAGGCGCGATCGGCGGGTAATGAAGCAGGCGCAGAACGCTGTTGCCATCAGCTACCGCCGGACCGAACCAGTCGGGCGTTAGACCCAGATAGCGGGCAATCGCCGACAATAGCCTGTCGCCTACCGCGTCGAACGCGGAAAAAAGGTTGAGGAACGTCGCTCGGAAATCGTCCAGCTGCTCAGGCCAGATATTGGCAGCCATCGTATCGGCATATCGATGTCCCGGCGACAGTTCGCGCCCGACATGCCAGAATTCCTTCAGGTCGACCGCACTGGCGCCTTTGGCGATCTCCGTCTTGAACGGCGTATAACCGCGTGCACCGCCACCGCTTGCGAGATGGTAGGTGCGCTTCTCGGCATCGGGCAACGCGAACAACGCCGCTGTCTGTTCCCAGGCTTTTGCAATCAGCGGATGAGAAATGCCGTGATCAGCGACGATCGCGAAACCGAACCGCTGGAATGACTGGCCGAATTGACGCGCAAAGCCCTCCGGATCGCGCTGCTGGTCGGATAGGCTTAGCGTTGGAACCTGCGCCACGGGAGTGTCGAGCATCTGAAATCCACCAATCGGGTTTACGACCCGATCGTTATAGCGTGTAACTGAGCAGTTGTCAGAGCCGATTGGCACGGGTTCTACGCGCTGACCGGCACCCGGCAGCGCGAGGCGCCGTTCCGATTGGAATCGAGAGGCGGAAAAGACGGCCACGTTGCTCGTCTTTGGATCACGGTATGTACGCCGTCAGTACCGATAAGAGGATGTCGAAAGCTGCCGTGTTCAAGAGATGCAGATCGTTCGACGGACCTCTCCTGACTTTTTCAACAGTCGTTCAGTTTTGACATCGAAATTGAATTGGCAAATCGCGCGGTCTGCGAGGCCAGTGTTGTCGAACGAGAAGGGATGGCGGGCATGTCAACCTTCAGCCCCGCTTTTCATTTATCCGCAATTTGTTTTGGGCAAAACGCAGCGGACAACAAATCAAAGGTAAGGCCCTTGCCCTGCCAGACCTCGCCGAAGTCACGGGCGGCGTCGTTGGTGAACAGTACGACTGCCCGGCCTAGCTCGGGGGCTATGACGTTGCGCACCTGCGTGCCGGCAAAATCACCGCGACGCTCGATCAGTTGCACAGGCGTCGAGCAATTGCTCAAGCGGGCAGGGTACGACCAGACGCCGAGAGCCATGAAGCCGAGTTGCGGATCGCCTTTCCACGCGATCGCGCGGCTCGACGGGGAAGACAGTCGACCAGACATGAGCGCGCGATCAAACGCGGCGAGGTCGGCGGCGCTGCCCGTGAGCGCCGCAGCCGCGCCGCCAGTTGCGACATTGATCGCGGAAGACGGTGCGTTGCCATCATAACCGACCGCCGCCGCACCACCGTGCGACGCGCCGTCCGGGGCCAGTCGCAGCGACCGCAATCGCAATGGACGGGCGATGCGCTCCTTTACAAGGTCGGCGTAGGGGCGGCCGGTGACTGCCTCAAGCGTCGCTCCGAGTACGAGATAATCGCAGTTGTTGTACTCCCATTCCCCGCCACGCGGGCGCTTGGGTGTGCCCGCGCAGAAGTTCGCTGCGCGCGCCGCGTCAGCGATACCGCGCCCCGTTTCCCGATAAAATACCGGTGCGCCCGCAACAGCGGGAGTGTCGGATGGATTGGGCAGACCCGAGCGATGTTGAAGCAGCTGGCGAATAGTGATGGTCGTGTCACCGCTGAACGTCGGCAAGTACGTCCCAATGGGTCCGTCAAGCGCTATGCGACCACGCTCGACCTCCTGCATCACAAGCGTGGCGGTGACTTGTTTGGTGACGCTTGCCCAAACCCACCGCTGGCCGACCCGATTGAGACCACCGCTCGTGCGGTCAGCGATCCCGAATGCAGCCGCTAGTTGCGGCCCAGCGACGTCGGTAAGAATGAACTCTCCCGGCAGTCCTGCCGCCCGCACCACTGTAGCGGCCTGTGCGAAAGACTGCGCGAGTGGCGGCGAGGTGATTGTCTTGGCGCTCTGCTCTTGTGCCACAGCAGGCGGCAGGATCACTGCCAAGCATAGCAGCACTACCCCCATCCACTCTATCGCCATCGGTCGCATCATTGCATCATCCTCCTGACGGGCAAGGCTATGCCCGTTGGCAAGATGTTCGTCACTCATGAGCTGTTTGAAGGTGTCAAAACCGGTCGAGACTGTTGAAAAACTCAGTTGAGGCCAATCTCGGGCCGGTCTTCAGCGCCTCGGGGCGCTCAGCTAGAGGTTAAGTGTCTGAAAACGCTAGAAGAGGTTTTTGCCTAATTGGCATGAGAGGTGCGACTCCGTGCGATGGTCGACTTTTTCAACAGTCTCGATCGGTTGCGATGCCCGCGCTCATCCGCGCGTTCCTGCGGGTTTTCCAGTGGCAAAACACCGCGTCAGAATGCTGTGCGCGGAAATATCAGATCGATTTTGGCAGTAGCTATTACACGACGCCGAATCGGCGAGCCAACCCTCCCGATTGGGAACCTTCAACGGCAGTGGCAGGCCCGCAATTACACTCGGTAAGAGGCTTTAGCTTTACCGAAATTGGCTGTCTCAGACGGAGAACAGGACAAATGCTGATCGGCTATGCGCGGGTTTTGACAGCCGGTCGGCGCTGATATCTGAAGGTTTCGGCCATCCGGGCATCCCATTAGCGGGTGACCTTTATCTATGATGCGCTAAGGCGACGACCATGAACAAGCCTATCTTCATCGACGCGGCGACGCGCGTACAAGGCGCGCCGATCCCGTTCGTCGAGTTCGTCGCGCTGATCGCGGCGCTGATGTCGCTGACGGCGCTGGGTATCGATTCGATGCTGCCGGGGCTGCCGGCGATCGGGCGTTCTCTGCACGTCGCCGATGAAAACAGCCGTCAGTTCGTGATCACGTCGTTCGTGCTCGGCTTCGGGGTGGCGCAACTGGCGCATGGACCGCTTGCGGACCGCTTCGGGCGGCGCCGGCTATTGCTCTTCGCGCTGACGGCTTACGCCATCGCCAATGTCGCCGCCGCCGGCTCGCCTGATTATCTCATATTACTGGCGGCCCGTTTCATCGGCGGCGCATCGGTCTCGGCGTGCCGCGTCGCGGTCGTGGCGCTGGTGCGCGACTGTTTTCAGGGTCGCAGCATGGCGCGCGTCATGTCGATCGCGTTCATGGTCTTCATGATCGTCCCGGTCCTGGCGCCCAGCTTTGGCACTGCGGTGCTGTTGATCGGAAGCTGGCGGCTGATCTTCTGGACGATCGCGGGCATTACGATCGCGATCCTGATCTGGTTCGCCGCGCGCATGCCGGAGACTTTGCACGAAGAGGATCGCCAGCAGATTTCGTTCACGCGCATCTGGGCGGGCTGGCGAACGACGTTGAGCGATCGTGCTTCGCTCGGCTACACGCTGGGATCGACCGCGCTGCTCGGTTCGCTGTACGGCTATCTCAACTCGGTACAGCAGGTGATGCAGCATGTTTTCCGCAAACCGGAACTGCTGGCGGTGATCTTTGCGGTCACGGCGTCGACGATGGCGGTGGCCAGTTTGTTCAACGCGCGGTTGGTCATTCGTCTGGGTCAGCGCCTGATCAGTCACGTCGCGCTGATCGGCATGATCGCGATGGCTGCGCTGCAACTGGGGCTGGCGCTGACAGGCTTGGAGACGCTGATATCTTTCGCGGTCATTCAGGCCGTGTTCCTTGGCTGCTTCGGCCTTTCGGCGTCCAATTTCTCGTCGATGGCGATGGAGAATATGGGGAGCATTGCGGGCACCGCCTCCAGCGTCCAGGGGTTTGTCAGCGTCACCGGCGGGACGCTGATCGGCGCGGTCGTCGGCCAATCCTTCGATGGAAGCGCGGCACCGATGGCGGCCGGTTTCCTGCTTTGCTCGCTGGCGGCGCTGGGCGTCGTACTGGTGACCGAACGCTGGCGTCTCTTCCGGCCGCAATAGCAACGATCCGGCTCGTTTGAGGGAACCGCTAAAGGCGCTGCACCGTTCGCTGCACACCTCAATCAAGAGATACGGAACAAGGAGTGAGCGGGATGGGCGGACATCAGGTACCCGGCAAGGGTACGGGCGACGACGGCTATGACGAAGATGGCTATGACGAGAGCCAACGCGCCGAGATTCTCGAAGCAACACGCAATGGGCCGAGTGACGGAGTCGTCATGACGGACATGGATCCGGACATCGGAGCCGACGACACCGATGACGAGTCGATCGATGAGACCGCGATGGACGCGGAATCGGTCGGCGAGGCCGATGCCTCGGTTGATATGGCGCAGGAGGATATTGACGAGGACGAGGTCCAGGATGAGCTTGATGATGGCAGTATCGACAACGACGAACTCGACGATTCTGACGATGTCACTGTCAAACCGTGATTGTCTTCAACTGAAGATTTCACACACATGAATTATTCGTTCATCTGATCGCAAGAATGCGTGTCCGGCAGGACACACAATTTCAATAACCGCGCGTCGCTACTCGAAATGATGCAACGCGAATGCCATGATGGGGTTCTGATAGCTCGTGACACGGCGAAGGTCGTGCACGGGGTACCAGTATGAAAACCAAGGATCCTATTATGCGTATGTTTGCAATCGCGGCGGTGTCGTCGCTTTCGATGGCCTTTGCCGCCTCCGCTCTCGCCCAGGAAGACGCCGCTCCGGCGGATGCCACTGCAGAGGCTCCGGCGCAGGCTCCGGACGGAACCAGGGCATTTGGCATTGAACCCTATTTCGGCGTGATGGGCGGATATGAGACGTTCGATCGTCAGGACGGTCAGGCCTTTCCGCAACGTGTCGATGGCAAGAACTATGACGGCGCGCTGGTGCAGGGCGTGCTGGGCGTGAACGTCCCGCTCGGGCCGGTGTTTGTCGGTGCGGAGGGCAACGTGATCAAGGGCGTATCTGGTGACATCGACTGGGAATACGGTGCCGCAGGCCGGTTCGGCGTACGTGCCGGCGATAGCGGCATGTTCTACGGCAAGGTCGGCTACCAGTGGGTCAACTTCGCGGCGCTGGGCGACAACAGCCGTGACTATGGCAAGGTTCTCTATGGTATCGGTGCCGAGTTCGGTCCCAAGGATATCGGCTTGGGCGGCATCACCGGCCAGAGCGGTGTGCGGTTCAGGGTCGAGGCAGACACTTATGGAAACGCCAAGAGCTTCCGGCCGATGGCTGGTATCGTCGCCCACTTCTGATTGAGACTAGATGAAGGGCGGATCGCGTCATTGCGCGGTTCGCCCTTCGCTGCCCTGTCTCTGGCCCGTCTTTAACGACCGGCGGTTCTACCCCGCACCTCAGCGATCCTGCGTATAGACGCTTTCGTTCGTCCCGCGCTCGGGTAGTGGCTGCTCCGACCATCCGCCGCCGAGCGCCTTGTAGAGTGCTACGATGTTTTCCCGAAGCAGCGCGTCGCTGGATACGACCTGCGATCGCGCCTGTAGTAACGTTACTTCGGCGTTGAGCACGTTGGAAAAGTCCACTAACCCCGCGCGGTTTTGCGACAAGGCGCTGGAAAGTGCCACTTGAGAGACGTCGACCGTCTCACGCAGGGCGACATTGCGTGCGCTCTCGAACCGGTACTGCGAAAGCGCATCCTCCACATCCTTGATCGCTTGCAGCACGGTCTTGCGATACGTCAGATAGCTCTGCTCGGCCTGTTCGCGGGCAACCCCGACCAGCGCCTTGTTCCGCCCGAAATCGATGATGGGAAACGATACGCCGGCGCTGCCGTTCAGCTGAACGCTGTCCGATGAGATTAGGTTGCTCAGCGACGATGAAATCAGCTCCGCGAGGCCCATCAGGTTGAATTTTGGATAAAGCTCCGCAACCTGCACACCAACCTGCGCGGTCGCCGCCGCTACCTGGCGTTCCGCCGCTCGAACATCCGGCCTCCTCCGAAGCAACTCAGACGGCAATCCAACAGGAATGACGGGGGGAATTGGCAGCGCCTTGATCTGTGGCACGGTAAGTTCTGGGACCAATGAACCGGGCGGCTGGGCAAGCAGAATTGCGATTGCGTGGATCTGGGTGCGCTCCTGCGATTGGAGCTGAATCAGTGCCGCTTGGTTCGATTTGATGGTGGCGGTCTGCTGGATATTGCTGTTCAGTGGGACCAGTCCGGCACGAGCGCTGTCGTTCAGGATCGTCAATACACCCTGTTGACGGCCGATCTCATCGCGAAGCACCCGGCCGCTTTCCTGCGTCGCGCGGAGTTTCAAATAATCGTCAGCGACTTCGGCAGCAAGCGAGACCGCGGTATCCCGTCCGCTCCACAGTGCTCCCTCAAACTGGTCGCGTGCGGCTTCGGTCGCACGGCGGCGACCGCCGAAGACATCCAATTCCCACGATGCATCGAAGCCAGCGGAATAGGTCGTGATGGAACTGCCCGGCGTAGTGATCCCGCCGCTAGTTGAGCCACCGCCAGTGCCTCCGCCGGCACCGGCGCTACCGCCGAAAAGTGACGAAAGGGATGAAAAACCGGCGTTCTTGGAAAAGCGCAGATAGTTCACATTTCCCGTTGCGCTGAGCGAGGGTAGGCCTTGCGATCGGGCAGCGATCACCTGAAGACGCGCGGCGCGCAAGCGCGACTGAGCGGCAGCAATGTCAAGATTTTGGGCTAATGCCTTGTCGATGAGACCTACAAGGATTGGATCGTCAAAAGTGCTCCACCAACGTGCAAGATCAATTGCCGTATCGGTCCCTGCCGGACGTGGCGCCGTGTAGGAGTCCGGCAGTTCCAGAGCCTTGCTGGTCGGAGGACGATAATTTGGCCCGACGGTGCAGCCGGCAATGGCCAGGAACGCAATTGAGGAGACTCTTTTCATGCCGGCGCTCCCTCCGAGGGATCCGCTTCACTACCTTTGATCAGGAAGCCAAAAGGCAGGACGATGATGATGACCCACGTGATAGCGCGATACGCATCGAGATAGGCGAGGAACCGGGCGTCTTGTAAAACCTGCTGAAAGAGAATCGCTTGCGGCAGCATCTGCTCTGCTGCTGCCCTCGCCATGCCTCCCAGTGAATCGATTGCCGCTTGATAGTTCGGATTGAGCGGATTGAGAATCTCGACCAACCGCGACTGATGGAATTGAACCTTTTGCGCCAGAATCGTCTGCGAGAACGAAATACCGACACTTCCGCCAACGTAGCGAGCCACGTTCAGTAGCGCTGAGGCATCGTTGGTCTGATTCGGCTTCAGCCCGATATAGGCGATCGTGCTGATGGGCACGAACAAAAAGGGCAGGCCAATTGTCTGAATGAAACGGGCGACTGACAGGTGCCAGAAGTCGGCTTCGAGCGTCAATCGCGAGAAATGCCATACGCCAAAGGCACTAATGGCGAGCGCAGGCATGATCAGTAACCGCGCATCGATATTGCCGGACAACCGCCCAGCAATCGGCATCATTAGCAGGATGCCGACACCGCCGACGGTCAGTGCCAGACCCGCCTCGAACGCAGTGTAGCCATAGACCTCCTGAAACATCTGGGGAATAATCTGGGTCGTACCAAACAGGATCAGTCCGACGATAAACATGATGCCGACTACAACGGCGAAGTTGCGGTTCTTAAGTAATTTGAGGCGGACGATCGGGTTCTTGTGGTTCAACTCCCAGAAGACGAGCGCGACGAGCGAGGCCGCGGAGAGAACCGCAGCGGTCGTGATAAAGGAACTGGAGAACCAGTCGTCCTGCTGCCCACGCTCAAGCGTCACGGTCAGAAACCCCAACCCGACTGCGACAAGAATGAAACCGATATAGTCGACCGAGATGCCGTTTTTCAGAAGCTCCTGACGTTCCTGCTCCATGACCTCGGGCTCTACGACGACATTGTAGACCAGGATAACGGATATGATACCGATCGGAAGGTTGATAAGAAAGATCCAGTGCCATGAAGCGACATCGGTCAGGTACCCACCGATAGTCGGTCCCAAGACCGGTCCCACCACAACGACAACTCCGTAAGCAGCGAATGCAAGGCCGCGATCTTTCGGCGCAAAACTGTCCGCTAGCATTGATTGTTCGCTTGGCGCCAATCCGCCGGCAGCCGCACCCTGAATGATACGGGCGATAATGAGGAAGCCAATGTTAGGCGAGAACGCACACAGTCCGGACGCCGCTGTAAAAAGAACGACCGAAATCATGTAATAGCGCTTGCGGCCAATCACGTCGGTCAACCAGCCGCTGATCGGGATCACAATGGCCTGCGCCACCAGGAACGACGTCAGCACCCACGTTGCCTGCTCCTGACTAACGCTCAAGCCACCTGCGATGTTAGGCAGCGCGACATTGGCAATCGACGTGTCCAGCGTCGTCATGAAAGTCGCGAGAGAAATGACCCCGGTCAGAACCCACGGATTACCGTCGCCCGCCGCTGATCGTTCGGGCGTCCAGCCGTTTCCGTTACCGGCCATGACGACAGCCCTGCGTCACTGCACCTTGACCGTCGGCACAACCGACATGCCAGGGCCAATAGGATATTGCAGAGGGTTTGGGCGAACGAAGGTAATCCGCACCGGCACGCGCTGCACCACCTTTACGAAATTGCCGGTTGTGTTTTGCGGCGGCAGGATCTGAAAAGCTTGGCCTGCGCCGCGCTGGAAGCTGTCCACACGGCCGTCGAACCTGATGCCGGGGAAGGCGTCGACCACGATTTCGACCGGCTGGCCGATCTTCATGCGCGCCAGTTGCGTTTCCTTGAAATTTGCCGTCACCCAAAGATTGTCCGGTATCAAGGCCATCATCTGCTGCCCGGGCGCAACATAGCTTCCCTTGTTGACGTTGACGTTGCTCACAACACCCGACAGCGGAGCGACAATGCGGTTATAGGCGACGTTGATCTGTGTCTCTCGCACCTGCGCCTGCGCGGATTTGACCGATGCGGCCTGGGCCTTGGCCGCGTCCTCTGCAGTGCGAATCTGCGCACGCGCGCTCTCGGCAGCACGCTCTGCAGCACTGACCTGCGCGTCGGCATCCCTGACCGCCGCGCGCGCCGCATCGATCGTGGTCGGTGCGACTGCGCTGGGATTGACCGAGCGCAGATAAATATAGCGCGCCAAGTCCTCGCGCGCCTTTACGAGTTGCGCGCGCGGTTGCGCTATCTGTGCCAATGCTTGCTGATACTGCTTACGCGTCGTCTCGATGGCCGAGAGGGATTGCGCATAGGACGCCTGGGATTGCTCAACATTCGCGCGCCGCTGCTCGAGTTGCGTTTCGATACTGTCCGGCTGAATGCTGACTAACAGATCCCCCGCCTGCACGTGCCTGTTCGGCGCAACAGGCACATCTGTGATGACGCCAGCAACCTGTGGCGCGAGACGCACGATATGCGCGTCAACGAAGGCGTCATCGGTGGACTCGTATTTGCGCGCGTTCAACCACCAGAGCAGGGTCATAACGACTGCAATGATGAGGATGATCGCACCGATTATGAGCACTTTGGGACGCTTGTAGAATGGGGTCTTTTCTCCCTCATCCCCGCCGTCGTCATTGCCGTCCTCAGAATCTTCGTCTTTACGGTCTGAGTCTTTACGGTCTGAATTGTCCGGGTCGGGGTCGTTCTTGTTTCGGCGGCCGCGTGATTTCCTGGCGTCCGCGCGACGATTATCGTCAGTCACGTTCTCGCTTTCTATCTCACCTTGTTGGAGGCCGTTGTCGTGGTCGTCGCTCATGCCTGTCTCCAAGCGGCGCCGTCTTTGAAAGCGGCGATTTCCCGTCCAGTGTTCTTCGTCGTCACGGCTGCTGATTAACCGTTGTTGACCATCTGTCCACGCTCAAAAGATGTAAACAGACAACAAACGCGTTTTTACACAACATGGCCGACTGGAGGGCGATTGAGTCAAATCAGTGCGAGGTCAGCCAATTTTCCGATCAGAGCCTGTGGCATCCTGCTGATATCAAGCGAATCCCCATCAAGGTCAGCCGGCGCATCGGCACCTTCAAGATAGCGCCAGCCCTGATGAGCGCGCTTAGGGCGCACCCGTACCAGGATCAGTCCCGGATCGATATGGATCGCGACGCGCCCCCCTTCTGCATCGCCGAATCTGAGGATCGGCGATCGGGCAATAATCTGATGTTTCAGGATCCAGTACAGCGACCCTCGTTCCACGATTTCTTCGTGCCGCTTGGGCAGATAGCGGGTTGTCAGGAAGCAGGACCCTTCTTCACCACGCATACGAAGCCGCTCACGCAATTCGTCGACATGTGCAGCGCCGAAAGCAACTTTTGAAAGGTTAAGGGGCACTCGAGCAAAATGGGCGGACACCTGCGCCGGTTCAACCGCCAAGTCTCCAGAGCGTCGCTAGTCCCAAAAAGGCGAAGAAGCCGCTGCAATCGGTCATCATCGTAACGAACACCGCCGAGGAGATGGCCGGGTCGGCGCCGGCTCGCTCCAGTCCAACAGGCACGAGTACGCCCGACAATCCCGCGACCAAATTGTTGATCAGGATCGCAAGGCCGAACACCACGCCGAGCGGGATATTATGATAAACCAGGATCGTCCCGCCACCAATCAAAATCCCGAGCAGCAAGCCATTCGCCAAAGCGATCCGCAACTCGCGCAGAATCATCCAGACCGTATTGGAACTGGTCAACTGGTTCATGGCCATCGCGCGCACGACGACCGCCAGCGTCTGAGTCCCGGCATTGCCACCCATGCCCGAGACGATTCCCATAAGCGCGGCCAGCAGCGCGAACTGTGCGATCTCAGCCTCGAACAAGCCGACAACGGACGCCGCGATCATCGCAGTCCCCAGATTGACGATCAGCCATACGACGCGCGTGCGGACCGTCAGCCGGACAGGTTCATTGATGTCTCCCTCGCCGGCACCCGAAAGGCGGAGCACGTCCTCACCAGCCTCCTGCTGGATGATATGGACGATATCATCGACGGTGATCATCCCGACCAGCCGGTCGCTTTGATCGACGACGGCTGCAGAGATCAACGCATATTTCTGAAAGCGCAGCGCGACCTCTTCCTGGTCCATATCAACCGGAATCAGTGTCTGCTCACGCTGCATCACGTCGGCGATCGCAATCCCTCGCGGCGTACGCAGCAGCCATGACAGTTGGCATGTCCCAACGGGACGGTGCGCCGGATCGACGATGAAGATCTCCCAGAAATCGGTGGTCAATTCATCGTGGCCGCGCAGGTAATCGATTGTGTCGCCCACACTCCAATGTTCTGGCACCGCAACCAGATCGCGCTGCATGAGGCGGCCGGCGGTTTCTTCCGCGTAAGACAGCGCCTCCTCGATGGCGGCACGGTCGTCGGGATCGAGCGCGCGCAGCACGGCACGCTGCTCATCCTCGTCCATGTCCTCGATGATCGCGACAGCATCATCGGTATCTAGTTCGGAAGCCAGATCCGCGACCTCGTGCGGATCCAGTGCGTCGATCAGGTCCTCACGGACATAATCGTTCATCTCTGCAAACACCTCGGCGTCCAGCAGGTCGCTTACCGCCTTGGCTAGGCCGGCGCGCTCATCCGCGGGCGTCAGTTCGAACAGATCGGCGATGTCAGCTGGATGAAGCGGCTCGACAAGAGCACGGGCGTCTTCCGTCTCCCCGGCTTCGACCGCGTTCAGCACCGCGCGCACGAAGTCCGGTTTCAGCCGGTCATCCTCGTCCAGCTGGCTATTGCTATCGTCCATGACCGCATCGGAAAGCTCGACTTCACTCATTCACGCCTCCCCGTCGTCCGGTTGGCATGGCACTAGCTTTGCGGGGTATAATTTGCCAGTCGCGAGCGTGCTTCCTATCTGGCGAGCCAGATGACCAGGAGACAAGCATTGACCGACACCCCGAGCACGCTGACAATGACGCTGGATAACGGCGACGTAACGATCCGGCTGCGCCCTGATCTCGCTCCGCAGCATGTGGCGCGCATCACAGAGCTTGCCAATGACGGGTTTTACGACGGTGTCGTCTTTCATCGCGTCATCCCGGGCTTCATGGCACAAGGCGGTGATCCGACGGGTACGGGGACCAGTGGGTCGGAGAAGCCGAATCTTCCTGCCGAGTTTTCCTCCGAGGCGCATGTTCGCGGCATCTGTTCGATGGCGCGAACAAGTGAGCCTAATTCCGCAAATAGCCAGTTCTTCATCGTCTTCGACGATGCACGCTTTCTTGATCGGCAATACACCGTCTGGGGCGAAGTGACGGATGGGATGGAATTGGTCGATGCACTGCCAACCGGCGAGCCGCCGCGGCAACCTGGCAAGATCGTGAAGATGCGGGTCGCCTGACGCGCCGCGGCCCGGCGCGCTCTCGGACGGCTATTGTCCGCTCAACATGGCGATCAGCCAATCGTGAAACAGGCGAACGGGTCTGACATGCAGTGCGCGCGGGCGGCAAACGAACCAGTAACTGTACGGGCTTTCCACCTCGACATCGAACAGTCGAACGAGGCGCGGATCATTTGCATCGGCGAAATGACTCTCCAGCATAAAGGCAACGCCTAGGCCCTGCGCCGCCGCTTCCAGCATCAGCGCGCCTGAATCGAAATGATCGACCGCCAGCGGTTCCAAGTCGCCCAGCCCGACCGCGCTGCGCCAGGCGGTAAAGGTGTCTGGCATATCCCGATGCAACAGCGCGGTCATGCCCGCGATGCGTGCCGGTTCTGTAAGGGGATCGGGCTCCTCTAACAGGGCGCGCGCGCCAATGACGTAGACCTTGTTTTGGTCCAACTTCTTTGCGTACAAAGCCGGATCGATGTCGCGCGCAAGCGCGATCGCCGCGTCCAGTCCGTCACCAAGGCGCGCGACCGCATGACCAGCCGTATCGATATCGAGATGAAGATCGGGATGCACGGCACGAAGCTCGCCCAGTCGTGGCAGCAGTCGTTGAGAGGCGAATAACGGAAGCACGCCAAGTCGCAGTCGCATCATGTCGGTGCCGCTGGAGACGCCGTCGACCGCGTCCGATAGACTGTCCAACACCGGTGCGATCTGTCCCAGTAGGCGCTCACCGTCAGCATTGGGAACGATCGCCTGATGCCGACGCTCGAAGAGCGCTTTGCCCACGAAACGCTCCAGTGACTGAACACGTCGGCTGAGCGCTGGCGGTGACAAGGCGAGATCTGCGGCTGCGGCCTTCACGGATCCCAACCGGGCAACCTGCACAAACGCCTCGATGGCGCCAAGCGGGGGTAGTCGTCGCATCAGTCACTCCAACGATTGCAGACTTTGCAATCGTATAAATCTATTTCGCACTTGCAACATATGGTGCTGTCACGCATTTGACGGAGGCCTTTCAGGCATCCTCTCCTAAAAACTTCAACGGGCCGGTCCTTGGGATCGGCCCTTTTTTTGTGTTCAATTCGAACGACCGGTTGGCGAAACCCGCGGAACCACCGTCCCTCCTGACGCGCTTCCCACCTGACGCGCACCATTGCCAATCTTTTTTTCTAGGGATCAATCATGGCAGACGACGATCGCGAACCCCGCAAGATCCAGGTTGCGAACAGTCGCTCCGAAGACAGCGGGCGCGGTCTTGCGCATCTTCCCCGAGCGCTAATGGCAGCCCTTGGAGTTGGCGAAGGCGATGTCGTCGAAATCGTCGGAAAGCAGAACACGCCTGCACGCGCTGTTGGTCCTTATTCAGAGGATGAGGGCCTCGACATTATTCGCATAGACGGTCTTCAGCGCGCCAATGCCGGCGTGGGCTCCGGCGATTTTGTGGAAGTACGCAGGGCCGAGTCAAAGCCTGCAACGCGTGTTGTCTTTGCCCCTGCACAGCAAAACCTTCGGCTTCAGGGATCAGCGAACGCGCTGAAACGGACATTTTTCGGCAGGCCTTTCTGTCAGGGCGATATCGTGGCCACAGCCGGGCAACAGCGTATGGACAATATGCCCCAGGGTGTGCGGCAATTCATGAATGCACCGGCTTATGCTTTGCAGGAAATACGGCTCGCGGTCGTATCGGCCAGCCCGAAGGGGGTCGTGCATATCGACGAAAACACCGAGATCGAGTTGCGTTCCGAATATGAAGAGCCGCAGGCGGCGCGTCGTGCGGATGTCACCTATGATGATGTCGGCGGCATGGCATCGACCATCGATCAGCTGCGCGAGATGGTCGAACTTCCGCTGCGATACCCTGAGCTGTTCCAGCGTCTTGGGGTCGATCCGCCCAAGGGTGTCCTGCTTCACGGACCGCCCGGTACTGGCAAGACGCGCCTTGCACGCGCGGTCGCGAATGAGTCGGACGCGCAGTTCTTCATCATCAACGGGCCAGAGATCATGGGGTCCGCTTATGGCGAGTCCGAGAGTCGGTTGCGGCAGGTGTTCGAGGAAGCAACCAAGGCGGCGCCGTCCATCGTCTTTATTGATGAGATCGACTCGATCGCACCAAAACGCGGAAACGTGTCGGGCGAGGCTGAGAAGAGGTTGGTGGCGCAACTCCTGACGCTCATGGACGGACTGGAGGCGCGGGCCAATCTGGTCGTCATTGCTGCGACGAACCGTCCAGAAGCGTTGGATGAGGCGCTGCGCCGGCCCGGGCGATTTGACCGCGAGATCGTGGTCGGCGTACCGGACGAGCGTGGGCGCCGAGAGATACTGGGCATCCATACGCGCGGTATGCCGCTTGGCGACCGCGTCGATCTAGGCGAGTTGGCCCGTACTACCTATGGCTTTGTTGGCGCGGATATTGGCGCGTTGGCGCGCGAGGCAGCGATCGAGGCGGTGCGCCGGATCATGCCGAAGCTCAACCTTGTGGAGCGGACGATTCCGCCCGAGGTGCTCGACATGCTCTCTGTCACGCGTGAAGACTTTCTGGAGGCACTCAAGCGCGTGCAACCATCGGCAATGCGAGAGGTCATGGTGCAGGCGCCACAGGTCCGCTGGGAGGATGTGGGCGGACTGGACGATGCGCAGATGCGGCTAAAGGAGGGCGTCGAACTTCCGCTCAAGGATCCCGATGCGTTTCGTCGCCTTGGCATTCGCAGCGCCAAAGGCTTCCTGCTCTATGGCCCGCCCGGCACGGGTAAGACATTGCTCGCCAAGGCCGTGGCGCGTGAAGCCGAGGCGAATTTCATAGCAACAAAATCGTCCGACCTGCTCAGCAAATGGTATGGCGAGAGCGAGCAACAGATCGCGCGCCTATTTCAGCGTGCGCGCCAAGTGGCGCCGACCGTGCTGTTTATCGACGAATTGGACAGTTTGGTTCCCGCGCGCGGCGGCGGATTGGGCGAGCCGCAGGTGACCGAACGTGTCGTCAACACGATCCTGGCGGAGATGGACGGCTTGGAGGAACTGCAATCGGTAGTGGTAATCGGCGCTACCAACCGCCCCAACCTCGTCGATCCTGCGTTGCTGCGGCCGGGTCGCTTTGACGAGTTGATCTATGTCGGGCTGCCTGATCGGGCGGGGCGACGCCGGATTCTCGGCATCCAGACCCAGCGCATGCCGCTGGGTAGCGACGTCGATCTCGATCAGGTTGCGGGCCGAACCGAGCGATTCACCGGCGCCGACCTGGAAGATGTTGTCCGACGTGCAGGATTGGTTGCATTGCGACGGTCTATCAATGCGCAGTCGGTGACGATGGCCGAATTTGATGAAGCGCTCAAAGAGTCGCGTGCGTCCGTGACGCCTGAGGTCGAGCGAGATTATGAGGAGATGGAAGCCCGATTGAAACAGGACGCAACGGCAATCCGCCCGATCGGTTTCGTATCACCCGGGCAATTGGAAGCACGAACAAGTAAGGCATCGCCCTGAACGTATCACTTGCCGTCGTTGAATTGGCTCGGTGTCAAACGGACAAGCGATTGACCAGCGTTATCTTTCGGTAATTTCGTGGACAATGCGTTCCGTCTACCCGCTAATATAGTTGAATCATGGGCAGACATCTGCGGGCCACGTCTTGATCAACGTTCGGGAAACGTGCGACGGGGACGTCGTTCTAGCAACGAACCAATTCGCAAGGATGCCAATGCCAAGCTCGACGACCGCCCGCCGCGCCCGTAGCCGCAGTCGAGTGACAGACCTGCCAACCCCGTGGCAGATGTTCTTCTCCGGCTTCGTGAAACATCCTGTAATGGTTGGTTCGATCGTTCCTTCGTCGGACAGATTAATCCGTCGGATGCTCGACCCGGTCGACTGGTCGGCATGCAAATTGTTCGTCGAGTATGGCCCCGGGGTCGGCACATTTTGCCAGCCAATCCTCGACCGAATGAGCCCGGATGCCAAGCTTCTGGCGATTGATACCAATGCCGATTTCGTCGCGTATCTACGCCACACGATCAAAGATCCGCGCTTCGCCGCAATTTCAGGATCGGCCGCAGACGTACGGCAGATCGTGCGGGATCATGGCTTCGATCATGCCGATTACATACTTTCCGGCCTGCCATTTTCTACGTTGCCGCCAGCTGTTGGCCCGGCAATTGCAGCCGAAACCCATGCCGTCCTGCGTTGTGGAGGAGCATTTCTGGTGTATCAATTCAGCCCGAAAGTGAAAAACTTTCTGACCCCGCACTTCGATACAATCGACCACGACATGGAATGGTGGAACGTACCGCCCGCTCAACTCTACTGGGCCTGGAAAGAGTAGGTTTATTCGTCAATGCCAAAGTTCAGACCGCGCGAAATACCGGGATCGACGACGGCAACCAGAAGATAGGCGCCAAGCTGGCGGATACGCTGTATCCACCCGGTGCTCTGTCGGTAAGTCTGCTCCGTCACTTCACGACACTTCGTGATTTCGTTGTCAATATAGTCATGTACATGAGCAGCGAAACCTGCGTCTTCGATCCGCAACATCAATTCCAGATTGATGAACAGGCTGCGCATGTCGAAATTGGCTGAGCCAATATGAACTGCCTCATCGATCGCATATAGTTTAGTGTGAAGTCGTGTCGGCTGATACTCGAAGATCCTCGCCCCTTTTCGCAGCAATCCTGCATAAGTGAATCTGGCGGCCGCGATCGTTGCGGTGTTATCGGATTTGGCGGCCGTCAGGATCCGTAATTCCCGGCCCCTCTGACCAACCCGATCCAGGCGACGGAGCATTGTCCGGCTGGGCGCGAAATAGCCGGCGACGATGTCCACCTGCTTGCCGGTCTTCATGTCCGAGCGCACCGTCCGGGCCCAAGGTGAAAGTCTGCGAGTTGGACCGCCGATCAGCCAGCGTAACGCTCCCTCGCGCTCGCTGTACTGCCCCAGTTCCCTATTCAAATGGCGCAGTTTGCCACCCGGCTGCTGGACCCAGGCGTGCAGCGCATCGAAATATGCGCTCATACGCGAGGCAGTATTGCCCTCCACCAGCAAGCCCAGATCCCGCCATGCCTGTTCGGCCGCTGTGCCGAAATAATCGTCTTCAATGTTGAAACCGCCGATTATGATCCGAGCGGTATTACCAGCCTCGGCATCAGCAAGCGCTAGCTTCTGGTGATTGCGCAGCAGGAATCGCCGCCCAAATCGTGGCGAGAAGAAACAGACAGTCACTCCTTGCTGCTCCAGCGGAGTAAAGAACGTCCTGCGACTTGAGTCCTCGCTGCCAAAACCGTCGACGATCAGCGTCACAGCAACACCTCGTTGGGCAGCAGCGATCAGCAGACTATTGATCTGCCTACCTGTATCATCATCGGCGTATATATAATAAAGTAAACGAAGGCTCTGTTTCGCCTGCTCAATCAATTCGATCACCGCCGCCAGTCGTCTTGGTCCTGTGTCTAGCAATTTCAGCCGATTACCATTGACTATGAAGTCAGGTTGCGGGGGCGGTTCATTCATAACTGTGGCTTACCATGGCTTCATACAGATACAGCCTACATTCCTTGACTCGGTCCATTCGGCAAGGTAGCTCCAAACCTCTCACATATTGCTGATCAAAGGATAGCGTCATGGCACGCGTCACTGTCGAGGATTGTGTCGACAAGGTTCCCAACCGATTTGACCTGGTGCTCGTAGCAGCACAACGCGCACGCCAGATTTCGGGAGGGGCGGACCTGACCGTGGAGCGCGACCGTGACAAGAACCCCGTTGTGGCGCTGCGCGAAATTGCTGAACAGACCGTACGTTCCAAGGCTATGCAGGAATCAATCATTGGCGGCTTGCAGCGCGTACAGGTCGACGACGATGACGAGGCGGACGAGGTGGGTTCGTTGGCCGCGTCTGCGGAAGCGCTGCGTTTGACCGCTGCTGCGCCGCCGCGAAACCAGAATCTGGGCGCCGATTACGAGGGTTGATCAAGGCGATCGGTCTTGTCCGGTCGTCCCTTGTAGCCCTTGGCGACAACATACCATTCCGACGACTCCTTGCGGCTGGCGGGTGGCTTTGCGTGCTTTACTGTCGTGAATTGCTGCTTGAGCAACGCAACCAGATTATTGTCCGCGCCGCCGGCTAATACCTTGGCAACGAAACTACCGCCTGGATGCAATATTTCGATGGCAAAGTCAGCAGCCGCTTCGACGAGGCTCATAGTGCGCAGATGATCGGTTTGCGGATGCCCGACGGTATTCGCTGCCATGTCCGAAAGAACCAGATCAGCAGCTCCACCGAGTGCATGCTGCAATGAAAGCGGTGCGTCGCTGGCCATGAAGTCGCCTTGGAGGAGCGTGACACCATCAATCGGATCAACCGGCAGCAGGTCGATACCCACAATGCTGCTGGTTGGAAGCTTGAGACGTACTACCTGGCTCCATCCGCCCGGCGCGACTCCCAGATCGACAATGCGGTGCGCGCCATTTAGAAAACCGAACCGCTCGTCCAGTTCGATGAGCTTGTATGCGGCGCGACTTCGATAGCCCTCGGCACGAGCGCGCTTGACGTAAGGATCATTTAGCTGCCGCTCGAGCCAGCGTGTCGATTGCGCACTGCGCTTGCGTGAAGTCAGAACGCGCGTGCGCCCGCCGCGGCTCATATCTGCTGGCTACCCATCAGCCGTCGAAGGATACCTTCACGAATCCCGCGATCAGCAATGCCAATTCGTTTTGCCGGCCAAAGGTCCATGATCACCTCAAGGATCGCACATCCTGCTACAACAAGGTCCGCGCGCTCGGCGCCGATACACGGGACATGAGAGCGCTCTTCGACTGACATGGTAGACAGGTCGCGACTGAGTGTTCGCATTGCCTCCGAAGGTACGACCAGGCCGTCGACCTGTGCCCGGTCGTAACGGTGAAGGCCCAAATGAACGCTGCCCAGCGTCGTCACGGTGCCGCTGGTACCCAAGAGGCGTGGCTGGAGGACACCGATTGGCAATTTGGCCGTGAACGGCGCCAGGCTGGCGTGAACCAGCGCCTTCATTCTGACATACGCTGCCGCGCGCTGCTCCCGCGTATCACCGCCACCGACGTGCTCGGTCAACGATACGACACCCCAAGGCACCGAATGCCAATGCAGGATACGTGGTATCGGAAGGTGCGTATCAACGAGGACAACCTCGCTTGACCCGCCACCGATGTCGAAGACAAGCGCCGGATCGTTCCCGGCTTCAATCAGCGCGTGGCAGCCGAGCACCGCCAGGCGGGCTTCCTCCTCAGGAGAAATTACCTCGAGGTGTACTCCGGTTTCATCATACGCGCGCGAGATGAAGGCGGCTCCGTTCGCTGCCTGACGACAGGCCTCCGTGGCAACGGAACGTGCGAGTGTCACGCGGCGACGTTTTAGCTTGTCAGCGCAAATGTGCAGTGCGGAAATCGTACGGTTGATGGCTTCATCATTCAATCGTCCGGTCGCGGCGAGCCCCTCGCCAAGCCGCACGATTCGCGAGAATGCGTCGACTACGGCAAAACTCCCGCCATGTGGCCGCGCAATCAGGAGGCGACAATTATTGGTCCCGAGATCAAGTGCGGCATAGTGATGCGTGCCCGGGCATCGATCCCTCAAGGGCCGATTGATTGCCGGACGGGCAGGGGTCTCCTGCCGGTTCGGCATCTTGGCGAGTTGATCTCCCATGCCGCGTGTTCACTTTTCTGTTCTGCTGCAACGGACAAGCCGCCCGTTGGCACTTGAACATGCGTTAGCGACCCGCCGTTCGCTCGACAAGCGCCACCCGTTGACAGTATCGCCAGCGCGCCCTAGACGCCGCGCTCCACTGCCCCGTCGTCTAACGGCAAGACTACGGACTCTGACTCCGTCAATTGAGGTTCGAATCCTCACGGGGCATCCAGAACTTCGTTTGAAGGGCTGACGCTGTCATTGAGCGATGGTCAAGGAACTCTTGACGCTTCAACTCATAATCAGCGCAAACTCTGACGTCGTGTTTGGCAATACGTGACCGTAAACCGACGTTGATCGTAGGGTCGATCGAGAGTAGCCGCCACCAACTTGTTCTACAGCAACAAAAAAGCCCGGGTTTGATCCCGGGCTTAAATTGACCAGTCCGACAAAGTCGAAATCGGCAAATGCTAGCTGGCAGTGTCCGCTTGCATTATTACCGAACAAAACTTTCGTCCCAGCCGTCCTTCGCGGAATGTCACGCGTCCATCTTTCAGAGCGAAAAGCGTGTGATCCTTGCCGATTCCGACATTGGTGCCAGGATAGAATTTAGTTCCGCGCTGACGTACGAGAATGTTACCCGCAATCGCTTCCTCGCCTCCGAACTTTTTCACACCCAGGCGTCGTCCCGCTGAGTCTCGGCCGTTACGTGACGAACCACCCGCTTTCTTATGTGCCATGTCAAACTATCCTTTAAGCCTGGGCCGCCTGAGCGTTAACGCCCGAAGCCTGCGTCTCATCGCCAATCGAGACGATCTTCAATATCGTATGACGCTGCCGATGGCCGTTGCGGCGGCGATAATTGTGGCGGCGACGCTTTTTGAAGACAATCAGCTTCTCAGCCTTTGCCTGTGCAATGATCTCCGCTCCGATGGTCAGCCCGTCGACCGAACGCAAATCCGATCCTTCGCCTGCCAGCAGTATATCGCCCAACGTGATCGACTGACCGGCCTCGCCATCGATTTTATCGACGACGATTTTGTCTCCAGCTGCGACGCGGTATTGCTTTCCGCCCGTGCGCACGATTGCGAACATGGTTATAATCTCTCGACAAAAGATTTATTCCGCACGAGCAGAACCCGGCGGGAAGAGCATTCGCGCTATGCCAAGCGCATCATTCTGTCAACAGCGGCAACCGCTAGTGGCGATGTTCCCGGCGTAGCATGTAGCGGCCGTCGACATATCCGTTGAACAGCCCGGCAATGCCTGGATGATCAACTGGTTCGTCGCTATCGTCCGGGACGAGATTCTGCTGACTGACATAGGCGACGTAGCTTGAGTCGATGTTCTCGGCGAGCAGATGATAGAAGGGCTGATCCTTGCGGGGACGGATTGTTTCCGGGATCGCATCATACCATTCCTCGCTGTTGGCGAAGACCGGATCCACATCGAAGATCACGCCGCGAAAGTCGAACATCCGGTGACGCACGACGTCACCGATGGAAAAACGTGCGTGTGCAATCGGCGGGGCGTCTGCGGCTGCGGGCGAAACAGATTGTGGGATGTCATGGCGAGGCATGCCTTTCATCTAATGGCTTTGACGCGACGCACAAGCGGCACGGCGCTTGTGCGGTCCCAAGCTTTCGATTAGACGCCCGCGCTCGACCAGTCGGAGCCGCTCTTCCATAGCGATGCCGAGGCCTCGCGGAGAGGTGCCAGAGTGGTCGATTGGGACGGTCTCGAAAACCGTTGTGCCCTCACGGGTACCGTGGGTTCGAATCCCACCCTCTCCGCCATTTGTCGCATACTCAAAGCAGCCGGTTTCGACATCACGCCAACATCTCGACCGCCATTGCCGTAGCTTCACCCCCGCCAATGCAAAGTGATGCCAGCCCACGGCTTTGACCCGTGCGTTCCAGCGCTGACAACAACGTAGCCAGAATTCGTGCTCCACTCGCGCCGATGGGATGTCCCAGGGCGCAGGCACCACCGTGAATGTTCACATTATCGGGGCTCAATTCAAGATCGTGCATCGCGATCATTGGAACGACCGCGAACGCCTCGTTAACTTCGTAGAGATCGACGTCCTTTGTCGACCATCCGGCTTGTGCTAGCGCCTTTTTCATCGCGCCGACCGGGGCGGTCGTGAATTTGGCAGGTTCATGTGCGTGCCCTGCGTAACTGACGACGCGTGCGATGGGGTCAAGGCCAATTTTTTCCGCAACGCTCGCGCGCGTCATGACCATCGCCGCCGCACCGTCGGAAATCGACGACGCATTCGCCGCAGTAATTGTCCCTTCCCTGGAGAATGCAGGACGTAGTGTCGGGATCTTGGCGACATTTCCCTTGCCGGGTTGTTCATCTTTGCTGATGGTCTCGGTCCCCTTGCGCCCGCTGATTTCGACCGAGACGATTTCCCGATCGAACGCGCCGCTCGATTGCGCCTTCTGCGCACGTTCCAGCGACCGGATGGCGTAATCGTCCATCGCGGCGCGTGTAAACTGATAGTCCTGCGCCGTTTCCTCCGCGAAATTCCCCATCAACTTGCCCGGTTCATATGCGTCTTCGAGGCCATCCAGATACATGTGATCGTACATGGTGTCGTGCCCGATCCGTGCCCCGCCACGATGCTTTTTTGAGAGATACGGCGCATTGGTCATGCTCTCCATGCCGCCCGCGACAAGCAGATCAACCGATCCTGCAGCCAGTGTGTCTGCAGCCAGGATCGCCGCCTGCATCCCCGAGCCACACATCTTGTTTACGGTCGTTCCCTCGACATGAGAGCCAAGCCCGGCATTGATGGCAGCCTGACGTGCCGGTGCCTGACCTAGCCCGGCAGACAGGACACAACCCATGTAGATCCGCTGTATCGCGCTCGAGGAAACACCTGCGCGCTCGACAGCGCCCTTGACCACTGCCGCGCCCAGATCGGTCGCGGAAGCACCGGTCAAACAACCTTGAAACGAACCCATTGGGGTACGCGCATAGGATATGATGACTATCGGATCGGTGGCCATGAACGAGCTCCGGCAGGGGGAGAGATGATGCGACCAACCTAGTCAGCCGAGTGTGCCAATACAAATGCCGCATTGCAGTATCACGCCACGCGTTGCTACGCATGCGACGTGGCTATTGCTTCACCTGTCTACTGGGCCATCGCGCTGGGGGTGCTGGGCGCCATTGCCGGCAGCTTTATTGCAACGCTGGTCATACGATGGCCGCAGGGACGTTCGGTGATGCAGGGGAGATCGGCATGTGATGCATGCGGACATCGTTTGCGTGCCCGCGACCTGGTGCCACTATTAAGTCTCATTGTTCTAGGCGGTCGTTGCCGAGATTGTATGACCCGCATCATCCCTTTCCATGCTGGCATCGAGGTGGCAGGGCTATTCATCGGAGCGACCGCTGGCTGGGTGGCCGGCGATCCTCGCGGCCTCGCCGGAGCGTTTTTTGGTTGGCTTTTACTGGCCCTGGGTGCGCTGGATTACCGCGAATTCTGGTTGCCGGACAGGTTGATCGAGCTCCTGGTACTCGCGGGGCTTCTCGAGGCCTCGGCGGTGCAGGGGCCTGCGTTGGCCGATCGCCTCATCGGAGGAGCGATGGGTTTTTCGTCGCTTTGGCTTATTGCTTTTGCCTATCGGAGACTTCGCGGACATGCAGGAATGGGCGGCGGCGACCCCAAGCTGATGGGAGCAATAGGACTCTGGCTCGGCTGGCGCATGCTCGCGCCCGTGCTACTGCTGGCAAGCCTCGCCGGGATGGCGGTCGTACTTGTCGCGGAGGTCATTGGCCGCCCAATGTCACGGACCACAGCGCTGCCGCTGGGCACATTGCTTGCGCTTTCCGCCTATCCTGCGTGGCTGGCAACGATAATATGGCAATGATGATCGCCACGTTTCTCTTCGCTCTCCAAGCCGCTCCGCAAATTGCCGGCTCGCCAGTTCCTGGTGCGCCACTGGCTGCGATTGGCCAGCAGAAGCTGCCGGCAAAGGGCTGCGCTGCTTATCTCTGGACGGTGGGCAGTGAACATGCGCTGGTCGTGATGGCGTCCGCTGAACCGGGGCGCATGCGTATCGCGGTCGATGGGCCACCGCGCGATTACGCCTTGGCAGCGCAACAAGGGGTTGGCGGCTTGGGTTTTGCCGGCACCACGACGTATCGTGATCGAGACATCACCCTCACCTTGGACATGCAGATACAGACGATGGCCGATCTTGCAGATGGCGCTCACGTGCCAAGCGCGACCTTGCGCCTGCAGCGACCTGAAGGCGACGAGATAATTATCCCGTTGGGCGGCCTGATCGGCTGTGCCCGCTAGATAGGAAATACCGGCAGCTTCAGTGCCGCTCTCGCTGGCGAAGTGGCGCTTGCCGTTGCGTGTGAAGTGGTCCACGCTGGTCAGAGAGCATCCGTTCAAACGGATGACGGTTCGGAGAGGACAGGATATGACGCTGAAGCGCGCAGGATTTCTCATCTCATTGGCGGCAACGCTGGCCACGGTTTCCCCCGCAAATGCCGAGCGCAGCACGTCGCACTACACGTCGCTGACGGTGTTCGGCGACAGCCTTGTCGACGCTGGCAACATCGCAGCATCGACGGGCGGGACGATCCCGGATCCGGCGCTCGGTTATTTTCAAGGGCGCTTTACCAACGGCTACGACTATACCGACTTGTTGAGTATCGCATTATTTGGTCGGCCAACGACCGCATCGATTTTAGGCGGCACGAACTTTGCCTTTGGTGGAGCACGGGCGTCGACTACATCCGGCATACCGGACCTGAGTGAGCAACTAGGGCTGTTCAGCGCTTATCTTGCTGGCGGCAACAGCATCGACTCGAACGGACTCTACGTGCTGAACTTCGGCGGTAACGATGTCTTCAACGCACCGATGGAAGGGACGGCGGCAAGCAGCTTCCTGCAGGACGCAGCGGCGAATTATGCGCTGGGCGTGCAAAAGCTGAATGATCTGGGCGTGCGTAACATCCTGATCACCGGCTTTCCCGTCGCCAGCGATCCGTTCCTCAATAGGTCGATCGAGGCGGATGGATATCTGACGACCAGCCTTGCCAATCTGTCGCTTGCCGGCGACACAACATTATATCGCTTTAACTATCTGGACTTTTTCGGGCGCGTTCAGAGTGATCCCGCCAGCCTGGGGTTGCCGGCACTTGATCTAGGTACGACGTGTATCGCCGCGGGCGCTCAGGCCAGCGATTGCGCCGGCATCTTCTCGTTCGATGGAACACATCCTACGGCTGCTGTCCAGTCCGCGCTTTTCCGCGACATAAACAGTCAGTTCGCGCTGACGGCTGCGGTGCCGGAGCCTGCGACCTGGGCAATGATGATGATCGGGTTCGGCCTTGTCGGTTCTGCGATGCGCCGTCGGCAGAAAGTGACGATGCGCGTTCGCTTCGCCTAGAAGAAGGCATGGGGCCAACGTTGCTGGACCGACTCCGGCTACGCCGTGCTGTCGATAGAGGTGCACAAGGCCGCATATCGGCGTGTCGATGGTTGACACGACGCACGCTATCGTAATTAATGAAACTCAAATTATTAAAGTGTTAAGGCGGTAAGTCTTATCGCCTCTTTGTCGTTTGACGCAAATGGCTAAAGAACAGGGGCGGAACAAGACGAAAAGATGAGCATAAAGCTTCCCGAGATTGACCGACGGCAAGCCATTACGAATGTTGCCGACTCTCGCGACGCTCGCCTCGCGCTTAGTTTGTCAGGCACCAACCTTGAGCGCGCCGGGGATTATAATCTGCGCATCGTGTTGCAGGCGATCCGCCTGGCTGGCGAGACCGCGCGCAGCGAGCTGGCAAAGATTACCGGGCTGACCGCGCCGACCATTGCCAACATCTCGAAACGGCTCATTGAAATGGAGCTGATCAAGCCAGCAGGACTCCTACAGGGAAAGCGCGGTCAACCGGCAACCCGGATTGTGATCAATCCAGATGGCGCTTTCGCCATTGGACTTAACATCGACCGGGATCATATTACCATCGTGACCCTTGACCTGGCGGGCAAGATTCGCAGCCGCCATACGCGCGAAGTCGCCTTTGCACTTCCCGAGACGGTTCGCGCCCTGGTCAGTGAGGCGTTGCCAGGGTTGCTCGAGGATGGCGGTATTGATCGTGATCGTGTCCTGGGCGTCGGCATCGCGTTGCCTGACGATCTGGGACGCATTTCGCTGCCGCATCGGCCCGAGCAATATAATCAGTGGGACGGGATGGACCTGAATGCGTTGTTACGCGACTCGTTGCCCTGGCCGCTATATGTCGACAATGACGCAGCCTCGGCCGCGCTGGGCGAGGCGCATCTGGGGAACGGTATCGCGCTGCCAAGTTTCTTCTATCTTCTGATCAGCGCGGGCCTGGGCGGCGGGCTCGTGATCGACAGGACCTATGTCCGCGGCGCCAACTCCCGGTCGGGCGAGATATGGGCAATGCCTGACCCCGCGCGCGGCGCGGAAGCAATCGTGCAGGACACCGTCTCGCTTCTGGCGCTATACGCCCGATTGGAAGGGGCGGGCCATGTGGTCGATCGTCCACAGATGTTGATCGATGGTCCGCCTGAAATGGAACTGATTATTGATCAATGGCTGGACGATGCGGCGGAGGTTCTTTTCCAGCCTTTGATCGCGGTTGACTGTCTTATCAATCCTGCCGCAATCCTTGTTGGCGGACGATTGCCGGGCAAGCTTGCCGATGCGCTCGTCGAACGACTGAACGGCAAAATGGCGGGTCTGAAGCTGCCTACGGTCGCGCCGGTGCTGCGAGCGGAAACGGCGGACGATGCCTCGGCCATCGGCGCCGCCATCATTCCGTTCCTAGACAGCGTGCTTCCATCGGACTCGATCCTTATGCAGGTAGGCCGTTGATCTTCGGGTGAAATGCTTGAGCGGGGATCATCAATCAGTTTGGTGAGCGCGCTTCATCCGCAGCGCCATTTCGTCGAGATCGACACCACGGGTTTCGGGGAAAAAGATGGCGACGACGGGCAGTTGCACCGCCATTGCCACAGCGAAGATCGCGAAAGGCGTGCCCGGCGACCAGGCCACCAGCACCGGAAAGATGCTCGCGATTATCGCATTCATCAGCCAATGGGTACTGGCGCCGAGCGCACTTCCCCGGGCGCGCACCGGCGTCGGAAAAACTTCCGAGATATAGACCCAGATCACCGCTCCCTGGCTGGTGGCGAAGAAAGCGATGAAGCCGATCAGTGCTGGCATCATGAGGGTATTGTCGACCGCGCCGAACATCACCCCGGCCGCACATGCCAGGCACAGGGTCATGCCTCCCGCGCCGATCAGAAGCAGCGTCTTGCGTCCCAACCGGTCGATCAGTGCCAGGCCAATTAGTGTAAAGACCAGATTGGCAATACCGATCAGAACGGCCTGACGATCCGGGGAAAGTGCACCCGCTTGGGCGAAAATATCGTTCAGATAGTAAAGTACCGCATTGATACCGGCAAGCTGGTTGAACATCGCGATCAGTATGGCGAGCAGCATCGGTTTTCGATGACGGCCCCAGGAGAGCTTCTCATCGGGTGGTGCGCGATCGAGTGCCAACTCAACGTTACGCAATTCTGCTTCAGCGACCGATTCTGTCATGCCGATACGTGCCAGTGCAGCGCGTGCCTCCTCGTGACGCCCTTTTATTGCCAACCAACGCGGACTGTTGGAAATCCTGAACAGCAATACAAGGAACAGCAGGGCAGGGGCGGCGGTGACACCCAGCTTCCACCGCCATGCCGTTTCGCCATCGACCAGCCCGGTGATCACCGCGTTACTGAGATAGGCTACCAGAATGCCCAGCACGATCATGAGTTGAAACAGACCAACCAACAACCCGCGCTGTCTGGGTGGCGCGATCTCCGCGATGTAGACGGGCGCGAGAACTGACGATCCGCCGATGGCAAGTCCGCAGACGAACCGGAAGGCCAGGAATAACGGCCAGCTGGAGACCAGTGCACAACCCAGTCCTGCGATGAAGTAGAACGCGGCAAGGACACGCAAGCTGTTCCGACTGCCGAACCTGTCTCCGGGCTTGCCGGCAAAGAGCGCACCCGCGAGCGTACCCCAGAGCGCCGCTGAAACCGTGATGCCCAAGGTCTCGGGGGTGAGCCAGAACAGACTCTTTAGGTCGCCGGTCACGCCTGCGATGACGGCGGTATCGAACCCGAACAATAATCCTGCCAGGGCAGCTGTGCCGATCGCTGCTGCAAGTGCAGCGCGGCCACTTCCGTTAGTCAGAGCGTGCCGGAACAAGGGCTGAGAGGGTGCGTCTGACTGACTTTGCATCGCTTCTCTCCGGTGGCGGTGTCTATTGATCTGTAATCTCGTTCGCTGCAGCACATCAGGATCGTCACATGACTGGCGGGAAATCAGATTTCTCAAGTTTATGTCAAAGCCAAGATCATTGACAAGAAAATTGGTTTATTTATCCTGACAACTCAAGGGATCTTCGACACAAAGAACAGACAGCAGGGGGGAGGCACATAGCGATGCTCGACAAGCCAGGCTCGAGATATGCGCGCACAAAGGCAGCATGGCACAGCGCCGCTTCCGCCTTGCCTCATTCCATCGCGGTGGTGCTGGCGGCTGCGGGCTTATCTGCGGCGTCAGCGCAGGATGGTGCGCGCAAGGCACCGTCCGACACCGCGACATCGCCCGTCGATTTGGCAGATCCGCTCGCGGGAACTGCGCCACTCGATCGGCGCGAACTGATCGGCAATGCGCCACCGCCAGGAGAACCCGTGTACTCCGGACAGACCTCACCTGGCGCGCGATTGCCGCACGGTTCGGTCGCTGCTTCCCCAATCAACAACAACATCCAGCTGAGCTATCCCAACGGCGTCGCAGTTCCGTATTATTACACCAACCCTACCATGATCGGGTTCACTGGTGGCGGCGGTTCAACCTATGGCGGCAACGCCGAGCCGATCATCATGCCGGTGGTCGGCGATTGGTCCGTGCCACCGGCTTACAGCCAATCCTATTACGACAAGACCCGTGAGCATGCCGCTCCGGGCTATTACTCGGTCTATCTCGACAGCTTTCACACCTCAGCAGAGATGACGGCCACCCGCTGGGCGAGCCTGATGCGCTTCACCTTTCCCGCAAGCGACCGTTCGAATGTCGTTATTAATTTCCCCCGTCATGGTGGCGAGGTCGAGATTGCCGGCGACAGGACCGTCCGCGGTATATCCAGTGAAAGCCGCAGTGCCGACGGCGCTTACTTTGTGGCGGAATTCTCAAGGCCCTTCACCACGCTCGGCACCTTTCGCAAGGCGCCGGGTGACAGCGAGGGCTGGGGCATCGGCAACGCCGATGTCGACCCGGGGCAGCACAAGGTCTCGGGCAGCTTTGCCGGCGCTTACGTGACGTTTCAGACAAAGGCCGGGGAAAAGATATTGATGAAGATCGCGCATGGCACAAGCTATGCCCAGGCTGAGCAGCGGCTGCGGGACGAGGTGTCGGGTTGGGATTTTGAGCGCGTTCATACAGCCGCCCGCAACGAATGGGCCACGCTGCTTAATCGCGTTCGAGTGAGCGGGGGTACATCGAAGCAACGAAAGCTGTTCTATTCGACGCTGTTCCAGTCCTTCGCAAGTCCAAGGTTGGTTGCCGCGAAGGGTGAAAAGTTCACCGACACCAACGGCAAGGTACAGACCGCGACGCATGACCGGTACGGCCCGGTGCCGTTCTGGGATACCGGGCGCAACCAGATCGTGCTTCTCGAGCTGATGGAGCCGGACGTTGTTCAGAACATCATGGCGTCCGAACTCGATATGGCGCGCGAGAAGGGGTTCATGAACACCTCGTTCCACGGCGACAATGCGGTGTTCCTGTATCTCGGCGCGTGGAAGCGCGGTATCCCGTTCGATTACGAGGCGGCCTACGAATATCTGCGCAAGAACGCGACAGATACCAAAGGACCACGCGGGTATTTGGCCGAATATGAAAATCAGGGCTGGATTTCGGACATAGTACCCGATCACAATCCCAGCCCGCCCTATGCCGGCGGTAAGGCGGGCGCGGCGACCACGATGGAATATGCCTGGGACGACTATGCGCTGGCGCAATATGCCAGGAAGCTCGGCAAGACCGACGATTATAATTTGTTCCTGAAGCGGGCGCATAATTACGAGAATGTGTTCGACCGGTCGATCGGATTTGTCCGTGGACGCTCCGCCGACGGCAAGTGGATCTCGCCGTTCGATCCGCAGGAACCCTATTACAATTTCATGATGAAGGAGGCATCCGGCTGGTCAACGCTGTGGCTGGCGCCGCACGATGTGCAGGGGTTGACGAATCTTATCGGCGGGCGTGACAAATTTAACGCCAAGCTCGACGCCTTCTTCACCAAGCCCTACAATCCCAAGGGTATCTGCCGCGATTGCACCGGCGTCATCGGTCAATATGTGCAGGGCAACCAGCCCGACCAGCAGGCACCCTATTATTACAACTGGAGCGGCCAGCCGTGGAAGACGCAGGCGTTGGTGCGCAAGATCCTTGATCTCACTTATGGCAGCGACGCAGCAGGCTATGGCTATCCCGGGATGGACGATCAGGGCGCGACGTCTTCCTGGTACGTGCTGAGCGCAATGGGGTTCTATCCGGTTGACCCGTCGAGCCAGGAATACATCATCGGCAGCCCGGTGTTCGACGACGTCAGGCTCGACATGGGCAACGGCAAGACGATGCGAATTGTCGCGAAGAACAATTCGCCGACCAACGTCTATATTCAGTCGGCGACGCTGAACGGCAAAGCTTGGAACAAGCCGTGGTTCAGCCACGACGACGTCAAGCAGGGCGCGACCTTCGTCTTCACGATGGGACCGCGGCCAAACAGGGATTGGGGCGCGGCCCCCGAAGACGCGCCACCGTCGATGTCGACACACTGATACAGTCTGTCAGAATTGCTTCCGTCGCCCAAACCCCCTCAAGGCGGAGGCAGGAGCCCGGGATCTGCCCCCCTTGATCCCGGGTTCCAGTGTACACGGCGCGATGCGCAACAGGAGAGATGATATGCGAACGGCGATCAGTGGACTGGCTGTTCTGATGATGGCGGCAACCGGGAGCGCCGCGGCGCAGACCACGATCAGGCAGAACACGCCGATTCCCGCCACCGATCTGATGACGCGGTGGGGCAAGCAGGTAACGCCCGACAATGCGTGGCGCAGCTATCCGCGACCGCAGCTGAAGCGTGATCGCTGGCAGAACCTCAACGGCCTCTGGGACTATGCGATCGCACCGAAAGCGGGGGCAATTCCTGCACAGATGGACGGGAAGGTGCTGGTGCCGTTTCCGATCGAATCCAAGCTGTCGCGCGTCACCCGCAAGGTCACCCCCGATGACCGGATCTGGTATCGCCGCAGCTTTACCGTGCCCGCCGACTGGGCGGGACAGAATGTCATGCTGAATTTTGGCGCGGTGGATTACGCGACTACCGTGCTCGTCAACGGCGCGGTGGTGGGCAACCACATGGGTGGGTTCGGCGCCTTCGCGTTCGACATCACCAACTTTTTGAAGGCGGGCAGCAACGAGATCGTCGTCGAGGTGACCGACCCGACCAGCGCGGGCACGCAGCCGCGCGGCAAACAGATCCTCGATCCGTCGGGTATCTGGTACACCGCAGTGAGTGGAATCTGGCAAACCGTGTGGATTGAGCCGGTGTCCGCACTTCATATCGCCGACATCCGCGCCACCCCCGATATCGATCGCGGCGTCGTCGACGTTGCAGTAGCGCTCAGCGGGTGGGCCAGCGATACAGACGCGGTGCGGCTGACTGCGAGCGCGGGTGGAAAGACTATCGCCTCGACAATCCTGCGCGCCAATCGCCGCGCGACGCTGACAATCCCGACGGCACACCTCTGGTCGCCCGACGATCCATATCTCTACGATCTGAAGGCCGAACTGGTGACGGTGCGCGACCCCTATGCGGGCGAGAAGGAGCGAGACCGCGCTGCCTATGACGCGCGTTTTACCGAGCATGAGAGCGAGGTTTATGCAACGGCCATCGTCACGGGTGCGCCGCGCGACAATGTCGACGCCTATTTCGCGATGCGCAAGATCTCGGTCGGTCCCGGCCTCGTCAAAGGCCAGCCAGCGATCTTGCTGAACAACCAGCCGGTTTTTCAGAATGGCACGCTCGATCAGGGATGGTGGCCCGACGGACTTTACACGCCGCCATCTGAGGAGGCGATGAAGAGCGACATCGTCTTCCTGAAGAAGGCGGGCTTCAACATGCTTCGCAAGCACATCAAGGTGGAGCCGGCGCGCTTTTATTACGATGCCGATCATCTAGGCATGCTGATCTGGCAGGATATGCCCTCCGGCGGTGGCGAAGATCAATTTCTGACCGGCACGAGTAAGTATCAGGCGATCTTTTCGTCCGAGGCAATCGCTCAGCAGCAGAAGGAACTAGCCGAGATGATCGGCGAGTTGCGCGCTTTTCCCTCTATCGTGACGTGGGTGGTGAACAATGAGGGCTGGGGTCAGTACGATTCTGCCACGTTGGCGCGCTATGTGAAGAGCGTGGATCCGTCGCGCCTGGTCGATGCAGATTCAGGGTGGCTCGACGTTGCGCCAAGCGCTTCGGACATGCTGGATATTCATACTTACGAGGATGTGCCCAAAACGCCTGGGCATCAGGCGGACCGAGCGATCGTAATTGGTGAATATGGTGGCATCGGCTTGCCCATCGAAGGCCATATCTGGCGGCCGGGCAAGAAGAATTGGGGCTATCAGGTGGCAACGGGGGAACAGGACTATCTGGCGCGCTTCGGTCGGAAGATGAATGAAGTTATCCGTCAGGCGAAGGAGGAAGGGTTGAGCGCCTCCATTTATACCCAGACGACCGATGTCGAGGATGAGATCAATGGCCTGCTGACCTACGACCGAGCGCAATCGAAAGCGCCTGCCAAAGAGTTATCTGCCATCGCCAGTGCGTTGAGGACAGACGAACTGCAACGCAAAAAAGACGCGTCCACCGCCAAACCGTCGACGCGATAGCCTTCCGTGTCGGATTCGGGCTGTTGCTACAGTGCGCTAGGACGGCGAACTGTAGCGTAGTCGACCCCATAAAAGATCCAATTGACAAATTGCTTTTGTTATTACAAGTCTAGGACAATCGGTGAAAAAGCCGCCAGCTGAAAGAATGCAGAAAAGCAACTGAGCAGGGGCAGGTCGCTCCGTGATCATGGGAGGATGTTCAAATGAGGGCGCAATCAACTTGTTCATCAGAAAAGAATCGACATGGTCGGCAATTAGCTCGACTTCTGCTGAGCGTAAGCGCGATCGTTGGATTGCCGGGAATGGCGCATGCCCAGGATGCGCCGGCACAGGAGCAGCCTGCAACTAACGCCCCTCCGCAAAACCAATCTTCGCCTCAATCCGGCCAATCCATCACCGAAGATCCACAGGCCGGTCAGCCTGCTGTCGGTAACGACATTGTCGTGACCGGCTACCGCCGATCGATCGAGGAAAGCCTCACTCAAAAGCGGGAGGCAAACTCCTTCGTCGACGTCATCACCGCCGAGGATGTCGGCAAGTTTCCTGACAAGAACGTGGCAGATTCGCTGCAACGTGTTCCGGGCGTCATCATCTCGCGCGACGGCGGCGAGGGCAGTCGTGTCAGCATACGCGGCCTGAGTTCTGATTTGACCCTGACTGAGCTAAACGGGAACTTCATCGCCTCCGCCGACAGTGGCGATCCGTCGCGCTCGTTCAATTATCTGCTACTGCCGTCCAACCTGATTGCCAGCGTTGAGGTCTACAAATCCCCCGAAGCGCGTTTGGACGAAGGCGGCGTCGGCGGTGTCATCATCAATCGCACGCGCAAACCGTTCGACCTGAAGCCTTGGTCAGGCAATGTGCAGGTGGAAGGCACCTATGCCGACGTTACCAAGAAGGTCGAACCTGATGTGTCAGGTCTGTTGTCGTGGCATAACGAGGCCAAGACGCTCGGTTTTCTTGTCGGCGCAACCTACCAACAGCGTACCAACCGCACATTGAGCGCCAACGCTGACGCCTGGCAATGGTGGACATATGGCGGTCGCGCCACGGGAAAGCCCGCAACCGACATCAAGGGTAATACCTTCGCCAACGACGACGCTGTGTCCTACTGGTCCGAAGGCACAGGCACTACCACCCAGAGCGGCACACGCTACGATGGCTACTGGGCACCGCAATCGGTCAGCCAGACCATCCTAGACCAGAAGCGCAAGCGTCTCGGTATCCAGGCCACAATGCAGGCACGACCGTTCGCAGACCTGACGGTCACTGCCAATTACTTCAGGTTCCAGCTGACTGGTAATTACACCGCGAGCAACATCAAGATACCGGAATGGGGTTACAGGGACTTCTTCACCGATGCGACGCTCGACAAGAGCGGCACGATTTTTCAGTCTGCTACGTTCCAGGTGCCACCGGAGGGAACCGCGTGTCGCAGCAGAACACCCGCCTGCACGATGGAAACACCGGCGCCACAGGACACCCTCACCCGCGAAAAGAGCGTCTCGAACACCTTCGACGTTCACGCCGACTGGACGCATGATCGCTTCGACGCCAGCTTCGTGATCGGCAAGACCCGCGCAACCGGTGGACCGTCGTTCCAGTTCTTTGCCCAGGCCAAGCCCCGACTGACGACGGGCGATCTTCCCGGGCAGAACATCAATGGCAACATGCTGAGCCAATGGAGTTTCACCAACCAGTCGCTCGCAACTCAGTTCTCGCCGGATCTGATTCAGAACTTGCAGGACGGTATCGCGCAGATTGATTTGGGCTCAACCGGGTCGGGCTTCACTAATAGCACGGTCCAGCAGCGCTACGCCCAGTTGGATCTGACGCGCCGGTTCGACAGCTTTATCGATTCGATCCAGATCGGCGGCAAATGGCGCGACGGCCGCATTCACCGTGAGACTGGTGAGTTCCGCTGGTATTCGGACGCCAGCAACACGCTGCGTTTCCAGGATACCCCAGGCGCGGCAGTTGCCAAGCCCGAGTTCTTTTATCCCAGGTCACTCGGCAATATCGCAGGCGGCTTCAAGACGTCGGATTTCCCCGCGATCAACATCAAGAATTACATAGAGTATCTGAACCAAACCTATAATGGACCGGTCCTGTATCCGCAGCCACAGAATCGCTACGACATCGGCGAACGCATCTGGGCGGGCTATGCGCAGCTCAATTACAAGACCGGCCCGGTTCGTGGCAATATCGGCGTTCGCGTCGTCAATACGAAGCAAGCGGGCACGTCGACCGATACGCTGTATTACGAGGACGACTATTGCTTCAACGGTCCGGGCGGCCCGTTCTCGCCGCCACCGCGCGGTGCCGACGGAAACTGCCTGGTGATTCCGCAGGACGGCGATCCGACCGCAAACCCACCGATTGCGCCGCGCGAGAGGAGGATCTTCAGTCCGAACGACGAATCTAAGAGCTACACTGACATCCTGCCGAGCTTCAACATCTCATGGGACGTCACGTCCAATCTGCTGCTCCGTGGTGAAGCCTCGAAGGTCATCTCGCGGCCGGGCTATGGAGACCTCGCTGGTGCGCGTTCGCTGACCTTCAACTCCGACGCGTTCGTGTATGACCGGGCGCAATTCGGCGCGCTGCCGGGGTGGTTCGGCAACGGCGGCAACTTCGCCCTCAAGCCGTTCAACGCTTGGCAGTACGACGTCGGCGCCGAATGGTATTTCCATCGTGGCTCGGTATTGGGCATGACCTTGTTCCGCAAGGACGTATCCGATTTCATCGTGCCGGTCGTTGTCGATCTCCCGCAAGATGTAGCCGGCGAAACGGTGACTGTTCAGCAATATGCGACGCAGGCTAACGGCTCGAAGGCGGTGTCGCAAGGCGTCGAGCTCTATGCGCAGCACACGCTGGATTTCGGTCTCGGTGCGCAGGCGAACTTTACGTACAACGACACCTCCACGGCGAATATCAGTCTTGGCGGCGCGAATATCGGCACGTCGCCGCTGGTCGGGAGCGCCAAGACACAGGTCAACGCGTCGATTTTCTATGAGCACAATAGGATTTTGCTGCGCGCCTCGTACAACCGGCGCGGTCAGGTCGTTGGCGGCCTGGCTTCAGGGCTCAACGTCTATCAGGATCCTTATCAGCAGGTGGATCTGAATGCAGCGTATGACATCTTCGACAACCTCCAGCTGACTGCCTCGGTCGTCAACCTCACCAAGGAAGAGTCACGCTCGCACCTTGGCAACGACACCAAGGACCGTTTCATCTCGAACGTCTATTCGGGCCGCCGCTTCTATGCAGGGCTGTCGTTCAAGTTCTGATGCGCGGTCGATCAAGTCCTCCCCTAGGGTGGCTCTATCCCGAGCCACCCGCATTTTCTTCGGACGACGGATAATGGCGCAAACGACGGCAGCGGCGCGGATTTTCATGAAGGGAATGTTGACGGTCGCGGCGCTGGGTAGCTGCGGCCTGGTGTCGGCGTCGAACCCGATCGTCGCCGGCTGGTATGCCGACCCGGAGGTCCGGATTTTTGATGGCCAATATTGGATCTACCCCACCTATTCTGACAATGAAGGCAGGCCGGACGCGCGCTCAACCTTCACGGATGCGCAACGGCAGCTTCGCAAGAACAAGATGGTGCGGCCGTCCTACGGCATGCAGACGTTCTTCAATGCCTTTTCTTCACCCGATCTGGTCCACTGGACCAGGCACGAACACGTGCTCGACGTCGCGAATGTCGCATGGGCCGCTTACGCCGTCTGGGCACCCTCGGCGATCGAGAAGGACGGCAAATATTATCTGTTCTTCGGCGCAAACGACATTCAGAAGAACGGTGAAACTGGCGGGATCGGTGTCGCGGTGTCGGATAAGCCGGGTGGGCCATACAAGGATGCGATCGGCAAGCCGCTGATCAACGCATTCTATAATGGCGCGCAGCCGATCGACCCGTTCGTGTTCCGCGACGATGACGGGCAGGTCTACCTTTATTATGGCGGCTGGCAGCACTGCAATGTCGTACGGTTGAGCGACGATCTACGCTCGGTTGAGCAATTTACCGACGGCACTATCTGGAAGGAGATCACGCCACCCGGCTATGTCGAAGGCTCGTTCGTTATCAAGCGCAAGGGCGTATATTACCTGATGTGGTCGGAGGGCGGATGGACCGGCCCTGATTACAGCGTGGCCTATGCGATGGGGCCATCACCAACCGGTCCGTTCAAGCCGATGGGCAAGATCCTGAGCCAGGATTTCAGTATTGCGCGTGGAGCGGGGCATCATTCGGTGGTCAACGTGCCGGGGACCGACGATTGGTACATCGTCTATCACCGACGTCCGTTGAACGAGACGAAGGGCGAGCATCGCCAGCTCGCGATCGAGAGGATGACCTTCAACGCCGACGGCAGAATCGCGCCGGTGGTGATGACCAACAAGGGCGTAAAGCCGCGCCCGTTGCCGCGCTGACCAGTGACAGGGAGAAGAGAGTTGAAACCAAGGCGCATCGCCCTTCTGGCCGCGACGACAGCTCTTTTATCGACGAACCTGGTGACGCCTGCGGTGCTCGCGCAAACGGCGAGTGCGGGAAGGCAGGAAGCGCTGGTCGATCTGGTCAATCCGCTGATGGGAACGGATTCCAGTTATCGCCTGTCCTACGGCAATACCTACCCCGCGGTTGCGGTGCCCTGGGGCATGAACAGCTGGACACCGGTGACGGGCAAGCCCGGGAGCGGCTGGGGCTATACCTATGACGATGAGCAGATCAACGGCATCAAGCAGACGCATCAGCCCAGCCCCTGGATGAACGACTACGCCGCCTTCGCGCTGTTCGCCGAGACGGGGCCGCTCAAGATCAAGGCGGAGGAACGGGGAAGTTGGTACAGCCACAAGGCCGAAGAAGCGCGGCCATATGCATACAAGGTTTATCTCGCCGATTATGACGTCACCGCAGAGATCGCGCCCACCGAGCGCGCGGCGCAGTTCCGCTTCACCTTTCCCAAGAGCGACGATGCGCACATCCTGCTCGATGCGCTCGACGGTGGATCGATGGTCAAGGTGGATGCCAAGAACCGGCGGATCACCGGCTATGTCCGCAACAATCATGGCGGCGTGCCGGATAATTTCCACAATTATTTTGTCGCCGAGTTCGATCATGACTTTGCGATCACCCGCACCTGGGACGACAATGGCCAGTTGACCGCCGACACCATGCGCGAGGCGGGACATGTCGGCGCGGTCGTGAGCTTCAAGACGAAGGCCGGCGAGCAGGTTCACGTCAAGGTCGCCTCGTCGTTCATCAGTCCCGAACAGGCGGTGCGCAATCTCGAAACCGAAATTGGCGGCGACGGTTACGACGCCACGAAAGCCAAGGCCAAGGCGGCGTGGGAAACCGAGTTCGCGCGCATCCGGGTCAAGGATCCGAACCTCGACAACCGCCGGACCTTCTATTCGGCACTGTACCGGATGCTGCAATTTCCGCGTGAATTCTTCGAGAAGGACGCGAACGGCAAGATTGTCCACTACAGCCCGTATGACGGCAAGGTGCACGAGGGCTATCTCTACACCGACAACGGTTTCTGGGACACGTGGCGCGCGGTCTTCCCATTCTTCGCACTAATGTATCCGACGCGTGACAGCCAGATCATGCAAGGGCTGGTCAATACCTACAAGGAGGGCGGCTGGCTGCCCGAATGGGCCAGTCCGGGCTATCGCGATGTGATGATCGGGTCGAACTCTGCGAACCTGATCGCCGATGCGTATGTCAACGGGGTTCGCGGCTTCGACGCCGAGACTCTCTATGAAGCGATGATCAAGAACGCCACGACCAGCAAGGGCCGTCCGACCGACAAGAAGGGCAATGTCGTCGGCGCGGTAGGGCGCGAGGGCGTCGAATATTACAACCGGCTCGGCTACGTGCCGTATGACGTCGGCATCAATGAGAATGCCGCGCGGACGCTGGAATATGCGACCGCCGACTTCTCGATCTCGCAGATGGCGAAGGCGTTGGGCAAGACGGCCGACGCCCAGCATTATGCAGCGCAGGCGGAGAATTATCGCAAGTTGTTCGATGCAGAGAGCGGCTGGATCCGTGGCCGAAACAAGGACGGATCGTGGGCAACGCCCTTCAATCCGTACAAATGGGGCGACGCCTTCACCGAGGGGAACGCCGCGCATTACAGCTGGGCGGTGATGCAGGACGTGCAAGGCCTGATCGACCTTATGGGCGGTCGGCAGAAGTTCGTCGATCGGCTCGATTCAGTCTTTACCACGCCGCCGATTTTTGACGACAGCTATTACGGCTCGGTCATCCATGAGATCCGCGAGATGCAGATCGTCAATATGGGCCAATATGCCCATGGCAACCAGCCGATCCAGCACATGATCTACCTGTACGATTGGGCCGGTGCGCCGTGGAAGACCCAATATCACGTGCGCGACGTGATGAAGAAGCTCTACGCGCCCGCCCCCGACGGCTATCCGGGCGATGAAGACAATGGCCAGACCTCGGCTTGGTACGTCTTTTCGGCGCTTGGCTTCTATCCCGTAACGCCGGCAGTCGGCGAGTATGCGATCGGCAGCCCATTGTTCCGCAATGTCACGCTGACAATGCCGAGCGGCAATTCGCTGACGATCGATGCCGAGAACAACGGACCCGACAACGTCTACGTCCAGTCGGTAAGCCTGAACGGCACGCCGCACGCCAAAACATATCTGACCCACGACGCACTCGAACAGGGCGGGACATTACGGTTTGTGATGGGCGCGACACCCAACAAGCAATGGGGCGTCACCATTGGCGCAGCGCCGTTCTCATTGAGCGCGCCCGTCAAATGATCCGGATAATGCCATGATGCATGATCGCCGCGAGATTATGGCAGCTGCCGGCGCGCTGACGCTGGCTTCAGTATTGCCCTCGGCCGCGCTGGCCGCCGGCTTCGTTGGTAACCGACCAGCGCCGGGAAATCGCAACTTTACCAGCCCTGCGATCGAGGCCGAGATCAAGCGGGTGAAGGCGAAGATCGCCGACCCCGAACTCACCTGGATGTTCGAGAATTGTTATCCTAACACGCTGGATACAACGGTCGAGACCGGCACGATCGACGGCAGGCCGGACACCTTCATCATCACCGGTGACATCACCGCGATGTGGCTGCGCGACAGCTCGGCGCAGGTGCAGCCTTATGTCCATCTCGTCGCGAAGGATACCAAGCTTCGGACCTTGTTCCAGGGGCTGATCCAGCGTCAGGCTCGCTGCATCCTGATCGATCCCTACGCCAATGCGTTCGACAAGGATCCGACCGCGCCGTCAAAACTGGAATGGTCGCAAACCGATCAGACCGAGATGAAGCCGGGCGTCGCGGAGCGGAAGTGGGAAATAGACTCGCTATGCTATCCGATGCGATTGTCGCATGCCTATTGGACGCGCACGCGCGACAAGGCGCCGTTCGACGAGACCTGGGCGCGCGCGATGACGCTCGCGGTCGACACTTTTCGCGTCCAGCAGCGCAAGGAGGGGCCGGGGCCGTATCACTTCCAGCGCAAGGCGGCGGCGCCGACCGACACGTTGATGCTGGGTGGCTATGGCCGACCGACCAGGAAGATCGGGCTGATCCACTCGATGTTCCGCCCCTCGGACGATGCTTGTTTGTACCCGTTCCTGATCCCCTCGAACCTGTTCGCCGTTTCCGCACTTCGCAAGATCGCGCAGGTCCATCGTGAAGCACGCGGCGATGCGAAGGCCGCGGCCGATGCAGAGGCGCTTGCCGCTGAGGTTGAGACCGCGCTCAAGGAGCATGCACTGATCCCGGATGGTCGGGGCGGCGAGGTCTGGGCCTATGAGATCGACGGTTTCGGCAACTGGATATTCATGGACGACGCCAACGTGCCGAGCCTGTCTGGTCTCGCGCTGATAGATGCCGCCAAGCGTGACGACCCGCTGTTCCGCCGCACCACCGCGCTCGCCTGGAGCGATCGCAACCCGTATTTCTTCTCCGGGTCGGCCGCCAAGGGCATCGGCGGGCCACATATCGGTCTGAACATGATCTGGCCGATGTCGATCATCACCCACGCGATGAACGCCGATGACGACGCGACGATCACGCAGTGCCTGCGCTGGCTGAAGGGCACGCACGGCGGCACGGGGTTCATGCACGAGAGTTTCAACAAGGACGATCCCACCAACTTTACGAGAAGCTGGTTCGCCTGGGCCAACGCCTTGTTCGGGCAGTTGATCGTCGAGCTTGCCGAGCGCAAACCCGCGCTCCTCGGTGAGAGGTTCTGATGGTGCGCGCGACGCGCCGTGGGTTGCTTGCCGGTACGGGTCTTGCAGCGGTAGCATGTGTCATGCCTCGCGCAGTGCTGGCGGCGGTTGAAGTAGACAAGCCAAACCTGTTCATCGGAACGGGTGGACATGGGCATACTTTTCCCGGACCGTCGCTGCCCTTCGGCATGGCGCAGCTTGGACCCGATACGAATAACCAGGGCTGGGACGCGTGTTCCGGCTATCACCGCGACGACCGCTCGATCATGGGGTTCAGCCATACGCACCTGTCAGGCACGGGGATCGGCGACATGCTGGACGTATTGGTCGTCCCGACGCGTCAGAAGCTGATGTTGAAACCCGGGCCCGTCGATGACCCGAACCAGGGCTATCGCCAGCGCTTCTCCGATGAGTTTGCAGAGCCCGGCTATTACCGCGTCAGGCTGGAGTCAGGCGTGCAGGCGGAACTGACCGTAACTGAGCGCTGCGGCCTGCACCGCTATCGCTTTGCCGATGGTCCGGCTCACATTCTGATAGATTTCGAACATGCGATCATCGACAAATGGGACAAGGGTACGCTGATCGAGGACGCGTCGCTGACGCTCGATCCGGATGGAACCCTGACGGGAAGCCGCAAGGTCAACCGCTGGGCGAAGGGACGGCACATCCACTTTGCAATGCAGCTATCCCGCAAGCCCAGCCGGGTGCAGTTTTTCGCAGAAGATGACAAGCCAGTTAAGAACGGTACGACCAGCGTTACCGGCAATCGCCTCAAGGCAGCGTTCTTCTTTGATGATGCTGGCGGCGAGCCGATCCTGGTCAAGACCGGACTGTCGGCGGTCGACGTGAAGGGAGCGCGCGAGGCGCTCGGCGCTGAAGCGCCGGGCTGGAACTTCGACAGTGCAATGAACGCTGCACGCAGCGCATGGGCCGGCCAACTCGATCGGGTCCGAACATCGGGTGGCACGCCCGCTCAACGCACGATCATGGCGAGCGCACTGTATCACGCTTTCCTTGCGCCTACGTTATTTACCGATCGCGATGGCCGCTATGTCGGCCTCGACCGCCAGATACATCAGGCAACAACGGACGAGGCTGCATACAGCACCTATTCGCTGTGGGACACGTATCGCGCGTTGCATCCGTTATTGACGCTCGTCCAACCCGAACAGGCCCAGCTGCTTATCCGGGATCTTTGCCGCCAGACCGCGGAGAGTCCGTACGGCCCGCCGGTCTGGCCGCTGCAGGGTGTCGAAACGGGTACGATGATCGGCTGGCACGCGGCGTCAGTGCTTGCAGAAGCACATGCAAAAGGCATCAAGGCCGATTACGCGTCCGCCTGGCCCAACATTCGCCGGCGTGCCTTTGACCGTCAGTTCAAGGATAGCGACGCATCGCTTGGGCGCGGCTTTTATTATGACCTCGGTTACATTCCGTGCGACAAGGTCTGGGAGTCCGTCAGCCGCACGCAGGAATATGCCTATGACGACTGGGCGATGGCGCATCTGGCCGAAGCAGTCGGTGAGAAAGGCGACGCCGCAACGCTGCGCAAGCGCGCACGGAACTACCGCCATGTCATTGATCCCTCAATAGGATTTGCTCGCCCTCGATTTGCCGATGGTCGTTGGTGGCAGGATTATGATCCGATCCAGATTGGCCATGATCCCGGTAAATGGCGCGACTATACCGAAGCGAATGGCTGGCAGGCGACATTCCTGAACCAGCACGACGTCTATGGCCTGATCGCGCATTTCGGGGGTGATGCACCATTCGAGAAGAAGCTCGATGGTCTGTTTGCTGCACCGTCGACGCTACCCGATAATGCACCACCCGACATATCGGGACTGGTCGGACAATATGCGCATGGCAATGAACCCGAGCATCATGTCGCCTATCTGTACGCATTTTGTGGAGCGCCCTGGAAGACGCAGGCGATGGTCAGGCGGCTTCTGACGGAGATGTACAAAGACGATCCCGATGGCGTGATCGGCAACGACGATTGCGGTCAGATGAGTGCCTGGTTCATCCTGTCGGCGCTGGGCTTCTATCCCGTCGATCCGGTCAGCGCGATCTATGTTTTTGGCTCTCCACTGTTCGACACGGCTGAAGTCCGGGTGGGTCGCGGCAAAACCCTGACCGTGCGCGCGACCGGCAACGCGCCTGATCGGCCCTATGTCCAGTCTGTGCTCTGGAATGGCAGGACATGGACGAAGAACTGGATCGCCCATGCAGACATTGTGAAGGGCGGCGAACTCGATTTCCAAATGGGCGCGGCACCATCAAGGTTCGGAAGTGCTGTGCGGGACCGACCTCCATCGTTTGGAGTGATACCGCATTGAAGGAAAACGATCAGCAGATGACGATCGGGGAGCAAATAGCTTCGATTGAATCACACGCAAATCCCGGCACTGACGGCTTGGCTCATGGCCGGGCGAAGGGTGTCCTGTGTCGGTAATCGTTGGGCGAAAGTCGGTTATGGCTGGGATCGAGCTTGGCGGAACCAAATGTATCTGCACGCTGGCAAGCGGCCCGAACGACGTCATCGATCAACGGACCGTCGCGACGACGACTCCGTGGGAAACGTTGCCATTGCTCACGGCCACCCTTCATGAATGGCGCCAATCCAGCGGCTTTGCAGCGTTGGGTATCGCGTCCTTCGGGCCGCTTGACCTAAACGAGAAGTCGCCAAGCTACGGCCATATCCTGGCGACAAACAAGCCGGGCTGGGCGCACACCGATCTGCTCGGAACACTGAAAGTAGCATCTTCCGAGCCGATCGGCTTCGACACCGATGTCAACGGGGCGGCGCTTGCCGAAATGCGCTGGGGATGCGGCAAGGGACTGGCCGACTTTGCCTACGTTACCGTTGGTACAGGGATCGGGGTTGGATTGATCATCCATGGTCGCCCGTCACGCGGAATCAGCCACAGTGAGATCGGCCATATTCGTGTTCCTCGACTGGCCGGCGATGATGTCGTCAGCGCGTGCCGCTATCACGATGATTGTGTCGAAGGCCTCGCGTCCGGCGGCGCCCTCAAGGTCAGGCTGAATGGTCGTGCACCCGCCGAAGCCTCCTCAGATGATCCGGTCTGGCTGCCAATCATCCACAGTCTGTCGGCAATGCTGCATGCACTGGTGTGCACGACCGGTCCGCTTCGTATCGCGATGGGTGGAGGGGTGATCGTGCAACAACCCCATCTGCTGGACCGCATCAATGCCGAACTTGTTCAGAGTTTGGCTGGTTACATGCAGCTTCCTGACGGCGAGGCGTACATCACCGCTCCCGCTCTCGGTTCGGCTGCAGGACCCTTGGGAGCAATTGCGCTTGCACAGGACGCGTTGGCATCATGCTAGAAGGTGGACAGGCGACATGATTGCACGATTGGTCTTCACGGGGGCCATGCTTTTGACGCCCTCTCAGATCGTCGGTCGCGATGCGCTACCCTCGGACCCGGTATCAGAGGTCAACGTGTTCATCGGCACGACCAATGGCGGCAACGTCTATCCGGGCGCTACACTGCCGTTCGGTATGGTGGCTTTCAGTCCGGAGCAGACTGCGCTGCCGGGCAAACGCTTCGCGATCGCCGCACCCGGCGGATACGAATGGCGCGCCAACGGCGTTCGCGGTTTCAGCCTTACTCATTTATCGGGCACAGGTTGCGCGGGCGCCAGCGGCGATATTCCGATCATGCCGGTGACGATCCCGATCGAGACTTCGCCCGCATCGGTCGAGGCAGGCCTGATGTATTCGAGCATTCTCGAGCATGACAACGAACAGGCGAGTCCCGGGGCCTATGGTGTCAAATTGGACAATGGTGTGAAGGCTGATCTGGCCGCTACGGCGCGCACCGCGGTCGGTAGCTTTACTTTTCCAAAAGAAAAGCCTGCGAACATCCTGTTCCGCACATCCGATAGCGAGGTTGGCAGCACCGCTTCCACCATCCGCATCGACGCCGCCAATCGCATCGTCACGGGGTCGGTGACGAGCGGCAATTTCTGCGGCTATCTGGCTGAAGATCGCCGTGAGAGCTATTACACGCTGCATTTCGTTGCCGTTTTCGATCAACCATTCGAAGCGGGCGGTACATGGCGCGATGACCGTGTTTTCAAAGGCGCTACCGAAGGGAATGGAGGCACCGGCTACGGCAAGCGCGGCCATCCGCCGGCTGGCAAGGGAGCAGGTGGCTGGATCAGCTTCGATCCCAAGCGCGCTTCAACGGTGACGGTGCGCATAGGGGTCTCCTACGTCGACGAAGCGGGCGCCCGAGCGAACCTCGAGCACGAAAGTCCGGCGGGTACGACCTTGGCAACCGCTCAGGCAGCAGCGCGCGCCGCCTGGAGCCATTCGCTGGGACAGATTGCTATCAAGGGCGGCACCCGCGACGATAGAACGGTCTTCTACACCGCGCTTTATCACGCACTGCTGGAACCCAATCTCTACAGTGACAGGGATGGTCGCTATCGCGGATTCGATGGCAACATTCATCGGCTGTCGCGAGGGCAGACCGCGCAATATGCCAATTATTCAGGCTGGGACGTTTATCGCTCCCAACTTCAACTGGTCACGCTCCTCGATCCGCGGCGCGGGTCGGACATTGCCCAGTCCCTGCTCAATCAGGCCGAACAGAACGACGGCGTCTGGGACCGCTGGACCCATCTGACCGGCGCTACCGGCGTGATGAACGGCGATCCGTCTCCGCCCTCTCTGGCGGCGATTTACGCCTTTGGCGGACATTCCTTCGACCTGCGGCGCGCCTATGCGTCGCTGAAGCAGGCAGCAACCGTACCGACGGCCAAGGATCTCAGCCGCAAGGGATGCCCGGTGCTCTGCATCGGTCAGCGGCCGGGCCTCGATCAATGGTTGCGCCTGCACTACATGCCGGTCGGCGCCCCCGGCTGGGGCACGGCGTCCGACACGCTGGAGTTGTCAGCCGCCGATTTCGGGCTGGCCGAACTCGCCCACGCTTCAGGCGACGCGCAGGGCGAGCGCCTTTTCAGAGCGCGGTCGGGCTGGTGGCGCAACTTGTTCAATCCCAAGGCAACAAAGGAAAGTGGATATATTCAGCCGCGCAATGCGGACGGGAGCTGGCCGTCCTTTGACCCCGCGTCCGACGAAGAGTTCGTCGAAGGCAGTGGCGCGCAATATCTCTGGATGGTGCCCTTCGATCCGGCCGGACTGATCGAAGCGCTGGGCGGCCGCGAAGCTGCGATACGTCGCCTTGACGCTTTCTTCCGCGAGCCGGATGGCACCTGGGCAGTCACCAAGTCCGGGCCGCTCCATGCCGAGCTGGACAACGAGCCCTCGATCGCTGCTCCCTGGCTCTACAATTTTCTGGGCCAGCCTTGGAAAACGCAGGCAACCGTGCGCGCGGCGATGCGCCGCATCTGGACCAACCGCCCGGACGGTATTTCGGGTAATGACGATCTCGGTGAGATGTCGTCATGGTATGTATGGTCGGCGCTCGGTCTTTATCCGCTATATCCGGGTCGCGCCGAGCTGGTCATCGGCAGCCCGCTATTCCCTGCGGCGACAATCGACCGCCCTGGCGTACGCATTCGCATACGCGCACAGGGCGCCGCAGCCGACGCACCTTTCGTCCACGCTCTGCAAGTCAACGGCGTCGCAAGCGACCGGGCCTGGCTGCCGCCAGAGTTCGTAGCTCAGGGTGGCACGCTCGACTTCGCACTGGCCAAGGATCCCGATCATCACTGGGCAATCGCAACATCACCGCCGTCTTTCCATTGAGAAAGGATCGAACTCCCTGCTCAAAGTCGGTGGCAACCTGCGCTCATTCGGCGGCGCAGACGCCGTATCCAAAGGGCGGTAGTGTGACCCTGACGCTGCCCGGCGCATCAGCCACCGGTACGCAATCGCCGGCCAGCGTCCTGAAACGCTGAGACATTGTCTCAATCTGTACCTGCTGGCTAATCCTGTCGGCGCTGGTGTTGAACGTCAGCAAAACTTCACGCCCGCTCGACGGGTCAAAGCGGGACAGCGCAAGCAGACCCGGCTTCGACCCGGAATGGCGAAGGCGCTGTAAGCCTCTGGTAAGCGCGGGCGTCTCCCGTCGCATGCGCGACAGCATCGCAATCTGACGGAATAACGGATTGCCGGGTGTAAAATGCGCCGTCGCGGTGGTTGTGGTCGAACCGAGAAGGCGGTTGTCGTTATAACTGCTCACTTGGCTGCCAAACATGTCCTCGCGCGCATCCTGATCCCGGCCATCACTCATGAATCCCTGCTCATCGCCCGCATAGATGGTCGGCACGCCGCGCAACGTCATGAGCATCGCGTTGGCAAGTTCGACACGCTTGAGCATTTCAGTGTCGTTAGCCACGGGAAAGGCCCGGCGGACGAACGAGGCGAACCGTCCATCATCATGATTCCCGGTAAAGGTTGGAAGCTGAACAGCCGTCGCATAGCCGTCCTGATACAACGCATCCGCCGCAAACAGCCGGGCAAACGCATCGGTCCCTGCCGAACCTGCCACGGTGTCCAGCACAGCCTGTCGGAATCCGAAATCGAGCACTGTAGGCAGTTTATCGACGCGAGTGTGTTCGGCCAGCACGGCAGGTTCAGGCAGCGCTACCTCGCCGAAAATGTGGAAATTGGGAATGCCCTTAGCAGCCGCTCGCTTCAGCATCGCAGGCACAAACGTCCGCCAGAAGCCCGCGTCGACGTGACGCGCGGTGTCAATGCGAAAGCCATCGATCCCGAACCGATCGATCCAGCTACCATAGAGGGCAATCATGCCATTCAGCACACGTGGGTTTTCCGTCATCAGGTCGTCGAGTCCGGAAAAATCGCCCTGCGTTGAGCTTTCGCCGGCAAAGGTCGAGTTGCCGCGATTATGATAGAGCATTGGGTCGTTAAGCCAGTCGGGTCTCTTTACGTGCCGTTCTTCTGGCGGGACGTACGGCGTATAGGCATAGTCGGGGCGCGTCAGTCGCGCGAAATTTTCTTGTGTCCGCACGTCGTCGCCACGAAAGCCGGCATTGATCTCCCGGCCGTTCGAGCCACCCCGACGCTGATAGGGATAATCCGCGCGTGACCTGTACACGCAATCCCTGCCAGGCATGCATTCGCGGTACTGAATGACGTCGGCCGTATGGTTCGCAACAATGTCCATATAGACCTTCATCCCATGGGCGTGAGCTGCGTCGACCAAAGCACTGAAGTCCTGATCGGTGCCCAGATGCGGATCGACATGGGTGAAGTCGGTAATCCAGTATCCATGATAGCCGGCCGATTGATGGCCCGGTGAACCCTGTACAGGCTTGTTGCGGAAGATCGGACCCAACCAGATCGCGGTTGCGCCTAGTTGCTGAATGTATCCGAGGCGAGCGATCAGGCCTTTCAGGTCGCCGCCATGATAGAAGCCTTTGTCTGTCGCGTCGTAGCCCGTTGCAAGCCGATCGCCGGTCAGCCCGCCACGGTCGTTCGAGCGATCGCCATTCTCGAACCTGTCGGGAAGCAGGAAATACACCACCTCGTCCTGCGGCAATCGGTCCCGATAGGTCTGCGCGATGGCTTGTTCACTGGTCGTCGCCAGCGCCATTATTGCGATCAATGCGGTCTGAATGCCGCGTTTGCGGTTCATCATAAGGACTTCCCTCGGCCGGTGGCTGTTGTCTGATCGCAATATCGACTGAAAGTCCAATGACCCGTTCAACCTCACCGATAAATCATTGATAATATCGTGATCGTCGTCGATGGACGCCGGGTCTGGTCGGGAGAAGACAATCATCACGGGTCCGGAGGACGAGTATCAGGGCGAACGGACGGGCGTGATTGCATGTCCGGCTTGTGGTCTCGTGCAGTCATTGCCGCGGATGCGTCGGGGAGAGCATGCGCGGTGCCCGACGTGTCACACCACGCTGGAGCGCACACCTGGCACTAGTCTGGGTGCGGCGGCGGCGCTGTCGCTGGCAACGTTCGTGCTGTTGATCCCGGCCAATTTACTTCCGCTATACCGGGTTGAGTTGCTCGCCGGTTCTCGGGAGAGCATCGTCACATCCGGCGTCCATCTGTTCTGGATGCAAGGCTGGCCCTTGCCTTCAATCACGATGCTGATGTTTGTACTGATCCTGCCGCTGCTTCGCTTCCTGCTGTTATCCATCGTTCTTGTCGGCCTTAACCTGGGCTGGCGCTCGCCGCATCTCGGCTCAGCGTTCCGGGTTGCTCAAACGCTGGGCGTGTGGGCGATGCCAGAAGTCATGCTGCTCGGTATCTATGTCGCCTATGGCCGACTGACCGCGCTGTTCGATCTCGAGACAGGCGCCGGCGCCTTTTTCATGGCGGCAGCCACGATCGGCGCGCTGCTGACACGAGCTGCGATCAACGAGCGTCGTATCTGGCGTGCGATCATGCCGGAACGGGAGCGGCCTGTGGGGGAGGCGGTCGCATGTCAGGCATGCGTTCTGGTGCTCCCGGTGGCATGCACGGGATCGGATTGCCCCCGCTGTGGCGCGCGATTGTCGCGGCGCACGACGAGCGGCATCAGTGTCACCACCGCGCTGATTGCCGCAGGCATCATTTTTTATATCCCGGCTAACGTGCTGCCCATGGCGCTGACACTGCAATTCACGGACCCGCAATCATATACGGTGCTGGAGGGCGTGATAGAATTGGCGCAGGCCGGCCTGTTTCCCCTGGCCGTGCTGGTGTTCATCGCCAGCTTCGCCATACCGCTCATGAAGCTGATCGGGATGGCCTGGCTGTTGTGGTCGGTGCACAGTGGGTCGGGCAAGGCGCTGAGGATCAAGACAAAGTTGCATCATGTCATTCACGAGGTTGGTCGATGGTCAATGGTCGATGTCCTTGCCATCGGCACCTTCGTGCCGCTGATGCAATTTGATCAATTGGCCAATGCGCAGGCGATGCCGGGCATGGCGGCGTTTCTGGGAGTGGTGATCATGACAATGTTCTCGACGCATAGCTTCGATTCCAGATTGCTCTGGGATGCGGCGCGTGGGGAAGAGGCGCAGTCGCCCGAGTTCGTTCCCGCATGAGTGACGATTACGCTGAGGCGAGCGTTCACCAGCGCCGCTGGCCGGGTATCATCTGGGCACTACCGATCGCTGCGCTGCTTATCGCGGCATGGTTGGCCTTACGCGCACTAACCCATCCCGGCACGGACGTGACGCTTTTGGTCACCTCGGCGCAAGGCGTGCGGACAGGTGACACTCACGTCACCTATAATGGGCTGGAAATCGGCCATGTTTCGTCGATCAAGCTGGCCGACGATAATTCGCACATCAGGCTGACGCTGAAGATCGACGGTTCGAAGAAGGGTTTGTTCCGCGAAGGCAGCAAGCTGTGGGTGCTTGGCGCCAATCCCAGCTTCACCAACATCGCCTCGCTGCGCGCGGCTGTCGCCGGTCCCAGCATTCAGGTGCAACCAGGGAAGGGCGTGGCAAAGCGCGATTTCGTGGCGATCGATGAACCGCCCGTTGTCGATCCCAGCCAGCAGGGCCGGCATTTTCGCCTGGTCGCCGAGGATCTGGTCTCGATCAAGCCGGGCACGGCCATCTATACGCATGGCGTGCCCGTCGGCACGATTGCCGCCGTCAAGCCTACCGGCAATAGCGGATTTGAGGTCGATGCATTTGTGCGCGACCCTTATGCCAAACTGGTGACCAGGGCCTCGCACTTCTGGGACGCGAATGCGTTTCAGATTACGCGGACCGCCGGCGGGTTGCAGGCTCGGCTGACCTCGCCCTCGATCGCAGCACTTGGCGGCGTCCTGTTTGAGACGCCGAAGGAAATGAAGACTTCGCCGCCCGCGCCGGCCAACGCGACGTTCCAGCTTTATCCAGACGCGGGTTCGGCCGCCGCAGCGCCGGTCGGCCCGGAGACGCGCTACCAACTCGCATTGACCGGCGATGTCGGCGGATTGCAGGCGGGCGCCCCGGTTCAATTGCGTGGCTACACCGTCGGCAGGGTGGTGGGTACCCAATTCGTCTTTGATGAGGCGACCGGGACGATCCGCACGCCGGTCACGATCGCGCTCGACGGAACGCGGCTGCATGTCGAGCCCACACGGGCAGGCGTCGATGCGATGATCGCCAGCCTTGCGCGCCGGGGATTGCAGGCATCGCTGACCCAGTCGCCACCGCTGGTGGGTGCCTATCTCGTCAACCTGGATACGCAGGGTCCGAGCGGAAGACTGCGACCCGGCTCACCCTACCCCTACATCCCGACGGTTGCCGCCGGCGGCGATCTCGTGTCCACCGCCAGCAGCGTCCTTGCCAAGGTCAACGCGCTGCCGCTCGCCCAGATCGGCAACAATCTGCGCGCACTCACCGGCAATCTTCGCGCGCTGACGGGATCGCCCAAGCTGCGCAGCAGCCTCGATCATCTCGATTCGACCCTGTCGACACTCGACCGGACGACACAGAGCGCGGCGCCCAAGATCGGGCCATTGCTGGAATCGCTTCAGCAGACCGCGCAAAGCGCGCAGGCAGCGGCCACCGCCGCCAGCCGGACGCTCGGCGCGGAGGGCGGGTCGCAGGACGCCTCGATTCCCGCGGCGATCCGGCAATTGACCGAGGCGGCACGATCGATCCGCTCGTTGACCGATTATCTCAGCCGCCACCCCGAAGCGCTGCTGCGCGGCAAGAAGGAAAAGCGATGATCCGTCGGCCCATCCTCTCCCTGATCCTTGCGCCGATACTGGTGCTGGGTGCGTGTAGCTCCAGTTCCCCGACCCGTTACTGGACGATCGAACCGGTGTCCGGCGTCACGCTGCACACTGCGCGTGCCGTTGCGCCGGTTCAGGTGCTCAGCGTGCATGTCCCGCTCGCCATTGATCGGCTGGAGATCGTGCAGCACGATGCCGCCAACCGGGTGACGGTCAACGACTTTGATCGCTGGAGCGCGCCGCCGGGCAACCTCATCCGCAAGACGCTGACGCAGGATCTCGCCGCGCGGTTGCCGGCCGGATCGGTCATCTTTCCCGATCTGCCGGCGCCCAAGGGAACGCGCGGGATCATCGTCGACCTGCTCGATTTGCGCCTGGTCGGCGGCATCTTGCAGGCGGACATGGCCTGGCGCAGCCCGGCTGTGCCCACCATCGCCGGTCAACAGCGGCTCAGCGCACCCGCCGGCACGGGAGACGTGGCCGGGCAGACCGAGGCACTGGGGCAAATCGTGGCCCAGCTTGCGGATGCAATCGCGGCTGCTACAGGGCGCTAGATGATCGAACCAAGGAAGCCTGCATCGATGCCGCTTCGCGCCGCGATGCTTGCCGGAGTCATGTTCATCGCCAGCTGCTCCGGACAGGGCCAGCGCAATGAACAGGCGCCAGCATCTCCGTCGCCCACCGCCACGCCGCTCTTGGCCGACCAGCAGGATGCGAAAGCCACGGTCGCCAAATATTTCGACCTGATCGCGCACCGCGACTATGACGCCGCGCGCAAGCTATGGGGTAATGGCGGCGCGGATACGCGCGGTACGCCAGTACAATTCGCCCGGTCATTCACGCAATATACGCGGTACGACCCGTCGGTCGGCGAGCCGACCGAGATTAAGACGACGCAGGGCAAGCAATATATCCTCGTGCAGGCGTCGCTGCATGTCGTCATGAAAGGCACCGGGCGAATATCCGACCGCGAAGGTGTCATGATGCTCAGCCGGTCCGCCGATCGGCAGAACGGCAATCCCGATCAGCGCGACTGGCGAATCTGGGGCGTCGATCTGCGGGAACCCCACTGATAGATCGTCGATATGTCACCAATTCGCGAAGTATTTGTGTCGTTACGGTGACATATTTAATTCTCGAGCAAACAGTCTGACAACAACAAGTAAATCAAGTTGGCTGTCACAATAACATCATGAAGCGCGCCTATCCGGTCGTCAGCGTTCCGGGGCAGCGATTGCTTATGCCCCCGGCTCCGTCGATTACAACGACTCGGGATCATGGGGGTTAATCATGAAGCTTTTTCGTAACATGCTGCTGGCCGGCGTTTCTGCGGCAGTATTGAGCGGCTGTGGCGCGGACGACATTGGCGGCCCCGGCACCGGCGGTAACATCACGATTGTCACGAACAATCCGCCCCCCGCGCCGACACCCACGCCCACGCCGACCGGTCCGACACTGGTTACACCGGCCTCGGGATGTCCGACGATCGCCGATCCGCAGGGATTGACCGATGGAAACACGATCATGGGGCCAACCGGTACATATCGTGTCTGTGTGCTGCCATCGCGGATCAACCGCAGCATCCGTCTGACGGCTCTGCCAGGCGTTCTCTATCAGATGAACGGTCGCGTTGATGTCGGCGCCGATGGCGGTCCGACCCCTTCGACAGCCGATACCGACGTCACGCTGACCATTGATCCCGGCGTCATTCTGTATGCGAATACGGGTGTTTCGTGGCTGGCGGTCAATCGCGGCAACAAGATTAACGCCATCGGCACCGCAACCCAGCCCATCATTTTCACGAGCAAGCAAAATGTCCTTGGCTCGACCACAGATACGTCATCCGGACAATGGGGTGGCGTCGTGCTGATGGGGCGCGCGCAGGTGACCGATTGTTTGGCTCCCGCTGTCACTCCTGGAACAATTGCTTGTGAACGTCAGACTGAAGGCGCTGCTGCTCCTGCAATGTATGGTGGCGCTACCAATAACGATAACAGTGGTCAGCTGAGTTATATTCAGATACGTTATTCGGGTTACGTCCTCGAAGCCAACGCCGAACTGCAGTCGCTTACGACCGAAGGTGTCGGCTCCGGGACGGTGCTGGACCATATCCAGACGTTCAACAGCTCGGACGACGGTGCTGAATTCTTCGGTGGCCATGTCCGTATGAAATACTATATTCCGGTTGGCTCCGAGGATGATAATCTCGACACCGATACCGGTACCAAGGCGATGTTCCAGTATGTCCTGGTGGCGCAGCGGCCCGGAAGCCAGTCGGCGGGCGCGGATGCGATTATCGAGGCGGACTCCGACAATGCGCTCGACGGCAACACGCCGCGCCAGAACACGATCGTGTCGAACTTCACCTTCCTGGACAAGTCGAACAACGCCTCACTCGATCAGGCATCGATCCTGCTGCGCGGCGGCACCGACTATACGCTGGTCAACGGCGTTCTAGCTAGCAATCCACTCAACCCCTGCCTGCGTATCAGTCGTCCGCAGACCGCGTCACTTACGCCTGATCCCGCGATCGACGAACTGGGTGCACCGGTGTTCCGGTCGGTGCTGATGCAGTGCGCCACTCAGAAATATATTGGGTCTGCGGGCGTAACTGACGCGCAAGTGCAGTCGATCTTCGGCGCTGGTAGCAACAATAACTCCGATACCTATACGCCGACGCTGGTCAGCATGTTCATCAACGGCGCGACCGAGGCGGCGGTGCCGGCCTTCGACGCCAGCACGCTGAATGCCGCGCCCGGCGATCCGGTCTTTTTTGACAAGACCGATTACATCGGTGCGGTCAAGGATGCGACCGATACCTGGTACATGGGCTGGACCTGCAACAGCAGCACGATCGACTTCGGCGCGGGCAATTCGGGCCTGTGCACCTCGCTCCCCACGGCGTGATCCGAAGAAGGTGAAGGACGGGCGGCGCGTTACGGTGAATTGCGCCGCCATCAAGCAGATGAATTGGGGGTTGATAATGCCGAGGCCGATCGAGTTTGCCGGCGCTTTGCTGATGTCGTCGGCGCTGGTGGCGCCGTCGCTGGCGCGGGCACAGAGCGCGCCCTCCACGCCGCCGCCAGCGGCCGGCACGCAATCCGCCACGCCGTCGGTCCCACCGGTGGACGTGCCGCCAGAGGAACCACCGGCGGATGTGTCCATCCCCGGCGCTGATATCGTCGTCACCGGGCGCCGGGACGGTAATCTTCAGCGTACCCGGCCCGAAGTGGTCTCTGTACTGTCCAGCACGGATATCGCGCGGACGGGTGAGGGCGACATTGCCGGCGCACTCAGCCGCGTCACCGGTCTCAGTGTCGTCGGCAACGGCTTCGTCTATGTGCGCGGGCTCGGCGACCGCTATTCGCTGGCGCTGCTGAACGGCTCGCCACTGCCAAGCCCGGAGCCACTGCGTCGCGTCGTGCCGCTCGACTTGTTTCCGACGACCGTTATCGCCTCGTCACTGGTGCAGAAAAGCTATTCGGTCAACTTTCCCGGCGAGTTCGGCGGCGGTGTCATCAACCTGACGACAAAGGCCGTACCGAAGGAGAGCTTCCTGTCGATCGGTGCCGGCGTCGGACTGAATACGGAGACGACGAACCGGCTCGGCTATACCTATTATGGCAGCAAGACCGACTGGACGGGGTTCGACAACGGCAATCGCGACAATCCGCCCGCCCTCGACGCTTATCTGCGCAGTGGTGAGCGGATCAGCTCGGGCAATGTCGACACGCAGGCCATCGGTGAACAGCTGATCAATGGCCGCAATGCTGTCATCCAGCGTAACCGCCATATCCCGCCCAATGCTTCGGGCGCCGTTACCGGCGGCACGTCGTTCGACCTGGGTGGCGCGACGCTGGGCGTAATCGCTACCGCCGGCTATGGCAGCACCTGGCGCACGCGCGACGTGACGCAGCAGACGGCGGCTACCGCCGACCTGTCGCTCAAGGAGCTGGATTTCCGCCGGATCATTACCGACAACCGCATCGTGGTGAACGGTCTTCTCGGGCTGGGTCTGGAATTTGGCGAAAACCGTATCCGCCTGACTAACCTGTATATCCGTGACACGCTGAAACAGGCCCGGTTCGGCGAGGGGACGCGGCAGACGACATCACCGACCGCCACGCTGGAGCAGCAGGATACCGCCTGGTTCGCGCGCCAGTTGATCGATACGCAGGCGGTGGGTGAGTTCAAGCTCAGCCCGGAGCTGACGCTGGATTTGCGGGGCGGCTACGCCAATTCAAAGCGGCAGTCCCCTGACGAGTTCAGCTTTGAATATGTCCGATCGAACAGTCCATCCGATCCCTTCGGCAATTATTTCATTAACCGGCTGAACGGGAATCAGGGGCGTGCGGACGTCAGCTACTCCAATTTGCGGGAAAATCTGTGGTCGGCGGGCGCCGACCTGTCGTACAAGGTGACGCCCGATGTCACGTTCACGACCGGATATGCCTATACCGACACGAACCGTCGTACGGAGCGCCGCGACTTCCAGTTTCGGGCGACAACGACGCTGCCGACCGGCGTTGCCCTGCTTCGCCCAGACCTGCTGCTGGAGCCGGCGGTCATCAATTATTTCAACGTGAACCTGATCGATACCAACGAGTTCGGCCCTGTTTTCCGCGCCAAACTGCGCAATTACGCCGGATACGGACAGGTTCAGGCGCAGATCACCCCGGAGATCAGCCTCGATGCCGGTGTCCGATACGAGGTTGCCCGCCAGCAGGTGTCGCCCGTCCAGGTCTTCACCGTGCCCAGCGGATCGCAGGCCAGCACGTTGATACGCCGCAATTACGCGCTGCCGGCCGCGACACTGACCTATAAACTGGCCGATGACATGCAGATCCGGCTGGCTGCTTCAAAGACGATCGCCCGGCCACAGTTTCGCGAGCTGGTCTATCAGTTTTTCTTCGACCCCGAATCGAACCGGCGCTTTCGCGGCAACCCCAACCTGACCGATGGGCAATTGTATAACGCCGAAGCGCGTTATGAATGGTATTTCGCACGCGATCAGCGTTTCTCGCTCGCCGGCTTTTTCAAGCGGATCGAAAAGCCGATCGAGGCCTTCGTCAGTCTGGACGATAATTCATCGACCACCAGCTTCGCCAACGCGCCCAAGGCCAACCTATATGGTGCCGAGGTCGAGTCGCAGAAATATTTCGACCTGAGCCGCCTCTCCGAAGATCCGATCTTCGCATCACGCCGCGCGGTCGTGATCGCCAACTACACCTATTCGCACTCCACGCTGAAGGTTGGCGCGAATGACAGCACCTCTGTCTTTGCATCGGCGTCCAACAAGGCGACAGATTATTTCCGTGATGGCAGCCCGCTGATCGGTCAGTCCGATCATCTGGTCAATCTGCAGCTGGGGCTGGAGGATACGAGTACCCTGTCGCAGCAGACGCTGCTCCTGACCTATGCCAGCAAGCGCGTCACCGCCCGTGGCACCGCCGGCCAGCCGGATCTGATCGAGAAACCGGGCATCCATCTGGACTTCGTGCTGCGCCAGGGCGTGGAACTGGCCAGCAAGATCAATGGTGAGCTGAAGCTGGAGGTGCGCAACATCACCGGCACCCGGTATCAGGAATATCAGCAGAGCGGCGCCAATCGCGTCTACTATAATCTGTACGATGTCGGCACGACAGCATCCGCCGGGTTCAGCATCAACTTCTGATCAGCCGCGCTGCGACTGGAGCGAACGACGTCCCTTGAGTGTTCCGCGTTCAATAACGTGGAGGATCATTCATGAATCAGTCGACGCTCAGCGGACGTGTGGCCTTCGTCACCGGAGGAGAATCGGGGATTGGCGCCGCCTGCGTCGCGGCGCTGGGCGCGGCGGGCGCGGCGGTGGCGGTTGCCTATTACAAGGACGAGGCAGCCGCGAAAGCGGGTGTGGCCGCGGTCGAGCAACTGGGATGCAAGGCGATTGCGATCCAGGTCGACGTCTCCGACGAGAAATCGGTGGCGGCAGGGTTCGATGCCGCCACCGAGGCGCTCGGCGTGCCGACGATCCTTATCAACTCGGCAGGGCTCAACATGTCGGGCGTTGCCGTCGCCGATATGTCCCTCGACCAGTGGAACGGCATGCTGGCGACTGATCTGACCGGAAGCTTTCTGACATGCAGGCGGCTGGTCCGCGATCTGAAGGATAGCGACGGACCGGGGGCGATCGTCAACATCACCTCGATCCATGCGTTCGCCATGCGCGCAGGCGGCGCGGATTATGACGCGGCGAAGGGCGGACAGGCGAATCTGACCCGTACGCTGGCGCTCGAGGTCGCAGGTCGCGGCATCACCGTGAACGCCATCGCGCCGGGCATGATCCTGACGCCGATGAACGACCGGGCGATGCACGATGCGGATTACCGCGACAAGCTGGCGCAGGACATTCCCATGAAGCGCGCAGGGCGGCCCGATGAGGTGGCCGGCCTTGCCGTGTTCCTCGCATCACCCGCCGCTGCCTATATCACCGGCGCCGAATTCGTGATCGACGGCGGACTTTCGCTCATTCAGGGGCCGGGAGCGTGACCGACACATCCATGATCCTGGGTGTCAGTGAATTCACGACCATGCCCTGGGCGTTCGAGCGCGATGTCGAGACCTATGCAAGGCTGGGGATCGACACGATCGAGGTCGTCGAGACGAAGCTGGACGGCGACCGTCTGGCCGAGCAGATGCGAAGCATCGCAGCGGCCGGGCTGGCCATCAGCGGCGTGCAGCCCGCCGTCCGCACCTTCTTCGGCAGCCGCATGACCCCCGAGCCGCATGGTGTCGAGGCGCGGGTCAAGGCGCTGCGCGGCTCCATCGAGCGGCTTGGCCAATACGCACCAGGCGTTCCGTTCATCACCAACACCGGCGCCCATCCCCGGGGCGACATGGACGAGGCGATGCGCGTCGTCACCCGCGAGCTGAAGGCGCTGGCGCCCATCGCGGCGGATCATGGCGTCCGGCTGGCGCTGGAGCCGCTCAATCCAACCTCTGTCAACGTCGAGAGCGCGATCTGGACTATTGACCAGGCACTTGCGGTGATCGAGGCGACAGGACGTGACGAGGTCGGTCTGTGCCTTGACTATTGGAACATCTGGCAGAACGCCGATGTCGACGCGGCGATCGCGCGTGCCGGGGATCGCATCTTCACGGTACAGGCGAGCGACTGGCGCACGCCGCGCTCCTATGCCGACCGTTTGGCCCCTGGCGACGGCGTCATCCCGCTCAAGGATCTGATCGCAGCAACCCGCACTGCGGGATTTACGGGGTCCTATGTCGTCGAAATCTTCTCTAACGACGTACAGGATTCGCTCTACGATCAGGATCTGGAAAGCGTGCTTGAGCGGTGCCGTGCAGGAATGACCGCCGCGTGGGACGCGTCCTCGGTGACTGACGCCTAAAAGGGCAGTGCAGGCTGAATGACATCCTCACCGTCGACCAGCGAAGACAGCGTGAGGCCTAATAGACGATACCCATCGATCGTCGCGGGCTGCGCGATCAGCAGGTCGCGACCCAGGCTCAAAAAGCTGGCATGGTCCGCGACCGGCACCAAGACAGACCGCGCGCGTGTGATCGTCCTGAAATCGGCGTGTCGCAATTTCAGCGTGACGGTACGCCCTTGCGCCTTGTGCCGGGCGATCCTTTCCCAAGCGGCATCCGCCACCCGCACCAGTGCCGCATCAAGCGCATCGGCATCCGCGATGTCACTCTCGAACGTCCGCTCCGCGCCGATCGACTTTGCCTGTCGCTGGCTGCGGACCGGGCGATGGTCCAGCCCACGGGCGGCCTCATAAAGATAGTCGGCATATGACCCGAATTGTTCGCTCAGAAACGCGCGGGACATCGCGCGCAGGTCGGCCCCGGTTATGATGCCAAGCCGCTCCATCTTCGCCGCCGTGACCGGGCCGACACCGTGAAAGCGTCTGACCGGAAGGCCCGCAACAAAGGCCGCGCCGCGCGTCGGGGGAATCACGCAGATACCGTCCGGCTTGTTCTGGTCGGACGCCAGCTTGGCGATGAACTTGTTGTAACTGACCCCGGCCGACGCGGTCAGGCCGGTTTCGTCCCTGATACGGGCGCGGATCGCTTCGGCGACAGCGTGGGCGGAGCCAAGCGAAAGGCGGTCCTCCGTCACGTCCAGATATGCCTCGTCCAGTGATAATGGCTCGATGATGTCGGTATAGCCGGAAAAGATGGCGCGGATCTGCTGGGACACGTCGCGGTACACATCGAAGCGAGGCGACACGAAGATCAGTTCGGGGCAGCGCCTGCTGGCCGTAACCGAAGGCATCGCCGATCGCACACCAAAGCTGCGTGCCTCATAGCTGGCGGCAGCGACAACCCCGCGCGCGCGCGATCCGCCGACGGCGACCGGGCGACCGCGCAGGGCAGGATTGTCCCGCTGCTCAACCGACGCATAGAAGGCATCCATGTCGACATGAATGATCTTGCGCTGGGGCGGGGAAGACGTCGGCACTATCTGATAGAATAGGGTCGAACCGGCGCTGGTGCGAGTGCGGCCGGTGCTTCGGCGTGGCCATGCCATGCGCGATATGCGCGGGTACTGGAATAAGCGACGCGACGCTGCCAAAGGCTTCCAGATGAAAGAGGGGGAAAATTGCTGGCGCGTCGCGCGCGCTGATCGCATGGCCGTGATCATCGACGCCGAGGACTATTTTCGTCATCTTCGCAGTGCGATGTTGCACGCACAGCGTCGTATCATGCTGGTCGGGTGGGACTTTGACGGTCGGATCGTCCTCGATCCCAAGAATGAGAATGAAGGGCCGTCGGCGGTCGGTCCCTTCATCACCTGGCTTACCGAGCGCAACCCGGCTTTGGAGGTGTACCTCTTGAGGTGGGACATGGGTGCGCTGAAGGCGCTTTTTCGCGGAACGAATATCTGGACGCTGGCTCAGTGGCTATGGCATCGCCGGATCCACACCAAGCTGGACGGGCACCATCCACTCGGCGGCTCGCACCATCAAAAGATCGTGATCATCGACGACTGTCTCGCCTTTTGCGGCGGAATTGACGTCACTGCGGGGCGCTGGGATACGCGCGATCATTTTGATCATGATCCGTACCGTAAGACTTCCGGCGGTCGAAGCGCCAACCCCTGGCACGACACAACCCTCGCCGTGAGCGGACCGATCGCCGCGGCATTGTCTGAGTTGGCGTGCGACCGGTGGCAGGTTGCGGGAGGAAAGCCGATCGGACCCGTGGTTGGGGATAGTCCGTGCTGGCCGGAGGGTCTGCAAGCTAATTTCGAGGGTATCAATCTGGCAATCGCCCGGACCGAGCCGGCCATGGATGGTGAGGAGGGGGTGCATGAGAGCGAAGCGCTGTTCGTGGCGCAAATCGCTTCCGCGCGAGAGACCATCTACATCGAAAGCCAGTATTTTGCAGGTCGGCTGATTGCCGAAGCGATCGCTGCCCGGCTGGATGAAGTGCACGGTCCCGAGATCGTCATCATCAATCCCAAGACGGCGGATGGGTGGCTTGAACCGATCGCGATGGACACCGCGCGCGCGCGGTTGATGGAGGCGCTCAAGCGCCGTGACGTTCACGGGCGTCTGCGGATGTATCATCCCTACACGGCTGGTGGTCAGGCCATCTATTGCCATGCAAAGGTCCTGATCATTGATGACAGGGTGCTGCGCCTTGGTTCATCCAACGTGAACAATCGATCGATGCGGCTGGATAGCGAGTGTGACCTGGCGCTCGAGGCGACAAACGATGATGTAAAGGCACGCATCCGGGGGGTTCGTAACGACCTGATTGCCGAGCACCTGGGCGTTTCCGTTGAGCGCCTCCAGACAATATTGTCGCAGGAAGGGTCGCTGATCGGAGCGATCGAATTGCTGCGCGGGCAAGGCAAGACGCTGAGGGCCTATACAGCACCTTCGCTTTCATCAGCCGTCGAGTGGCTTGCGGACAATGAACTGCTTGACCCGGAGGGACCGTCCGCGCTTTTCGAGCCGCTGTCGCGCCGCGGTCTGTTCCGACGGTGGCGCCGTGCAATACCGATGGCGTTCGACAGGAGCAATTCGTGCATTCCTGCGTAGCCCAGTCCCAGATGATCGGGCCTTACGGCCAGGATGTCGGCCACGCATAACGTTCCTTCGCGAAGGGCTATGCGACCCACGCGACGCCATCGAAGTGCTGTCTCCCACCGTATCAACCGCAGACTTTCCGCGTCCGGTTCATGGCTGATCAGAAAGTTCTGCTGGATGCTCGATAAGGCCTTCCCCAGCTTCTCCAGCGTTACACGATCCGGGACGGGTAGTCCTTCCATCATGTGATCGACGATCAGCCGGGCGACCGAGGATGCACGATCGGCAAGAACGTTGCGGTGGCGATCGGCCAGTACATCTGTCGCGCTCTGCTGCATCCGCTCGACAAAGCGTCGTGAGATACCAGCTCCATGCCGGCGATACGTGACCAGTGGCATATCGAGACGCGCAAGCTTCCCGAACGGGCGAATGCGGTGGTACAGATCAAAGTCCTCGGCGTATATTCGCTCCGGCCGCATAAACGGGTTCAGCTGGTCCGCGACTTCTCGTCGGAGCATGACCGTTGACCAGACCAGGGGATTCTCGATTCCGGTCAGCCAGTCGATAAGCGTGGGTGTCGTCGCCGGAACAGCAGTCGATGAGCAGATGCCATCTTCTTCCAGAATGTCCACAGCAGTGCCGAGCAGGGCGATGTCGGGATGGGCATTGAGATGGGCGAGCTGCCTGGAAAGGCGTTCGGCATGGCATAAATCGTCCTGATCCAGCCCGGCGATATAACGACCCCGCGCATGACTAACGGCGATGTTTCGCGCCTCTACCGGACCGACGTTTTTGGGAAGCGGAATGAGGTGAAAGCGGGAATCGCCATGCGCGCGTATCAGTTCGCGCGTATTATCGACCGAGCAGTCATCGACAATGACGGCCTCAAAATTTTGAAGCGTCTGGGTACTCAGGCAAGCAAGCGTTCGGGCGATCAGGTCGGCACCGTCATGGGTCGGCATAATCACGGACACACAAGGTCGGGCCGTTTTCATCATGCTACCGCGCGCAGCCTTTCCTTCATCACCTGATCGACGATCATCATGCCGACATCGTTCTGCCAGAGCCATAACCCGTTTGCCTGCCCATGAAAGCTGGGCTCGCCACCCATCTTGCCCCAGGGGACGAACCCGGCCGCCAGCCCGATTCCGAACAGACCTGGTATCGGCTGATCCGCCTCATCGATGACGCGGCAATATCGGTCTACCAGAGGACCGCCGCGATCAACTGCAAGCGTCATCCCTCGACCATCTGATTCCTTGATCTTCAATGCGCGGGGCCGGTACCCCGTTGCCGCGATCACAACGTCAGCATCCTTGACAAGATTTTGTGCAGTCCGATCACCGCCGCTGGTGATACGGTGAAGACCGAGCCGTGGGTCAGGCACGCGATGATCGATCGCCAGCATTCTTTGCACCAGTTCGCGTGCCTCAAGCCGGAATCCTGCAAGGCGAAAGACGAAACCTGATACGGGGCAAACGTCCTTGTCGTCAAAATCCTCGAACCCTTCTGCCTGAGCCGCTTCTACGGAAGGGTAGAAAACCCGCAAAGGGCGCTTGTGCAAAAGCATGATCGAGCCTGATCCAAGCGGCAGCGATGCCTTTAGGAGCATGCCGCACACAGCCAGGGCGCTTGTCGAACCTCCGATGACCGCGATGCGCGGCGCCCGCTTTTTTTCCAGTAATTTCAGGACGCGCTCAAGGCCGCCATGACGGAGCACATCGTCCGACCCGATCAGGCGCTCCCCTGCCAATGCGCCAAGCGATACCCCGGCCACTTTCGTCGCCACCAGCGATGGCATCGGTTGATGGCCACCGGTTGCAATCACGACGCTGTGCGCAAGCTGATCATGTTCCCGACCGTCAGGGCCGCACAGGCGAAGGCGCCAGAATGTGCCGTCGCGACGGACGTCAAGCGCCTGATGCCCGGATAACACCTGCCCTCCGTTGGCGCGTACAATCCCCGCAAGCCGGTTGCCCGTCTCGTGCAACAGACCCGCGACCTTCGTGAGTGGCACACCCATTGAAGCGCCGTGATGCGCTACATTCCGCCCCACCTGCTCCTTGGCAAGCGCTGCAATCTCGGGATGTGGATTGTCCGTGACCGCGCTCATGAAGGTCTGGGCGCTGGAGTCGGACGCAATAGCGTAGTCGCCCAACCGGCCACCACCGATGGCATTGCCCCGCTCGACAATGATCATGTCCTCGGCGAGCGTCGGGAGTAATCCGCACCTGCTGGCCGCGGTCAGGATTGCGGTACCCGCCGGGCCGCCGCCCACGATCACCAGTCGGGCCACATCGCCGACCTTCTTGGCAACGGCCGGTTTGCGAACGACTTTTCGAATTGTATCGGTCACCGTCTCAACCACCCGATCAACATCATCTATGGTCATGCGGTCGGTCAGCGGGAGCGACAGGATGCGTGCTGCGACCTGATCGGCAACCGGCGTTCGATCGACGACGGCATGCGAGCGTATCCATGGTTGTTCGCCCAGATGGGGACTGAAATAACAACCTGCACCGACACCCTCTGCATCCATCGCCGCGATGATGTCCGGGCGGCATGCGGCGACAATGTCGGGCAACAGTGCGGGCATGAACTGCATGGCACGGCGTCGCCCACGGACTTTCTGCAATTCGCAACTGCTCAGCATACTCCGGTACCGCGCTTCTAGCATGCTTCTGTGCAAACAAACGGCATCGAGGTTGGCCAGCCTTGCGCGGGCCATCAGGGCCAGTACTTCGGGCAACTTTGCGTTCAATCCCGGAAAGATTGCCGATCGGCCGCTTTCAAAGCCAAAATTGGCCATTGCGCGCAGCCGCTTAATCAGTGCCGCGTCGCTGCTGTGAATTAGGCCGCCTTCGGCGACCGCAAACGCCTTGGTCGCATGCATGGAAAAGACGGTGGCAAATCGGGATGCGGCGCCAAAACCGTCGCCCTGTTCATCCTGCGTCCCGAGCGAAGAGGCAGCGTCGATGACGACACCGACGTTGAACCTCCTTGAGAAGTTCTCGTAGCGCTCCAGATCGATCGCATTTCCAAATGTCGCGTAGGGCACAATGACACGGACGTCCCCGGCATGGCGTATCAGCAGCGCCTCTTCTGCCGCTTCGGCCGCGGACCAGTCATGCGGATCAATATCACAGATCAGCGGGGTCAGCCCCGCCCATTCCGCTGCCTGCGCGGTCGCAGCAAAGGTCAGTGCTGGCATCAACGCATAGCCACCAACCCGACTGAAGCCGGCGGCCTCTCGCATCGCGATCATCAGCCCCAACGTCGCGTTTGCGACCGCCAGTGAGCAACCATGTCCGCCGAATAATTCGGCGTTCGCCTCCGCCTCGAAGGCGCGTACCTCGGGTCCGTTGTTGCTGAAGCATCCAGACGCCTCGATTCGGCGCAAGCCGTCCCCCATCATCGACAGGCGCGGCGGCTCGGGCACGATCAAGGGCAGTTTCTTCATTGGGCTGACGCCCCCCCAAAACGGTTCCCGACCAATCTGCACGCCTGGCACTAAGAACCGATTAGCCGAACTATGCCTTATCCTGGCGCTTTGGCATAGACTGACGATGATTCGACTATTTCATATAAGCGATGTTCATTTCGGCGCCGAAGATCGTGCCGCGATCGACTGGTTTTCGATGCTGGTCGCCAGCGAGCAGCCCGACGCTATCGTCATGACCGGTGATCTGACGATGCGGGCCAGGGTGCGAGAATTCAAGGCCGGCGGTGATTGGCTACGCTCACTCGGCGTGCCCGTCACGCTGGAGGTCGGCAATCATGATATCCCCTATTATTGGGATCCGATCCGGCGGCTGATTGCGCCCTATTCGCGCTACGCCGCGATCGAACGGATGATCGAACGGCCACTCGATCTGTCTGGTATCACCGTCATTCCGCTGAAGACGACAGCGCGCGTACAATGGCGCCTTAATTGGTCGAAGGGGAGGGTGAGCAGCGGGTCGTTGAGGCGTGCGCTGGCGATGATCGAGGCAGCGCCGGCTGGGGACGCGATTATCGTAGCGGCGCATCATCCCCTTATCGAGGCGGGAACGACAGGGACCGCGCGCACCCATCATGGCGACGCAGCGCTTGATGCGCTTGCAGCGGCAGGTGCCGACGCTGTGCTAACGGGCCATGTTCACGATCCCTTCGATATTCCCATCAAACGCGGCGGCCAGATTGTTCGCATGATTGGTGCGGGAACATTGTCCAAGCGGACCAGAGGGACACCAGCCGGGTTCAACGAACTGCAGATCGACGGGAAAACAATCACCGTGCTTGCAAGAACTCAGTCGAGCGAGCCTGTCAGGCCGCTCGCCGAAGCAAAGGGCCGCTAACCTTTTCAGGATAGCGGCCCAATTTGCTCGACTGTTTTCGATCAGTCGTTCAGATACTCACCGGCATCTGCATCGGTTCCGGTGCCCGAGGTCACAACGTCACCCAGCGGATCGCTGCCCGTTCCGGTCGCGTCGCGCGGTGAGCGAGCCAGTTCCGCCTCATGCTCTTCCTCAGCGCTCTGAGGAGCAATGAGCGCTTCGGCCAGCTTGCGCTGCTGGACTCGAACCGCCGCATCCCTGCTAGAAGCCGCGACCCGCAAACGGTTCATGCCGGCACCCGTGCCCGCCGGGATCAGTCGCCCGACAATCACGTTTTCCTTTAGCCCCATCAGCGTGTCTTGTTTGCCCTGAACCGCTGCCTCGGTGAGCACGCGAGTAGTCTCTTGGAACGACGCGGCCGAGATAAAGCTGCGTGTCTGCAGAGACGCCTTGGTGATACCCAGCAGAACAGGCTTGCCCTGCGCGCGCGTCTTTTTCTTCTCCAGCTTCTCGTTGATCGCGTCCATCTCCTCGCGATCGACCTGCTCGCCAGCCAGCAACGTGGTGTCGCCCCCATCGGTGATCTCGACCTTTTGAAGCATTTGACGAACAATCGTCTCAATGTGCTTGTCGTTGATCTTCACCCCCTGCAGTCGATAGACCTCCTGGATTTCGGAGACGAGATATTCGGCCAGCGGCTCGATCCCCATCACCTCCAGAATGTCGTGCGGATCGGGCGAGCCGCCGATCAGATTATCGCCGCGCTTGACGTAGTCGCCCTCCTGAACGTCGATGACCTTCGACTTCGGAACTAGATACTCGACCAGATCGCCGCCATCCTCGGGCTGGATGCCGATCTTGCGTTTGGCCTTGTAATCCTTGCCGAAGACGACCCGGCCGGAAACCTTTGCGATGATCGCGTTCTCCTTGGGCTTTCTCGCCTCGAACAACTCCGCCACGCGCGGCAAGCCGCCCGTAATATCCCGGGTCTTGGCGGACTCCCGACTGACACGCGCGATGACGTCGCCGCCTTGCACCTGTGCCCCATCTTCCACTGAGAGTGTAGCACCGGCCGCCAGCATGTAACGGCCCGCTTCCCCGCTGGCATCGTCCAGCAGAGTCAGGCGCGGACGAAGATCCTCCTTCGACTTCGTCGGAGCGCGATATTCAATCACCACGCGTTGCGTGATGCCGGTCGCCTCGTCCGCCTGCTCAGTTAGCGTTTTGCCTTCGATCAGATCCTGATATCGAATGATGCCCGGATTTTCCGTAATGACCGGCATGGTGAACGGATCCCACTCAGCCATCCGATCGCCCTTGCTGACGATATGGCCGTCATCGAACATAGCATAGGCGCCATAAGGGATGCGATCGACCGAGCGTTCGCGGCCATCCATGTCCACAATTGCCATCTCGCCCGAGCGGCTAAGTACCACGCGGCGGCCGCGCTGGTCCTCGATGATGCGCAGATCGCGGAATTCGACGCGACCATCGACCGGCGCCTCAAGGTTCGACTGCTCGTTGAGCTGTGCCGCACCGCCGATGTGGAACGTCCGCATCGTCAGCTGCGTGCCTGGCTCACCAATGGACTGCGCCGCAATCACGCCCACTGCTTCGCCGATATTCACCGGCGTTCCACGCGCCAGATCACGACCATAGCATTTGCCGCAGACGCCGATCTTTGACTCGCATACCAAAGGAGAGCGAATCTTCACCGACTGAGTTCCCAATCCCTCGATCTGTGTGATCATGGGTTCGTCGAGTAGCGTGCCCGTCGGAATGACGGTCTTCTCGGTCTTAGGATCGACAATATTCTCGGCCGTGGTCCGACCTAGAATGCGCTCACCAAGCGACGCGATGGTGCTCCCACCCTGAACGATCGCCTTCATCTCTAAGGCTCGTTCTGTACCGCAATCCTCTTCGACGATCGTGCAATCCTGGCTGACATCGACCAGACGGCGGGTCAGGTAACCGGAATTCGCCGTCTTGAGCGCCGTATCCGCCAGTCCCTTGCGCGCGCCATGGGTGGAGTTGAAATATTCAAGGACGGTTAGGCCCTCTTTGAAGTTGGAGATGATCGGCGTTTCGATGATCTCTCCGGAGGGCTTGGCCATCAGGCCGCGCATGCCCGCGAGCTGCTTGATTTGCGCCTGCGAACCGCGGGCGCCCGAGTGGGCCATCATGTAGATCGAGTTGATCGGCATCTCGCGACCGGTCTCCGGATCCTTCTTCACCGCCTTGATCTCGTTCATCATCGCATTCGCCACCTGATCGCCGCAGCGGCTCCAGGCGTCGATCACCTTGTTATACTTCTCCTGCTGCGTGATCAGGCCATCCTGATACTGCTGTTCAAAGTCCTTCACCTGATCGCGCGTCTCGTCGACCATCCCGACTTTCTGGTCGGGGATGATCATGTCGTCCTTGCCAAACGAGATGCCCGCCTGGAACGCGTGGCGGAAGCCGAGCGTCATGATCGCGTCAGCGAACAGCACGGTCTCCTTCTGCCCCGTATGCCGATAGACCTCATCGATGACATCGCCGACGTCCTTCTTGGTCAGCAGACGATTGACCACGTCGAATGGCACCTTCGAGCTTTGCGGCAGGCATTCGCCCAGCAGCATGCGTCCCGGCGTCGTTTCGTACCGCTTCAGATAGGGCTTCTTGTTCTCGTCCGTCTGCGGGACACGGCTGATGATCTTGGAATGCAGCGTCACGGCCTGAGCGTTCAGCGCCTGATGCACCTCTGCCATGTCGGACAGCATCATCCCCTCGCCAGGTTCATTTTCCTTCATCATCGACAGATAATAAAGACCCAGCACCATGTCCTGCGACGGCACGATGATCGGCTTGCCGTTGGCGGGCGACAGGATGTTGTTCGTCGACATCATCAGCACGCGCGCTTCCAGCTGTGCTTCCAGCGACAGCGGCACGTGCACCGCCATCTGGTCGCCGTCGAAGTCGGCGTTGAATGCCGAGCAGACCAGCGGATGAAGCTGGATCGCCTTGCCCTCGATCAAAACCGGCTCGAATGCCTGAATGCCTAGACGGTGGAGCGTCGGCGCGCGATTGAGCATCACCGGATGTTCGCGGATCACTTCGTCCAGGATATCCCAGACTTCCTTACGCTCCTTTTCAACCCACTTCTTGGCCTGCTTGAGCGTCATGCTCAGACCCTTGGCGTCCAGCCGCGCGTAAATGAACGGTTTGAACAGCTCGAGCGCCATCTTCTTCGGGAGCCCGCACTGGTGCAGCTTGAGTTCCGGGCCGGTCACAATGACCGAACGACCCGAATAGTCGACCCGCTTGCCAAGCAGGTTCTGGCGGAAACGGCCCTGCTTGCCCTTCAGCATATCTGACAGCGACTTCAGCGGTCGTTTGTTGGCGCCGGTGATTGTCCGGCCGCGACGTCCATTGTCGAACAGCGCATCGACCGATTCCTGCAACATTCGCTTTTCGTTACGCACAATGATGTCAGGCGCGCGCAACTCCATCAGGCGCTTGAGACGATTGTTGCGGTTGATGACGCGGCGATAGAGATCATTGAGATCAGACGTCGCGAACCGGCCGCCATCCAGCGGCACCAACGGGCGCAACTCGGGCGGAATGACCGGCACAACCTCAAGGATCATCCATTCCGGACGATTACCGGATTCAATGAAGCTCTCGACGACCTTCAGCCGCTTGATGATCTTCTTGGGTTTCAGCTCGGACTTGGTGGTGGCCAGCTCTTCCAGCAGCTGAACCTTCTCCCCTTCCAGATCGAGGCTCTCGAGCATGATTCGCACCGCTTCGGCACCGATCCCTGCCGAGAACGCGTCCTCGCCATGTTCGTCCTGTGCGTCGAGCAGTTCATCCTCGGTCAGCAACTGGTATTTCTCCAGCGGCGTCAGGCCCGGCTCGATGACGATATACGCCTCGAAATACAGCACGCGCTCAAGCTGCTTGAGCTGCATATCCAGCAGCAGCCCGATACGGCTTGGGAGCGATTTCAGGAACCAGATATGCGCAACCGGCGCGGCCAGTTCGATATGGCCCATCCGCTCGCGGCGTACCTTGGAGACGGTTACCTCGACACCGCACTTCTCGCAGACGATGCCCTTGTATTTCATGCGCTTGTACTTGCCGCACAGGCATTCATAGTCCTTGATCGGACCGAAAATGCGCGCGCAGAACAGACCGTCACGTTCGGGCTTGAATGTCCGGTAGTTGATCGTCTCAGGCTTCTTGATCTCTCCAAACGACCAGGAACGGATCTTGTCGGGCGAGGCCAGACCGATCTGGATCTGGTCGAATGTTTCCGGCTTGGCGACCGGATTGGCGAAGGGGGTCATCTCGTTCATGAGCTGTCCTTGTTTGAACTTTGACCCTCTCCCGCTTGGGGAGAGGAGGGGGCGCCAGCAAAGCTGGCTTAGATATGGTGAGCCTCCAACCAACCCTCTCCCACAAAAGGGAGAGGGTTAAGAGGCGCGTTATTCCGCTGCGATCGCGACACCATCGGGATCGTTGCCGAGTTCGGCTGTGCCGAGTTCAACGTTCAGACCCAGCGAGCGCATCTCCTTTACCAGCACGTTGAAGCTCTCCGGGATACCGGCCTCGAACGTATCGTCACCCTTGACGATCGCCTCGTAGACCTTGGTACGGCCGACAACGTCGTCGGACTTCACCGTCAGCATTTCCTGCAATGTATAGGCGGCGCCATAAGCCTGCAGCGCCCAGACCTCCATCTCGCCAAACCGCTGACCGCCGAACTGCGCCTTACCGCCCAGCGGCTGCTGGGTGACGAGACTATATGGTCCGATCGAGCGAGCATGGATCTTGTCATCGACCAGATGGTGGAGTTTCAGCATGTAGATGATGCCCACCGTCACCTTGCGATCGAACATATCTCCGGTTCGCCCGTCGAACAGGTCCGACTGACCCGACGGATCGAGCCCGGCCATCTCCAGCATCGCCGACACATCGCCCTCGTGCGCGCCGTCGAATACGGGGGTGCCCATCGGAATGCCGCCACGCAGGTTTTCAGCAAGTTCGACGATCTCGTCACCATCGCGCCCCTCGATATCGGCGACATAATGATCGCCGTAGATCGAGATCAATCGGTCCTTGACGGCGTCAGGCATCGCTCCCGGCTTGGGATCGGGATTGGCATCGCGCCAGTCGTCGAGCGCCTGTGCGACCTGCTCGCCCAGACCGCGTGCGGCCCAACCCAGATGGGTCTCGAAAATCTGCCCGACATTCATCCGCGACGGCACACCGAGCGGGTTGAGCACCAAGTCGACGGGCGTACCATCGGCCAGGAACGGCATATCCTCCACCGGCAGGATGCGGCTGATGACGCCCTTGTTACCGTGACGGCCAGCCATCTTGTCGCCCGGCTGCAATTTGCGCTTCACCGCGACGAACACCTTGACCATCTTCAACACGCCGGGCGGCAATTCGTCGCCGCGTTCCAGCTTCTCACGTCGATTGTGGAATTTGTCCGTGATCAGCTTGGCCGCATCGTCATATTGCTGCTTGACCGCTTCAAGATTGGTCTGGACGCGGTCGTCGGCGACCGCAAATTTCCACCAGTCGTGACGATCGACCTCTTCCAGTATGTCGGAATCAATTACCACGCCCTTCTTCACACCTTTTGGTGCGGCGGTTGCGGTCTGATCCAGCAGCATCTCCCGCAGTCGTGACCAGGTCGCGCGATTGAGGATCGTGCGTTCGTCGTCCGAATCCTTCTTCAGACGCTCGATCTCCTCGCGCTCGATCGCCATCGCGCGCTCGTCCTTATCGATGCCGTGACGATTGAAGACGCGCACGTCGACCACGGTTCCCGATACGCCAGGCGGCAGGCGAAGCGACGTATCACGCACGTCCGAGGCCTTTTCACCGAAGATTGCCCGGAGCAATTTCTCCTCCGGCGTCATCGGTGACTCACCCTTGGGCGTGATCTTGCCGGACAGAATGTCGCCCGGCTCGACCTCCGCCCCAACATAGACGATGCCGGCTTCGTCGAGGTTGCGCAGCGCCTCCTCACCGACGTTTGGAATATCGCGGGTGATGTCCTCGGGCCCCAGCTTGGTGTCGCGGGCCATGACCTCGAACTCGTCGATATGGATCGACGTAAACACGTCGTCCTTCACGATCCGCTCCGAAATCAGGATCGAATCCTCATAATTATAGCCGTTCCAAGGCATGAACGCGACGAGCGCATTACGCCCCAGCGCCAGCTCGCCGAACTCGGTCGAAGGACCATCAGCCAGAACATCGCCTTCGCGCACGACATCGCCCACCTTCACCAACGGACGCTGATTGATGCAGGTGGACTGGTTGGAGCGCTGGAACTTCATCAGCGTGTAGATATCCACGCCCGACTTGCCTGCATCGACCTCTCCAGTCGCGCGGATGACGATGCGTGCGGCATCGACCTGATCCACAACGCCGGCTCGCTTGGCAGAAATTGCCGCGCCGGAATCCCGCGCAACGGTCTCCTCCATGCCGGTGCCGACGAACGGCGCCTCGGCGCGCACGAGCGGCACCGCCTGACGCTGCATGTTGGACCCCATCAGCGCTCGGTTGGCGTCGTCATTCTCCAGGAAGGGAATCAGCGACGCTGCCACCGACACAAGCTGCTTGGGGCTGACGTCCATCAGCGTAATGGTTTCCGGCAGCGCCATCAGGAATTCGCCCGCCTGACGTGAGGATACCAGCTCCTCGGTAAAGCGTTCGTCGTCGTCCAATTCGGCATTGGCCTGCGCGATTGTGTGCTTTGCCTCTTCCATCGCGGACAGATAGACGACGTCATCGGTTACCCTGCCGTCGACGATCTTGCGGTACGGTGTTTCGATGAAGCCGTATTTGTTGACCCGGCTAAAGCTCGCCAGCGAGTTGATCAGACCGATGTTCGGACCTTCCGGTGTCTCGATCGGGCAGATGCGGCCATAGTGCGTCGGATGAACGTCGCGGACTTCGAAGCCTGCACGCTCACGGGTCAGACCACCCGGCCCGAGCGCCGACACGCGACGCTTATGCGTCACTTCTGACAGCGGGTTGGTCTGGTCCATGAACTGCGAGAGCTGTGAAGAGCCGAAGAATTCACGCACCGCAGCAACCGCCGGCTTCGCGTTTATCAGGTCGTTCGGCATGACGGTGGACACATCGACCGACGACATGCGCTCCTTGACCGCGCGCTCCATGCGCAGCAAACCGACCCGGTACTGGTTCTCGAGCAGCTCGCCGACAGAGCGGACACGACGGTTTCCGAGATTATCGATATCGTCAATTTCGCCCTTGCCGTCCTTAAGGCCGACCAGCGTCTTGACGACCGACAATATGTCCTCGCTCCTGAGCGTCGTGACGGTATCCGGGCAATCAAGATCAAGCCGCATGTTCAGCTTGACGCGGCCAACCGCCGACAGATCATAGCGGTCGGGATCGAAGAAGAGACCGCCAAACAGCGCCTCGGCCGTTTCCAGCGTCGGCGGCTCGCCCGGGCGCATTACGCGGTAGATATCGGATAACGCCTGCTCACGCTCTTCCGCCTTGTCAGCCTTCAGTGTGTTGCGGATCCAAGGGCCGGTCGAGACATGGTCGATGTCGAGAAGCTCGATCGTCGTGATCCCCGCCGCGTCCAGCTTCTCGAGATTCTCGGCCGCAATCTCATCGCCGGCCTCAACATAAATCTCACCCGTCGTCTCGTTGATCAGGTCGTATGCACTGTAGCGGCCATAAATCTCTTCAGTCGGAATCAGCAGATCGGTCAGCCCGTCCTTGGCCGACTTGTTGGCGGCGCGGGGCGAGATCTTTTGCCCGGCGGCGAAAACGACTTCGCCCGATTTGGCATCGACGATGTCGAACAATGGCTTCACACCGCGCCAATTTTCGGCCGCGAACGGAATCTGCCAGCCGCCCTCACCGCGCACATACGTAACGTTATTGTAAAAGTGATTGAGGATATCCTCGCTGGTCATCCCCAGTGCGTAGAGCAGCGCGGTGACCGGCAGCTTGCGCTTGCGGTCGATACGCACGTTGACGATGTCCTTGGCGTCGAACTCGAAATCGAGCCATGAACCGCGATAAGGAATGACACGCGCGGCGAAGAGATACTTGCCGCTGGCGTGCGTCTTGCCGCGATCATGGTCGAACAGAACGCCCGGCGAGCGGTGCATCTGGCTGACGATCACGCGCTCGGTACCGTTGATGAAGAAGGTGCCGTTCTGCGTCATGAGCGGCATGTCGCCCATGTACACGTCCTGCTCCTTGATATCGATGACCGACTTGGCCTCGGTATCGGGATCGACCTCGAATGCGGTCAGACGCAGCGTGACGCGCATCGGCGCGGCATAGGTAATCCCGCGCTGACGACATTCCTCGACATCGAACTTGGGGTCTTCCAGCACATAATCATCAAAATCGAGATAGGCGGTTCCGGCGAAATCCTGAATCGGGAACACACTGCGCAGCGTCTTTTCCAGGCCAGAGACGTGGCCGATCGACTTGTCGGAACGTAAGAACTGCTCATAGCTCTCACGTTGCACCTCGATCAGGTTCGGCATCTGCACCACTTCGTGGATGTTGCCGAAGACCTTGCGGATGCGCCGCTTGGCCGTGCTGCTCTGCGTGGTGCGACGGTTCGTGGAGCCGTCGATCGCCTTGGTAGCCATGAAAATATTTGCCTTTCAGCCGTCGATTCGGTGCCGGGTGGCCTCCCGGCAGGGCACGCATTGACGCCAAAAAGCCGCGCGCATTACACTGCGGCGGCGTTCGGCGTCCTGAAACCGGCATTCTTCCATCCGATAGCCATGCTGCGCGACGGCACGACGTTGCTCGAAGATTGCGGTGTTGGATTTTTATACGAGCCGATGGGATTAGTGTCAACTGAAGGCCATCGCTTGGCACGAACGTTGCTGACAGCATGTGCGGCTACTATGCTTCGGCCATGTCCAGCCTGAAGCTCGGCGCGTTTCTGCCCTATCGATTGTCGATCGTCTCCAACGCAGTATCGGACGCGGTCGCGTCCACCTATCAGGCAATGTTCGGATTGCGTATCCCCGAGTGGCGGCTGATCACGATTATCGCCGAGGAGGGCGCCTCCACGCAACACGTGCTGACCGCCGCGACGCGGATGGACAAGGTGACGGTCAGCCGCGCCGCCATCGCGCTGGTCGAACGGGGACTGGTCGAGCGCCTCCCGAATGCGCGCGACAGGCGCTCGCATTTGCTGGCGCTGACGAGCGATGGGCAAATGCTGTACGAGCAGATTGTCCCCATGGCGCTGGAGATGGAGCAGCGCATCATCGGCGGGCTGGCAGGCGAAGAGATCGACCAGTTCCGCCGTACGCTGGATCGGATCGAGGCCGCGGCCGGGGGCTTGAACAGCACGGACGCCATCGCCTAAGCCGCAAATGCCCTCCCCAGGCCGATCAGACCTAGCAAATACAAGGAGGGTTCCATGACCAACCGCGCCGGCTTGACCATCGCGCAGCCGCTTGTCGACTTCATCGAGGAACGCGTGCTGCCGCTGCTTGGCATTGACGGCGACGATTGGTGGCAAGGCGTCGCCGATATTTTCGCGCGCTTCACGCCCGAGAACGAAGCGCTCCTTGCGGTCCGCACCGAGCTTCAGGCGAAGATAGATCAGCGTTACCAGCAGGGCGAGGTCGTCGACGAGGAATATCTGCGCAGCATCGGCTACATCGTCCCGGAACCTGCGACTTTTACCATTGCGACGGCCGATGTCGATCCGGAGGTCGCGATGATAGCCGGGCCGCAGCTTGTGGTTCCGTCGCTCAATGCGCGCTTCGTTCTCAACGCCGCCAACGCGCGGTGGGGCAGCCTTTACGACGCCTTCTACGGGACCGACGCACTGCCGGGCAGCGCGAAGCCGGGAGGCTACGACAAGAAGCGTGGGAAACACGTTGTTGCGAGGGTTCGCCAATTCCTGGACGAAACCGTACCGCTGGCGGACGGATCATGGACCGACTTTACCGGCGGCGACCCCGACCTCCGCGATCCGGGGCAGCTGATCGGTCATTGCGGCGCTAATCTGATATTGGTCAACAATGGCCTCCACATCGAGGTCGTCATCGACCGCAATCATCCGGTTGGCCGAGAGGACAGAGCGGGCATTGCGGATGTCGTGATGGAGGCGGCGCTGACCACGATCGTCGATCTGGAGGACTCGGTCGCGGCAGTCGATGCCGAGGATAAAGTTGCTGCCTATGCCAACTGGCTTGGCCTTATGGACGGTACGCTCGCCGAAACCTTCGACAAGGGCGGGAGGACGATCACACGGACACTGGCGCCTGATCGGACGTACCGCGCACTGGATGGTTCCAACATTACGTTGCCCGGGCGCAGCCTGTTATTCGTGCGCAACGTCGGGCATCTGATGACGACGCCTGCCGTTCGCTCGGGTGACGGCAATGAACTGCCCGAAGGCATCCTCGATGCGATCATCACCTCTACCATCGCGATGATCGATCTCAGGAGGCTGGGCCAGCTGCGGAATAGCCGCGCGGGCTCGGTCTATATCGTCAAGCCCAAGATGCACGGGCCGGATGAATGCGCCTTCACCGATCGCCTGTTTGACGCGGTCGAGGATCTGCTGGGCATCGATCACCACACGATCAAGGTCGGCGTGATGGATGAGGAGCGAAGGACGTCAGTCAATCTGGCCGCCTGCATCCATGCGGTCCGTGGTCGCATCGCGTTCATCAATACCGGTTTCCTCGACCGAACCGGCGACGAGATTCACACTGCGATGCGAAAAGGCGCGGTCATTCCCAAGGCGGAGATCAAAGGCACCGACTGGATCAAGGCGTATGAGGATCGCAATGTCCGCATCGGTCTCGCGTGCGGCCTGTCCGGCCGTGCTCAGATCGGGAAGGGGATGTGGGCTTCGCCAGACCGCATGGCGGACATGATGAAGCAGAAGATTTGGCATCCGCGATCAGGTGCGAATACCGCCTGGGTTCCCTCTCCCACGGCGGCAACGCTCCATGCACTGCACTATCACGAGGTCAGCGTTGCCGAGCGTCAGCTAGAACTGAAGGAAGAACCCGTGCCGGCGCTCGATGCATTGTTGCGCGTTCCTGTCGAGTCCGGCAGAAACTGGCAACCGCATGAGGTTTCACGCGAACTGGATAATAACGCGCAAGGCATCCTCGGTTATGTCGTTCGCTGGGTGGACCAGGGAGTCGGATGTTCGAAGGTGCCGGATATTGACGATGTGGGGTTGATGGAGGATCGCGCGACCCTCCGGATATCCTCACAGCACATGGCCAACTGGCTGCTTCACGGCGTCGCGACGACGGAGGATATCGATGCCGCCTTCACGCGCATGGCGGAGCGGGTGGACCGGCAGAACGCGGGTGATCCACTTTACAAGCCGATGGCAGGAAACCCCGACAGCTTAGCATTTCAGGCGGCACGCGCGCTGGTCTTTGAGGGCGTCGACCAGCCGAGCGGATACACCGAACCATTGCTGCATGCGTACCGTGCAAAGGCAAAATCAGCACAAAACTGTTGAAACCAATGGCAGATACTGCGTAACGACCGGTAATGAGGGAGTGTGTCGAAGACGACTATTCCAAAGGGGTCCAGCGTCGCGTGCTAGTTCGGAACAGTCGACATCACTGGCTCGCGGTGGCGATGATTGCGGCCACCCCTGTCCATGCCCAGCTCGCACAGCCGGGCACCGCGCCGGCAGTCGGACCAGACGCACCCGATCCGAAGTCGAGCGATGCCGAGCCCCAGCAGGGTCCGATCATCCCCGAGGGTGAATTCGATGCGGCTCTCCCGCCGCTGACGAGCGACATGAATGCGCCGCTGGAGCCGATGGCTCCAACTGAGCCCACTGCGCCGGGCACAACGCCGCCGCCGGTGTCTCTCGGCTCCACCGTTCAGCCACTGCCGGGCGCCGCTGCGGGGCAATCTTCCGATGTGTTGGCGCCGATTCCACCCACCGATTCATCGCTCGCGCAGCCGCTGGTCCCGCTCGGTCAATTCGATACCACGCCGCTACAGACAGTATCATCCGAACAGAAGGGCAAGGACGCACCGCTGGTTCGTTACGACACGGTCGTGAAGGGACTGGACGATTTGAACCTGACTGGCCGGTTCAAGTCGCTTTCCGCGCTGGAGGATGGCGACGGCAAGGCCGCCAATCCGACGCAGGTGCAGGCACGCGCGAAGGAAGACGAGGCGCTGGCCGTTCGCCTGATGAAGTCGCTCGGCTATTATGACGGCAGCGCCATTTCGACGATCGACATCATTCCCAATGACGATGCCGATCAGGCCTCGCGCCTGCGCGCTACGATCAGTGCGACGCCGGGAAAGCTCTATACGTTTTCATCGATCACCGTCGATGCCCAGCCGACGGTGCCGACCGGTCTTGTAGAAAAGCAATTGCCGCTCAAGGTAGGCGAGGCGATCGACGCCGCGCGCGTCGAGGGCTCGGAGGCCAATGTCAGCCTGACCTTGCCTCAGCAGGGGTATCCGTTCGTGAAGGTCGGGCAACGTGACATCCTACTGGACGACCAGACGCCGACCGGTGCCTATACTCTTCCCGTCGACACCGGCGCGCGGTCGTCGTTCGGGCGCCTGGTTACCACAGGCGATCCAGTGTTCGACCTAAAGCATCTGTCCGTCTTTCCACGGTTCGATCGCGGCGAACTATATGACGTGCGACTGGTTGACGACCTGCGCGAAGCACTGGTTGCGACCAGCCTTTTCTCCAGCGTCTCGGTGCAGCCGCAGGAGACGGATCGCGACGGTCCTGATGGGACGAAACAGGTTGACCTGCTGATCCGCCAGGTGCGCGGCAAGAACAAGAATCTATCGGGAGCGGCGGGATACTCGACCGGCCAGGGCTTTCGGGTCGAAGGACAGTTCACCAACCGCAACGCCTTTCCACCTGAAGGTGCGCTCATCTTCGGTGCGATCGGCGGCACCCAGGAACAGGGATTGTCCGCCACGTTCAAGCGATCCAACGCGGGCAAGCGTGATCGAACAGTCAGCCTGACGGCATCGGCATTGCATCAGAATTACGACGCGTTCAACGCGTTTACCGGAGTGCTCTCCGGGCGGATCAGCTATGACTCAACGCCGATCTGGCAAAAGAAATTCACCTATTCCTATGGATTCGAACTCGTCGGCACGAACGAAAGTGTCTATGATTTCACCGAATTCGACCGCGTCAGACGTACTTACTTTATCGCAGCGCTACCGGGTCAGGCAGTGTTTGATCGCTCCGACAGCCTGCTCAACCCGACGCAAGGGTATCGGCTGAAGCTTAATTTCAGCCCTGAAACCTCGGTTCAGGGCTCGGTCAGTCCCTATGCACGAACGATGGTCGAGGGCACCGCTTATTATCCCGTCTCGCCAAGCCTGGTGCTGGCGGGTCGGCTACGGGCCGGGTCGATCTTCGGAATCAACCGCGATGACCTGGCGCCATCACGGCGCTATTATGGTGGTGGAGGCGGCTCTGTGCGCGGTTACGGCTACCAGCGACTGGGGCCGCTAGACCCGAATGGCGATCCCGTCGGTGGACGCAGCTTGAACGAGTTCTCGCTCGAGGCGCGCTACCGGTTCGGCAATTTCGGAATCGTGCCGTTCTTTGATGGCGGCCAGACCTATGAGGGAAGCCTGCCCAAGGGGTCAAACCTGCAATATGGCGCCGGCATCGGTGGGCGCTTCTACACCAATTTCGGACCGCTCAGGGTCGATGTCGCGACACCGCTCAATCCCCGACCCGGCGACGGCAAGGTCGCCCTGTATATCTCGATCGGGCAGGCATTCTGATGACCGACGATCGCATCAGCGCCGGCGATGCTCCGCAGGACAATGAGAAGGTAAAGCGGCCGCTGTGGCAGCGCATCCTTAAATGGATTGGCATTGCGATACTGTCGTTGCTCGCGCTGATTGCTGTCGTTCTGCTGGGGATCAATACCGATCCCGGGCGTCGGTTCGTTGCAGATCAGATCGGCGGCTATACGACCGCGTCGGGACTAAATATCAAGGTCGGGCGGATCGATGGATCGCTGTATGGCAAGATGATCTTGCGTGACGTCCGGGTCGCGGATCCCAAGGGTGTGTTTCTGACCAGTCCCGAGCTGGATCTCGACTGGCGCCCCTTTGCCTTCATCAACAATCATGTCGATGTCCGATCACTCGGTGCCGACCTGATCACGCTGCGGCGTCGCCCCGAGCTGAAGCCGACACCCAGCGATCCGAACGCACCATTGCTGCCCGATCTCGACATTGACGTTAACCGCTTACGCATCGGTCGCTTTATCATCGGCAAACCGGTGACCGGTCAGACCCATATGCTGAACATCGCGGGCGCGGTCCACATCGCCGATCGCCGTGCGCAATTGCAGACCAACGTCAACGCATTGGCTGCCGCCGGTGTCGCGGGTGGTGACCGTCTGACACTTAGGCTGGACGCGGTCCCGGACGAGAACAAGCTTGATCTCAACCTCAAGCTGAACGCGCCCGCGGGCGGCGTTGTCGCAACGCTGGGCGGGCTGAAACAGCCGCTGAGCGTGTCCGTCGATGGGCGTGGAAGCTGGAAAGCCTGGGACGGCCGGGCGATTGCCATGCTCGGTAACGGGCAATTGGCCAACCTCAATCTTACGGCGCGTGACGGTCGCATCAAGGTGCGCGGCCAAACCCGACCTGGCCTGTATCTGGCAGGGCCGGTGGAGCGACTGACTTCGCCGGCGCTGAATGTCGCGATCGACACAACGCTGCAGGAGCGGCGCGCGGATACCCGGATCAAGCTCAAGTCTGACGCACTTGCTGTCGACGCAGGCGGGCTGATCGACCTTGCCAATAGCCGCTTCGGCAATTTCGCGGTTGATGCGCAACTCCTTACGCCTGGGTCAATCGCGCCGAACCTGCGTGGGCGTGACGTGGCGGCGCGCATCGTGCTGAACGGCGCCTTCGCCCGGCCGACCGTGGACTATAAGCTGCGCGCCGCCGCAATCGGCTTTGGCACCACGACAGCCGAGGACATCTATGTCGAGGGGCTGGCGCGCGTTAGCGCCGACCGGATCCTTGTCCCGATCAAGGGACGTGTGCGTCGTGTGACCGGCCTCAATCCTGCGGTCGGCAGCCTGCTGACCAATGTGACGCTGGACGGTGATATTGCCTATAACAACGGCAGTGTCCTGTCCGATAATCTGCGCCTCCACTCGGACCGGATTGATGCAACCGCGGTGATCGCCGCTGACGTAACCACCGGGCGCTACACCGGCGCATTGAAGGGGAGGGTCAACAATTACCGTCTGGAAAGCATCGGTATTCTCGACCTGTCGACCGATGCCGATCTGGTTCCGAGCCGAAATGGCGGCTTCGGCATCAAGGCGCGGGTCGTGGCGCGCACCTCACAAATCTTCAATGACGGTGTCCGCAACTTCCTGGGCGGCAACGCGATCGTCCGCGCGGATATCGGCTATGATCCGGCGGGCCTCGTCACCTTCTCGGGTCTGAGGGTCAGCGCGCCGCAGTTCAGGGTGACCAGTGGCGGTGGACGATACAATCTCTCGAACGGCGCCGTCGCGGTAACCGCTGACGCCTATTCGACCCAATATGGCGCTATCACCGCGCGGGTGACTGGCTCCGCTACTGACCCTGTCATCGTGTTGACGGCCGAAAAACCCGGACTCGGCGTAGGACTGAACGGCCTCAAGGCGCGTGTCGTCGGGCGCAACGGTGCCTATGCCATCGTCGCCAGCGGGGGGACGAACTATGGACCGTTCACCGCCGACGTCCTGGTGCGCCCGACTCCACGGTTGACGGTCGACATCAACCGCGTGACTTTTGCGGGCGTCAATTTCATGGGACGGATTGCGCAGACCGCCGCCGGGCCATTTGCCGGGCAGTTGACCTTTGCAGGCTCTGGATTGAACGGCAATGTTCGACTGGCGGCTCAGGGCAAATATCAGCGCGCGGATGTCAACGCGCGGGCCTACAGCGCCCGCATACCCGGTGCGGTAGACTTCACCATCGGGCGCGCGATCATCACCGCCAATGCGGTGCTGTATCCGAATGCCCCGCAGGTCATCGCCGACGCACAGGTCGCCGATCTGAAATACGGCGCGTTGGTTTTGTCGTCGGCACGCGCGAAGGTGAACTACAAGGGCGGTCGCGGTACCGCGCAGGCGGTACTGACAGGATCGAACGGCGTTCCGTTCAATCTGGCACTCAACGCGACGCTGAGCCCCAGCGAATATGTCGCGGCGCTGAAGGGTGCTGCGAACGGGATTGATTTCCGGACGATCAACCCTGCGAAGGTCAACGCCAGCGGCGGCACCTATCGCCTCTCGCCAACCCGCATCGATTTCGGGACGGCGGGCAAGACCGGTGGCTCGGTTCGGGTAGCCGGAAGCTATGGTCGTGGCACGAGCGCGCGGGTCAGGCTGGATAGCTTCGACCTGTCGACGATCAATGCGCTGGTGCCCGACCTTGGACTGGGCGGCCGCATCACGGGCGCGCTCGATTATAATCAGGCGAGCAGCGCGGCCGTGCCACAGGTGACGGCGCGCGCGCGCGTCGCCGGGTTCACCCGTTCGGGAATTGCGGCGGTGTCGACCCCGGTCGACGTCGATCTGCGTGCGGGGCTCGACACCAGCGGCGGCGACATGCGTGCGAACATCCTGCGCGGGCAGACCGTCGTCGGCAGGATAGTAGCCACCCTACGCCCGCTCGGCGCTGGTGTCAGCTGGTCGGAACGGCTGTTGGCGGCACCTTTGTCCGGCGGCATCCGCTATAACGGACCGTCGGGTGTGCTGTTCAGCCTGGCCGCGCTGCCCAAGCAGCAATTGACCGGACCGATCGCCGTCGCCGCCGATTTCGGCGGGCGGTTGCAATCACCCCGGATCAATGGGCAGATCCGTGCAGATAACCTGACCTATGACAACGAGACATTCGGCACGCGTCTCTCGCAGATGCAGGTTCGGGCGACCTTCGACACCGATCGGCTGACGTTGCAGCGGCTGCAGGCAAAGGCCGGCGACGGGACGGTGCAGGCGCAAGGCACGATCGGCCTGGCCGCAGCGCAGGGTTTCCCGCTCGACGTGACCGCGAAGCTCGATAATGCGCAACTCGCCAAGAGCGACGCGCTCAGCGCCACGACGACGGGGACGCTGCACGTCACCAAGGGACCGAACGGTGGGCTGATCCAGGGCAAGCTGACCATCCCGGAAGCGCGCTACCAGATCATTCGCCAAGGTCAGGCGGAGGTTCCGGAACTGACCGGTGTGCGGCGCAAGGGTGCAAAGGCACCGACGCCGGAGCAGCAGCAGGCGATCGACGCAGCCGGCGTATTCAAGCTCGATCTCGACGTGCGTGCGCAGAACCAGTTGTTCGTCTCCGGCATGGGCCTCGACTCCGAATGGTCGCTCAAGATGCACATCGGCGGTACGTCGGCGAACCCGGTGATCGATGGCGGACTGGATATCGTGAAGGGTGCCTATTCGTTCGCCGGCAAGCGGTTCGAGATCACCAAGGGCCAGATCCGCTTCCGCGGTGGCGCATTAACCGATCCGTCGATCAACATCTCGGCGACGACGACCGCGAACGGCATCACTGCGATCATCAACATCACCGGCACCGGCGAGCGTCCTCAGATCAGCTTCACCTCCTCTCCGGTGCTTGCGCAGGACGAGGTGCTGAGCCGCCTGCTCTTTGGAACCAACCCCGAAAATCTGTCGGCAACCGAGGCTATCCAGCTGGCGGCCGCACTGAATTCGCTGCGTGGTTCGGGTGGCGGAGGGCTGAACCCGGTTGGCAAGCTGCGCTCGATCACGGGGCTGGACCGGTTGCGGATCGTCGGCGCCGACAAGACGACAGGGCAGGGCACATCGCTGGCCGCAGGCAAGTACATCACTAAAAACGTGTATGTTGAGATCGTGACCGATGCGCGCGGCTACACGGCTACGCAGCTGGAGATCGCGCTGACCAAGACGCTCAGCCTGTTGTCATCGACCGGTTCCTTCGGCGGATCGAACGGCAGCCTGAAATATTCGAGGGATTTCAAATAGGGAGCGACGGGTCGCTTCTGGCATTAATCATGGCGAGCCATGAACGGGCGGGAGAGTGACCATCATGGAGCATGTCGACGTCGCGATCGTCGGAGCCGGCATCTCTGGTATCGGCATGGCGTATCATCTCAGCACGAAATGCCCCGATCGCTCATTTACTATTTTGGAGGCCCGCAATGTGTCGGGCGGAACGTGGGACTTGTTTCGCTATCCTGGCATCCGCTCTGATTCGGATATGCATACATTGGGGTTTGCGTTTCACCCATGGACCGACGCGAAGGCGATCGCCGATGGTCCTGCCATCCTGCAGTATCTTCGCGAAACCGCTAAAACCTACGATCTCGACCGACATATTCGTTTCGATCGCCGCGTTGATCGCGCGCAATGGTCGACCGAGAATGCGCGGTGGACCGTCACCATGCGAACATCGGGTGGCGAGCCGATCGAACTGACCTGCAATTTCCTGTGCATGTGCTCGGGCTATTACGACTACGACGAAGCGCACATGCCCGAATTTGCAGGTGCCGACAATTTCGCAGGGCAGATCGTGCACCCACAATTCTGGCCCGAAGGCCTTGATTACGCGGACAAGCGGGTTGTCGTCATAGGAAGTGGCGCGACGGCGGTAACACTGGTTCCCGAACTCACGAAACAGGCTGGGCAAGTGACCATGCTGCAGCGCTCACCCAGCTATATCGTCGCACGGCCCGCGCAGGACCGTGTCGCGAATTGGTTGCGCGGGGTGCTTCCCGGCAAATGGGCGTATGGACTGACGCGTTGGAAGAATGTCCTGATGGCGATGGTCTTCTTCCGCCTGGCGCGCCGTCGACCGGGTAAGGTGAAGGACAAGCTCATTGGTCTGGTGCGCGAGCATCTGGGCGCGGATTATGATGTGAAAACGCATTTCACACCGCGTTACAATCCCTGGGATCAGCGCCTGTGTCTCGTGCCGGATGGCGACCTGTTCGATTCGATCAAGACAGGCAGGGCGACCATTGAAACCGGGACGATCGACCATTTCAAAGAGGATGGCATCCTGCTGACTTCAGGCAAGCAACTACCCGCCGATATTGTCATCACCGCGACGGGCCTGAAGCTCAAGCTTCTGGGTGACGTGCGATTCACGGTTGATGGGGAGTCGATCGATCTGGCCGGACGGCTGCATTACAAGGGAATGATGTACGACGCGGTGCCAAACATGGCATCCGTGTTTGGCTACACCAATGCATCATGGACGCTAAAAGCCGATCTGACCGCCATATATGTGTGTCGGTTACTCAACACGATGAAGAAACGTGGTACGCGACAGGCAACGCCGGATAATGATGATCCATCGATGCCAACAGAGCCGTTCCTGGATTTCTCATCAGGCTATATTCAGCGTTCGATTGATTTGCTCCCGCACCAGGGAGCAAAAAAGCCATGGAGACTGAACCAGAACTACGCGCTCGATATTATTGCGCTGAAGTTTGGTTCAATTGATGAGCAGATGATATTCTCAAATTCCGAGCCGCAACACGAACGTCTGGAAACTCAGACGTCTTGATCATCTTAAGGAAGTTACAAAGCGTAATTAAGCTGTCGAGCAAATCAAAATCACTCGAAATCGGCCCGATACCCTCAGGGAAGCTCTTTACTGAATCACCAGAGCGATCGGACCGACGCCAAATTAGCTTACCAGGGTTTAATCTTAAAGCCATAGACCAATGTTAGAATCAACTTCAGCATTGTCTTCTCCCTTGTTGACACCTCCAAAGAGGTGCGTACCTGTCTTATTCAACTAGATCCAAGTTAGCAATCGTGGTGAACAATACATTAACCATCTTTGTAGCAGCGTGCGTTTAAGGGTATCTTCAAACTCATTCGTTACCCGCGGTCGATATGAGCGAGTTTCCGCCCGGCGATCGCGAAACGGACAATCCTGGGTGCCAGCAGGAACCTTGGCGATATGTCAGCAGCAATCCGTCAAGTGTTACCGTCCGCCACTGCGTTCTGCTGATCTCGATCGAAAACTACCATATGCTTCGCCGGGGGTGCGGACTGGCGGGGACGCGTGCTCTGATGAACGAGATCGCCAATCGATTGGAGGCGGTTGTCGATCATGGTGTAGCTTCGGTGGTTGGGTGTGACCTGATCGAGTTATGTTTTGTCACCGACCGGCAAGTGACGATCGGACACGTCGCTGCCCGAATTGTCGCCATGTTCGAGCAGCCCATGGATAGCGGCGATGGCAAACGACAAATTGAAGTGATAGTAGCGGGGGCCGTGTCTGACGCTAACACCCATGAAGATGTGAGCCTGATCGAGGAAGCCGAGCTTGCGCTTCGCGACGCCCGGCTTGACCGCATGATCGTCGTCAAGAAGATGGTGGAAAAACCAAGCGCAATCGATCGCACCGAATTGGCGGATCAATTAGCCGACGCGATCGCGGGTGACGAATTCGTGCTACACTTTCAACCCAAGGTAAATCTTCGGCAGCAACGGGTGTGCGGCGTCGAGGCGCTGCTCCGATGGCAGCATCCCACACACGGCCTGATCATGCCGGCAGCGTTCATCACGGTTGCCGAGGAGTCCCGGCATATCGTCGACCTCACGTTGTGGACGCTTCGCCGTGCCCTGATCGACCAACAACGGCTAGTCGAGGCGGGGTATGACTTGCCGACATTCGTCAATATCTCGGGCGTGGTATTGTGTAACGCTCGATTCGTAGCGGAGGCCGCTCAACTGGTTGCCGGGAGCGGCGACAGGATAGGATTCGAGATCACCGAAACCGCCGTGATCCGGGATCCGGAGACAGCTATCGCCAACCTGAAGCGCTTCGCCGACATTGGCATCGTCCTAGCAATCGATGACTATGGCGCCGGGCTCTCTTCGCTTGCATATCTCAAGCAGTTACCGGCTAAAGAGCTGAAGATCGATAAGCTGTTTGTCACGCAACTCACCAGTTCGAATCGCGATCCCTTGATCGTCAGGTCGACAATCGACCTTGCGCATGCGATGGAAATGCAAGTAGTCGCCGAGGGCATCGAAACCGTTGCGGCCATGGCTCTATTGTCAGTGATGGGATGTGACATGGGACAGGGTTTTCTAATAAGTCGCCCGCTAGCTTTTCATGGATTGCTCGCATTTTTGCGAAGTGACTACAAGAGTAAGCTCTCTCTGAATTTTGACAACCCGCTCCGGCACTTTGCCTCCGTCATGAAAACTGCGTGAAACCTCTACTGTCTCTTTCTTCAAGCGCTATTTTGCTCTTTGGGGTTGCAACGTTTGGAATAGGTGCTCCTGCGAGAGGAATCGTTCCAAACTTTGATATCTCAATTGACAACGCGAAGGAGGCAATGCTCGCTGATCCGCAGAGCGCTGTTAAACTGGCTGCGAGGGCCGAAATCGAAGCTCGCGAGGTTGCTAATCCGAGAGAACGGGCAATCGCTTTAGCAACGGCGCGTTGGCTTCGGGGAGAAGCGCTTTTTCGGCTTCTTCGTATCCAACCAGCTAGACCCCTGGTAAACTCTGCAGTAGAAATCGCGCATCAGGTTAAACCCAATTCAACGCTTGAGGCAAATGCGTTACTCACAAGGGGTAGTATAAATTCGATTCTTGGCGACGTAGCTGGCTCTTTAAGGGATTATCAGCATGCATATCGCATATATTCAATATTAAATGATGGAAGAAACAAGGCGATATCTTTAATATGTATTAGTACACTCTATGGTGATGCAAAGGATTATAAATCCGCTATTAATTATATGGATCAAGCAATTGAGTCATATAGCGGCGATAAGAATATTATCATATCTATTTATAATAACAGGGGATCGTTCCTCCAAGATCTAGGAAAGTTCGAGGAATCTGAGTTCTATTATCTGCGCGCACTTGGTTTAGCACGTGGAATGTCTAGTCCAATACTGAGGACTACAATTCTCGGTAATATTGCACGTTTGCGATTACTAATGAACGATACCGAAGGAGCCTCAACATATATGGCAAGAGCTCTCACGGTTGCAGCAGGTACGCCAGCAGCAGCTTGGAAACCTCAACTGGTGCCAATCGCGGCGCAAATAGCCCTAAAGCAGCATGATTTACAAAAGGCTGAGGATTTAATCGAGCGACGTTTTAACGGCGTCGATCTGAAAACCACCAACCTTGCCGATCGCGAAGCGCATCAGGCGGCATTTGAAATCTACAGCGTACTCGACGAACCTGAAAAGGCGCTGGCCCACCTGATCGCGCTTCGCCGCCTGGACGAGCAGGCCACGCGACTGGCAACGAATGCAAATACCGCCTTGCTCGCGGCCAAGTTCGATTTCGCGAACCAGAAACTGCGGATTGCCCAACTCAAGGCCGAGGAATTGCGGAGGAGTGCTCTTACGGAGCATGAACAGGCCCAGACCGAACGCTATTTCTACATTGTCGCGGTCGTATCGACCGCTGCGATCATTCTTATACTTGCGTTCGCACTTCTGATATCTCGGCGCAGCCGGCGTCGGGTACAGGCGGGAAATGCTGATTTGGCGATCGCTAATCGGGCGCTCGGGAAAGCGCTGGCGGCGAAAACGGAATTCCTCGCGATGACCAGTCATGAGATCCGGACACCGCTGAACGGCATACTCGGCATGACGCAGGTCATTCTCGCCGACCGGCATATCGATGACGGGCTACGCGATCGACTGTCGGTCGTGCATGCCGCCGGTGAGACGATGCGTTCGCTGGTCGACGATATACTGGATGTCGCCAAGCTCGAGAACGGGCATCTGGTAATTGATCAGGAGCCGATGGACTTGCGAGCGACCTTGCTGGCGACGGCACGGCTCTGGTCGGATCAGGCTGCCACAAAGGGTGTCATCTTCATCAATGATCTGGACAATTGTCCAGCGGATGTATTGGGCGATTCTGCCCGCGTCCGCCAGATCGTGTTCAACCTTTTGTCCAATGCATTGAAGTTCACCACATCGGGAGAAATCAGACTCTCTGTGTCGAGCAATGACGACGAATATCGTATTGCGGTAATGGATACGGGCATCGGCATTCCCGAAGAAAAGCATGAGCAGATCTTCGAATCCTTTCGTCAGGCCGACACGAGTACGACCCGCCGTTTTGGCGGGACTGGCCTTGGACTTTCTATTTGCCGGAATTTGGCTCGAGCGATGGGCGGAGACGTGACGGTTGAAAGTGAGCCGGGCACGGGTGCATGCTTCACGCTGGCGCTTCCTCTTGTGACCCGTTCGGACAATCCTTGCGCCGAAGTTGCGGGCGCAGAGGGTCCGGTCCTCCTGATCGTTGATCGTAACCCCATCTCTCGCAGCATGTTTCGCGCGATTTTCGCTCCGCACTTTTCAACGATTGTCGATGCGGCCGACGATGAGGCGTCGGTCAATTGCCTTGGGACGGCGACGGTATCTGCGGTACTGATCCACGAAGCCGGGTTTGAAAACGAAACGCGTGACGTCGAGATTGCAGCGATTCTCGAGGCCGCAAACAATAGTGGCGCGCGGACAGTGCTTCTACGACCAGAAAGCGCCAAAGCAGGGCAAGAGTTACCGCATTGTATTGACGTGGTTTTACAACGCCCGATAGCGGCGAAAACATTGATCGATAGTGTCAAAAGCGACGAAGCCAAGCTTCGTGCGACACCGCTTGTACGCGACGCCGCATAGTCCCATAACGGGAACATCATGAACCGCGCGCGCAACCGCATATCCAGGCAATTCGAGCGCAGATGAAGATCCTCTTTATAGAGGACGACCGGATGAATCGTCGTGTAGTCTCCGACATGCTGGGAGTAGCCGGCGCAACAATGACGGAGGCCGATTGTGCGGAGAACGGGCTCGCGCTGCTCGATCAGCACGATTACGACCTTCTACTGGTCGATCTGCGGATGCCGGGCATGGATGGGATGACGGCGATCGGACATATTCGAGCGCGCAAGGATGCGAAAGGCAAGGTGCCGGTCATCGTCGTGACCGCTGATGCCGCTCCTCACCTGCGACAGCAATGCCTGGACGCCGGCGCGGACGACGTCCTATTCAAACCAGTAGCAATGGAAGCTTTGTTCGATGCAATGGGCCGCATTTTGGCGCGTAGTATCGAGAGCGACGGCATGATCGCCTGACGTCAGCGACCAAGTGCTTGCGCCAGCGAAGTCGTCGCGCTGCCGCGTCTGGCGGGAACGGGTTGCGATGGATCGGGTGCCCAGCCGGTCATGAAGACGAGGTTGAAGCGCTCCGCGATTCTTCCGTTGTCGTCCGCCTGTTCGGCAAAGTTCTGCGCCGCGCGCGCGAGCGTCTCGCGGCCTATTGGACTGCGGTTGACCAGCAAATTACTCGCCGCCATTCCCTGTAAGTCGTGCAGAAGGCGGCCAATGTCGCGGTAACCGACGTCCAGCGTCTCGAGATCGGCGACCGGCAACGCAAACCCCGCTCGCATGAGAAGGTCACCGGCCGCACGGACGTCGATTTGCGGATGCAGTCGGGCAACGGGACGGTCCTGTTCCGCCGAGCGAAGCGCGCCGCGCAGTGCCGGCAGACTATTCGCGCCAACAAACGTCCCCACGAACAGCCCGTCCGGACGAAGCACGCGTCGAACCAGCGACAATGCTCCCGGCAGATCATCGATCTGATCCAGCGCCCCTGCGCTGATGACCAGATCAAAGCTTCCGTCCGCAAAGGGCAGCCGGTCCTCATCCGCCTGCACGCCGCCAGCCGCCTTGGCAAAACGGTAACCTGCATCCATCCGAACTACGCGACTGCCGGCGGGCGCAATGAACGATGCATCCGCACATCCAAGATCAAGAATGTCCTGAAATGAGCGATTGACGAGGGCGAGCCGGTCCTCGATCCCGTCCAGCATGGCCAGACGCAAAAAGTCATGATCGCCAAAATCGGACGCCGCGCGATCACGCCGACGTCGGCGGGCGTCACGATCGAAGATCATGGGCGCATTCATGCCCGGGCTTTTGCCGGACAAAGGCTGTGGCGACAAGGCGTTGCCGCAGGCGTTCTTGCTCCCTTGCGAACCATCACACGTCTGGCCCTTCCATCACGCTGCGGCGGTTGCAGCGTACCGGTCGAGGATGACCACCGGTTCTGTAAGGCATGCTGGTCGGCACTGCGCTTTCTCGGTCCCCCCTGGTGTGCGGGGTGTAATACGCCATTCGCGTTCGATCGTGGCGCAGATGCGCGTTGCGCCTCCTGTCTTGCCGCGCCGCCGCTTCACGCCGGCGTACGAGCAGCGGTCGCTTATGGCGACGTGGCGCGCATTTTGGCGCTGCGGCTCAAATATGGCGGCCGTATCGCGTTTGCGGATACAATGGCGAAGCACATGGTGCGGCTCATGCCGACCGGAGCGCAATTGCTGGTTCCCGTGCCGCTACACCGCGGTCGGTTGTGGACCCGGGGATATAATCAGGCTGCACTGATTGCAGAGGAGTTGGCCCGGCTGAGCGGCGTTGCCGATGATCGCGTATCACTGGTGCGTATGCGCGGCACGACGATGTTGCGCGGCCTTGGCGCGCGTCAGCGTGGGCAGGCGGTCGCTGGCGCGTTCGTGGTCAGCAAGCAGCGACGCGATCGTATCAAAGGCCGGTCCGTCGTACTGATCGACGACGTCTATACAACCGGCGCAACGGCCAACGCCTGCACGCGCGCGTTGCTGGCCGGTGGGGCCTCATCCGTCACCGTACTTTGCTGGGCGAGGGTGTTGAAGGAGGGGGTGGACGATTGACTTCCGGGGCGGTCAGCCACAATTAAAAGTTATGGCCAACGTTGAAATCTATACCAAGGCGTTTTGCCCCTATTGCGCACGCGCCATGAAGCTTCTTGCCGGCAAAGGTGTGGATGCCGAGGAATATGACATCACGATGGGCGGACCGAAGCGCGCGGAGATGATCGAGCGAGCCGGTGGTGGCACGACAGTACCGCAGGTATTTATCGATGGCCGGCATATCGGTGGCTCCGACGACCTTGCGTCTTGGGACCGTGACGGGCGATTGGACAAGCTGCTCGCCGCGTGAAGATCGCGCTCATTCAGATGACGAGCGGGATTGACCAGGTCGCGAATGCTGCCGTCCTTCAAGACGCGGTGCAAGTGGCCGCCGAGCAGGGCGCAGCGATGCTGTTCACGCCGGAAATGGCAGGGCTTCTCGACCGTAATCGAGAGAGGTCGGCCGCATCGATCACCGAGGAGGCGAACGATGCGGTCCTTCGCGTTGTTCAGGATGCAGCGCTGCGTCATAAAATCTGGGTTCAGCTTGGATCACTGGCGATACGGCGTTCAGACGGGCGCTTTGCCAATCGTGCGTTCGTGATCGACGATGCCGGACTGATCAGGGCGCGCTATGACAAGATTCACCTCTTCGATGTTGATCTGCCAACGGGCGAGTCATGGCGCGAATCTGCGGCATACGCACCCGGTGAGGAAGCGGTGATTGCGTCGACCCCGGCCGGCGTGCTGGGCCTATCAATCTGCTACGATTTACGCTTTCCCGCGCTGTTTCAGGCTCTTAGTGCGGCCGGTGCCGATATCATCTCCATTCCCGCAGCGTTCACCCGGCCGACCGGCGAGGCCCATTGGCATGTCCTGATGCGGGCGCGGGCGATCGAGTCGGCTACATTCGTTGTGGCGGCGGCACAAACAGGCACGCATGAGGATGGCCGCCTGACCTATGGCCATTCGCTGGTAGTCGATCCCTGGGGCGAGGTGCTGCTCGACATGGGTCAGGAAGCGGGCGTCGCGGTGGTCGAGATCAACCTTGCCCGTATCGCGGAGGTGCGGGCGCGCATCCCGGTGATCGCGCACCGGCGCGCGATCCCGCCGGTACATGTCGCCGGGTAGAGGAGCCGACGAGCGGGTCAAGCTCACGCCCGCTCGACATGCCCGGCCTCGAAGCCCTCGACGGCCAACGTCGCGATCCGGTCGGCGACCGCCTGTGGCTCCTTGACAGAGGCGGGGTCTTCACCCGGATAGGCGCGCGCGCGCATCGCGGTGCGGGTGGCGCCGGGGTCGACGATAGCGACACGCACCTTGCTGATTGCGGCCATCTCGTCGCCATAGGAGCCAAGCAGCGTCTCAAACGCGGCCTTGGAAGCGCCATAGGCGCCCCAATAGGCGCGGGGCCGACGGCCCACGCTGGAGGTCAGGCCGATCACGCGGCCCGCCGCCGACTTGCGCAGCATCGGATCGAATGCCGCGATCAGCGCAGCCTGAGCACTGACGTTCAGCGTCAGGACGTCGGCTAATTCCTTTGGGTTGATTGCCGGAACCGCAGTCAACGACCCCAGCATCGCGGCATTCAGCACCATGACGTCAAGCGCAGTCCAGCGTTCCCCGACCGCCGTCGCCAGCCGCGCGATGCTGTCCGTCTCCGTCAGGTCCAGTGGCGCGATCGTCGCGGAACCCCCGGCGTCGAAGACCGCCTGTTCGACCTCCTCCAGCCCCTTGGCCGTCCGCGCCGTCAACACGACATGCGCGCCCAGCCCACCCAAGGTCTTGGCGGTCACCGCACCGATGCCGCGGCTGGCGCCGGTGACGAGCGCCAGCCGATCGGCAAGGGGCTTATCCGTCATCGTCGCATCCCTTGTGCTAGATCACGCGCTCGGCGAGCAACGCGAACTGGTCGACTTCGGCGCGTTCGTCCTGATCGGTCAGCGTGGTCGGATAATCGCCGGTGAAACACGCGTCGCAATATTTCGGCCGCACATCGGCGCGTTCTTTCTCGCCCAGTGCCTTGTACAGCCCGTCGATCGACACGAACGCCAGGCTGTCGGCATGGATGAAGTCGGTCATGCCGCCCACGTCATGCTTGGCGGCCAGCAATTTGGCGCGCTCTGGCGTGTCGACGCCGTAAAAGCATGAATGGCGCGTTGGCGGACTGGCGATCCGCATATGCACCTCGGCCGCGCCCGCCTCGCGCATCATCTGCACGATCTTGAGCGAAGTCGTGCCGCGCACAATCGAATCATCGACCAGGATGACCCGCTTGCCGGCGATCAGCGCGCGATTGGCGTTATGCTTCAACTTGACGCCCAGATGGCGGACCTGGTCGCCCGGCTGGATAAAGGTCCTCCCGACATAGTGCGACCGGATGATGCCGAGCTCGAACGGGATACCCGACGCCTGCGCATAGCCGATCGCGGCCGGGACGCCCGAATCGGGGACAGGAATCACGATGTCGGCATCGACCCCTGACTCCAGCGCAAGCTGTGCGCCGATGTTCTTCCTGACCGAATAGATCGACCGTTCATCGACGATCGAGTCGGGGCGGGAGAAATACACCCATTCGAAAATACACGGCCGCGCGGCCATTGGCGCGAAGGGCCGGATCGAGCGCACCTCCCCATCCTGCACGATCACCAATTCGCCCGGATCGACCGCGCGTTCGAACGTGGCACCCACGACATCCAGCGCCACCGTCTCACTGGCAAAGATCACCGCGTCGCCCAGCCGCCCCATCACCAGCGGGCGAAAGCCGAGCGGATCGCGACACGCGATCATCCCCTCCGGCGTCATCACGATCAGCGAATAGGCGCCCTCCACCTGCTTCAGCGCGTCAATGAAGCGGTCCATGAGCGTCCGGTAGCTGGACGTCGCGACCAGGTGGATGATCGTCTCCGTATCCGACCCCGACTGAAAGATCGAGCCGCGCCGCACCAGTTCGCGCCGCAGCCGCATCGCGTTGGAAATATTGCCGTTATGCGCCACTGCAAAGCCGCCGGTGGACAGATCGGCATACAGCGGCTGCACGTTCCGGAGCGCCGTCTCCCCGGTGGTCGAATAGCGGACATGCCCGCAGGCGACCGTGCCGGGCAGCGCGCGGATGATGTCGTCACGGTCGAAATTGCCTGCGACATGCCCCATCGCGCGGTGAGTGTGGAACTGATGCCCGTCAAAGCTGGTGACCCCCGCCGCTTCCTGCCCACGGTGCTGCAACGCGTGCAGCCCGAGCGCCACGATCGCGGCGGCGCTGTCGGTGCCGGAAACGCCGAACACCCCACATTCCTCATGCAGATGGTCGTCATCGAACGGGTTCGTGGTCAGCATACTGCCCTTGGGTCTGTTCGATCCGCGCTATAGTCGGAACGACACGCCTTGTCGCGCTTTGTCCTGATTCAGGCGGAGAAATGACGATGGCCAAGGATCACGGACCACAGGTCAAGGACGACGAGAAGTACGAACAGGTCCGCGCACAAGGCGGATCAGCGCAAAAGGCAGCGCGCATCGCCAATGCAAAGGCTGCGGGGACGCTAGACCAGCGAAGCTCGAACCTTGAGGATAGGACCAAGGACGATCTCTACGACGAGGCGAAGGAGATTGGCATCAAGGGCCGGTCGAAGATGGACAAGGCAGAACTGGTGAAGGCGATTCGGGAAGATTGAGTGATGGCGCTTGATCGGTGTTGCGGCGTGAACGCCGGAAGGCCGAAGTTGAATGGCGCGGAAGATCACGAAGTTCGCCCGAAAAGGCGTGTTGATTAACGACCAACTGTGCATGTCACGCTGAAGGATCGCAGGCGCACTGCAAATAACTAGCGGTCTCTAATGAAGAACAAAATGAGATTTGCGCGTTCAAGGGGCAGTAGGAAAGGATTTATAGCCGAGCGTGAGGTCGATTGGGAGCATTGGGCTGCGCGCGACGCTTCTTTGCATTCCCGCTGCGCTTCAATTCCGGATGAGCGCGTTTAAGGCAACGGCACCATGAGCCTCTGCCCTTCGTTCGTCGATGAGAACAAGGCCTCGCTCATTCCGACTAGTCCGATGCGTCACAAGCGCTACCTAAACCCGTTGTGTACCTCGCCCATGGTTCGGGAGCTTTGCAGCCAACTATAATGGTTGAAGCGCATATTCGCCGATCCCGTAAAGCGGTGATTGTGAAGCCAAGTTCTGACGCATTGACGGCTGCAGAAAAGCGTTGATGAGCCTGCAGTGTCAAAACCGACCGGTTGTGACACTTGGCAAGCCTAAGGCCAGATTGTCCAAGTGACACATTCCACCAACAACGTTAGTCGGCTCCCGTGCAGGCCTTTCGGCATCTTCTCGCGCAACGCCATCTTGCCGTGCTGATTTGCGCGGCAGCGCTGCTGCTAAAGCTGCTCGTGCCTACCGGCTACATGATCGACAGCGATCACGGGCGCATGACCATCACCATCTGTTCGGGCGTAGCTCCCCGCACGACGGCGATGGAAATGCCGGGAATGCAAGGCGACATGCCCGATCACGGCAAGTCGAAAGATCATGGCAAGGCAGAAATGCCCTGCGCGTTCTCGGGCCTGTCGGCCGCAACATTGGGCGCGATCGATCCCATCCAGCTCGTCGCGCTCATCGCCTTCGTCATGGCGATCGGGTTTGCCGGTAGCATCCTGCTAGTGCCGACAACGCCGGCGAATCTGCGACCACCTCTCCGAGGACCACCCGCACACCTTTGATCTCTCACTGTCGCCGTCCCGCACGGTGCTCATGAAACACGACCCGCGCTCCTAGCGCCGGGCCGGTCAAAGGTATTTCCATGTTCCGATCAAACTTCCGGAGACGTTCGCTCGCGTCCTGTTTCGCGCTTGCTCCTGCCATCCTTCTTACTGCCCCGGCGCTTGCCCAAGAGAGCGACAACGACCGATTGCGCGATGGCGACATTGTCGTCACCGGAACCAAAACTGGCGATTTCGGCGCGAAATCTGGCATCCCGATTGAGCAGGTGCCGCAGAGCATCCAGGTCATCGACGCCGAGGACATCATTGATCGCGGCGCACGGACGATCGAGGATGCGCTACGTGCGGTGCCCTCCGCGACCGTCGCGCGGAACAGGGTATCGGGCTTCGCGGGTAACACACTGCGCATCCGCGGCTTCGCGGCGCAGCAGATACGCAACGGCATCTTCCAGCGGTTCTATGACGGGACCGACCCTTCGGCTCTGTCCAACGTGGCGCGGATCGAGGTGCTCAAAGGCCCCTCGGCGGTTCTCTACGGCCAGTCAGGTGTCGGCGGCATTGTGTCGATCATCACCAAGCAGCCGACTGATGCCTTTGCAGGGTCGATCGCGCTGACCGGCGGCAGCTACGACCAGAAGATGGCGACGATCGACGTCGGCGGCCCGATCACGGACACGCTCGGCATCCGGCTGACCGGCGAGATCGAGCGCTCCGGCTCTTTCGTGGATTTTCTCGATGTCGACCGGGAGAACGTCGGGCTTGCTCTGGCTTGGAAGCCAAGCCCATCGGTTTCAGCGCACCTCGTGGCCGAATATCTTCACCGCAAGACGCTCAACAATCCGGGCCTGCCGACGATCGGCACCGTCCTCCCGAACGGTGTCGCGACGGTGAAGCGCTCCGCCTTCCTCGGAGAGCCTGACTACTCGCTCCAGGAGAACGACGCGCCGCTGATCCAGGCTTGGGTTGACGTGAAGCTGGGCGGCACATGGACGCTGACTCCCCGTTTCCAGTATAGCGAGTGGAACAACACCGGGCGTTCGACCACGCTTCTGCCGCCAATCGCGCCCGACCTGACGATCATCCCGCGCATCGGTCGTAATGCGGGCGAGAACGACAGGTTCTATGTGGCTCAGCTCGACCTTGCCGGCGAGATCGTCACCTTTGGCGTTCGCCACAAGCTGCTAGTCGGGGTTGAATACAACCACGACAACGTGCCGTTCCGCATGCGGGCCGCGGTCCCGTGCGGCGTTGGACCAATCAATGCGCTGCGGCCGGTTTATGGCTGCGGCGCTCCCACCAGCAATTTCGGCTTCCTGTCGCGCGCTACGCTCGACGGAGCGGCGGTCTACGCGCAGGATCAGATCGCGCTGACTGACGCATGGAATGTCGTCGCTGGCATCCGGCACTCCCGATCGGACAATGACAACACGTTCACCACCGCCTTTTCCAGCTCGGGCGATTCGGCAAAGCTGCGAAACACGTCGTGGCAGCTCGGCACCACCTATTCGCTGGGTGGCGGCTTCTCGCTCTTCGGCGGCTACAACACGGGATATGACCTTGGCGCGGTGACGGGCTCGCGCCGGTTCGACGGCGTGCCGTTCGAGCCGGAAACGTCGAACCAGGCGGAAGCTGGCATCAGGGTCGTGCGGGACACGGTGCGGGCCAACCTGTCGGCCTTCCAGATCCGGCGCGACAACGTCGCAGTGCCCGATCCCGCTAACGCCGGTTTCCAGCTCCAAGACGGGCAGTTCCGCACGCGCGGGGTCGAGCTGGAGGGCGAGTGGTCACCGCTTGTCGGTTGGTGGCTGCAAGGAGGTTATGCCTATCTTGATGCCGAAATCACGAAGTCGAGCACGCCGGCTCTGCTCGGCGGGCGCATTGCCGAGACGCCTAGGAACACCGTGACCGCGGCGACGCGGGTGGCGATCGGCCGAGTGGAGCTGCGGGCTTCCGCCAACTATGTCGGCGCACGCAAGATCATCAACGGCGGTGCCGTCACTCTGCCGGATTACGAGACGTTCGACATAGGCGCAGGCACCGAGCTCGGCCCGGTCCGTATTGACGCGTCGCTGACCAACCTCTTCGACAAGACCTACTATTTCAGCGACAATCTCTCGCGGTATTCGCTCGGTACTGAGGATCGCGTTCTTCCCGGAGAGCCGCGCACCCTTAGCGTGCGGGTTGCGTACCGGTTCGGCGGGGCACGACGATGAAGGGTTCCGTTCTCTATCCGACGATCTGGCGCTGGCACTTCTACGCCGGCCTGTTCGTGCTGCCGTTCATCCTGATCCTCTCGATCACCGGATCGATCTACCTGTTCAAGCCACAGATCGAACGGTGGGAAGAGCGATCATACAACGGGCTGGGGATGGTGGGTGCAGTGTCGCCCGATAGACAGCTAGCAGCCGTCATGGCCGCCAATCCCGACACGACGTTCAATCACTATCGACTGCCGCGTGAAGGCGGCGACGCCGCAATGATTCAGCTTGGTTTGCCCAACGGTGAGCTGCGCGAGATCTATGTCTCGCCGCAGGGGCGGGTGCTGGGTAGTCTCGATCCCGACGCGCGCATCGCGGCAGTGGTCGCGCGTATCCACGGCTCGCTCCTAATCGGCCGCTGGGGGGACTGGCTGGTGGAGCTGGCGGCGAGCTGGACGATCGTGATGATCCTTACCGGCCTCTACCTATGGTGGCCGAGGCCGCTTCGGCTCGCAGGCACGCTATGGCCAAGGCTCTCGTTGCGTGGTCGCCCGCTGCTCAAGGACATCCACCGCGTCACCGGCTTCTGGATCGCGGGGTTGGTGCTGGTGATGCTTGCCAGCGGCCTACCTTGGGCGGGCGTATGGGGCAGTGCGTTTGCCTGGACAAGGGCCGAGCTGGGCTGGGTCAAAGGGCCGCAGGATTGGAAGATCGGCGTCGACGGCGGCCATGCCGGGCACCACGGCATGGCCGGACCGAGTGCGGCAGCGGCTGCTCCGTCCCGCGGTCTGCCGCTCTCAGCTTTTGTGGAGCGAGCGGAAGCGGAGCGAATGGCATTTCCCGTGCTGGTGCTTCCTCCGCACGCGCCCCAGGCGTTCGCCCCACCGACCGGTGACCTGTGGACGGTAAAATCGGCCGCACAGAACCGAACGCTTACGCGTCAGGTGACCTTCGATCTTTCCACCGGTGGTGAGATCGGCCGCAGCGGCTTCTCCGATCAGCACGTGATCGACAGGATCGTGAATACCGGTGTGGCATGGCATGAAGGGCAGTTGTTCGGGCTCGCGAATCAGATCATCGGGGTGGTAACAGCCCTCGCGTTGATCGGCATGTCTGTTCTCGGTTTGCTCATGTGGTTGCGGCGTCGCTCGCCGGGAACGCTTGGTGCTCCCACACCGAGTAGCAACGCACGTTTAGGATGGGTTGCCGCTCCACTGGTGATCCTTGGCATCCTGCTACCCCTGTTCGGAGCATCGATGCTGGCGGTCATCCTTGTCGAACTTGCCTTTGCTAAGGCTGGTATATTCAGGTCCAACACGCGCGCCGGTGTCACAACCGAACGGTTGTGACGCTAGGTTAAAAGCAGCTGTCCGCCCGACGGCACATAGAAGGGACCGGTCGGCATCCGGTCAAAGCTTGCCATAGTGGCTTGGTCTTTTCCAAATTTTGACCGGACAGTGATGCGCCACATCATCCGCATCACCACCGAGCCGGACTTCCAGCGCGAGCAGCGCTCCTTTAGGGAACGGCTATGCCCCACTCCGCTGAAACTTCGCTCACTCTAGCGCCGCGATTCGATACCGCCGGGCTTGTAACGGCGGTGGTTACCGACGCCGCTGGCGCGCTCCTAATGGTGGCGCATATGAATGCCGAGGCGCTGGCGGCGACGCAGGCTGGTGGGGAGGCGGTGTTCTGGTCGCGCAGTCGGGGGCGATTGTGGCGAAAGGGGGAGACTTCGGGCAATATGCTGCGCGTCGTCGAGATGCGGATCGATTGCGATCAGGATGCAATCTGGCTGATCTGCGATCCCGCCGGACCGGCGTGTCATACGGGCGCGCGAAGCTGTTTCTACCGGGTGGTCGAGGGCGATCGGCTGGTGCCGCTGGCGTGAGGGGCTGGGTTGCGCTCGCGCTGTTGCTCGCCGGATGCGGGCAGCAGAATGCTCCGGAGCGGCAGCTGTCGCCGGGCGAGCGGCTGGAGGCGGTGGCTAGGGCGCGGGGGCTGGTCGTCGATCCGGCGACCGCGACGCCGATCGGCGCATGGACACGGGCGAGCGACCGGCTGTGCATCGTGCCGGACGGCGGCGGTGACAGGGGTAGTGGCGGCGGCGCGATGCGGATCGGGGCGGTCGTGGACTATGGCGCGGGGCAGGGTTGCGCGGCGTCGGGCACGGTCGCGCGCGACGGTGACGCGCTGAGCGTTGCGTTCGGCGACTGCCGGTTCGACGCGCGCTTTGACGGGACGAGGATCATGTTCCCGGCATCGGTGCCCGCGTCATGCGACCACCTGTGCCGGGGCCGCGCATCGCTGTCGGCGCTTACGGTGGAGCGGGTGAGCGGATCGGTCGCAGAGGCGCGGACGTTGCGTGCACCGAATGGCCGGCCGCTTTGCGCAGATTGACGTTGACGTAAAGGTAAGTTATAAAATGGGCATGGCTTCCGTTGCTGCCTATGCCTCGATCGACCCCCGTCCCGATCGCGATTGCTTCACCATCTCCGACCTTTCGGCGGAGTTTGGTGTCACGTCACGTGCGCTGCGCTTCTATGAGGATGAAGGGCTGATCGCGCCCGAACGGCGGGGGATGCACCGGATCTATTCGCACCGCGACCGCGCTCGGCTCGCCTGGATATTGCGGGGCAAGCGCGTCGGCTTTTCGCTGGGTGAGATCCGCGAGATGATCGACCTGTACGATCTGGGCGATGGACGCCGCGCACAACGGGCGGTCGCGATCGAACGGTGTCGCGCGCGGGTCGCACTGCTGGAGGCGCAGCGCGCCGACATCGACGCCGCGATCACCGAACTGACCGACTTCATTGCCGTCCTGGGGGACGGTTCCCACGACCACGAAGGAAACTGATCATGCCGCAATATACTCCACCCGTCCGCGATACCCGCTTCGTGCTGGAGCACGTCGTCGGTCTCAACACGCATGCGAACCTGCCCGGTTTAGCCGCCGCGACGCCCGACACGGTCGACGCGGTGCTGGAGGAGGGCGGTAAGTTCGTCGCCGAAGTGCTGTTCCCGCTGAACCAGTCCGGCGACCGGCAGGGTTGCACCCACCATTCTGACGGGTCCGTCACGACGCCCGACGGCTTCAAGGAGGCGTATCGCCAGTTCGTCGATTCGGGCTGGGGCACGCTGTCGGCGCCCGAGGCATTTGGCGGGCAGGAAATGCCGCACGTCGTCTCGACCGCGTTTCAGGAGTATATGATCTCGTCCAACATGGCATTCGCGATGTATCCGGGGCTGAGCCACGGCGCGATCGCGGCACTTCTGGTCAAGGGATCGGACGAGCAAAAGGCGACCTACGTTCCCAAGATGGTGTCGGGCGAATGGGGCGGGACCATGAACCTGACCGAGCCGCAATGCGGAACTGATCTGGGCCTGATCACCACCAAGGCGGAGCCGCAGGCGGACGGCAGCTACAAGCTGACGGGCACCAAGATCTTCATCTCGTCGGGCGAGCATGACCTGACCGAGAACATCATCCATCTGGTGCTGGCCAAGACGCCCGGCGCGCCCAACAGCTCGAAGGGGATCAGCCTGTTCGTGGTGCCCAAGGTGATGGTGAGTGACGACGGCTCGCTGGGCGCGCGCAACGCGGTGACCTGCGGGTCGATCGAGCACAAGATGGGCATTCATGCCAATTCCACCTGCGTTATGAACTATGACGGCGCGACCGGCTGGCTGGTCGGTGATGAGATGAAGGGGCTGGCGGCGATGTTCATCATGATGAACGCAGCGCGGCTCGGCGTCGGATTGCAGGGGCTGGGCGTGGCCGAGGTCGCCTATCAGAACGCAGTGCACTATGCGCATGATCGGCGGCAGGGTCGCGCGCTGACGGGGCCGGCCGAGCCGAACGAGAAGGCCGATACGCTGTTCGTCCATCCCGATGTCCGCCGCATGCTGATGGATGCGAAGGCGTGGACCGAGGGGCTGCGCGCGCTGTGCCTGTGGGGAGCGCTGCAGGTCGACCTGGAGCATAGCGCCGCGACCGAGGAGGATCGGCAGATGGCGGCCGACCTGATCGGGTTGCTCACCCCGGTCATCAAGGGAGTTGGCACCGACAAGGGCTATGAGATCGCGACCAACGCGCAACAGGTCTATGGCGGGCACGGCTACATCGCCGAATGGGGGATGGAGCAGTATGTCCGCGATGCGCGGATCGCGATGATCTACGAGGGCACGAACGGCGTGCAGGCGATGGACCTGGTCGGGCGAAAGCTGGCGCAAATGGTGGCCGCGCGGTGCAGGCGATGTTCCGCATCGTCACCGAGGAAGTAGCCGCAGCCAAGGCCGATTCCGCCACGGCGGAGATTGCTGACGCGCTTGAAAAGGCTAATGGCGCGCTGCAGGCCGCGACTATGTGGTTCATGGCGAACGGGATGCAGAATCCCAATAATGTGGGTGCGGGCGCGGTGCCCTACATGCACCTGATGGGCATCGTCGCGACGGGACTGATGTGGCTGCGCATGGCGGTCGCCGCGGCCAAATTGAAGGCGGCGGGGGAGGGCGATCCCGCCTTTCTCGACGCCAAACTGGTGACCGCGCGCTATTTCGCGGAGCGGGTCTTGCCCGAGGCCGGATCATTGCGCCGCAAGATCGAGGGTGGCGCGGGCTCGCTGATGGCCTTGCCACCCGAGATGTTCATGGCCGCCTGATCGCGCGACGGCACAGCAGAGGCGGGCGCGGTCCGTCGAACCCCGGTCAATGGCGCAGCCCTGGCCGGGGCGGTCGTCGCCGGTTTGGCGGGATCGGCGGCTACCGTGTCGGCCAGCCTGGCCGTCGCTGGCTCATCGACGAGCAATATCTGACGTTTCATGCACTGCTGACGATCGGGATGTGGAAACAGCGTGCAATCCCACAGGCTCTTGTCCAGATCGAACTGCCGGTTGCGCGTGTAGCTGTACGAGAGTGCGGCAACCTGCTGCGTTGTCAGCGGCAATTTCATGGCCGCATTCTTCGGGTCGGTCCAGACCAGCACCCTGCAGAACGGACGATCGCCACACGCCGCCTTCGCCACGGTAACGAAAGACGGGGCGGGCCGCTTGGCGCTGAGTACCGCCAGAAACGCGTTCGCATCGCTTGCCAGCGGGACCAGAGGCTTGCCCAGCGCAATGTTGGCTTCGCCCATTGCGGCATCCGCCTCCAGCATGGCGCCGGCAAGGTCATGCGCCGATGAAATCGCCGCCATCTGCGCTTCATTGGGTTCGGTCGCCGTCGGTGTCGACCGGAAGGCACCCGGCGTGCCCCACCATCCCGTCCAGCGAAAGAACAGGTGGCTGTGAACCTTGGCGATTTTGTCGAGAGTAGACTGCCAATAGGGAACGACCCAGTCGGTATGATAATGGGTGGCATAGCCGACCGGCTTGTAGACCGTCCCGCTCAGTGCCGCCGACGCGATCGCCCGCGCGCGTTTCCACTGGTCGGCGGTCGGATGCCAATGCTGCATGGATCCGTCACACGTAAAGCTGAACTGGCATCCCGTTGCCCGTTCCGATCCTTCGAAGACGACGGCGCATATCGTCTGAGGAAAGGCGGGATGGCGCACGCGGTTCAGAACAACCTGTGCCACCGCCTTCTCTCCTGCCGCATCGTCGCCGGCCTCGTACAGGACACCAGCGGCGAGGCAGTCGGTCGCGCGTTGCAGGTCGTCGGACGCACCGGCGAAGCGGAAGGCACGCGCCGCCGGGTTCGGTCCGTCGAAGAAAGGGATCGAGGCATTATAAGCTTCGGCATCTTGTGGTGTCAGGTCGACAACGTCCATCGGCTCCACGACCGGCACTTTCTCAGGTGGCGCGATGCGGGGCGCGGGCATGGCGACGCGCGGAGGCGGTTTTGGAATCGCTGGCGGGTGCAGTATCACGGCGGTAGGCACCCCGACGGCGACTCCGGCGATCACCACCATGGCGGAACGCAGTCCGATCCTGCGTGCAGTCGTCCATGTCGTAGTCATTAATTCTCCGGCAGGAAGTCGGGAACCGACAGATACCGCTCACCGGTGTCATAGTTGAAGCCCAGCACACGTGTCCCATCTGGCAGGTCGGGCAATTTTTGCAGGATCGCTGCCAGTGTCGCACCAGAACTGATGCCGACCAGCATGCCTTCCTCACTTGCGGCACGCCGGGCCATATCCTTCGACACCGCGGCATCGACCTCGATCACCCCATCGAGTGAGGAGGTGTGAAGATTTTCCGGGATGAAGCCCGCGCCGATTCCCTGAATGGGATGCGGACCGGGATTGCCTCCGGCGATCACCGGCGATGCTGCAGGCTCGACCGCATAGACCTTCAGATGAGGCCAGGACTTCTTCAGCGTCTCTGCCACGCCGGTGATATGCCCACCGGTACCGACCCCTGTGATGATGACATCAATCGGATCGTCGGCAAAATCGCGCAGGATTTCCTGTGAAGTTGTGTGGACATGCACGTCGATGTTCGCAGGATTATTGAACTGTTGGGGCATCCAGGCATCCTCGGTCTGCTCGACCAGATGCATCGCGCGGTCTATTGCACCCTTCATCCCCTTATCGCGAGGCGTCAGATCAAAACTGGCACCATAGGCCAGCATCAGCCGGCGCCGTTCGAGCGACATGCTCTCAGGCATCACCAGCGTCAGCTTGTATCCCTTGACCGCGGCGACCATCGCCAGACCGACGCCGGTATTGCCGCTGGTCGGCTCGATAATCGTGCCACCCGGCTTCAGGCTTCCATCGCGTTCCGCCGCTTCGACCATTGCAAGCGCGATCCGGTCCTTGATCGAACCACCGGGATTGGCGCGTTCGGACTTGATCCAGACCTCCGCGTCGCCAAACAGCCGCTGCATGCGAATATGCGGCGTGTCACCGATTGTATCGAGAATGGTCGTCGCCTTCATGGCACGGCTCCGCTTTCAGAGGGAATTGGGTCAAGGTCTGGTAAGTCAAAGCTTCGGGCCTGCTTGAGTTCCGGAAAGAGGTGCGACCAGAACAGCGTGATGGCAATCGCACCGACGCCACCAAACACCACCGCGCCGACCGGCCCCAGGAACGAAGCGAGCAGCCCACTTTCGAACTCGCCAAGTTCATTGGATGCGGAAATCGTCAATTGGGATACGGCGCTGACGCGGCCGCGCATCGCGTCCGGGGTGTGCAATTGGATCAGCGATTGCCGAACATAGACCGACACCATGTCTGCTCCGCCTGCTATCACGAGCGCACCCGCGCTAAGCCAGAAAAACCTGGACAGGCCAAAGGTCAGGATCGCGACGCCGAAGATAATCACCGCCAGCAGCATCTTTGCGCCGACGTTCGTATTCATTGGCCGGATTGAGAACCAAACCGCGGTTACCGCCGCGCCCACGCCCATCGATGCGGCGAGAATGCCCAGGCCGGTTGCGCCCACATACAAGATGTCTCGTGCGAAAACGGGCAGCAGGGCGGTTGCGCCCGCCAGCAGGACGGCGAACAGGTCCAGCGTGATGGTGGCGAGTACCAGGCGGTTGCGTCGCACATAGCTGAACCCCTCAATGATCCGGGCAAGGGGGCGGTGGTCGGCCTGCGCCGGCGGTTGAGGTACCGGCCCGATCATGAAGATGAAGGCCAGCGCGATCAGGAACAACACGGTCGCAGTGCCATAGGCGATATCGGGATGGATCGCGAACAGCAGCCCACCAAGGCTAGGTCCCGCGATCGTCCCGACTTGCCACGCAATCGAGCTGATCGCGATCGCCGTCGGCAGGCTCTCGATTGGTACCAGATTGGGCGCCAGCGCCGAATAGGCCGGCCCTGAAAAGGCGCGGGCGATGCCGAACGCGATTGCCGCCAGGAAAAGCGCCGGCAGCGACAACGTACCCGCCCAATTGAGCAGACCCAATGCTGCTGCAGTCACGATCAGCAGCGTCGCTGTGCCCCGCACGATCCAGCGCCGGTCGACGCTGTCCGCGACCAGGCCGACGATCGGGGTCAGCAGCATCAGCGGCACAAACTGCGCAAACCCGATCATGCCGAGCAGAAACGCCGCTTCCCGCACATCCATGGTCTCTCGCGCCAGGCCATAGACCTGCCAGCCGATGACGATCGACATCGCGCTGACCGCGATCGTGCCCGTCAGACGCGACAGCCAATAGGCACGGAAATACGGGATGCGAAAAGGATGCAGCGGCTTGTCCATATATTGCGTGCTTTGGCGGGACGCTAACCGGGGTGCAAGGCTAAGGACCGATCGGTGTGGGCAATTGCACCTGCCGCGCGAACGCGCTTATAGGCAACTACATTGCCGCTCCCCAGGAAACAGAGGTCTTTCTCTTGGCCAAGACACCCGTACGCCAAAATGCCGAGCCACCTATGTCCAATCGGGAACGTCCCGCCGATCCAGCGCCTTACGACGCATCGACGGACGAACTTACCCGGTTCTACAAGGATATGCTGCTCATCCGCCGTTTCGAGGAAAAGGCCGGGCAACTATACGGTCTCGGGCTGATCGGTGGGTTCTGCCATTTGTATATCGGGCAGGAGGCGGTTGCGGTCGGTCTCCAGTCCGCACTGTCCGAGAAGGATAGTGTGATTACCGGCTACCGCGATCACGGGCATATGCTGTTGTCCGGTATCCCGCCGCGTGACGTCATGGCGGAACTGACCGGGCGACAGGCCGGCATTTCCAAGGGCAAGGGCGGCTCGATGCATATGTTCAGTGTCGAGCATAAGTTCTTCGGCGGGCACGGTATTGTCGGCGCGCAGGTCTCGCTCGGCACCGGATTGGGCTTCAGTCACAAGTACAAGAAGGATGGCGGTGTCTGCCTCGCGTATTTCGGGGACGGCGCGGCAAATCAGGGCCAGGTCTATGAGAGTTTCAACATGGCAGAACTGTGGAAGCTGCCGATGGTCTATGTGATCGAGAACAACCAATATGCGATGGGAACCAGCGTGAACCGCGCCTCCGCCGAGGATCAGCTTTACCGGCGCGGTGAGAGCTTTCGTATTCCCGGGATCCAGGTCGACGGCATGGACGTGCTGGCGGCACGCGGCGCCGCCGAGGAGGCGCTAGCATGGGTGCGGGCGGACAAGGGCCCGATCATCCTGGAGATGAAGACCTATCGTTACCGCGGCCACTCAATGTCCGATCCGGCCAAATACCGAAGTCGTGACGAGGTGCAGGCGGTGCGCGACAAGTCGGACCCGATCGAGCACGTCAAGGCGATGCTGAGCAAGCAGGGCGTCAAGGACGAGGACATGAAGGCGATCGAGCAGGAGACGCGCAAGATCATTAATGAAGCGGCCGACTTCTCGGAACAGACCCCCGAGCCGGACGAGGCCGAACTCTACACCGACGTGCTAGTGGAAAATTACTGATGTCGATCGAGATCAAGATGCCCGCGCTGTCGCCGACGATGGAAGAGGGAACGCTGGCCAAATGGCTCGTAAAGGAAGGTGATACTGTCGCGTCCGGCGATATCATGGCGGAGATCGAGACCGACAAGGCGACGATGGAGTTCGAGGCGGTCGATGAGGGCACGATCGGCAAGATCATGGTCGCCGAGGGCACCGACAATGTGAAGGTCGGCACCGTCATCGCCGTTCTCGCCGAGGAGGGAGAGAGCATCGACTCCGAAGTGACCGAAAGCCGGTCGGGGGAAGATGCCAATCCGGCGCCGAAGAACAAGGCAATGGATCAGGACTCGCCCCCTGTCCCCGAGGGTGCCACACCGGCGAAACAGCCGAGCGGGACGCAGGCGCTGGTGGCGTCGGCCGAGAAGACGGGCACGCCGTCGCCGGAGGTTCCGGAAGGAACCGAAATGGTCAAGATGACCCTGCGTGAGGCGCTGCGTGACGCGATGGCGGAAGAAATGCGCGCCGACGACCGTGTCTTCGTGATGGGCGAGGAAGTCGCGCAGTATCAGGGCGCGTACAAGGTCACGCAAGGGCTGCTCGACGAGTTCGGCGATGCCCGCGTCATCGATACGCCGATCACCGAATACGGCTTTGCCGGGGTCGGCACCGGCGCTGCGATGGGGGGATTGCGCCCGATCATCGAGTTCATGACCTTCAACTTCGCGATGCAGGCAATCGACCATATCGTCAATTCCGCTGCCAAAACGAATTACATGAGCGGTGGCCAGATGCGCTGCCCGATCGTGTTTCGCGGCCCCAATGGCGCGGCGTCGCGCGTGGGCGCGCAGCATTCGCAGAACTATGCGCCCTGGTATGCCAGCGTCCCCGGCCTGATCGTCATCGCGCCCTATGACGCCTCCGACGCCAAGGGCCTGTTGAAAGCCGCAATCCGCAGCGAGGATCCGGTCGTCTTCCTGGAGAACGAACTGCTGTACGGGCGCAGCTTCGAGGTGCCCAAACTCGACGATCATGTTCTGCCGATCGGCAAGGCACGGGTGATGCGCGAGGGGAGTGACATCACGCTGGTCAGCTATTCAATCGGCGTCGGATTGGCGCTGGACGCGGCCGAGACGCTGGCGGATGAAGGGGTCGACGCCGAGGTGATCGACCTGCGCACGCTGCGCCCCCTCGACAAGCGCGCGGTGCTCGACAGCCTGGCCAAGACCAACCGCATGGTCGTGGTCGAGGAAGGCTGGCCGACTTGCTCAATCGCGTCGGAAATCATCGCCATCTGCATGGACGAAGGGTTTGACGATCTCGACGCCCCCGTACTGCGCGTCACCAACGAGGACGTTCCGCTTCCCTATGCGGCGAACCTGGAGAAGCTAGCGCTCATCGACGCCGGCCGCGTCGTGGAGGCGGCGAAGCGGGTTTGTTATCGGAAGTAGTTATTACAGCCCAGTCACCGACGTGCAATTGCTCTTGGCGGGAAAATTGGGATCGGTGCTCGGCGTCTGAAAGTCCTTGTTCCGAGCCTGAAACATCGCAATCTTTGTAAAGCTGGTCGGCAGCGACAACCAGCGAAATGGCATGGTACTGAAGATCGGCTGGTATCGATAGGTCACCTGAACGTGAAACGTGACCTCGTTTATCAGCATCGGGCGCGACAGGATCGCGATCGTGTTGGTGCGGGCGCAGCCGACGACCGGCGGCACGACATAGCCACCATCAAAGCGTTGCCACAGGATGCGGTTCTCCGGCTTCCCGTCATTGTTGTTATCGGTGCCGAGCAGACCGGTGATGATGATGCGTCCGTTGTCGCGCACGTTGAACGGCTGAGCGGTAAGGTCCAGCGCATTGAAAAGATCGTAAATCTGCGCTTCCGACACGCCGACATTGCCGGTCCCGCTCTGTGCGACCAAATCGGCACTCATCGTCGTCAGGCGCTGGATCCGGTTATTCGCCATCAGATAGTTGGCGAACTCGATACCCGTTAGCCCGAAGCCGAGGAACAGCGGCAACGCCAGGCCGAATTCGATTATCGCGACGCCGCTGCGGTTTCGCGATAGCTGACGCAGGCGGGACGTCGCGGCCATCATGTCTTGCGCACCACGGCTTCATTGCGGACTACGGTGGTCGCATTCAGTGGAACGATGCCGTTCCGGAAACGGAAGACCTCGCTCAGCCACCCAAACAAGACGGCCTTGGGAAAGGTTACTGTATAGCTGACGACATCGCCGGGACCGCCCAGTGTACGGTCGGCGATCGGTGACGCGTTGTCCCAACGTCCATTGCGATTGCGATCGACGAATGTCTCACCAAGATCATAGCGGCCGTTGCGGTTGATGTCCGTAAATGTCTCTGGCGTTACCGAACTGAAATCGTGATAAACAGCAGTGGTAATCGTGATTGATCTGCCACGCGCGAGCGGAAAATTGCTCATCGCCTGCTTGATGCTGGAACGCATGACCGCATCACGATCTGATTCCGTTGTTTCCAGCGATGCCGTCGCTTTGCGAGCCGCCTCGGTTATCGAGCCCTCTAGTACCATGCGTGCAAAGATCATGTGGCCCGTTTCGATTGTACCGCAGATCAGCATCAGCATGACGGGCGCCAAAAGCGCGAATTCGACTAGGGCGACACCACGCTTGTCGCCACGCAGACACCACTGAACGGCTCCGCTCATTGGACCAGATGCAGATCGACGAGTTCCGACGCCACTTCCTTGAACGCCTCGCGCAGCCCATCAGTGCTGCTCGTGCGATACACACGACCCGGCGCGCATTGATCAAATGCGGTGTTGACCTCCGTACTATTGGCGACCAGCGCTATTATATAAACCAGAGGTGCATTTGGCTCACGTTGTATATTGGCACATGTCTTTGAAAATCGACGCAGCATCTGGACTTCGGTATTTACCTCATTGCTGGATAGAGAACTTGGCTTGTTCCTTGCGGCTGCCCACTGACCATACCATGTGAATGTCCGATCGTAATAGTCACCCTGAGGCGATTCATTCACCTCATTCAGGCCGTCAGTCATGAAAACGATCGCGCGTTTCGGCTGCTCGCTTGTCGGATTGACACGCTTGAAAACGTCATCGCGAACTAAAAGACGATATCCCCAAACCAGCCCGGAATGATGGATTGTCCCGTTTCCAGGATAGATCGCGGCATTCTTGTCATCGATATAATCATAATACGCTTTTTTATCGCGGCCATATGACAGCGGCATCGCTTCTTCCGGACATTGCCAGTTCGGATTCTGCATTGGGGTTCGATTAGCAGTGTAGCTGTCTGTGCGACCCCCGTCCGGGTTCACTTTACCATCTGATGGATTGGACCACCAATCACTCTCATAATAATGGGGTATTCTTGTCCAATCGACGTACCATCCGTTACTCTTGTTGTTACCGGAAGATGGACTGTAATAGGCATTTGATGAAGCAGTTGACCGAATGACGTCATCATCCTTGGTCCCACCACCGTCATTGAGTCCGATATAATAGTCATAGAGGTATGACCGATATATCCCCGAATTGGCCAGATAATCTGCTCCGGACGCTCCATAACTGCTCACATCGAGACGATAAAGGTTATTGCGGGGTTCGGGTGAACCACCATTGGCGGCCGTGCCGGCAATCTTGTAGTAATTGCCATTTTTGTTGGCTTTTTCAGCTGTCGTTGCGTCGTTGTAAGCTAGCGTTGGTATGTACATCGGCGGCACGAAATACGGCTCGACGGAAGGATCGCCTTCACTTCCTCCCGGGATCGCACGAGTGAGGTCCCACGCTCCTGCTTCGGACGTAAGCCGATCACTGTTGACGTCACGGACAGTTGCGTCATTCATGACACACCCTTTCCACGCATACTTGTTGTTCGGCCAGTCTCCGGCGCTGTAGATCGCACCGAAATTGAAGCCTTCTTCCTTGATGATCGCGCGGGAGGGCAGCAATTTCCCGACGTTGACAGTTACATCGTACGGAAGAAGGCCGAGCGCCAGGTCGCGGCGACTTGACGCACCCTGATGAACGATATTGACGAAATCCTTCGCCGCGGTCTTGAGCGCGCTAATCCTTGTCTGGCCACCAGTCAGACTGAACCGCATTGATCCAGTGTTATCCAGTACCACCATAACTTCAAGAGGCCGGGGTTGTAACTCAGCTTTCGCAACGGCACGGATCGGTTGCTGAGTGAACCCGAACACGCGCATGAAGGAATAGGGTATAACCGCGTTGGCCGTAACCTTAGTCACGTTGATGCCGCTGTCGGTCGTGAACGTCCTGGCCAGGACGAGATCTTGGGAGCCCATATAGTTTTCAGGGAAGTTACCGTAGAAATACCGGTCGACCTGGGCATCGCGGCCTTGCGGTGTCCTGTCCTCAACACCGAACGCGCGGGCGCCTGCAAGCGCCGCTGCATCGACGCCGGCCTGAAGCTGCGACTTGACGATGTAGGCACGTCCGATATCGATGGCCGAGCCGAGCGCTGCGATGGCAGGGATGAGGCCTGCAGCCATCATCGCGATTGCGGAGCCGCGACGATCGCGCCACAATTTGCGAAGACGTGTCCCCCCAGAGGTAGGCGATGCAGACGTCAATTGCTTTTTGTTATCCTTAGCCATCTTGTTTTTCGGACCCTGCACATCAACGTTTGCCGCTTAGACACCGTTGATTGAGCGAGTATTTCCAGAAATGGTTAACGACGCCGTAACCGTTGACGCGTTGCGGACGGAGCGGGCGCTGGTCGTGCGTTACGCACCGGGCGACAGGTGCGCGGCGCTGGGCGCGCTGCTGGCACTGGACGATGCGCTTGCGCAGATACTTCGCACGACGCGTGAGCCGATGGTCGGGCAGATGCGGCTCGTCTGGTGGCGGGATGCACTCGACCGGCTGGATACGGTACCTGCCCCGGTCGAACCTGTGCTCCAGGCAATCGCCACTGATCTGTTGCCGTGCGGGATTACCGGCGCTGATCTCTCCGCGATGACAGGGGGGTGGGATGCATTGCTGGGTCCCGAGGCACTGGACGATGCAGCGATCGAAACGCACGCGCGCGAACGCGGCGCGCGGCTTTTCTCGCTGGCCGGCCGCGCGCTCGGCGCCGGTTCTGACCCAACCGAAGCGGCCGGAGAGGGCTGGGCGTTGGCTGATCTGTCCCGGCATCTCTCGGATCGTGCCGTTGCGAGCACGATCGCCGACCATGCGCGATGGCGTCTGATCGACGCGACGCGCAAGCACTGGAGCCGTCGCGGCCGGGCACTGGGCGCGCTTGCCCTGACCGCTCTGGCGGACCTCGATGGCATTCCCGTCGGTGCCCCGAAACGGGTCGCCCGGTTGCTAGTGCATCGCTTGACGGGCCGATAGGCAAAGGCGAATTGATCGCTCGACAAGAAGACGGGGCGGGGGCTCATAATGTGGCGGTATCTGGTGGGTGGTGTTGCGGCAATTTTGATGATGGCGGCGGCGCTGATCGTCCTGCGCCCCAGCGCAAAGGCTGATGTTCCGGCGCTGCTGCGTTCAGCACCTGCCGCATCCGATGCAGACGACCCGCTGCCCGACACCGTGCCGGAGGCCAGTGCGCGGACGCGCGAACAGAAGCGCTTTGACCGCTATGACAAGGATCGCAGCGGGCAGATCAGCCGGGACGAATATCTGGCGCAGCGTCGCAAGACCTTTGCCAGGCTGGACACAGATCATGACGGACGGCTGTCGTTCGACGAATGGGCAATCAAGAACGAGACGAAGTTCGCGACGGCAGACAAGGATCGCTCGGGAACCATGACCCCGGCCGAATTCGCAACGACGGCGGTCAAGCGAAAGACGCCCGCCCACGCGAATTGCCGGCCTGCCGCCACGCCGGCGGGGGAGGACGGCTAGGCCGTCATCCATTCCTGCAACGCAACCCGCGCGCGGTCGGTGTACATGCGCTTGCGATCGGCCTTTTTCGTACGGCCGATGATTGGCGGGAACAGCCCGAAATTGACGTTCATTGGCTGATAAGTGGCCGCCTCGGCCGCGCCGGTGATGTGTCCCAGCAATGCGCCAAGCGCGGTCGCGACCGGCGGTGGCGTTATCGCCTTGCCCGTCAATTCGGCCGCTGCAAAGCGCCCCGCCATCAAACCGATCGCAGCACTTTCGATATAGCCCTCACACCCGGTGATCTGCCCGGCGAAACGAATGTTGGGCCGGTTCTTCAGCCGCAGCGTCGGATCAAGCAGCTCCGGCGAGCGGATGAACGTATTGCGATGCAATCCGCCAAGCCGTGCGAACTCCGCATTTTGCAGCCCTGGTATCGTGCGGAACAGCCGGACCTGCTCGGCATGTTTCAACTTGGTCTGGAACCCGACAATATTCCACAGCGTGCCGCTGGCATTATCCTGCCGCAGTTGTACAACCGCATGGGGCCAGCGACCCGTGCGCGGATTATCGAGCCCGACGGGCTTCATCGGCCCATAGCGCAGCGTGTCGACACCGCGCTCGGCCATGACCTCGATCGGCATGCATCCTTCGAAATACGGCGTGTCGCGCTCCCAGTCGCGAAAAGGTGTCTTCTCGCCTTCAACCAACCCGGTGTGAAAGGCGAGATACTCGTCCTTCGTCATCGGGCAATTGATATAATCCTTGTCGCCGCCGTTGACGGACTTGTCCCATCTTGACGCAAACCAGGCGATATCCATGTCGATCGAATCGCGGTGCACGATTGGCGCTATCGCGTCGAAAAAGGCCAGCGCGTCGCGTCCCGTCACCGCGCCGATCTGCTCCGCCAGCAGCGCGCCCGTCAGTGGTCCGGTCGCGACGATCGTCGGACCGTCCGGCAGAGTGTCGACGCGCTCGCGGATCACGGTGACGTTGGGATGCGCCTCCAGCGCGTCGGTGACACCGATCGCATACCCTTCGCGGTCAACGGCCAGTGCGGATCCGGCGGGAACGCGGTGCCTGTCCGCCTGCGTCAGAATCATGGAATCCAGTGCACGCATCTCCTGATGCAGCAACCCGACCGCATTCGCCTCAGCGTCGTCCGAGCGGAAACTGTTCGAGCAGACAAGCTCGCCCAATGACGTGCTCTGGTGCGCGGGCGTGCCTTCACCACTACCGCGCATTTCCGACAGACGGACCTTGAGGCCGGCCTCCGCCAATTGCCAGGCGGCCTCCGACCCGGCCAGGCCGCCACCGATCACGTGAATGTCATGCTGCATCCAAATCCCGGTAAAGACGTTTCCCTGACGACGCACCTCTTTTGGCAATGCGTCAATATTCAAAAGGGAGATAAGCATGATCGTCCGAAGCCTGAGCATCGCCATCGCGGCGCTTGCTATCCCAGCCTTGCCATTATCGGCACAGATGGCGCAGCAGAGCAGCCCCTCCGAGTCAATGACGGGCGAGATGTCCCCATCAGACTATGTAAAAAAGGCGGGCGCAGCCGATCTTTACGAGATGGATTCGAGCAAGCTCATCCTGCAGTCGAAAGATCCGCAGATGCGCAGCATGGCAAAGAAGATGATCGCGGATCACACCACCAGTACCGATGATGTGAAGGCAGCGGCGATGCAGGCCGGTCTGCAGCCCGAACCACCCGCGCTCGATGCGACCGGTCGTCAGAATATTGCCGCTCTGCGCCGCGTGACCGGCAAGGCGCGTGACCGGTTGTATATCGCACAACAGAAAAAAGCGCATAAGGCAGCTCTCGAATTGCACCAGAGCTATGCCGAAAATGGTACGTCTGCGCCCCTGAAAGCGGCCGCCGAGAAGATCGCGCCGGTTGTTGCGCGCCACGGCAGCATCTTTACGGCACTTCCGCCCGTCTGAGGCGCCTTGGCCGGGTCGAGCAATCTACGATAGGCATTTGAGTAGGCGTGTGGTCAGCCGGCAACCGGCAATACCACACGCCCGCTATCGGCTCGCTCCATCGTCCCGTAAGCCACTACGGTTTCAAGCAATAGCGGACCATAGAGATGCGGAAACAGCGCGCCCCCACGCGACGCCTCCCACTTCATCCGTTCACCATTCGCTGCGACATCGACAGCGATGACATGCAGAATGTCCTGTCCGGCGAAATGCTTGTCTGCCGTTTCTGTCAGTTGCTCATCCGTTGACAGATGGATGAACCCGTCCGCGTCATCGACCGCCGACCCATCGAAACGCCCGTCACGCTCCAACGATTCCATCTCCGTCGCGGTAAGGATCTTGTACACTGTCTGCGGCTGGACGGTCATTCGCCATCCTCCGGTCCCTCGGCCACGTCGTCGCCGATGATCGCACCGGTGTCAGGTGCAATTTCGATGGTGTCGTCGGCCAGATTTACTTCGGCTTCTTCCTCGGTTTCCTCGACGCGGGCGGCAGAAACAACGTGCTCTCCGGCGGCAACGTCGAACAGTTTCACCCCTGCCGAACTGCGGCTGATGACGCGCAGACTCGCCAATGTCGTGCGGATTAGCTTTGCCTGGTCGGTCACCAGCATCAGTTGATGCCCCTTGGACGCGGGGAAGCTCGCGACGACGGGGCCGTTGCGCGAGATATTGTCGATGTTCGTGATGCCCTGACCACCACGCCCGGTCTGGCGATAGTCGTAGGCGCTCGACAATTTACCGTAGCCGTTGGCGCATACCGTCAGGATGAACTCCTCCCGTTCGCGCAGCTCGTCATAGCGTTCCTGCGACAATTCGGGTTCCCCCTCCTTCTCGCCCTTCCATGGCGCGAAGCGGAGATAGGCGTCGCGGTCTTCGGTACTCGCATCGACCCGCGCCAGCACCGAAAGCGACATCACCTCGTCATCGCCGCGCAGCCGGATGCCGCGCACACCCGTCGACGCACGGCTCTGAAACTCGCGCACATCATCCGCCGCGAACCGAATTGCCTTGCCCTGCCGCGTCGCCAGCAGCACATCATTACCTTCGTCCAGCAATGCCACACCGATCAACCGGTCGCTACTCTCATCCTCAAACCGCATAGCAATCTTGCCCGCCGTCGGCACATTGGTGAAGGCATCCATCGAGTTGCGTCGGACCGAACCCTTGGCGGTCGCGAACATGACGTGCAGCCCGCCCCATTCCGTCTCTTCCTCGGGTAGCGGCAGCACGGTCGAGATCGTCTCGCCCTCGGCCAGCGGCAGCAGATTGACCATCGGTCGCCCGCGCGTCGTCGGCCCGCCTTCGGGCAGGCGCCAGACCTTCATCCGGTACACCTTCCCCAGCGTCGAGAAAAACAGGACGGGAGTATGTGTCGACGTCACGAACAGCTCGGTGACGACGTCCTCATCCTTCGTCGCCATGCCCGATCGGCCCTTGCCGCCGCGCGCCTGCGCGCGAAACGTGTCGAGCGGCGTACGCTTGATATAGCCCTGCACCGTGACCGTGACGACCATGTCCTCCCGTTCGATCAGATCCTCGTCATCGATACCATCGGCGGCAGCTGCGATCTCCGAGCGCCGGGGGGTTGCGAACTCGTCACGAATGGCGGTCAGCTCGCCGCGCATCACTTCATACAGTTTCGCTCGGTCCGCCAGGATGGCCAACAGCTCGGTGATCGAGCCGGCCAGCATCTTCAGCTCGTCGCCGATCTCCTCACGCCCCAGCGCGGTCAGCCGGTTCAGCCGCAACTCCAGGATAGCCCGGACCTGTGTGTCGGACAGGCGGTAAACGTCGCCCGACTGTTCATCCTCTACCGCCTCGACCAGCGCGATATACGGCGCGATCTGCTCGATCGGCCATTCCCGCATCAGCAGCGCATTGCGTGCCTCCGGTGCGTTCGCCGAGCCGCGGATGATGCGAACCACCTCGTCCAGATTGCTGACCGCGATGACCAGCCCCAGCAACACGTGCGCGCGATCTCGTGCCTTTTGCAGCTCGAACTTCGCCCGCCGGGTGATGACCTGCTCGCGAAACTGCACGAACGCCTGGATGATATCGCGCAGGTTCAGCAGTTCGGGCCGCCCGCCACGGATGGCGAGCATGTTGGCCGGGAACGATCCTTGCGCGGGCGTATGGCGCCAGAGCTGGTTCAGCACGACCTCGGGCGTCGCGTCGCGCTTCAGATCGATGACGATCCTGACGCCCTCGCGGTTCGATTCGTCGCGAATGTCGCTGACGCCCTCGATCCGTTTGTCCTTCGCGGCCTCCGCGATCCGCTCGACCAGCGCGTTCTTGCCCTGCTGATAGGGGATCTCGGTCAGCACGATCGAGCGTCGATCGCCTCGCGCTTCCTCGACGATGTGGCGTGAGCGGACGATGATCGAGCCGCGCCCGCTGGCATAGGCCGACCGCGCGCCCGCGCGGCCCAGGATGATCGCGCCGGTCGGGAAGTCGGGGGCAGGGACGATCTCGCCCAGTTCCTCGACGGTTATCGCGCCATTGTCCATGTAGGCCAGGCAAGCGTCGATGACCTCGCCCAGATTGTGCGGCGGGATGTTGGTTGCCATGCCGACCGCGATCCCGCCCGCGCCATTGACCAGCAGATTGGGATATTGCGCCGGCAAGACGGATGGCTCGCGCTCCGACCCGTCGTAATTGGGCTGGAAGTCGACCGTATCCTTGTCGAGATCGTCGAGCAGCGAGTTCGCCACCTTGGCCAGCCGCGCCTCGGTATAGCGCATCGCGGCGGGCGGATCGGGGTCCATCGATCCGAAATTACCTTGCCCATCGATCAGCGGGACGCGCATCGACCAGTCCTGGCTCATCCGCGCGAGAGCATCGTAGATCGCGGTGTCGCCATGCGGATGGTATTTACCCATCACGTCACCGACGATGCGGGCCGACTTGCGATAGGGCTTGCCTGCTACGAACCCGCTTTCGGCCGCCGAATAGAGAATGCGGCGATGCACAGGCTTCAGCCCGTCGCGCACATCGGGCAGTGCGCGCGCGACGATCACGCTCATCGCATAGTCGAGATAGCTCGACTTCATCTCATCGACGATGGCGATCGTCGAGGATTCGGGAGCAGGTTCGGCGAGCGTCGTCTCGTCGGTCAATTTACGGTGCTTTCGGCTTTGTGTCCGGGATGTGACATCCTACCCCAGCACACCCCCGCTGACTACCCCGTGCGCGGGCGCGAGAACGTTGTTCACCCATCGATCGACAGAGCCGATCGCATGTCTGTGCGGACGAAGTCACGGTCGATGTGAAGAAGCGGTGCCCCGCGGTCGACTGCCAGAGCGTATGCGAAGCAGTCGCCGAAACACCCCCGCCCCATTACCCCGGTCTTGAGCCGGGGTTCCGCTCACTCAAGCAAGCTCCCCGCGCTTGAGAACCGGCTCAATGGCACCGGAAAAGACGGCATAGTGCATCGAATATATACATCGCGAAAGCGCACCAATTCTGCCATTCCTTGCGCGATGCAGAACTGGTGAATTTTGCATCATGAGCGAGCAGGAGATGGGCTTTAGCTACCCTTTTCGCCCCCGGTCGGGGGAGCGACTTGGCCGTTTGGCAGGAGCGCAACATCTCCACGACCAGTGCGTATGATCACACCTTCGCTTTTGGTGACAACGACATCGTTGGGCTGGGCGGGAAGCGGAATGCGCCGAACGAGCCGTGAAGCCTTCAAGTCCACTTCCCACAACTCACCCTTGTCTAAGGCAAGGTGTCGTAAGCCCGACAGGACGTATAAGTAGCCCCGAGAAGTGAAGCCACCAATGACATTGCCCTGGGCCAACATGATCCGCTGGCCGGGTCTGGCAATATAAAGGGCCCCGCCCCACTCGCCATTATTGGTACCAACTAACCAACCGTCATGCCAGCGGGCGAGGAGAGTGACCGTTCCACCGCCGTCTGCAAAGGGGATCACAGCGGCTTCGGGTACGGGGCCTTTGGGACCAGGCAAAACGAGACGACGTGCACCTTTGCCTACCTTCGGTAGGGGAACCAAAGGCGAAGCTACAATCAGTTCGGGACCAGTTAAATTTCCACGCCAAGTCAGTTGGTTGCTCGGGGCAGGCTGATAGCTCTGGGCTGAGACGCTAGCCGTTGCAGCGAGTAGAACAAAAAGGGCGGAAAGCGGCTGAGCAGCGGTCATGTCAGCATCATCTATCATCTACACAGCGTGTGCAATTGGATGACGCCATGCTGCTCAGCGCCTTAATTACGTTTGATGCAAAACTTTTGAGTTTTGCATCACGAATTGTGAGGTTTAGGAACGAGCGAGGTGATAACGAATGACCCCATTCGAGGCGTCCTCTGCCGACACTGCGCTCCGGGGACGCCGGCTTCGTTGACAGATCACGCGGCACCCGAAAATCTTGCCGCGGGACGTCAAGAAACGCTACGGCGTTATCTCAGCCCCGTCCCATGCGAACAGCTTGCCGCTGTCAGGCGCTTTCAGACCATCGATTACATCCAGCAACTGCACCGCCGCGCGGTCGGGGGTGAACAGGCTGCCCGACCGGACATTGGCCTGGAACGGCTTGGATAACCCCGTATCGACCGTGCCGGGGTGGAGCCCGACAACGATCGAGCGGTCATTGCGGCGCTTCTCCTCCACCGCCATCGTCCTGATAAGCTGGTTCAGCGCAGCCTTCGATGCGCGGTAACCGTGCCAGCCACCCATCCGGTTGTCGGCGATACTGCCGACGCGGGCGGATAGTGCGGCAAAGACCCATCGGCCGGTGCGCGGCATGATCGGCAGGAAATGCTTGGCGACCAGCGCAGGCCCGATCGTGTTGACCGCGAAATTCTTTCGTAGCCAGTCCGCGTCCACCTCCCTCAACGCCTTTTCCGGTCCCTGATCGCCCTGATGCAGCAGGCCGGTCGCGACGATCGTCAGGGCAGCGGGCGGACCCTTCGCCACGATCGCCGCCGCCGCCGCGATGCTCTGTTCGTCCGTCAGATCGAGATGATGGTCTCCATCGAAAGCGCGCGCAAACGCATGCACAATGTCAAACGTGCCTTCTTCCCGCAGCGCCTCTAACAGCGCCGCACCGATCCCGCCCGACGCGCCGATGACGACCGCCGCACCACTCATCGCACGAACCGCCACCGATCCGTCTCACTGTTCGCGGCATCGAAGCGATAACCCTCATAGTCGAACGCCTTCATGTCCTCCGCCCTGCTGATCCGTTCATCGATCATGAAGCGTGTCATCGATCCGCGCGCCTTCTTTGCATGGAAGCTCACGAACCGGGCGTCATCGCCCTCGCGGAAATCGACTGAGACAATGCGGACGGCGTCGGGCAGCCGGCCATCGACCGCCGCCCAATATTCCTGGCTCGCAAGATTCAGGATCACCCCCGATCCCTCCTCGGCAAGATCATCGGCCAGCAGGGAGGCGATGCGTCCGTCCCACCAATCCGTCAGCCTGTCGCGGCGCGGTGCCCAGCGTGTTCCCATCTCCAGCCGGTATGGACGCATCGCGTCGAGCGGGCGCAGCAATCCGTATAACCCGGAGAGGATGCGAACGTGATCCTGCGCGAAGGGTAGCGCGTCGTGCTCCAGCGTCTGCGCGGCGAGCCCGGTATAGACGTCACCCGCAAAGGCGTAGACAGCGGGCCGCTGCGGCGCATCGGGGAAATTGCTGAACCGATCGGCGTTCAGTTTGGCGAGCGGCGCCGAGATACTCATCAGCGCGCGCAATCGTTTCTGCGTGAGGTGCGACGCGCTTTTCGCCAGCGACGCGGCTTCTTCCGCAAAGCGCGGAACGCTCACATCGACATTTGGCGGTACGCCTTCGTAATCGACCGTCTTTGCGGGGGACAGGACTGCAATCATCACTGTTGTCGCTACAGCGCGGACCCGGCACGTTCAATCCGCGTTCAGTCGCCGGTTGCTTGAAGGGTAACAGACCGATCGATACAGCGACCGACGATCGCATGAACAGGCGCGCGACCGCGTGCCCCTTGAGGAGAGTTTCGCTCATGAAGACCGTATCCACGCTGGCCATCGCAGCGATGCTGGCCGCCGGAAGCCTGATCGCCACACCCATTGCTGTGCCGGCGTTCGCCAAGGACAAGAAAGCGGACGCAAAGTCTCCCTATAAGTTGAGTCCCGACGTGCTAAAGGCCGCGCAGACGGCACAGCCCTTGATCGCGGCCGGTGATTTCACCGCTGCCGAGCCTTCGGTTGCGCAGGCCGAGGCGGCGGCGAAGACCGACGACGACAAATATGTATCAGCGGCGCTGCGCTATGACCTTGAGCAAAAGAGGATGGCTGCGGCGCAGGCGGCTAACCCCAACGCTCCCGTCGACGAAACCGTGCTTGCCAAGCCGCTGGAGACGCTGATCGCAAACCCCAGCACACCTGCCGATGCACGTGGCCGGTTCGCCTATCAGCGCGGCGCACTGTCCTATAACGGCAAGCAATATCCGCGGGCGCTGCAGTATTTCGAGCAGGCCAAGAAACTCGGCTACACCGACGACAACATCGACCTTCAGATCGCGCAGGCCAGGGTTTCGACAGGCGATGTGCAGGGTGGCCTGACGCAGCTCAACACGATCATCGATGCGCAGGTAGCGGCGGGTAAGAAACCGCCTGAAGACTATTACAAGTACGGACTCGGCAAGGCTTATGCCGCCAAGCTTCAACCGCAGACATTTGACTGGATGCGCAAATACCTGTCCGCGTATCCGACACCCCAGAACTGGCGTGGGATGATTGTGATCTATGGTTTCCAGCAGGACTCACTGGCGAAGCTGGACAAGCCTCAGCAGATCGATCTGTTCCGCCTGATGCGCGCGACCAAGGGTTTGGCCGATCAGGTGGACTATGAAGACTATGCGCAGAAACTGGTTGATAGCGGGCTGCCGACCGAAGCGAAGACCGTTTTGCAGGAAGGGATGGCAACCAGCAAGATTCCGTCGGGTAGCGCGAACGCGAAAGCGATCCTCGCGGCGGCGAACAAGGGAATTGCCAGTGAAGGGTCGCTTTCCGCGCTGGAGAAGCAGGCAGCCTCCAGCAGCACGGGCAAGCTCGCGGCGCAAACCGGCGATGCGTATCTTGCGCAGGGCAATTACGCCAAGGCAGTGGAGCTCTATCGAGCCTCGCTGCAGAAAGGCGGCGTAAATGCCGATGAAATCAACACGCACATCGGTATTGCGCTGGCGCAATCGGGCGACAGAGCCGGCGCGACAACGGCGTTTGCGACTGTGACGACCCAACCGCGCAAGGACATCGCCGCCTTGTGGACCACTTACCTGCAGTCATCTGCTACATAAAGCATTGGGACGGGTCGGCTGCGCGCGGTCGACCCGTTCATTCCATGTCGACGGGTACGCCGGGGACTTCCTTGGATGTCCTGATGGTAAGCGATGTTTTGACGCTCGCTACGTTCGGCGCGGTCGTAAGATGCGTGGTCAGGATTGACTGAAAGCTTTTCAGGTCGGCGGCGACGATCTTGAGGATAAAATCAATCTCGCCATTCAACATATGACATTCGCGGATCTCCGGAATTGTTCCGACATATTCCTCGAATGCCTCCAGTTCATGTTCGGCCTGGCTCTTAAGGCTGACCATCGCGAACACCGTGATGGGATAACCCAGCATCGAAGCGTCGACGTCCGCATGATATCCTTTGATGACACCGGCGTCCTCAAGCGACCTCACGCGGCGCAGGCATGGCGGTGCCGTCAACCCGACCCGATCGGCGAGATCGACATTGGTCATCCGACCGTAACGTTGCAAAAGCGATAGAAGCTGGCGATCAATATGATCGAATACCAAGGCCATTCCTCTGCAACAATCCTTCCACGTTCCTTGGGCCATTGCGCATTGGAAAGTCATGCGCAAGCGTAAACGTCCTGATTTGCGACGTCTCAAAGTGGCCGATTTCATCCTTTTCCGACAATGTTTAAGAAGTGGTTAAAGCCGTTGCTCGGGCGGCGGACGGGGGACCAGATTGCGTTTTGATGATTGCCTTCGAACCGTGCTTTCGGCAGACACATCGGCTGGTTTGGGCGCGCAATCGGCGTGGCGGCAGCTTCTTGACCTGGTCGGGCGGCGACGCATCGCCGCCGATGACGTCGCTATTCGATCTCTAAAGGCGCTGCGTCTTCTGGTGCCGCTCGACGTCCGGGTCGCAAGTGCGCGGGCGCTGGCATTGCTGACGCCCCCGTCGGCGCTTGTGTTCTTGCTGGCGGAGGATGAACTGTCGGTCGCGGCGCCTGTGATACGGACCGTCAACCTTTCTGCCGACACTTGGCTGGCACTGTTGCCGCGATTGACACCTGCAATGCGATCGATCCTCCGCCAGCGTATTGACTTGCCGCCAGACGCAGCAAGAGGATTGCAAGCATTTGGCTCAACAGACTTTGTATTGTCTGATGGGTACAGCACGATAAGCCAGACCTCTGACACCGGCTACGAACCGGTCGAACCGGCGATACAAGCAAAAGAATCCCTCCCAACATCTGAACGCAATGACGATAAGCAGCGTGGTATCGAACTGCTCGATGCCCCGATCTCAGGAGGTTCCGGGCTGGACGAGGACAGCCTCACGACTTCCGATATCGTCCTCAGGATTGAGGCGTTTCGACAAACACACACGAAGGTCGTCAGGCCAGCACTGCTGTCGCAGCCTTCCGACCGTCTTTGTTATGAAGCAGACGTAAAACGCTTGATTCGTTGGGCGAAAGGGGCGGAGCGTTCGGCGCTTGTGAGTCGGCGGTTCGATCGTGCGAATGTGACCCCGTCGGACCGTCGGGACGCGGGTCGCGCCGTGCTCGAGGTCGGCGGAACGTCCGACGCCGCGGGAACCTGGCTGGTCGCGAGCAAGCCAGTCTATGACAGGCGCACGGGGCGCCTCGTGGGCGCTCGGGGCGTGGGACGTCGATGGGATGACGCGGCCGCATCCGCGCGTCAAAAGAGGTCGGACGGTACCGTGTCCGATGGGCTTCGGCAGATTGCGCACGAGCTTCGGACGCCCACCAACGCGATCGCCGGTTTCGCTGAACTGATCGAGACGCAGCTTCTTGGTCCCGTCGTGCCGGCCTATCGTGATCGGGCGGCGGCCATCCGCGGTGATGCGACCGACCTGATCGACGCGATCGACGATCTGGACATGGCGGCGCAGATCGACGGCAATGCGCTCAGGCTGGACCAGGATGTCGTACCGCTGGAGCCGCTGCTCAATCAGATCGTCTCCGACCTCTCGCCGCTTGCCAGTCTTCGCGGCGTCGAGCTGCGCCTGGCGTCGCGCTTTGCGGATGTAACGATCGTCGGTGACCAGCGGGCGCTTGAGCGCTTGCTGGGCCGATTGCTCGCCGCGCTGGTCGCCGCCGGTCGTCGGGACGAACGGATCCGCATCACGGTAGAGATGACCGTAATGCCTGAAACCGTGGCGATCAGGTTCGACCGGCCTGCCGATCTGCAAACACAAGGAGCGGAGGAAGTGCCGACAAGACCGTTGCTGGGCACGGTATTCAGCCTGAGACTGGCGCAGAGTCTGGCGATGGAGCTGGGCGGCAGGCTGATCATCGAAGAGGATCGCTTGACACTGTGGCTCGCTGTTCCGAGGGTGAGCATGATGGACAGGGCAACAACCAGCCAAGCGTGATTGCGCCGAATCGGAACTCAGGGGTCGGTTCGCATTCCCGGATCGAATGGCCCGCCGACTTCAGTTTTCGCTTTGCCGTCTTCATTGACGTGGAGGAAGAATTCGATTGGCGACGCCCACCTGACCGATCGGCGCGCTCAACCCGGGCAATGACGGCCTTTCCAAGCATGCACCGACGCCTCGTCGAGCGCGGGGTGGCACCGATCTGCATGATCGATTATCCCATCGCAACCGATCCGGCCTCCATCGATCTGCTGTCATGCGTCGCGGAGGATCCGCGATCGGCGATCGGCACGCAACTTCATCCCTGGGTCAATCCGCCCTATGCGATCGAGAGTGCGCCCGGTGACAGCTTTGCGGGTAACCTGCCGATCGCGCTGGAAGAAGCAAAGCTGCGCCTTCTGACCGACACGATCGAGTCCGGGTTCCGAACGCGGCCGCTAATCTATCGGGCGGGGCGCTATGGGATTGGCCCGAATACGCCGATGCTGCTCGCCAATCTCGGCTATCGGATCGATAGCTCGGTGCGTGCACGATATGATTACCGCGCCGATGGCGGCCCCGATTTTCGCGACCATGATGCCCATGCCCGACAATCCGGGCCGATTGTCGAGCTTCCGCTGACGACGATGTTCGTTGGCCATGCAGGGGCGCAGGGGCCGGCCTTGTACAATGGTTCCGGTCGTTTCCTGCGTTCTTTCATGGCGCGAACCGGACTGCTTGAGCGTATCGCGCTGACCCCGGAGGGCATGCCGATCGACCGCGCGATCGCCGCGGTCGATGCCGCGCTGGCAGAGGACGTTCGTCTGCTGATTTTTTCTTTCCATTCGCCATCACTGCAGCCCGGCAATACGCCTTATGTTCGCACGACCGGCGATCTTCAGCGATTTCATTACTGGTGGACCCAGATGCTCGATGCCTTGGAGAGGCGAGGAATTAGGAATGCCTCGCTAAACGAGATACTGACGACGCTCGACAAATAGCGACGCCCTTTCAGTAAAAGACTGAAGGACGTAAAAAAGCGCGAATTGCAGCCTGGCGAAGGTAGCTTTGAGCGTACCAAGGCAGGTCCATCCTCAAGCCGGTGTAAATCCTACCTCGGTGAAAATCGCGGCGCTGGCAGCGGCGCAGCGGACGGCTTAGGCTATAAAAATGCGTATCATCTTGCTTGCTCTCGCTTGGTTCCTGATCGGTGCCGCGCCAGCCGATACGCCGATCGGCATGGTCCAGACGTGGGTGGCGTATAAAAAGTTACCGCTTGATTTCACCTCGGGCGGGGGTGAGCGTGCACGTGGAGGCGCTGCCGTGTTTCAACGCACCGGCTACCGAAAGCGAGTCCTGTAACTACGATGGCTTCAACAATCAGGCAGTTGTAACCGTGGGCGCGCGGGGGGTGGCACCGATGACGGTTCTGACGGATCGGCAAAGCTCTTATGCCCGAATTGCTATCGTACGATTTGACCAGCACGATCCGCGACCGGGGGTGATAATCGAAAGCCAATATGGAGGTTCGGGCAGCAGACTGACCCTCCAACTGCTGGTGCCCAGCAACAACGGCTACCGATTGGTGTCGTTGGATAATTACAATGGGGCTTATCTGGAAGGGCGATTGGCAGATTTACCCCAAGACCTATCTGGGGACGGCCGGATCGACCTGAAATTTGAAGATGGCGCGTTTGACTCTGTCTTTGGCTGCAATGCCTGCACCCCGCGTCCCCCCATTTTGTTCGCGGTCAAGGAGAGCAAAATTGTTGACGAAAGTCGCGATTTGGCGCTGCGCGGCGTGTTCGCTGCAGACATGGTGCGGTTGGCACCGATGTGTCTGTCCAACAAGCGCTATCGCAATGGTGCGTGTGCCGCGTACATCGCAGATGCAGCGCGGGCGGGACAGTTTGAGTCTGCATGGGCTGTGATGCTGAAGCATTATGAGTCCGGTGCTGACCTGTGGTGGGAGCCTTGCAACGTGCCTGTTTCGGCTTGGGTGAACCATCGCTGCCCTAAAGGGCATTTCACCCAGTTCCGGGATTTTCCAGAATCGCTACGCGCCTTTCTCGTGCAAACAGGCTATCTTCCTTTCTGATTGCCACCTGCCGGTCGAACATCTGCCTTTTTCGGACTGACGCAAAAATCAACATTCTCGCATCGTCCGGCAAATCTTACGAACATGTCAGTTCAGCGATGCAGATCGACATCTCCTCCAACTTCTACTCCGGGATTGTCCCTTCGTCGGCGATTCCTGCTTCAAATGAGCGGGAGGCGTCGGTGCCGTCGGCCTGATGCGCGCCCTTGCCGGCCTTGACCGGTTTGTCCTTCTTCGGTGTACTTCCGCGCAACGACAGCAATGCGGCGGTCGCGACGCCTGCGACGGCGACGCCGCCGGCGATTGCCGCGGTGCTCCATTTGCCGCCAGCCTTGTCGACCGCTTTTTTCGCGGTCTGTTTCGCGTTGGCCTTGGAGGTCGCCGTTGCAGACGGCTTTCGGCGCTTCGGAGTTCGCGGCTTGGGCGCCGGCTTCGGAGAAGACTTCGGTGCTGCCTTGGTGCTCTTGGGCCTGGAACCGGTCGGCGATGCGACCTTGATGTCGTTCGCGTTAGCGGGGAGCGGTTTGACCGGTGTCTTCGTCGCCGCGGTCTTGCGCGGGGCGCGGCGTGGTACCGGCTTTGGATCGGCTCTCGTCTTGTCCGTGTCGTCCGCCATGCTGCTGCTCCCTGATATTGGTTCCACTATCGTAACGCAGAACGTATCACAGGTTTCCCTGCGCGCAACGGGCTCGCAATACCGATTAGCGGAAGGGCGGTTCGTCGAACGCGCGCAGCTTGCGGCTGTGTAGGGCAGGGCCTTCGAGGCGAAGTTGCTCGCACGCCTCGATCCCGATGCGCATATGTTCACTGATGGCGCGCTCATAGAAGCGGTTGGCCTGGCCAGGCAGTTTCAGTTCGCCGTGTAGAGGCTTGTCCGACACGCAAAGCAGCGTTCCGTAGGGGACACGAAAGCGATAGCCTTGCGCGGCGATCGTAGCCGATTCCATGTCGATGCCGACGGCGCGGCTGAGCGAGAAGCGCAGTGCCGAGCGGCTGTAGCGCAATTCCCAGTTGCGGTCGTCCGTTGTCACAATGGTGCCGGTGCGCAGGCGGCGCTTCAACTCGTCGCCGGATTGGCCGGAGACGATGGCGGCGGCCCTCGTCAATGCGACCTGCACCTCGGCTATGGGGGGCACGGGGATTTCTGGCGGCAAGACGTCATCGAGCACATGATCGTCACGCAGATAGGCGTGGGCAAGGACATAGTCGCCAATCCGCTGACTGGGGCGAAGCCCGCCGCAATGGCCGATCATCAACCACGCCTCCGGCCGCAAGACGGCCAGATGATCGCAGATCGTCTTGGCGTTCGACGGGCCGACACCGATGTTGACGAGCGTGATACCGGTACGATCGGGAGCGGTCAGGTGATAGGCCGGCATCTGGTGTCGCCTCCACGCGCTGTCGGTCACAAGCAGGGCAGGGTCGTCGCCGGGTTTCAGGAGAATGCCGCCCGCGCCCGACAGCGCGGTGTAGCGGCTGTCATCGTTGAGGCGTGCTGCTGCCCAGCTCACGAATTCATCGACATAGCGGTGATAGTTCGTGAACAGCACGAAGCGTTGCGTGTGCTCCGCCGGGGTGCCGGTATAGTGGCGAAGCCGGGCCAGGCTGAAATCTGTCCGGAGCGCGTCGAAGAGTGCCAGCGGGCGACCGGCTTCGGGTGCCATCCATGTTCCATCGGCGATCTCGTCGCCGATATGGGCCAGTTCGGTCGCGGGGAAGAAGCGAGCCAGTTCGGCCGCCGAAACGTCGTCCAGGCTGGATACGCGTTCGGAGTCGAGTACGTAGGGAAAGGGTATTTCCTGCCGACCGGGCACCGCTTCTACCTCGACGTCGTAATCCTCCTGCAGCAGCGTCAGCTGTTCGGTCAGATAATCCGCGAACATCGCCGGCTTGGTGACGCTGATCCGGTATGCACCGGGTGTCACCAGCCGTCCAAAGGAGCGCATCGGAGTCGGCTTGTCGACGCCGCCGCGGTAGGCGAGGCGTATTTCGGGATAGGCGAACGATCCGTCCCGGCGCGCCTGGACCGGGGGCGGCGTTCCGTCAGCAAGGTAGGCGTTGAGCGCGGCCTGAAGTTTTTGAACTGATGCCCGGTAAAGACGGTCAAGTTCGGCGACGATGTCGGAAGCGTTCATCATGGTCAGTTACGGAGCGACCCGTTCGCTAGCAAGGTGGGCGGCGGATCGGGCGCCGCCCGATCCGATCCGATCAGAGCTGACCGAGAAGATGCTCGGCGGAGCTGACTTTAAACTCTCCGGGCGCTTCGACGTTCAGTTCCTCAACGACTCCGTCGTTGACGATCATCGAGTAACGCTGGCTGCGCTCACCCATGCCGAACTTCGAGCCGTCCATGGTCAGGCCAAGCTTCTGAGCGAAGTCGCCATTGCCGTCGGCGAGCATCGTAATCGCATCCGCTTCACCGGCCTTCGACCAGGCTCCCATCACAAACGGGTCGTTGACGGCGGTACATGCGACCTCATCGACGCCCTTCGCCTTCAACGCGTCGAGATGCTCGACGAAACCCGGCAGGTGCTTTGCCGAACAGGTCGGCGTGAAGGCGCCCGGCACCGCGAAGAGCGCGACGCGGCGGCCCGCGAAATAATCGCTCGAGCTGACCTGATCGGGGCCATCCGGGGTGACCCTGGTAAGCGTGGTTGCGGGAATTTGATCGCCGACGCCGATTGACATGATTGTACTCCTTGAGGTTTGGCAGAAGTTATCCCGCATTGATCGGCGGTCTGTCGGTGCTTTTCAACCGCCGCGTCATCGCTATGTTCCGATGCCGATGGATGGCACGAATTTCCTGTCCGGTCAGTTCCTGCTGGCGATGCCCGGAATGGGCGATCCGCGCTTCGACCGTGCGGTGATCGCGATGTGCGCGCATGACGGTAACGGCGCGCTGGGCATCGGGCTGGGCTCGACGATCGATGGATTGGGGCTTCATTCGCTGCTGACGCAATTGGACATCGAGCCCGGTGAAGCACTGGACAGCCCGGTTCATCGTGGCGGACCGTGCGACCCGCAGCGGGGTTTCGTGGTGCATTCGCGCGACTGGAGCGGGCAGGAAACGGTGGATGTCGCCGGCCGCTGGGCAATGTCTGGTACGATCGACATCCTGCGCGCGATCGCCGAGGGACGAGGACCGCAGTCGTATGAGATCGCGCTGGGCTATGCCGGCTGGGGCGAAGGGCAATTGGAGGGCGAACTGGTCGGGCCGGGATGGTTCACGATCGCAGGCGATACCGCGCTGATCTTCGAGACCCAGGCACAGCGGCGCTGGACGCAAGGATTCGCGGATGCGGGGATCGACACGCGGCTGCTGACCGCGGGCGCCGGAACGGCTTGACGCCGGACATATAAAGAAATCTTTATATTTGCCCAAATGGCGATGTACAGGTATTGGCGCTGCCACACGGCACGGGCATGCGGCCCGCCGATCAATGCGCCCATTGCAGGAGACCCGCGTGGCCACCGCCCTTTCCCCAAAGATTTATAACCATGTCGTGAAGGATCTTTCGCTCGCCAATTACGGACGGGCGGAGATCAACATCGCCGAAACGGAAATGCCGGGGCTGATGGCGCTTCGCAGTGAATTCGGCGACGCCAAGCCATTGAAGGGCGCGCGGATCACCGGGTCGCTGCACATGACGATCCAGACGGCGGTGCTGATCGAGACACTGACCGCGCTGGGCGCGGATGTGCGCTGGGCGACATGCAACATCTTCTCGACGCAGGATCACGCGGCCGCGGCGATCGCCGCGACGGGAGTGCCGGTGTTCGCGATCAAGGGCGAGAGCCTGGCCGACTATTGGGACTATGTCGGGCGCATCTTCGATTGGGACGATGGCGATGGGCAGACCTGCAACCTGATCCTCGACGATGGCGGCGACGCGACGATGTTCGCGCTGTGGGGCGCGCGGCTGGAGAAGGGCGACAGCCTGCCCGAGCCGGAGAATGACGAGGAAGTCGAGTTCCAGCGCGCGCTGAAGGCGTTCGTGAAGGCCAAGCCCGGCTATCTGAGCGAGACGGTCAAGAACATCCGCGGCGTGTCCGAGGAGACGACGACGGGCGTGCACCGCCTGTATGCGATCGCCAAGCGCGGCGAGTTGCCGTTCCCGGCGATCAACGTCAATGACAGCGTCACCAAGTCAAAGTTCGACAATCTTTACGGCTGCAAGGAGTCGCTGGTCGACGCGATCCGTCGCGGGACCGACGTGATGCTGGCGGGCAAGGTCGCGGTCGTGGCAGGGTTCGGTGATGTCGGCAAGGGATCGGCGCAGAGCCTGCGCAACGGCGGCGCGCGCGTGCTGGTAACCGAAGTCGATCCGATCTGTGCACTCCAGGCAGCGATGGAGGGGTTCGAGGTCGTCACAATGGAAGAGGCAACGCAGCGCGCCGACATCTTCGTCACCGCAACGGGTAATGCCGATGTCATTACCGCCGACCACATGAAGTCGATGAAGAACATGGCGATCGTGTGCAATATTGGCCATTTCGACAGCGAGATTCAGATCTCCGCGCTTTCCAACTACAAATGGACCGAGGTGAAGCCGCAGGTCGATCTGGTCGAGTTTCCGGACGGCAAGCAGATCATCATCCTGTCAAAGGGGCGGTTGGTGAATTTGGGCAATGCAACCGGTCATCCCTCGTTCGTCATGTCAGCAAGCTTCACCAATCAGACGCTGGCGCAAATCGAGCTGTGGACCAAGGGCGATGAGTATAAGAATGAGGTGTACGTGCTGCCCAAGCATCTGGACGAAAAGGTAGCAGCGCTTCATCTGGAAAAGCTCGGCGTGAACTTGTCGCAATTGTCGAAGAAGCAGGCGGATTATATCGGCGTGCCGATCGAAGGGCCGTTCAAGCCCGATCATTACCGTTACTGATCCATAATTGATGACTGATAGGGGTCCGGCGACAACGTCGGACCCTTTTTCATGGGCGGCGGTTTGGTGCGCGTCCCGCTTGTGCCATAGAACGACCGGAATGAGCGGGTACGCCAATACATGATCGTGCTGGGGACGGGAGCGACGCTGCTTGCCGGTGTGCTGTTGTTCGCCTTTTTTGCGGGTACGAGCGCAATGCTGTTCGTCGGGCTGCGTGCCCGTGCCGGTGCTGCCGCAAACGCGGCCGACAATGAGCGCATCGACGCCCTGCTGCGGGCAGCGCCGGCACTGGCAATGATGATCTTGCCCAGCGGACTGGTAGAGGTGCCCAGACGACTGGCAGACTGGTTCGGACTGGAAGCCCTGCCGCGCGACTTGTCCGACCTGATGGCCGCCATGTCGACGGCCGATTGGCAGGGGCTTGTCAAAGATATCAACGGAGCGCAGCGGGCCGGCCGGCAATTCACGCGGGTCGTCAGGCCGACGGGGGCTGCTCGTACACTGACGCTCAAGGGGAGTCGCACCAATACAGGCGTGGCGGCGGCGGGCGCGGTTGTCATCTGGGTTTTCGATCAGACGGAAAATGAGATCGAGATCGCACGGCTGGAGGAAGAGGCGAAAAGCATAAGTGCCGCCTTCGAGGCGCTCACCGGTTTGATCGAGGCGGCACCGCTGCCAATGTGGTATCGCACCGATGACCTTCGGCTGGCGATGGTGAACTCGGCATATGTCGAGGCAGTGGAAGGGCGTGACGCCGCCGATGTTGTGTCTCGTGGGCTGGAACTTGTCGAGGGATCGGGGAGGGGAGGGCCGTTGGCAGGTGCCGCGACCGCACGCGATGCGGCGCAGCCTTATGACCAGATGTTGCCAGCTACCGTCACGGGCGCAAGACGCATGTTGCGCGTGATCGACGTGCCTTTGTCCAGCGGTGGCGTGGCTGGTTTTGCGATCGACATCGAAGAGCTGGAACAGGCGCGCTCGGGTGCGAAACGGTTCGCGGACGCGCAGCGGACGATGCTGGACCGACTGTCAGCGGGCGTTGCACAATTCGATGCGGATCGAACGCTGGTGTTCTGTAACCAGCCATTTCGTCGCATGTTCGCAATGCGGGTCGACTGGCTGGTCGACCGGCCGGAATTCGATCGCGTGCTGGAGCGGATGCGTGAGTCGAACCGGGTGCCGGAGGTTCGCGATTTTCCGGGGTGGAAGCGTGAGCGTCGCGACTGGTTCGTCGAGGGGGACGACCTGCAGGAAGAGAACTGGCATCTGCCGGGCGGCACGCATATCCGGCTTGTCGCGCAACCCTTGCCCGATGGCGGCCTGCTGCTGGTTTTCGAGGACAGAACCGAGCAGGTGCAGCTTGCCAGCGCGCGCGATACACTGCTGCGAGTACGGGCCGCGACGTTTGACAATCTGTTCGAGGCACTCGGCGTCTTCGCAGCAGATGGCCGATTGCAGCTTTGGAACAATCGGTTCCAAGCGCTCTGGGGATTCGAGGACGAATTTCTGAGCGCGCATCCGCGCGTCGATGCCCTCGCCGAAGCAGCGGCGCCAAAGCTGGCGATACCGGAACGCGCTTCCCTGATCAGCGACCTGATCCGATCGGCGACGGTCGAGCGACATCAACGCGGCGGAAGGATCGCCTTTGCGGACGGCCGCCATTTCGAGTTTGCTGGTGTACCGCTTCCCGACGGCAACGCGCTGTTCACGATGCTGGATATCACCGACAGCCGCCGCGCCGAACAGGCGCTCCGTGATCGTAATCGCGCTCTGGAGGAAGCGGACAGGGTGAAGACCGCATTCGTCGCCAACATGAGCTATGAATTGAAGACCCCGCTGACGTCGATCAGTGGCTTTGCCGAAATGCTGAACGAGGGCTATGCCGGCAAACTGGGCGAGCAGGCCGACGGCTATGTGTCAGCGATCCTCGATTCGGTTGAGCGATTGAGCATGCTGGTCGACGATGTTCTGGATCTGACACGCAGCGATGCCGAGGGCGCGGTCATCGAGCGATCGGACCTCGACCTGGCGTCGGTCGTGAGGACGGCCGCTGGCGCAGTTCAGACAATTGTGCAGCGCCGGCAGGTCGATTTCGCAGTGGAGACACACCAGTCTACAGGACGTATGAACGGAGACCCGCGTCGATTGGCCGAAGTTGTCGAGCATCTTTTGCGTCATGCGATCGCGGCGACTCCGGAACGCGGCCGCGTCCTGCTGCACAGCGACGGTGATACAACGCATGCGCGAATAATCGTCTCCGACGATGGACCCGGACTGGATGCGGAAACCGCGGAACATGCTTTCGACCGGTTCGCCCAGCCCGAGATCATTCCGAACGGCGAGCGCGCTCTAGGACTTGGCATGCCGCTGGCGAAGCAATTCGTGGAAGCGCATGGCGGTTCAATCAAACTCGTGTCGCAACCCGGCGCTGGAAGCGCGGTCACGGTCCAGTTGCCGCGCCGATGACCCTGTTTCCGGACGCGGCCGCAACCGAGAACTTCGGTGCTTCGCTTGCCGAGGCGGTACAGGTGGGCGACGTAATAACGCTGACCGGGCCGTTAGGTGCCGGAAAAACCAGCGTCGCGCGTGGATTGCTCCGTGCGTTGGGACTTGCCGGCGAGGCCCCGAGTCCCAGCTTCGCGATCGTCCAACCCTACACGCCGCCTGAGGTTCGATTGCCGGTCACCCATGTTGACCTCTACCGGGTTGGCAGTGCCACCGAGATTGAGGAACTGGGGCTGGACGATATGATGGATTCGATTCTTCTGGTCGAGTGGCCGGAGCGCGCGCAAGGATGGTGGCCCGACGCGTTGGCATTGACATTGGCGATCGAGCCGGATGGTGGCCGCCGCTTGACAGCCGAGGTGCCGTTGGGCTGGAGGACCAGATGGTCGCGCCGATGATACCGCCCGCAGATGCTCCGGCCTTTCTGGCCGAACATGGCTGGCAGGGCGCGAATATCGCTCCTCTGGCGGGAGATGCTTCGTTCCGGCGTTATTTTCGCGTGACGAACGGTGATGCGCGCGCCGTTCTGATGGATTCACCCCCGCCGCACGAAGATCCGCGACCCTTTGTCGAGGTTGCGAGGTGGTTGCATCAACATGGCTTCGCGGCGCCTGAATTGCTTGCGGTCGATATTGAGCGTGGGCTGTTGCTGCTCGAGGATTTCGGAGATTGCCGGCTGAAGGACGCCGTTGCTAGGGCTCCCGAAGACCAGCAAGCACTGTATGCCGAGGCGGTAGACGCGCTGATCCGTCTGCGTGCACACGCACCTGCGCCGTTTGCGCCCTATGACCGGGAAGTGCTGTCACGTGAGGCGGCGTTGTTCGCGCAGTGGTATTGTCCGGCGATCGGCGTGGAGGTCGATCAGGATCAGTATCTGTCGGCATGGGATGATGCATTCGGCGTGGTCCTCAGCGATCGTCCGGTGACGGTACTGCGCGATTATCATGCCGAAAATCTGATGATCCGCGGCGCCGAGCCGCAAGGTCTGCTGGATTTCCAGGACGCGCTAGCGGGACATCCAGCCTATGACCTGGTGTCCTTGCTGCAGGACGCGCGACGTGACGTGCCACCCGGCGTGGAAAAGACAATGCTTGATCGTTATCGTGCGAGCACTGGCGAAGGCGAGGATTTCATGGCGGCCTATCACGTCCTGGGCGCGCAGAGAAACGCCAAGATCCTCGGCATCTTCACGCGGCTCTGGCGACGCGACGGCAAAGAGCAATATTCGGCCATGTGTCCTCGGGTCTGGGCCTATCTGGAACGAGATCTGGCGCACCCCGCGCTGTCAGAGGTTGCGGCCTGGTTTGCCAACAATGTGCCCATGGATGCGCGGGGCGATCCACGGCTGGTGACGGCTTGACGCGCCAGCTTGCGATCCGCCCGACGCCAAACGGCCGGGTGCCCGAAACCGCCATGGTCATGGCCGCCGGACTGGGCAAGCGGATGCGTCCGCTGACCGCCGCCCGGCCCAAGCCGCTGATCGAGGTTATGGGCCGCGCCCTGATCGATCATGTCTTTGACCGGCTGGCCGCCGCCGGTGTGAAGCGGGTCATCGTCAACGTGCACTATCTCGCCGACGCCCTTGAGGCGCATTTGCGCGCCAATGCAAAAGGCATGGACGTCATTGTGTCCGATGAGCGGACCCGGCTTCTGGAAACAGGAGGAGGGCTGGTCAAGGCGCGCCACCTGCTGGGCGACGGACCGGTCCTTGTCGTCAACAGCGACAATCTGTGGGTAGACGGCCCTGTCGACGCGATCCGGCTATTGGCTTCCCAGTGGCGGGACGAGGAGATGGATGCGTTGTTGATGATGGTGCCGTTGGCGCGTGCCCACAATAACGCGGGATCGGGCGATTTTTATATGAGAAGCGATGGTCGCATCACGGGGCGGCGCAAGGCGGGTCGCGTTGCTCCTTTTACATATACAGGCGTTCAGATCATTCACACCCGGCTGATCCGCGATGCGCCGGAGGGGCCGTTCTCGACGATGATGTTCTGGGAGCGCGCAATCGCCGACCATCGTGCCTTCGGTCAGGTGCATCAGGGTTTATGGTTTGATGTGGGGATGCCCGCTGCCATCGCCGCGACGGAGTTCGTCCTGCGTGGCGGATAAGGCGCGGTCGTTGACGCTCTATACAATTCCTTCGCACCGCGCCTTCGCCGATGCCCTGGTCGCCGGGCTGATGCGGCGGGCTGGCGAGGAGCCGCTGGCGCTTGCGCGTTCACTGATATTGCTGCCGAACAATCGCGGTGTGAGGGCAGTGACGGACGCGTTCGTGCGGGCGAGTGGTGGTGCCTTGCTGCTACCGCGCCTGATCGCCCTGGGGGACGTCGAGCTTGGTGAGCGGGTTGGGAGCGCGCTGGACGCCGCCGATGATGCAGCCCCGTTGCCGCCCGCCGTTGCGCCGATTGCAAGGCGCATGATGCTGGCGCGGCTGATCATGGAGGAACGCGCCCGGATCGGCGCCAGCGTCGAAGCGGGCGAAGCCGTTCGATTGGCAGGCGAACTGGCCCGCACGCTGGACCAGTTATTGATCGAGGATGTGGCGCCGCAGCGACTGCGGGCGATCGAACTGGGGCCAGAGCTGTCCGAACACTGGCGACGATCGCTCGACGTGCTGGAGATCGTGCTCGAACGCTGGCCGCGCGAACTGGCACGGCTGAATGCCATAGACGAGGCCGCCCACCGCTCGGTCACGATCAAGCGCCTTGCGAGTCGATGGACGGCGACGCCGCCTGAGGGAATTGTCTGCGCGGCGGGCATCACCGATCCGGCGCCGGCCGTCGCCGCCTTGCTGCACTGCGTCGCCTCGCTTGATCGCGGATCGGTCGTGTTTGCCGGCCTCGACCTTGCCATGCCTCAAGAGGAATGGGATGCGCTCGGCCCGCATCTTCCTGATCCAGCGAGCGGGATGCGCGCGCGTGCGATCGAATCGCACCCGCAATTTCTCCTGAAGCTGCTTCTTGACAGGATTGGCGTCGGTCGAGCGGAAGTTGCGACATGGCGGGACGGGAGTACGAGGGATACATCGGCCGCGCGGGGCCGCGCGATCGCAAACGCCATGGCGCCCGCATCCTTTACCGGTAAGTGGACTAAGCTTGATGCCGGCGAGCGGCGACTGTCGGGTGTCAGGCTTGTGGAACTGGCGACGCCAGCAGACGAGGCACAGGCGATCGCCCTCGCGCTTCGCGAGGTGCTGGAGACGCCTGGCCGTACTGGTGCACTGGTAACGCCGGATCGCGCATTGGCGCGGCGGGTCGTTGCGCATTGCGCGCGGTGGGGCATCGCGATCGACGACAGCGCCGGCCGGCCGCTCGCGATCCTGCCGCCGGGCACGCTCCTGCTGGCGCTCGCGGAAGCGGCGGCGAGCAAGTTTGCCCCATTGGCGCTGCTGACGCTGCTGAAACATCCGTTGGTGCGCAGCGGTGAGCATCGGCCCGTCTGGCTGGGCCGCGTTCGCGCGCTCGACATGGCACTGAGGGGTCCGCGGCCTGCGCCCGGTCTGGATGCGATAGACGGCTTGTTGCAGGATGAGGATCGCGACTGGTGGGTGGACGTCAAATCCATGCTCAGTCCGCTCGTACCGATGTTTGCATGGCCCGGAGCGTTGACAGCAATGGTGACGCGTCTGCGCGAAGCGGCCGAGGTGCTGTGTGGCGATGCGCTCTGGTCAGGACCTGCAGGGCGCGCGGCCGCAACATTCATCGCCGCGGTCGAAGAACATGCAGGCGCCGGTCCGACCGTCGTCGCGCCTGGCGAGGTCGCACCGTTGCTGCGCACATTGCTGGATGAAGAGGCGGTCCGTCCCCCTCAAGGCGGTCATCCAAGACTTGCCATCTATGGTCTGATCGAGGCGCGGCTGCAGTCCGCCGACGTGATGGTGCTGGGCGGATTGAACGAAGGTACATGGCCCAATCACGCGGTCCCCGATCCGTGGCTGCCGCCGCGTATCCGCGCCGAACTTGGCCTCGCAGGTCTCGAGCGTCGGGCGGGCGTCGCGGCGCATGACTTTGCGCAGGCGCTCGGGGCGCCGCAGGTGCTGGTAACGAGAAGCCGCCGCGAGGGCAGGTCGCCGGCGCTTGCATCCCGGCTGTGGCTGCGCCTCGAGGCAATGGCGGGAGACAGGCTGGAGCGCGCCGACACGCTTGGACAATGGGCTGTAGCACTGGATGATCCCGGTATTCGGACGCCGGCGTCGCGCCCGGCTCCTGCACCGCTCGCTGCAGTGCGGCCTCGCAGGATCTCTGTAACCGAGGTCGATCGGTTGAAGGCCGATCCGTACGCCTTTTACGCCCGGCGCATGCTGGGTCTGGCGACGTTGGAAACCGTGGATGCGGATCCCAGCGCCGCTTGGCGAGGATCGGCGGTCCACGACATTCTGGAGCAATGGTGGAAGCAGGACAGGTGCGCGGCGGCGGCGCTAAGACCGCGCGCACAGGCGATGCTCGAGGACGTGCTGACGCACGCGATGCTCCTTGCGCTTTGGAAACCTCGGCTCATGGAGGCAATCGACTGGATCGCCGCGGAGGTAGAGCGCGACGCGATCGAGGATCGGCAGGTAATCAGCGCGGAGGGAAAGGGTAGTATCGAGATTGCCGGGGTGACGTTGACAGGACGATATGACCGGATCGATCGAATGCCCGACGGCAAACTGGGTATCGTCGACTACAAGACGGGCAAGCCGCCATCGACGGCCGCGGTCCGCGAAGGGTTTTCATTGCAATTGGGGTTGCTGGCCGTAATCGCCGAGCGGGGCGGCTTCGACGAGGTCGGGGGAGCGGCGTCCGCATTTGAATATTGGTCGATGGGCAAGAAGGGTGATCGCTTCGGCTATAAGACGACACCTGTTGATCCCGCAGGCAAGAAGGATCGCATCGAGACGACAGCGTTCGCTTCCCTTGCGGCAAGAAACTTCATCGAGGCGGCGGGCAAGTGGCTGACGGGTGACGAGCCTTTCACAGCGAAACTGGTTCCCGAATATGCGCCCTATGCCGACTACGACCAATTGATGCGTCGCGACGAATGGTATGGTCGTGAATAGCGGGTCGACAACGCTGCTGCCGAGACTGAAGGGCAATCAGGCCCGCGCAAGTGATCCGGGCGCGCACGTATGGCTGGCCGCATCCGCCGGGACGGGCAAGACGCAAGTGCTGGCCGCGCGGGTGTATCGCCTGCTTCTGCGAGGTGTCGATCCGTCGGCAATTCTGGCGCTGACCTTCACCAAGGCCGGGGCCGCGGAGATGGCGGGGCGCATTAACGGGCGGCTTGCGGCGTGGGTCAGGATGAAAGGGCCGGAACTGGCACGCGATCTGGACGCGCTCGGCGAGCGGCCGACGCCGGCAATGCTGGAGCGTGCCAGGACATTGTTCGCAAAGGTATTGGATGCGCCGGGCGGGGGACTTCGCATCCAGACCATCCACGGGTTCTGCCAGAGCCTGCTGAGCGCGTTCCCGCTTGAGGCTCAACTGGTGCCGGGGTTTCGGGCGCTGGAAGCGAGAGAGGAGGCGGTGCTGGCACGCGAGGCGCTGGCGACACTGCTCAGCGATGCCGATCGGGAGGGTCGGGTGGCGCCGATCGCAACGGCGGGTGCGCTCAGCATGCGGCTGGGTGAGGGCGGGGCGGAGAGCTATCTGCTGGCCTGCGCCCGCGCACTGCCGGCATTGGAGGCTCTGCCGAGCGGGGTCGGGCCGTGGCTTCGCCGTGCGCTGGATCTGCCGCATGGCGATATTGCCGAAGCGCTGACAGCTGATTGTGCGGCATTCGATGTCGAGGATATTGATCGTCTGGCGAGTGCGAACCGCGTCTGGGCGACGTCGACCGGTCATGGTCACGCGGCCAGGCTGGAGGCCTGGAGCGCGGCGGCGCCATCGGTGCGACTGGCGACACTGAGCGATCTTCTCGGTGTCGTGCGGACCGACAAGGGAGAGCCGCGCAAGGCATCGGCAAAGCTGCTGGCGGCCGAACCGGATTATCCGGCATTGGCAGAGGCGATTGGCGAACGGTGCGCAGCTTTACTGTCGGTCCAGGTGCGCGCCGCCTATGCCGATTTGCTTGCAGATGCGCTGACGCTTGGGCGCGATTACGCGCGGGCGTATGCAGCGGCAAAACGGCAATTGGGCGCGGTCGATTTCGACGACCTGATCGCGATTGCCGTCCGGCTGCTTGAGCAACCGGGCGTTGGCGAGTGGATTAGGTACAAGCTGGATCAGACGACCGAGCATGTTCTGATCGACGAAGCGCAGGATACGAACCTGAACCAGTGGCGCATCATCCGTGCTGTTGCCGATGAGTTCTTCGTCGGTCGGGGGGTTCATGCTCCCCACACGCGCACGTTATTCACCGTAGGTGATTACAAGCAGGCGATATTCGGCTTTCAGGGGACCGATCCGATCAACTTTGCGTGGGCAGCACACCATTTTGGCGAGCGCGCAGCAGAAGTGGCAGGGGCGGCGGACTGGCCTGAACACGAACGTGGGCTGCCGATGGAGCAGTTATCGCTGACGCACTCATTCCGGTCCACGCGCCCGATCCTCGAATTTGTCGATGCCGCCATCGAGGCAATCGCCGAGCCCGGGCTCGGCGCGGTCGGCATATGTGAGGCGCACGCCAGCGAAGTACCGGGTCCAGGGCGCGTCGAGCTGTGGCCGCCGGTCGTGGTCGGTGGCCCCGGTGAGGACGAGGAAGGATGGATCGACGACGCGGTACGGCAACAAGCGATTGATATCGCACGCACGGTGCGCCGCTGGCTCGATGACGGGGTGATCCTGGAGAGCAAGGCGCGGCCCCTTCGCCCGGAGGACGTGATGATCCTCGTGCGGCGACGCGGCGAGTTGGCGTCACTGCTGGTGGCGCGGCTGTATGCCGAGGGTGTACCGGTAGCCGGTGTCGACCGATTGCGACTGAATGCACCGCTGGCGGTGCGGGATCTGCTCGTGGCAATCCGTTTCGTGCTGCAGCCGGACGACGACCTGAGCCTGGCTTCGCTCCTTGTGTCGCCGCTGCTCGGGTGGACGCAGGAAGAGCTGATGGAGGCCGCGCCGCGTCCGCGCGGAAGTCTGTGGCGACACCTGCGTCAGACACAGAGCGAAGAACGTCTCGCGCCCCTTTTGACCATGTTGTCACGCGCTGATTTCGCAACGCCGTACGTGTTCCTGGAGGAAATATTGTCGGGCGTACTGGACGGCAGGCGCAAGTTGCTGCGCCGACTGGGCGCAGAGGCACGCGACCCTATCGACGAATTACTGACCGCCGCTTTGGAGTTTGAGGCAACGACGACGCCGTCGTTGCAGCGGTTCCTCGACTGGTTCGATCGCGGCGAGGTAGAGATCGTGCGTGATCCTTCACAGCCGCTGGACGCAGTGCGGGTGATGACCGTGCATGGCGCCAAGGGATTGCAGGCACCAGTCGTGATTCTGGCGGATGCGGCGGCAGATCCGGACGGCGCGCCGCGATCGATCCTAAACTGGGTGCCAGAGGTTGGTGCAGAACCGCTGCCTGTGTTTCGGCCGCGAGCCGATGAACGTGGCGGGCCGCTGGACGACGTCATGACTGCGGTGGCGAAGCGTGAACTGGAGGAGCATTGGCGGCTATTCTATGTGGCGGCGACACGAGCCGAGGAGCGATTGGTGATTGCAGGCGCCCTGGGAAAGCGCGCTAACGGCGAAGCGCCGAAATGCAGTTGGTATGCCGCCGCGCGCCGCGCGATGGACGAATTGATGGTTTGCGATGCGGACGGGAAGCGGACCTTCACCGGCAGGCTTCCCGAAGCGCCCGTCAGTCGCAAAGAAGAGAGAACTGTCACGGATTTGCTGCCGATCGCCTTGCCCTACTGGGCAAGCGATGCTGCGCCGATCGAGGCGCGCCCGTCGCGGCCATTGGCGCCTTCGGCAATCGGCGAGGACGAGGTCGTCGATGCACCGCCTTCCCAGGCACTGCGCGACGCTGCAGAGCGCGGCCGGCTGATCCATGCGCTCTTCGAGCGATTGCCGCCGGTCGCGCCGGCCGAGCGGCGGGCTATTGCCGACCGGTGGTTGGTGACGACTGGCGGAATCAATGATGCGGCCGTCAGGCGCGGGATGGTCGATCAGGTGTGCAATGTACTCGGCGATCCACGGCTCAGCGACATCTTTGGTCCGAATGCCCTGGCGGAGGCGCCAATTACCGCGGTGATCGGCGATGGCGTGGTGGTTTCCGGCACCGTGGATCGGCTGCTGGTGGAGGATATGAGAGTGAGGCTTGTCGACTATAAAACTGGTCGTCGTGCACCGACCTGCCTGGACGATGTACCAGTGTATCACCTTCGGCAGATGGCGGCATATGCAGAGGCGCTGAAGGTCATCCTGCCCGGACGAGCGGTGGAGGCGATGCTGATCTATACCTCGACCCCTATCGCGATCGAATTGCCGGCAGACATTTTGGAGCGGCACAAGCCGCGCTTGGCTGCGGCGGAGCAAAGCTAGGTCCGTATCGGTTGAGGAGGCGCAGTAGCGATCCTAGATTGGGTCGAAAGGAGAATAGTCATGGCGACGAAGAAGATCACCGATGCCAGCTTCCAGAGCGACGTACTCGATGCGGGCAAGCCGGTTCTGGTCGATTTCTGGGCAGAATGGTGCGGCCCGTGCAAGATGATTGGCCCCAGCCTGGAGGAAATATCCGATGAACTGGGCGAGCAGGTGACGATCACGAAGCTCAACATCGATGAGAACCCTGACGCGCCGGGGCGTTACGGCGTGCGTGGTATCCCGACGATGATCCTGTTCAAGGACGGCGCCCCGGCCGCGACCAAGGTCGGCGCGGAGCCAAAGGGAAAATTGAAGGCCTGGCTGGAAGGTGAGATCGCCTAGCGACGGCGATCGCCGAAGGACAAAAACGGACAGCTGCCGGGGCCGAAATACCTAGCTCCGATAGTCTGCGTTAATCGAGATATAGCCGTGCGTGAGGTCACAGGTCCAGACCGCGGCCGTGCCATTGCCAATACCAAGGTCGACACCGATGCTGATCTCGCTGCCCTTCAAATGCGTGGTCACCGGCATTTCATCATAATGCTCGACGGCAACGCCCATGTGCGCGACCTGCGTATTGCCGAAACGGATCGACAGCAGGTCGCGGTCGGCGTGTTCACCTGCCTTGCCAACGGCCATGACGATACGGCCCCAATTGGCATCCTCGCCGGCGATCGCCGTCTTGACCAGTGGCGAGTTGGCGATGCTCATCGCGACCACCCGCGCGCTATGATCGCTGTGCGCTCCGGCGACCTGAATTTCGATCAGCTTTGTCGCGCCCTCGCCGTCACGCACCACTAGCAGTGCAAGTTGCCGGCACAGGTCGGTGAGCGCGGCGCGGAACGCATCGATACCGACGCTGTCGTCGTCGGTCAGTGAGGCGTTACCCGCCTTGCCAGTGGCGAAGGCAAGCACGGTGTCGCTGGTCGACGTGTCGCCGTCGACGGTAATGCGCGAGAAACTGCGCGCATTCGCGTCGCTTAGCGCAGCTTGCAGGAATGCCGGCTCGACTGCGGCATCGGTAAAGATGAAGCCCAGCATGGTCGCCATGTCGGGCGCGATCATGCCCGATCCCTTGGTGATCCCAGCCAAGGTAACAGTGCGATCACCGATCATTGCGGTCACCACCGCGCCCTTGGCAAAGGTATCGGTCGTGCCAATCGCGTCCGTCGCAGACCGCCAGTCTGTACTTGGTGCTGCAAACGCAGCGTTCAGTCCGGCCTCGGCCTTGTCGATCGGCAAAGGCACGCCGATCACGCCGGTCGAGGCGACGAACACGTCCGATAGCTGGCACGACAGATGGCCGGCGACCCGCGCGGCGATGGCCTCGACCGCGTCGCGCCCCCGCGCGCCGGTAAAGGCGTTCGCATTCCCGGCGTTCACGACGAGCGCACGCGCCTGGCCCAGCGTCAGCGCCTTGCGGCACCATTCAACCTCGGGAGAAGGGCATTTGCTGTTGGTCAGGACACCGGCGACGCTTGTCCCTTCGTCCAACGTGATCAGCGTCAGGTCGCAGCGATCCCAGTCCTTATAGCCTGCGCGTGCGACACGGATGCTAGCTCCGGCGATGGAGGGCATGGCGGGAAAGGGAAGGGCGAGCGGGGACCGGACAATGGACATGGCCGTGCTTTAGAATGGGTCGTGCCGGGATGGGAGAGGAAAGGCGCCTGATCTGATGATGGACCTTTAACCAGTCTGTCCCTATGTCAAATGCAACACAGACGTAACGCGGATCAATACCAACTTGGAACTTCTGCTCCTGTTCTCCGCCTTCATGGCCGCGCTGACCGGCGCGATCACGGGAACGCGTGTGCCGCAAGCGGCAGTGGCGACCGAGCGGAGCACGACTCCGGTTCAGGCACAGGTGCCGATCGCCGTACGGCCCGTCGCGACGCATCGTCCTGTCATGTCCGACCCGCCGGCCATCGGGCTTCCGGTCCTGCGTGACCTGGTCACGAACCTGCGACCATTCGATCGCAGTCCCGCCGCGCGTCGGCGCGAATAGCCCTTTGCCCGTTGCGGGGCGTCCCGCGATTGTCACTCTTGACTGCCTGAGCCGCGATCGGCTCGGCCTACACGCACATCACAGGAAATGCTTATGCTCGGCGGCCTCGCCAAATCCTTGTTCGGTTCGTCCAACGACCGATATGTTCGCTCGCTCAATCCGCTCATTGCCAGGATCGCCGGTTTCGAGCCGCAGATGGAAGCGATGTCGGATGAGCAACTGACCGCCCAGACCCAAATCTTTCGCGATCGGTTACAGGGCGGGGACAAGGTCGATGACCTGCTGCCCGAGGCATTTGCGACCGTGCGCGAAGCGGCCAAGCGCGTGCTGGGCATGCGGCATTTTGATGTGCAGATGGTTGGCGGCATCGTCCTTCACCGTGGTGAGATCGCCGAGATGCGAACCGGCGAGGGCAAGACACTGGTCGCGACGCTGGCGACTTATCTGAATGCACTGCCGGGAGAGGGCGTGCATGTCGTCACCGTAAACGACTATCTGGCAGCGCGAGATGCCGGATGGATGGGGCAGGTCTATAAGTTCCTGGGACTCAGTGTCGGGGTGATCGTCCCCAATTTGTCGGATGAGCAGCGACGCGCGGCGTATCACTCCGACATCACTTACGGCACGAACAACGAGTTCGGCTTCGACTATCTGCGCGACAACATGAAGTATGAGCGCGCGCAGATGGTGCAGCGCCCGTTCGCCTATGCGATCGTCGACGAGGTGGACTCGATCCTGATCGACGAGGCGCGCACGCCGCTCATCATTTCAGGCCCGACCGACGACAAGTCCGAGCTGTACATGCAGGTCGACAAGGTCGTGAAGCAGTTGGCGTCCGAGGATTATGAGAAGGACGAAAAGCAGAAGACGATCATCCTGACCGAAGACGGGACGGAGAAGGTTGAGCGGATGCTGGAGAAGGCAGGGCTGCTGGAGGGCGACAATCTGTACGACTTCGAGAATACGCAGGTCGTCCATCACCTGAATCAGGCGCTGCGCGCGATCGTGATGTTCAAGCGCGACACTGATTACATCGTCAAGGATGGCAAGGTCGTCATTATTGACGAGTTTACCGGGCGCATGATGGATGGCCGGCGCTGGTCCGAAGGACTGCATCAGGCAGTCGAGGCGAAGGAGGGCGTCACGATCGAGCCCGAAAACCAGACAATGGCCTCGATCACGTTTCAGAATTATTTTCGTATGTATCCCAAGATCGGCGGCATGACGGGGACGGCCGCGACCGAGGCGGCGGAATTCTATGACATCTACAAGATCAACGTCGTCTCCATCCCGACCAACGTACCGATCCGCCGCGAGGACGAGGAAGACGAGTTTTACAAGGATACCAGCGACAAATTCCGTGCGATCGCCAAGAAGATCAGGCTGCATGCCGACAGGGGCCAGCCGGTCCTGGTCGGCACGGTGTCGATCGAGAAGTCCGAACTGCTGAGCCAGTTCCTCGAACAGGAGGGTGTCGCCCATAAGGTCCTCAATGCGCGCTATCACGAGATGGAGGCGCATATCGTGGCGCAGGCCGGGCGATTGAGTGCAGTGACGATCGCGACCAACATGGCCGGGCGCGGCACCGACATTCAGCTTGGCGGCAATCCCGAATTCCGGATGCTCGACGAATATTCTGATCTGGTCGAGGGGACTCCTGAATATGTGGCGCGGATCGCAACCGTCCGCGAGGAGATCGTGGCGGAGAAAGCACGCGTGCTGGAGGCGGGAGGTCTGTTCGTGCTGGGAACCGAGCGGCACGAGAGCAGGCGTATCGACAATCAGTTACGCGGGCGTTCGGGGCGGCAGGGTGATCCTGGCCTTAGCCGGTTCTACCTGAGCCTGGACGATGACCTGTTGCGGATTTTTGGGCCAGACACGCTGTTCGCCAAGATGATGCGCAACAATATCGAGGATGGCGAAGCGATCGGTAGCAAATGGCTGTCGAAAGCCATTGAGACCGCACAGAAGAAGGTCGAGGCGCGCAACTACGATGTTCGCAAGCAGGTCGTCGAATATGATGACGTGATGAACGAGCAGCGCAAGGTCGTCTATGAGCAACGCGCGGACATCATGGACGCCGAGACGATCAGCGACACGGTCGTCGACATGCGCGCGGAGACGGTCAACATGATCGTCGGCGGGGCATGTCCGCCCAATTCCTATCCCGAACAATGGGATGTCGAGGGAATGAAGGAAAAGCTGCAGGAACAGCTGAACCTGGAGATGGCCGTTGATGACTGGTTGAACGAGGAGGCGATCGACCCGGAGATGGTTGAGCAACGTGTTCGCGAAGCAGCCGATGCAGCGACCGACGAAAAGCAAAAGACGCTCGATCCTGAAACCTGGGCCTCGGTCGAGAAGTCGATCCTTCTGCAGAATCTGGATCATCACTGGAAGGAGCATCTGGCCACGCTCGACGCGTTACGACAGGTCGTGCACCTTCGAGCCTATGCGCAGAAGACGCCGATCAATGAATATAAGGAGGAGGCGTTCATGCTGTTCCAGCGGATGCTGGATAGCATCCGTGAGGATGTGACGCGAACGATCGCGCACGCGCAGTTCCAGTTGCAGCCGCAGGTCGATCTGCCGGAACTTCCCGATTTCATCACAACACATTTCGACCCATTCACCGGGCTCGATAACAGTGCCGACATCGATGCCGGAACGCGTGGGCTGATCCAGACGCAGCTGCCGCCGATGCAGATGGCTCAACCCGGCGGGGCGGGCGCTGACGATCACGCAGCCTGGGCGGGACGGGTAAGCCGCAATGCTCCCTGCCCCTGCGGATCAGGGCGCAAATACAAGCATTGCCATGGGAATATCGCGACCGCTTGATCGCAAAAACAAGGGCCGGTCCATTGTCGCGGACCGGCCCTTAACTTTGTAACAGGGACTTATTTGGGCAGAACGATCGTCGGCCCAATGGTGTTGACGACCGCGCGTGCGTTGAAGGCGCGCAGATTGTCCTTCGGGATCGGGCCCTTGCGCATCACGATTTCAGCCGTCGCCTCGAACCGGTCAATGGTGCGAACGTCGAAATCGTTACCGAAACCGCCGAAACCGCCAAATCCTCCGTATCCACCAAAGCCATACCCAAAGCGTCGGTAGCCATAGGGACCATAGAAGTTCCAGGCAGGACCCCAGCCACCAAAAGCACCATAGGGGCCATACGCACCGAAGCCTGTGCTATAGGTTCGGCTCTGACGATCCGTATCGCGCTGTACCGCGACAAAATAGTCGAACCCGCTTTGCAGCGTCAACTCAGCAGCTCGGAACAGCAGATAGCGCTCGACCGTATCACGCGAGGTCACGCTGTTTCCCGAGAAGCTGACGATATAGCGTCCCGGCTCGATTAGCCGATCACTGTACCCGTCGCGGTAAAATCCTTGACCCGTTGCCGGGCGATACGCTGTCTCCGTCGCGCAGCCCGCGACGAGGAGCGTGCTTGAAGCCAATGCGGCAAGCACCACGCCGCGTCCAAATTGCTTATCCATTTTTCCATCTCCGTTCGCGGCAGATGCGGCGAAACACCTGTTTCTAGCGACTAATGACGGAACGAGCGATGAACAGAATGGCTCCCCGGGCCGGATTCGAACCAGCGACCGATCGGTTAACAGCCGATTGCTCTACCACTGAGCTACCGGGGAATGCCGTGTTCGCGAAAGGCTGACTACCAATGCGAGAGGCGCGCCTATAGCAGTGGGTTTCGCCCGGTTGCAAGCGCAGGGTAATGCCGGTCAGGCGATGAACTGCTCCATGGCGATCCGCTCGTCGAGCGCGTGCTCGGGATCGAACAACAATGTCAGCTCGCGCGCGCGGTCCATCGAAATCTCGACACATTCGACATCGCGGATCTCTCGCTGATCGGCAACCGCAGATACCGGTCGCTTGGTGGCATTCAGCACCCGGATGGCGATACGCGCCTTGTCCGGCAGGATTGCGCCACGCCAGCGTCGCGGCCGAAACGCGCTGATTGGGGTCAGCGCCAGCATGGCTGATCCGAGCGGCAGAATTGGTCCATGCGCCGATAGGTTATAGGCGGTCGATCCAGCCGGTGTCGCGACGAGGATACCGTCGCATGCAAGTTCCGGCAGCACGATGCGATCGTTGACCGTCACCTCCAGTTTCGCGGTCTGGCGCGTCTCACGCAGCAGCGAAACTTCATTGATCGCCGGCAACGTGTGAACCCTTGCATCCATCGCTGTCGCAGTAAGTTGTAGCGGGGTGACCTTGAATGGCTTGGCGCGCGTCAAGCGCTCATCCAGACCATGATGGCGCCATTCGTTCATCAGGAAGCCGACGGTTCCAAGGTTCATTCCGAAGACCGGGATCATGTGCCGGCGGTCGCCCAGCATCGCGTGCAGCGTCTGGAGCATGAAACCGTCACCGCCCAGTGCGATGACGACATCGGCCTCCTCGATCGGCACCCAGTCGGAAACATCGGACAAGGCCTTGGCAGCGGCGCGCGCAGGCTCGGTAGGTGACACCGTCAGCGCCCGTCGCTGAAAGTTCATCCGCCGGTCACGCTCATATGTCGCGCTACCGCAGGCGCCTCATGTTCGCCAATCCGGAAGTCATGAGCGAGCGGCTTGCCGGCCAGCGCCGCATCGATTGCGGCGTCGAGAGCGGCGATGCCGCCGCCGCGCAGCGCAGCTTTCAAATCGACCTGATCATCATGGCCAAGGCACATGTAGAGCTTGCCCTCGGTCGTCAGGCGAACGCGGTTGCAGCCGTCGCAGAAATTGTCGGTGAGCGGCGAGATCAGGCCGAGCCGGGTTGCTGTTCCTTCCACCTGCCAATAGCGCGCCGGACCACCGGTGCGATGGGTCGCACGCTTCAGGGGAAAGCGCGTCGACAGATCGGCGAAGACGCGCGTCAGTGGAACGAAACGATCGACGCGATCCTCATCGATTGCGCCGAGCGGCATGGTTTCTATCAGCGACAGATCAAAGCCGTGCTCACTACACCAGGCAAGCATCCGGCCGATTGAATCTTCGTTCAAACCAGCAAGCGCGACGGTGTTGATCTTGACCGCCAACCCCGCGTCTCGCGCGGCAAAGATGCCCGCTATGACCCGCTCGACATCACCATACCGGGTAATGAAGCGGAACTGATCGGGATCAAGCGTGTCGAGACTGACGTTGATCCTGCGCATTCCGGCCGCGTAAAGCGCCCCGGCATGCTCGGGCAGATGGTTGCCATTGGTCGTCATCGTCAATTCGGACAGCCCTTGGCCCAGGCTGCCGCCAAGCCGCCGGGTCAACTCCATCACGTCGCGGCGTACCAGCGGTTCGCCGCCGGACAAGCGGATTTTGTCAACGCCGCGCGCCACGAAGCGCTCGGCAATGACGGCAATTTCCTCAAGGCTGAGCAAGGCAGCGCGAGGCAGAAACGTCATTTCTTCCGCCATGCAGTAACGACACCGCAGATCGCATCGATCTGTGACAGAAATACGCAAATAGCGTATGGTCCGTCCGTGGGCATCGACCAGCGAGGCTGGTGTCAGGGCAGCTTCGCCAGTCATTGCCATCGGAGCTAGGACTTTGCCCACTTCGGGACAACCCCCGCCCGAGCGCCTCTTCTCGATAATTGCTCCGGCGGATTTGTCCGCTACGGGTCATTGATAATTCGTTTTCGGAGGTCAGGTGGAGCGCAGAATAGTCATCGTCGGGCCGGGCAACTGTTCGATCCCCGATGATCGGTGGTCTGTCACAGTATCGCCCGACGTTGATGCGGTCTTGGATGGAGTTCTGCCAGCCTCGATGATCTTGCTGGTCGATGCGCGTGAAGATGCGACAATCGCGCTTCAATCCGTATCACAACTGAACACAGCGCTTGCAGATAGCGACAACGCCATTCTGGTACTTGCGGACGTCAACTCGGCGGCATTGTCTCATGCCTTTTACGGCGCCGGTGCTACGCATTTCATGGTCGAGGGGGAGCAGTCGATCGCGGATGCGCTCAACTATGCCCATCGTCATGTCGCGCGCCTGACGAAAGCGAGGGCACCAGTTGAGCGACGTCTGAGCACCCCACGCGGTCTGGCAAGGGCTGTCGAGTGGGTCGAGGCGCATGGTGACGGAGGAGCCGGCGTGTTGCTGGTAGGATTGTCACGCTTCGATATCGTCAACGCCGCTTATGGCCGCGATGCAGGCGATGCGTTGCTTGCCGGGGTCGAGGCGCGGATCACGACGGTGGCGCGCGACCTGATCGGCGACAAGTTTGCGGTCATCCGACTGGAAGGATCGGCGTTCGCCCTGGTCGCCAGCGATAGCGCGGGCATCTTGAACGCGTCGAGCCGCCTCGATGAGGTGCTCACACGACCATTCGCGGTCGAGGCGCATCAAGCGACACTGGGTGTGCGTTTCGGGGTCGCCGAACGACGGGAAGCGGAATGTGCCCATTCGTTGTTACGTCGCGCGACCGCGGCGCTGGAGACGGCGCAATTGGGCGAGGGCGCAATGCTCGGCGTCGCTGGAACACGGTCGGAGGTGGAACTGGATCGACTGGCGATCGACCTGCACCGCGCGGTGGCGTTGAACGAGATCGGGCTGCGCTATCAGCCGCAGGTTGATCTTGACACGGGTTTTGTCACGGGTGTGGAGGCGCTGGCTCGCTGGGAGCATCCGTCGATGGGCCCGCTTGGCGCCGACCTGTTGTTTGCGGCGGCCGAACGAGCCGATCTGGGCGTCGTGCTGTCCGATCATATCCAGCAGCGGGTTCTGGCCGACGCGGTGCGATGGCCGCCGGCGCTCAGTCATCTTCGACTGTCCCTCAACCTGACCGCCGCCGATGTTTCTCGACCTGGTTTTGCCGACCTCTTTTTACGACGCGTCGACGCAAGCGGTTTCTCACGGAATCGCCTTACGCTTGAGATCACGGAGACCGGCCTGATTAGTAATCTGGGTATTGCGGCCGTACTGCTTGGCGACCTCCGGACGGCCGGTTGCCGCGTCGCTCTCGATGATTTCGGCACCGGCTATTCGAGCCTGGCCTATCTGAAGGCCCTGCCACTCGATTACCTGAAGATCGACAAGTCGCTGAGCGTGGATGTCGTCGGCTCAGCGCGCGATCGGGTGGTCGTCAGCGGCGTGGTCGCAATCGCGCGCGGGCTGGGGCTGTCGATCATCGCCGAAGGGGTGGAGACCGAGGAGCAGCGCGACCTGCTCGCCGCGCAAGGGTGCAGCCTCTACCAGGGGTTTCTCCGCGCGCCGCCGCTGACCGAAGATGCGCTGATCGCGATGGTCGCGGCGGAGTATTTGACGGCTCAAGCCTGCGCTTGAGCCATCGCTTTCGCCAAACCCTTCGAGAGTTGCAGCGCGCCGTGGAGACGCGCCTTGGCGTCCGGCCAGGCGCGCTGGACGACCAGTCGGCTGTCGGGGCGGAGTTTTGCAAGGCCATTCAGGCGCTCGACATAAGCCAGCAAGCCCGGAACATTTGGCGGCTTGTCCTCGTGAAAGGCCACCAGCGTGCCCTTCGCTCCCACGTCGATCTTTGAGATACAGGCCGATTTCGCGTTCAGCTTGATCTCGATGACGCGAATGAGATTGTCGGTCGCATCGGGAAGTGGACCGAAGCGGTCGATCATCTCCGCAGCGAAAGCGTCGACTTCAGTGCGGTCTTCCAGGTCGTTCAGGCGGCGATACAGGCCCATGCGCAGATCGAGATCGGGGACGTAATCCTCCGGGATCAGGATCGGCGCGTCGACGGTGATCTGCGGGCTGAAGTCGCGCGGGCGTGACGCCATGTCGCCGGCCTTTGCATCCATGATCGCCTCCTCCAGCATCGACTGGTAGAGTTCGTAGCCGACCTCTTTGATGTGCCCGGATTGCTCGTCACCTAGCAAATTTCCCGCGCCGCGAATGTCGAGGTCGTGGCTGGCGAGTTGGAAGCCGGCGCCCAGCGTGTCGAGATCGGAGAGCACCTTTAGGCGCTTCGTCGCCGCCTCGGTCATTTGCCGCTCGGGCGGGGTGACCATATATGCATAAGCGCGGGTCTTCGACCGGCCGACACGGCCTCGAAGCTGATAGAGCTGGGCGAGACCGAAGCGATCGGCGCGGTTCACGATCATCGTGTTGGCGCTGGGAATGTCGATGCCGCTCTCGACGATGGTGGTGGAAACCAGCACCTCGAACTTGCGATCGTAAAAGGCGGACATGCGCTCCTCGACCGCGGTCGGTGCCATTTGTCCGTGAGCGACGACGTAGCGTACCTCCGGCACTTCCTTGCGCAGATATTCTTCAATGTCGGGAAGGTCGGCGACGCGCGGAGTGACGAGAAAGCTCTGCCCGCCACGATAATGTTCGCGCAGCAATGCTTCGCGCAGCACCACCGGATCCCAGGGAATGACATAGGTACGCACCGCCAGCCGGTCGACGGGCGGGGTCTGGATCACCGACAATTCGCGGATCCCCGACATCGCCATTTGCAGCGTGCGGGGAATCGGCGTGGCGGTCAGCGTAAGGACATGGACGTCGGCGCGCAGTGCCTTCAGCCGTTCCTTGTGCGTGACGCCGAACCGCTGTTCCTCATCGACGATGACGAGGCCCAGGCGCTTGAAGTCGATTGATTTGGCGAGCAGCGCGTGGGTGCCGATGACGACGTCGATTGTGCCAGCGGCCAGGCCCTCCTTCGTGGCCTTGGACTCACCGGCGGTGACGAGCCGCGAGAGGCGCCCCATGTTCATCGGAAAGCCTTCAAATCGGGCGGTGAAGTTATTGAAGTGCTGGCGCGCGAGCAGCGTTGTCGGGCAGACGACCGCGACCTGCTTGCCGCCCATCGCCGCCACGAACGCAGCGCGAAGTGCGACTTCTGTCTTGCCGAAACCGACATCGCCGACGATCAACCGATCCATCGGCTTGCCCGCCGACAGATCGCCGATGACATCGTCAATCGCGCGATCCTGATCGTCGGTTTCCTGATACGGAAAACGGTCGACAAAGCTGGGATAGCCGGTCGCGTCGGGTTCCATGACGTCACCGGGATGGAGCGCGCGTTCAGCAGCAGTCGTGATCAGCTCGCCGGCGATCTCACGGATGCGCTCCTTCATGCGGCTCTTGCGTCGTTGCCACGCCTCACCGCCCAGCCGATCGAGCGTCGCGCCTTCCTCGCCCGAGCCATAGCGCGATAGAACGTCGATATTCTCGACGGGGACGTAGAGCTTGTCGCCGCCGGCGTAGCTGAGCGCGACGCAGTCGTGCGGGCTCTGTCCGACCGGGATCGAGGTCAGCCCCTCGTAGCGGCCGATACCGTGTTCGGTATGGACGACCAGATCGCCGGGCGAAAGCGTCGCGAGTTCAGCGAGGAAGGCGTCGGCGGATTTCTTGCGCTTCGAGCGGCGGACAAGACGATCGCCCAGCATGTCCTGTTCAGTCAGGACGGCGACTTTAGGCGCGGTGAAGCCGTGATCCAGCGGCAGGACGATCAGGGCAACATCGCCGCGTGCGCCCAGCGCCTCATTCCACGTCTCGACATGGACCGCGCCGGTCAGGCCATGGTCGGCGAGCAGGCCGCCCAGCCGCTCGCGGGCGCCGATCGAGTAGCTGGCGAGGATCGGGCGGCGGCCCTGCTTGCGGAGCGCGGCAAGGTGATCGACGACAGCTTCATAGACATTGGCGTGTGCGCTGCGCTCGGGCGCGAAGTCGCGGGGGCCATCGACATCGAAATCAAGGACGGTGGCGGTTTCGGGCTCGTGAAATGGTGTTGCGAGGTGAGCCGTCAAGTCCGTGAGCGCTGCGCTCCATTCGGCATTGTCGAGATAGAGCGACTTGGCGGCTAACGGGCGGAAGCTGCCCGGTTGCGCAGCCTCGGCGCGCTTACGGTTCTCATAATAATCGGCGATCGCCTCGCTGCGGGCCTCGGCGGCGGCGGCGACCCCGGAGTCGCGGACGACTACCGCGTCGCCAAGGTGATCAAACAGCGTCGTCAGTCGCTCCTCGAACAGCGGCAGCCAATGCTCCATTCCGGCCTGTCGCCGCCCCTCCGACACGGCCTGGTAAAGGGGGTCACCGGTCGCTGTCGCGCCGAAAGTTTCGCGGTAGCGGCTGCGGAACCGCTTGACCGACTCTTCGTCCAGCAATGCTTCGGACGCAGGGAGTAGCGTGAAGCCATCAACGCGGCCGGTGGTGCGCTGGTCCGCGGCGTCGAAGGTCCGCACACTCTCGATCTCGTCGCCGAAAAAATCGAGGCGCAGCGCCTGTTCCTCTCCCGAGGGGTAAAGGTCGACGATGCCGCCGCGCACTGCATATTCGCCGTGATCGTGGACGGTGTCGGTGCGGATATAGCCGTTCGCCCGAAGCAGCGTTGCCAGCCGGTCGAGCCCGATCCGCTCACCAGGGGCCAGCTTGGCGATGAGCTGGCGAATGCGAAATGGCGTCAGGACGCGCTGCATCGCCGCGTTCGCGGTGGTAACGACAAGTTGCGGGCTTTTGGGTGTCGCCTGCAACCGGTGCAGCGTCGCGATGCGCTCGGCCATGACGCGAAGCGATGGCGAGGCGCGGTCATAGGGGAGGCAGTCCCATGCCGGAAACTGGACTACCTCCAGCTCGGGCGCGAAGAAGCGCGCGGTCGCGGCAATGGCGCGCATGGCCGCTTCGTCCGGCGCGATGAAGACGGCACGGCTCTTTGCGGCACGCGCCAGATCGGCGAGCAGCGAGGGGAGAAAGCCGGTCGGTACGCCGGCGAGGGTCAGCGGCGCGCGCGCGCCCAGAATTGTCGACAGGTCGGGCATCGTGGTCCTAGCGCGCGATCGTCACGTAATCGACGCTACGCATCGCCTGCATCATCGGTCCGTTCCACTCGGGCGGGCAGGGGATCGAACCGATCGCCCAGCCCATGATGTCGACATCCTGTTCCTCCAGCAGCGCTTCGAACCAGTCGAGCTGGTCTGCGTTCCAGGTGGCAGCGGCATGATCGTAGAAGCCGCCGATCATCAGGTCGGCCTCCTTGGTCCCGCGGTGCCAGGCGCGAAAGCGCAGGCGCTTCAATCGGGTTTCATGGTCCATTGTCGCTCCAAACGGGATTGCCCGGCGGGCGCTGGCGGCGGCCGTCGGGTAGGGTATAGCAGCCAGATAGCCATGCGCCCCGCCATCCTCAATCCGCTGTTCGCAGAAGTGACAACCTTGAAGGGGGTCGGTGCAGGACTGTCCAAGCCGCTCGACCGGCTCGGGCTGGCGCGGGTCATCGACGTGGCGTTCCATCTGCCGACCGGCTGGATCGACCGGATACGACGCGATGAGCTGATGCAGGCCGATGTCGGTCGTACGATCGCGATTCGGCTGACCCCGCGTGAACATCGGTCGAGCAGCGGGCGGGGGCCGACGCGTGTGCAGGCGAGCGATGCGCACGGCAACTATGTCGCGCTAACCTATTTCGGGGGCAAATCGGGATGGGTGAAGAAGCTGTTGCCGGTCGGCGAGCCAGTGCGCGTCGCGGGGCGGCTGGACCAATATGGGCAGGAATTGCAGATCGTTCATCCGGAGTTGCTGGAGAGCGATGACTTTCCCGAGCGCGACCCGATCTATCCGCTGTCGGAGGGGCTGACGTCACGGCGGCTGGCCGGCTTTGCCGCGCAGGGGATCGAACGTGCGCCGATCCTGCCCGAATGGATCGAGCCGGGGTTGAAGGCCGCGCGCGGCTGGCCGGACTGGCGCGATGCGCTGGCGCGGGTGCATGCTGATCCTGCGGACGCGAAAGCGCGCGAGCGGTTGGCGTATGACGAGGTGTTCGCCAATCAGCTGGCGATGACGCTGGTCCGGCAATCGACGCGGGCGCGCAAGGGCAGGGCGCTGGCAGGGGACGGGCGACTGCGCGATATGCTGCGACTGCCCTATGCGCCGACCGGCGCACAGGCGCGAACAATCCGCGAGATTGAGGGCGATCTGGCACAGGACGCGCCGATGCTGCGACTGCTTCAAGGCGATGTGGGTTCGGGCAAAACGCTGGTCGCGGCGATGGCGCTGCTGATCGCGGTCGAGGCGGGTGCGCAGGGCGCCATGCTGGCACCGACGGAAATCCTCGCGCGGCAGCATTACGAGACGCTGAGGCGGATGCTTGCCGGGCTGCCGCTGGAGATCGCGGTGCTGACGGGGCGGGACAAGGGGCGCGCGCGGGAAGCGACGCTGATGGCGCTGGCTGATGGCACGATCGACGTGTTGGTCGGCACCCATGCGATCTTTCAGGACGCGGTTGGCTACCGCGACCTGGCACTGGTGGTCGTCGATGAGCAACACCGGTTCGGTGTGGCCGAGCGCATGATGTTGCAGGCCAAGGGTCAGCGGCCACCCCATCTGCTGGCGATGACCGCGACGCCGATCCCCCGCACGCTGACGCTGGCGCAATATGGCGAGATGGACGTCAGCCGCCTCGACGAGATGCCGCCGGGTCGCCAGCCGATCGAGACGCGGGTGGTATCCGAAGATCGACTTGCCGACGTGATCAACGGGCTGGGCCGGCATATTGAGGGCGGGGGACAGGCCTATTGGGTCTGCCCGCTGGTCGAGGAAAGCGAACGGTCCGATCTGGCTGCGGCCGAGGCGCGTGCGGCCACCTTGTCCAAACGGTTCGGGGAACGCGTCGGCTTGGTCCACGGCCGCATGAAGCCGCTCGAGAAAGATGCCGTCATGGCGGCATTCACTGCCGGGCGGCTCTCGGTGATGGTAGCGACGACGGTGATCGAAGTGGGCGTGGACGTGCCCAATGCGACGCTGATCGTCATTGAGGCCGCCGACCGCTTCGGGCTGGCGCAGTTGCATCAGTTGCGTGGACGCGTCGGGCGGGGCGGAGGTCAGTCAATGTGTCTGTTGTTGCGCGGCAATGCGCTGAGCGAGACGTCGCGCGCGCGGCTCGCGCTGATGCGCGAGAGCAATGACGGTTTCAGGATTGCCGAGGAGGATTTGCGGCTGAGAGGTGGCGGCGAGATGCTGGGGACGCGCCAGTCGGGCGAGGCGATGTTCCGGCTGGCGACGCCCGAAATGTTGGGCGATCTGCTGCAATGTGCGCAGGACGATGCACGCCTGCTGATCGACCGTGATGGCGGGTTTCAGGGAGAACGCGGACAAGCGGCGCGACTGGCGCTTTATCTGTTCGAGCGTGACGCTGGGGTGCAGTTGCTTCGGTCGGGCTAGTATTGAGCGAAGACTGACCGAATATCATAGTATTTTTAACAGCCTCAGTTCCCATGGTGAGGTTTGTTAACAAAATGTTGACACGCTCTTAAATCCGTTATCTTATCTGTGTCCCAGACAGGAAGGTGGATGTGATGATTCGACTTTGGAAGATGGCGGCTTTTTGGCCACTGGTCTTGTCGAGCATGATGCTGGGAACAGCCGCAAACGCGGCGGTTACCGTGGTCCACTTCACTGGCCAATTGACCAGTGCTCAGAATAACGTTTTCGACGATCCGGATATTTCGACCGGTGACTTCTTTTACGTCGGACAACATTTCTCTGGCACGCTTCGCTTTGACCCATCGGTACCACCCGAGGATTTCGAGGGCAGCTATTTTCTTGATTTGTCAGGATTCGATGTGTTCTTTGACGATCAGGATTACTCTGACCGCTTTATGCCTCGGAACATCTTTCGGAGCAATAATGGCGATACCGAGTTTCTGTCCGGTGGTGCGGACCAAGGCGGCAGTGTCAGCCTGAAGCTCAACCTCGGGTCTTTTTTCGGATCCTACCCAACGGCTGGTGAACTGAACGGCCGGATGGCCTTATTCGAATATAACGATTTTCAGCCATTTGGTGGTCAGTTGGCTGGTGAAGCCGTGTTCACCAGCGGTGTGCCCGAACCGGCAAGCTGGGCGATGCTCATCATTGGGTTCGGCATGATCGGCGGTACAGCGCGACGCGTCGGAATGCAGCGGCGTGGTGCGAAAGCAACCGCGTAACCGTTCTGCCAGCCGATAACTTATTACGTATCTGGTCGGCCATGTGCGGGCCAGTTACGTGATGGCGGCGTCTGAAGCGCTGACTTACCGATCGCCCGCCACTATCAGTCCTGCTTGCTTTTTCCCGGCAGCGACGCGGGTGCCGTTAGTGGATGGCTCGACAATCATCGTTTCATCCCCGACCTTTTCACCATCGACTCGTGCACCGCCGCCCTTGATCAGCCGGCGGGCTTCGCCTTTCGATGCGCAAAAACCAAGACCGATCAGTGCGTCGACAAGCGAGATGCTTCCCGCAATTGCGGTAATGCTGGGAAGTGCCGCGCCGCTGCTGCCCTCTTCGAAGGTGGCGTGCGCGGTCTTTTCGGCGTCTTCGGCGGCGGTGCGACCGCGACACATGGCTGTTGCTTCGGTCGCGAGTATTTTCTTCGCCTTATTGATCTCCGCGCCCGGCAGTGCCTCCAGCCGCGCAATCTCGTCCATCGGCAGATCGGTGAAAAGCCTTAGGAACCTGCCAACATCGCGGTCATCGGTGTTGCGCCAGAATTGCCAGTAATCGAAATGCGGCAGCTGATCCTCGTTCAACCATATCGCGCCCGCGACGGTCTTCCCCATTTTCGACCCGTCGGCGGTCGTCAGAAGCGGGGTTGTGAGGCCGAATACTTCGGTTGCATCCATCCGTCGCGCGAGCTCTACGCCGTTGACGATATTTCCCCATTGATCCGAACCGCCCATCTGCAGCCGGCAATCGGCGCGGCGTGAAAGTTCCAGGAAATCATAAGCCTGCAGGATCATATAGTTGAATTCGATGAAGCTGAGCGACTGTTCGCGGTCCAGCCTGAGCTTGACGGAGTCGAAGCCGAGCATCCGGTTGACCGAAAAATGCTGACCGACCTGACGCAGGAAGGGGATATATTCGAGCGCGTCCAGCCACTGCGCGTTGTCGAGCATCACTGCATCGGTCGGTCCGTCGCCGAAGGTCAAGAACCGTGCAAAGATCCGTTTGATCGAGGCGACATTCGCGTCGATCGTATCCGTGGTCGACAGCTTCCTTGCCTCATCCTTGAAGCTGGGATCGCCGATCTTGCCGGTCCCGCCACCCATCAGGACGATCGGCTTGTGTCCGGCTTGTTGCAGGCGGCGGAGCAGCATGATCTGCACGAGACTGCCGACGTGAAGCGACGGCGCGGTCGGGTCGAAGCCGATATAGCCGGGCACGATCTGCCGGCTGGCCAATTCGTCCAGCGCCGCCGCATCAGTCATCTGGTGAATATAGCCGCGCTCATCGAACAGACGCAGCAGATCGGATTTATGGTCGCTCATGCCCGCCTTCGATAGACGTAGCAGCCACGTTCGTCACCTGATTGGCATCGCGCCAGCGGCGCGCCGGAATCATGATGCGTTGACCGGAGCGAATCGTGAAGGGCGGATGTAACCCGTTTGCTTGCGCGATGGCTGCCGCGCTTGCGCCAGTACGCTTGGCGACACGGTCGAGCGTGTCACCGTTGACGACGGTGTAATTTGATGCGGACCGGGGAGTGTCGTCAACGACCTTAGGGGCGGCTGGGCGACCTGCCGGCGGTGATCGCACGGCGCGTGCTTCGTTTATTGGCGCAGGCGGGGTGGTTTTCGGGATGCAGCCAGCCACGGTGGCGGCACCGACCAGAAGCGCGATACGCGACTTAGGCATAAGCCGTTGTCAGCATCGCCATCGACGCTTCATGCGTCAGGTCGAGGTGGAGCGGTGTGACGGCAACGAACCCATCGGCCACTGCCTCCAGATCGGTAGCGTGGGCGGGCGTGTGAAGCATCGGTCCGAGTGCGAACCAGTGATATTCATAGCCGCGCGGATCCGTCCGTGTGACAATTTCAAGCCGCCCATAGTCGCGCAATCCCTGGCCCACGATCCGGACGCCGCGCACTTGATCCGCAGGCAATGCCGGAAAATTGACATTCACCAATGTGCGCGGCGCCAGAGGCCCGTCGATCAGCGGCCGAAGCACCCGCTCTCCCCACGCCCGCGCAGCGTCGAACGGCACGGTATCGCCCATCCCTTCGCGGTCATACACCTGGCTCAGCGCCACCGATCGCACACCCGCCAGCGCGCCTTCCATCGCCGCCGAGACCGTGCCCGAATAGGTCACGTCCTCCGCCAGGTTCGCGCCTCGATTGACGCCGGACAGAATGAGGTCGGGCTGATGATCGCGCATGATGCGTGCAAGTGCGATCATCACCGCATCGGTCGGTGTGCCTGCCACCGCGAAGCGTCGCTCGGCATGCTGGCGAACGCGGATCGGGCGGGTGAGTGTCAGTGAGTGACCCGCGCCCGATTGTTCCTCGGCGGGCGCGACGACCCAGATATCGTCGGACAAGGTCGCAGCGATCGCCTCCAGAACCTTCAGGCCCGGCGCGTGATAGCCGTCATCGTTGGTGAGCAGGATACGCATCAGCCGCGCGGCTCCAATATTTCATCGCCGCCGAGGTAAGGGCGCAGAACCTCGGGGACGACTACCGACCCGTCGTCGCGCTGGTGGTTCTCAATGACGCCGACCAATGTGCGACCGACGGCGAGCGCGGACCCGTTCAATGTATGGACAAATACTGTGCCATTGCCCTCTACCGGGCGATAGCGCGCATTCAAGCGCCGCGACTGAAAATCGCCGCAGGTCGAACAGCTCGAAATCTCACGATAGCGATCCTGTCCCGGCAGCCATACCTCCAGGTCATAAGTTCGCATGGCCGTAAAACCCATATCGCCCACGCACAGCAGCATGCGACGATAAGGCAGGCCAAGGGCGTCGAGCATCGCTTCGGCACAGGCGGTCATCCGCTCATGCTCGGCCCCGGACTGGTCCGGCGTCGTGATCGACACCATCTCGACCTTGTCGAATTGATGCTGGCGGATCAGCCCGCGTGTATCGCGCCCCGCCGCACCCGCCTCCGACCGGAAGCACGGCGTCAACGCCGCGAAGCGGAGCGGTAATTCATGCTCGGCCAGAATCGTTTCGCGCACGATGTTGGTCAGGGGCACTTCGGCGGTTGGTATCATCCATCGGTCATCCGTAGTCCGGAACAGGTCTTCTGCGAATTTAGGCAGTTGCCCCGTGCCGAACAGAGCGGCATCGCGAACCAGCAGTGGCGGCGATACTTCCTCATAGCCATAATCGTTGCGCAACCGATCGAGCATGAACTGACCCAGTGCGCGGTGCAGCCGTGCCGCCGGACCACGAAGAAGCGTGAAACGTGCGCCCGCCATCGCTGCACCTGTCTCGAAGTCGAGACCCAGTGCTGGGCCGATCGCGTCATGCTCACGGGGGGCAAACCCGAAAACCGGATGATCGCCGCGCTCGTGGATCATGACGTTAGCATGCTCGTCAGCGCCATCGGGCACGTCGTGGGCCGGGATGTTTGGAAGTTCGGCCAGCGCCGCCTCCAGCTCGACCGTGGCCTGCTGTTCACTCGCCTCCATGGACGGCAAGCTCTCCTTCAGGATCGCTACTTCCGCCATCAGACGTAGCGCGGTGTCCTGATCTGCCCTTGCCTTTGCCTTGCCGATCTCCCGCGACAATTCATTGCGCTTGCCTTGCGCCTGCTGCGCCTCGGCAATCGTTTCGCGTCGCCGGTCATCGAGTTCCAGCAGCATCTGCGTCTGTGGCTCGATCCCACGCCGAGCCAGCGCGTGATCGAAGACCGAGGGATCGGTACGGATGGCGCGGATGTCGTGCATGGCCGGCTCGCTATGGCTTTGCCTCGGTGCGGGCGCAACCCGCTCCCAGTGCCGCGCGTTTGGTGAGCGTTGATGTTTGAGGGAGATGAAAGTGAACCTAGCAACGAATACTGTCGTCCTGGTCGCCGATGGGCGAAAGATGCTCTTCCTGCGGAACGAGGGCGATGCCGAGCATCCCAATCTGGTCGTAGAGCAGGTACGCGAACAGGAAAGCCCGTCGAGCAGCGAGCAGGCTTCCGATCGTGCCGGCCAGGCTTCATCGTCGCAGGGTGGCGCGCGAAGCTCGGTCGAGCCAACCGATTTTCATCAGATTGACGAGGATCGGTTCGCGGCAGACGTCGCCGATCTACTGAAGCGGCGCGCGATGAAGCATGACTTTGAAAAGCTGGTCGTTATCGCCCCACCGCGGACGCTTGGCGAACTGCGCAAGCATTATCACAAGGAGGTAACGGACCGGCTGGTCGGTGAACTCGACAAGGATCTGACGGGACATCCTATTCCCGACATCGAGGCGCTGCTGATCAAGGACTGATTGACTAAGCGCCCCGGGCGGCCCTGCGTCTCGCAAAACTTTGTCGAGCTACCAGCGCAGCGGCCGCCGCCCCGAACAGGATAGCCATTGGCGGGGCGGGCACTGGGGCCGGCGTGCCGCCTGATGAACCCGGTGTCCCCCCGCTGGACGATGAGCTGGAACTGCTCGACGACGAACTGCTCGACGATATCCCGCCAGTGCTGCTCGAATCGCTGCCGCTACTCGACGAGCCGCCTCCGGAGCTGCTGCTGCTCGATGACCAGCCGTCTCCTGAAGATCCGCCGCTGGATTGATTCTGGTTCTGGTTCTGGTTCTGGTTCTGGTTCTGGTTGTTCGAATTGTTGTTGTTGTTCGTATTGCTTGCGCTGCCACCGGTCGCGTTTCCTCCGTTACCGGAGTTGCTATTGTTGTTCACGACCTCCAGCGAATTGCCGCCGGTTGATGAGAAGACGATGCTGCTGGAACCTCCGCCAAAGCCGCCGCTCCCGAAGCCGCCGCTCCCGAAGCCGCCGCCGAAACCTGCTGGTACGAAGCCGCTGCTGCCGCCAAGCACGACCGGCGCTGGTCCGCCCTCTCCGCCGATGAAACCGCTCGGCCGTGCCTCGGTTGTAAAGGGCAGGGGAACGGGCGCATTGTCGGCGACCCGCACGACGGTCGGCGCGCACGCCGCCGCCGACCTTTGAGCCACCGCGCGATGGATCCGCGGCGCCGCTGCGATCCGGCGATTAACGACTCGCTTGGTCAGGATGCGGGCGTGGCTGCGTTGCGGCGCTTCGGCGACATGAACCGCCCCTCCGCCGATCAGCGCACCGCCGCAGGCACATGCGCACAGTTTCGCCAAGGCCATTCTGACTGACATGATACTCTATCCCCGTTGCGGCGCCCTCTCGTGCCAGGCAGACCGCCAAGTAAAGCACCGGGCACTCAATTGTCTACAAGGCCCCAAGAAAGGCTTAGGTGCAATGTGTTTAACTATCATTTCGGCAACGCTGAGTGCATCCTCGACGTGCGCCCCGCGATTGTCTCCTAACCTGTATCAGGATGGGACTCGCGGCGCTACCCAATGTGAATTGTGCCATTGCAGGCTCTGACGCGCCGGGCGTCGCTTGTGAAGGATGCGGCACCGCCCTATAGGCGCGCTGACCATTGGCGTCGGTCGGCCGGGTGGGGGAACGCCTCGTCGATCATTCGGGGAGGATGGTATGGCGAGCGTGCTCAATCGTACTGAAGACGAAGGGTCGACTGGATTTACCGATCGGGCAGACGGGTTGGCGAGCGACTACAGCCCGTGTGTCGACGAACCCTTCATGAACTCCCGTCAGCAGGCTTATTTTCGGGCCAAACTGCAGCAATGGAAGGATGCGTTGCTTCGTGAATCAGCTGGGACGCTGGCGCATTTGCAGACGGACCTGCTGCGCGAGTCGGACATGAACGATCGTGCGTCGAGCGAAACAGACTGGTCGATTGAATTGCGGACGCGCGATCGTCAACGCAAACTCGTCAGCAAGATCGATGCCGCGCTGCGTCGACTTGAAGACGGTGAATATGGCTATTGCGAGGTTTCCGGGGAACCGATCAGTCTGGCTCGTTTGGAAGCACGGCCGATCGCAACGATGACCGTGGATGCTCAGGAGCGGCATGAGCGGCACGAAAAAGTATCGCGGGATGATTGAAAACCACTGTAATGTAGCCAAGTCGCAGTGATTGAGAAATGATAGTGTGTCATGCCGTCACCGGTGTAGCACTGACAAACAGGCATCAGGGACTTTGGACGTAGATGGATAATGGTGAAAGCCAGCGGGGGCAGCAGCGCGATAGCCTGTTGCTCATTGCCCCGTGCCAACTGGCTGATGAGAGGGAGACCCACGAAGTACGGGTTCGAAATCTCTCCGAAGGTGGTCTGATGATCGAGCTTGACCGGATTGTCGATGTCGGCACGCGGGTCACGCTAACTTTGCGCGGAATAGGGCGAGTCGAAGGTAAGGTCGCCTGGTTTGCCGAGGGTCGCGCGGGCGTGGCGCTTGACCATACGATCGATCCAAAGAAGGCACGAAAGCCGGTTGGCGGGTCGCACTGACCTGCGACCCGCGCCCGGCGAATTACAGACCGGTGAGTTCTTCTTTCAGCCTAAGCTTCTGTTTCTTCAGATCAGTCAGCACAAGGGCATCTGGTTTTGGACGAGCTTTCTCGTGCAAAATTCGCTGGTCAAGGCTCGCATGCTTCGTCTCCAGTGCCGTTTGATGCGCTGTCTGCATGGTTCTCGCTCCTTGCTTGATGGGTGGGGGAACCAATCAACCATCGATGATCCGAAAAGTCACCACCATTCCTTGCAAAAGCGGCAAATCGATACAGCACCGAGGACAAATCGAGGGCGTCATGCAGCCATGTGTCGACCATCCTCACCCCGTTCGACGGACGACGTTTAGTGGGATCGGAGCAAGCTGCCACCGTCGCGCGACTCAAGGAGCTTTGTTCCGCGCATCGCGAGTTGGACCTGGCCGTCGCGTCATTACTGGAGAGCGGTACGGTGGATCAGTTGCAGCTTGCACGTTTGAAGAAGCGCAAGCTGCGGCTGCGTGATGAGATCGTGATGTTGGAGGATCAGTTGATTCCGGACATTATTGCGTGACGCGTGATTTTACCGAGCTTCAGCGCAGGCTGGTCGACAAGCTGTATTGTGAGGCAACGGAGCTTGCCGACGAGTCAAAGGACTATTTCACGTATGAGAATAGGTCACAACAAGAGCATCTCGATCCACTCGTGCGGCTCAACCTTGCCTGCGAGTCGTTGAAGGTGACGACCAGGCTGCTTCACGTCATCGCTTGGCTGCTCACGCAACGGGCCGTCCTTGCAGGTGAGTTGACGACAGCAGCGGCGTTGTCCGATAGCCATTCGCTGGGATCAGGGCCCTTAACCGAAGACACGATACTCATTTCGCTTCCGGCGGAGGCGCAACGGCTCGTCCGAGCGAGTCTGAACCTCTATCGCCGGGTCAGGCGGGTTGAACACGGCCAGCATCAGCGTCGCGGTGAAAGCCCGGTTCGTGCGATGATTACCCGTCTGGCGTACTCGTTTTAGGCGGCGACGCGGTCGCGCGCCTGATGATATTGCTGCTCCATGCGATCGATCCGTGCAGCGACCGGCTCGATCATATCGACCGCGCCGATGCCTTGGCCGGACCCCCAGATATCCCGCCATGCCTTGGCCTTGCTGGAGTTGCCGCTGCCGAAATTCATGGTCTTGAGGTCACCTTGAGGCAGGTTGTCTGGATCGAGCCCGGCAGCCTCGATCGAACCTTTCAGATAGTTCCCGTGCACCCCGGTGAACAGATTGGAATAAATGATGTCGGAGGCGCGGCTGGACACGATCGATTCCTTATAGAGGGGATCGGCATTGGCCTCGTCCGTCGCGATGAAGGGTGAGCCTATATAGGCAAAGTCGGCGCCCATGGCTCGCGCGGCCAGCACCGCGGCACCCGTTGCGATCGACCCGGACAGCGCAAGCGGGCCGTCAAACCATTGGCGAATCTCACTGACCAGGGCGAAGGGCGAAATCTGCCCTGCATGGCCGCCGGCACCGGCCGCCACCGCGATCAGGCCATCGGCGCCTTTTTCGACCGCTTTTCTGGCAAAGCGATCGTCAATGACGTCGTGCAGGGTGATGCCCCCCCATGCATGTACAGCGTCGTTCAATTCAACGCGCGCGCCCAGCGAGGTGATGATGAGCGGCACCTGCCATTTTGCGCACATCTGCAAATCCGACTCCAGCCGGTCATTTGAGCGATGCACGATCTGATTGACCGCAAACGGTGCCGCCGGTCGGTCGGGGTTCTCACGATTATGTGCTGCCAGTTCTTCGGTGATGCGGTGCAGCCACTCGTCGAGTAACGATTGCGGCCGTGCATTGAGTGCCGGAAAAGACCCGACGATGCCCGCCTTGCACTGCGCGATCACCAGATCGGGACCGGAGATTATGAACAGCGGCGCGCCGATGATCGGCAGTCGCAGCGAGGATAGGAAGGGAGGGACGCTCATTTCAATGTCGGTAAAGTAATTCGCATATCGAGGGAACCGCTGCTGCACGCCTTGAGGGCGTACTTGCCCGAAATTTGCGAGCAGCTAGATGGGACATAATTAAGTCTCATCTCAAGGAATTGCCGATGAAGTTTGCCGCGCCGTTGCTTCTGTCGCTCACCGTATCCTCTACCGCGCTTGCGGCCGGCCAGCTACCCAAGACGGTGGCACCGATCTCCTATGACATCCAGGTCAAGCCCGATGCCGATGCAATGACATTTTCCGGTACGGAGAAGGTGGTCGTCGACGTCAAGAGCGCGACGAATACCATCGCGTTGAACGCCGTGGCACTCGAGGTATCGAAAGTGACATTTGACGGCAAGGCGGCGCCGTTCAAGATGGATGGCGAAGCGCAGACGATGACCGTCTCGCTTCCACGCGCTGCTACGGTCGGCGAGCACAAAATGACGTTCGCTTGGACGGGCAAGATCAATCAGTCGGCGTCGGGCTTGTTCGCGATCGATTACACGAACGACGACGGCTCCAAATCGCGCATGCTGGCAACGCAGTTCGAGGCGCCCGATGCACGCCGCTTCGCGCCGATGTGGGACGAGCCCGCGTTCAAGGCGAAGTTTCGTCTGTCCGCCGTCGCGCCCAAGGGCCAGTTGGCGTTTTCCAATATGCCGGCGCAGTCGGTGACGCAGGCGGACGGCACGCAATTGTACCGGTTCGGTGAGACGCCTGTTATGTCCAGCTATCTCCTGTTCCTCGGCATGGGGGACATGGAGCGCAATACGATCATGGCGGGGAAGACCGAGATCGGGGTCATCACCCGTCGCGGCGTGGTAGATCAGGGCGACTATGCGCTCAGCCAGGCAAAGCGACTGTTGACCTATTACAATGATTATTTCGGTCAGCCCTATCCTCTTCCCAAGATGGACATGATCGCAGGGCCGGGTTCCAGCCAGTTCTTCGGCGCGATGGAGAATTGGGGTGCGATTTTCTATTTCGAGAACGAACTGCTGGTCGATCCCAAGCGGACGACCGAGAGCGGCCGTCAGCGTATCTACACCGTCGTCGCGCATGAAATGGCGCACCAGTGGTTTGGCGATCTCGTCACCATGGCATGGTGGGACGATTTGTGGCTGAACGAGGGCTTCGCGTCCTGGATGGAGGGAAAGACCGCCGCCGATCTGCATCCGGAATGGAAGTCGGATGCGCAGGCGATCTCGACCGAGCGGGAACGTGCGATGGGCCTCGACGCGACGGCTGCGACGCATCCGATCGTACGCCATGTGGAAACGGTTGAGCAGATCGGTGCGGCATTTGACGGAATCACCTATGCAAAGGGGCAGGCGGTCATCGGCATGATGGAGTCGACGCTGGGGTCCGACCCCTTCCGCGCGGGTATCAGGCGCTACATGGCCAAGTATAAGTACGGGAACACGGTCACCGACCAGCTGTGGAGCGAATTGTCCGCCGCAGCCGGCCGCCCCGTGACGCAGATCGCGCATGACTTCACGCTGCAGGGTGGTGTGCCGCTGGTGAGCATGGCGGGGAGTAGCTGCAAATCAGGGACGACAACCGTTCGTCTGAAACAGGGGCGTTTCGGGCTGGATGCGCCGTCGAAGAAGCCGCAAAGCTGGCACGTTCCCGTTGTCCTCGCAACGCTTGGCGGTGGAGAGACAAGTGCTGTCGTCAATGGGTCGGACGGGCAAAGCGTGGCGGTGAAGGGCTGCGGGACACTGGTCCTCAATCGGGGCAAGGGCAGTTACACGCGCGTGATGTACGATGACGCGGGCCATGATGCGATCGTCAAGGACTATGCAAAGCTGACGCTGACGGATCGGCTGGGCATGCTGGCCGATGATTTCGCGCTTGCCGAGGGCGGATATCAGGATCTTACCCGGTATCTGGCGGTGCAGGACCGTGTGGGAGCCGATGCCGATCCGCTGGAATGGTCGGCCGTTGCAGGTACATTGAGCGCGATGGGTGCGTTCCTGAACGGCACGCCGCTCGAAGCGGACCTGGACATGCGCATCCGCGCTATCCTGGCGCCGGAACTTGCTCGTGTGGGGTATGCCTCAAAGCCGGACGAATCCCCAACCGTCACCAATTTGCGTGAGACACTGGTCGGGGCGCTGGGAGCCGCGGGGGACCGGGATGTGGCCATGCGCGCACGGCGCTATGTCGCGGCGCTCGCCAGTGATCCGACCGCCATTCCGCTCGCCATCCGCACGCCGATATTGGGAACCTACGCGGCCAACGCGACGATGGCGGAATGGAACATGCTGCTGTCGCTTACCAAGGCCGAAACCAATCCGGTCGAGAAGAACCGCGATGTGCGATTGCTCGGCGCGGTACGCGATAACGATGTTGCGCGAGGCGCGCTCGATCTGCTCAAATCCAATGATCTTACCGCGCCGCAAAAAGCGAGCCTGCTCCGGACGCTGGCAATCCGGCATCCGGACATGGCATTCGACTATGCGGTCGCGAACCGCGAAATGGTCGAGGGGTTTCTGGAGGAAAGCACGCGCAGCGGTTATATCGTCGGGCTGGGAGGTGCATCGAACGATCCCGCGATGACGGCCAAGATCAACGATTTTGCGCAGAAGAACCTGCCGGAAGCATCACGTGGTGGCGCGGAGCGGACGATCGCCCAGATCATCGCTCGCAAGGCAGTCGCCGACCGGCTGCGTCCCGCCATCCAGCGCTGGATCGGCAAACCGGCAGGCTGATATCGTCCCGGTGAGGCGGGTCAGTCGATCCGCTTCAGGCCGCCGTCATAGCTGTGCGCCTTTTCGACATAATGGGCCGCCGATGCCTTGAGCACGGCAAGCGAGTCGGCACCCAGCGTTCGGGCAACGCGCGCCGGGCTTCCGATGATCAGGCTGGCCGGCGGGAATTGCTTGCCCTCGGTGACCAGCGCGCCGGCACCGACGATGCTGCCCGCGCCGATTACCGCGTTGTTAAGGATGATCGAACCCATCCCAATCAACACGCAGTCTTCGATCGTGCAACCGTGCAGAATCGCCCGGTGCCCGATCGTGCAATCTTCGCCAATGTTAAGCGGTACGCCGGCATCGGAATGCAGCACCGCGCCTTCCTGAATATTACTGCGCGCCCCGACGCGGATTGTCGTATTGTCTCCGCGCAATACCGCGCCGAACCAGACGCTGGCGTCCTGCTCCAGTACGACATCGGCGATCAGGTCGGCATCGGGTGCCACCCAAGCGCCCTGGCCAATCGTCGGGCGCTTTGCGTCGAGTTCGTATAGCGGCATCGTGCATTGTCCTTCCGAACGGCGGACTTCGTGCGCCCGATCCCGGAAGGCAAGTCGTTACGCCGCACGCGACGCTGCTTTATGCAGGAGTTCATCGACCCGTTCACCGCTGATCGGCCGGCTGAAAAGATAGCCCTGAATGCTGCTGCATCCTTGCAGCTTCAGCTGATCCAGCTGGCAATTCTCCTCGACCCCTTCCGCCGTCGTGTCCATGTGAAGCGCATTCGCCAGGTCGACAATCGCCTGCACGATCGCCGCCGCGCCGGGATCCTGCGCGACGCTTGTGACGAAGGATCGATCGATCTTGATCTTGTCGAAGGGAAAGGAACGCAGATAACTGAGCGAGGAATAGCCGGTCCCGAAATCATCGAGCGCGATTCTGATCCCCATTTCGCGCAGTCGGTGGAGCAGGGCGATCGTCGGTCCCTCTCCGTCGAGAAAGACAGATTCGGTGATTTCGACTTCGAGCCGGTTTGGCGCCAGCCCGCTGCGCCCCAGCGCCTGCATGATGATCGCCTGCAAGCCCTGATTCCGGAATTGCAGTGGTGAGACGTTGACCGCGACACGGATATGCTCGGGCCAGTTTATTGCCTGACGGCATGCCTCGTGCATCACCCACTCGCCAATTGCGATGATGAGGCCGGTGTCCTCCGCGACCGGGATGAAATCTACCGGGGAGATGAAACCGCGTTCGGGGTGCTTCCAGCGCAGCAATGCCTCAAACCCGCCGATCCGATCGGCCTTAAGATCGAAGATCGGCTGGTAATTCAGCGTGAATTGTCCGTCATGGATCGCGTCGCGCAGATCCAGTTCCATCTGGCGCCGCTGGCGGGCGGCGGCGTCCAGCCCAGGTTCGAAGAAGCGGGCAATTCCGCGTCCGTCCTGCTTTGCCCGGTAAAGTGCGAGATCGGCATTCTTCAACAACTGATCCGCGTCGGCGCCATCCACCGGACCAAGGGCGATGCCGATGCTTGTGGCGGTCGCAATCTGATGACCGTCGGCGGCGAAGGGATCGCGCATTCGGTCGATGATCCGCTGGGCCAGTGCGCGCGGGCGGTCGGCGTCGAAGCGACCGTGCAGGATGATGGCAAATTCGTCGCCGCCCAGACGAGAGACGAACGCGCCGTCACATTCGTCGACCAGCATGGTTCCGACGATGTTGAGCAGGGCGTCTCCGACGGGATGGCCGAGAGTGTCGTTGACGCCCTTGAACCCATCAAGATCGAGGCATAGCACCGCTACCTGCGGTGCCGTACCAGCGCTTGTCAGCGCCTGCTCAAGTTGCTGTCGAAAGAAGAAGCGGTTCGGCAGACCGGTCAGTGCATCATGAAAAGCCAGATGACTGATCCGGTGTTCCCGCTCGACAATGCCCGCAGACATGCGGTTGAAGCTCTCGGCAAGGCGTGCGATTTCATCGTTACCGACCACCAGGACCTCGGTCCGGTCACCCTCCTCCAGCTTCCGCGCTGCCCGCCCCAGCGCGGCAATGGGCCGCGCGATCCCGGCAGCCAGACGGCGGCTGGCGAATAGGACCAGCACCAGGCTGATGACGCCGGCCAGGGCGAGACCTGTCTTGAGCGGTCGATAGGGGGCGAATGCCGCTTTCATCGGGTATCGAATGACGATCGCAGCGACGGCTTGGTCATTGATCCCGGCCAGTCGCTTGGACAGCGCATAGGCTTCGCCGTCGGGAAGCGAGATGGTTCTGAGCGTTTTAAGATCATTGGACCGTGCTACCAGCTCGTCGATTACGGGCGTGACCGGCAGCGTGTTATCCGTTGCCTGCCACCGCCCGTTAGCAAGCCGCCGCAATACAGTGGCGTTAAGGGGAACGGCGGACAGCTGTTCCAGTGATCGCATCTCCTGCGCATCCAGCCTCACGGCGAAGATAACCCATCCGATCCTGACAGGCGCCATCACCGGCGAGATGATAAGGCGGTAAACGTCACGTCCGACACTGATTACCGTCTCGCGACGATCCGCCGGCAGCGCGAACGGAATTGAGGCCACTGCTTGCGCCAGAGCGCCGGGATGGCCGGTCACTTCGCCCTCCAGGTCGACGACCAGAGCATCGGCTACTCCGGCGCGTTTGCGGATATTGTCGAGGGCGGAGACAATCGTTGCCTGATCGCCGCTCGCCACCGCCGCACGGAACCCGAAGTCATGCGATAGCAGGTCGGCCGACTCCCTCAACGACCGGGCCTTCATCGCCCAGATCCGGTCATAGACGCGTCCAGCCGCGATCATTTCCGACCGGACGGACTCGCGCGCATGCGACGCGATCAGACCCTGCGCCATGATGGCGGTAATCGCGAACGCCAGTGTGAAAAGAGCGGCATAGAGCGCGCCCAGGGTCGTCGACAGATGCCGGAACCGGGGAAGCTTCATCGATGGATCGTCAGTGTCGTCGAAGCGCTTTTCGGACCAACCATCAGCGGTTGGCTCAGGCGATTGCCCGGCGCCCGGATCGAGGGGTGCCAGACCGTTATACTGACCTTTCCGGCCGGTATACCCGCCAGATCGACATGCCCGCCGGCATTGGTCAGCCGGCTGAAAGGCGAAGCAGTAACGTAGATGAAACCGTTCATTGTGTCATGAATATTGCAACCCAGCGCGATGATACCCGGCGTGTCGAACGTGATGCTGCGGGTATCTTCCCGGCCGTAAAGCTTCAGGTCAAATTTCTTCGCTTTCGAGAAGGAATAGACATGGTGACGAACCCTGTCACGATTAGGAAATCCGACGGTCGCGCCTACCGGTACGATAAGAACCTGCGGTTGAAACTGAATGTCGCGCTGTTCAACGAAATAGCGGCCGTTTGGCACGGCTGCCGGCGCTTTTGGCGCATCGACAACGACCACGGCACCGGCCAGCGGTTTGCCGTCCGCGCCCCTGACATCGATCGAAACAGTTGCGGCGTCTGCGGCGGCAATCGGCAGCAGTACGGAGAGGATTGAAAGCGCGATCCTGAGCATGCCGCTTCTTACTGCCCGTTACCTTACCCTCGTCTAAAGATACGGTTTACGTTCCGGCAACCATACGGCGCTAGGACGCCGCGGCATGAGATATCTGCTTCTGGCATTGGTTGCATCCGTTGCACTGGGCGTAACGTCCGGCACACCTGCTGCCGCGGGCGAGCGACGTACAGGCGGCAAACTGATTTTGACCGACGGGATCGCAAGCGTCGATGGCGCCGCCGGTGGCGGGCTGGCAAGCTGGGCATTGATCGCAGGGAGTGAGACGCGCGACGGCATCGGTGCAACGGCGCATGCGACGGTCGTTACACTGCCCGACTATGATTTGCTGTCGGCAGGTGCAGCGGTTGGCTTGTTCAATCGTCTTGAGCTGTCCTATGCACATCAACGCTTTGATACCGGCCGAACGGGTAGCGCGCTCGGGCTCGGTAGCGGCTTCACCTTCGGACAGGATATTATCAGCGCCAAGGTTCGGGTGGCCGGCGACGCGATGTGGGACCAGGACACTGTTCTGCCTCAGATCTCGGTTGGCGTGCAGCACAAAATCGCCAATCGCGGTGCCGTCATCAGTGCGGTCGGCGGGCGGCGCTCAAAAGACACCGACTTCTACGTAGCTGCGACCAAGGTCTTGTTGTCACGCGGACTGGTCATCGATGCAACGCTGCGTTTTACCAGGGCTAACCAGTTTGGACTGCTGGGCTATGGTGGCGACCGCCAGGCGAAGCGGACCCCGCAGTTCGAGGGTTCGGCCGGTGTGCTGCTGACACCGCGTCTGCTGCTGGGCGCGGAATATCGCACGAAGCCGGACACGCTCGGATTTGCGCGTGAGAATGACGCCTATGATCTGTTCGCCGCATGGGCGGTGCAACGCCACGTGACAGTAACCGCAGCCTTTGTCGACCTGGGCGACATCGCCACCCGCCCGGGTCAGCGCGGTCTGTTTCTATCGCTCAAAGGTGGTTTCTAGGAGTTTTCGATGCTCATTACCATCGCCATGCTGGCTCTACAGGTGGCATCGCCTGCGGCTGAGGAGCCGGTCGCCCCGTATGTCCAGTCGGATGCCAACGCCGGCGCCACGCCGTTCAAGGGTCCTGCGATGTGGCAAGCCTTTCACGAGGGTGAAGGGGTAAAGAGAATCGTCAGCGACTTCCTGCTCCGAAACCTGGCAGATCCCAAGATCAGGGACATCTTCAAGGGGCAGGATCTTGTCCGTCTCCGGCGAGTATTAACCGAGGACTTCTGCTATATTCTTGGTGGCGGTTGCCACTATAGTGGGCGCACGATGCGCGACGCGCACAAGAACATGGGCGTGCAACAAGCGGATATGGGCGCGCTGGTCGAGAATTTGCAAGCCGCGATGCGGGTTGAGGGCGTTTCCTTTCCCGCGCAAAACCGCTTCCTGGCGAAGCTTGCGCCCATGCACAGAGACGTGGTTCAGCGCTGACCGGCAAGTCGTCGCGAAACGGTCTTGACCCCTTCCGCCTCGCGGCGCAGGAGGTCGACATCCGGCGGGTGTAGCTCAATGGTAGAGCAGCAGCTTCCCAAGCTGAATACGAGGGTTCGATTCCCTTCACCCGCTCCAATGGTCCGGCATTGAGCATTCGGTCGTGCCTTATGTACCGGACTGGCTTGATTGATCCGGCCAATATCAGGCTGCGACCACGCCGCGCCGGATCTGGTCCAGTTCAATGGATTCGAACAGCGCCTGGAAATTGCCGTTGCCAAAGCCCTGATTGCCCTTGCGCTGAATGATTTCGAAGAAGATCGGCCCGACCATGTTCTCGGTGAAGATCTGGAGCAGGATGCCCTCCTTGTCGGTATCGCCGTCGATAAGAATACGATTGCGCTTCAGCCGTTCGAGATCTTCCCCATGCCCGGGCACCCGCTCGTCGACGAGCTCATAATAGGTCTCTATCGTGTCCTGCAACTTCACACCGCGCGCGCGCAGCTTTTCCACGGTCTCGAAAATGTCGGGAGTCGTCAGTGCCAGATGTTGTATGCCTTCGCCCCGATATTCGCGGATGAACTCCTCGATCTGACTGTTGTCGTCCTGGCTTTCATTCAGCGGGATGCGGATTGCACCATCGGGGGCGATCATGGCTTGGCTGAACAGTCCGGTCGCCTTTCCCTTGATATCGAAATATTTCTGCTCCTCGAAGCCGAACAGACGCCCGTAGAAACTGGACCAGGTTCGCATTTCGCCGCGACGGACATTGTGGGTCAGGTGGTCGAGCAGGTTCAAGCCGACATTGTTCGCTGCCTCCGCCTCTTGCCATCCCGGCACCGCGTCCCAATCGGCATAGGTGTCCGCGTCGGCGGGGACGAGATAGAGGTAGCTTCCCCCGATGCCCTCAACGACGCACGCACCGTCCAGCGTACCACGCGCCGCATCGACCGCAGTCGCTCCTTCCAGAATCGCATGGGCATAGGCCGCAGCGGGATCGGCGACCCGGAACGCCATGCCACTGGCAGACGGGCCATGCGCCGCGCGGAAATCGGCCGCCTGACCCTGCGCCTCCCGGTTCAGCAGCAGGTTGATCCGACCCTGCTTGTATCGGATCACGTCCTTGGACGAGTGCCGGTGGGCGGCGACGAAGCCCATCTGCTCGAACTGTCCGGCCAGCAGATCAGGATCGGGCGAGGTGAACTCGCAAAATTCAAACCCGGCCAAGCCAAGGGGGTTATCACGCATCACATCCGCTCCGACTTCTTCATATAAGGCCGAAGCATAGTCTCAATTGATACTAGATGCCACCCTCGACCACGCTGAGACCGGTCTTTTCAAGATCATCCGAGAGGTCGGTAAGGCAGTTTGCGACCCGCGCTTCGTCGGTGCCGCGCACGACGAAATTGGCGCCGACCCGGCCTTCTCGGAAGAAGGGATAGCTGCCGATCGCAATTCCCTCTTGCCGACGTTCTGCTGCGGCGAGAAGATCGGCGACCTCACTCTCCGCGACCCAACAGCCGATCGTCCTGCTAACCACCGGTCGTCCGCCTTCCAGCGTCCCGGTCAGCGCGTCCAGCATGCCCGCCGTGATGTGGGGGACACCGGCCATGATGAAGATGTTGCCGATACGAATGCCGGGCGCGCCCGACAGCCGGTTTTCGATCAGCGACGCGCCTTGCGGCACCCTTGCCATTCGGCTCCGGGCCTCCGTGATGCCGCCCTTGTTCTCGTAATAGCGCGTCAGGGTCGCCAGGGCGTCGGGATGAAAGTCGACCGACACACCCAGTGCTTGCGCAATGGCATCGACCGTGATGTCGTCATGTGTCGGGCCAATACCGCCCGTCGTGAAGAGATAGTCGTTGCGGGCGCGCAGAATATTGACCGCTTCCGCGATCGCCGCTGCATCATCTGCCACGACGCGGACTTCGGCGAGCCCGATCCCCTGAATGTTCAGCCACGCCGCGATCTGTGCGACATTCTTGTCCTGCGTCCGGCCGGAGAGAATCTCGTCGCCAATGACGACAAGGGCGGCGGTCCAGATACGCTCGGTGGTCATGGCGTCGGCATAGCCGGGCGCGCCGCCCTCGCAAAGCCCGGGCGTGGCGGCTATATTACCCTTCATGACCGAATATACGACTGACACCGCCGAGGCACGCACCGGCGCCATAAAGCTGCATGGCCCCGGCGCCTTCGCCAGTATGCATGCCGCGGGACGACTGGCGGCGGAAACATTGGACATGCTGGTGCCGCATATGGTGCCCGGTGTCGCGACCGGCGAGATAGATCGGCTGATCTACGCATTCATTGAGTCTCGCGGCGGTGTTCCGGCGACCTTGGGCTATCGTGGCTACACTCATTCCAGCTGCATCTCGATCAACCATGTCGTCTGCCACGGCATTCCGGGTGAGAAGACGCTGAAAAGCGGAGACATCGTCAATGTCGATGTCACGCCAATTCTTGACGGTTGGCACGGTGATAGCAGCAGGATGTACCTGATCGGGGATGTACCGCTGCGCGCGCGCCGACTGGTCGAGATCACCTATGAGTGCTTGATGCTGGGGATCGAGCAGGCACGACCGGGAAATCATATGGGCGACATCGCCCACGCGATCCAGAGGCATGCCGAGGGGCATCGTTACGGTGTCGTCCGTGATTTTTGCGGACATGGGCTCGGACGACTGTTTCATGATGCCCCGGAGGTGGTGCATGCCGGAAGACCGGGGACGGGGCCTGAGCTGAGGACGGGCATGTTGTTTACCATCGAGCCGATGATCAACATCGGTCGCGCGGATGTGAAATTGCTCGATGACGGATGGACAGCGGTGACACGCGACCGATCATTGTCGGCGCAGTTCGAGCATTCGATCGGAATTACGGACCAAGGCTGCGAGGTTTTCACGCTCAGCCCTGCAGACTATACGCAACCGCCCTACATCTGAAAAAGGTGCCCAGGGGCGGAGTTGAACCACCGACACGACGATTTTCAGTCGTCTGCTCTACCACTGAGCTACCCGGGCGCTGATCAACCCGGCTTTGAGCCGCATCGATCGGAAGCGCGGCTTTACGAAGGGTCATGCCCGCTGTCTACCCCATCTTCGTCCGCCGGCGGTCCTTCGATGCGATAGCCCTCGCCCAGCCATTGCAGCAGATCGCGGTCACAGCAGCCCCGCGAGCAAAACGGAGCATGGAGAGGGACAGATGGTTTATCACAGATTGGACAGGGGGGGGTCGGCATCATTCCTCCAGTTCGTGCACGACGCCTGTCCGCCGGGCGAGTTCCGCCATCCATTCCGGCTTTGTCCGCAGGTAGCGGCTGACCGTGGATGATGGACGATGCGCAGCCGGTCCCCCCGGTGGCGTCCGTTCGAAACTTCGAAGACAAGCCCGTGCGGAGGCGGCCAGAGGGTCGGCGCGAAGCAATTCGGGCAGTGATGTGCGCGGACGCGGACGAACGATCTGAAGAAAGCCAAACCCGTTCATGACCGTGCGCTCGAAGGGCAAGGGCAGATGCGCGTCGATCGCGGCGGCAACCGCCTGACGGGCAGCTTTTCCCTGCAAGGTCGGAAAATCGATACCGATCGACCCACCGATGCCGTGCCGGACAATCGCGGCTGCTATGGCACCGGCAGCCGCGATGGCGAGCGGCTCCAGCGGTCCTGCGCCATCAACATCGAACAGGGTCATCGCCGGCGTTGGCGAGCAGCGCAGCATGCCACCGGCAAAGCCGATATCGCCGGTCCGCGCTTCCTCCAGCACCTCGGACCAGCCATGCGCCTCCAGCGCGTCCGTCTCATGGGCGTACAAACGCCTGACGAAATGGTCGCCACCCGTGATCCGCATTAGCAGTGTCGGACCTTGTCGAGGGAGACTCTCGGTCATGATCGCGACCGGCTCCTTCAGCCGACCGGGCTCGGGGATGCTCTCGCGAACGATCTCGACCGTGATCCTTGCGCCTTGCGCCAGTCCACGCGGAATGCCGCCTAGCCGCACCGCGCAACCGTCCTCCAGTGCTACCCGGCCATTCTCGACCAGCCGCCCCCGCACAACCGTGCCGACCGACAGACCGCCGTTATCCGGTTCGATGATCGCCTGAACAATGCGGCCGTCATTGACGAGCGCGGCACGCGCTTCACCGATACCGTCCTCGTACAGCCATTCAGCCAAGAATGACTTCCGCATGCGCGAGCAGCGCGCGTGTCTCGAACAGCGGCAGGCCTACGACGCCCGAGTGACTACCCGCCAGATAGCGTACGAACGCCTCTGCGAAGCCCTGGATCGCGTAGCCGCCGGCCTTGCCCAGTCCTTCACCGCTCGCGACATATCGATCGGTTTCACTGGTATTGAGCGACTTGAAGGTGACGATGGTGTCGCTCAATCGGGTTCGTACGATTCCCGCAGCGTCGATCACGCATATGGCCGACAGGCAGTGATGGCGTCGTCCTGACAGCAAGCCGAGCATTCGGCGCTGATCAACCTCGTCCAGTGGTTTGCCAAGCACCCGGCGCCCCGCAACAACGACCGTGTCGGCGGATAGAACGACCGTGCCGTCCGGCCGCTGAACGGCGTGCGCTTTCATCGTGGCGAGACGCAGCGCCAAGTCACGAGGGCGCTCCTGCTTTATCGGGGATTCGTCGACATCGGGGGCAACGACCTGATCCGGGACGACGCCCAGCCGGGCAAGCAACTCAAGCCGTCGCGGTGAGGAGGAGGCAAGAATAAGTGGTCGCGCCACGCTCATTTGAAGCGGTAGGTAATGCGTCCCTTGGTCAGATCATAAGGCGTCAATTCAACGAGCACCTCGTCGCCCACGAGGACGCGAATGCGGTTCTTGCGCATTTTGCCCGCCGTATGACCAAGGATCTCGTGATCGTTTTCAAGGCGGACGCGAAACATCGCGTTGGGCAGCAGCTCGACCACCTGGCCGCGCATTTCGAGCAGTTCTTCCTTGGCCAAACAAAACCTCTGATTGCTGTGTGGGACGATGTGCCCGTCAAGCACAACCGGTGCGGCATAGCGCGCGGTGCGCAGAAAGGGAAGCACGACAGACTGCACAGCATCTGGGCCGCATATCGGGCATCGGCAAGGGAGGGAAGGGAGAGCAACGTGATTGCGCCTCCCGTCCGTGATGAGCGCAGTCGAAGCCTATTCGAGTATGCAAAAGCCGTTCGACTGCGCTCGTGTCGAACGAAATGTCCGGCAGTGACCGACCCTAAAACAACATGTCCTGCCGCCCCGTCGTCTCCCGCACCACCTTCCTGGACAAGACCCGACCGATATCAGGAGTGTTCGGCTTCCTGCGATATTTGGCTCGTAAAATACTGCCAACAGGCTTGCGCCCATCGCCAGCGCCTGGGCGACGCGATCTCGTTAGCCACTCATGCGGTTGGTGTGAACTTTGTGAACTTCCGCGCACCGACAGGGGGCTCAGACACCGCCCCCCGCCAGCGCCGCCAGCAACAGCAGCGCGACGATGTTCGTGATCTTTATCATCGGGTTGACGGCCGGACCTGCGGTATCCTTGTAGGGATCGCCGACCGTATCGCCCGTCACCGCGGCCTTGTGCGCCTCGCTGCCCTTGCCGCCGTGATTGCCGTCCTCGATATATTTCTTCGCATTGTCCCATGCGCCGCCGCCGCTGGTCATCGAGATCGCGACGAACAGCCCGGAGACGATGACGCCCAGCAGCATCGCGCCCAGCGAAGCAAAGCCCTGTGCCTGCCCTGCGACCGCAGCGATGATGAAATACAGTGCGATGGGCGACAGGACGGGAAGGAGGGAAGGGACGATCATTTCCCGGATCGCGGCGCGCGTGACAAGGTCGACCGTACGGCCGTAATTCGGTCGGCTTGTGCCCGCCATGATGCCGGGATCGTCGCGAAACTGCCCGCGTACTTCTTCGACAACCGCGCCCGCCGCTCGACCAACCGCGGTCATCCCGAATGCCCCGAAGAGGTAGGGAAGCAGCGCACCCAGAAGCAGTCCGACGATGACATAGGGGTTTGACAGGCTGAAATCCACCGTCAGGCCGGGGAAGTAGGTTTTCAGATCCGTCGTATAGGCGCCGAACAGGACAAGCGCGGCCAACGCGGCCGAGCCGATGGCATAGCCCTTGGTCACCGCCTTGGTCGTATTGCCGACCGCGTCCAGTGCGTCGGTGCGCTGGCGTACTTCGTGCGGAAGGTCGGCCATTTCGGCGATACCTCCGGCATTGTCGGTCACTGGCCCATAGGCATCAAGCGCGACGACCATGCCCGCCTGTGCCAGCATCGCGGTCGCCGCGAACGCGATACCGATGATCCCGGCAAGCTGATAGGCGACAATGACAGCGATGACGATGACAAGCGTCGGAAGCGCCGTCGATTCCAGACTGACAGCCAGCCCCTGAATGACGTTGGTGCCGTGTCCGGTCTCCGATGCCTTCGCAATGCTGCGCACAGGCCGGTAGTTGGTGCCCGTATAATATTCGGTGATCCAAACGATCAGCCCGGTGACGGCGAGTCCCACGGTCATGCACCAGAACAGGTCCATGCCGGTGAAGCTGGCGGAAACGGATGGTGCGGCGCCCGTTGTCAGCGCATCTGTCGCCGCATCGAGGAACCCTGCGCCGCCGATCACCGTATTCAGGTCGCCCAATACCAGCCGAATTGCGAGGAAGATCGCGGGGACAGAGAGCAATGCCGACGTCCAGAAGCCTTTGTACAAGGCACCCATGATCGATCCGTTGGCGCTCAGCCGTACGAAATAGGTGCCGATGATACTGGTGATGATGCAGACGCCGCCAACAATCAGCGGCAAGGACATAAGTCGCATCAACTCGACTGTCGGCGCCTGAACCAGCAGCGCGATCGAGATCATCGTCACGCCCAGGGTCACGACGTACGTCTCGAAAAGGTCGGCCGCCATGCCGGCGCAGTCGCCGACATTGTCACCGACATTGTCGGCGATCACGGCCGGATTGCGGGGATCGTCCTCGGGGATGCCGGCCTCGACCTTGCCGACCAGGTCCGCGCCGACATCGGCCGCCTTGGTAAAGATACCACCGCCAAGTCGCGCGAAGATCGAGATCAGGGAAGCGCCGAAGGCGAGCGCCGTCAGTGCCTCGACAATAATCCGGTCATTGGGCCGGTGACCACCCGGGCCGACCAGATACCAGAAGAACCCCGCGATCGCGAGCAGCCCCAGCCCCGCTACAAGCATGCCGGTGATCGCGCCGGAACGAAAGGCGATCGTCAGCCCCCCCTGTAGGCTGGTACGGGCAGCTTCCGCAGTACGTACATTTGCACGCACCGAAATATTCATGCCGACATAGCCGGCCACGCCCGATAATACCGCGCCGATGATAAACCCGGTCGTCGACAACAGACCCAGCGTGAAGAACAGGATGACCGCTACGACCAGACCGACAACGGCAATCGTCGAATATTGCCGACCAAGATAAGCCTTTGCGCCCTCCTGAATGGCGGCGGCAATGTCCTGCATTCGTTCATTGCCCGCAGAGGCACTCAGAACCTGTCGGCTGGTCATGATGCCGTAGAGCACGGCGATTATTGCACAGATAACGGCAACATAAACGGTCATCATATAGCTGAACCCTCCTTCATCCTCCCTGGATCCCGACTTTGTCGGGTCTCCCTGTCGCGTAACAGCCTATCAGCGCTGCGTACTTAGGCAAGGCTTTGAATAGCGCTAATGTTCAAAGCCAAGCGTTGATGGCAGCGGTACAGGCTCGTCGTTGTCGTAAATGACGATGCCACTGCCCAGACGAAACCGGCCAATCAGCGTCGCTTTAACGGGCAAGACAAGGTCCGCACTGGCTGCGAACAGCAATTGATAATCGTCACCGGCGGTCGACGCGGCCAATCGATCCTCTCCCAGCATGTCGACATACTCGCGCGATAGTGGGATCCGATCCAGGTCGATCACAACCTCCAGCCCGCTTGCGACGGCCATGCGCTGAGCATCGATGAGCAGTCCATCCGATACATCGCTCATAGCGTGGACCAACGGTCCGAGCATTTGGCCCTCGGCAAGCAACGGAATTGGCCGACGATATGCGTGGGTCAGGCGATCATGGCCATTGCCACCACGGGCAATCGCCAGCCCGGCCCCTCCATCTCCGATGCTACCCGTAACGTACAACGCGTCACCGGCGCAGGCTCCGCCACGCCTTGGAACCAGCTTTGACCGGCCGATCGCCGTGACGCTCAATACTCGCGGGGTCCCGACGGGCAGTCGGACCGTATCACCGCCGATGATTGGGCAGGAAAAGCGGTTCACGATCTTCGACAGTCCTGCGACAAAGCGTCTGTCCCAGCCGTCATCATCCGCGAGAACGTAATTCAGTAAAACGCCTTCTGGAATCGCGCCCTTGGCGGCCAAGTCGGAAAGATTTACCGCTATCAATTTCCACGCGACGTCCTCGGGGGGATCTGTCGACAGAAAATGTACGCCCTCCACCAGGGTGTCGGTGGTGATGACCATGTCGCCAAGGACCGCGGCATCATCGGTAAGTCCGGCCGCTCCGCTGTGTAACGGGAGAGCACGGATAGCATCGAGGAATGAAGCTTCGTTCAGCCGCGGACCTGCTTGGCAATGGCGTCCAGCAGACCGTTTACAAACCCGACCTCGCGGCGTTCGTAAAAGGCATGAGCGACATCAATATATTCGCTGATCACTGCCGCCACGGGCACGTCCTGCCTTGCCAGCAATTCATAGGCGCCGGCTCGCAATATAGCCTTCATTGGCTTGTCGAGACGCGCCATGCTCCAGCCCTTTGCAAGATTGCTCGCGATAAGCGCCTCAATCTCGTCCTTGCGTGTGACCGATCCGCTTACGAGGTCGTCGAAGAACACCGTATCGGCAACAACGTATTCAACATCCTCGATCGTGGCGCCGATGCGATGTTCATGGAATTCATGCAGCAATAGCCGGGTCGTGGTATTCTCCATATCCTGTTGATAAAGAGCTTGAACGGCGGCGAGACGGGCTGCGGCGCGGGCTTTGCTTCGTGTCGACGTTCGAGACATGATGGTCGAGCTTTACCTAGTTGCAGCGCTGTGCAGTCTTGAGCACGTGGAGAATTGGTCGGGGAGACAGGATTCGAACCTGCGACCCTTCGCTCCCAAAGCGAATGCGCTACCAGCCTGCGCCACTCCCCGATGATCGTTACGTTAAGCGCTTGCCTCTTGTGTCGCAAGATACCTAAAATTGGTGGGCCCGGCAGGACTTGAACCCGCAACCTAACCGTTATGAGCGGTCAGCTCTAACCAATTGAGCTACAGGCCCACTGCCGGCGCTGTTAGCCGAGCGGCATCGTTCATCGCAACGAAAAGGGCGCGGTTTATACCCACGCCCTTTCCACTTTCACGTCCCCGGATCAACAACCCGGCGCCGAATCACTGCATATTGTCGGCACGGGCATCAGCGGCGTCGCGGACGTTGTCCGCGGCGGCGTTCATATTGTCAGCCGCGTTTTCCATCATCGAAGAAGCCATGGCATTTGACGAATTGTCAGCCATCGCATCCATGTTGTCCGCCTGCATCTCCATGTTATCGGCCATCAAATCACCATTGTTGATGACGGCTTCCTGCTGTGGAGAGTTACACGCCGCAACTGCCATCAGGCCGACAGCAACGAGAACAAAAGAAATCTTCTTCATCAAGATACTCCAAATCCGTCTTTCGACCAGATTACATCGAGGTGTTTTCGACGTTGTTCTCAACCGCATCAGCGCGATTTTCCATGTTTTCCGACATGTTGTCATACATCATGGCCTGGTTCTCGGTGGCCGCATTATCAGCCATCGCACCGAGGTTGTCGGCCTGCATTTCCATGTTATCCGACACAGCATCCGCCGCGTTCTCGGTCGGCGTGCGATTACAGGCGGCGACAGACATCAGGCCAGCGGCAGCAACTACAAAAGCGATCTTCTTCATCAGGGCACTCCCCATAAACCAATAACGTCACGTACGAAGCTTGTTTCGTCGCGGGCTCTCCCAATAGCCGCTATTTCCTATCAGTCAAAGGGGATTAATCTGGCAGCAAGGTTCACTCACCGCCCGCAGGTGCTACCAAGCCAATTTCCTCGGGAGCGTTGGCAACAACAGCGAGCATTGTCGTCCAAGCCGCCACGTTCTGGCTGAGCTGCAACGGATCAATGATGTCCAGCGTGTCTTCAGGAGTATGGTGGTAGTCGAAATATCTCAGTCCCGATTGATTGAGATCGATGCCTGCAACGCCAGTGTTCAGTATCGGCTCAACATCCGTCCCCCCGTGAGGACGGTCTAATCCGCGTATGATGCCCAGCGGAACGAGTTCTGCAGCCAGTCGATCGCCGACCGCTTTCGCGCTGTCCGGCAAATTAGTTTCCACCCGCCAGACGCGATCGGCTCCAAAGTCTGACTCCTGTGCAGTCGCATGCTTCTCGCCAGCATGTGCCTTGGCATAAGCGATGCCGCCGAACCCGCCCGTCTCCTCATCACCGAACCAGACGATGCGGATGGTACGCCGAGGTTGTCCGGATTTCATCACCAGTCTGGCGGCTGCGGTAGTGATTGCTACGCCTGCACCGTCATCGATGGCGCCAGTGCCGAGATCCCAACTATCGAGATGCCCCCCGATCAATACGATCCCTGCATTCCTGTCCGTACCTGGCACCTCGGCAACTACATTGCCGGAGGTCCGCGAACCGATGATGTGTGGTGTCAACGTAAGGTGCAGCGTAATGGGCTTACCCGACTGCATCATTCGCTCCAGGTTGCCGGAGTCCGCAACCGATAGCGCCGCAGCCGGAATGGGCGTCACGCCCGGCTCGAAATTCGTACCGCCTGCATGCGGGCCGCGCCCGTGATCGGTTCCAATTGAACGGATAACGATAGCCGACGCTCCCTTTTTGGCAGCGACATTGGGTCCGACGAACCGCGCCAAACCCTGCGAACCATAGCTGGATCCGTCCTGCGTCGGCGTCATCGTGTTGGAGACGAAGGCTATTCGCCCCCGAAGGCTATTTTCGGGTGCCAGCAGCAAGTCGTTGAAGCTAGTGAAATACGTCACTGGCAAGGTCAGTCCCTGCGGTGGCGTCGCACCCGAATTGCCGAGCGCGGTAAGCCGGAGTGGCTGTCGATAAGGGGATATGACTTCTGCGGTTTCGATCCCACGCTGCCAGACATTATCGAGCTTATACGGCTCGATATGGACATTCTTGAAGCCGAGCGCTTTCAGCGTTGCAACAGCCCATTGACGCGCCCGCTCCTCGGCCGGAGAGCCGTCCGGGCGTGGGCCGATTTCGGTCGTCAGCGCCTCCACAATTGAAAAGGCGGTGTCATCCGTCAAAGCCTGGTCACGCAGTCGCGCGATCGCAGGGTCGAGGGCGATCCCGCGCGGAGTAGCCCTAGGCGGCGTGGCATTGGGAGCAGCGGGCGAGGGACGTTGCGGTAGTGCGCTCTGCTGGGCGAATACGGGTGAGGTCGATAAGAGAAAGGTCGATAGCAGCAGGGCGGACAGCAGGCGTTTCATAAACGTCTCCGAGGTTGTCATTATCACTGTATGTGAAGCAACCCAGGTTGCACGACAAGCGTCGTGCGTTGCCAAATCAGGCAGCCATCGCTATCCGGCGGCAGGATCCCAGCCTTCTCACTAAATGGAGCCACGCCCCTCATGGCCGTGCAGTATACCTATGTCATGAAGGGTCTTACAAAGACCTTTCCGGGCGCCAACAAGCCCGTCCTCAATAACATTCACCTGCAATTTCAACCGAACGCCAAGATTGCCATTATCGGCCCGAACGGTGCCGGCAAGTCGACACTGATGAAGATCATGGCCGGCATGGATACCGAGTTTCAGGGAGAGGCTTGGGCGGCAGAGGGCGTGCGTGTGGGCTACCTGCCGCAGGAACCGCATCTTGATTCTTCGAAGGACGTGATGGGCAACGTGCGAGACGGCGTCCGTGAAGTTGCAGACTTAGTCGACCGTTTCAACGCCATCTCGGGTGAGATGGGCGATCCCAAGGATGATACCGACTTCGACGCCCTGATGGAGGAGATGGGTGAGCTACAGGCCAAGATTGATGCGGTCGACGGCTGGTCGCTCGACAATCAGCTGGAAATCGCGATGGAGGCATTACGCTGCCCTCCGGGCGATGCGGATGTATCGACATTGTCAGGCGGCGAACGACGGCGCGTTGCGCTGTGCAAGCTGCTGCTTGAGAAACCTGACATCTTGCTGCTCGATGAGCCGACCAATCACCTGGACGCGGAGAGCGTGGCTTGGCTCGAGAATTTTCTCAAGGAGTATGTCGGTAACGTCATTCTGGTGACGCATGACCGCTACTTCCTCGACAATGTCGTAAATTGGGTGCTCGAACTAGATCGGGGCCGCTATTACACCTACGAGTCGAATTACTCCGGCTATCTGGAAAAGAAGGCTAAGCGACTGGAGCAGGAGGAACGCGAGGAGGCCGGCAAGCAGAAGGCGATCGCTGATGAACTTGCATGGATGCGCCAAACTCCCAAAGCGCGGCAGACCAAGTCGAAGGCTCGCATCCGCGCCTTTGACGAACTGATGGCCAAGCAGGAAAATCGCGTGGCGGGGAAGGCGCAAATCCTGATTCAGCTACCGGAGCGGCTGGGTGGCAAGGTCATCGAGGCGCAGGGACTGTCCAAGTCCTTTGGCGACAAGGTACTGTTTGAGGGGCTTGACTTCTCGCTGCCGCCGGGAGGCATTGTAGGCGTGATCGGACCGAACGGCGCCGGCAAATCGACGTTGTTCAAGCTGATCACCGGGCAGGAACAGCCTGATGGCGGAACCATCGACATCGGATCAACCGTCAAACTCGGCTATGTTGACCAGAGCCGAGACGATCTTGATCCGAACAAGAACGTCTGGCAGGAAATCTCCGATGAGTTGGAGGTATTCAGGTTTGGCAAACAGGAACTCGGTACGCGTGCTTATGTAGGCGCATTCAATTTCCGTGGACCGGACCAGCAGAAGAAGGTCGGACAGCTATCTGGTGGCGAACGCAACCGCGTTCACATGGCAAAAATGCTGAAGGAGGGCGGCAACGTCCTGCTTCTTGACGAGCCGACTAACGACCTAGACGTGGAGACATTGCGCGCCTTGGAAGAGGCGTTGGAAACCTTCGCGGGCTGCGCGGTAGTAATTAGCCATGACCGCTTCTTTCTCGATCGGCTGTGCACACATATTCTTGCGTTCGAGGGCGACAGTCATGTCGAATGGTTTGAGGGAAACTACGAGTCCTACGAAGAGGACAAGCGCCGACGCATCGGTGATGCAGCTGATCGGCCGACGCGGCTTGCTTATAAAAAGTTGACGCGCTGATTATCTATTAGGGCTGGCTTTGACGTGCCTTCTTGAGTCTGCAAGCTTATCGGGGCGTTGGAGTCCCGGACGAATGAGCGCACATGACTTTACAAGCAAACGCCCGGATCGTTTCCGATCCGGGCGCCTGCGTGACGATTGCTCGTCAGCCCCCTTCTTATGTTCTGCGCTTCGACACTTTGTGAGTGGAGCAGCAGAGCGTCCCCGAACCAGGCCGTTGCCTGTGTGCCAGTGCTGCTGTGCTACGAATGCTTTGCCGGCTTGTCACGACCCTTGTTGTGCTTGAGCGACGATTGATAGAGCGTTGTTGCGAACTTGCAACAGAGCCTCAGTTGCCAGCTAGGATGACGCCCCCTAGAGCCTGCTTCAGTCGATCTTCAGGATATGTCACAAGCTCATGATGCTCTCGCGCTACGAACGCATGATCGCGCGCAGGTATCTACTGCCTGGTCGAGGCGAAGCGTTCATCGTTTTGGTCGCATCGATCAGTCTGGTTGCCGTGATGCTGGGCGTAGCCGCGTTAGTTATCGTCATGAGCGTGATGAACGGCTTTCGCGCCGATCTGTTTGACAAGATCGTCGGATTGAACGGGCACGCGGTTGTGCAGGGCGTTGGCGGCCGGTTGCCGGATTGGCGTGAGATTGTGAATGAGGCGAACGCAACGCGCGGAGTTACGTCGGCGGTTCCGTTAATCGAACAGCCATTGTTCGTCACCTTCAACGGCCGATCAGAAGGTATATTGGTACGCGGAATGCGCGTCTCAGACATTCGGTCCAACGCGTCTATCAGCGGCGGTGTGGTTATGGGATCACTTGCTAGCCTGACCCCCAATAGCGGGCGGGTCGCAATCGGATCGCGTCTCGCTGAAGCACTTGGGGCGGTAGTTGGAAGTCAGATCACTGTGATCAATCCGCAAGGTCCAGCGACGCCGTTTGGCACTGTCCCTCGCTATGTGAGCTATACAGTCGGCGCGATCTTCGAGATCGGGGTCTATGACTACGACAAGGCGTATGTTGTCATGCCGATCGAGGATGCACAGACGCTGCTCCTGATGGGCAACTCGGTCGGAATGGTCGAACTGAACACGGTTGATGCCGATAGGGTCAGTGAAATATTGGCGCCGCTCGCAAACAAGGTCGGTAGTCGAGCTATCATCAACGACTGGCGCACGATGAACGCGCAATTGTTCGAGGCCTTGGCCGTAGAGCGCGTCGCGATGTTTACGGTGCTGTCGATCATCATCCTGGTCGCCGTGTTCAACATCCTGTCCTCGCTCATCATGCTCGTGCGCGCTAAGACGCGCGACATCGCGATCCTGCGAACGATGGGAGCGACGCGCGGCGGCCTGATGCGGATCTTCATGGTTGTAGGCACAACGATCGGTGCACTCGGGACGCTGGCCGGACTGCTGCTCGGGTTTGTCTTCCTATTCTACCGGCAAGGTGTCGTGAATTTCGTCCAGTTCGTGACCGGCCAGAACCTTTGGGATCCCTCGATCCGCTATTTGACGGAATTGCCGTCGAAAACCGATGCGATCGAAATCATTATCATCGCGCTGATGGCGCTGGGTTTCAGTTTCCTGGCGACGCTGTATCCGGCGTGGAAGGCGGCGAGCACCGATCCGGTCCAAGTCCTGCGCTATGAATGATGCCGTCCTTGTGACCGAAGGCCTGACCCGCAGCTTCACGCAAGGGGGGCAGACGATCGACGTACTGCGCGGCGTCGACCTGAGCGTCGATGCGGGAGAGATCGTCGCATTGGTAGGGCCTTCGGGGTCAGGAAAATCGACGCTTTTGCAGGCGGTCGGGCTGCTTGAGGGTGGCTTCGCCGGCTCTATACGCATCGCCGGAAGTGAAGCGGCGCGGCTCTCTGCTAATGGCCGAACCGAGGTGAGGCGCGAGCATCTGGGTTTCGTTTATCAGTTTCATCATCTGCTTCCCGACTTCAGCGCGCTCGAGAATGTCGTGCTGCCGCAACTCGTCCAGGGAGCCACACGTGTAGCCGCCGACAAGCGCGCTGCCGCGCTGTTGACGGCGCTGGGACTGAACAAACGCCTGACCCATCGCCCAAGCCAGTTGTCCGGTGGAGAGCAGCAACGCGTCGCCGTCGCACGAGCGCTTGCGAACTGTCCTTCGCTGGTGCTCGCCGACGAACCGACAGGTAATCTAGATGAACATACTGCTGACGTCGTGCTGACGGAATTTCTCCGGCTCGTCCGGGAAGAGGGTTCGGCTGCGCTGGTTGCCACGCACAATGAAAGGCTGGCCGCGCGGATGGATCGTGTCGTGCGTCTGCACGACGGACACCTGCAGTAAAGTATGGGCAAGATGGCAACGTTGCAAGATGGTTGCGTCGCTCTCCGGCCACTAAGCGAGCATGATGGACCTGCTCTAGTCGCCGCGGCGTCTGCCTACAATCTTTGGAACTGTTCTACGCAGGCGTCGCAAAGCCGAATGATATCGATGGCCGGTACGCCGAAGTCCTAGCCGTGCGAGAGATAGGTACGGTGACGCCCTTCACTGTACTCGACCTTCACGGGATCGTTGTCGGTGCGACATGTTTCATACACAGTAGCGAACCCGACAAATGCCTTGAGATTAGCGGCACATTCTAAGCAACGGCCGTCTAGCGTACCTCCATCAACACCGAAGCAAAGCGTCTGATACTCCATACGCATTCGACCAGTTGGATTGTCGGCGTCGAAATCCGGACAAACGCGTTCATCGACGCCGGCGTCCCTGTCTTGCCCCGACCCATGAGCGAGATTGCTTTTCGCCCACGGGTGCAATGCACTGGTCGAATCACCGGGCATCCCCTAGGCTATTTGGATGCACGCTGGCTTCGTACCGCTTCGTATCTTCTCGTCCTACACAATGCTCGACGGTGCCATCGAGCCGAAAGCGATCGCCGCGCGGGCCCGAGCGTTAAGGTTTCCGGCGGCGGCGCTCACTGACCGCAACGGCCTCTACGCGGCGATGGCGTTCTCGGATGCGACCCGCCAGGATGGGGTGCAGCCAATCATCGGTACAATGCTGGCGGTGATGCGCCCCGACATGCCGGACGGTGTTTGTCCCCCGCTTGATTGGATTGCCCTCTATGCCCAAAACGAACAGGGCTATGACAATCTTTGCGCACTGGTCAGTCACGCGCATCTCGGACGCCCTGTAGAGCAGCCAGCGCATGTCGACATGGACTATCTTTCGGCGCACTCGGCCGGACTGATCGCGCTCAGCGCCGGCGGCGAGGGAGGCGTGGCGCGACTGTTGGCTGAGGGACAGCCGGATCGTGCCGCGCGCTATGCCGACCGGCTTCAAACGATATTTGGCGATCGGCTCTATATCGAGTTGGCACGACGCGGCGACACGGTCGAGATGGCGGCAGAGGGGGCGCTGATCGACATGGCTTACGCGCGTGATCTGCCGCTGGTCGCGACCAACCCGTGCTGCTTTACCGACAACAGTTTTGGCGACGCCCATGACGTGATGCTGTGCATCGCTCAGTCCAGCTACGTCGAAACCGAGGAGCGGACGCGAAGCTGTCCGGAGGCCTGGTTGAAGCCAGCGGAGACGATGCGCGAATTGTTCCCTGACCTGCCGGAGGCAGTTGAGAACACGCTGGTAATCGCGCGGCGCTGTGCCGTCATGGCGCCCACGCGCAAGCCTATCTTGCCAACTCTTGCGGGCGATTTGGCCGGAGAGGCCGAACTGCTGCGACGCGATGCACGCGCAGGGCTGGAAATTCGGCTAGATCGTATCGCGAGCCTGCATGGAAAGAGCGAAACGAGTTGGCGCGATGCGTACCGCAACCGCCTTCAATTCGAGATCGATGTGATCGTCCAGATGGGCTTTCCCGGCTACTTCCTGATCGTGGCAGACTTCATCAAATGGGCAAAGGACCGCGACATACCGGTAGGACCGGGCCGCGGATCCGGCGCGGGATCGGTCGTCGCCTGGGCGCTAACCATCACCGATCTCGACCCAATGAAGCTCGGATTGCTGTTTGAACGTTTTCTGAATCCCGAACGCGTCTCGATGCCGGATTTCGACATCGACTTCTGCGAAACCCGGCGCGGGGAGGTCATTCGCTATGTGCAGGAAAAATATGGCCGCGATCAAGTGGCGCAGATCATCACCTTCGGAAAGCTTAAGGCGCGCGCTGTGCTCAAGGATACCGGCCGTGTTCTGCAGATGAGCTACGGTCATGTCGATCGATTGGCAAAGCTGGTGCCGAACCACCCGACTGATCCTTGGACGCTCAAGCGAACGCTGAACGGCGTCAGTGAATTTGCGCGTGAATATGCCAATGACAATCAGGTGCGCAGACTGATCGATCTGGCAATGCAGCTTGAGGGACTGCCCCGCCATTCGTCGACGCACGCGGCGGGTGTTGTGATTGGCGATCGTCCGCTCAGCAATCTGGTCCCGCTTTACCGCGATCCTCGTTCCGATATGCCTGTCACGCAGTTCGACATGAAATATGTCGAGGGCGCAGGGTTGGTAAAGTTCGACTTCCTGGGATTGAAGACCTTGTCGGTCCTCAAGAAGGCCCTTCAACTGCTTGAGAAGAGAGGCGTATCGGTCGATCTCGACGCTTTGACATGGGACGATGAACCGACTTACAGGTTGCTCCAGAGCGGCAACACCGTGGGTGTGTTCCAAGTCGAATCGGAGGGAATGCGCCGTACGCTTGCGGCGGTGAAGCCTACCGTCTTTGAGGATATCATTGCGCTTGGCGCGCTCTATCGACCGGGTCCGATGGACAATATTCCAATGTTCGGACGGCGCAAGAACGGTGCGGAAGCCATTGAGTATCCCCACCCCCTGCTTGAGCCGATCCTCGCAGAGACCTACGGGATCTTCGTCTATCAGGAACAGGTGATGCAGGCGGCCCAAGTGCTGGCGGGCTACACCTTGGGCGGAGCCGACATGCTGCGTCGAGCCATGGGCAAAAAGATTAAGTCCGAGATGGACGACCAGCGCGCGATCTTCGTGGATGGATGTGCAAAGGTGAATGCGATACCGGCACAAAAAGCCGATGAGTTATTCAACTTGATCGACAAATTCGCTGGCTATGGCTTTAATAAGAGCCACGCCGCTGCCTATGCTCTGCTGACGTATCAGACAGCGTGGTTGAAGGCGCATCATCCGAATGAGTTTTATGCCGCATCAATGTGTTATGAAATGGGGCAGACGGACAAGCTGAGTATTTTCGTCGACGACGCACGAAAGCTCGGCGTCACGTTGCTTCCCCCGTGCATCAACGCGAGTAAAGCTGAATTTGATGTCGAGCGGACGTCAAACGGTCTTGCCGTCCGATACGCGCTCGCGGCACTAAAGTCAGTCGGTGAGGGAGCGATGGAACGGCTGGTCGAAGAGCGAAACCGCGCGGGAGCCTTCGATACGCTGGATATGATTGTGGGGCGTTCCGATCCGCGCTCTCTCAGCAAGCGACAGTTGGAGACGCTCGCAGGCGCTGGGGCTTTCGACACGCTTCACGACAATCGCGGTGCCGTGCATGCGGTCTCTGAGACAATGCTTGCTGTCGCGATTCGGATACATGAAGCGAAGATGAGCGGGCAGGGCGGCCTGTTCGGTGAAACAGAGCCGGCAGGAGAAGCAATCCGCCTGCCGACATCGGTCCATTGGACGTTAAGCGAGCGCATGGAACAGGAAAAGGAGGCATTCGGCTTTTACTTTTCCGCGCATCCGGTGGATCGCTATACGCAGCTGGCAAGGATGCACGGTGCACGATCATACGCCGCGCTTGGTGAATTGACCATTATTGAAGACGGTCGCGTGGGCGCGACAATGGCGGTTCTAGTTGAGAACGCGCGCTGGCGAAACTCGGTACGCGGTCGACGCTATCTATTGTTAACGCTTTCAGATTCGAGTGGCCAGTTTGTTGCTACGTGCTTTGACGATGCCGTCGCGGTTGACCTCGAGGAAGCTGCACGCGTTGGCGGTTGCGGCCTTGCGACGGTCGAACTGGATCGTCGATCGGGTGAAGAGGTGCCGCGGGTGACAATCAAGCGCCTTCAATCGTTTGAAAGCCTGGCGTCGTCGGCACGTTTTATCATTGAGGCGACCGTTACTGATACCCATGCCTTTTCGACGCTGGCGACCATTTTGTCCGATCATCGTGGCGCCTGCGGTGAAATTCGCGTTCGCACGGTGACGAGCAACGGCAGCGAGGCAGTGTTGCTACTCGGGCGAAACTTTCTACTGGACGCCGAACTTGCGACCAGAATAGGCGCGTTGCCAGGCTTGGAAGCTGCCGAACTCAAATCAGCCGACACAAGGCTGACATTAGTTAATTGATCTTGAATGAAGCAAATCTGAGAAGAAATGCTGCTTTTTTCAAGTTATGATTAAAGACTCTGTTAAAAGACATACTACTATGTTGGCTGCTGAGAATTTGCCTAATAGTCTCTATCGAGATGGCTTTGTATTATTTGATTCTTGCAAAGTCAGAGGCTGGTCCGGCTGGACCCCGAAGTCTCTACTGCCCGAAATATCTTGGTCGTCGATGTCTTCATCTTCCTGATGAGTTTCAGCGTGATTGCCATAGCCACCACCCGATGCTGCATCACTACCTGCTTCCGACCCGTTGCCGGCCTCGGAATTATCCTGTTGATTCTTATCCCGAACCATGTTTTTTCTCCTTGCATCGCGACGTGAACGCATCGGAAGGATCAGCGATCCGCTAACGCGAGTGGACCTGAGCAAGTACCTCATATGCCAGAACGGCCGTAGCAATTGCGGCGTTCAGACTGTCGGCTTTGCCAAGCATCGGGATGCTCACTAACTGGTCACAGTCCGCTGCCATCTCAGCAGGGATACCTTGTGCCTCGTTTCCTGTGAGCAAAAAAGCAGGTGCTGCATAGTGTGACGCGCGATAATCTTTTTGCGCACTCACATGAAGGCCGACAAGGTTCCCCGGACCCGCCCGGAGCCACGTAAGGAATTCTGCCCATTCGCAGCAGACGATCGGAATGGTAAATACCGCACCCATGCTTGCACGAACTGCCTCAACAGAAAACGGGTCAACGCATTCGCCGATCAGGATCAGCGCACCGGCGCCGACCGCATCAGCGGTTCGCAGGATCGTTCCCAAATTGCCGGGATCGCGCAAGCGCTCGGCGACCAACCAAATCGTCGCTGAATCACGTTCGAGTTCTGCAAGCAGCGTCTCGAAAGTATCGAAGATGCCGACCACTGCCTGTGGATTTTCCTTACCCGAAAGTTTGGCAAGAATTTCCGGCGTGGTCTGGATCGCCTCACCACCGCCCTTTTCCACATCGATCGATAGAGTGTGGATCATTTCGTGCCCAGCACTAGATGCAGTGTAGAACAAGGCAATGGGCAGTTTGCCCACATCTCTTGCTTCATTCAGTATACGCAAGCCCTCAGCTAGAAATTTGCCAGTTGTCCTGCGATGGCGCTTATCACGAAGATCGCGGCCTTGCTTTACGAGGGGATTGGAGAAGGCAGTGATCGTACGCGGCACAATGTGTCAATCTTCGCCAAATCGGTCTTCGACCAATACACATAGCGCCTCTACGGCGTCTTTGGCCCCATCGCCTTGTGCACTGATCGTTATTGAATCGCCCATCGACGCCCCGAGCATCATAAGGCCCATGATCGACGTGCCTGTCACCGGTCCCGCGTCCTTGACGACGCGAATTTCGCAGGGCTGCTCAGCTGCAAGAGTAACAAATTTGGCGCTGGCTCGTGCATGGAGTCCGCGTCTATTCGCAATCACAACGGTGCGAGCTGCGCTGCTCATGCCGCTGCTTCGCCTAGCACCTCGGACGCGACGGATATATATTTCCGACCTGCTTCGCGAGCCGCTGCAACGGCAGCGCCCACGCTCAGGTTGCGCCTGGCGGACTCCAGTCGGATGAGCATAGGCAGGTTGATTCCCGCGATAACTTCCACGCAATCACGTTTCATGAGCGAGATAGCAAGATTAGATGGGGTGCCACCGAAAAGATCGGTAAGCACGATCACGCCGCTTCCGACATCAACTTTTGCAATGGCAGAAGCAATATCGGCCCTGCGTTTTTCCATATCATCGTCCGGACCTATCGCGATGGTCTCGACCAGCTCCTGCGGGCCGACAACGTGCACCATTGCGGTAACGAACTCTTCTGCAAGCCGCCCATGGGTTACCAACACCAGCCCGATCATGCCTTACGCCCTACCATCTATCACCGACACGCCAATGATTCTTCCAGTGCATCCTGCGGTGCGGCGCCAAGATCACGATGCGCAACCGTGAGCGAAAAGCCCTCGCGGCGCAACCTTTCAGCGACGCGCTCAGCGACATGGACGGAGCGGTGTCTCCCGCCGGTACAGCCAAAAGCAATCGTGACATAGGCCTTTGCTTCGGCGCGATAACGCGGAATGAGTATCACGAGGAGTTCCTCGATCCGCGACAAGCTACTCTCGTATGCCGGGTCTGCCGCAATATAAGCAGACACATCTGGATCCTTGCCTGTGCCAGGACGTAAACCCGATATCCAGTGAGGATTTTGCAGAAAGCGCATGTCAAAGACAAGATCGGCGTTGCGCAGAATGCCGCGCGCAAAACCGAAGGATGCAACCTGAAGGATCAGCTCAGCATCTTTATCAGCTGCGAAAGTATCCCTGACTTGTTGAGCTAGTTCATTGGCGGTCATGCTGGTGGTGTCAATCAAACGGTTTGCCCAGCGCCGTAATGGGTCAACCAGCTCTCGCTCAAGCACAATACCGTCCGAAACGGGTCTATCCAGCGCGAGTGGATGGCGACGGCGCGTTTCCGAATAGCGGCGAGCCAGTTCCAAACCCGCGCAGTCCAGAAATAGCGTGCCGACCGAAGAGCCATAGTCGTCGCGTACGTGTTTGAGGTGTGAGATGATGCGATGCGGGTCGAAATCACGCGTCGCCGCACCAAGCCCGATCGCTAGTGATCGGTCTGTGTCCGCGCTTGCACCGCTGAGTAAGCGGTCGAGTAACGTCAGTGGCAGGTTGTCAACGATCTCCCATCCCAGATCCTCAAGCGTTCTCAATACGGTCGACTTGCCGGCGCCCGACATGCCAGTGACGAGAAGTGTGTCGTTCATGCCGCGCATCATTGTGCAATTCTTCCATAGCGCCGACGTGCGAATTCAGCCTTGATCGGCGCCGATGACTGCAACAAGTTGAGCGCGATTACAGGAATGGCAATGCCGGAAATGTTTCGGATTTGCGGTTCCGGCATACGCAGCGGTGTATTTTCCGCTTGAATGATCAGAACAATCTCAACATCATCTTCATAAGGCATTTCGATAATCCCGATTCCCCGCACCTCAATACGACCGGCGATTGTCCGAGGCGTGCGAGCAATCAACCTGCCACCGTCTCGAATGACTATCGTGTAGTCGTCACTGACCAACACAGCGCCTCGATCAATAAGGCGTAGCGCGATGTCGGATTTTCCGCTTCCCGATGGTCCTTCGATCAGGACAGCTTGTTCGTCGATCGATATACATGACGCGTGCAACAGTTGTTCCGCGATGTCAGCGCTGGCAATCATGTCGAGGCGTCAATGGGAAGTCTCACAACGAATCGTGCACCACAAGTACAACCATCTCTGGCATCGGCAGCAATGCTTCCCTGATGCCCCTCAACGATTGTCTGCGCAATGGCCAGACCCAAGCCCGAGTGTTGCCCAAATCTTTCTTCGACAGGACGCATTGTCGTAAAACGCCGGAATATGGAATCGCGCGTCTCGACCGGCACCCCTGGCCCTTCGTCATCGACATGAACAATCCAATCATCAATATCGCGATGTAATGAAACCATAACTGCTCCACCCTCGGGCGAGAACGACAACGCATTGGCGAGGAGATTCTCAAAGACTCGTTCCAGCCGCATACCATCGCCCAGCACCATAGCCGGAGCACGCTCATGAGCATCAAAGCGCAAAGTTACACCGCGCTCAATGCCGCGCATCGCTCGTTGATCGATCATGCGTTTCAGGAGTGCCGAGATGTCGACACATTCAAACCTTGCACGGCTGAGTTGAGCATCCAACCGCGACGCCTCCGAAATATCCGTTATGAGACGATCCAATCTGTATACATCGTCTTGGGCGATCGCCAACAACTGCTGTCTTAAATCGGGTTGCTCGATTTGCCCCAGTCCATCCAGTGCGGAACGAAGAGATGCCAGCGGATTTTTCAGTTCGTGGGTGACATCGGCCGCGAAAGCTTCTGTCGCGTCAATGCGTGCCCGCAGCGCCAGGCTCATGTCGGACAATGCGCGCGCCAACATACCGATCTCGTCCCTGCGCGAGGGCAAGCGCGGTACCACGACCTCTCGTGCACGCCCGAGGCGTACTCTTACGGCCGCCCGGGCAAGTCGCCGCAGGGGGCGGACGATCGTTCGTGCCAGGAACAACGACACCAAGACGGACACGATGCTGACAACGAGAAGAACGACGCCAAGTCGAAACCGTTCAATGCGGACGGTTTGCGTAATGTCGCGCGCATCTAGCGTTGTCATCACGACGTGCGCGTTAGGCAAAGGCGCAGCAGCAGTGATGATGAGCGTTCGGTCGGGTGCGCGCCAGACCATCGCAGCGACCCGTTGATTATTCCTTGCCGCTGTCACGTCGGCCCAAATTTGGTCGCGGCGGCGCTCCCGGTATAGTGGCGGTCGAGGGGCTGCAACAACAGTATCGATCACTGCATCCAAGAAACGAGCGGCCGCTTGGTCCCAGCCGTCCTTATCTGGGTCCGAGATCGAGAAATTGTGCAGACCCAGGGTACGGGTATCAGTTACCAGCCCACCCTTCGGGCCGTAGATGCGAATGCGTGTTCCGCTATCTGCGCCCAGACGGAGCAGAAGTGCTTGCTGCCCGGCAGGGAATACGGCAGCCAAAGATTCCGCGATCAGGCGGACCTCGCGACTAGATTGCATCAACCTGTTATCGACAATCCGACTCCGATATGAGTCGAGATAGAAAAATCCGCCTGCAAGTAGCAACAACGCAAATATATTGACTGCCAGGATTCGACGGGTAAGAGATACCCGCCCTGACCAGCGAAGCTGAAGATCCCGCTCTTCAGTCCTGCGCAAATTTGTAACCGGCGCCATATAAGGTTTCGATTGCATCGAATGCAGGATCGACCTGACGAAACTTTCGCCTGATCCTTTTGATGTGACTATCTATAGTACGATCATCGACATAGATATCATCATGATAAGCCAAATCCATCAACTGATTACGGGTTCGAACCACGCCAGGACGCTGAGCCAGGGCCTCCAAAACTAAGAACTCGGTGACTGTCAGGCTGACAGGCGCGCCGTCCCAGGCAATTTCGTGCCGTGCCGGGTCCATGACGAGCCTTCCGCGCACCAACTGCACTCTTGCATCTTCGAGATCGCTTCCGTGAGCAGTCGAAGTAGCTTCCGCCCGTCGTAGAATGGCACGAATTCGAGCAATCAAAAGCCGTTGTGAGAACGGCTTCGCGATATAATCGTCGGCTCCCATCGCCAGACCCAACGCCTCGTCCAACTCATCGTCCTTGCTGGTAAGGAAGATTACCGGAATGGCACTTTTTTCCCTAAGACGGCGAAGCAATTCCATGCCATCCATCCGGGGCATCTTGATATCGAAAATGGCAAGATCCGGCGGGTTATCCACGATCGCTTTGAGTGCATGCTCGCCGTCCGAATAGACACGGGTCATGAATCCATCGGCTTTCAACGCGATCGACACCGATGTCAGAATGTTGCGATCATCATCGACGAGCGCGATTATAGCAGTCATAATTACTGCCTATCTTGCCGATGCAGGTCGCCGCAACCAAAAGCGTCCTGACAGCCGTTTGACGCTGTTGGCACCGCACCTTATGCGATCCTCCACAAGTCGAACGCGTCAGATCGCGGCGGAGCTTTGGGGGAAAGACATTTTGGGCAACCGCAAACCGTCATGCGACCTCGCCGCACAAGGCGTTTCGACCGGCGCCACCATTCACTGGAACCTGGTCAGCGCAAATCTCGTCGAACAAGCGGTCTCGCGAGGCGAGGGTAAGCTTGCAGCGGACGGTCCACTGGTTGTCGAGACGGGTACACATACGGGGCGTTCGGTGAAGGATCGGTTCATTGTTCGCGATGCCCGGACCGAAGACACAATCTGGTGGGGTGAACACAACCAGTCGATGGCGCCTGAGCATTTTGCTGTGTTGAGGACAGATTTCCTGGCCGCGGTCGCTGACAAGCCCGAATTGTTCGTTCAGGATCTGTTCGGCGGATCGCAGCCCGAGCACCGCGTCAGCGTACGGGTCGTCAACGAATTCGCCTGGCATAATCTGTTCATTCGCACGATGCTGGTGCGGCCCGGTGCGGAGGAACTTGCCGGCTTTGCACCCGACTACACGATCATCGACCTGCCCAGCTTCAAAGCCGACCCGGAGCGGCACGGAACGCGAGGTGAAACCGTCATCGCGCTTAGCCTGACCGAAAAGATGATCCTGATTGGTGGAACCCGCTACGGCGGAGAGATGAAGAAGTCCGTATTCAGCCTGCTCAACTATTTGCTTCCGTCAACGGGCATCATGCCGATGCACTGTTCAGCCAATATGGCGGCGGACGGATCGACGGCGGTCTTTTTCGGCCTGTCAGGAACCGGCAAGACTACCCTGTCCGCCGACGCCACCCGCACGCTGATCGGCGATGACGAACATGGCTGGTCCGACACTGCCATCTTCAATTTCGAGGGCGGCTGTTATGCGAAGACGATCCGGCTGTCGCCAGAGGCTGAACCCGAAATCTTTGCGACGACCAGGCGTTTCGGGACCGTCCTGGAAAATGTGGTGATGGACCCGGACACCCGCATGCTTGATTTGAACGACAACAGCCTGACCGAGAATACACGCGCAGCATACCCAATTGACTTCATTCCCAACGCGTCCGACGATAACATGGGCGGTGTACCGCGTACCGTCGTCATGCTGACCGCCGACGCATATGGTATCATACCGCCAATTGCTAAGCTGACGCCTGATCAGGCAATGTATCATTTCCTTTCAGGCTATACAGCGAAGGTTGCGGGCACCGAGATCGGCGTGACTGAGCCGGATGCGACCTTTTCTACCTGTTTCGGTGCTCCGTTCATGCCACGCCATCCATCGGTCTATGGCAATTTGCTGAAGGAGCGTATTGCCAAGGGCGGTGTCGATTGCTGGCTGGTCAATACCGGCTGGACCGGTGGTAAGTATGGCACTGGATCGCGCATGCCCATCAAGATCACCCGGGCGCTGCTTAATGCGGCACTTGATGGTAGCCTGAATAACGCAGAGTTTCGTACCGATCCTAATTTCGGTTTTCAGGTACCTGTCGCAGTCGCGGGCGTTGACGTGCGGATGCTTGATCCACGCGAAACATGGGCCAAAAAGGAAGATTATGATGCCACGGCGGCCAAGCTGATCGATCGGTTTGTGGCCAATTTTGCGCAATTCGAGGACGATGTCGACTCCGGCGTACGCGATGCGGCACCTAGAATGAGCGTTGATGCCTTATAAACGTGATCAGTAGAGTTTGCGTTGTAATCAGGCCAAGCTTTTGGCCAGCGGTCGGTTAGCCCTGAAGAGGGCGTTCGCAACCTCTGGCGAGCAGGCCGGACAAGACTTGGTTACGGACTTTGTCTCGGACGCGCTTCTGGATGGTCGGCCATGGCATCGTACTCTCATATGAGGATCATTGCGACTGCAGTGCATAGCAATGTTGAGGTGCCTGGAATCAGGAATAGGACTGTGCGTCGAGACCATCGTTGATTATTAAAAATATTGGTAGTGAGGCGAATGCGTCCGGGGGGTTCTGTTGCCCGGCCCCCCCGGAAGCCGCTGGTGTCCGCTTCTGTTGCCCGGTGCGGCCCAACCGCGCTTTTGTTCGTGTAACCTCTGGCCGTTAGGCCGTCAGTTACGCGGCAATCGCGAGTGCTTCGTTATCGTTGGCACTTGTGTACGGGCCGTCGCGGTGGTCCCATTCCGAGCGAAAACAGCGCCTTTCAACACACGTCGATCCTGGTTCGGCCCCGTCATCGCACCTGTCGCCAGTTGCGGTGGTGGAGCCGCCGGGTACTGCCCCCGGGTCCGCTGCGCCTAGTCTACGCCGCAGTTTATCGCCATAGCCACACCAAGCAAACCCGGTGCGCTGCAAATGATATAAGCGTGATGATGCCGTGATGCAAACCCGCCTTTCGCTTGCCATAAACGCGGTCCATATGTGTCGTTATGTTGACCCAGCGTTCCCGCTATGCCCTTCGTGCCATGCTGTTTCTTGCAAAGGCCCCGATCGGGTCCCCGCCCATCCCGATGCAGCGGATCGCGGGCGCCGCAACGGTTCCCCGCAAGTTTCTCGAGCTGATCCTGGCGGACTTGCGAGAGGCGGGGCTGATCCATAGCCATCGGGGCAAGATGGGTGGCTATTGCCTTTCGCGACCTACCCACCTCATTTCGATGGGAGACATCATCCGCATTATCGAGGGGCCGCTGGCACTTGTTCCGTGTGTCAGTCGTACCGCTTATCGGCGTTGCGATGATTGTCTCAGCGAGGCCGATTGCTCGATCCGTCACGCAATGTTGCGCGTGCGTGATGAAACAGCGCGGATCCTGGACGGGACAAGCCTGGCTGACGCGTTGGCGGAGGATCTGGCGGCGGCCTAGACCCGCGGTCGCGCCTTCAATTCATCCCTGATCTCGCGCAGCAGTACGATATCGGCGGGATCGGCGGCAACCGGACTTTCGGCCTTTGGCATCACTCGATTCACCGCGCGGATGATGAGGAAGATGATGAAGGCGATGATCAGGAAATTGACAGCAGCCGTAATGAACGAACCATAGCCGAGCAACGGTACGCCTGCCGTCTTGAGCGCTTCATAGTTGCTGAGTGAACCGCGGTAATTCTCTGGTACCGGTCCCAGCCGAACGAAATAACTTGAAAAATCTAGGCCGCCGAAAATCTTGCCGATCAGGGGCATCAGGATGTCATCGGTCAACGACGCCACGATCTTTCCGAACGCCGCGCCGATTACGACCGCGACTGCCAGATCGAGCACGTTGCCGCGCATGATGAACGCCTTGAATTCCTTGATCATGGCACACCCCCTGTTCGATGGGCAAAGACGTATCACGCGATTGCGCTTTCGCCAAGCATGTCGACTGTTCTATACGGGTAGCACAGACACTGCAGGAGAGTTTGGCATGTTATTTCGTCCAACGGTTGCAATCGCGGCCGCCGCCATGGTGTCGGCGTGCGGCATCAACAGTGTTCCAACCGCGGAGGAAAACGCCAAGGCGCGCTGGGCCGATGTTCAGGCCTCTTACCAGCGGCGCGCGAACCTCATCCCCAACCTTGAGGCAGTTGTAAAGGGTGCTGCGGCGTCGGAAAAGTCGATTCTGACGGATGTCATCAATGCGCGCGCCCGGGCAACCGCGATCAACGTGACGCCGGACCAATTGACCGATCAGGGCAAGATGCAGCAATATCAGCAGGCACAGGGTCAGCTCAACGGCTCACTCAGCCGCCTGCTTGCCAATGTCGAGGCGTATCCCGAGTTGAAGAGCCAGAATAACTTCTCGACCTTCATGAGTCAGATCGAGGGAACAGAGAACCGGATCAATATCGCCGTGCGTGATTATAACAGCGCGGTTCAGGCATATAATACGCGCATCCGCACCTTCCCCGACGCAGTCGGCGCGCGCGTATTCTATGGTGCCAAGCCGATGGTGCCGTTCCAGGCTACGACGCCCAATGCAGATGTCGCGCCCAAGGTCGACTTTGGCACCAATTGATCGTGCGTCTTCTTCATGCCCGGTTGCTCTGTCTGCTGATGGCGCTCGTGCTGGCGGGTCCGGCATGGCCGCAGACCTTTCCCAAATTCACCGGGCTGGTGGTCGATGCGGCCAACGTGCTGCCGCCCGCGACAAAGGCGGACCTGACGACGAAGCTGCAGGCACTTCAGCAGGATACCGATCGGCAACTAGTCGTGGTGGCCGTGCCGGACACGCAGGGCTATCCACTGGATGACTATGGATATCAGCTGGGCCGGGCTTGGGGCGTCGGGCTAGAAGACGTCGACAATGGCGCGATCCTGTTCATCGCGCCGGGCAACCCAGCGGGGCAGCGCGGACCGCGCCTGGAAGTCGGCTATGGGCTGGAGTCCGTGCTGACCGATGCCTTCTCGTATCAGGTCGTCGATGGTCAAATGACGGCGATGCTCAAGGCGGGCAACATACCGGGCGCGATGGAGGCGGGGACTGATGCCGTCATCGCGCAGCTTCGCGCATCCCCGGACGAGGCGAAGGCAAGGACGGACGCGGCGGTGAAGGCCTTTGATCGGGCGCATCGGCGGCGGGCATCCGGCAATGGCGGGTTCCCGACCGGGCTGATCTTCTGGGGCGTTATCATGCTCTTCTTTGTCTTGCCGATGTTTCGCAGGAAAAGCCGTCGGGGGCCTTGGGGTCGGCGATATTCTGGTGCCGGCAGTGGAGCGTGGCCGATCGTCCTCTGGTCGATCGCCAATGAGGTGGGGCGTTCACGCGGCGGTGGTTTCGGGGGTGGCTCCGGTGGCGGTTGGGGCGGTGGCGGCTTTAGCGGCGGTGGCGGCGGAGGGTTCGGCGGCGGCGGTGCGTCGGGCGGATGGTAATGCGGCTAACCCAAGATGATCACGCGCGCGTGACGGCCGCCGTTACAGCAGCCGAACTGACAACCGACGGTGAAATCGTCACGGTCGTTGCCGGATCGTCCGGTGATTATCATGATGTTGCGTCGCATTGGGCGGTGCTGGCGATGCTGCTGGCGCTGGCCGTGCTTGCGACATGGCCCGGCCTTGCGGAGTCGATCCATGCTCGGTTCACTGGCGCCTGGGACGAAGTCGCGTCGCCATCCTCGCTCTATCTGATCGCCTTGATCCTGATGTCACTAGTTTTCTTGCTGGTCAGGCTGCTGATGGCGTGGCGACCGCTACGACTGGCGCTGACGCCAGGGCCAACTAAGGAGCGGCGGTCGCGACGTCGCGCGGTGATGCTATTTCGCACCGCCGCCGAGCAGCGTACCCGAGCCTCCACCGGCGTCCTGTTGTTTCTGTCGCTGGCCGAGCGCCGTGCGGAGATCATCGCGGATGAGGCGATCCATTCGCGGGTGACGGCGGAAACCTGGGGAGAGGTGATGGCGGTGCTGATCGAGGCCGTTCGCGAAGGTCGGGCAGGCGAGGGGATTGCAGCCGCTGTGACCCGCATCGGCACGATCCTCGCCGAGCATTTCCCGCGATCGGCAGACGACACGAACGAACTGCCCGACCGAGTGATCGAGTTGTGAGCGAAAAGGTCTGGAGTGGGCATTATATTGCCGCGCACCGCGATGGCACATGGGAATGGGCGGAGCGAGTACGCAATATCCGCGCGGCGGTCATTCTGGCGATTGATGACGGCCATGTGCTGCTGGTCGAGCAATTCCGAATGCCACTCGGTCAGCTCTCGCTGGAACTGCCTGCCGGGCTGGTTGGTGACGAGGATGCAGCAGAACGCGTCGAGACCGCCGCCGCGCGTGAACTGGAGGAGGAGACCGGCTACCGCGCCGGGCGGATCACCTCGCTTGGTGAATTTTGTCCGTCGCCGGGGATGACATCGGAACGCTTCGTCCTGCTGCGCGCGGATCAGCTTACCCGAATTGGCGAGGGCGGTGGAGTCGGCGATGAGGATATCAAGGTCCACCGTGTGGCACTGGATGCCGTACCGGATTTCGTCGCGGCCAGACGCGCCAATGGCGTCGCGGTCGATGTCAAGGTGGCGTTGTTGCTGGCCAGTGCATTCTTGCGTTCAGGATAACGAACTAGTGAACTGTGGCGAGCGCGAAGCCTATCTGAAATTATCCGCGTAGCTCTGAAGCTTCAGCGTCTTGGGCGTCTCCGGCACGACAACATGGTCGAGTCCCTCACGCTCACAATAGGTGATGGCGGCTTCCAGCGTTGGGAACATCAGGCGAAGCTGATCGCGCGTGTCACCGCTACCGGCCCAACCGGTCAGCGGGTCGGCGCGTTTCGGCTCTAACGGTTCGAACTCAAGCTGCCAGCGATCGGTCCGGTACTTGCCGGACTGCATCGCATTCTTGGGACGCTGAAAGATACGGGCTGTAGGCATGTGGTGTTCTTACCGCGATCGGTCCGCGCGCGCATCTGCATTTTTCATGTCCAGCATGAGCGATGCCGACGTCGATCTCAGGCCACGGAACCGCAGCCCTTCTACCGCGCTTGATCACCGATAAGACAGGAGCACGCGCATGGCCGAAGACCGGCTAACCATCGATCCCACCACGATCTTCGACAATGTTGATGAGCGCCGTGTGGAGTTCGCCGCCAGCATCAGCGGCGAAACATACGACTTCGCGCTACTCTACGATGTGCTCGAAGCGATGACCGGACAGCGTAACCTGACAGAGCCCGTTGCGCTCGTGATGGCTGAACAGCCTGCCATCGAGCGGATCGGCGTCAAAGCACTCGCCAGAGACTCCGACCGCGACCGAATAATCATCAGTGAGAATGATCTGGAGTGAGGGCAATGAGCGGCACCACCGTCACATTTTTGGCGATACGGGCTGGTTCGGCGAGCCTTTGCGTTCTCGGGCTGATCAAATTCTGGAAAAAGGCGGTATAAATGCGAATGTGTCTTCTTGCAGCAGCGGCTTTTCTGGCGCTTGGTGGCTGTGGGTCGGCGGTAACGCCGGACCGCGCCAATGCAGCGATACAGGACAATGGCGTCGCGCCAGAAGCAGTGAACAGCAACGGTTCTCCAGCCGTCGCGCCGTCTCCGCCGATCCAGACCTTAGCGACAAACGAAGGTCGCGGCCAGTCCTGCGCCGATGAGATCGGGCGTGAGGAGGCTGAAAAGCTGGTGCGAGAATGCCGCAACCTGTCGCCTGCGACACACCCGCCCTGTAACGTAGACAACAGTTGCGCAATGATCCGGGGTGAAATCACCCGAAGCGAGAAGTTCAACGCCGGGACGGCGACGACTACCGACCACCCGATTGAAAAAGTTGACCAGGGCGACATGGCTAACGTGTCACCTGCTGATGTCATCCAGCTTTATTACGCAGCCATCGACAAGCATGATTTTGCCACTGCCTATTACATGTGGGGCAAAGATGGGCAGGCGAGCGGCAAGTCGTTTACCGCGTTCAGTCGCGGCTTTTCGCACACGACCACCAGTAAGGTGACGGTCGGCGCGCCGGGCGGGCCACAGGGCGCGGCCGGGTCCGTTTATGTGAGCGTGCCCGTCACGGTCCAGGCGACGTTGGAGGATGGCACGAGCCAACGCTTCAAGGGCAGCTACGATCTGCGCCGATCGAATATTTCCGGCGGCAGTGCGTCATCGCAGCAATGGCGTCTGCATTCCGCGTCTCTGCGCCGCGTCGATTAGGCGACAAGCCCGGTGAGCGGACGCAGGTTGGTCGTATCCGCAAACATCGCGCGCGCCGCATGATCGGGGTCGAGCCCTAGGCCCTGCGCCGCGACCCCCGCGATCAGGGCGTCGAGCGAAGTCGTCGGCTTCAGGTCGCGTCCCTCATAGAGCTGTGCGGTGCCAAGGCCCGGCCAGTCGCCGACAACCCGCCCGCCCTTGACCGCGCCACCGAGCAGCATCGCGACCGAACCGGTGCCGTGGTCGGTGCCGCCCGTCCCGTTCGACGCCGCGGTGCGCCCGAATTCAGTCGCGATCAGCACCGTTGTCTGCGCCCAGACCGGGCCGAGCCCTGCCTTGAGCGACGCGAGCAGCGTGTCCAGTCCCGTCAATCGGGCCGCCAGCCGTCCGTCCTGTCCGCTGTGGGTGTCCCAGCCGCCCGTTTCCAGCATGGCAATGCGCGGACCGTTCGGCTTGGCCAGGAAACCGGCGGCCAGTTTGCCCAAGCTTGCCGGGTCCGCCTGCGGCCCGCTGCCCTCGGCCAGTCCCTTCGCTGACAGCGCCGCTGACCACAAGGCACGGAGTTGCGGATCATCGTCGTAAAGCTGGCCCACGCGAACCATCAGATCGTCCGACGGTTCAGGCAGCGCCGATGGCGCGTAAGATGTCGTCGCCGCGGTGCCGCGCAGTGCCATCTGCACCGTCGGTGCCAACGCAATTGCCTGGCCCTGAGAGCGCGGCATCATCGCGACGAGCCGGTTGAGCCAGCCATCCTTGATCTGATAGGGCTGATGTCCACCGGTCTCCAATACGTTCTGACCATCAAAATGCGAGCGGTCGCGATAGGGAGAGGCGACGGCGTGGACAAACGCCACCTGTCCGGCTGCGTACAATCTTGCCGTTTCGGCGAGCGCGGGGTGAAGCGCGAAGCTGCCGTCCAGCTTTGTCGCGCTCGCCGGATCGATCGCCAGGGCACCGCGCAGCCGGGCATAAGCGGGGTCGGCGTAGGGGATGACGATATTGAGCCCATCGGCGGCACCGCGCTGGATGATGAAAACGAAACGGCGTTCCGTGGTGACGGAGGCCAACGCCATGCGCGGGCTGACAAGGATCGTACCGGCGCCAAGCGCGGCGAAGGACAGGAATTCACGACGGGGAAGCATGGTTATCTCCTGAGGAAATCGGGCGAGACGAGGAGCAATGCCAGCGCGTCGGCCGGGCTTTCGGCACGGTCGATTTGCTGGGCGGTCGTGGTGTTGAACGACGCCGGGATCAGCCTGGGGCCGAGGGAGCGCGCATCCAGACCGTCGCCGACCGGCGCGGCCAGCCTCTGAGCGAATTCGACACGTCGCAGCAGCGCGTCCGGTGCTGCCCAGCTCGCGGCCGTATCGTCCCAGCCGGCCGGCGATCCGGGCTTCCAGACGGGTTGGCCGAGCTGTGTCAGAACGCTCGCCATTTGCATCTGCCCGACCTCTTGCCGGCCGAGCGCTCGCAGCGCCGATATCGTCCAGTCCCATGGCGTCTTGAACTTCACCGGCTGCGGCGCCCACGCCTCCCGGCTGTCGATCAGGGTCTTGTACAGTGCGGGCAAGTCGCCGCCGCTCGTTCGAAACGTCTTGGCGAGGCGCTCGACGAGAGAAGGGGAGGGCGCGTCGCCGACAAAATGCCGTGCCAGTTTTGCCGAGACGTGGCTGGCAGTGGCCTCAGTGCCTGCAAAGTCCTTCAGGGCGGAGCGTCCCTGCACTTCGCCGCCGGCAGGATAGACGTTGTTCATGATGGTGCGCGCGCCCGGTTCATGCAGCGCGGTGCGAAAGACAAAGCCGGTCCCGTCTGGATCACCCTGGCTGTAGGGTCCGATGCCCACCGTGCCCCATCCGGTCAGCGTACGCGAGAATTCGGTCACGTCCGCCTGATCATAGCCGGAGCGAACCCCCATCGTATGCAGTTCCATGATCTCCCGACCCAGATTTTCATTCAGTCCGGGCTTCTTTGCGGGTTGCGCAGCGCAGTTCGTCTGGCCGCAGGGCTGTCCGGCCCGATCGATTGGATCTGGTTGAGATAGATCAGCACTGCCGGATGCTGCTCGACCGCGACCAGCATGTCCTCAAATCGGCCAAGGACATGTGGCCGGATTGCGTCGCGCTCAAATGCTGCTGCGAAAGCCGTCGTCTGTGGGTTGTCCGCCGAGATACAGAAATGATTGGACCAGAAATGAACGAGCCGTTCGACAAAGGGCGCAGGCGTCTCGATCGCGCTTTGCGTCCGCGCCTGAACGCCCTGCCGATAAAGTGCCTGGACCGCCTGCGCATAATCGCGGCGCAGCGCGATCTGGTAAGCCGTCCTTGGCGGCTCACCGCCGCCAGTCGCTGCCGCGTCGCGCATTGCCCGCCGCGTCGCGCGTCGTTCCGTCTGATAGGTGCGCGCCAGCTTGCCTCCATCCGGCAGCGCGGCAAGGGCGGTCGGGGCAACCACGAACCGGTCGAATTGCGCGGTCAGCCAGCGTTGCGGTTCGCCGGGAAGGGGATCCGCGGGTCGCGTGCCCAACCCGAAGCGGTTGAGCGCGATCGAAGCCGGCGACAAAAGGCTGATTGGCATGTAGATACTTTCCAGACTTTCATGCTTCAACGCGCCCCGCGCCGTTTTCCGTCGCTTATTGACGTCGGCGACCGGGATCCCTGACGAGGTGGTCGGCCAGCTTCGCCCGCTGATCCAGCGGCAGTTGTACCACGAAGGAGGCGGCGCGTGTTTCAACCTGCGCACGCACCGCCATATCGGCTATCCGAACCCTGGTCAGGGCAGCACGCAGCGCCGCGGCATCGACCCGGGGCGCGCGTAGAAGCGCCGCCGCCTGCTGGCGGACCTGTCGATCCGCGACTGCCAGCAGTCGTGCTTGCCGCCTTGCGTCACGAATGGCCGCGCGAAACGCCTGTCTCTCGGCACGCGGCAATTCCGCGCCGATTATCCGCAGCGATCCGGCGCCGATCGCATGATGGCGTGACTGCAGCCAGCCAATTCCACCGCCGATAATCGCCAGGAGAAAGATGTTTAGAAGAATCGAGGTCGTACAGACGATCTTCAGCGTGCGTGGTGTCATTTCAATTGTCTCCGCCGACAAAGTTACCGAAGGCGGTCGCCTCCTCGCTGACATACCGGTCGGCAGGAACGACCGATGCAGCGGCGACACTCCCCATCGCGGCGCCCGCCAGCGCCGTCGCGATGCCGGGCCCGGCCCACCACAGCCGCAGCCGATGGATCAGCGGTCGTGGACGTTTCGCAAGGATGCGGGCGCGAAGCTCGACCGGCGGCGGTGCCACACTCCAGCTGTCAAGCAGCTCATCCAGGCACTGCGCATCGACAAGCATCATCCTGAACGGCGCGTGTGTCGCCAGCGCCTGCGCCTGGACGCGAACGGGTTGAGGCCACCGGACGATGGTGCCGCCATAGGAGTCGCACAGCATGCGGAAGCGGTCGGGTGTGAGTTCGTCAGTCATCCGCTCTCTCCTGACCGGCAAAGATCGCGCGCAATGATCGCCGGCCGCGCGCCAGAAGGCTTTCCAGCGCATCGACGCTTATATTCATCGCCTTTGCTGCCTCGATGTTGCCCAGATCCTGATAGTGAGCCAGCAGGATGGCCTCGCGCTGACGCTCGGGTAGCGCCGCCACTGCCTGTGCGATAGCGCCGGACTGTTGATCGCAGTCTAGCGTGGTATCGGCGAGCGGCGCCGGATCGGCGGTATCCGGAATGTCGCCCGTCGTCCGCTCGCGCCGTCGACGCAGCTGATCCCGGCAAAGATTGAGCGTGACCATGTGAAGCCAGGTATCGAACCGGGCGCCGCCGGGTCGCCACCGGGACGCATGACGCCAGGCCCGAACAAATGCTTCCTGAGCAATATCCTCGGCCTCCGCGGCGTCGCCCGTGATTCGCCGCGCTAGCGCCAAGACGCGGGGTAGCTTGGCACTGACCATGGCACGCGCCGCCGCCTCGTCGCCGCGACCGACGCGCGCGACCAATTCGGCATCGGCATCGTGCAGAGGATGACGGTTCAAGCGTGCATGCAACGGTCACCGCTGTCCTGCATCCGTTCAGCGCTGCACGAGAGCGTCTCCCGGCGACGCACTCGCTGTGATACCGGATGGTGGCGCGCCCCGCTTGCCGAGACCGGTACGCTCATTCGGCTGGATCAGGCCATCACCATTACGATCCATGCGCGCGAAACGCCGCTTCATCGCGGCCTGCATCTCGACCTCGTCGATATAGCCGTCCTGGTTCTGGTCCAAGCGCCTGAAGTGCTTGGACGGGTTGCCGCGCCCATGCGCGACCCCCGCCATTTCGGCCTCGCTGATACGGCCATCCCCGTCCGCGTCGGCAGCCAACAACCGGCCCCTTGTTTGATCGATGAATTGTTCCTGGGTCAGCGCCTTTGCGCGATGAGCCGGCTGATCTTGCGATCGGGCGGACGGTTGGCCAGATGACTGGGCCAGCGCAAGGCCCGGAAATGACAGCAGCATGGCGATGGTTGCCGAACGGATGATGCTCATCGTGTATCTCCTTGAAAGATACTTGTTGAACGAGACTTTGCGCATTACCCGTCGCTGAGGCGTGGAAAAAGATTCAGTCGACCGATGCTGTCTGCGTTGCCGGCGTCCTCGTGTCATCCGGTCAGTCGCGGGCGCTAGTTCCCCGCCTTGTGGTCGAGGCGCGGGGCGAACAACCAGGCGTCGTCATACTCCACGATCGAATGCAGGAGCAGGGCTTTTGCGGTGACAATGCCAGCGGCTTGATGCCGATGATGGCCAGTTATGGCTGCCGAGCCTGCATCCTAGAAAGCGTTACGGTGGAGCAGCACGCGAAACGTCATCGCTATGATCTTTACGTCGCGCCAGATCGACCAATTTTCCAGATATTCCAGATCGGCCTGCAGCCGATTACGCAGATCGTCCTCAACTATCGTCGCTCCACGATAGCCGCGGATTTGAGCGAGTCCGGTCAGCCCGGGCTTGGTAGCGTGACGGTGCCAGTAGCGGGTGTCGACCTCCCAGAACAACTTATCCGCCGCGCGCGACCCCAATGCGTGCGGGCGAGGGCCGACGACACTCATGTCGCCCTTCAGCACGTTCAAGAGCTGCGGCAATTCGTCCAGGCTGGTCTTGCGAATGAAGTTGCCGACACGGGTCACCCGATCATCCTCGCGCGCCGTCGATCGATCACCGGCACCATCGCAACCCTCCGCCTTCATGCTTCGGAACTTGAGCATACGAAACATCTCGTTGCCGCGCCCGATCCTGATCTGCCTGAAAAATACCGCACCGTCGGAGTCGAATTTGATCGCGACGGCAATGATAGCGAACAGCGGCGCCAGGACCAGCAAAGCCGCACCGGCCAATGCGACATCAAATCCCCGCTTGATAACGCGGTCGACCAGACCGAGAGGGCCATTTGCGATGATGATCGTCGGCTCACGCCCGCATCTCGCCATCCCAAGCGGGGCTAGGGCGTCAAGTTCGGGTACGAAGATCTCGCTCTGTATGTTGGCGCCCTTTAACGCATGTGCCCATGCCGTACGCCGTTCCGGCGGGCACGCTACGATGACCCGGTCCGCAGGAGACAGCGACCTGGCAAGGCGATCATACATGTTGGGATCGTGTCGATCAGGTTCGAAGTCGAAATTAGCAGCTGGAATAACCTCGAAATTGCCATCGGGTACGGCTGCATCGCCGTCACGCAAAAGAATGATGGTGTACGGTGATCCACCAGCCACCGCGAGCAGATATTGCGACAGAAGATATCGGGCCGTCGCCATCGTGACAACCGTTAGCATCGTGCCAATCAGAATAACCATGCGCGGAAAAGCGTCGCTGTTCTTTAGGGCATAAGCGATGAAGATGATCGCGGTGATCGCCATCAGCAGCGCCTGCAGTCCCTTGGCAACTGCCTTGTAGGGATCCTGGAGCCGCGACGGCGTGTAGGCATGCGCATTCAGCGCGACGAAGGCATGCGTTGGAAGCAGAACCGCGAGCATGACCACCCAGCTCGATCCCATAGACAGACTGCCGCGCAGCCACGCAGCACCGATAAAGCAGACCGTGATGCACGCCATGTCCGCCGCCAGAAACGCCATCAGCGCACGAACACGGCGGGCGAACGCCGGCGACGCACGGTTTGTCCGGCGTTTAGACGAGCTGTATTGATGAAGATTCCGATCGGGCACGCTGGCGTTCACATGATCTCTCCGAGGGTTCGGCTATGATGGAGCGCAACCTTTGCTATAGCGTAAAAGTGGCTGTGGTTCACGACATTTAATGCATTGCAGCAATTACATTAATGGCACATGTCTCGTTCACCGGTCGGCCCGTCGCGGTGCCCCGAACATGCCGGATCGCGGCCGAGTCGCAAGCTACGGAAACGCAACGACATCAGATCGGCGATGAGCAATGTTCCGACGGGATCGTCCCCGAAAGGGACGAGTGCGCGAATGACTTCCAGCGCGGCCATGCTGCCGAGGATACCGGCGGCCGGTCCCAGAATGCCGTCATCGGCGCAACTGGCCCCGGCGCGACCGGGCGAGTCCCCGACGAGACAGCGATAGCAGGGTCGGCCGCCCTCCCATCCGCGGTAAACAGCCAGCTGCCCTTCAAACTGAGCCAATGCGGCCGACACCAGCGGAATGCGTGCCGCTTGCGCCACATCGCCGACTGCCAATCGCGTCGCGAAATTGTCGCATCCGTCGAGCACGACGTCGGCGCCCCCGATCAACCGTGCGGCGTTGGTTGCGTCGATCCGCTGCGAAATCGCCATCGCATCGACATGCGGATTGATACGCATACTGGCCACCACCGCCGCCGCTGCCTTGCCTTTTCCGACATCATGCGTGGTGTAGATCGTCTGGCGCTGGAGATTTGACGTGTCGACATGGTCATCGTCAATGATCCGCAACCGACCGACACCGGCCGCCGCGATATACTGGATCGCAGGCGACCCGATCCCGCCGGCACCGATGACTGCCACCGTCGCCTTCTTCAGTCGCGCCTGTCCGGCGCCGCCGATCTCCTTCAGGACGATGTGGCGGGCGTAGCGTTCCAATTCGGAATCGCCCAGACTCATTGTCCGGTCGAGCCGAACCCGCCCAGTCCGCGCTCTGTCGAGGCGGAGAAGGTGTTGACGATCCGGAAGGTCGGTCGCACGATGTGGACGAACACCAGCTGCGCGATCCTGTCGCCCGGATTGATGGTGTGCGGTGCGCTGCCGGGCGGTGTTCGCAACCAGGCGCTGATGAAAATCTGATCGGCATAGTCCGCGTCGATCGTGCCAACGGACTGACCGAGGATCAGGCCCTTGCGATGACCGAGCCCCGACCGAGCCAGCAGGAAGGCGACCATGTTGGGATCATTCATCAGGATCGCGATCCCCGACGGGATTAGGACCGCGTCCGCCTGCGGCTCGATGAGTAACGGCGAGTCGATACACGCATGGAGGTCGATCCCCGCCGCCATGTCGGTGTGAAAGCGGGGCATGCCCCATTTATGAATGCGCGGGTCGAGAATGCGCAGCTCGAATTCAGGATCGGTCATCGCCGAGCAGCTTTCGCAATACGTGGCATCTTTTCAAGGTCCGGATAATGCGCGAGGATCGCACTGGTCACCCCGTTGGTCCAACCAAAGCCGTCCTGGGTCGGATATTCCCCGCCGCCGCCCGGCGCGCGTTCCTCGACATTGTATTTCTCCAGTAGTTTGCCCGTTTCGTCGTAAGTGCGCCGGACGGTCGCTAGCCACCGAGCGGCGATGTCGTGCGCCGAGGCGTCCTCACCATAGCGATGCAGGCCCGCGATCGCGATCCACTGGAGCGGCGCCCAGCCGTTGGGCGCATCCCACTGCTGGCCCGTACGCGTCTGCGTCGTGCGCAGTCCGCCAAGCGCGATGAGGTTCTTGCGCGTCAGCGCCGCGACCGCTGCAGCCTGATCGCGCGAGGCGAGGCCGGCAAAGAGTGGAAAGAGGGTCGCCGCCGACAGGACATTGGTTGGTCGATCTCGTATGAGGTCCCAGTCCGCATAGCGGTCCTGACCCCGCTGCCACAGATAGCGATCGATCGCCGCATGGCGGGCGACGGCCTGACCGGCATAGGAGCGCGCGCACGCCAGATCCGCGATCGCTTTGCACCGCGCCGCGATGCGCCGCTCCAAAATCCACAACAGGCTGTTCAGATCGATCGGCACGATATCGGTCGTGCGGATCGTCGCAAGCGTCCGGCCATCGGCCAGCCAGCGCGACGAGAAATCCCATCCGCTTTCCGCCGCCGAGCGCAGGTCGCGTTGGACCTGTGTCGCGGGTCGCGGTGCCGCCGCGCGCGCGGTTTCGCGGTCTTCCGCGTAGGACTCATCGCGCGGCGTGTCGCGCGCGTCCCAATAACGGTTGAGTAGGCGGCCATCTGGCATGCGCACGACATGCTCGCATGCGCCGCTGACGCCCAGGCACCCACGTCCGTGCATCCAGAACGCATGTTCCGCGCGCAGCGCAGCCAGCCGTCGCTTTGCGAGCGCCGGATTGACGTCCACCGATAGGTCGAGCATCAGTGCGAAGAAGGGCGGTTGCGAGCGGCTGAGATAGTAGGTGCGGGTGCCGTTGGGGATGTGCCCGTAACGCTCGATCAGGTTCGTGAAGTCGGCCAGCATCGATTCGATCAACGCCTGCTGTCTGTCGGCCTTGAGACCGAGCATGGTGAAATAACTGTCCCAATAATAGATTTCGCGAAACCTCCCGCCGGGCACGACGTAGGGTTCAGGCAATGCCAGCGCCGAGCTTCCCGGCGCGGGTTCCGCCGGTTGGCGCGTCAGTTGTCGCCAGAGCGCGCGGATATGCGCTCGCAGACCAATGCTCGGATGGTCGTTTTCACCCGGCACGGTGAAATGCGCGAGCACGAAGGCGCGCAGGCGATCAATCGTCGCGGGCTTTTCGCGGGTGTATGCCGCCATGATGATCGACGGGGTTCTTTGGGCACGGCATCGACGAAAGTCTTGCCATCGGCGAAGACGCGCCCTTCCTGTATGGCCTGAAACAGCGGTCCATAAATGTCCGCGGGCGTCCGCTCGGCGCCAGCGTTTGCGCCCGATGTCACCACCGCGAGGGCGAGCAGGAGAAATCGGGCAATGCGCGGCGCGAACATTGCGTGGTACATCGCTGTGCGATCGACTATTGGCAAGCGATGGACGACCCCGACAATAACGCCATCAATTATCCACTGCTCGCCCGGCCCCATGTCCAGCTTCATGGTCCGGTCGACGATCGGATGTACCACATGTTCAAGGACCAATTGCTGGCGGCGCCTGTCGATCAGCCGCTCGTCTGCAGCATCACGACGCTTGGCGGCGACCCGGAAATGGCGCGGGCGATGGGGGACGATATCCGTCTGCTGCGCGATTATCAGGGCCGCGAAACGCTGTTTCTAGGCAAGGTAGCGGTCTATTCGGCGGGGGCGACGTTCATGTCCGCCTTTCCGGTCGAGAAGCGATTCCTGACGCGCGGCACGCGGCTGATGCTGCACGAACGGCTGATGAGTAGTACGCTGACGCTCAACGGGCCGCTGAAAACGCTGGGTGCCACCTTGAAGGCCAAGCTTCACGAGATCGAGCATTCCATCCTGATTGAGGAAGAAGGCTTTCGCGATCTGGTGCGAGGGTCGAAGGTCGCGTTCGAGACGTTGCAGGAAAAGGCGCCGTCGAACTGGTATATCGATGCCGAGGAAGCGCGCGACCTTGGACTGGTGCTCGACATTATTTGACCGATCCACGTCCGCTGAATCTTTGTTGCTTCAGGGCAATAAGTGGGCATCAAGACGGTACAAAATTTGCCGGACGACCCCATGTCATGTATCCGGCGCTGATACCGTAGGCGCTGCCAGCACGGATAAGAGGTATAATGGCTGAGTTCTCACTCCCCGCGAACAGCAAGATCAAGTCGAAGGGCAAGACGCATCTAGCGACTGGCGACGCAACGCGGACCAAGTCGTTCAAGGTCTATCGTTACGACCCCGACAAGGGCGAGAACCCACATTACGACACGTTCGAGGTCAACCTCGACGAATGCGGGCCAATGGTGCTCGACGCGCTGATCAAGATGAAGGCCGAGCAGGACTCATCGCTCACGTTTCGCCGGTCATGCCGAGAGGGTATTTGCGGATCCTGCTCGATGAACATCGACGGGCGTAACGGTCTCGCCTGCACCACCGCGATCGAGGAAGTGAAAGGCGAGATACGGATCACGCCGTTGCCGCATATGGACGTCATCAAGGATCTGGTCCCCGATTTCACGCACTTCTATGCGCAATATGCCTCCATCAAGCCGTGGCTCCAGACGGTGACGCCGCCGCCCTCGGGCAAGGAACGACTGCAATCGCCGGAGGACCGCGCGAAGCTTGATGGTCTCTATGAGTGCATCATGTGTGCCTGTTGCTCAACTTCGTGCCCCAGCTATTGGTGGAATTCCGACAAGTTCCTGGGCCCGGCAATCCTGCTTCAGGCCTATCGCTGGCTGGCAGATAGCCGCGACGAGATGACGGGTGAGCGGCTCGACCAGCTGGAGGATCCATACCGGTTGTATCGTTGTCACACGATCATGAATTGCGCCAATGTCTGTCCTAAGGGGCTCAATCCTGCAAAGGCAATCGCCGAAACGAAAAAGATGGAGGCAGCGCGAGTTCTTTAAGCACGGCCTGCTTTTCGGGATTTGACGACGCCGCACTTTCATGATGGGTCAGACCCGGATCACCCGGGGTGGCGGGTCTGGACGCTTTCCGGCCCTCCGCGCTTCAATAGCCTTATGGGACCGCTGCGCTACCGCGTCGACGAACCGGTGGTGGGCGTAAGAATGATGCCACAAGATATCCATGCCAATTTGAGTGGTGGTGTCCATGGAGGTGCATTGCTTGCGTTCATCGACATGGCCTTGTTTGCGGCTTGTCACGGGTTTGGAATGATTACTGCCGGTACCGCCGTCACGCCGGACCTGTCGACGCAGTTCATGGCGGGTGGTCGCATCGGGCATGACGTCGAAGCGCAGGTCGAGTTGCTCAAGGAAACAGGCCGCCTGCTGCTTCTCAGAGGGTTGGTTGTGCAGGACGACGTGAATCTGGTTGCTTTCTCCGGCACCATTTGCAAGCCGCGCAAGACGTGATGCTCGCGTACCATGCCTCAGCGATACACTGATGCCAGGCATCCTTGCTGCCTATGACGCGCTGATTGCCTCGGGCCAGCTTCGGCCCGATGCGGCACAGGGCGATGCCGCGGCGCGGCTCGATGCTTTAGCGTTGTCATTGCAGGCGATACCGAAGCGCGGAAGCCTTCTGTGGCGACTGTTAGGCCGAAAGCCTGACGTACCACGCGGAATGTATCTCTGGGGTGGTGTCGGGCGCGGCAAGTCGATGATGATGGATCTGTTTTTCCACCATCTTGACATCCGGCGCAAACGCCGTGTCCATTTCAGCGAGTTCATGCTCGATATACACACGCGAATTACCGCCGAGCGGCAGCTTGAGCGTGGCGACCCGGTCGCGCGCGTCGCGGTGGCGCTGGCAGAGGAGGTGCGGTGCCTTGCCTTTGACGAGTTGATGGTGACGAACAGTCCCGATGCGATGATCCTCTCCCGCCTTTTCATGGCGCTAATCGAGGCGGGTGTCACGGTGGTCGCGACGTCCAATCGTCCCCCGAACGAACTCTATCTGAACGGCCTCAACCGGGAGCATTTTCTGCCGTTCATCGCGCTGATCGAGGACCGGCTGGATGTGCTGCCGCTCAATGGCCCGATTGACTATCGCCGTGATCGGTTGGGTCGAGTCGAGACGTGGTTGGTTCCCAACGGGCCTCTAGCGACAGCAGAATTGTCGGCCGACTTCTTCCGACTGACCGATTTTCCGCCCGAGGATGTCGAGCATGTACCAAGCGACGAACTCGTCGTCCCTGGCGGGCGCACACTTCACGTACCCAAATCTCTGAAAGGTGTCGCGGTGTTCTCGTTCAAGCGACTCTGCGCGGAGGCGCGGGGCGCGGCGGATTATCTGGCGATCGCCCGCCGCTACCACAGTGTCATCATCGTCGGCATTCCAAAACTGGGCCCGGAGAGCCGCAACGAGGCGGCGCGTTTTGTAGCGCTGATCGATGCGCTGTACGAGTATAAGGTCAAGTTGCTCGCCGCCGCCGATGCCGAGCCTGATTGTCTGTACGAGCGCGGCGACGGGCGTTTTGAATTTGATCGAACGGTCAGCCGTCTGGAAGAGATGCGAACGGAAGGCTACATGGCCGTGGGGCATGGACGGTGTTAATGCTGTTGCGAACTACTATCAATGATAGAGCGGGCCGAGGGTGTTTGCCGGTTGCCCTGCGGAGCGATTGCGCGTAGGCGACGCGGTAAATAGCGGTAGAAGGCCGCATCCCCAAGAAAGGATAGTCATGGCCCGCAAGAAGATCGCGCTGATCGGCGCCGGTAATATTGGCGGCACGCTCGCTCATCTGGCAGCGATCAAGGGGCTGGGCGATATTGTTCTGTTCGACGTTGTCGAGGGAGTGCCCCAAGGTAAGGCGCTCGACCTTGCGCAATGCGGGCCGGTCGAGGAGTTCGATGCAACGATCACGGGTTCGAACGATTACGCCGACATCGCCGGCGCCGACGTCGTGATCGTAACCGCGGGCGTAGCACGCAAGCCGGGGATGAGCCGCGACGACCTGCTGGGCATCAATCTCAAGGTCATGAAGTCGGTCGGCGAGGGGATTGCGGCGAATGCGCCCGACGCCTTTGTCATATGTATCACCAACCCGCTCGACGCGATGGTCTGGGCATTGCGCGAATTTTCAGCGCTGCCGGCGCGCAAGGTCGTGGGCATGGCGGGAGTGTTGGACTCGTCTCGCTTCCGCACCTTTCTCGCCTGGGAGTTTGGCGTGTCGGTGCGCGATGTGAACGCGTTCGTTCTTGGGGGGCACGGCGATACGATGGTTCCGGTCATCGAATATTCCACCGTCTCCGGCATCCCCGTGCCGGACCTTATCAAAATGGGTCGCACAACACAGGCGAAAATCGACGAGATCATCCAGCGTACGCGGTCGGGCGGCGGCGAGATCGTCGGGCTGCTCAAGACCGGCAGCGCCTATTATGCCCCCGCCACGAGCGCGATCGAGATGGCGCAGGCCTATCTGTACGACAAGAAGCGGCTGCTTCCCGCCGCGGTGCAGCTGTCGGGGGAATACGGGGTCGACGGCCTTTATGTGGGGGTGCCGGTCGTCATCGGCGCGGGCGGCGCCGAGCAGATCATCGAGGTTGAGCTTGGTGACGAGGCGAAGAAGAACCTGGATGTTTCGGTGGATGCGGTGAAGGAACTGCTGGTGGCCTGTAAGGGTATCGACAGCAGCCTGAATTGATTGAGATCGTATTGTCTTGATGTAGCGCATAAATGATCCCGACGGTCGTCGGGATCGAAGCGATGGAGACCCAATGAGCATCCTCGTCGACAAGCACACAAAGGTTATCACGCAAGGGATGACCGGGGAGACCGGCAGCTTTCATACCAAGGCGGCGATTGGATATGGCACGCAGATGGTAGCCGGCGTCACGCCGGGCAAGGGCGGGACGACGCATCTCGACCTGCCGGTGTATGACACTGTCGCCGAGGCGATGATCAGGACGGGTGCGACTGCCAGTGTCATCTATGTGCCGCCCACCTTTGCTGCGGACTCGATTCTGGAAGCCATCGACGCCGAGGTGCCACTAGTCGTTACGATCACCGAGGGCATTCCGGTCCTGGACATGGTCAAGGTCAAGCGTGCGCTGTCCGGCAGCAAGTCCCGGTTGATCGGACCGAATTGCCCGGGCGTGCTAACCCCCAACGAATGCAAGATCGGCATCATGCCCGGCAGTATCTTCAGGGCAGGGTCGGTCGGTGTCGTGTCGCGGTCGGGAACGCTGACCTACGAGGCAGTATTCCAGACGACCAACGCGGGACTTGGCCAGACGACGGCGGTGGGCATCGGCGGTGACCCGGTCAACGGCACCAACTTTATCGATGTGTTGGAGTTGTTCCTTGCGGACGATGCGACGACATCGATCATCATGATCGGCGAGATCGGTGGTTCGGCGGAAGAAGAAGCGGCGCAGTTCCTGAAGGACGAGGCAAAGCGGGGGCGCAAGAAGCCGATGGCCGGATTCATCGCCGGGCGCACGGCACCGCCGGGGCGGCGGATGGGACATGCCGGCGCGATCGTGTCGGGCGGCCAGGGCGGCGCGGAGGACAAGATCGCGGCGATGGAAGCGGCCGGGATCAAGGTCGCCGATTCGCCAAGCGCGTTGGGATCGACGCTGGTCGAGGTTCTGAAGGGTTAAGTCCGGCGCCGCCCTGCGCGGCAGGAGACGAAGATGGGCTACGAAGGTCACGATTTCAGCGACATCGCCGCAGGTGTAAGCCCGGCCTTCGTCGAGATGCTCTACGCGCGGTTCCAGTCCTCCCCGCAGGATGTCGAGCCGGGTTGGCGCGCCTTTTTCGAGGGGCTTGAGGGTTCGGTAGCGGGCCCGAGCTGGCGCAACGCCGCATGGCCGCCGGCGACGACCGATGAACTGACCGCGGCGCTCGACCCGACGCAGATGGAGCCCGCGCCGAAAGCGGTGAAGGGCAAACCAGCGCCCGCAGCCGCAGTAGCCGACAAGGACGCGATTACGAGAGCCGCGGGGGATTCGATTCGTGCAATGATGCTCATTCGCACCTACCGGGTTCGTGGGCATCTGGCCGCCAATCTCGACCCGCTCGGCTTGTCGCAGCGCGAGATGCCCGAGGACCTGAAGACCGAATATCACGGCTTCTCCGACGCAGATGTCGACCGGCCGGTCTATCTGGGCGGCGTCCTCGGCTTTGAATGGGCGACGATCCGTGAGCTCGTCGACACATTGCGCGCGAATTACTGCGGCAATGTCGGCCTGGAATACATGCACATCTCCGACGTTCAGGAACGCCGCTTCCTGCAGGAGCGGATGGAGGGCAAGAACAAGGCGATCGATTTCTCCCCGGAAGGCAAGAAAGCGATTCTCAACAAGGTGATCGAGGCGGAGCAGTGGGAAAAATTCCTCGGCCGCAAATATGTCGGCACCAAGCGCTTCGGACTCGATGGCGGGGAGAGCATGATCCCGGCGCTTGAGAGCGTCATCAAATATGGCGGACAATTTGGTGTGCGCGAGATCGTGATGGGCATGGCCCATCGCGGACGCCTGAACGTGCTTGCCAATGTAATGGCAAAGCCGCTACGCGTCATCTTTCACGAATTCGGCGGCGGGTCCGCAAATCCGGAAGATGTCGGCGGGTCGGGTGACGTCAAATATCACCTCGGCACGTCGACCGACCGCGAGTTTGGCGGGATCAAGGTCCACATGTCGCTGGTCGCCAACCCGTCTCATCTGGAGGCTGCGGACCCGGTCGTCCTGGGCAAGACGCGTGCGATCCAGACGATTGCCGACGATCTGGCGGATCACGCGCATGCGTTGCCCGTGCTTATCCACGGTGATGCGGCGTTTGCGGGGCAGGGAATTGTGTGGGAATGCCTGGGGTTCTCCGGCATTCGCGGGTACAATACGGGTGGCTGCGTCCACTTTGTCATCAACAACCAGATCGGCTTTACGACCAGTCCGCAATTCGCCCGGTCTTCGCCTTATCCGTCGGACGTGGCCAAGGGCGTCCAGGCGCCGATCTTTCATGTGAACGGCGACGATCCCGAAGCGGTGACGTTCGCGACGAAGATGGCGATCGAGTTCCGCCAGACGTTCAAGCGCGATATCGTCATCGACATGTGGTGCTACAGGCGTTTCGGTCACAATGAGGGCGACGAGCCGAGCTTCACCCAGCCGCTAATGTACGATCTGATCCGCAAGCATCCAACCGTGAGTAGCGTCTATGGCGATCGTCTCATTGGGCAAGGGGTGGTCGATCAGGGATGGATCGATGACAATATTCACCAATATACCGTCAGGCTGGAGGGGGAGTTTGAAGCGGGCGCGACCTACAAGCCGAACCGCGCCGACTGGTTTGCCGGCCGTTGGTCGGGCCTTGGCGCGCCTGTCGAGGGAGAGGCTGCGCGCCGCAACGTCGAGACGGGGATCGAGCCCAAACTGTTCGACTCGATCAGCCGGACGCTGACGACGATCCCGGGTGATTTAGCGATACACAAGACGCTGAGCCGTGTGCTCGACGCGAAACGGGCGATGTTCAAGGACGGCTCCGGCCTCGATTGGGCGACCGGTGAGGCACTGGCGTTCGGCGCACTGCTTTCCGAAGGGTACGGTGTCAGGTTGTCCGGGCAGGACTCGGGCCGCGGGACGTTCAGTCAGCGTCATGCCGTCTGGGTCGATCAGTCGGACGAACACAAGTTCGTGCCGCTCAACCAGATCGAGCATGGACGCTTCGAAGTGCTCGATTCGCCGCTCAGCGAATATGGTGTGCTTGGTTTTGAATATGGCTATGCGCTGGCCGATCCAAAGACACTGGTTTTGTGGGAGGCGCAGTTCGGCGATTTCGTCAACGGCGCGCAGATCATGATCGATCAGTTCATCGCCAGCGGGGAGGCGAAGTGGCTGCGCGCCAACGGTCTCGTGATGCTGCTGCCGCATGGCTATGAGGGGCAGGGGCCGGAACATTCGTCGGCGCGTCCCGAGCGTTTTCTCCAGCTGTGCGCGGGCGACAACATGCAGGTTGCCAATTGTACGACGCCTGCGAACTATTTTCATCTGCTGCGTCGGCAGATGCACCGTAACTTTCGCAAGCCGCTGATCATCATGACGCCCAAGTCGCTTCTTCGGCACAAGATGGCGGTGTCGACGCGGGACGATTTCCTGACGAATACGCATTTCAAGCGCATTCTCTCCGACCCCGCCGCCCCGACTGATGGCGACACCAAGCGGGTGGTGCTTTGCACCGGCAAGGTTGCGTATGACCTGATCGAGGCACGCGACGCGGCCGGCGATACGCAGACACAGATCCTGCGGATCGAACAACTCTTTCCCTTCCCGGGCGAGCCGCTGGCGATCAGGCTGAAGCGGATGCCCGCGCTGGAGGATATGGTCTGGGCGCAGGAGGAACCACGCAACCAGGGGTATTGGTCCTTTGTCGAGCCGATGATCGAAGACGTGCTTGCTTCCGCAAGCTGCCGACCGGCGCGTGCACGCTATGCCGGTCGCGCCGCATCAGCATCGCCGGCAACTGGACTGATGAAACGGCATCAGATCGAACAGGCAGCGCTCGTGGCCGATGCGTTGGGCCGTAATGTGCGCGGCGAGATAAGACGTACGCAAACAAAATAGGGATTATCCCTCCGGCGTGCTGGGCACGAGCGGGTGAGTGGACGCAAGGAAAGAGACAATGGCAACCGAAGTCACCGTTCCCACGCTGGGCGAATCGATCACCGAGGCGACGCTGGGTGAATGGCTGAAGCAGCCCGGCGACCCGGTAAAGGCGGACGAACCGATCGCCAGCCTGGAAACCGACAAGGTGTCTGTCGAGGTGCCATCGCCGATTGCCGGCACGATGGGCGAGCACGCCGTCAATGTGGGGCACACCGTCGAGGTCGGCGCCATAATCGCGACGATCGAGGCAGAAAGCGCATCCGCCGCGTCATCTGCACCCGCCAAAGCCGACGCGCCGCAGCCGGCGGTCACCGAGAGTCCTTCCGAATCTGCGGGCGATGGCCCGGCAGCGCTGAGCCCGTCTGTCCGCCGTGCGGTGCTGGAGCACGGGGTCGATCCCTCGACGGTCAAGGGTACCGGCAAGGATGGACGGCTCACCAAGGAGGATGTCACCACCGCCGCGCAATCAAAGCCCGCTGCAGCTGCGGCACCGACGCCAAGCCCGCCGCCCGCGATGCCACCTTCAGGCATGCGCAAGGAAGAGCGCGTCCGCATGACACGCCTGCGCCAGACGATCGCAAAGCGGTTGAAGGAAGCGCAGAATACCGCCGCCATGCTGACGACATTCAACGATGTCGACATGGGCGCCGTCATTGAGGCGCGGACGAAATACAAGAATCTGTTCGAGAAGAAGCACGGCGTCCGGCTGGGTTTCATGGGCTTCTTCGTTAAAGCTGCCTGCATGGCGCTGAAGGACGTGCCCAGCGTCAACGCCTCGATCGACGGCGACGACATCGTCTATCACGACTATGCCGACATTTCTGTCGCGGTGTCGTCGCCCGGCGGGCTGGTTGTGCCTGTGGTACGCGACGCGGACAAGATGAGCGTTGCCGAGGTCGAGAAGACGATCGGCGATTTCGGGCGTCGCGCGAAGGACGGCAGCCTGAAGATGGACGAGATGCGCGGCGGCACGTTCACCATCTCGAACGGCGGCGTGTTCGGATCGCTGATGTCGACGCCGATCATCAATCCGCCGCAGTCGGCGGTGCTGGGCCTCCACCGGATCGAGGACCGCGCGGTCGTCGTCGACGGACAGATCGTCGCACGCCCGATGATGTACCTGGCGCTCAGCTATGATCACCGTTTGATCGATGGACGCGAGGCGGTGACGTTCCTGGTCGCGCTGAAAAATGCTATCGAGGATCCGACGCGAATATTGATCGATTTGTGAGGCAAGCTATGGATTACCCGGGTCACATCGAAACTAGACAGGGCGTACTTGGCGGCAAGCCAGTTATACGGGGCCAACGTATCTCGGTGGGAATGCTCCTCAGTTCTTTTGGCCGTGGGCTGATCGGTTGAAGACGTGTTGCGTGAATATCCGACCATCACAAGGGAAGACATACATGCCAGCTTCGCACTTGCCTGCGAACTGGTAACCGAGGAACGCTTTATCATCGAATCCAAGGTCGCTTAGTGCGCGTGCTAGTCGATGAAAACGTGTCTAGTGGCTTTGCGAAGGCTCTTGCTAATGCGGGCCATCAGATTGAAAGGGTCGCTGATCTTTTTCGATCCGCAGACGATGAGCGCGTGTTGGCGTATGCAAGATCCGAAAATGCCGTCCCTGTTACGTTTGACGCTGATTTCGGCCGGATGATATTTGCTGAGCACTATCCTTCACCAAGAGCGGTCATATATATCAACTCACCGCTACTATCACCGTTGGAAACGGTACGCCGTATCTTGCGCGTCTTGGCGCCGAACGCCCCTTCCATCGACGGACATTTGTGTCGGTAGACGCAACGTCCCGGTACCACCCGCTTCCTCACGAGGACACCGTATAATGGCTGAATATGACTATGACGTTCTCGTGATCGGCGCCGGCCCAGGCGGCTATGTGGCTGCGATCCGTGCGGCACAGCTTGGCTTGCGCACGGCGTGTGCGGAGAGCCGCGAATCGCTGGGCGGGACATGCCTCAACGTCGGATGCATTCCCTCCAAGGCATTACTACACGCGTCCGAGCTGTATGAGGAAGCCAAGGGCGGGCATCTGACCAAGTTCGGTGTCGAGTTCGAGGGCGTGAAACTCAATCTCGACCAGATGCACGCGGAAAAGGCGAAGGCGGTGAAGGAGTTGACCGGTGGCATCGAGTTTCTGTTCAAGAAGAACAAGGTAACCTGGCTGAAGGGTCGCGGCGGCTTCAAGGATGCGCATACGGTCGAGATCGACGGGCAGACTGTTACGGCCGCGAACATCGTCATCGCCACGGGTTCCAGCGTCACGCCGCTGCCGGGAGTCGAGATTGACCAGAAGGTTATTGTCGACTCCACAGGCGCGCTCGATCTGCCCCAAGTACCTGACCACATGATCGTCATCGGCGGTGGTGTGATCGGGCTGGAGCTGGGCAGCGTCTGGCGGCGGCTGGGTGCGAAAGTCACGGTGGTCGAGTATCTCGACCAAATTCTGCCCGGCTTCGATGAAGAAGTGCGCAAGGAATCAGCGAAACTGTTCAAGAAGCAGGGTATGGAGTTGCGGACAGGCATCAAGGTGACTGGTGTGACGGTTCAGGGCGACATGGCATCCGTCGCGGTTGAACCGGCCAAGGGCGGTGGGGGTGAGACGATACAGGCCGATGCGGTGCTGGTTGCAATCGGGCGCCGCGCCAATGTCGATGGGCTAAATCTGGAGGCGATCGGACTGGCGCTCAACGAGCGTGGTCAGGTGCCCACCGATCATTCTTTCAGGACCGAGGTAAACGGCGTTTGGGCAATTGGTGACGCGGTGCCCGGGCTAATGCTGGCTCACAAGGCAGAGGACGAAGGCGTCGCGGTCGCAGAGAACATCGCTGGGCACACCGGCATCATTAACGAGGATGTCATCCCCAGCGTCGTTTATACTATGCCGGAGATCGCTGGCGTTGGGCTGACCGAGGAAGCCGCGCGCGACAAGACCGAGATCAAGGTCGGCAAATTTCCCTTTGCCGCCAATAGCCGAGCCAAAACCAACCGCGATACCGACGGCTTCGTGAAAGTGATCGCCGATGCCAAATCCGACCGCGTGCTGGGCGTCTGGATGATCTCAAGCCTGGCCGGGACGATGATCGCAGAGGCTGCACTGGGCATGGAGTTCGGCGCGACCAGCGAAGATATTGCCTATACTTGCCACGCCCATCCGACGCATGCGGAGGCGATGAAGGAAGCGGCGATGGCTGTACAGGGCAAGCCAATCCATATCTGATCGGCGGCGGCGGATGATTCAGGGCCTGCCATGTATAGGCTCTGGCGGCGCGCTTCGTGACGGAGACTGAACGCGCCGCGCTGGAACGTGCGTGGCTGACCCTGACCCGCGAAATACTGCCAGCGCTGTCAGGAAAGCGTTGCTGGCCAGTCAGCGCGGACCATTGTTTCCAGCGTATCCTGCTCGATCACGCGGTCGGCGGATGTTGGTATGATCAGGTCCCACGGCGCCCGGCCTACCGCCATATTGACGACGAAGGACTTGTCCGGGCGATCGACCTGGGCAGGGCGGTCGAGGCGGGTGATGCTGATCTTGACGTGCTGAACCGGCAATCACTGGCTTGGCGCGGCAAGCGCTGATTGCATCATACCACGCCGTGCGCCTTGAAAAAGGCCAGCATCCGTCGCCATCCGTCCTTCGCGTCAGCGGCGTTATAGCTGTCGCGGTAGTCCGCGTGGAATCCATGCTGCGCGTCTGGATAGACATGGATAGACGATTGCGTCTTCCCCGCCTTGACCAGTGCGGCGGTCATTGCCTCCCGGTCGTCTGCAGTGATGCCCTTGTCCTGCCCGCCATACAGACCCAATACGGATGCCTTCAGTTCGGCCGCTCGAGTGATCACGGGCTTGAGTTGTCCATACCATGCAACGCCAGCCCGGATGTCGGGATCGACAATCGCCGTGCGCCACACGACGCCGCCGCCCCAGCAGAAGCCGGTAATGCCCAGATGGTCAGGACGCACAAAACCCTGCTTCTTCAGCCATCCGGTCGTGGCATGAACATCGCCATCGACCTGATCATCGCCCGCCTGCTTGACGACGGCCCGGATCTCATCGAAGTCGGTCATCGCCGGCAGATCGACGCCGGAGCGATAGAAGAATTGCGGGGCGATCGCGACATACCCCAGTCGGGCGAGCCGCCGGCAGATATCCTTGATATAATCATGCACCCCGAAAATCTCGTTGACGACCACGATCGCCGGATGGCGGCCGCTTCCCTTTGGACGAGCCAGATAGGCCGGCAGCGGCGTGGTCGCGCCGTTGGGGATCAGCACTTCGTCGATGATCAGCCCATCATCGGGTGTCGTGATCGGCTCAGCCTCGGCGGACCACGCCGCCAGCGCATAGCCGGCGAAGAACATCCCTGTCGCCGTTCGCCGTGAGACGTGAAGATCGCCTGTCTTCGTTCCTTCGGGGCGGGTCAGTGTGCGCATGGGCTCTCTCCGGCATCGATGGTCGTTGAGGTAACGTACCCGCTGTGCTGCACGACGGCTACCCATCCCTTCTTCGCCGCGTGAGCCGCGATGTCGTAGTTTGCCTATCTCAAAACTCGGGCTAGTCGGTCCTATCTCATTGATTGGCTATAGCCCCGGAACAGAAGTAGAACTCATCCATGCTGACCAAGATCTCCGTCCGCGGCGCGCGCGAACACAATCTGAAGGATGTCGACGTCGACATTCCTCGTGACACGCTGACGGTGATCACCGGCCTTTCCGGTAGCGGCAAGTCCAGCCTGGCCTTCGACACCATCTATGCCGAAGGCCAGCGTCGTTATGTCGAGTCACTGTCGGCCTATGCGCGGCAGTTCCTGGAGCTTATGCAGAAGCCCGATGTCGACCATATCGAAGGGCTGAGTCCGGCCATTTCGATCGAGCAGAAGACCACGAGCCGCAACCCACGCTCGACCGTCGCGACGGTGACCGAAATCTATGACTATATGCGGCTGTTGTGGGCGCGGGTGGGCGTTCCCTACAGCCCTGTGACCGGCGAGCCGATCGCCGCGCAGACGGTCAGCCAGATGGTCGATCGCGTGCTCGCGCTGCCCGAGGGAACGCGGCTGTACCTTCTGGCCCCGGTCGTGCGCGGACGAAAAGGCGAGTATCGCAAGGAGATGGCGGAGTGGCAGAAGGCCGGCTTCACTCGCGTCCGGGTCGATGGCGAGATCCATGACATCGAGGAGGCGCCCGCGCTCGACAAGAAATACAAGCACGACATCGAAGTGGTGGTGGACCGCCTCGTCACCGGCGGTGACATCGCGACGCGCCTGGCGGAGAGTTTCGAGACGGCGTTGAAACTGGCAGACGGGCTGGCCTATGTCGATCCCGCCGACCCGGTCGAGCCGCACACGCCGCGGCAGGAGGTGCTGGGCGACCACGCGCCTGACGGGCGGATCGTGTTCTCGGAGAAGTTCGCATGTCCGGTCAGCGGTTTCACGATCAGCGAGATCGAACCGCGGCTGTTCAGCTTCAACGCGCCGCAGGGCGCGTGCCCGACATGCGATGGGCTGGGCGAAAAGCTGCTGTTCGACGAGGATCTGGTCGTCCCCAATCACGCGCTGAGCATCAAAAAGGGCGCGGTCGTCCCTTGGGCCAAGTCCAATCCGCCTTCGCCTTATTACATGCAGGTGCTGGGCAGCTTGGCGCGCGAGTTCGACTTCTCGCTGGAGACAGGCTGGGGCCAATTGCCCGAGGCAATCCGGACACTCATCCTGCATGGTTCCAAGGGCAAGCCGGTCACGCTGACCTTCATCGACGGCAAGAAGAAATACGACGTCAAGAAGCCGTTCGAGGGCGTTATTGGTAACCTGAACCGCCGGATGCTCCAGACCGAGAGCGCCTGGATGCGGGATGAACTGCGTAAATATCAGTCTGCGGCACCCTGCGAGGTCTGTCGCGGCGCGCGGCTCAAGCCTGAGGCGCTCGCGGTCAAGATTGCGATGCGTGACATCAGCTATGCGACCAGGCTGTCGGTTGTCGACGCGCTCCAGTTCTTCACCGACATGCCGCAGCATCTGGGCGACCAGCAGCGCGCGATCGCCGAGCGTATCCTGAAAGAGATCGTCGAGCGGCTGGGCTTTCTCAACAATGTCGGGCTCGACTATCTGAACCTCGACAGGACGAGCGGCACGCTGTCGGGTGGAGAGAGCCAGCGTATCCGGCTCGCCTCACAGATCGGGAGTGGTCTCTCGGGGGTGCTATATGTGCTAGACGAGCCGAGCATTGGTCTTCACCAGCGCGACAACGACATGCTGCTGGCGACGCTCAGGCGGCTGCGCGATCTGGGCAACACGGTGCTGGTCGTCGAGCATGACGAGGATGCGATCAGGACGGCGGACTATGTCATCGACATGGGGCCGGGCGCCGGCGCCCATGGTGGCGCGGTGGTGGCGCAGGGAACGCTCAAGCAACTCCTGAAATCCAAGACGAGCATCACCGCCGACTATCTGAATGGCACGCGCGCGGTTCCCGTCCCGGATGTCAGGCGCAAGGGCAATGGCAAGAAGTTGACCGTGCACAACGCGACCGCCAACAACCTGCGCGGCGTCACAGCGAGCATTCCTCTCGGCACTTTCACCTGCATCACCGGGGTCAGCGGGTCGGGCAAATCAAGCTTCACCATTGACACGCTCTACGCCGCGGCTGCTCGCGAGTTGAACGGTGCGCGGATGCTGGCCGGCAAGCATGACAGGATCACGGGGCTGCAGTATCTCGACAAGGTCATCGATATCAACCAGTCGCCGATCGGCCGCACGCCGCGTTCCAACCCGGCGACCTATACCGGCGCATTCACGCAGATTCGCGACTGGTTCGCAGGGCTGCCCGAGGCGCAGGCGCGCGGCTACAAGCCCGGCCGCTTTAGCTTCAATGTCAAAGGCGGGCGCTGTGAGGCGTGCCAGGGCGACGGGGTGCTCAAGATCGAGATGCACTTCCTGCCCGACGTCTATGTCCAGTGCGACGTGTGCCACGGCGCACGGTATAATCGCGAGACGCTGGAGGTGAAGTTCAAGGGGCATTCGATCGCCGATGTGCTCGACATGACGGTCGAGGACGCTGCCGCCTTCTTCTTGAATGTCCCGCCGATTCGCGACAAGATGGCGATGCTGGTCGAGGTTGGGCTGGGTTATGTGAAGGTCGGCCAGCAGGCGACGACGCTGTCGGGCGGCGAGGCGCAGCGGGTGAAGCTGGCCAAGGAACTGTCCAGGCGGGCGACCGGCAACACGCTCTACATTCTCGACGAGCCGACCACCGGGCTGCACTTCGAGGATGTGAGGAAGCTGCTCGAGGTTCTCCATGCGCTGGTGGAGCAAGGCAACAGCGTCGTCGTCATCGAGCACAATCTCGACGTCATCAAAACCGCCGACTGGGTGCTGGACCTTGGACCGGAGGGTGGTGTGAAGGGTGGCGAGATCGTCGCTCTGGGTACGCCGGAGACGGTCGCGAAGGCGGAGGGGAGCTTTACGGGCAGATATCTGGCGCCGTTGCTGGAGCACAGCGGGGCCAGGGTGGCGGCGGAGTGAGGAACAGGCGCTTGCGCCAACGTCGGATTTGTCGGCAAGCCGCACTGTTCTATCAACAAAATCACCTAGGAAATGGAACTTTCCGGCTTGTCAAGTCCTTATTACGGAAGGATGCACGCGCGGCGTGAGACATTGACCGCATTGCACCTCGAACACCAACTCAAGGAGCAAGCAGGCAATGGCCAATGACCGTTATTCAGGCAACAGCAACCGTCGGATGGATTACGACGGACACCGAAATCCCGACTATGGACCCGATTATGGGTCTTCCTATGGAAGTTATTCCAGCGCGCGTGACTATCGCGCGACAGGTAATATGAGCGGCCTTGAAAACCGCGACGAAGGCCGATCCTCCCGTCAATCTAGCGGGGGCCGGGATTACCGCATGGATCCCTACGAGGGCGGGCGCGACGAAGGGCGGGAATATCATGGCAGCTACGCGTCCGATGGCCGCCGCTTCGAGGACATAGGTCGCTATCGCGACATGGACAATGACAATCGCGTGCGTGGTCGCGATGACAGCCGTCAGGATCTCCGTAAGGGGCGCAGCGACAATCGTCCGGATGGCCGGGGATTCATCGATCGCGCCGGAGATGAAGTTCGCTCCTGGTTCGGTGATGACGACGCGGAGCGCCGACGCGAGCGCGATGCCCGGTATGACGAGCGTCAGGCAAGCGGACGTAGCGACCGGGATCACGACCGCGACTATGTACATTGGCGCTCAGGCCAAATTGCTGCATTCGACCGCGACTATGACGAGTATCGCGAGGAAAATCGTGACAAGTTTCACCGCGAATTCGGAACGTGGCGCGAACAAAGGCAGGGTCAGCGCAATTCCCTGACCCGGATTAAGGAGCATATGGAAGTTGTCGGGTCCGACGGCAAGCACATTGGCACCGTGGACAAGGTGCGCGAAGATCGCATCCTGCTCACCAAGAACGACAAGGATGCTGACGGCCGCCATCACAGCTTTCCGTCAAGCTGGATCATCGATGTGGGTGACAAAGTGAAGGTCAGCCGTTCTGCCGAAGATGCCAAGCAACATTGGCATGACGAGGAGGGCAAGCAGGCGATGTTCGGCGACAATCAACGCGAGGATCGTGGTCAGGACCAAGGCATGCTGAACCGCAGTTTCGCCGGAAGCTGATCTTGTCGGCAATTAATAAAGCGGGAGCCTGGACGGCAACGTCCGGGCTTCTTGCTGTTGGCGGCGTACCGTCAATCAGTGATAAGACCATATGAGTAACAAGAGAGGATCATCAATGCCCCAAGCCTGGACCCTGACTGCCCGTCCCAAGGGAATGCCTGTCACGAACGACTTTGCGCTGGTCGAGCGGCCCGGGAGCGCGCTCGAGGAGGGCGAGGTGAGGATCACGAATCGATGGCTGTCCGTCGACCCCTATATGCGCGGGCGCATGAATGATGTGAAAAGCTATGTCCTTCCCTTCGCGCTGGGCGAGCCGATGGAAGGGGGCGCGATTGGCGAAGTCGTCGAAAGCCGCGCAGACGGGGTCAAGGTCGGATCAATGGTCCAGCACATGAAGGGCTGGCGCGACGAAGCCGTCGTTGCGGGCGACCAGGTCCAGTCGCTGCCGGATCTCGACGTGCCAAAGCAGGCGTTTCTGGGCCAACTTGGCATGCCCGGAATGACCGCCTATTTCGGACTGCTTGCGGTAGCCGAGGCAAAGGAGGGCGACACCGTTTTTATATCCGCGGCGGCGGGTGCGGTGGGATCCACTGTAGTGCAGGTCGCCAAGGCAAAGGGTATGACCGTCATCGGCTCAGCCGGCGGCAGTGAAAAGGGGGATTGGGTCCGCTCGCTGGGTGCCGATGCGACGATCGACTACAAGGCCGATGGATCACTGGTAAAGGCGCTGGAGGCTGCCGCGCCCAAGGGGATCGACGTCTATTTCGATAATGTCGGCAGCGACCATCTGGATGCGGCACTGGCGTGCGCACGGCCAAATGCGCGGTTCGCGATCTGCGGAATGATAGACGGCTATAACAGTACCGACCCGGTGGAACTGCGCTATCTGCCACGCATCATCGGCAATCGTATTCGTATGCAGGGGTTCATCGTCACAGACTTCATGGGACGTGCGAATGAATTCTACCGCGATATGAGTGCCATGCTTTCGGCGGGGCAGTTGCAGCAGCAAGAGACGGTCCATGACGGTCTTGACGCAATGCCGGATGCTTTCCTGGGTCTTTTTAGCGGCGACAACCGAGGGAAGATGCTGGTCCGTCTCTGACGCCGGGAAATGAGCGACAATACTGTCAGATTAGAGATCAGCGTGTGACAATCCGCCGTTCCAGCAAGTCGGCCCCGGGGTAAATGGCTGTTGGTCGGCCCGATTGTGTAGAACGCCGCCGGCGGCACGTCGGACGGCTTCGGGACGTCGCTAAGCTGGCGAGCAGGGCTGCAAGGGGCGTCTGCTTGATCAGCATATGCGTTGGTTACAAATCATGCCAGTGGCGCTCCTTTCGATTTCGACCAACTGCCTCCGGTTTACAGTAAAGTTACCGCTTGTTGCTTTAGCTGCCGCTAAACGAAAAGGGTAGCTCAGCAGACTACCCCTCTTCCAACTGTTCCGAAAAGGCTTCAGCGCTTCGAGAACTGGAAGCTGCGGCGCGCCTTGGCACGACCGTATTTCTTACGCTCGACGGCTCGGCTGTCACGGGTCAGAAAGCCCGCCGCCTTTACCGGTGCACGTAGGACCGGCTCATAGCGGGTCAGTGCCTGGCTGATGCCGTGCTTGACGGCGCCGGCCTGGCCCGACAGCCCGCCGCCCTTGACCGTGCATGTAACGTCATACTGACCGTCGCGCTCGGCAACGCCGAATGGTTGATTGATGACAAGACGAAGCGTGGCGCGCGCGAAATAAACTTCCTGGTCACGGCCGTTGATCATGATCTTGCCCGATCCCGGCTTCAGCCAGACGCGTGCGACGGCATCCTTACGACGCCCGGTCGCATAGGCACGACCCTGCTTGTCGATCTCTTGCTCGCGAAGCGGTGCAGGGGTCGATGGCTCTGCCAAATTACCGGCCATGTAGGCGTCGGCGCGATCGTCCGCGACGGTTTGCACGGTCTGGGTTGTCGCATCCGTGCCGGCCTGGGTCAGTTTGGCGAGATCGGCCAGCGATTGGCGATTGTCGGTCATTATGCGCCCACCTTGTTCTTACGGTTCATCCCGGCAATGTCGAGAACTTCGGGGTTCTGCGCGACATGGGGATGCTCTGATCCCTTGAAGATGCGCAGGTGGCGCATCTGCTCGCGACCAAGCGGCCCGCGCGGGATCATCCGCTCGACCGCCTTTTCAAGAACGCGCTCGGGAAAGCGGCCCTCTAGTACCTTGGCCGCCGTCACGCCCTTGATGCCGCCGGCATATCCCGTGTGCTTGTAATAGATCTTCTTCTCGGCCTTGTTCGAGGTGAAGCGGATCTTATCGGCGTTGATCACGACGACATTGTCGCCGCAATCAACATGCGGGGTGAAACTGGTCTTGTGCTTGCCGCGCAGCACATTGGCGATGATCGTCGCCGCGCGACCGACAACTAGGCCGTCGGCGTTGACGATATGCCATTTCTTATCCACCTCATGCGGCTTGGCCGCCTTGGTCGTCTTCATGAGCGCCTTCATGGGCGGAAACCTTTCGAATTGAATACAGCAACGTCGCGTCAGCAGGGTGCAGCGTGTTACAATGCCAAATGCCGGCAAATAGCCGCTACGTCAAGACATATGCGGGTTTCGAGACGGGTATTCTGCTACCGCTGCTTTACACCGGCGGTGACTGTACCCACCGTGTGCGCTGCGGTCACAGCAGTAATCAACAACAATGCAGCATTTGCCTGATGTGCCACGGCGACGCCGATCTCAACGCCGGTCATCAGCGTCGAGATGCCAAGGGCGATTTGAAGGCAGACCAGCATGACAAGCGTGGCGCCAGCGCGGGTAGCGCCCGCTCGTGTTGCGCGGAACGCCAGCCATACCAGTCCTCCAGCCGCTGCAAACGCAAACCAGCGATGGATGAACTGTACCAAAACCGGATTATCGACCGCATTGCGCCATGCGGGGTCGGTCATGGGAACATTAGCCGGAAAAAACGCGTCACCCATCAGTGGCCAGCTTGAAAATGCGTAGCCCGCGTCAAGCCCGGCGGTGAACGCTCCATACATGATCTGCACCATCAACAATCCCAGAGCAAGAATCGCAACAAATGCGAGCCGCGCGGGTCTGGCAAGGGGGCGGTGATGAAGCGCAATCAGATCGAGCGCCGTCCAGACGATCCCCGACAAAATCGTTAGCGCGGTCAGCAAATGGACGGCCAGCCGGACATGGCTGACATCGGTGCGGACCGACAGACCCGATACGACCATCCACCAACCGATCGCGCCTTGCAGGCCGCCCAGCAGCAGTAGCGACGTCAGCCGCCAGCCGTAACCGCGCGGGATCTGACGCCGCAGGGCGAACCATGCCAATGGCAGCGCGAAGGCGAGTCCGATGATCCTGCCGAGTACCCGGTGGGCATATTCCCAGAAGAAAATGGCCTTGAAACCGCCAAGCGTCATGCCACGGTTGAATGCGGCATATTCCGGTATCTGGCGATAACGTGCAAACTCCACTTGCCACTCCACGTTGTTCAGCGGCGGCATGATGCCGATGATCGGCTTCCATTGAGTGATCGACAGTCCCGATTCGGTCAGCCGCGTGATCCCGCCCACGACCACCATCGCTACGATTAGCGCAGCCACGACGAAGAGCCAGCGGGCGATCGAAATCGGTCTGGTCGTCGTCACGAAGTGAGGGCTGATCTGAAGCATTCTCTTTCCTAGCCCGTCGCCGCTTCATAGTCGATCGAAGCGGATGCAATGATATGTTGTAACGCGGTCATACAAGGCATATAGCCGCCCAACCATGACCGTGACGACTCGTTCCCGTAGACTGATTGATCTGGATCGATATGCAATCGGTCTGTCGGGGCTATGTGCGGTGCACTGCTTCGCCACGACTGTCCTGATCGCACTCGTGTCGACAGCGGGCGGCTTGCTTGATCCCCGTATTCACGAGGCGGGGTTGTGTCTCGCAATCATATTCGGTGCTCTTGCACTGGGACGGGGGGTGCTGCGGCACGGCCATTTGTGGCCAGTTTCGCTTGGCGGGTTTGGGCTGGGGATGATGGCGGGCGCGATTGCGCTCCCGCACGATGGTTCGGGCCGGGAGGCGTTATGGACGATCGCTGGCGTCACTCTGCTTGCGCTGGCGCATCAATTCAACCGACGCGCGGTCGTCCAGTCCGGTTGTCGTTCGGCCCGATAGCTTCTACATCGTCGGCTATGGGTACGCATCATCATCATGAGCCGCAGGGCGATGATCTGGCCCTGGCAGCGCAGGCGAGCCTTGAAAAAGCGGGCGAGCAGTGGACAGCAATGCGCGCCAGCGTATTTGATGCGCTTGCGGGTTTCGGCAAGCCAGCCAGCGCTTATGACATCACCGAGTCCGTATCGAAGATGGAGGGGAGGCGGATTGCCGCGAATAGCGTTTATCGTATCCTTGACCTTTTTGTAGCCCGCAACCTGGCGCACAAGGTCGAGAGCGCGAACGCTTACATCGCAAACGCGCATCCCGACTGCCTGCACGACTGTATATTCCTGCTGTGCGATGAATGCGGGCAGATGACGCATCTCGACGACGATCGATTGACGCAGGGCGTAAGAACTGTGGCGGAAGCGGCCGGCTTTTCGCCGGTCAGGCCGGTCATAGAAGTGCGCGGGAAATGTGCTGACTGCGCCTGACCTGGGTCGACCGGTAATCGACATGAGCTATCGGCGGGAGTAGGTCGACTCTATGTCCCACATCTCTGACACCCCCTTGCTGGACACCGTCGGTACGCCTGCGCAGTTGCGCGCGCTCAAGCCGGGAGAGTTACGGCAGTTGGCGGATGAGTTGCGCTGTGAGGTGATATCGGCGGTGGGGGTGACGGGGGGTCATCTGGGTTCGGGTCTGGGGGTGGTCGAGCTGACGACAGCGATCCATTATGTGTTCGATACGCCGCGCGACAAGCTGGTGTGGGATGTCGGGCATCAATGCTATCCGCACAAGATCCTGACCGGGCGCCGGGATCGGATCAGGACGTTGAGACAGGGCGGCGGACTGTCGGGCTTCACCAAGCGCGCGGAGAGCGAGTACGACCCGTTTGGCGCGGCGCATTCCTCGACCTCGATCTCGGCGGCGCTGGGCTTTGCGACCGCGAGCAGGCTGGGCGGACGACCCGACAAGGCGATCGCGGTGATCGGCGACGGGGCGATGTCGGCGGGGATGGCCTATGAGGCGATGAACAACGCGGCTGCCGCGGGCAACCGGCTGGTCGTGATCCTGAACGACAACGACATGTCGATCGCGCCGCCGGTGGGGGGCTTGTCGGCCTATCTCAGCCGGATGGTCTCCAGCCGCGAGTTCCTGGGGCTGAGGGAGTTGATGAAGAAGTTCGCGCGCGCGCTGCCCCGGCCGATGCACGCCGCGGCCAGGAAGACCGACGAGTTCGCGCGCGGGATGACGATGGGCGGCACGCTGTTCGAGGAGCTGGGCTTTTACTATGTCGGGCCGATCGACGGGCATAATCTGGACCATCTGATCCCGGTGCTTGAGAATGTCCGCGATGCCGAGGAAGGCCCGATCCTGGTTCATGTCGTGACCAGAAAGGGCAAGGGCTATGCCCCGGCCGAGGAGTCGGCGGACAAGTATCACGGTGTCCAGCGCTTCGACGTGGTCTCGGGCGTGCAGGCGAAGGCGCCGCCGGGCCCGCCGCAATACCAGAACGTCTTTGGTGCAGCACTGGTGAAAGAGGCCGCGCATGACCCGCGCATCTGCGCGATCACCGCGGCGATGCCGTCGGGGACCGGGCTCGATGGCTTTGCCAAGGCTTACCCTGAGCGGTTCTTCGATGTCGGCATCGCCGAGCAGCACGGCGTCACCTTTGCCGCCGGGCTGGCGGCCGAGGGCATGCGACCGTTCTGTGCGATCTACTCGACCTTCTTGCAGCGCGCCTATGACCAGGTGGTGCATGACGTCGCGATCCAGAACCTGCCCGTGCGCTTCGCGATCGACCGCGCCGGGCTGGTCGGCGCGGACGGGGCGACGCATGCCGGCAGCTTCGATGTCACCTATCTGGCGACGCTGCCCAACTTCATCGTCATGGCCGCCGCCGACGAGGCGGAACTGGTCCACATGGTCCATACCTGCGTGCTGCATGATACCGGGCCGATCGCAGTGCGCTACCCACGCGGCAACGGGACCGGGGTCGCGCTGCCCGAGATCCCTGAGCAACTCACCATCGGCAAGGGTCGGATGGTGCGCGAGGGCAAGACGGTGGCGATCCTGTCGCTGGGCACGCGGCTTGTCGAAGCGCTGAAGGCCGCCGACCAGCTTGAGGCCAAGGGACTGTCGACCAGCGTGTGCGACCTGCGCTTTGCCAAGCCGCTCGACACCGAACTCATCCGCCGGTTGCTCGCGACCCATGAGGTCGCGGTCACCATCGAGGAAGGCTCGATCGGCGGGCTGGGCGCGCATGTCCTCACCATGGCCTCCGACGAAGGGCTAATCGACACCGGGCTCAAGCTTCGCACCATGCGCCTGCCCGATAGCTTCCAGGACCAGGACAAGCCCGACACCCAATACCAAACCGCCGGCCTCGATGCCCACCACATCACCCAAACCGTCCTCAAGGCACTTAGACATAACGATACCGAGCTTTCAGAGGCGCGTGCCTGACACCAATCATGCGTGATCGCTGCGATAGACTTTACAATGGCTAAGCAACGTGCTGACCAGTTGATGGTCGAGCGCGGGCTGGTGGAAAGTCGGACACGCGCGCAGGCGCTGATCATGGCCGGTCTTGTCTTCACAGGTACGAGAAAGATCGAAAAGCCGGGGCAAGCGATCGCGGCTGACACGCCGATCGACGTTCGTGGTCGCGACCATCCATGGGTATCGCGCGGCGGCATCAAACTGGCGCATGGCCTTGATACCATCGGTTGGAACGTGGTGGGTTCTGTGGCAATCGATGTCGGGTCATCGACCGGTGGTTTCACCGATGTCCTGCTCACAAAAGGGGTGCGGCGCGTTTATGCGGTCGATAGCGGTACCAACCAGCTCGCCTGGAAAATTCGTCAGGATTGCCGGGTCGTCGTACTAGAGCAAATTAGCGCGCGCATCCTGTCGTTCGACCATGTTCCCGAACCTGTCGACCTGATTGTGTGCGATGCAAGCTTTATCAGCCTGGCCAAAGTACTGGAGCGGCCATTGTCATTCGCAAGTTCGAACGCCCGGCTGATGGCATTAATAAAACCGCAATTCGAAGCGGAGCGCAGTGAAGTCGGCCGGGGCGGTGTTGTCCGCGATGAAGCCGTACGTGCCCGCATTTGTACACAAGCAGTGCGCTGGGTAACGGAAAAGGGCTGGTACGTGGAGGATGTGATACAGAGTCCGATCACCGGGCCGGAGGGCAATGTCGAATATCTTCTTGCCGCGCATCGGAGCGATTGATCATCGCATGGCTAGTCGGTTACAATCAACCGGGAGATGCTGACATGACAACAATAACGTCTACAGGTCGCAAATGACCATCGTGCGCTCGGTGCTTGTCTGTGTCCCGGTGGTCGTACTCCTGGGTTTCGCTTCTGGCCTGACCGCGCAGGCGGGATCGGGCAACCGCTGGTACGTCGCGCTGGAGAAACCGGAGATTACGCCGCCGGACTGGGTTTTCCCGGTCGCCTGGACGACACTATATGTTCTGATGGGAGTAGCGCTTGCCACGGTCGTGAGTGCGCGCAATTCCAGAGGGCGCGGCCTGGCAATGGGCGCCTTCGGCATCGCCCTGGCGTTCAATCTTTCATGGACGCCCTTTTTTTCGGTGCGCACCGGGTTGCTCTGGCACTGTGGATAATTGTAGCGATGTTACTGACCGGGATCGCTGCAACAATAGTGTTCGGCCGAATCCGCTCAATCGCCGCATGGCTGATGGTGCCCTACCTTGTCTGGATCAGCTTTGCGGGCATCCTCAATTGGCGCATCGATCAGATGAACCCCGACGCGCGCAACCTTGTACCGCCTGAGGTGGCAACCCAGATCAATGGCTGATCGCGCTTGAGGAACTCCGTGAAATGCAAACCGAAAACCGCATGTTCGACGACCTGGTGAAATTTATGAACGGCGCAGCGGGAACGCTGGCCGGCGTCGGGCGTGAGGCGGAGGAAAGCGCCAAGTCGCGCGCACGGGAATGGATTGGCGGACTGGACTTTGTCAGCCGCGACGAGTTCGAGGCGGTGAAAATCATGGCTGCCGCAGCGCGCGATGAGGTCGAAACGCTAAAGCAGAGGTTGGAAGCGCTGGAAGCCTACCAGACTCCACCATCCGCATCGCCGGTAATACTGGAATCAGACCCGGCTAGCTGAGCGGCTTTCCCGATGCGTCGTGCGCTGTTAATGTCGCGCGATGCAGACCGAGGTCGAACAGGAGATTGACGACGCGGCTCCGATCGACATTCTGGAGTCCTATTATGCGGCGCATGGATGGGACCATCACCGGCATGACGATGAAATCGTCGCGTCTGTAAAGGGTAGTTGGACAACGTACGAATTGCGCGCCATGTGGCGCGAAGACGACAGCGTCCTTCAGTTTCTTGCCTTCCCGGACATCAAGGTGACGGACGAGAGGCGCACGGTGATCTATGAGACACTGGGCCTGGTCAACGAGCAATTGTGGGTCGGGCATTTCGAGCTCTGGTCGCAAAGCGGCATCCTGCTATACCGCCATGCGGCGATGATCGGAAGCGAGGAGGCTGGCGTGATGTCACTCGCATCAGCCGAATTGCTCGTGGAATCGGCGATCGATGAATGCGAGCGCTTCTATCCGGTCTTTCAGTTCGTGCTGTGGGGTGGAAAAGGCCCGGCCGAGGCACTTGCAGCTGCTCTCATTGATACTCAAGGTGAGGCATGAGCGACAGCGGATGGCTGGACGGTCCAATCTGGATGATTGGCTGTGGCAACATGGGTGGAGCCATGCTGCGCCGTTGGGTCGCGTCCGGCCTTGAGCCTGAGCGATTTACAATTTTCACCCGCGGTAGGGCTGATGTCCCGGAGCGGGTACGCTCTCTACACGCGCTGCCTCTGGGGGAAACCCCCGCAACGCTGATCCTGGCGGTGAAGCCGCAGCAGTTGGGCGACGTTGTGCCGATGCTATCGCGTATTTCACCGACTCTGCTTGTGTCGATCCTCGCCGGTGTCGAAATCAGTACACTGGCATCCAGGGTGCCTGCGCGTTTCATTCTTCGCGCCATGCCCAATCTGCCTGTAGCAATCGGTGAAGGGGTGACGGCGCTTCATGCCTATCCGCCCGACGCTGCGGTCAAGTCAGCGGGTGAGGCGCTGGCCGCACCGCTGGGCATCGCCGAATGGATCGCCGATGAAGCACAATTTGATGCGGTTACCGCATTGGCCGGGAGCGGACCCGGATTCGTGTTTCGGTTCGCCGATGCGATGGCGCAATCTGGGGCGGCATTGGGGTTGTCGTCTGACCAGTCGCTCCGACTTGCGCTGGCAACGCTCGCCGGGGCCGCCGCGATGGCGGTGTCCGCAAATGAGTCTCCTGCGCGCCTTGCCGAGCGGGTGGCAAGTTCCGGAGGATCAACTCGCCGTGGCTTGGACGTACTCGATCGGAATGACGCATTGATTGCGCTTCTGACGACCGCTTTTGCAGCGGCCGAGCAACGCAACGCTGAAATGGCTGCTGAAGCGCGCTGACCTAACGCGTACGTCTGCTGTATAGCTGCACCCGTTCAACGTCGGGGATCAGCCCTTCCAGGACAGCCCAGAAACCTCCTACAGCCTGCTGACCGGCGCGCGCATAGGCAGCGGAAAGCTGGGCGCGCAGATGATCGAATAATTCCGCCTCAACCGCGTGGCCACGATCTGTCAGATGCAGCAGTCTTTGTCGCCGATCACGGTCGCCTGGACGCATATCAACCAGCGCGCGACCTGTCAGTTCATGCAGTACCCGTCCCAGCGACTGTTTTGTGATCGCTAGGGTACCAAGAAGGTCGCCAACCGATAGATTGGGGCGCCGTGCAATGAAATAGAGTGCGCGGTGATGGGCACGTCCGAGGCCTTCGCGCGCCAATGTGGCATCGATTGATCGCATGAGATGGCCGTTCGCCAGATACAGCAACTCAAGCCCTTCACGGAGCTCCGTTTCACGCAGGAACAGGGCCGACACGGCTTGCGGGGTTGCCGTCATGTTGACCGGTCTAGCCGCGCGCCCTAGTCCGCGGCAACCCGCTCGTGGAGAAGTATCGTGGCCAGTATATCGGGAGTCCCTGGCGCCTTCGCCTTCGACCCCAATCCCGAACCGGTCGATCCCGGTGAGCGTGCCAGCCGACTGATTGATCCGGGCTTCGGCCGCGTATTTACCGACCATATGGCATCGATCCGCTATTCGACGCAGCGTGGTTGGTGGGACTCACGGATCACCGCGCGCCAGCCAATCATGATGGACCCCGCATCTTCTGTCCTTCATTATGCCCAAGAGATATTCGAAGGGTTGAAAGCGTACCGCCAGAAAGATGGCGGGACCGCGCTGTTCCGTCCGGCGGACAATGCGCGCCGCTTCCAGAATTCCGCCCGGCGGCTGGCGATGCCAGAATTACCAGACCAATTGTTCCTGGAGTCAATCCGCCAGCTCGTGACAGTCGATCACGCGTGGATCCCGCAAAGTGACGATGGTGCGCTTTATCTTCGGCCATTTCTTTTCGCAGACGAGGTTTTTCTCGGCGTAAAACCATCTGCTGAATACCGCTATCTGGTTATTGCCTCTTCGGTTGGCGCATATTTCAAGGCGGGCGCTACAACAATATCGGTCTGGGCGTCCGAATTATATACGCGAGCCTCTGCCGGCGGAACAGGCGCAGCCAAGTGTGGCGGCAATTATGCGGCCAGCCTGCTGGCACAGGCGGAAGCGACCGCCCAGGGCTGTGATCAGGTCGTCTTTCTTGATGCCGCCGAGCGGCGCTATGTCGAGGAATTGGGTGGCATGAACATCTTTTTCGTGTTCGACGACGGATCGCTGTCGACCCCGCCGCTATCGGGCACGATACTGCCTGGAATCACCCGTGATTCACTGATCACCATCGCCCATGATCATGGCCTGATCGTGCGTGAAGAACCCTATACGCTGGAAAACTGGCGAGCAGATGCCGGAAACGGGCGCCTGACGGAGGCCTTTGCGTGCGGCACCGCGGCTGTTGTCACACCGATCGGCAAAGTCGCATCGCGCAAGGGCGGTTTCACGATTGGCGGAGGCGGACCGGGGGAGACCACTATCCGGCTACGCGATGCCCTGGTCGCGATTCAGCGTGGCCGCGCCCCGGATCCCCACGGATGGCTTGAACGTCTGGACTGAATGTCTGCGAGCGCTATAAGCCCGCTCTCCGATGGGGCGTCGCCAAGTGGTAAGGCAGCGGCTTTTGATGCCGCCATTCGCAGGTTCGAATCCTGCCGCCCCAGCCAACTGCCTCTCCGGCGGTTGAGTGTTCGCAGAAGTCCTCGCATTCCATATGCTTTGTATGTGCGCACCCGCAGGTTAAGAGAAATTCTTTCCATCCGTCGCTTATCCTATCGAGACTTAAATCCCGCTCCGCCGAATTTAATTGACGACGATAAAGCTGCGCTAGGCCAGGAAGCGGTGAAGGTTGCACCGCATTACCGCACAGAAGCTCGGGTGAGGAGCTTGGGTCAGCCCCAAGCGATTAGAACAAGGGCACCGGGGCCGAATTGCGCAATGTAAATCAGCGCGCCGATCATCGCTAGATTGCTGAAGAAGGTGTTACGCTGAAGCATATAAGCCTCTTTGGGGCCGTCAAAGCTCCAGAAGCGTAGAAATGCGAACGTGACGAACAGCGTAAAGGCCGCGAGCAGGACCGCTGCAATGCGCGCGCCGGGTCCGAAGATAAGCATGATGCAGCCGATAATTTCGCATACGCCGGTCAGCCGTTCCAGGAAAGCAGGCGCGGGCAGGTGCAGGGCGCCGATCGCTTTTACCTCCTCGGGGACCAGCATAAATTTGTCGATCGCGCTGACGACGAATACCGAACAGACCAACAGGCGAGCCAGCAGAAGTAACCAGTCCTGTGCCATGACAGTCTTCCTCAGCGGCGAAGGGGTGCGAGCCCCAGTTTGATGGCGTAGACATTAAAGGGCGGCTGCTGTTCGTCGACACCCTTGTTGAGCGGTGCGCCGAGATTAAGCTGAGAAGCGGGTGCCAGCAGATCACCATTGTCGTCGATCCACATCGCATCGACCCATTGCAGTCTGTCGTCCCGCAAAAGTTCGGTGATCGTACCGTCGGGCGTAATCTTCATGATCGCGCATTCGTCGGTATGACTGACGTAAATGTTGCCGAACGCGTCCATCGCCGTACCGCCCGTCGATTTCGTGGGCGCGAACAGGCGGACGTGGCCCGAGAGTTGTTGAGGATCGAGCGACGGATCATCGAGATAGCGCGTCTCTATTACCGACATTGGTCCCGGTGTCGGCTGAAAATATAGTAGTGAGCCGTCCGGCGATACTTCGAGCTGATCGACATGTGTTATCAACGATTTGCCGTCGGGCGTCGACAACTCCTTGCCATCCGCGCGCAGCGGATCCTTGCCGGTGGTCGAGGGATCGCCATCGAGGACCCGCCGCGCTTCGCCGGTGTGCAGGTCAAGAACGACGATGCCGGGGCAATAGGCATCGGTAATATAGGCCATACGGCCGTTGAAGCGCACATCGTCGAGCAGGCTCCAGCCTTTGGTCGCATCGTCTAGTGGATAGGATCGGACGACAAAGTTCGTCTCAGCATCGATACACACCAGTTTCGGTCCGCCCGTCACTACCTTGGCGATAAAGCCCGGCGAGCCCTTGTCGACGACCCATACCAATCCGTCCGGACCTATCCGTACTGACACCACGCCGACAAAGGCGTTTGTAGCCTTGTCGCCGGGGGTCCAACCATTCCAGGGAGCGTCTGGATACGGCGTCAGCGATCGGTCGGCATGAAGCTGGCCGAGCTTGGGGACGCCCGGATCTGGCGGACCCTGAACTGGCGCCAGCAGACGTCCGTCCTTCGTCTTGGTAATTCCGTTGATCTGAGTGTCACTCTGGCCGACGATCTCCATGACGATATCGGCTTCATCTGCCCCCTTCAGACTCCGTTCCACTGACGATCTCCCATTATCCGAAAAGATGTCCGCTATTCAGGCGAGGCGAAGATCCTGGATGATACCGAACATTTTCTCGCCCTGATCCGTAGCGAAATCGGGTCCGAGTTTCGTGCCGATGGCGACCACTGAAGTGGTTACCGCACCCGCCGCTTCGATCTGGCGGACCGCCGCGGCTTCGGTAGCTGCCGACATGCCTCCGCAAGCGTCGACAGGTACCAGCACGTCGTATCCTTGCGCGATGGCATCAATCGCCGCGTGCAGCACCGCCACTTCCGTGGCGAACCCTGCGATGATCAACACCTTGCGCGCTGCCTTGCGCAGGCGATCGACGGTCTTCGGCTCCGCAAACGCGCTGGCTGTCATGCGCGGGAATTGCGGAGCGAAATCGTCCGCGCCCTGCAATTCCTCGATGAGTATGGGCTCTCTACCGCCTTCCGGCGCAACACTGAATGTCGTCGGAAGGTCGAACAGTCTAGCTAGCCTCAGCAGCACACCTGCCGAAAGTCGCATTGCCTTTGGATCAATCGTCTTGCTGCGCGCAACGATCGGGGGCTGCAGGTCTATGATCAGCACCTGTGCGGTGTCGGCGGAAAGCGCGGTCCATGCGCGGCTTACCTCAGGCATGCTGCGTCTCCTTGGCATCGATGTTTTTGATGTTACTTTTTCTGGTGAGCCAGGTGTCGAGATATACAGCTAATGCCGACACGGAGTCCGCCGTGCCTTGAAAAGCGATATATCCGTCGGGGCGCACGAGCGTGATACCCGGCTTCTTGCCGAAGGCATGGTCAAACGCGTCCTTGTCGTCGCCGGCCGCGATTTGTCGGCCGCTGATCCTATCGTGCCAGTCTCCGATTTGCTCGTTGATCGCCTTGTGCGTCTTTGCCGGGTCGGGGATGTTGGTGTAGAACACCGTAAACAGCGACGGGTCCATCAACTTGAAGGTTGTCGACGGATGTGGATCCTGTGCCGGCGAACCTTGCCAGTTGAGTGCCGAGACCTTGATGTCGGGCATCCGGTCGCCGGGCTTCAGGTCGCCGGTATGACCGTCCAAAACCGAAAGCGAACTGCCTCGATAATTGAGCCCTAGCTGGCTCATTCGCTCGGTCGCGGCGTGCTGAACAAAATCGGTGCTCGTCACCCAAGGCATGATATGATTGAAGACCGAACGAAAGATCGGATTTTCCTTACCGATCGCGGCGGTCAGCGTTTCAGTCTTGGTCAGCACGTTCTCAATTACCGGCACACGCTCCTTGCTATATGTGTCAAGCAGGGCAGGCTTGGCCTGGCCCTTCATCACCATTGCCAGCTTCCACGATAGGTTCACCATATCCTGTATGCCGGTATTCATGCCCTGCGCGCCTGCGGGGCTGTGTATGTGCGCGCTGTCACCGCCAAGGAAAACACGCTGTACGCGCATCTGGTGAATCATGCGGCTGTTGATGTGGAACCATGAACTCCACGTCATATCGTGGAACTTGACCGGTATTGGCGAACGCTGATCATAAAGCTTTTGCAGTTCGTCGATCGAAGGCTCGGTATCCTTTGAAGGTTCGCTGATCGGGTTGGAAGCGATCAGGCGCCAGCGTCCGCCACCCATCGGAAACATCCCCATGAAGCCGTACCCTGACGAGAATACGTGCAGGTCTGACTCCGGTAAATCACCCTCGACGTGCAGATCGCCGAGCGCGTATTGCTCGTCCAACGCCTTGCCCTCGAAGGGCAGGTTGAGTGTCTTGCGCGCGGTGGAATGCGTTCCCTCGGATGAGATGACATAAGCGCAGTGCAATTGCTCCACCTTGCCGTCGCGGTCCTCCAGCGTAGTATTGATCGTATCGCCTTGCTCGGGCTGGCCGAATGAAGTCATGGTTACACCCCATTCTATCTCGACCCCTGCTGCGGCGAGTGCGTCGCGAAGCGCGCCTTCCGTCGTGGCCTGAGAAACGAACAGCAAATACTGATATTTGCTGTCGATCGATTTGAACTCCAGCCGGAAGACGCGTTTGCCGCCGCCCCATGCAGACGCGGCGACGCCCGGATTGCCATCTTCGACCAGTTTATGGGCAATGCCGCGCTGCTCGAACAACTCGAGCGTGCGCGCCTGGACTCCTACCGCACGCGAGGTAGTCTCCGGCTCCAGCTTTTTCTCGACCAGCCGCACTGGAATACCGAAGCGCGTGAGTTCCAAAGCTGCCATCATACCGGTCGGACCGGCACCGGCGATCAAAACGGGCTTCAGAGTATGGTCGAGATCAATCATGATGTTGTTCCTTTTCCATTGATTATGATCTGACGAAGCTGGTCTCAGCGGCGGAGACCACCGTCAGCGTCGATAATCTGCCCAGTCAGCCATTCGGCTTGGCCAGACAGCAGGAACGAGACGACTTCCGCGACATCCTCGGGCGTGCCCAACCGGCCAAGTGCAGTGTTCTTGACGGTGGCGTCTTGGATCTCCTTCGGCACGGCTTCGCTGAACGTGTCGGTCGCCGTTGCGCCCGGGGCGCATGCGTTAACCGCAATCCCCCTTGGCCCGAGATCCGCCGCGAACCCCCGTGTCAGCGATTCCATCGCGCCCTTCGTCGCGGCATAAAGTGAGGCGCCCGGCATTGGCGTTCGGGCCTGACCCGAGGTCATGTTTACGATCCGCCCGCCGTGCTCTCCAACCCGTCGGGCAAACTCGGTCATGCACATCAGCGGGCCGCCGACGTTCGCGGTAAACATTTGCTGGAACTCGTCGAAGTCGATCTTATCAGCCGGCGTTTGCTCGCCACGCGCGGCGGCATTGTTCACGAGTAACGTAACAGTGCCAAAAGCGGCCTGCGCCTCGTCGAACAGGCGAATGACATCGGCATGGTCGCTAACATCCGCCTGTACCGCGTGCGCCTCGCCGCCGCTGTCGCAGATATGCTTTACCATCGCGGCCGCTTCGTCCGCACTCTTGCGGTAGTTGACGACCGTCCGTGCGCCATCGGCAGCCAGTCGTCCGGCTACCGCTGCACCGATGCCACGCCCAGCGCCGGTAACTATCGCTACCTTGCCCATCAAAGGCCTGTTCATGATGCGACGCGCACCATGTTGTTCGTCAAGTCGAAAGTGGGCAAGTACGACAGGGGGACGTTTCTCATATTGTTCCTCATGCAAGGACGCATCGCGTTTCGCTTGCTCATGACCGATGCAAGAACCGCTATGCGAGCCTGAAGCGCACGTCTTTCACGTTCGGCCCATTGTCATGATCCTGCATGGGTGGCGGATGATCAAGTTGCCAAATCCTGGCCCGAGCGCCAGCGCGCTGGTGACATGCCGACGCGATCGCGAAAGGCCTTCGTAAAATGACTCTGGCTGCAAAAGCCCAGATCGAGCGCTACCTCCACCATCGGTATCTCACCCTCCAGCAGCATGTCCTGAGCCCGCGCGATGCGCCGTTCCATGAACCACGCGTAGGGCGATGCGTTGGTTGTCATCCGGAAACGCCTTGAGAATTGGTTGATTGGGAGATCCAGTGCCGCGGCCCATTCCTGAAGGTCCACACCCTCAGTTAAATGTTTGTCGGCATAGTTCTCGCACAGCTGAAGTTGAATGTCGGACAACCTATCGCGGGTAATCCTGTCCATCTGCGCCCCGCCCACCGATCGCGCTTGGAAATGGATGGCAAGCAACGACTGTATCAGCCCCTTGAGAAACAACTGCCTTTGTTCATGCCGTATGGCGTCAGAACGTAATAGTGCTTGAATGATAGCCGTCGCCTGTGGGGTCGGCTCTGCGACCTTTCTAAGAGCATCGCTCTCGATATCGTCGGCACTGAGACTCAACTCTGAAATAATCTCGATCAAATTCAGGATCGGAATCTTTATCACCAGCGTTTTGGAATGAGAAAGATGTGTGATCTTTATAGTATTTCCTGGCGCCTGCAACCGCATCATACCCGGCCTGATATCTCCTTCATATACCAGCAAGTTCTGGCGCTCTATACGGACCCGACCCGTGTAAAGAGCTATATTTAGCGTATAGCCGTCTTCACATACTTCCTCATGCGAACTATCGCGCGGTGCCGGCATGACGAACAATTCAAATGGATCTGGCTGTTGGATTTGAGAGGCCATCGATCGCTCCGGCAGGAAAATCCAGCGATGACTCAAATCGATAGGGTGCGCGATGGTTCCTATGTACGATCGCGTGTTATGTTATTTTCGCCGAAATTGTGTTGGTGTTTACGTGGGCGACGATTCAATTATGTTCAGCGGTAGGTCGGCCACTGACGCGACCCCGGTTAACGCCATAGTCCGTCGTAGTTCGTCCTGCAGGATGTCGAGCGCCCTTGTCACGCCTTCCTTGCCGTCCGCAGCCAACCCGTAATTATAGGCCCGACCAATCAGGCAGCCACGTGCGCCGAGTCCCAGCATTCGCAGCACGTCGATGCCCGTACGAATACCGCTATCGGCCAGAACTTCCACGGTCGCGGGTGCCCTGTCAACGATACGCGGGAGCATACGGACCGTCGATAGCCCGCCCTCCAGCTGCCTTCCACCATGATTGGAGACGACCACTGCATCCGCGCCCGCTGCGACAGCGATGTCAAAGTCGGCAAGATCGAGGATGCCCTTGACGATCAGCTTTCCGGACCATTGTTTGCGGATCGACGACAGAAATTCCTGGTCGATGGTGGGGCGAAGTGCGCTCTTCACCCACGCCGCAAGGTCGGTAAGCCCGTCTGCGGAGGTCTCCCCGATCATGTTGCCGAAGGTGAAATGGGGCGACTTCAGCATGTCGAGACACCATGCCGGGTGGGTCGCGAATGCTGTCAAGTTGCTGATATTGAGTTTTGGCGGAACACCTAGTCCGTTATGCTCGTCCTTGTACCGCGTGCCTTCTATCTGACAGTCGACGGTAACGATCAGGACCTCGCACCCCGCCTTCTTCGCGCGGTTGATCAATGACGTGTTTATCTTGTCGTCAGCCATCGGATAAAGCTGAAACCAAAAGTTTCCTCCAACGCTGGCCGCGATATCCTCGATTGCTGCGATCGAGAACGACGACAGGCAATAGGGTACGCCGAACTCATGCGCCGCCTCTGCCGCGAGCACCTCGCCATTGCCACGGTTCATTCCCGACAATCCAACGGGCGCCAGGATCACGGGGATCGTCGATGGCTGCCCGACGAGCGTGCAATGCATATCGTGATCCGGGGAGATGCCAAGCACGCGCTCACGCAGCTTGACGGCATCCAGGTCGGTGCGATTCGATGCTAACGTCGTCTGCGTGAAGGCGCCGTTCTCAAGATAATCGTAAAAGGGTTTTGGCAGGTTCTTCCTGGCCGCATGTTGCAGGTCGGCGATACTGGCGAATACGGCCATGACGATCTCCCGTGGCTGAGTTCGGAGGGACAGATTGCCGGGCGTCAGCCGCCTGCACCACCCGGCGGCGGAGAACCGGGTTGATGGACGCTGACCAGTCGCTGGTTCACAAACTCACCAAAACCAAGTTCGGATAATTCGCGCCCGTAGCCCGAGTTCTTGACGCCGCCGAATGGCAGTTCCGGTGCCGTCCAAGTGGGGTTGTTAATCGTTACCATCCCCGCCTCAATTCCTTCCGCGAATTTGCGGGCGCGTTCGACGTCGCCGGAGAAAACCGTCGAACCGAGTCCAAATGGCGTAGCATTTGCCAATTCGATCGCCTCATCCTCGGTGTCCACGACATAAAATGACAGGACGGGCCCGAAGAACTCCTGTGCGAAAGCCGGATTTTCTGAGTCGATGTCGGTTAGGATCGCCGGCTTGAAATAATAGCCGGGGCGATTGATCCGCTCACCACCCGTCACCAATCGCGCGCCGGCCTGTCTCGCCTTGTCGACCTGATCGATAAGATTATCGAGGGCATTTTTTGACGATAGCGGACCAAGCCGCGTGTTCTCGTCCATAGGATCGCCGGCCTCGAGCGCATCCATTTTTTCCTTGAATGCCGTCAGGAAGCGTTCGCCACGCTCTCGGCCGATGACGATCACGCGCTTCGTGTCGGCGCAACCTTGACCGGTCACCGCCATCCGACCCCAAATGGCATTTTCCACTGTTGCGTCAAACGGGGCATCATCCAGCACGATCAACGGATCGCTGCCTCCCAGTTCCATGACGGACTTCTTCAAATTCCTTCCGGCACGCTCCGCGACCGCCGCACCTGCGCGCTCGCTGCCGGTAACGGTAACGCCTCGAATGCGGACGTCATCAATCAGCGTATCGCTCTGCTCATGACGGGCGAAGACATTGGTGTACGTGCCGTCCGGCGCGCCAGCGTCCTTGAACAGTGCTGCAAAGGCGAGCGCGCATTGCGGCACGCTGTTGGCATGCTTCACCAGCAGTACGTTGCCTACCGCCAATTGCGGCCCCGCCACGCGCGCTAGCTGGTAGTAGGGGAAATTCCATGGTTCGATCGCTAATATGATTCCCAACGGCCGCTTTTCGATGTAATTGTTGGGCGCGTCGGGCAGTTCGGCTGACGTAAGATAGCGGTCGGCGTGTTTGGCGAAATAGTCCAGAATACTGGCTGACAACTGAACTTCGCCCTTCGCCTCGGCTAGCAGCTTACCCATTTCTTTCGTCGCCAGCGTGGCCAACATGTCCATGCGCTCTCTCATCAACGCAGCAGCCTTGGACAGGATCGCCGCGCGATCCGTCGCCGATCGTCTGCGCCAATCGTCGGAATAGCAACGTTGTGCCAGCGAAACCGTCGCTTCCAGCTCTTGATCGGATATGTAATTGAATTCCTTCTCCACCTCCTCCGTCGTCGGATTGGTCGTCCTGTACGTCATGGCTTCTTCCCGAAAAATCGCTGACCGCTGGATCCGGTCGCAGATTGGGAAGCGGCAAGTCTTTCACGATTGCGCGTCTGTCATGATCCTGTGCAACATCGCACCAGTCTTTGAACGGCAGGATCGTGACAAGTACGCGAACATGAAAGACGCCGCGCGGTGCAGGGGCGCAGTCCGACGCGAAATGTGAAGCCCATCGAGAGATTTAAGGATATGTCGACAGGTCCGATGCCGCGCCAATCTCATCTCGAGACCATCGGCGATTTTCTGCTACGCCGTCTCAAAGAAGTCGGGCTTGTGCATGTTTTCGGCGTCGCCGGCGACTTCAACCTAGAACTCCTCGAACAGCTGGAGAGCACGTCGGATCTGGAATGGGTCGGCTGCTGCAACGAACTCAACGCCGCCTATGCTGCCGACGGCTATGGTCGCACACATGGCATCGCGGCGTTGATCACGACCTATGGTGTCGGCGAATTGAGCGCGCTTTGCGGTGTCGCAGGCGCGTATGCGGAACACGTTCCGATCATCTCGATCTCTGGCGCGCCGCCTCTAGATCAGATCGAGCGTCGTGGCCTCATCCACCATACCGCCGGCGACGGGGACTATAGCAACATGATGGCCTGCGGCCGTGAGTTCAGCGTTGCACAAGCGAGGTTGGATCCGCAGAACGCGGTCACCGAGATCGACAGATGTCTTAGCGCATGCGTGCTCTATAAACAGCCGGTCTATATTCAGCTCCCCTCTGATATCGCGTATCTCAAAATCGCAACACCCGCCGACCCGTTGATCATTGAACGTGTATGCGACCCGGATTTGCTGACGGATTTCGTCGAGACCGCAATTGCGGCAATAAATGAATCGTCGAGTATAGCTATTCTCGTCGACGCCGATATTGCCCGCTTTGGCCAGGCTGCAGCCGTCGTTCAACTTGCCGACAAGCTGAAATGCCCAATTGCGGTAATGGGTACGGCCAAAGGCGTGATCGATGAGACGGAGCCTGCCTATCTCGGCATCTATTCCGGAGCATTGTCGCGTCCGGACGTTCGCGCGGCGATCGAGTCCGTGGAATGCCTGCTACAGTTTGGCGTACGATTTATTGATTCCACAACGGGATCCTTCTCCCAGAAGATCTCACCTAGGCATTCGATTGCAATCGATGCGTGGAGCGGATGCGTTGACGCCGAGAATTACCGGGGCATCGCGATGGGCGACATGCTGTGCGAGCTTACGTCCAAGGTCTTGAAACGCGATGGCCAGATCGCAGAACCCGTCCCAGCCGCCGCCCGGCCGGAACAGGCAGAGAAGATCACGCAAGCCTGGTTCTGGCATCGCATGGAGTCTTTTCTGGCCGAGGATGACGTGATCGTAGCGGAGAACGGCACATCGCTTAGCGGGGTAGCTGGAATATCGCTTCCGCGTCGCGCATCGGTCATCTGCCAGGCATTGTGGGGAGCGATCGGCTACTCGTTACCGGCCACCTTCGGGTCGCTGATGGCCGCGCCGGCGCGGCGGCATGTGCTGTTTATAGGCGACGGATCTTTTCAGCTCACTGTGCAGGAACTCTCGTCGATCCTTCGCCACCGCCTGAAGCCCGTCATCTTCCTTATCAACAACGACGGCTATACGATTGAGCGACTGATTCTGGGCGAGACATCATCCTATAACGATATCCAGCCGTGGAAATACGCTGAGCTGTGCAACATCTTCGCCGGCAGCGCGAAATTCGTGAGCAGACGCGTCCAGACCCGCGACATGCTGGAGGAGGCGCTTCACGAGACCGCGTCAGCCGACGCATGCGTCTTTGTCGAGGTGGTCATGGACCGGATGGACGCCCCGGAGACGCTAGAGAAACTGGGTCCCGTCTACGCCGAACAGGACTATGGCAATCGACGGCTCTTCGAGACCAGGTCAACCACGGCGTAACGTGCGCTTCGACCGGCAAATCGGACATATCCTGTGATGCTAGATCCAATGATTACCAGCATCGAGCGCAGGATCAGCGCGACGCCCCAACTCACGTAGAAGTAAAAGATAACAGGTAATTTGGGGCTGGAAGTCGTCCGCATCGCGCTCGGTCGTTCGGACGAAAACTCCGGTCGATTGCTCATGTCAGAATCCGCTCCAGCGGCCAAGCCGGGCCTTGACGGCAAGCCACAGCTTTATTGCCGGCACCATCACAAGCAACAACAACCCAACGATGAGCGCTCTGTGGAAACCAGGTTTGAAAAGGAGCCTCAGTGCTACCTGTGTTTCGAAGCGGGCATGATTGTGGCCTCCCGGCGAAATCCCCTTTAATTGAGGCGCAGCTTCAGCACACCCCGGTGGGATGAAAGGTGCGCTAGCCAACGTTTCCTTGTCGGGCATCAAGTGGTCGGTACTGTTCATGCCTCATCGTCCGGCACGCCCGTTCGCGTAAAAGCCGGAAAGATTATAAGCCATGCAAAATGCCAACTGCCAGGTCGGTCAACGATGATCATCGATGCCGGGGCAACACAAGTCGCGGCATGCGACCCGCGGTCGAACCATGCGTCGCCGATACGTGTCACAATCTCTGCTATACAGTAAAACACCCGCAATGTTCTCGTCAGCCAACGGATAACCACCACTAAAGGCGTATCCCCATGCAAATGCACGTGCCGACGTTGAACATTGAGGTTTTATAATCTTACGGCCACACTGGCCCGATGTAGGAAAGCCTATCGAAGCGAATGCTCGACGTTGAGTATCTGCTTGAAAGGACGATAGATGACAACGCTTCTCCTCTTCGCCACGGCAGTCGCCGCTGCTGGTCTGGCCCCGGCTATCGCGGCCAAGCCGCAACCCAGGCTGTCGATAACGCAGGCGCGGGCAATTGCGCTCAAGAAGGCACAGGGCCGCATCGCCGACGCGGAATATGAAAAGGAAGGCGGCGGCTGGCGCTATTCCTTCGACATCCGCCAGGGAAAGCGCATCCATGAGATCGGTGTCGATGCAAACACCGGCCAAATCGTCGAGGACAAGTTTGAGGGCCTGCATGACAAGGACTGATCGTCGGTCATCAGGGTCCGGGGCGCGATGCGCGTCCTGATCGCCGAGGATGATCATGATCTGGCCGGGTTCATCGAGCAGGGCCTTAGTGAACTCGGTCACGTCACGATCTGCGCGACGAACGGTACAGATGCACTGCACCTGGGTTCGGTCGAGCCATTTGATATCGCCATCCTTGACCGAATGCTGCCGCAAATCGACGGTATCGAGATCCTCAAGCGCTGGCGCACGGCCGATATCGTGATGCCGGTGCTGATGCTGACGGCGCTGGGCGGCATCGCCGACCGGGTGACTGGGCTGAACGCGGGCGCCGACGATTATTTAGTAAAGCCCTTTGCCATGTCGGAGCTTCTCGCGCGGCTGTCCGCGCTGGCGCGCCGGCCGGCCATGCGCGAGCCGCAGACGCGCTTTACGGCCGGCGACGTAACGCTCGACCTGCTGGAGCGCAGCGTGCACCGTGCCGGCCGCAATGTGCTGTTGCAACCCAAGGAATTCGCGCTGCTGGAGCAATTGTTGCGCCATGCAGGGCGCATCGTCACTCGTACAATGTTCCTGGAGACGATCTGGGGATATCATTTCGATCCGCGCACGAACATCGTCGACAGTCATTTAAGTCGCATGCGCGCCAAGCTGAACGAAGGGTTTGCGGTTGACCCGATCGAGACGGTCCGCGGCATGGGGTATCGGATCTTTAGCGTTGACTGACTGGCGGACGAGCGCGGCCTACCGCATTGCGTTCACCTATTCGGCGGCGTTCGCGGTGCTGATCGCGGTGCTGGGGATCGCCGTCTATCTGGCCGCCGATCGCAGCTTCCGGCAGCAGCAGGACGACACGATTGCGGAGGAGTCCGCGGCCCTGATCCACGAATATCGCAGCGAGGGCTTGGTCGACCTGCTCGAGCGCATCGGCGAGCGTGAGACTAGGAGCGCAACCAAACCGCTCGGCTATGTGCTGTTCGATGCCAGCGGTCGACGGATCGCCGGAGGGCTTGATACCCGTCCAACCACCACGGGCTGGCATAATATCGTGTTCGAGGATCCTGAAGAGGGGCGGGATCCGGCGCGCGCGCTGGCGACATCACTACCCGACGGCCTGCTGCTGATGGTTGCAGCCGATACCGAGGCGCTGGAGCGGATTGACCATGCGATCCTGGTATTGTTCGGCGGCGCATTCGTGCTGGTGCTCATCATCGGCGCGGGCGGTGCGCTGATGCTGGGCAGCTATCTGCGCGAGCGGTTGGAGAGGATCAGCAACGCCGCGCGTACGATCATGGCGGGTGAGTTGACTCAGCGCATGCCGGTTGGCCCGCGCGGTGACGAGTTCGACACACTGGCCGCGTCGCTCAACGCCATGCTCGACCGTATCTCGCAACTGCTCGATAATCTTCGTCAGGTATCGAGCGACCTGGCGCATGATCTGCGGACGCCGCTCGTCAGGATGCGTGGTGAACTGGAGCGTGCGCTGGACCCGCACGTCGCGCCTGACGCGCACAAGGCCGCCGTTGAACAGGCGCTGGTTCGCAGCGACGATGTCCTTGCCCTGTTTGCGGCCATCCTCCGAATATCCGAAATCGAAGGTGGTGAATTGGCGCGGACCTTTGCGCCGGTCGAATTGGCGACGTTGGTCGCCGATGTCAGCGAGACGTGCGAGCCAGCGATTATCGATGGCGGGCGGCATTTGCGATGTACGATCGATAGCGCGGTCACGGTCAACGTCCTGGCCGATGCCGAATTGATTGCACAGGCACTTATCAACCTGATCGACAACGCGCAGGCGTACACGCCGAACAATACGGTCGTCACGATCTCGCTGGAGCAAGACGCCGGCACGGCGCAGATCATCGTCGCTGACAATGGTCCGGGGGTCGGGCCCGCCGATCATCAGCAGATGATGCGGCGCTTTGTCCGGCTGGATGCAAGCCGGACGACGCCGGGACATGGTCTGGGCCTCAATCTGGTCGCCGCTATCGCAGTGATGCATGGCGGCGCCTTGTCGTTTGCCGACAATATGCCGGGCTTGCGTGCGATCATCTCGCTGCCGATTACGAAAAACTGATGATGCGGACTTTTGCACCCTACGTCGCATTGTCGTTGGCTGGCTGCGCGACCTACCATTCCGAGCCGCTGCCGGTTGCAGGCGGCAGCGACCTGTCACTTGCCTTGGTTCAGGCGGTACTGGCGCGAGAAGCGGGAGTGATCGACCGGCCCTATCTGACGCCGACCGGCATCGACCTGTCAAAGCCGCTCGACCAGAACGCCATCGCTGTTATCGCGGTCGTCGCCAATCCTGATTTGAAAGCGATGCGGGCGCGCGCAGGCATATCAAATGCGCAGGTTTTCGCCGCGCGGCTGATTCCCGATCCGACATTCAGTATCGGTGCGGCCAAGGTGGTCAGCGGGCCAGACCCGTTCCTCGATCTGGCCAGCGCGCTGGTTCAGGATGTCAACGCGCTCAGAACGCGTGGTGCGCGGATCGCGATCGCGCGCAGCCAGGCCGAACAGGTGCGGCTCGACCTGGCCTGGGCGGAGTGGCAGACGGCGGGGCAGGCGCGCATCCAGATGGTGCGGATCGAAGGACTGGAGCACGCGCTCGACTTGGCGCAGACTAGTGCAAAGGTTGCGATCTCGCTGCTTGACCGCACGTTGCGCGCGGCAGGGCGGGGTGATCTCAGCCCGGATCAGTTACAGGGCACGCGGCTAGCGGCGTTCAACGCGCAGCAGCAGGTGCGGATCGGTCAGCGTGACCTGACGGTGGCGCGCTATGAACTTATTCGGCTGCTGGGTTTGCCGACCGGTACGAACCTGACGCTGGCGGCGGTCCCGCTCCCGGCTTCGCCACCGCAAGCGGATACATTGTTCACGTTGGCCCTGCGTGAGCGGTCCGACCTTCGTGCATTGCAGGCGGGCTATTCATCGCAGGAGGCGAGCGTGCGACTGGCGGTATTGAACCAGTTTCCGACGCTGTCACTGACCGTCAATGCGAACCGGGATTCAGCGGGCAATCACCTGCTCGGCCCTGCAGTAGACTTCACGTTACCGCTATGGAACCGCAACCGCGGCGGCATCGCAGTCGAACAAGCGACCCGCGCCGCGCTGAGGGCGGAATATGACACGCGGATATTTCAAACCCGCGCACAGATCGCCGCCGCCGTAACGGGAATTAATGTCGCTCGGTCGCAGCGCGATGCGGTGCTCAAGGGACTTCCGGTGCTGCACACCTTTGCCGAGGCGACCGCGCGGGCGGCCAAGCGTGGCGACCTGGCGCCCGCGACCGCGCAAACGGCGGCGCAGTCGCTGCGCGATCAGCAGATCCTGCTGACGCAAACGACGCAGGATCTGCAGGAACAGACGATTGCGCTGGAACTGCTGACGGGGACACCGAGGGAGACATGGCCGCAATGAAAATGACTGCGCCGCTACTGGGCGTTCTGCTAACCGCCTGCTCGAGCGGCGGCAGCAGTCCGGACCAGGCACCGGCACCGACGGCGTTGGTCATGCTGGGACAGGCAACGCAAGGAGCCATCGCCGAGACCGTCACGCTGTACGGTGTTGCGGAGACCGGCGCGGCAGGCAGTCTGGCACTATCCGCCCCGACCGAGGCGTTGGTCGCGCGTATCGCCGCACCTGTCGGCACGAAGGTCTCAAAGGGGCAGCTGGTGGTGCAGCTCTCACCCGCGCCCAACACCCGGCTCGATCTGTCCAAGGCGTCCGCCGATGCGCGCGCTGCCGATGCCGCCTATGCACGCGCCAAGCGATTACGCGCCGATGGGCTGGTCGGAGATGCGGAGGTCGAGACCGCGCGTGCGGCGGCGCAAAGCGCGGACGCGACGCTGGCGAGCTTTCGCGGTCGCGCGGGTGGGCTCGCGCTGCGCGCGCCGGCAGCCGGCTATATCGCCAGCATCGCCAACAATCCGGGCGATCTGGTACAGGCCGGTACATCGGTCGCGATGATCTCCAACGCTACCGACCTGCGCGCGCGCTTCGGCGCCGATCCGACGGTCGCGCGCGCGCTGTCGCCCGGTTCGGTTATCAGGATCGCTGCCACTAAGGATCGTGCCCCGTTGTCGGTGCCCATCCAGTCGATCGATCCGGTCGTGAACCCGACCACGCGGCTCGCGTCGGTTTTTGCCAACTTGCCCGTCTCGACGGGGCTGGCGCCGGGCGAGGTGTTGCAGGGGGCGGTCGCGACCCGGACGCAAGGGTCGGCGGTGACAATCCCCTACGCGGCGCTGCTCGATGACGGTGGCCAGCCCTATGTGTTCGTGGTGACGGGCGGCACCGCTCATCGCCATGACGTCGCGCCCGGCCCAACCAGCGGCGATCGCATCGCAATCGAAAAAGGCGTCAATCCCGGCGACCTCGTTGTGACCGCAGGCGGGACCGCATTGCAGGACGGCATGAGGGTGCGCACCAGATGAGGAGCGGTATCGCCCGCCATGCGCGCGCGCTTTGGCTGGCAGCGATCTTGCTGACACTTGGCGGCGTGTTCGCGGCGGTGAAGATGCCTGTCAGCCTGTTTCCCTTCATCAGCTATCCCCGCGTCGTCGTCTCGATTGACGCAGGTGAGCGAGAAGCCGCGCAGATGACCGCGCAGATCACGCGCCCGATCGAGATCGCACTGCGCGGCGTGCCTGGCGTGACCCGCATCCGCTCGACTACCAGCCGCGGTACGGCTGAAGTGGCGCTGAACTTCGCCTGGGGACATGATATGGTCTCGGCGACACTGGCGACCCAGAGCGCGTTGGCAACCCTGTTGCCCGACCTGCCGACGGGCACGCGCTTCGACGTGCGGCGCTCCGACCCGACAATCTTCCCGGTACTCGGCATCGCGCTGACGTCGAAGAGCCTAGACCAGGAGGCACTGCGTCAGATCGCCGAGTTGACGGTGCGGCCAGCGCTGACCGCTGTCGCGGGAGTGGCGGGCGTCGACGTGCTAGGCGGTGCCTCCCGCGAATTTGCGGTCGATGTCGATCCCGCCAAGGCGCAGGCACTGGGACTCGGCTTGCCGGAGATCGTCTCCACGCTGGGTAAGGCCAATGACGTGCGCGGAGTAGGCCGGATCGAGGACCGGCACCGCCTCTATCTGGTACTCGCGCAGAACCGCCTGGCAAGCATCGCCGATATAGCCGCGACGCCCGTCAAGGCGACGAGCAGTGGCGGCGTCGGGCTGGTAACGCTCGGGCAGATCGCCGATGTGCATGTCTCGACCGCGCCCAGCTATACGCTCGTCACCGCCGGCGGTCAGCGCGCGGTGCTGGTCAATGTCCGACAGGCGCTGAATGGCGACACAACGAAGATCGTGAAGGAGGTCGACGCGCGGCTGGCGACGCTCGGCCTGCCGCCGACGGTCATGGTTACGCCCTTTTACGATCAGTCCGAACTGGTGACAGGTGCTGCAAAGGCGGTAGGCGAAGCGATCCTGCTGGGGGCGGTGCTTGCCGGCGTCGTGCTGTTCACATTTTTGCGATCAGGCCGGCTTATGGTGATCACCGGGCTGATGCTGCCGGCAGTGCTGGCGGGAACCTGCCTCATTTTGCTGGCGGCGGGCATGAGCTTCAACATGATGACGCTGGGCGGCATGGCCGCCGCGGTAGGGCTGGTCGTCGACGATGCAGTGGTGATGCTCGAACATATTATGCGGCGGATGCAGGAGGGCGCGGCAAGGGGCGTCGCGGGTATCCTGGGAGCTGCCGCGGAAATGAGCAGGCCATTATACGGCTCGACATCGGCGACAATCATCGTCTTTCTGCCGCTTGCCTTCATCAGCGGTGTGACCGGCGGCTTTTTCAAGGCGTTGGCGCTGACGATGGTCGCGGCGCTGACACTGTCGCTGCTGTATGCACGCTTCGTCATTCCGCTGGTTTCCGCCTACTGGTTACATGACAAGGATGCGCAGGCCGCGGAAAAGGCCAGCGACTTCATTGGCTTGCTCGACCGCGGCTACGCACGAACCGCCGATCACGTCCTCCGCCACCCAGCACTATTTGCGGCTTTACTGGGCGTCGGCATGGCACTTCTTGGCTATGCCGCGTGGGCGCACGTCCCTTCGGGCTTCATGCCGCACGTGGATGAGGGCGGGTTCATTCTCGATTATAAGGCGCAGCCGGGCGCTGCACTTTCCGACACCGACCGTCTGCTCCGCCAAGTCGAGCAGATCATCACGTCGACGCCAGAGGTCGCCAGTTATTCCAGGCGCACCGGCGTGCAGCTGGGCGGCGGACTGACCGAGGCGGATGAGGGGGACTATTTCATCCGGCTCAACGGCGGCTCGCGCCGCTCGATCGATGAGGTGATGGCTGAAATTCGGCAAAAGATCGACGTGGCGGTGCCCGGTCTAGAGATCGAAACCGCGCAGCTGATGGAGGATTTGATCGGTGATCTGACCGCCGTGCCGCAACCGATCGAGGTCAAATTGTTCGGTGACGATCCCGCTGCACTCGAACAGTCAGCTAAGCGGGTCGGAACCGCAATCAGCAAGATCCAAGGCGTGGTCGAGGTGGTCGATGGCTTGCGTGTCGCGGGCGATGCGATCGACATCAGGGTCGATCCCGGCGCGGCCGCGCAACAGGGCCTCGACCCCGACGCGATCGTCACGCAACTAGAAGCGTTGGTCGGCGGCACCACCGCGACACCCGTCCGGATCGGCGAACAACTGGTCAATGTGCGTATCCGCGCACCGGCCAGCTTGCGCTCAAGAGCCGATGAGCTTGGGCGATTGACGATCACCGCGGCAGACGGTCATGCCGTGCGCGTTGACCAGATCGCCCGCGTGTCCGTCGCGGCCGGGCAGAAGCAGCTGACGCGCGAAGACCTGGCGCCGTTCATCGCCGTCACTGCCCGGCTGGAGGGGCGCGATCTGGGCTCGGCGATGAAGGACGTGCGCTCCACTGTCACGGCCCTCAATCTGCCGAGTGCGATCCGCGTCGATTATGGGGGGCTGTATGCGCAGCAGCAGCAGAGCTTCGCTGATCTGTCGATGGTCTTTGCCGCCGCGCTGTTGCTGACCGCATTGTTGCTGACCTTTCTGTTCGAGCGGCTGGTCTGGACGCTGGCGGCGATCGTCACGGTTCTCTTGTCAGTGGCGGCCGTGCTGATGGGATTGTGGCTGACGGGCATCGAGCTGGACATATCGGCGCTGATGGGGCTGACGATGGTCGTCGGCATGGTGACCGAGCTGATCATCTTCCTGTTCGCCGAGATTGAGACTGATGGCCCGGTCGACCTGGCGCCATTACGCGAGGCGGCGTCGAAGCGCCTGCGACCGATCCTGATGTCCGCATTGATCGCGGTTCTGACGCTTGCGCCGCTGGCCCTGGGTCTCAGTCGCGGATCGGGCATGCAAAAGCCGTTGGCGACTGCGATCATCTTCGGCCTGACCGCCGCCGTACCGCTGGTCCTGTTCTTCCTGCCAGCGATGATCGCGGCACTGATGCGGCAACCCACTGACAGCGAGCAGAGGCTTGCAGTGGCGTGAAAGCACTCCTGCTGCTCGCCGTCCTGACGACACCGTTTTACTTGACCGGCACTGGGCTATCGCAATATTGAGGTATGGGCGGGCGATGGTTTTGCCGGCTGGTCCGACCATGCCCCGTTTGACGGGATCGTCGTTGCGGCCGGTGGCGAGGCGATCCCTCAGCCGCTGATCGATCAACTAAAGCCCGGCGGGCGGATCGTCATGCCGACCGGACCACAGGTAATTTTTTGTCCTGTTTTCTGGTCGCGACAATCAGCTGTTCTTGTGCCTCGCTCTGTACAGCGCCGTAGTTTAGTGAATCGAAAACCTTGTCAAGGATCCCGTATGTCGGCGACCAATCCACCATTGCCTGGACTGCCAGCAAGAGCAATCCACGCATCTTATTTCCAACGGCGTGATCGATCGGGCCGCGTTACTCGCCGAGCGTGTGGCCAAAGAGGAGCTGAAGGCGGCCGCGCGCAAGGGCGGCCACAGCGACCTCTCCGCCATCGCAGTGGCGTTCTCGAAACCGACGGCAGCTTCAGTGTCATCACGGATAATGCGACAGGCCTGCGTTCAGCATTGCCAGACAAATAGGTTTTTCGAGGTGCTCAGGCGTTAGGCGAAGGAACGATCACAAAACTAGTTCGCTATATTCATCATCATCAATTCCAGACGTATTATTCAGAAAGGAAACATAATGTCTAAGCCAAAAGATCTGAAGGATTTATACGCAGGCGAACTGAAGGATTTATGGTCCGCCAACGATCAGATGCGTCGTGCGCTGGATAAACTAGGTGCAAAAGCGAGCGACAATAAACTCAAGGACATGCTGACCAAATCAAAGGACGGCATTCAAAAACATACTGACATTCTCAAGGAATTGATTTCCAAACAAGGCGAGGAAGTGTCCAAAGAGCATTGTAAGGGAATGGAAGGATTGGTGACAGAAGCTACCAAGCATCTGGTCAACGAAGCGCCCGCGCAAGGCCCGGTTTGGGATGCATTGATGATCGCGCAGTATCAGCGGATGTCACACTACGGCATTGCTGGTTTTGGGACGGCCGCCGCTTATGCCAAGGCGCTTGATCTGAAAGACGATGTCAAAAAACTCGATTCCGCAACAAAGGACATTTACAACAGTGATGAGTATATGACAAAACTAGCAGAAGCTTCGGTTAATATGGGTGCCGTTGGCGCTTGAGAAAGTATCTGTGCATAGTTATCAAATATTAAGTTTGACTCTTTAGCGATTAGAACTTGGCCGCTACCACATGTATGCATGATCGAACGGGATAAGACGACTACATCACCTTTCGCCGATGCGGTGGGTTGGGGCGGCCAAGAACCAAAGCGATGTCTTGAAAAATCTAATGCAATTCATTTTTGGCGCGAGCAAAGCACACGGACTGGATCAGGCGCGCGAATCAGCGCTGTGATCATGCACCTGAGCTGCATCGCGGTCATACCGTTAAAAGACCGACACAACCGCCAAGCCAGATAGGCGAAGCCTGATGAGCGATAGACAACGTGTGGCGAACGACAGGGGCGAAGTTCCGCAATCTCATGGCCAACATTGGTAAGCAGTACCGACGATTGCGGGTCGCCCGTTTGTCATGCCGTTGTAGGCGACTGGTTATCAGGTGATCCGCGCGTCGCAAGCACTTCTACCAGCATAGCTTCAATCCGAAACAGCGCCGCCTCGACCCGGCCTATACGCATCGATAGTTCTTCAAGATCCTGTCGTCCGGGAATATTGACGGCGGCCATTGCGCGGTCGGCGAACTGACGAAAGGCGGCAGTGCCCGGCGATCCGTCATCTGCCTGTCCGGCGCCGCTGAACGCCTGCCACTGGCTGAGCAGATCGCGCAAGAAGGCAGAAGGATCGTTGGAGTTAGTCACGATGCCATCCTTCGCTTATCCGGCGCGCGCGTCAAGCTATGGCCGTGGCGCACCGGCGGTGCTGACCGGTATTGGGCCGTCGGCAGTCGCCTCCAGGGTCGAATCGCCACCCAGCGCTTGATATAGATCCACCTTGTTGACGGCCCCAATCAGTTGCGCGCTGACTAGTGAACGCTGAGCATTATAAAGGGATCGCTGGGCGTCCAGAGTGTTGAGAAATGGCTGGATACCGCCTCGATAGGCGGCGTTCGACAGGCGCAGCGTGTCGGCGGCTGCGGCTTGGAGCCGTTGCGTCGCGCGAAGCTGATCCGCGATCGTACCCTGACGGGCGAGCGCATCGGCCGTCTCGCGAAAGGCAGTCTGGATCGCGCGCTCATAAGTGGCGAGCGCGATACCGCGCTGAGCCTCACTATAGTCGACATTTGCCTTTGCGGCACCGGCCTGGAAAATTGGATAGCTGGCGCTGGGCGCCACCGAATAATTGAAGGCGCCACCGGTGAAAAGCGAGGTGAGCGCCCGACTTGCAAAGCCGACAAAGCCCGTCAGCGCGATCCGTGGGAAGAGCTGCGCGCGCGCCGCGCCAATTTCTGCGTTGGTGGCGCGCAGTGTGTACTCGGCCTGCACAACATCGGGACGGCGCAGAAGAATAGTCGAATCGAGTCCTGCAGGAAGCAGAGCGAATGTCGGCACGGCCTCATCGATGCTATTTGGCAGGAGTGCGCCCTCAATTGGTACACCGACGAGCAACTGCAGGGCGTTGCCGTCCTGCGCAACCAGCGTGCGTTGGAGCGCTAGGTCCGATTCAGCGGTTGCAAGGACAGTTTGCGCCTGGGTAAGGTCGGTGCGCGGCGCGATACCGCCGTCGAGCCGGGCCCTTGTCAAACGAACAGTGATCCGCGCGCTGTTGGCGGTATCTTCGGCAATCTTCAGAAGGCTGCGGTCTGCCGCGATTTGCAGCCACGCACTGGCGATACTGCCGACCAGCGAAAGGCGGGTTGTACGGGCGGCGGCCTCGGTTGCAAAATAGCGATCTAGCGCAGCTCCGGTCAGCGAGCGGACACGACCGAACAGATCGAGTTCAAACGCGGTGGTACCAAGTCCCGCGGAGAAACTGCTGCCGCGTCCCGAGCTGACGATCGTGCCGCTGGTACCCGTGCCCGCACCGCCTGTGCCGCCGCCTCCCGTTCCCGTGCCACCAGTACCGCTGCCTCCGGTGCCGCCGCCCGCGATATTAGTCGTGCCGTTTCCGCCGCCAGAATAGGTATAACGCCCGGTAGCGTCGATCTGAGGGAACAAGCTGCCGCGCTGAATGCGATATTGCGCGCGTGTCGACTCGATATTGGCGGCGGCGATACGGAGATCGCGATTTTCCAACAGCGCGCGGGCGACAATCGCCTGCAGGCGGGGATCGCGGAAGACGTCGCGGAAGTTGATCGCTGGAAGCGTCGCCTCACTCTGCTTCAGATAGGCATCGCCGACCGGCCAAGACGGCGGGACGGGCAGTTCGGGACGAACGTATGTGGGCGCCAAAGTGCAGCCGGCGAGCGCGGTCAGGACGAGGATGGCAGGCGTGAGACGACGCATCAGGCGTGGTCCGGTGCGGGTAGCATCGGCTGGTCTGGCGGTGCCGGGAGGAGTGGAAGGTCTTCAGTCGGTGATGGCGAGCCATCGCCGCCATCTTTTTCACTACCGTTGTCATGATCACCCCGAAAGCCGGTTGGTCGACCGCGCAGCCGGGCAATGCCGTCGCGCACGCCGCGCCGCACTAAAACGAAGAATAGCGGGATATAGAAGATTGCCAGCAGCGTCGCGGTGAGCATACCGCCTATGACGGCGGTTCCAATCGCGATCCGACTATTGGCACCAGCCCCGGTCGAGATGGCGAGCGGCGTGACGCCGAAGATAAATGCGAACGACGTCATCAGGATCGGACGAAGCCGGATCTTGGCGGCTTCCATCGCCGCATCGATAACGCGCGCGCCCTTTCTCTCCGCCTGCTCTGCGAATTCGATCATTAAAATGGCGTTCTTGGCTGCGAGACCCATCGTCGTCAGCAAGCCAATCTGCATATAGACGTCATTGACCAATCCACGCAGCGAGACGAACAGCACAGCGCCGACAAGGCCCAAGGGAATTACCAACAGCACCGCGACGGGGATGCTCCAGCTTTCATAGAGCGCGGCGAGGCACAGGAAGACGACGAGCAGCGATAGCGCGTACAGGATCGGTGCCTGTCCCGAGGACAGTTCCTCCTGATAGGACAGACCGGACAGCGCCACCGATGTTCCAGGGATGCGCTTGGCAAGCTCGCGGATACGGGCGAGCGCTTCGCCAGAGCTGTGACCAGGAGCGGCCGATCCCTGAAACTCGTAGGAAGGGATGCCGTTAAAACGCGAAAGGCTGACCGGCGCCTGGGACCAGTTTGTGCGCGAAAAAGTAGAAAACGGTGCCATCTGACCAGTACTGCCGCGAACAAACCATTGGCTGAGATCGGAAGGTTGCTGACGATATGGTGCATCGCCCTGCACATAGACCCGCTTCACACGGCCGCGATCGACAAAGTCGTTAATGTAGCGCCCGCCCCAGGCAGCAGAAAGCGTGGTATTCACGTCGGCCTGATTGAGGCCGAGTACCTGTAGTTTCTGCTGATCGACATCGACATGCAGTGTCTGAACGTCCGGTAACTCGGTCTTGCGCGCGCCAACCAAAAGGGGGTCGCCGCTGGCCATGCCAAGCAGGCGATCGCTGGCGGCCGAAAACTTGGTTTCCGACATACCGCTGGTATTCTGTAATTGAATCGTGAAACCGTTGGATTGCCCCAGACCCCGGATAGAAGGTGGGACTAGCGCGAATACCCGTGCATCACGAACGCCCTGGAATGCACCGGATGCGCGCCCGATGATCGCCTCTGCACCATTTTTCTTGCCCTCGCGATCGGCCCAGTCTTTCAGAACGATGAAGGCAAGGCCGGTATTCTGTCCGCCCGGAGATCCGCCACCGCCGATGCCGGACACCGCGAAGAGTCCGCCGACATTCCCACCTTCATTGTCGAAGAAATACTTTGAAATGTCCTTTGCGACCTTCGTCGTGCGCGGCTGCGTTGCGCCGGGTGGAAGCTGGAACTGCACCAGCGCCGTTCCCTGGTCCTCGGTCGGGAGGAAGCCGGTCGGGAGGCGCAGGAACATGACGACCAGTAAAGCGACAACCCCCGCATAGATCAACAAAAACAACCATTTGCGGCCCACAACGTAGCGTACCGAGCCGCGATAGCGGTCCGACAGGCGATCGAAGCCGTTGTTGAACTTGTCCGATGCGCGGGCAAGGAAGTGGGCAACACGCGGGAACCGTCGCGCAGCGGCCCCTCGTTCAACATTGCCTTGATCGTCGCGTTTCTTCTGCTTGAGCAGGGTCGCGGTCAACGCCGGTGAGAGGATCAGCGCGACGAGCACGGACAGGATCATCGCCGAGATGATCGTCAGCGAAAACTGCTTGTAGATGACACCGGTCGACCCGCCGAAGAACGCCATCGGCAGAAAGACAGCAGAAAGCACCAACGCGATGGCAATCAACGCCACCGTGATCTCGTCCATCGACCGGATCGTGGCTTCTCTAGGCGTCAGATCGGGGTTTTCTTCCATCAATCGCTCAACGTTCTCGACGACGACGATGGCGTCATCCACCAACAGTCCGATCGCCAGCACGAGACCAAACAATGTCAGCGTATTGATCGAGAAACCGGCCAGATAGAAAACACCGAATGTTCCCAGCAGCACAACCGGTACCGCGATCGCCGGAATGAGGGTTGCCCGCCAGCTCTGGAGGAAGACAAACATCACGATGACAACCAGCGCAATCGCCTCGATCAGCGTCTTCACAACCTCGTCAATCGACAGTTTTATGAACTTAGTTGAATCGTTGACGAAGACATAATTGTAGCCGCTAGGCAGGTTTTGAGAGTTTTTCTTTACCTCGGCCTTGACGAGTTCTGCCGTTTTCAACGCATCGGCACCCGGCGCCAGATTGACGGCGATACCGGCGCCTGGATGATTATTGTAAAAGCCTTCACGGCCATAGCTTTCGGCGCCCAACTCGACATGTCCAACGTCGGCGATCCTGACGGTAGCACCGTTGGGTTGGGTCTTCAGGATGATCGCCGCGAACTGCTCCGGCTTTTGCAGGCGCGACTGAGCGGTAACAGTCGCGTTCAGCATCTGAGTCCTTGGCTGCGGCTGGCCGCCAATTTCGCCGGCTGCAACTTCGGTATTTTGGCTCTGTACAGCAGTAATCACGTCCGTGGGCATCAATTGAAAGGCCGCCAGCTTCTGCGGATCGAGCCAGATACGCATGGCATATTGCGATCCGAACACATTCGTGTTGCCGACGCCCGGTACACGTCCCAGCGGATCCTCAAGATTGGAAACCAGGAAGTCGGATATGTCCGAGCTGTCCGTCCGATCCGATGCATCGTACATGCCGACGACGAGAAGAAAGTCAGGGTTCGACTTGCGAACGACCAAGCCCTGTTGCTGCACCTGCTGCGGCAGGCGAGGAATTGCCTGCTGCACTTGATTTTGAACCTGAACCTGCGCGATGTCAGGGTTTGTGCCCTTCTCGAAGGTGGCTGTGATCGTGACCGAGCCCTGAGAGGATGATGACGAGCTGAAATATAGTAGGCCATCGATACCGGTCAGCGTCTGTTCAACGACCTGCGTCACCGAGTTCTGAATCGTCTCCGCAGAGGCGCCCGGGTAGGTGGCGCGAACAGTTACTTCCGGGGGTGCCACATCAGGATATTGCGCGATGGGCAGGCCAAGAATGCCGCCAATCCCCGCCATCATTACTATGATCGCCAGCACCCAGGCGAAGATTGGCCGGTCAATGAAGATACGCGAGATCATGGCAGCGTCAGCCAGCCTTGCCTTGGCCGCCCGCATCGCCTCCTTTGCCCGATGGCGGCGGAGAGAGTTGTTCCGGTTTGTCAGCCGGGACCGGCTTTACAGGCTTGCCTGGCATCAGTTTGCTCAAGCCTTGGGTGATGACCTTTTCACCCGCGTTCAGACCCTTGGTCACGACCCAATAAGCACCCTGTGCACGATCCGCCTGAACCGGCTTCAAGACGGCCTTGTTACCAGGGCCCACGACCGTTACGGAAGCGGCGCCCTTGGCGTTTCGGGTAACAGCCTGTTGTGGGATCAGGAATGCGCGGGTGTCGACCGCTTGCGAAAAGCTGGTGGTGACGAACATGCCGGGCAGTAGCAGCCCTTGGGGATTGGGAAAGCGAACGCGCAGCGTGACCGTGCCGGTTGCCTGATCGACCAAGGCCTCGGAAAATTCGACCGAGCCAGTCTGGCCGTAATTGCTGTCATCATCGAGTTTCAGATGGACCTGGGCGGTCCTGGCAACGATGCCGTCGCGGCCGAGCGAGCGGCGCAGCGACAGGATCGCGCCCGCGGGCTGCTGAATATCGACGAAGATCGGATCAAGCCGCTGGATCTGCGCCAGCGGATCGGCTTGTGTGGAGGACACCAGCGCCCCTACAGTGAACAGCGAGCGACCGATCCGTCCGCTGATCGGGGCCGGTACAGTCGTGAATTTCAGGTTGACGCGGGCCGTATCTAGCTGTGCGCGGCTCTGGGCAACGGCGGCAGTGGCCTGCTTCGACGAGGCCAGCGCATTGGTATAATCCTGTTTGGATATTGCCTGAATTTCGGCCAATGGCTTGTACCGCTCTGCCAAGATACGCGCCGCTTCCTGATTAGCCTGCGCGCTCTGGACATTAGCCTGCGCCTGATCGGCCGCGGCGCGGTAAAGCCGTGGGTCGATCTCGTACAGCGGCTGGCCACGCTTGACGAGCGTACCCTCCTTGAACAGGCGCCGCCTTATAATTCCCGTGACCTGCGGACGTACGTCGGAGCTTTCGAATGCCGTCGTTCTGCCGGTCAGTTCTGTAGGAATAGCGACGCTTGTCGGCTGGACGACGACGAAGCCGACCGTCGGGGGACCACTCGGGCCACCCGGGCCACCGCCCTTGGCCTGCTTGTCCTCTCCGCCGCTGCATGCCGACAGAGTGCTCAGCGCTAGCATGCCTAGCAAAGCTGCCAGAACGTACCGCGGGGAAAGATCAGTGGAGGTCAAGGGCGGCGTCCGCTACTCGTCTGAGACTGTGGATGCTGCCCATGCCTCAGCATGACGACTAAGGCTAGGGCGCGCGTTCGGAAATGGTGCGTTGCAATAACAGGGGTTAGGATTGAGGTGTGCGATGATCGACGACGACAAGCGGTTGGCCGCCGAAGCGGCGGTCGGGGAGATCAAGGACAACATGCTCGTGGGTCTGGGCACTGGCACAACGGCTGCGCATGCAATAGACTTGATTGCGGCTCGGGTTACTCAGGGTTTGAAAATTCGGACGGTTGCGACCTCGCTGGCCAGTGAGCGGCTGGCGCGGTCGAAGGGGATCGCGGTGCTAGACTTCGCGCATGTCGCCGAGGTGGATCTGACGATCGATGGTGCGGACGAGATCGACCCCGGATGTCGCGTAATCAAGGGCGCAGGCGGCGCAATGTTGCGCGAGAAGATTGTAGCAAGCGCATCGAAGCGGATGATCGTGATCGCCGATGGAACAAAGCGGGTCGAGCGGCTAGGTCGAGGGTCGCTGCCGGTCGAAGTGTTGCCCTTTGCACGCGCCTTTGCCGATGCGCGGCTGCGCTCGCTGGGTGCCGAGCCGGTGTGGCGCATGACGGGTGAGCAGCAATATTGCACCGACCAAGGTAATGAGATCGCCGATTGCCAATTCCCACAAGAATGGGAGGCCAGTACGGTCGCTAGCGCTCTGGATGCGATGCCGGGGGTGATGGGACACGGCCTATTCCTGGCGCAAGTTGTTGCCGCCTACATCGCGCAGAACGGGATCGTAACGAAGCTGGAACGATTGGTGTAGGGCAGGTAAAGCGGCCCGGACTGGAAACCAGATCGCATGCGCTGCGTTCGATAGAAAAGTGAAAGAGGGCCAGACTGCATGAATGACATGATGACCGCCATCTCCCAGAAAGCCGACGCGACGCTGCGTGAGGACGGAAGTCCTGAGCGCTTGGCAATCGATACGATCCGGACTTTGGCGATGGATGCCGTGCAGAAGGCTAATTCGGGGCACCCGGGCACCCCAATGGCGCTGGCGCCCGCTGCTCATACGCTGTGGACGAAGTTCCTGCGATATGATCCGGCCCATCCGGACTGGCCTAATCGTGATAGGTTCGTACTGTCGGTCGGTCATGCGTCGATGTTGCTGTATGCGCTGCTTCATCTGGCAGAAGTCGAGGAGATCGACGCGGACGGTAACAAGACAGGCAATTCCGCGGTCAGCATCGACGACATCAAGCAATTCCGGCAGTTGTCATCGAAGACGCCCGGCCATCCCGAATATCGCCATACTACGGGCGTCGAGACGACGACCGGGCCGCTGGGTCAGGGATGCGGCAATTCAGTCGGAATGGCGATTGCAGGGCGTTGGCTGGCGGCGCACTTCAATCGCGATGATTTCACGTTGTTCGACCATGACGTTTTTGTATTTTGCTCGGACGGTGACCTGATGGAGGGCGTCGCCAGCGAAGCGGCGTCGATGGCCGGTCATTTAAAGCTGTCGAACCTATGCTGGGTCTATGATTCCAACCGCATCACGATCGAGGGTGGGACCGATCTGGCGTTCGACGAGGATGTCGGCAAACGCTTCGAGGCATATGGCTGGCACGTCGCACATGTCGACGATGCCGAGGATACCGATGCCATCGGCAAGGCGATTGAGACGTTCAGGACGACCAATGACCGGCCGACGATGATCGTGCTCCATTCGGTAATCGGCATCGGCTTCCCGACGATTGCGGGCACGCACAAGGCGCACAGTGACGCGCCGGGCGAGGAGGAGATCCGAGGAGCGAAAAAAGCCTATGGCTGGCCGGAGGACGCGCAGTTCAGGGTGCCGGACGAGGCGAAATCCTCCTTCCACGATGCGATAGCAGGGCGCGGGGCGCCGCTGCGCGAGGAGTGGGAAGCGATGTTCGCGCGCTACCGCGCGCAACACGCGGGCCTGGCGCACGAACTGGAACAGATGCGGCAGGGAAAACTCCCCGACGGCTGGGACGCTGACCTGCCGACGTTCGACGCCGATGAGAAGGGCATTGCCAGCCGTGCCGCGAGCGGCGAGGTGCTGAACGCGATTGCGCCTCACGTCCCGTACCTGGTCGGTGGCGCGGCCGACTTGTCGCCATCGACCAAGACCGATGTGAAAGGCGCGAACTCGCTGGAGGCTTCTACCCCGGGCGGGCGCAACATGCATTTCGGCATCCGCGAGCATGCGATGGGGTCGATCGCGAATGGCATGGCACTATCCTATCTGCGTTCCTACACGGGCACATTCCTCGTGTTTTCCGACTATATGCGCCCGCCGATGCGGCTGGCCGCGATCATGGAATTGCCGGTCATCTTCGTCTTCACACATGATTCGATCGGGGTCGGCGAGGACGGCCCGACGCACCAGCCGATCGAGCAGCTGGCGGCGCTGCGGGTCGTGCCGGGTATGGACGTGATCCGGCCGGGAGACGCGAATGAAACGCGGGTCGCGTGGCAGGCGGCCCTGGAAGCGACGAACCATCCGACCGTAATGGCGTTCTCGCGCCAGCCGCTGCCGACTTTGGACCGAGGCAAGTTCGCGGCCGCCGAGGGTTTGATGAAGGGCGGCTATGTTCTCGCCGATTGTGAGGGCACGCCCGACATCATTCTTATTGCGTGCGGGAGCGAATTGTCGCTTGTGGCCGATGCCTATGGGAAGCTGACCGACAATGGCGTGAAGGCACGGGTCGTGTCGATGCCGAGCTGGTTCCGATACGAGAAGCAGGACGAGGCGTACAAGCAAAGCATATTGCCGGGCGGCGTTGTAGCGCGGCTGGCAGTCGAGCAGGGCAGCGAGGTCGGCTGGGATCGCTATGTCGGGCTGAAGGGCAAGGTGATCGCGATGTCGACCTTCGGTGCGTCGGCACCGATAGCAAAGCTGCAGGACAAGTTCGGCTTCACGCTCGATCACGTCCTGAAAGTCGCACATGAATTACTGGAGACGAACAATGGGTAAGCTGGCCGATCTGAGTGCCGAGGGAACGGCGGTCTGGCTGGACTTCGTCGAGCGCAAGTTCCTGCATGAAGGCGGGTTGAAGAAGCTGGTCGACGAGGATGGTGTGACCGGGGTCACGTCCAACCCGTCGATCTTCGAGAAGGCGATGGGGCATGGCGACGCCTATGACGAAAGCCTGACTGGATATGATCGCGCGAACCCCGATGCCGCGACGATCGATCGCTACGAGCATCTTGCGGTTGAGGACATCCGTACCGCCGCGGACATCATGCGCCCGGTTTATGACCGGCTGGACGCGAGGGATGGCTATGTGAGCCTCGAGGTGTCGCCCTATATTTCGGACGATACCGATGCGACAATCGCCGAGGCGGCGAAGCTCTGGAAGATGGTGGATCGTCCGAACCTGATGATCAAGATCCCCGGCACCGAGGCCGGGGCACCGGCGATCGCCACGACGATTGCGGCGGGTATCAATGTCAACGTAACACTGCTGTTCTCGATCGAGGCCTATAAGCGGGTCGCGAACGCTTATGTCACGGGGCTGGAGGAGCGCGTGCGACAGGGGCAGTCAATCGACCGGATCGCCGGCGTCGCAAGCTTCTTCGTCAGCCGGATCGATGGCGCAATCGACAAGCAGGTCGACGAGAAGCTGAAGGCTGGCGGCGCGGATGCCGCGGCGCTGAAGGCCGTGCGCGGCAAGGTCGCAATCGCGAACGCCAAGATGGCGTATCAATGGTATCTGGATTTCGTGAAGTCGGACCGGTGGAAGGCGCTGGCGGACAAGGGCGGGATGCCGCAGCGGCTGTTGTGGGCGTCGACCGGCACGAAGGATCCATCCTTTCCGGACACACTGTATGTCGACACGTTGATCGGGCCGGATACGGTAAATACGATGCCGCCCAAGACGATGGACGCGTTTCGCGAGCATGGGACGGCGAAGGTCACGCTGACGGAGGATGTCGAGGGAGCGAAACATGTCCTCACGGAGGCCAAGCGGCTGGACCTCGATCTGGATGCGGTCACCGATACGCTGGTGACGGAGGGCGTGGCGTCGTTCGCCGGCGCTTTCGACGAGTTGATGGAATCAATCGCGAAGAAGCAGCCGGCCACCGCCTGACGCCTAAGGCAATTTGGAGTACGCAGATGAAAATCGGGATGATCGGCCTCGGCCGGATGGGTGGCGGTATGTCGCGCCGCCTGATGAAGGGCGGGCATGAAATCGTCGCCTGGGACCGCAACGCCGACGCGGTCGAGGGACTGGCGAAGGACGGCGCGACCGCCGCGTCCTCTCTGGAGGATATGCGCGACAAGCTGGATGATCCGGCAATCTTCTGGATAATGCTGCCCGCGGGTGACCCGACCGAGCAGACGATCGAGAAACTGGCGGGCATGTGTGGCAAGGACGAGGTCATCATCGACGGCGGTAACAGTTTCTACAAGGACGATATCCGCCGGGCGAAGATGTTGCGCGAGAAGGGCGTCGAATATGTCGATGTCGGGACTTCAGGCGGCGTCTGGGGACTGGAACGCGGTTTCTGCATGATGATCGGCGGCAGCGACGAGACGGTGCGAATGCTCGACCCGATTTTCGGAGCGCTGGCGCCGGGCGTGGGCACAATTCCGCGAACGCCCGAGCGCAACGACGATTACGAGGATCCGCGCGCGGAAAAGGGCTATATTCACGCTGGGCCGGCGGGGTCCGGGCATTTCGTGAAAATGGTCCATAACGGCATTGAATACGGGTTGATGCAGGCGTACGCCGAGGGCTTCGACATCCTGAAGGGCAAGTCATCCGACAAGCTGCCCGAGGATGAGCGGTTCGATCTAAATCTGACCGATATCGCTGAGGTATGGCGCCGGGGCAGCGTCATCTCGTCCTGGTTGCTCGACCTGACGGCGGCGGGGCTGGCAAAGGACCAAATGCTCGAGCAGTTCTCGGGGCGGGTCGCGGACTCGGGTGAGGGCCGCTGGACGATCGATGCGGCGATGGAGGAAGCGGTGCCGGCCAACGTGCTGTCGGCGGCGCTCTATGCCCGGTATCGCAGCCGGGTCGAAAGCACCTTCGGGGACAAGCTGCTGTCGGCAATGCGCTATGGCTTTGGCGGTCATGTCGAGATGCCGCAGTGAGCGATGGCTCGACCGGACAATTGCGGCTGGTGGTCTGCGATGTCGACGGGACGCTGGTCGACAAGGAAAAGAAGCTGACGAAAGGAACGGTTGCTGCGGTCGAGCGGCTGGAGGCGGCGGGCATCGGGTTTACGATCATCAGCGCACGGCCCCGATCGGGCATGATGCCAATCGCCGAGAAACTGCAACTCGACGAACCGATGGGCGCGTTCAACGGCGGCATCATCTTCCACCGCGACGGGACGGTCGATGAGCATCACATGATCGATGAGCGCGTCGCACGCGGGGTATTCGATGTTGTCGGCCATGCGGACGTCGATCGATGGGTATTTGCGGACGGCGAATGGTATGCCAGCAGCAGTGAGGGGGTGCATGTCGAGCATGAACGTATCTCGTCCAATCAGCACGAAATCCTGCGAGAGACATTTGATGGCCTGCTCGACCGGGCCGACAAGATCACGTTCGTCAGCGATGACGAGGAGTTGCTGCGATCACTGACAAAGGAGGCGGTAAGATGCTTTGGTGACGATGCGACGATCGTGCAGTCGCAGACCTATTATCTGGATGTTACCGCGCTGAGGGCCAACAAAGGTGCTGGAATCGAGGCTCTGACGCAAGCGATGGGCGTACCCCTGTCGGCAACCTGCGCGATTGGCGATCAAGCGAACGACCTGCCGATGCTGGAACGCGCCGCGCTGTCTATTGCAATGGGCAATGCGCCGCAGCAGGTGCAGAAAGCCGCCGATCACGTGACGCGCGGCAATGATGAGGATGGTGTAGCACATGCAATCGATGCGATGATCCTGTCCAGAACCGGAGTGAATTCATGAAGCAGTTGGTTGCATTCGATCTTGATGGCACCCTTGCCGAGAGTAAGCAGCCGCTACAGGCGCCGATGGGCGAGGCGCTCGCCGATCTGTTGGAAGTGGCACATGTCGCGGTGATCTCTGGCGGCGATTGGCCGCAATTCGACAAGCAGGTGGCAAGCCGCCTGCCGGATCGCGCAGATCTGACAAAGCTTTGGTTGATGCCGACGACGGGGACCAAGCTTTACCGGCACGAGAAAGATGACTGGCACGCAGTCTATGCCGAACTGTTTGACAATGCCGAAAAGAAGAAGATCATGGACGCGTTCGACGCGGCGCTGGACGCGACAGGCTTCAAGCCGGAGAAGACTTGGGGGGAGCGCATCGAGGATCGCGGGAGCCAGATCACGTTTTCTGCGCTTGGGCAGCAAGCCCCGCTGGACGCCAAGGAAAAATGGGATCCCGATTTCGCCAAGCGCAAGGTGATCCAAGCCGATCTGCGCAAGAGGTTGCCGGAACTGTCGATCAATATGGGTGGATCAACTTCGATTGATATTACCCAGAAGGGGGTCGACAAGGCTTACGGCCTCAAGAAGCTGCGTGATGCGAGTGGGATCGCGCTGGATGCGATGATGTTCATCGGGGATGCGATATTCCCCGGCGGTAACGATTATCCGGCGAAGGAACTGGGGCTCGACACGGTCAAGGTCCGCGATGCCGACGAGACGTTGAGCGTCATCGCCGCGGTTGTCGCCTGTCAAAAATAATTTGACTGACTTAAGTTAAGGTGTTGAGGACCTACGAGTAATTTGTCGTCCGTTCGACTGTTTTGTCGGAACGGACGCGCCGCCGATGCGATTGAGAAGTTCCATCGGAGGCCATGAATGACCGACATTACAGACGACGCACCCCTTACTACTTCGAAGCGCGACGAGGCAGACGCTGAGTTGCGTCAGACGCTGATAAACGCGAAGGGCAAGGACGCGGTTGGGCAGGCGGTGACGATCAATCGTCCAGCAAGCGACTTGTTCGCTTTTTTTCGGGATTTCTCAAAACTGCCGCGCGTGATGGAGAATATCGAACGGATCGATGTACTTGATGACAAGAAATCGCACTGGGTCGTAAAGGCCCCAATGGGGGGGCGGGTCGAATGGGACGCGATCGTCGTCGATGAGCAGCAGGATCGGCTGATCGAGTGGATGTCGGCCCCTGGTGCTGAAGTTGCAAACAGCGGGCGGGTCGAATTTCGTGAGGCAGGTGCACGCGGTACGGTCGTAACCGCCACGATCCTTTATGATCCCCCCGCCGGGGCGATCGGCAAGATGATCGCCAAGCTGTTCCAGCGCGAACCGGCGATCCAGGCGCGTCGCGACCTTCGCCGGCTCAAGCAGTTGATGGAGACCGGCGAGGTGGCGACATCGGCAATGAATATGAAGCAATATGAAAAGGAGGACGGCTGATGCGCGCGCTGACCTGGCACGGCAAGCATGACGTCCGCGTCGACACGGTCGACGATCCCGGGATCGTAAATCCACGCGACTGCATTCTGAAAGTGACGTCGACAGCGATCTGCGGTTCCGATCTACACCTGTATGACGGCTTCATCCCGACGATGAAATCCGGCGATATTCTGGGCCATGAATTTATGGGTGAAGTGGTCGAGACCGGCCCGAAGTCGACACTAAAGAAGGGCCAGCGCGTGGTCGTACCTTTCACCATCTCGTGCGGAAACTGCTATCACTGCAACAAGCATCAATATTCGGCTTGCGACAACGGCTTGCCCGCCGACAACCAGGACATTGCGCAGGAACTGTACGGCCAGCCGATGGCCGGACTGTTTGGCTACAGCCATATGACTGGTGGCTATGCGGGCGGTCAGGCGGAATATGTCCGCGTGCCCTTCAGTGATGTCGGACCCATCGTCATTCCCGACGGGATCGACGACGACAAGGTGCTGTTCCTGTCCGATGTCCTGCCGACCGGATGGCAGGCGGCTGAGTTCGCACAGATCGAGAGCGGTGACACGGTCGCCATCTGGGGTTGTGGGCCAGTCGGGCTGTTCGCGGTACAATCCGCGTTTCTGATGGGCGCCGAGCGAGTGATCGCAATCGATCACTTCTCACACCGGCTGGAACTTGCGGCGCGGTTCGGCGCGGAGACGATCAACTTCGAACAGACCGACACCTATGACGCACTGATGCAGATGACCGGCGGAATCGGGCCGGATGCATGCATCGATTGTGTTGGGCTGGAGGCACATGGCTTCTTCGTCGACAATGTGCTCGACCAGGTGAAGAAGACGCTGATGCTCGGCACTGACCGCGCGCATGCCAACCGTCAGGCGGTACTGGCGTGCCGTAAGGGTGGACGGGTGTCGATGCCGGCGGTTTATGGTGGCTTTGTCGATAAATGGCCGCTGGGCGCATTCATGGAGAAAGGGCTGAGCCTCAAGACCGGGCAGACGCATGTGCAGCACTATCTGCCGGGACTGCTGAATGCGATTGTCGAGGGCAAGATCGATACGACGTTCATGATCTCGCACCGCATGGACCTGGAGGACGCGCCCAAGGGCTACAAGATGTTTCATGATGACCAGAACACCGTGACCAAGGTCGTCCTGAAACCCGGGCTGAATTGAGGAGACGGCGACATGACGAACAAATTGGCGATTATTACAGGTGCCTCGACGGGTATCGGCTTCGAGCTTGCGACACTGGCGGCAAAAAACGGATACGATATTCTGGTCGTAGCCGACGAGCCGCTGATCGATGCTGCGGCGCGGGACTTCAAACAGTATGGAAATGCCGTCCAGTCTGTCGAGGCGGATCTTTCGACAGTCGAGGGCGTCGATCAACTGCTATCGCTCGCAAATGGCCGGCACGTAGATCTGTTGTGCGCAAATGCCGGACATGGGCTGGGCCATGCGTTCCTGAATCAGGAATTCGCCAAATGGCGGCATGTGGTCGACACCAACATCACCGGCACGCTGTATCTGCTGCAAAAGGTGTTGAAGCCAATGGTGGCCCGGAACAACGGCAAGGTGCTGGTGACGGGATCGATCGCGGGCTATATTCCCGGCAGTTTCCAGGCCGTGTACAATGGCACCAAGGCGTTCGTGGACAGCTTCGTCGCGGCCGTCCAGAACGAGATCAAGGATGCCGAAGGTGTCACGTTGACAAACCTGATGCCAGGCCCGGTCGAAACCGAATTCTTTGCACGCGGCGAAATGCTGGATACCTCGGTTGGCGCATCTGACACGAAAAGCGATCCGGCAGACGTTGCGAAGGATGGCTGGGACGCCTTGATGGCGGGTAAAGCCAGCATCGTGTCAGGCTGGAAAAACAAAGTGCAATCAACGCTTGCGAACGTGACGCCTAACGCGGTGCTGGCGGAGCAGCATCGCAAGATGGCGGAGCCGGGTTCGGCCGAATAAACGACTGATAACGCACGTCATCGAAGATGGGGAACGTCCATCGATGACGTGCGTCTGAGATTGGCATGACCCGACCCCATACACCGCTGTTTCGCTGGTACCGCGAAACACAAGGCGCACTTGAAGCACAACTTTCCGCGTTCGTTGCTGACGCAAAGTTTCCATGTGTCGGAGCCAAGGCCGCGCTGGCCAAAAATACTTTGCAGGTGCTGGCTTGCGACCGCGTCGACAGCGCATGGGACGATCTGCGCATCCATGACGGACTGGTAACATTCGCTGCCTCCTACCGGGAAGATCCCGCGTTATTCCGCAGCTTTGTAGCGGTGTTCGAGGGACCGGAAGACCTATCTGAAAATGCGTTCGAGCAACATTTGTGGCAGCGCGCGCAGTCGCTGTCGGACAAGGATGTATGGCGCGGACAGACTTATGACGGATCGGTCAGTTCCGATCCGGAAAATTCGGATTTTTCGATGAGCTTTGGCGGCGAAGCGTTTTTCATCGTCGGACTGCATCCCGGCGCCAGTCGCCCGGCCCGTCGTTTCTATCGGCCCGCGATGGTCTTCAACCTGCACGACCAGTTCGAGACGCTACGCGACAGCGGGCGATATGAGCAGATGCGCGAGAAGATCTTGGTGCGGGATGAAATGCTGGCCGGATCGCGTAATCCCATGCTTGCGCGCCACGGCGAGCGCAGTGAGGCCCGCCAATATAGCGGACGCGCTGTCGAGGCAGACTGGGCATGCCCGTTTCGCTACTCGGGCAATTCGGGCGCATGATTAGTGCTATAGCGATACCTGAACGTTCAGGGACAGCCTTTACCCTGCGCGCGGGCGAGACGCTGGTTGTGATCGATCCCAATGGCGAGCAGGTTGCCGATCTCTTGGCATATAATGCCCTTGATATCGCCGAGGTCATTTCATCGGGACGGACGCTGGATTACGCTGAGACGATCCGACTGACCACCGGGCACAAAATTTACTCCAATCGCTCTTCAGTGATGCTGGATATTGTCGAAGACAGCGTCGGCCAGCATGATTTCCTGCTGACTCCATGTTCAAGCGATACGTTCAGGCATTTTTATCCCGCTGAGCCGGTCCACCGGGGCTGTTTCGGTAATCTAGCGGATGCTCTCAAACCGTATGGCATCGTTCCGGATAATATTCCGGTGGCATTCAATTGTTTTATGAACGTGCTGATCGATGGCGAGACGGGTGTGCTCAAGGTATTGCCGCCGACCAGCCGCGAAGGCGACCATGTCGCGTTTCGCGCGGCGATGGACCTGATCATCGGGCTGACCGCATGTTCGGCGCCGGACTCGAACGGTGGAAGCTTCAAACCCATTCATTATCGGATCACGTCTGCTCAATGACATCATCAATGGGTGGAGTGCCAGCGATCGGCCCGCTGGCGGCGGCACTGGCCGAGCGGCTGGCCGATGGCGACGTCATTTATGCAGCCGAGGACGAGCAGCGGGCGGCGGCGCTGGCGGCGGCGCTAGCGGCCTTCACACCGGCAACTGTGGTGGTACACGTTCCCGCTGGCGACGCCTTGCCCGGTGACGATGCGCCTGCGTCGCCATCCATTACCGGGCAACGCGTCGCCGCGCTGAGCAGGTTGCGCGTACGTGGGGAGGCGCGCGCAGCACTGATTACATCGGCCGAGGCGATGGCGACGCGCTATGCGCCGCCCGCTGCGTTCGACACGGCACCGCCCGTTATCGCCGTTGGCGATCCACTGGATCTGTCCGGCTTTGCTGTCGAGGCGGTGAAGCTCGGCTATGTCGTCGACGACCGGATCGACGAGCCGGGCGAGGTCGCGGTCAGGGGCGAGGTGGTCGACATCTATCCGGTGGATGCCGCCGACCCCGTCCGGATCGAGGTCGAGGACGGCCGCGTGGTCGCAGTGCGATGCTATGACCCGGTATCGCAGCGTACCGATGCGGTATTGGACAGGATCGAGATCGGGCGGGCAGTCGAGCCGGTCAGTGACGAGAGTGTCGCCATCCTCGCGCATCTTCCCGATGCGGCGCTGGGAATGGATGCGGGTGTGCCCGGGCGGCGCGAGCGAATGGTGGCTCTGGCCAAGCGAGGGGCCATTTACGCCGAAGCCTGGGACGCCGAACTTGCGGGTCGCGAGCGGTTGACCGTCGCAATCGACGCCGAGCCCATGCCCCCGCGCTTTGTCGAGGCGCGCGATCCTGGGCGAAACTTCGCACGGTTCGCCGACAAGGCGGTCGAGCGAGGCCGGCTGGTCCTGATGGGATCAACGCGCGACCTGCGCTTCCTTACGGCGCGCTCCAAGCTGGATTTCACGCCGGTCGGAAGCTGGAGCGAAGTGCTCGCGGCACCGGTCGGGTCGGCGATGACGATGGTTGCGCCGATCGACCGCGGCTTCCTGTGCGACGACATCACCGTCGTCGCGGGCGCTGATCTACTAGGCGGCCGTGCGCGCTCGCGAGAGATTGACGGTGCCGCCGATCTCGCACTGTTCAGTCTGGGCAGTCATCTGCGCTTGGGCGACGTCGTGGTGCACGAGGAATTTGGCGTCGGGGTCGTCGAGGGGCTGGAGCGGCTGGAAGGCGGTGGCGTTGCCGGTGCAGGTGGTGACGCGATCGTGCTCGGCTATGCCAGGGAGGGCAAGCGACTGGTGCCGATCGACGAGGCGGATCGCATCTGGCGCTATGGCGCGGACGAGGATGCGGTCAGCCTGGACGCGCTGGACGGGAGCAGCTGGCAGAAGCGGCGCGGCGCCATCGACCAGGCGATCGCCGAAAGCGCGCGCGGGCTGGTGGCGTTGGCGTCCGAGCGCGACGCGCGGACGACCCCCGTGATCGAGGCGGATGCGCCGGCGTATGAACGGTTCGTCGCGGGCTTTCCCTTTACCGAGACGGCCGACCAGGCGCGCGCGATCGTCGCCGTGCAGCATGACCTGGAGAGCGGCAGGCCGATGGACCGGCTGGTCGTCGGCGATGTCGGCTATGGCAAGACCGAGGTCGCGCTGCGTGCGGCGGCCCTCGTCGCGCTGTCGGGGCGTCAGGTCGCGATCGCCGCGCCGACGACGGTGCTGGTACGCCAGCATGTCGAGACGTTCCGCGGCCGGTTCGACGGGACAGGAATCACGGTCGCGGGCCTGTCGAGGCTGACAAAACCCGCCGAGCGCCGCGAGATCAAGGCGGGGCTGGCGGACGGTTCGATCGGGGTCGTGATCGGCACCGGTGCGGTCGCGGGGAAAAGCGTGCACTATCATGACCTGGCGCTGGTCATGATCGACGAGGAGCAGCGGTTTGGGACGGCCGACAAGAAACGGCTTCGCGCGCTGGGCGAGGGGCATGTGATGACGCTGTCCGCGACGCCCATTCCACGTACCTTGCAGGGGGCGCTGGTGGGGCTGCAGCAGGTATCGACCATCGCGACGCCGCCGGCGCGTCGCCAGCCTATCCGCACCACCGTCGCCCAATTCACCGACGAGGGGGTGCGCAGCGCATTGCTGCGCGAGAAGGGACGCGGCGGGCAGAGCTTTGTCGTCGTGCCGCGGATCGCGGATATCGCGCCGCTAGAGTCACAGTTGCGATCGCTTGTGCCGGATCTTTCGCTGGTGACGGCGTACGGGAAGATGCTGCCAGCGGCTATCGACGAGGCGATGGTCGCCTTCGCCGAGGGAAAGGGAGACGTGCTGCTGGCCACGAACATCATTGAGGCCGGGCTGGACGTGCCGCGCGCCAATACGATGATCGTTCATCATGCCGACCGCTTCGGCCTGTCGCAGCTTCATCAGCTGCGCGGAAGGGTGGGACGCGGCGGGCGGCGCGGGCGGATCATGCTGACGACCGACGAAGATGCCGAGATCGCCGAGTCGACACTCAAGCGCCTGCGCACCCTGCAGGCGTTCGACCAGTTGGGCGCAGGCTTCGCTATCAGCGCGCGCGATCTGGACATGCGCGGTGCAGGGGACTTGCTGGGGGAGGAGCAGGCGGGGCACATGAAGCTGATCGGCGTCGACCTGTACCAGCATCTTTTGGGGATGGCGCTGCACGAGGCGCGGGGCGAGCCGGTCGATGCCTGGACGCCCGAGCTGAATCTGGGACTTGCTGGGCGATTCCCGGAGGACTGGATACCCGAGATCGATATCCGCCTGTCGCTTTATGGGCGGCTGGCGCGGCTGACGGACCAGGCGGCGCTGGACGCGTTTGAGGAGGAACTGGAGGATCGTTTCGGCCGGATCCCGGACGAGGCCGCCACGTTGCTGAAGCTTGCCCGGACCCGGATCACGGCCCGGCTGGCGGGCGTGTGGAAAATCGATGCAGGTCCTGCCGCCGTCGCTCTGACCCCGAGACGCAGGCAGGACTGGGAGCCGCCGGAAGAGGCGGTGGAGAAGGATGGGAGATGGATCTTCGCGATGAAGGTGGACGATGCGACCGAGCGCGCGAAACGGATCATGACGTTGCTCGATGTTATTCTGGATGCGCAATAACCGCTAATCGACGGTTTCATTGACCCATTTTAGTGCACGTTTGTTCTGGTTGCGCACAACCGGCTGTGTGTTTGCGTACTCGTAACGGACAGCAAGAGGTCGCCATGTCTGAATTGAACCAACCGGATTATTACCTTCGTCGTGAGCAACAGGAGCGTCGACTTGCCGCCAAGGCGAACGCAGATGCGATCCGACGCATCCATGTGGAGCTGGCCGAGCAATATGCAGCGCTTGCCATTACCGCCAGAGTGCCGTCCCGGCCCACATTGCGGGTCGTGACAGGGCGCTAGACAAGGCACACCATCCCGCGACAATCAATCGCTGATCAGGTGCAGCGCCAATGTCCTGTCGTGCGGCGCGCGCCGGTGCTCGAACAGGTAGATACCTTGCCATGTGCCGAGCGCCATGCGGCCGTTCACCACCGGAATGGAAAGCGATACCTGCGTCAGCGCCGTGCGAAGATGGGCTGGCATATCGTCCGGGCCTTCATCTGTATGCGCGTAATCCGAGCTTTCGGGGGCCAGCTGCGCGAAGAAGCTTTCAAGGTCGGTGCGGACCTCACGCGCCGCGTTTTCCTGAATCAGTAGCGATGCGGAGGTGTGACGGCAGAAGATCGTCAGCAGGCCCTCTCCGACCTGCTGCTGATCAAACCACCTAGCGATCCGGTCGGTGATGTCGATCAGACCCTGGCGATGGGTGGCGATCGAGAGGCTGCCTAGATATTGTCGCATGACGGGGAGAACGCGCGGCTGAGCCAGGGCGATCCCGCCAGCCCGAACCGCCATGGCCTGTCGATCGCTTTCGTCAGTCCGATGCGCGTTCCGACGATGATCGGGGCGGGATAATGAGCGGGCGTGAGCGCGAAGGGCGGGCGATCGAGCGGTGCACCGTTCAATGACCCCGTCACGCCCAGCGCCTGCGCGAGTCGGCCGGGACCAGCACACAGGCGTTTCGGAACTTGCAGCCCCCGGCGCCGTGCCATGATGTCCAGGCCGCTGTTCGGCAAGAGCGCACGAATCAGGACCGCGGCGCCAGGTGCCTCTCCGCCCACCAGGTTGAGACACCAGTGAAGGCCGTAAATCCGGTAGATATAGGCGTGACCTACGGGCCCGAACATGGCGGAATTGCGAGGCGTTTGGCCGGGGAAGCTGTGCGAGGCGGGATCGGTCGTGTCATACGCCTCTGTCTCGACGATGATGCCACCGACGCCGTCGACCAGCAACCGGGCACCGATGAGCGCGCGCGCCAGCGCCTCAATTGGCTGCCCGTAGAAGTAGTTATCCAAGGATCGAGCGGTAGAGCGCGATATAGCGGTCGGCCATGCGCTCGACGCTGAACCGGTCGATCACGGACCGGCGGCAGGCCGCGCGGTCGAGATCGGAGACGCGGTCGATGATGGCGACGGCCTGTTGCGGGGTATCGACCAGAAAGCCGGTCACGCCGTCGTCGATCAACTCCGGCATCGAACCGCGGCGGTTGGCGATGACTGGGGTGCCGCACGCCATCGCCTCGATCACCGACAGGCCGAATGGTTCGTCGAAGTCGATGAGATGCAGCAGGGCGCAGGCGCCGCCCAGTGTGGCGGTGCGCGCCTTTCCACCAAGCGTCCCGAGGTAGATGACGCTTTCGTTGTCGACCAACGGTTCCACGTCCTCGGACCAGTATCGCTCGTCCTGGACGATGCCCGCCATCAGCAGGCGGCGCCCGCAGGCGCGTGCGGCATCTATCGCGGCCCTTGCGCCCTTGTCGGGATGCATCCTGCCGAAGAACAGCAGGTCGTCACTACCGACCGGGTCGAAGGGAAAGTCGTCTACCGGAATGCCGTGATGAATCGTCGCTGCATAGCGCAGTGCTGGATGACGATCCGCTTCACTGATCGCGACGAAATGCACGCGGTCCTGATAGGGCGCGTACATCGGCAGGATGCGGTCGGACGAGAAGCCGTGGATGGTGGTGACGATCGGTGTATCGACCAGATGCGCGAACGCATGGGCAGGAAAGTCCGCCTGGTTATGGATCAGGTCGAAGTCCGCGGTATGGTCGAAGACATGCGCCAGGTGACGGTATTCCCAGACTTTTGCATCGATCGAGGGATCTTCGGAATAGGCGCGTGGGACGACGGCCGACAGGGTGCCTGCGGTGATGCTGTCGGCGGTCGCGAACAGCGTCACGTCGATCCCGCGCGCGACCAGTGCCTCTGTCAGCAGGCTGGTGACGAGTTCCCAAGGGCCATAATGCCGGGGTGGGGTGCGCCACGAGATCGGCGCGAGCATGGCGATACGCATGTGCGCCCGTTAGCCGACTGGGCTAAGGATGACACCTTGGTTCGGCGCGAGCGCTGTCCCCGACCAGGCACCAGTCGTGCTTAGCAGGCATACGGCGGTGTCGGCCCCAAGAGCGCTGAACGGACGCGCCTCGCTGGACAGGTTCAGGGCGATGACTAAGCGCTCGCCGGCGCAGCAGCGCTCATAGGCCAGCACGCCATCATCGGCACGGACAAGGGAGAAGTCGCCGATACCGAGTGAGGGGTGCTCGCGCCGGAGTGCCAAGAGCCGGCGATAGAGCGCCAGCATCGATCCGCTGTCGTGCTGTTGCGCCGCGACGTTGGCGTAGGGGGCGTCATCGCCGAACGGCAGCCACGGTTCGCCCCGCGTGAAGCCGTGTCCGGCGCTCCGGTCCCACGCCAGCGGGGTTCGTACCGGATCACGCCCGAGGCCAAGCCCCGGCTCGCGCAACTCGCGCGGATCGCGGACGCGGTCCTGCGGTATCACGGCGTCCAGCATCCCCAGCTCGTCGCCATAATAGATCGTCGGCGTCCCGCGCAACGTCAGTAGCAGCATCGCCGCACATCGCGCTTGGGCCTCCCCCACGCGGCCGGCGATACGGGGGCGATCATGGTTGCCGAATACCCAGTTGGGCCAGCCCGTGGCGGGCAAGACCGCCTCGTACCGCGCGATCATCGCGCCCAGCGTGTCCGCTTCCCACGCGGTTTCGATCAGCAGGAAGTTGAAGGGAAGCTGCACCTCGGGTCGGTCGAGGCCGTAATAATGCGCAAGCTGCTCGACGGGGAGGTAGATCTCGCCGATCAGCAGCCGGCCGCCATACCGCTCGGCGACCGCGCGCATGTCGGCGGCGATGTCATGAACTTCCGGCTGGTCGGTCGAGTTCGTCTGCAGAACGCGGTGCATCTCACCCATGCCTTCCCGGTAATCAGGGTTCGGCGGGTTGTCCCGGAACCGCGCGTCCTTGACGAGGTGCCAGAGCACGTCGATGCGAAAGCCGTCGATTCCGCGCTCGAACCAGAATCGCAGGACGTCCAGCATGGCCGCGCGGACTTCTGGGTTGCGCCAGTTAAGGTCCGGCTGCTCCTTCAGGAAAGCATGGTAATAATATTGGCCGGTGTGCTCGTCCCACGTCCAGGCAGAGCCACCAAAGTCGCTGATCCAATTGTTCGGTAGGCCTCCGTCAGGCCGCGCGTCGTGCCAGATGTACCAGTCGCGTTTCGAGTTGTCTCGCGACGAGCGACTCTCGACGAACCACGGGTGCTGGTCGGATGTGTGGTTGGGCACGAAGTCGAGAAGAACCTTTAGACCCAGTGCATGCGCCCGTGCCAGCAGCGCGTCGAGATCGGCCAGCGTCCCGAAGAGCGGGTCAATGTTGGTATAATTGCTGACGTCATAGCCGAAATCGGCCATCGGCGAGGGGTAGATCGGTGAAATCCAGATGGCATCGACGCCAAGCTCAGCCAGATAGTCGAGCCGCGCCAAAATCCCGCGAAGATCGCCGATGCCGTCACCATCGATGTCCTGAAAGGATCGCGGATAGATCTGATAGATGACGCCGCGGTGCCACCAGGGATCGGTCACGCGAAAACGGACTTCGGTATGCGTGTCATTCGGCAGGCGAGGTCTGCCTGACCACTGGCTACGAGATAATGGTCGCCCCCGTCAACGATCCCGGTCGAGAAGACGACATTGGTCGGGAGATACTGCAGATGTGCAATGGGCCGGGTCAGTTCAGGATCGGCCTCGATCAGGGATGTCGACTCGTCGCGCCTCAGCACAATGGCCGGGTCGACGCGGTCGAGCAGAGCCCAAAAACTGCGGTAGCTCCCGACATTCTCGTGGTGCTCGACACCGTGATAAATGGTCATCCAACCACCATCGATCAGGATCGGTGGCGTGCCGCCGCCGAGCTTCGACGCCATGACGGATGCTTTTAGCGGGTGCAGTCCGCCCCCCGGAATTGGGCGCCAGTGCAGCGCGTCCGGCGATACGGCGAGGTTGATCGAAGGACCGCCGGCATTTGGGCTTTTCTCGTCCCAGACGAAATAAACGTCGCCGAGCGGACGGGTAAGCGCCATGAACCGATCATCGACCTTCCCCTCGAACAGGATCATGTCCTTGTTCTGGTGGTCGAGGACGATGCCTTCCAGTTGGTAGTTTAGGCCGTCATCGGAGACGTAGAGCGTGGAGCAAAGGCGGGCCGCCGACACCGAGCACGTCGTCATGTACCAGCGGCCGTCGATCCGGCTGATGCGCGGATCCTCGACGCCATATTGCTGGTACGACGCCCGTGGGGCGATCGCCGCTTCGTAATGGGTTCTGATGATGGTTGCGCCGTCGGCGCTCAATTCCACAGGCAGGAGCCAGGACAGGGATGTCAGCCCGAGGGCCGGATGCGATCGTCCCCGGAGCGCGAACTGGCGGGGATCGCCCATGTCGACATCGGCCACCGGAAAACGGCTGAGGCGGTAACCGGCTGGCGTCCAGCCGATCATGTGGACATGGCCATCGAAAACGGGGTCGCGCACCGCCTCGGCCACTCGAACCATCATCAGCAGATTGCCGCTCTCGAGCCTGGTCAACCCGGGGTTAAACGCGCCGAGAACACAGGTTTCGACATCAAGATTATGACGTAGCGGTGAATGGGCAAGATCGACATCGCCGGGTCCGAAAATCAGATAATCGTCTTCGCGCACACTGGCTCAACATCGCCGTAGCGCGCTTCGTTCCGTCAGGCGGCGAGGACCAGCCGGTTGCGGCCATCGGCCTTGGCACGGTACAGCGCCGCATCGGCCGCGATGAACAGGGCTGCCGGGTCGCTCGCTTGGTCCAGCGCGATGATTCCGGCGCTGACGGTGATGCGGATGCGGCTGGTCGGGCCATTGATGATCGCGGCCGCCACGGCCTGGCGCAACCGCTCGCAGACCGCCGATGCTTCTTCGATCCCGGCACCGCGCAGAAGAATCGCGAACTCCTCGCCACCGATCCTGGCGACCACGTCGCTGCCGCGCACGGCCTGTAGCGCGATCTGGGCAAAGCGTTGCAAGACTGCGTCACCGGCCGGGTGACCGTGCAGATCGTTGACGCGTTTGAAGAAGTCGATGTCCAGCACGGCCAGGCATGCCGGTTGCCCGAGTGCGAAGGCGTCATCGATCAGTCGCGTGAAGGAGCGGCGATTGGCGACGCCGGTCAGCGCGTCCGTGCCGGCTTCGCGTGTGAGTTGTGCCTCTATCTCCTTGCGGTGAGAGATGTCGCGAAGTGCGGTGACAACGCCAGTCGCCCGTCCGTCATCGTCGAACACGCCGCGTGTATGCCCTTCACACCAGCGCCATTCGCCGTTCGCCAGGCGTCCACGATATTCGATAGTATGCATTTCATTCGGGCGGGTCATCGCATCTGCGTGTCCGGCAACGACGCGCGACAGATCATCGGGATGCACGACGTCAAATGCCGAGCGGCCGAGGATCTGGTCGGGCTGATAACCAGCCAGCAAAATGACCGATGGCGAAACATATTGAACGATGCCGGCAAGATCGATGTTCATCACGATATCGCTCGAATGATCGGCAACGAGACGGTAGCGGGCCTCACTGTCGCGCAGTTCGCCGAACAGATGTTTGCGGCGGGCGAGATCGGCCGCGACAGGAAGGGCGGTCAATACGTTGACCGCGAGGTAGAATTGCAGGAATTCGATCCGAAGTCCGTGCGATCCGTGGATCAAGCCGATCGGCCCGTGGCCGAGCACGGTGAATGCACTACCGGAGACAGCGAGAATAATGATCGACGCCGCCGCGCCCGCGCCACCAAGACGGAACGTTGCGATGATCAACGGCAGCATCGGCAGAAACAGCAGCGGCAAAGACGTCTGATAGAAGACGCCGACACTCGTGACGACCATCATTCCAAGGACGATCACGACATGGACCGTGTTGCGATAATTGGCAGCGGCGATCCATTCCTTTGCATCGCCGCGCAGGAGCAGCATCGCGATCGGCGTGAAGGCGAGGGCGCCCAGCGCATGGCCGGCGTACCAGTGGACGATGTTCGCGACGAACGTTCCATGACCGGTGGCGACGGCGACTAGCGCGCCGAATGGAGCGCCAAGCGCGGGGCTGATCAGGCCGACGGACAGAACGAATGCCGTCATCGACGATAATGTGTCGAGCGGTCCGTCTCTCGGAGTAAGCCTGCGCAACAATTCAGAGGATATGACGGCTTCGCAAATATTGATGACGACGATTGGAAATGCCGCGATTGGTCCGAGGCTGAAGCATGCGCTCGCCAGCCAGCTGCCAGCGGCGCATGCGATAATCGTCGGCACGCGTCGCCGAGGCGGAGCAACGATCAACTCACCGATCAGGATTGCATTGGCAATCCAGATGAACGCGACGCCATTGTCGAATCGCGTCATCAGGATCGCTAGTGCAGCGCTCAGGAAGAACAGCGTCCCGATGCTGATCGGCCGGATGAACTGGGGCCACCAGGTCAAAAGGGGTCTTGAGAGCATGATGGCTTGTCTAATCGGGGACGGTTAACGTTTCGTTAGGAAGAGGAGGGATGCTCATGACGACGAACATCGTGAATTGCCGGCGATGAAGGGTCTCGCACCGCTCGCCGGGTTGCGCGTGCTGGAACTGGCGCGGATCCTTGCCGGGCCGTGGGCGGGACAATTGCTCGCGGACCTTGGCGCGGACGTCATCAAGGTCGAACGGCCGGGAGAGGGCGATGATACTCGCCATTGGGGGCCGCCATTTGTGACGGACGCTGACGACCGATCGCTTGGCGCGGCTTATTATCACAGTTGTAACCGGGGAAAGCGCTCGATCGCGGTCGATCTGGCGGACGAGGAAGGTCAGGCCCGTGTTCGCGCGCTAGCCGCGAAGGCAGATGTCGTGATTGAGAATTACAAGGTCGGCGGGCTTGCGCGCTACGGTTTGGATGCGGCCAGCCTGCATACGATCAATCCGGCTCTGATCTATTGCTCGGTCACCGGCTTTGGTCAGACCGGCCCCTATGCCCACCGCGCCGGATATGACTTCATCATTCAGGGCATGGGCGGGATGATGTCGATTACCGGCGAACCCGACGGCCCTCCGCAAAAGGGCGGCGTCGCCTATGCCGACCTGTTCACCGGCGTCTATTCGGTAGTGGCGATCTTGGCCGCGCTGCAGCGTCGATCAGAAACCGGAGCAGGCGCGCATATCGATATGGCGCTGCTTGATACGCAGGTCGGCGTGCTTGGAAACCAGGCGCTCAACTGGATGGTAAGTGGGCGGGTGCCCCAGCGGATGGGCAACGGCCATGTCAACTTGACGCCCTATCAAAGCTTTCCGACAAGCGACGGTGACCTGATCGTCGCGGTCGGCAATGACCGGCAGTTCGTGAAGTTCTGCGACATACTCGGCGTGCCTCAACTGGCAGGAGACGCGCGGTTTGCAACCAACCCTGCTCGCGTTACCAATCGCGCCGCGCTGATCCCGACGCTGACCGCGCTGACCGTCCGGCGAACCACTACCGATCTTTATGCGGCGCTGGAAGCAGCGGGCGTTCCGGCCGGACCGGTCAACCGGATCGATCAGGTCTTTGCCGATCCGCAGGTCATCGCGAGGGGGATGCAGGTCGCGGTTGGTGAGCAAGGCTTGCCTGGTCTGGCTGCGCCGATTGTTATCGACGGGGATCGGATGGTCAGCGAGGCGGCCTCCCCCCGGCTGGATGAACATGCCGGCGCCGAGTGGCGACCGCGCAGCTAAGCATCTCAACCGCCTCGCGCAACCTGAAAGCCTGCGAACGACTGGGAAACGGGCATCAGTTCAAGCGCGTTGATATTGAGGTGCGACGGCAGATTTGCGACCCACAGCATCGTCGCGGCGATATCGTCGCCGGTCATCGGATTGGCATTTGCGTACATCTTGTCGGATGCCGCTTGGTCGCCGTGATTGCGTACCACTGTGAATTCCGTCTCGACCATGCCGGGTTCGATCGAGGTCACACGAACGCCGGTGCCATGCAAATCTGAGCGCAGACCCAGGCTGAACTGGCGCACGAAGGCCTTCGTCCCGCCATATACGTTGCCGCCGGCATAGGGATAACTGGCGGCCACCGATGACAGGTTGATGACCGCCCCGCGCCGCTCGACGAGCCGGGGCAGCAGCAGTCGAGTGACCGTGACGAGCGCGGTCAGGTTGGTGTCGATCATGGTATGCCAGTCACTGAGATCGGCCTCGGGCGCCGGTTTAGTGCCAAGCGCCAGCCCGGCATTGTTGATCAGCAGGTCGATGTCCGCGAATTTGCCGGGCAGATTATCCAGGATCTCGGCAAGCGCATCCTGATCGCGCAAGTCAAAGGAGGCGGGCAACACCCGATCGCGCCCGACCTCGTTTGCGAGCGCATCAAGCCGATCACTCCGACGGCCAGTCGCGACAACATGCCATCCAGCCTTGGCGAAGGCACGGACCGAGGCGGCGCCGATGCCCGCTGTGGCGCCGGTGATCAAAGCGGTTGGCATGGTGAGACTCCTGTTTCAGGCGTTGACGAGTTCTGGGTGTCGCGGCGCCGATAAACGACCGCGTTTATTAGCGGTCGGTTCGACCAGATACCGGATGAAATTGATGATCTCAGTACGGCGACGCCGTTCTTCCGCCACCTCCCCATCAACCCCGAGTTGCCAGCGTAGATCCAGCCGGTCGGGGTGCGTATCGAGTGCGTCAAATAGTGCGGCCTGACCCTCGACCGTGGATTTCGTCAGGGCGAGTCCCGCTGCGACGATTTCGTCGGCCTCTCGCCGCAATGCCGCGGCAACTTCCGCCATCGAAAGCTCCGGATGATATTGAACGCCCCAGAATGTCGCATCGCCCCGGACAATCTCGACCGCCTGAATGCGGGTCACCGCGTTGGTGGCCAGCAATGTAGCGCCGGGTGGCAAGGCGTCCACTTCGTCGCCGTGGATAGAGGGCGCATCCCATGCTACGCCGCGACCGGTGAATAACGGATGATCCCGGCCGCAGTCCGTGCGGACGATCCTGCGCGCCAGTCCCACTTCTCGTTGCCGAATCGGGCCAACTTGGCCACCTGCCGCAACGACGGCAACTTGCAATCCCGCGCATGATCCAAAGCTTGGTGTACCTGAGGCGAACACTGCGCGCATGAAGTCGATCTGCCGTCGGTTCTCGGGCGTATCGCAATAGATGTGGAGGGGCGACCCGGTCAGAAATACCGCATCGAACCGGCTCAACTTCTGCGGCGTGTGTGCTTGTGCACTGTCATCGCTTGGGCGGACCAGACACACCGATACGGCGGGGCATAACTGCCGGAGCGTCGCTGCATAGCTTTCACCCGCGCTACGACCGACATCGGCCCGACGATTGGTACGTTGATCTGGGGTTTCGCTCTCGGCGATCAGAAAGCGCAAAGGGATAAGATGATCATGGCGATGTGCGCAAGATGGGACGCGGAGAGCGGGTTTCCAGCGTTCGATGCCGTAATATGTTGACCAACCGGGCATCTGCGTGTGTTGGAGTGGCGGTTGAAGGGACAATAATGACAACGGATGATGATGTTGCCGGGTACCGGAACGTTGTAACAGGCGAGCGTGACACATCCGAGGCAACCGGAGCAGCGCGTGTGCGTGGCAGCGCGGCGCCCGAGTTAAAGAGCCTTTTGTCGATTGCGGTCGGTACGCTGGTCATCGCGGCGTTATATTTTGGACAGGAGGTGCTCATCCCGATCACCTTGGCTGTGATGTTGTCGTTCGTGCTGTCGCCGCTTGTCGATCTGCTACAACGGTTGCGGCTCTGGCGCGGACCCGCGGTGATGGCGACGGTGCTGGCCGCGCTGGGCGTTCTTGGATTGGTCGGCGCGTTGATCGGCAACCAGGCAGCGGCGCTGAGCGCGAACGCGCCCGCTTACGCTCAGACGATCGAGAAGAAGATCGCGGGCGCGCAGAGCTTTGCGGTGACCCGTATTGCGTCGATTACCCGCGAACTCGGCGGGGGACGCGCTCCGCCACCAGCGGCTGCGCGAACGCCGGCGCAGCCGCTGGGAGCAGATGCTGGTCCACAGCGTCGACCTGTGCTGGTGGAGGTTGCGAACGAGCGTGCATCGCCGCTCACAATTGCACGAACCATCCTGGCGCCAATTCTGGGTCCGCTAGAAACACTGGTCATCGTGCTGATCGTCGCGATCTTCGTGCTGATGCAAAAGGAGGATTTGCGAGACCGCTTCATCCGGGTTTTCGGCTCCAGTGACCTGCACCGCACAACCATGGCGATGGATGACGCCGGGAAGCGCCTAAGCCGCTATTTCCTGTCGCAGCTGGCAGTGAATACCAGCTTCGGGATCGTCATTGGACTGGGGCTGTGGCTGATCGGGGTACCGTCGCCTGCGATGTGGGGTGTCTTGGCCGGGCTACTCCGCTTCGTGCCCTATATCGGCTCTTTCCTGGCCGCGATCGCTCCGATCGCGCTGGGTGCGGCAATCGATCCGGGCTGGGGTACGGCGATCGAGGTCGCCGCGCTGTTCATCCTTGTCGAACCGCTGACCGGTTATGTGGTGGAGCCTCTGCTGTACGGCCATTCGACGGGCTTGTCCCCGGTGTCGGTTATCGTTGCCGCGATCTTCTGGACATGGCTTTGGGGGCCGATCGGACTGATCATGTCGACGCCGTTGACCCTGTGCCTGGTGGTGTTGGGGCGGCATGTGAAAAGCCTGGAATTTTTCGATGTCCTGCTTGGTGACCGCCCGGCGCTCAATTCCGTCGACAGCTTTTACCAACGCATCCTCGCGAACAATCCCGACGAGGCGCTGGCGCAGGCAGAGCAATTGATCGAGGGCGATACACTCGTCGATTATTATGACAATGTAGTACTGGAAGGCCTGAAACTCGCCGCGCAGGATGAGGCGCGCGGCACGATCGACCGCGCGCGTGCGGCGCAGATGACGCGCTCGATGCTGTCGGTGATCGATGACATGAAGGATCATGTCGCTGGTGAAAACGACGCGCCCTCGGTTGATGCCATGTCCCGTCAACCAGCGGATGTGATGTGCGTATCCGGCCACGGCCCTTTTGACGACGCCGTTTCCGCCATGCTGATCCAGCTGCTTGCCGAACGCGGCGTGACCGCGCGAATGATCCCGAACGCCGAGGTGGCGCGTGAGGCGATCGACAAGCTGGACGTGAGCGACGTAGGCGTGATTGCGATCTCGTATCTGCAAGTTACCGGTTCACCGGCCCCGCTTCGTTATCTGATCAAGCGATTGAGAGACCGTGCGCCCGACGCGCAAATCATCGTCGGGCTGTGGCCGCAGGGCGAGGCAGCGCTGAGCGATCCGTCGATCCAGGGAGCGGTTGGCGCCGACGCCTATGTCGGCACGCTGAGCGATGCGCGCGATCGGGTACTAGCGGATCAGCCGTCCCGGGCACCGCATGAACTGGCGGTTGCCGTGGTCTGATCGCTTGAAATCAGTCCTCACTTCCATCAGGGCGGATGCGAAGTGGCCAGTCATCTTCACATAGTACGCGTCGGCGGGCGAGCGCATTGCGGTCAAGGTCGCAGTGGAAATTTCCGTCGCGATAGCGCAGCTCATCGGGATGGAGTGCGTGCAGCCGCTCGCCGACCCCGCCCAAGCCGCCTTCGCTGACGACGACATAGGCAAGCGCCGCATTGTCACAGCTGATCATGCCTTCGACGACCGAGCCGATCGAACCGCCGCCAGCGCCGATTAAGTCGGTACCGGCCAGCGATCCGGTGGCGAACAGTGTTGGAACATGCTGCGCCACACTACGACTGGTCGCGGCCTTTCCGCCCTCTTCATAGGCCGCTTGCCGCCCCAGCCACCGCCAGACACCGACGGAATTAACGATCAGGAGCCAGCCATTGGTCCAGAGCAGATTCTGCTGATCGGTCGTCACCGAGACCACGATCCAGCCGATCGATCCGATCGTAAAGACCACGAAACCCCAGCCAGTCAATCGTGCACCCAGATTGGCAGCCGTCATCATGGCCGCGATCATGGTCGCGGCAGGGGCGATCCAGCCGGCAATGTCACCCACTATTGTCGCTTTGCGAAAGCGAGGGTCCGCCGCGCGGCGTCAAGATGCAGCCGCTCGACCATCTGGCCATCGACCCGCAGCGCGCCCGCTTCGTCGTTTTGCCTGAACGCGTCAACGACGCGTCGGGCGTGCTCGACATCCTGTTCGCTCGGCGAAAAGGCGCGGTTGGCGGGCTCGATCTGGGCGGGATGGATCAGCGACTTGCCATCGAAACCATACGCGACGCCCTGACGACATTCCTGCTCGATCGTGACGGTATCGTCGATCACATTGCAGACGCCATCCAGCGCATCCAACCCAGCGGCACGGGCGACCATCACGATTTGACTCAGCGCGGGTAGCAGCGGCGAGCGGTCTGGCCCCGGCGTGCACCGCATCTCCTTGGCGAGGTCGTTCGTGCCCGCGACCAGCACGCTCAGACCGGTTGCGTCAGCGGCATTGACGATTGTCATCAGGTCGAGCACGCCGCGACACGTCTCGATCATCGCCCATAGGTTGGGGCCATCACCGATTGCCCGGCGGGCATCGTGCAACGATTCCGCCATCGACACTTTCGGCAAAAGGATCGCGTCCGGTGATGCAGCGCCAATCACCATGCAGTCCTGCTCGCCCCAGCGCGTATCAAGCGCATTGACCCGGACCACCACTTCCCGGTCGCCAAATCCTTCCTGAACCGCGCGGGTCGCGCGGTCGCGCGCCTGATCCTTTGCTTCTGGCGCCACCGCGTCTTCCAGATCGAGGATGATGACGTCGGCCGGCAGTGTCCTTGCCTTGATGACGGCGCGCTCGTTTGAGGCAGGCAGGAACAGGGCGCTGCGCCGTGGTCGCTTGGTCGTCATGCTACGCAACCTCAATCCGCAAAGCTCGTTGATAGTTCAGGACTACAGGAGGACGGGGCCAATGGAAATGCGCAAGCTGGGATCTCAGGGTCTTGAAGTATCGGCGCTGGGACTGGGCTGCATGGGCATGTCCGAATTCTACGGCAAGCGCGATGATGCGGAGTCAGCTGCCACGATCAACCGTGCACTCGATCTAGGCCTGAATTTTCTCGACACCGCCGACATGTATGGCAGCGGTAGCAATGAGGAGCTTGTCGGTCGTGTCGTCCGCACCCGCCGCGAGTGGGTCGTCGTGGCAACGAAGTTCGGCATCACGCGCGATGAAGACGGCCGGCGCGGGATCAGCGGCAGACCTGATTATGTACGCCGCGCTTGCGACGCCAGCCTGCACAGAACCGGCTTGGATTTCATCGACCTGTACTATCAGCACCGGGTCGACCCCAACACACCGATTGAGGAAACAGTCGGTGCGATGGCGGAACTCGTGAAGGAGGGGAAGGTCCGTTACCTTGGATTGTCCGAAGCCGGTCCAGATACAATTCGCAGAGCTCATGCCGTTTACCCGATCACCGCGTTACAGACCGAATACTCGCTCTGGAGTCGCGATCCCGAAGACGAAATCTTGCCGACGGTGCGCGAACTCGGGATCGGGTTCGTGCCGTATAGCCCGCTTGGCCGCGGCTTTCTGACCGGGCAAATCAGGAGTCCCGACGATTTTGACGAAGCCGACTATCGTCGATCATCGCCACGCTTTCAGGGCAATGCGTTCCAGCGGAACCTCGACCTTGTAGACGCGGTCAGCGCGATCGCCGTCGACAAGGGTTGCACGCCCGCGCAACTCGCGCTGGCGTGGGTGCTCGCTCAGGGCGATGATATCGCACCGATCCCCGGAACCAAGCATCGCCGCTATCTGGAGCAGAACTTTGATGCTCTGGACGTGAGTTTATCCCGCGGCGACATGTCACGCATCGATCTGGCAATGCCACCGGGAGCCGCGATCGGGACCCGCTATGCCGCGCCGCAGATGACGACGCTCAGTCGTTGAGATGTGAATCGTCCGCGGAAATCGTCTCCCGGGTGAGCGATGCGTAGAGGCGGGTGAACTCCTCCATGAAATGCCGGTAAGGGATTGCCACGCCGATACCCTCGCGATTGATCGGTCGGCGGACTTGCAAGCTGCTGGCGGTGCCCACCAGCCGCTCGCTCTTGTGAGGAGCGAAGACCCCAGGCTCTTCACTAAGGCCGCAAAAGGACGTCATTTTCCTGATCCATGAGTCAGGCTCGTCAACCAACCGAGCATACGGGATGACGAGCAGACGCGGTCCCAGCAAGGATTGCCAGAAGGCCAGTAACCGGTCCTCGATTGCCATGTGATGCGCGATATTCTCGAGCGAGTAGCTCCACGGAGCACCCTGGCTGAAGAATGTCCGGAAGCACGACCAGGCATTGTCGAGCGGATCACGGCGCATCCAGATGATCGGCGCCGTCGGGAACAGCGCGGCGATCAGTCCCATGTATCTGCTGTTATCGATGGTCTTATCGACGAAACGGCCACGATAGCCAAAACGTTCGCTGACAAGCCGGATGTAGAGCGCCGACATCTCGTCAAGCGACCCGTGCTGCGCGCTGTAACGATTGATGGCCTCAGCGTTTGCGCCGCCCAGTTCGACGGCAATATGCTGCATGATGTTCAACTCCGCGCCATCGTCGATCGCACTGTGGCTCGTCAAAATCTGCTCGATCAGCGTGGTTCCCGATCGGGGCAGACCGGTCACGAAAATTGGATCATTGTCCAAATGAGGCAGCTTGTCCGGTTTGCCGAGAACCTGTGAGCGATGCCCCGATATGGCGGCGTCGGCGCGCGCGCGATCGGCCACCGGATCATAGTGCCGCTCTGCCCCAAACAGGCGGCCGCCGCGCGCGAAGGCCGCGAAGGCGTCGGCATGGTCGCCAAGGTCAGCGTACATCTTGCCTACGGCGTAATCGTAGCGTGCGCGGTCTCCGTTTGCATGATTGTCGGCAACTGCTTGATCAGCCATGAGGCGTTCCGTCAGGTCGGGGTTGTTTGCGAAGTTCACCGTTGAGGCGAGCGACAGCCACGCCGGACCCCAGCCCGGCCGTTCGCGCAGGACGCGCTCCAGTTGGTTTTGCCCTTCGGAAACGTCGCCCAGCGTTACCGCGATGTTACCACGCAGATATGCGTTGGATGCGAGGTCCGGCGCGGTATCCGGGATTGTCTGCAGCAGCTTGTAGGCCTCGACGGCGCGACCAGACCGGCTGAGCAGGACGACCCGAGAAAAAATGGCATCGGGAACGCCGCGCATGAAGGCGACGAACTCAAGGATGGCGACATCGGCAGCTTCATATTCCGCCATCATCACCATCATCTCAGCGACATTGCGCCATTGCTGACCAAGCGGCGCGTTGATCGCGCGCAGACGCAGCACCGCCTCCCGCATCGCCAGGCGATCGCGGGTAGCGGTTGCCTTCTTCAAACCGCCGAGAGCGAATTGCAAGCGCGTGTCAGGCATGGTGTCCGGGCTAAACCGTCACTCCTCCTTGGGCAATGACCGCGTCACGGGTCTGCCTAGATCACGTCGGATTGCTGCTATTCTTCCCGAAAAGAGACAAGTGGCTAAATCGTGATAATACTTCCGAAGCATGAGTTAACCTTAAGCGTTGACAGAATGGCTCGGCTCGGTGATCAGCATTATCTCTGCTTGAAGGTGAGGGACCTTCCTGAGTGGATCACGATTGGGGGCATGCATATGAAAATGAAGATGATGTTGTATTGCGGCGCTGCGTTTTCGGCGGTCGTGACAGGTGTTCCGTCTCAGGCATCTGTCATTAACCTAATCGACCAGGGTGGCGTTAAGGGCTCCAAGGCTGAGCAAGGCTTCAATATCGCGGCCGCTTATTGGGGTTCTATCCTGACCAACAACGCGACCATCAACCTCGGTGTGCGCTTCGCGCCGCTGGACGAGGGGGTGATCGGCTCAACCGGAAGTACCCGTCAGGACTATTCGGTGGCGAACTGGGAACGGGGCATCGCGTCATCCAGGAGCAACTCGACGGTTGATCAGACAGCGATACTGCCCAGCCTGACCAATGGCGGGGCGACGTTCATCAGCAGCGGCGTCGACGAATTCGGCAACGACGATACCAGCGCATCCGCGCGTTCGGTGATTATCGGCAACACTGTCAGCAGCAACACGTTGTATCTCAATACGTCCGTCATCAAGGCGATTGGCGGAACCGTGATCAATCCCGGCCTGCTGGATGGTGCCGTCACCTTCAGCAGCACCTTCGGGTTTGATTTCGATCCGACGAACGGGATCGACGATGATACATTCGATTTCATCGGCGTTGCGATCCATGAGATCGGACATGCACTCGGATTTGTGTCCGGGGTCGATTTCCTCGACGTCTATGGCAAGCCTGATGGCCCTGGAGCAGGCCAGCTTGGCTACAGCCTGAACGATACATCGATCTATAGTTCGCTTGACATGTTCCGTTACAGCAAGGATCCGACGAATCTTGTCAGGGGCAATGACGGTGTTCTCGACCTGTCAGTCGATTCACCGTCCTATTTTTCGATTGACGGTGGCAAGACGGCGTTGTTTGGCAACACCTTCTCGACTGGTCGATTCAACGGTGACGGCAATCAGGCATCCCATTGGAAGGATGCGACGGGCGCCAATCGCTGCGGACCGCAATTGGGAATCATGGACCCAACCTTCTGCTTCGGACAGGCAGGGGAAGTAACCGCGCTCGATCTGGCGGCATTTGATGCCTTCGGATGGAACACGAGCGTCGATGCGCTGAAGAACCCGAACTATCTTGCGACGACAGCGTCCATTTATCGTACCTTCGCTCCACCGGTTCCTGAGCCGGCGACTTGGGCGTTGATGATGCTGGGCGTGGGGATGATCAGCGGATCCATGCGGTATCGCCGTAGAAAGACTGTGCTCTCTTATCGTTGAATGAACGGTGCGATCTGGTCGTTAAAGCTTGATCAAAGACCATTCCAATTCCCGTTCGGTAGTTGGGATGGTCTTTTTGATGATGAAGCAAGCCTGGAGTAATGAAGTGATTGTCAGGCGTAGCGTCGTATGCGCGCGCGTCGCAATTCTCGATCTTCAACGGAATAATAGAGCGAGATCATTCCATCTTCGACGATGGTGGACGCAGCGAAGGCAATATCTGTCGCGCTCCGTTCACGCGGGGGAGGAGGTATGATCGCCGGCTCGATTCCCCGCCCGGTGACATGCGTGAAATTCTTGTCAAAGCTGATCCACCCGATGCGCCAGCGCGCATCCCTGGTTGCGCCATTATAGAACATGACGGGATCACCACCGTCGATGCTGACGACCGGACCCGTAGAGAGATGCCAGTCGTCCCAGCTATCTTCACGGACGGAAAACGGATTATGCGTCGACGTCCATGGACCTTCCAGCGTCTTTGCAATCGCCATACCAATACGTGACGCATCGTTCTCAGCGTATTCATAGAACAGACGCCAATCTCCCTGAGGGCACTGGACCAGCGTTGCTTCTTTAATATTTCCTTGGCCCGGCGGTGCTTGAAGCACGATTTCACGTTTTTCGAGACGATGCAGGTCGTTTCCGACCGCAACAACCATCGCGCCCTGTTTGCGCGACTGCTCAACGCCGGTGTAGTAGACGACGTAGCGGCCGTCCGCGATTACTACTGTAGGATCCTCGCATCCTCCGGCATCGATGTCGCCAGGATCACTGCCAGGTACGATGGCGAGCGGCGGATCTACAGTAAAGGACAGGCCATCGATACTTGTCGCTGTCGGGATGACGCCAGTCGGGTCCTTTGGACCTAGCGGACAGGGGACCGCACGGACCAGCATTCGATATCGCTCATTTTCCTGCCAGACAAACGGGCTCATCATGTCCATTCCGTCAACAGATGATCCGGGAACAATCGTAAGATCATCGATCTGCTCCACGCTGTAGGTTGCCATCTGAGCCTTTCCGAAATCGGCACCGTATTGACGTTTTGTCTCTGCGATCGTTCCTTGACCGTCCCGATTGCGGACGTCCCGCTATTAACCAATTTGAGCGCTGGCCGAAATCGTAAACGGCGCGTTAACGTCGAACGATGAAGAGACCGCTTGTTCTCACGACCGAAGATGCCCGGCATCCCTTTCGCCGATCGTTGCCGCCGATATCGTCGCCCAAAAAACGCCGGGACGACGATCATGACGTGAAGCTGTTCCTGCTCAGCTTCGCCGCGTTCTTCATCTGTTTCTATACGATGATCGCCTAAGCGAAGACCGGCGCTCCATCGCAGGCGCGGTGCAGCTTTTGCGCGATCCAGGCCGATATCAGGCACATGCCCGCCACCACCAGCAACATATCCTCAGGGGTTACACCCAGCGCGGTGATGCCAAGGACGACAGCGGCTCCAACAGTCATCGCACCGGCGTTGACGACATTGTTGGCCGCCACGGTTCGGGCGGTCTGGTCCTTTTCCACGGTCGTCGTCAGGAATGCGTAAAGGGGTACGACGAACATGCCGCCGGTCACCGCAACCGCAAGTAATGTGACAAGAATGGCTACGGCGCCCGGCTCGGCCATGAACTCGCGCCAGCCGTATAATGTGTCGCCCGATGCCCCGTGCCAGCCGCGCGCCTCGATCGAGAACAGGACGACGAAACACCCCATCGCAATGACCGAAGCGGGTGAATACCGTGCCGAGATCTTGCCGTTGAGCATCGTGTTGATCACCACGGAGCCGATCGCCACGCCCACCGAGAACACGGCGATCACCAGGCTGGCGACCAGTTCGTCGGCGGTCAGCACGTTCTTTACCAGCGGCGGAAAGATGATGATGAGGACAGAGCCGATGGTCCAGAAGAAGCTGATGGCGCAAATCGCCAGAAACAGGCGCGGGATGTGAAGGGTTGCCCGGATCAGCCGCCACGACGATGTAAACGGGTTATAGTTGAGCCGGAGCGGCGGTCCCTCCCGCGGCGCTGGTGGTACTTCGCGTCCGGCGAACCAGCCGATCATCGCGACGACCACAACGCCGATGGCAGCACCCTCGACGGACAATGCTCCCGCCAGCACCGTGCCCAGCAGGATAGCAAGATACGTTCCCGCTTCCACCAGTCCCGTCCCGCCCAGTACGTCACCGGGTGCCAGGTGCTGGGGGAGAATCGCGTATTTGATCGGGCCGAAGAAGGTCGAATGGACGCCCAGCGCCAAGACCGTTGACAGCATCAAGACCACGCCGAAATGCGTGTATCCCGCCCGTGCGATCATCAGCCCCAGCGCGCCGAGCAGCATGATGCCGATCTCAGCGGTTTTGACGATGCGAATAATCCTTGCCTTGTCGTGACTGTCAGCCAACTGCCCGGATAGCGCCGACAGCAGGAAGAATGGCAGGATACCGATTCCCGTTGCGAGTGCGTTGAAGTTCGCTTCGACCTTGGGATCGTTGAAGATCGCGTAGGTCGCGAAGAGCACCATTGAAGTCTTGAACAGATTGTCATTGAACGCACCCAGAAACTGAGTCGTGAACAACGGCAGGAATCGGCGCTCCTTTAGGAGGCCGAGAGCGTTGATCATAAGTCGTACCGGCCCTGCCTGCCAAACATGCCGCCCCTCTAGCGTAATCCGGCGGCGCTCGTCACGCCTAAACCCTGTTCCGCCTGTGACCCAAACTGGATAGGAAGGTGTGATGCTCACTCTCCCTAACATACTGACGCTGTCGCGTATCATCGCGGTGCCGCTGCTCGTTGGGTTGCTCTGGTGGCCCGGCTGGGCGGCCGGCTATGCGGGCGCATTCATCCTGTATTGCCTAATGGGCGTGACCGACTATTTCGACGGTTATCTTGCGCGCGCGCAGGGTGCGGTATCGCGTCTGGGCATGTTCCTCGATCCGATCGCCGACAAGATCATGGTCGCGGCCGTCATCCTGATGCTGGTTGCGACCCGGCACATCGCGGGCATACATGTTGTCGCAGCGCTGGTTATCCTCTTGCGGGAGATCGCCGTATCGGGCTTGCGCGAGTTTTTGGCCCAGGTGCAGGTTTCCGTGCCGGTTTCCCGTCTGGCCAAGTGGAAGACGACATTGCAACTCGTGGCATTGGGTGGTGTCGTGCTGGCGGGCGCATTGCCATTGTGGCCCTGGCTGGCGACTATCGCGCTCATCTCGCTGTGGGGGGCTGCCTTGCTGACATTGATCACCGGATGGGATTACCTCCGCGTCGGTCTCAGGCATATGAACTGACCATGCGGATCTTGTACTTTGCCTGGGTGCGCGAGATAATCGGAACCGGGGAGGAGGAGGTCGACGTGCCAGTGCATGTCACCACTGTGTCAGCGCTGATCGATTGGCTTTCGGTAAAGAGCGAGCCATACGCCCGCGCGTTCTCTGATCGGTCGCGGCTTCGTGCGGCAATCGACCAAGCGTTTGTGGATCTCGATGAATCGATCGTCGGCGCAGAGGAAGTTGCGTTGTTTCCTCCGGTGACCGGCGGATGATCCGCGTTGTGGTCCAGAACGAGCCGATCGACCTGGTTGCCGAGTTGAGAATCATGGAGAACCGAGGCGCCGGAGGGATTGCGACATTCACCGGCCTGGTCCGCGCAGATGATGGGGTCGGTACACTTGAGCTGGAGCACTACCCGGGTACGACGGAAAAGATGCTCACGGAAATTGCAACGCAAGCGGTGAGGCAATGGTCACTGTTGGGTGCCACGATCATCCACAGGATCGGCACGATGAATGTTGGCGAGCGGATCGTTTTCGTCGCAGCGGGTGCTATGCATCGCGAAGCGGCCTTGCTGGCATGCTCCTTCCTGATCGATCGACTGAAGACCGATGCGCCGTTCTGGAAGCGGGAAATACGTGGACGAAACGCCCGATGGGTGGATGCGCGCGACAGCGATACCGTCACCGCCGCGCGCTGGACCACCTAGCTCAGCGTCGGCAGGACAACCCCGTTGACGACATGAACGACGCCATTTGACTGGCGGACATCGGCCGTCTGAACATAGCTCTTGTTGCCGTTTACATCGGCCACCGTCACTACATTATTTGCGATCGTGACGGTCAGAGGCTCGCCTTCCACTGTAGTAAGCGTCGCGGTACCTCCACCGGCCGAAACCATTTCCTTCAGCTTGTCGAGTGTCATGTCACCCGGAACAACATGATAGGTCAGCACTTTCACCAGCGAAGCCTTATTCTCCGGCATCAACAACTTCTCGACAGTGCCCGGCGCTAGGCGACTGAAGGCGTCATTGGTCGGCGCGAAGACCGTGAACGGCCCCGGACCCGAAAGCGTTTGCACCAGGTCTGCAGCCTTCACCGCCTGCACAAGCGTGGTGAGGTTTGGAGCTGCAGATGCGTTCTCCACGATATTCTTCGTAGCTGACATATCTGCGCCACCAACCTTGGGATTGGGCGCCATTGTCGTGTTGGCAGCCGCGCCGCTGGCCATCGGTGCTGTCGCACCGGATGCAGGCGCGGTCTGATCGGCCGACATCGGTGCCGTTCCGGCTGCCGTCTGATCGCCCGCCATCGGAACAGTCGACGAAGCCGAGTTGGCATCACCGGTCTGGTCGTTGCAGCCTGCCATGGCGAGCGCGCCTGCAAGAGCAACCAGGGGAAGTCTGATCGTTTTCATGTTTTTTCTCCGCAATTGAAGGCCTACCCATCGTAGGCACTAGAACTCATCAAGAAATACGATCCACCTCCGAAATGGTTTCGTCCGTCGAATCACAGGGTGCTCGGCTTGCCGCAATGAGGCATCTGCTCACAGCCGTAGAAGTCGATACGGCATACGATATTGGCATATTTGGGTGACGGAACCCGAAATGCCGGTACGGGAAGCTCTGGAAAGCGCTTGTGATGAGTCCTAGATGAATTCGGCCAGAGGCAAGGAAGCAGCATGGCCAATCGCCTGATTACCTATCTCGATTCGATCCGCGCGCGAGATCCCGCGCCGCGCAGTCGAGCTGAATTGCTCACCTATCCAGGCGTATGGGCGCTGGGATGGCACCGGATCGCACATTGGCTTTATGTGCGCCGCCTGTATTTCCTCGCGCGCTCGATCAATCATCTCTCCCGGTTTCTGACCGCGATCGATATCCATCCCGGCGCGACAATCGGTCGTAATTTTTTCATCGACCACGGATTTGTCGTGATTGGGGAAACAGCCGACATCGGCGACGACGTAACGATCTATCAGTGCGTAACGCTGGGCGGCACGAGTCCTGACAATGGCATTGCCGGCAAGCGTCATCCGACGCTTCTTGATGGCGCAATCGTGGGGTCCGGCGCACAGGTGCTTGGCCCGATCACAGTTGGAAGGCGCGCGCGGATTGGCGCCAACGCCGTCGTGACCAGGGACGTGGCAGACGGGGCAACGATGGTCGGTATTCCTGCACGCGCGAGCGTCATCGACGGGGCAAGGGCAACGCCGGAGTTCGTACCCTATGGGACGCCCTGTGCGGGCATGTTCGACCCTGCGACACAGAAAATGGAATTGATGCGTTGCGAGCTGGAAGTTATGCGCAAGCGGCTCGATGCGTTGCTGGCGGAGACCGATGAGCACGGCATTCGCGACCGTGCATGATGCTCGTTGATGGGGACGGTTACGCCATTTCCGCGTTCGGTCGCGCAGCTTCAGATCGGTTTTGAACGTCAGGAACTAACGCGGATACTCGATCTCTATGGCCGCATGGTCGCTGCCGGTCATTGGCGTGACTATGCAATCGAGCTGGGCCGGGACGCCGCGATTTTCGCCGCTTTCAGGCGCGCCTCCGAACGGCCAGAATACCGGATCGAGAAACGCCCGGCATTGCGCAACATGCAAGGTATATGGGCACTGGTCGTAGAGGGCGGCGTGACGGTAAAACGAGGGCATGAGCTTATGCCCGTGCTGGCCCCGGTCGAGCGACGATTGATCAAGCTCATAGAGTAAAGACGCAGCGGCCACGTGAATACTCGGAGACGATAGCCGACAGTGGGTGGGTATCGCTTGCGTCGCCACTCCCGGCTATCGCAAGTCTGCAATCGCCTCTGTCTGATCGGCGGTTGATCGCAAGGCATCAGAGCGCCTCGATCTGCCACTTCGTCATCAAACGCAGGGGCACAAAAAAAGGCGCTCCTGCTTGTAGGAGTGCCTTTCATAGTCACGCATTACTGCTCTTAAAGCAGCTTTGGTATCGACCTCTTTTAGCGGCGCGAACGACGCTTGCTTGTGCTGCTGCTACCTGCCTGACGACACTTGTCATACTGTCCCTTCTTGCAAATGGGGTAGCTCTCCATTGCAGCCGGGGGAGGAAATGCCTGAGACGGCGAAGCGGCCGGCTGGTAAGTTACCGCTTGACCTGGTGCAGGTGTCCCCGAGATCGCGGGCTGTGACGGCGAATATCCGCCCGCAGGATCAGTTGCCACACCGCTGTTCACGCTTCCCGTCGTCGTCGACTGCTGGTCGGACGGCATCGGATCGGTTGTCGACTGTGTCTGCATGTCGGTCGTGGTGTCGGTCTGCGGCTGTGTCTGCATGTCGGTCGTCGCATCCGGCTGTGCCATCTGATCGGTCGACATCTGCTGTGGCGCCGTCTGGCCCATCGACGGATCGGTGGTGGTTGAGGTCGGCGACTGCGCCGCGCCCGTCTCCATCCCGGCGGTGGGGGGCGTACTGGTGGTCTGTGCAACAGCGGGAACGGCGATAATGGCCGCGGCCGCCAATAGGATCGTCTTCATGGCAACTCCTTGATCAAGAATTCGTGACACAATTTTTGCTTTTCGCAGCGGGCCAACGCATGGGCGACTTGTTCGCTCCCTTGCCGATCGGCTGAATCGGTGAACCGTTACGCACCCGTGTCCAATGCATATCCCGCCGAGCGTACGGTGCGAATAATATCGGGCTGATCGCCGACATTGATCGCCTTGCGCAGGCGACGGATGTGGACATCGACCGTGCGCGCCTCGATGTCGGAATCATGACCCCAGACGGCGTCCAGCAACCGTTCACGCGAAAATACCCAGCCAGGGTGTTCCAAAAAGTGTTTAAGCAACCGGAATTCGGTAGGGCCCAGGGGGATGACTTGGCCACCGCGGCGCACCTTGTGACCGACAGTATCCATTTCGATATCGGCATAGCTAAGTTGTTCGCCCGCCAGCGCCGGACGGACCCGTCGCAGCACCGCGCCCACGCGCGCGACAAGCTCGCGCGGAGAGAAAGGCTTGGTGACATAGTCGTCCGCACCGGTCTCCAGCCCACGCACCCGATCTTCTTCCTCGCCGCGCGCGGTCAACATTATGATCGGTACGTTCTGCGTCTCCGGCGTACGACGCAGGCGCCGGCATACCTCAAGGCCTGAGATACCCTCGACCATCCAGTCGAGCAGGACGATGTCGGGCGGCGTCTCGCGCGCCAGCAGAAGCGCCTCTTCTCCATCGGCGGTCTGCGCGACGTCAAAATCCTCTCGCTTGAAGTGCCAGCTGACCAGTTCGGCCAGTGCGGCGTCATCCTCGACCAGCAGCATCTTTGCACGCGCCATCTCATGCTTCCCCGTTATTCGTGCCGCGGCCACGATCGGCCATATGTTCGCCGGTCGCGGCGAAATGCACCATCTCAGCGACATTCGTTGCATGATCGCCGATCCGCTCAAGGTTCTTGGCAATGAACAGAAGGTGCGCGACCTGACCGATAGAGCTCGGATTCTCCATCATGTAGGTGACCAGCACACGAAAGAGGCTGTCATAAAAATCGTCGAGCGCACGGTCGCGCCGGCACACCTGGATAGCCGCTTCGGCATCGCGCGCGGAGAAGGCGTCGAGCACATCGTGCATCATCGCCATCGCGAGCCTTGCCATTGCGGGCAGCACCGACAACGGTTCGATATCGCCCTGATCCTCGATCATTGCGATGCGCTTCGCGATGTTTTTGGCATAGTCGCCGATCCGCTCGACGACGCCGGCAATTTTCAGCGCGGCGACCACTTCGCGCAGATCATCGGCCATTGGCGCACGCAGCGCGATCAGCCGCACCGCCAGACGTTCGACTTCCATCTGTAGCGCGTCGATCTGCTTGTCACCTGCTACGATTCGCTCCGCGCTCTCCAGATCGTGGCGGCGCAGCGCCGTCATGGCGTCGCCGATCGCTTGCTCTGCCAGCCCCCCCATCTGCGCGATCAGCGCGCGGAGTTCGCCGATGTCGGCGTCGAACGCCTTGACTGTATGCTGCATCATCGCGGGGTCCTCAGCCGTAGCGGCCCGTAATGTAATCCTTGGTCCTCTCGGCCGCGGGATTGGTGAACATGGTGGACGTATCGCCATATTCGACTAGTGCGCCCAAGTGGAAAAATGCTGTCCGCTGTGATACGCGTGCGGCCTGCTGCATGTTGTGGGTGACGATTACGATTGCGTAGTTTCCACGCAGATCATGGATCAGTTCCTCGATGCGCGCCGTCGCGACGGGATCAAGGGCGCTGCACGGCTCGTCCATCAAGATAACTTCGGGATCGACCGCGATCGCGCGGGCGATGCACAGCCGCTGCTGCTGCCCGCCGGAAAGCGCGGTGCCGCTGTCGGAAAGGCGATCCTTGACCTCATCCCATAGACCTGCGCGGCGCAGCGACCGCTCGACCACCACGTCTAGGTCGGCGCGGCCAGCAGCAAGCCCGTGTATTCGCGGGCCATAGGCGACGTTGTCATAGATCGATTTGGGAAACGGATTGGGTTTCTGAAAGACCATGCCGACGCGCGCGCGAAGCTGCACCACATCCATTCGTGAGGTATAGACATCTTCACCATCAAGCAGGATTTCGCCCTCGACCCGCGCGCTTGGGACGGTATCATTCATCCGGTTGAATGTGCGCAGGAACGTCGATTTGCCGCACCCCGATGGACCGATGAAAGCCGTGACATTTTCTTCGTCGACCTCGATCGAGACGTCGTCGATCGCCTTGTTCGCGCCGTACCAGACGCTGACATGGCGCGCGGTGAGCTTGGGCGGGGTATTCTTCACCAGCGGGTCTCGAAGCGGTTGCGCAAAGCAATGGCGAGGCCATTCATTGCGAGCAGGAATATAAGCAGAACCACAATGGCCGCCGACGTCTTCTCGATAAAGCCGCTTGATACCTCGTCGGACCACAGGAAGATCTGAACTGGCAGGACCGTCGCCGCGTCGCTCAGGCCGGAGGGCGGGGCCGCGATGAAGGCACGCATCCCGATCATCAGCAACGGTGCCGTCTCACCCAGAGCACGGGCCATACCGATGATCGTGCCTGTCAATATGCCGGGAAGCGCCAGCGGCAGGACATGATGGAAAACAACCTGCACTGGTGATGCACCGATACCCAAAGCTGCGTCACGAACCGACGGCGGCACACCGCGGATTGCGTTGCGCCCGGCGATCACGATCACCGGCATCGTCATCAATGCCAGCGTCAGCCCGCCGACGATCGGGGCCGATCGCGGCAGGTGAAATGTGCCCAGGAACACCGCAAGCCCCAATAGACCGAAAATGATCGACGGGACCGCCGCCAGATTGTTGATCGACACCTCGATCAGGTCGGTCCAGCGGTTGCGGGGCGCATATTCCTCAAGATACAGAGCCGACAACAGGCCGACGGGAAAGGCGAGCGCGAGCGTGACGGCCATCGTCAACAACGATCCCTTCAACGCGCCCCAGATGCCAACGCGCGTCGGATCGGTTGAATCGGCGCCCGTCAGGAATTCCATCGCCAGGCCGCGCGTCAGCGCACCGCGCGCGTTCAGGCGAGAGACCACCGCTTCCGCCCGTACGGAGCCTTCGCCCTTGTTCGCGACATCGATCACGCTAGCAACGGGCACGTCGATCACCACGCTGCGCCGCAGCAAAGCGGGGTCGGCCTTCAGCGCATCGCGCACGACCAGCCACGCGCCATCTGATAACAGCGCATCGCCATCCTTGCCGAACGCCGTCATCGCGGCGCTGTCGACAGCCCCTTCCAGTCCGGCACCGGCAAGTGCAAGGTCCGCGCCGCGTCCCTCCACCTGCGCAGTGGAAACAGGAAGCTGCATCGTCGCGAAATCGACGGGAAGCGCGACCTTGGTCTGCGTGAAGCCACCGATGCCCTGCCAAAGCATCGACACCAGCAGAAAGCCGAGAAATCCTGTGCTGAGGCAGACCGCCAACAGCCCCATCAGCCGGAACCGCCGTTCCGATGCGTAGCGGGCGCGCAGCCGGCCTTGCCTGATATCCGTCGTCCAGTCGGTCGGCACGCGTGGAGGCGGGTCGGGCGCATCGCCGACCACCGGAACTGTGGCGACAAGGGTCTCACTCATAGGCTTCGCGATATCTTTTGACGACGCCGAGCGCGACGATGTTGAGGAGCAGCGTCACGACAAACAGGGTCAGGCCCAGCGCGAAAGCCGCAAGCGTCTTGGCGCTGTCGAACGTGGCTTCGCCGGTCAGCAGGTCGACGATCTGCTTGGTGACTGTGGTCATGCTGGCAAACGGGTTCGCGGTCAGCGTTGCGACGCCGCTGGCCGCCATGACGACGATCATCGTTTCCCCGACCGCCCTGCTGACCGCTAGCAGCACGCCCCCCACGACACCGGGCAGGGCAGCCGGCACCAGAACGTGGCGGATCGTCTCCGAACTGGTTGCCCCCATCGCCAGGCTGCCATCACGCATCGCAGCCGGTACCGCTGCCAGCGAGTCGTCCGCCATCGATGAGACGAACGGGATGATCATCACCCCCATGACCAGTCCGGCCGCAAGCGCCGACTCCGATGACGCGTTGCCGAACCCGATCGACACGGCGAAATCGCGAACCGCGGGGGCCACGGTCAGCGCCGCGAAATAACCGTAAACGACGGTAGGGATCCCGGCGAGCATCTCCAGGATGGGTTTCACCCGCCGCCGCGTTGCTGCCTGCGCATATTGGGTAAGGTAGATCGCGCTCATCAGGCCAAGCGGAACGGCGACAGCCATCGCGATAATGGCACCAATAAAGAACGTCCCCCAGAATAACGGGACCGCGCCGAGCGTCGCACCCGGATCACGTGGGTCGATAACCTGAGGACTCCAATGCGTCCCGAACAGAAAGTCGCCGACCGGTACGATCGAGAAAAACCGTCCTGTCTCCCACAATAGCGAGACGACGATGCCGGCGGTCGTCAGGACCGCGACTAGCGATGCGCTCAGCAGCACCAGCATCACGGCGCGTTCGACGCCAGTGCGCGCATTGAATTCGGGCCGAATACGCATGAATGCGAAAGCGCCACCGGCGAACGCAAGGCACAGCGCCAGCAGGGTGGCGATCCAATCGAAGCGTTCCTGCGCGGCTGCATAAGCAGGTGCCAGCGAACGTGCCAGATCATGAAACGCGCCTGTGCTGTGTCCTCGAGCTAGCGAGCGCGCCTCCGACAGGATCGATGCACGCTCAAAGCCGGGCAATGGCAACTGAACGGCCGCCGGTGTTCCAAGCACGGTATCGGTGACCAGCGCCGGGGACGTGATCGACCAGATCACCAGGAAGATCAGCGGTGGAATAATGGTAGAGATTAGCGCGTACCAACCATGATAGCTCGGCAGCACACTTGATCGCATGGCCCGGCCCTGCCTGAACTGCGCCGCGCGCGCGCGCGCGCTGAGCCACGCGATCAGGCCAAGGCCGGCGACCAAGAACAGTAGTGTCAGGGTGCTCATATCGGCAGATCGGCGGGATCGAGTGGCGTTTCATGCGCGATGACCGCCGCCGAACGCGACTGTACCGCCGCCGGCGCTGCGATCAGGCCACGCTTCACCAGTGGTCCGTCGGCGTTCCACAGCGACGCATAGAGTCCGAGCATCGCGCGGAGACCGGGTACCGCCTCCAGATGCGCGATCTTGACATAGAGATAGAGCGGTCGGGATCCCGGATACCGACCATCGGCAATCGCATCATAGGTCGGTACGACGCCGTTGATGGCGACACCGCGCACGGCGCTGTGATTTTCTTCGAGGTAGCTGTAGCCGAAAATGCCGATGGCGCGCGGGTTGGACTGCAGCTTCTGGACAATCAGATTGTCGTTCTCGCCGGCATCCACATAGGCGCCGTCTTCCCTGATTCGCGTGCACAGAAGCTTGTGGGCAACCGGATCCGATGTGGCGAGTGCCTTGGCACGCGGATCGACATCGTCGCATCCCCGCGCGAGGATCAGTTCTGCCAGCGCGTCGCGTGTGCCGCTAGTCGATGGTGGGCCATAGACCTTGATCGGGATGTTCGGCAGCAATGGATTGACGTCGGCCCAGTTTTTTGCGGGATTCGGTCGGCCCATCGGTTTCGCTGCCAGCGCGCGGTACAGATCCGCGGGAGTGAGCGCCATTCCCGGGCCGGCAAGGCTTTCGGCGAAGGCGATCCCGTCTAGTCCGACCTTAATCTCCATAATGTGGTCAACGCCGTTTGCCGCGCAGCCGGCATATTCGCCCGCCGTCATGCGCCGTGAGGCATCCTCAATGTCGGGATGGCCGCTGCCGATCCCAGCGCAGAACAGCCGCATCCCGGCACCGGTGCCAGTCGATTCAATCACCGGCGCCTTGGCATCGGGGTCGCTCGCCAGATATTGCTCGGCAACCATAGTAGTGAAGGGATAGACGGTAGAGGAGCCGACGACGCTGATCCGGTCACGAGCGCCGGCACCGCCCTGCGCCTGATCAACGCACCCGCTTGCGATCAGCAGGCCGAATGCCACCCCCGTTTTTACCCAGTCAAACCCAATCATCGCCGTCTTCTAGCGATCGTTCTGGCTGGTTCTGTTACACTTATCCTACACTTTTGTGACGCGCGCGGCATCGGGCGGCAGGATAACTGTCACCGTCGTGCCCGTACCGACGACACTTTGGATATCGAGCCGTCCGCGATGGCGCTCGACGATATGCTTGACAATCGCAAGGCCAAGGCCAGTGCCGCCCATCGCACGACTCCGGCCCGGATCGACTCGGTAGAAGCGTTCGGTCAGGCGGGGCACATGTTCGGGGGGAATGCCCTCGCCCTGATCGCTGACCACCAGGCGGATCATTGAACGGTCGTCATGGTCGAGACGAATGGTGACCGGCGTGCCCTTGCGGCCGTATTTCATGGCGTTGCCAACAAGGTTGTGAAGTAATTGGGATAGTTGCGCACGATCACCGCTGACGGCTGACTCGGCGCGATCAATGTTGGTCGCAAGATCGATCGCTTGCTCACTAGCCGCCGACAAAAGCTCCGCGCGGACGTCGGCGACCAGCGTGGCAAGGCAGACACGCTCTGCGGGCAAGCGATATTTTTCCCCTTCGATTCTTGATAGCGAAATCAGATCCTCGACCAGCCGCTGCATCCGCTGCGCCTCGTCCAGAATGATCTTCAGAAAGCGCGTCCGTACCGCCGGATCCTCGCCCGCTTCTTCGCTCAACGTTTCCACAAAGCCCAGGATCGAAGACAGGGGCGTACGCAGTTCATGGCTGGCATTGGCGACAAAATCAACGCGCATGCGCTCTGCTGCGTAATTTCCTGTCCGGTCAAGCAGATGCACGATGCGCATTCCTTCCTCCGCTTCGCCCACGCGCATTTCCCAGCGTTGATCCAGTGCGCCGATTCCGACCAATTCGATGGGTTGTTCCCCGCCGATCGGCGTATCCCCGGTCAGCCGTTCGGTGGCCGCCGGATGCCGGATCGCCAGACGCGCATCCTGTCCGATAACATGATCGCCGAGCAGCGCTCTGGCCGAGTGATTGGCATGGATGACCTGCGTGCCACGAACGATCAGCACAGGCTGGACGATTACGTCCAGCGTGGTTTCCAGCAGCGTCGATGTCGAAGAGCTCGAAACGGGCGGGGCCGGTGCCGGATCGCTTCCGATACCCAGCGCCATCATGGCCGCCGCAACGCTGCCGACCAGCGCGATCAGGGCTGCTTGCGGCCCGGCTACCGTGAAGGCGACAATGGCCGTGACCAGCGCGATCAGGAGCGCCCAGCCAGTCCGTGCAGGAAAGCCGATAATCATGGATTTGGTCTGTAGCCGATCGTGCCGTCAACACCATGCAGCTAGATTGGTACGCGCCGCCCGCATTGTGTCCACTTCACGAATATGAAAAGGCAGCGGTATAAGGGGCGATGATGGCCGACGATGCGCAACCGATCATAGACAAGACAGGTGGCTCCGCCGGCCCGAGCCGACGTGGTTTGATGCTTGGAGCGGTTGGCGCCAGCGCGATAATCTCTATTCGTCCGGCATTGGCACAGACCGCCGGGTCGGTTCTCAACTGCGAGATCCCCGTGCCAGACGCTGGTCGTGCCGGCAGCTTCATTGCCGCCGACGGTTCGGTTGTCGCCCCCGGCACCAAGGGCGCCTTTCCGCCGGCCGCGCAGCCGCTAAAGGGTGAGGACGTGAAGCGTGCCCTGGCGGGAGCGCCATTGCCGGGTACCGACTCCGAGCGGAGCCGGGCCTATGTTCAGTATGTCCGTCGGTTACAACGCGGGCAGGGGGGCTTTACCTGCTTTGCGTCGCTGCAGATGCCCCGCGCCTGAGCGGCTTTGTGTACCATGCGCCGTCGCCATCCCAGCTTCGGACCATTAGGCTTGATGCGTTTGTGGCGTTGTACCACCGGCCTTCGGGCACGACCCACTTGCTCAGCGAACCGGCACCCGAGATTCTTGAAATATTGAGCGACGGCGATGCTTCCCTGAACGTCCTCCGATGTCGCTTGGCGGAACGGTTCAATCTCTTGGACGACAGCGTCGACGCATTGACTGCGCGCCTCAATGAGCTTGTCGCGGCGGGCCTGATCGAACAGCGATGAGGCGCACGCTTGCACTACGCGTCGGGCCGGTCGGCTTCCGGATCGCGTCCGACTGGCCCGGCCCAATCGCCCAACTCAAATCATTATATCGCGATTATCCCGCTCCCCATGATGGCATTCCCGACTTTTCAGTGCGCCTTCACGCCGTCCGACCATGGCGGCGGTGGTTGCGCCCGTCGGTCGTGATCGATGGCGATTATGTCCTTCCCGACGCCGCGCCGCTGCCGCTTGTCCACGGCCTGCTGGCGGGTGAGATGGCGATGAACCTGCAACTGGCGCTCGCTTGGCGACGTCATCTGCTGCTGCACGCGGCCGTCGTTGAGCGTGACGGGCGTGCCTTAATGATGACCGGCGAGTCAGGCTCGGGCAAATCGACGCTGTCGGTCCTCTTATTGGCCGAAGGCTGGCGCTTCATGAGCGATGAGTTTGCGCTACTCGATACGGCCACCGGTCTGGTTCACCCTTTTCCCAGGCCGATCAGTCTCAAGAATGATGCCATAGCCGTCGCGCGTGAAGCACTGCCTGACGCCCGGATGGGTCCGCTTCTCGCCGCGTCGCCAAAAGGCGATGTCCGTCATCTGGTCCCCGGTGTCGACGCGATCCGACTGATGGACACACCCGCCACTCCTGTGTTGATTCTGTTTCCACGCTTTGGCGACGTCACCGCCGTCCGCCCTGTTCCCCGCAGCGAAGCCTTCGTCCGGCTGACTCAGGCATCAACCAACTATGTTTCGCTGGGCGAGCCGGGGTTTGCCGCCCTGACGTCACTGGTAACTAACATCCCGGCGGTCGCCATCGACTATCCGGACGGCGCCACCGCGGTGCAGCAGGTGGAGGCGTTACGGGCAGCGCTCTGACCCTGGCCCGCGCGCTCGCCAATCCGGCAAGCGTCACCGTGCGTGATGCGACCCAGTGGACCGGGCTGATCACCGCCGCGCGCGCAGAACAGCTGATCGGCACGCTCGCCCACCGGCTCGACGGCCTTGCGATGCCGAACGCCATCAGGGCGATCCTGGCCGACGCCCGTGCCGCTGCCTTATCGGTGCGCCGTACCGCGCTCTGGGAAGCGGAGATGGCGCGACGCGCGCTGTCCGGCATCAACGCGCCCATCATCCTGCTAAAGGGGACGGCCTACGCCGCAGCCGGGCTGATGGCCGGGCAGGGCCGATCGATCGGCGACCTCGACATCTTGGTACCGCACTCATCGCTGCCAACGGTCGAGGGCGCGCTGCTGTCCAGTGGGTGGGAGGAGATCAAATCCGACCCCTATGACGACGCCTATTACCGGCGCTGGATGCACGAATTGCCGCCGCTCATCCACCGGGAGCGTGACCGTATCATCGACGTCCATCATACGATCCTGCCGCCAACCGCCCGACCGAAGCCCGACCCGGCGGCATTGATTTCGGACGCCATGCCGCTCACCAACGGGTTGTTCGTCCTCGGTCAAAACGACATGATCGTACACGCCGCGGCGCATCTGTTCGCTGACGGCGATCTGACCGGCGGCCTGCGTAATCTGTGGGACATTCATTGTCTGATCGAGGAGTTCGGCACGGACGGGCTGGGCGCACGCGCGGCGCATCACAAGCTGGCGGGAACCGTGCGCCGCGCGGCACGGCAAGCTCATGCGCTGTTTGGCACCACCATCCCCGAGCCCTGGGAGAGTCGCGACGGCGCCGACGCGCTGTTTCAGCGCCGATTGCTGGCACGCGACGATTGGGGCAGATCAACACGCCCGCTCACGCGGTTCGGCTTCTATGTCCGATCACACTGGTTGCGGATGCCGCCAAAGATGCTTGCGCGGCATTTGTGGATCAAGTGGCGCCGTCAGCCGAGCCGTTCGATCGCGCCCACAAGCTCGCGGTAATCGTCAATCACCGCATCCGCCCCCAGTCCCCCGACAGGGCCGGAACGGAAGCCGAAACTGCACGCGATCACTGGTATGCCGGCGGCATGGCCGGCTTGAACATCGTAGATCGTATCGCCAACATAGACGCCGCGTCCGCCACCGCATTGCGCGACCAATGTGAGGATCGGCCTGGCCTCTGGCTTGGCGCCGCCCAGACCAAGCGTGTCGCCGCCGATGATAGACGCGAAGCGGTCTGTCATACCGAGCGTATCGAGCAGTGTCGTGGCATATCGCTCGATCTTGTTTGTCATCACGCCGAGCTTGACGCCGTGATCCGCCAGCACGTCGAGCGCCTCAAGTGCGTGCTGATAGGGGCGGGTATGGACGCAGATATGCGCTTCGTAATAATCGAGCAGGCGCTGGTGCAGCACGTCCAGTTCCTCATCGGAACAGCCGCCCGTCGCTTCCATCCCCTGCGACAGCATATGCCGGGCACCGCCGCCGATCATTGGCCTGATCCGGTCGACGGGCAGCGGATCACGCCCGGCCGACGCCAGCGCGTGATTGACCGCCGCCGCCAGGTCTTCGCTTGTATCGAGCAGCGTGCCGTCCAGGTCGAAGCCGGCCACATCGAATAAAATTTGCGTCATGGATGCGCCGCGTGCCAGCATAACGATGGCCTTGGCAAGCGGATCGTGGCAACAGCCGCCACATGTCGACCAAGCGCGCGATCGCCATCATCATCCTTGCAGCCGGGCGCGGCACGCGAATGAAATCGGACCTGCACAAGGTGCTGCATCCCGTCGCCGGACGCCCGATGCTGCTGCACCTCATCGACAGCGCATCGGCGCTTGAGCCTGAACGGATCGTCGTCGTAACCGGTGCGGGACGCGAGCAAGTCGAGGCAATGGTTACGCCGATGGGGATCACGACGGTGTTCCAGGCGGACCAGCTTGGCACCGGACATGCCGTTTTGTGCACAAAGGACACGCTGGGAGATTTTGCCGGCGATATGCTGATTCTCTACGGCGACGTTCCGCTGGTGAGCGCGGATACGATGGGCGGGATGCTGGCGCGGCTGCATGGCGACGATGAACCCGCGACCGTCGTGCTGGGCTTTCGCCCGACCGATCCGGCCGCCTATGGCCGGGTGACTACCGGACCCGACGGGCGGATCGATCAGATGGTTGAATATAAGGATGCTACGGCAGAGCAACGTGCGGTAACGCTCTGTAACTCGGGAATAATGGCAGCGCGTTGCAAAGACGTGTTCGGCTGGCTCGACCGGGTCGGTAACGACAATGCGGCGAGAGAATATTATCTACCAGATATTGTCATGCTCGCCGGGAGCGAAGGACGGCCGTCAGCAGTCATCGAGACTAACCCGGGCGAAGTGGCCGGCGTCAACAGCCGGGCGGAGCTGGCAGGCGTGGAGGCTGCGTGGCAATCGGTGAGGCGGGACCGTGCAATGGCCGATGGCGCGACGCTGATCGCCCCCGACACGGTCTGGTTCGCCCATGACACCGTGATCGGTCGCGACGTGACCGTTGAGCCGCATGTGGTCTTTGGCCCGGGCGTCACTGTCGCAGACGGAGCGATCATTCACGGCTTCAGTCATCTGGAGGGCGCGCACGTGGGTAAGGGGACAAGCGTTGGTCCTTATGCACGGCTGCGGCCCGGCGCGGTGCTGGAGGAGGGATCGCGGGTCGGTAATTTTGTCGAGATCAAAAAGGCAACGCTCGGGCGCGGCGCCAAGGCCAATCATCTGACCTATCTGGGCGATGCCGAAATAGGTGACGGGGCGAACATCGGTGCGGGAACGATCACCTGCAATTACGACGGCTTCTTCAAGTACCGTACGAAGATCGGCGCGGGCGCCTTTATCGGCTCAAACTCGGCGCTTGTAGCACCGGTCGTGATAGGCGCTGGTGCAATCGTCGGCGCAGGATCGGTCGTGACAAACGACGTAGATACAGATGCACTGGCGCTAGTGCGCCCGCCGCAAGTGGCAAAGCAAGGTTGGGCCAAGCGCTTTCGCGAGCGGATGACGCTGATGAAGAAACAGCTGTAATCGAAAATCGGCGCTACGCTTGTTAGGCAGATCCATGTTCGCTTCGCTTTAAGAGAATTATCATGTGTGGAATTGTCGGAATTCTCGGTGATACATGTGTAGCCGATCGCCTGTTGGACGGGCTCAGGCGGCTGGAATATCGCGGCTATGATTCCGCCGGGGTAGCGACGGTTGCCGACGGCACGATTCAGCGGCGGCGGGCGTCTGGCAAGCTCGTCAACCTGTCGAATGAGCTCGCTGCCGACCCGCTTCCCGGTGACGTGGGCATCGCGCATACCAGGTGGGCGACGCATGGCGGTCCCACCACGAACAACGCTCATCCGCATGCGACCGAGGAGGTAGCGGTCGTTCACAACGGCATCATCGAGAACTTTCGTCCGCTGCGCAATGAGCTTGTCGCCCGGGGTCGCGTCTTCACCAGCGAGACCGACACCGAGGTCGTCGCCCATCTGGTCAGCGAGCAGGTGGAGGCGGGCGTCGATCCGGTCGAAGCGGTTCGCACGGTGCTACCTCGTCTTCACGGTGCATTCGCGCTGGCCATCTTGTTCCGGCGGCACTCGGACCTATTGATCGGCGCGCGGCTGGGATCGCCGCTGGTGCTGGGATATGGCGATGGTGAAACGTACCTGGGATCTGACGCGCTGGCGCTCGCACCGCTTACCCAGCGCATTGCATATCTGGACGAGGGCGACTGGGTCGTCCTCACGCGTAACGGGACGCAGGTCTATGACCAAGCCAACCAGCCGGTCGAGCGCGCCGTCATCGTCTCTGGTGTGTCTGGCGACCTGATCTCCAAGGGCAATCACCGTCATTACATGCTCAAAGAGATTTACGAGCAACCGATCGTCGTTGCTCAGACCCTGCGATCCTATTTGCGACGTATGGAGGGGCAAGTATCGTTGCCGATCCCCGAGTTCGACCTGTCCACCATCCGCCGGGTGACAATCGTCGCCTGCGGAACCAGTTTCTATGCGGGGATGGTCGCGAAATATTGGTTTGAGCAGTTCGCGCGCGTGCCTGTCGATCTGGATGTTGCATCAGAATTCCGCTACCGCGCGCCGGTCATGGAACCCGGCGGACTGGCGCTGTTCATCTCGCAATCCGGCGAAACCGCCGACACGCTTGCCGCGCTTCGTCATGCACGGGCCGAGAAACAACGGATCGCCGTCGTGGTCAACGTGCCCACCAGCACGATGGCGCGCGAGGCAGATTTATTGCTGCCGACGCACGCCGGACCGGAGATCGGCGTCGCATCGACCAAGGCCTTTACCTGCCAGTTGGCGGTACTCGCCGCACTCGCCGCCAATCTTGCGGTCGCTAAGGGCCTGATGAGCGAGGGTGCAGAGCGCGACATCGTTCGACATCTTTCGGAGGCACCGGCCGCGATCAACGGCGCGCTCGCCTATGACGACGCGATCGAGGCGATGGCTGGCACGATCGCCGGCGCTCGCGACGTGCTGTATCTCGGGCGTGGAACGGATTATCCGTTGGCGCTCGAAGGAGCGCTTAAGCTCAAGGAAATTAGCTACATACACGCCGAAGGTTATGCGGCAGGTGAAATGAAGCATGGCCCGATTGCACTGATTGACGAAACCGTCCCTGTCATCGTTATCGCGCCATCGGGGCCATTGTTCGACAAGACCATCTCCAACATGCAGGAAGTGCGCGCGCGCGGTGGAAAGGTCGTTCTGATTTCCGACTATGACGGGATTGAGACAGCAGGAGAGGGATGCATGGCGACGATCACGATGCCCAAGGTTCATCCACTCATCGCGCCGATCGTTTATGCGGTGCCGGTGCAGTTGCTCGCCTATCACGTCGCGGTCGTAAAGGGCACTGATGTCGATCAGCCGCGCAACCTGGCCAAGAGCGTGACCGTCGAATGAGCGAGGCGCCGCTGACAGCAGGCATCGAACTTGGCGGGACCAAATGTGTCTGCATGCTGGCGCGCGGGCCCAATGCAATCGAGGCGGAGGAGCGCATACCTACCACCCGACCCGAGGAGACACTTGCACGCATTGAGGCGGTCATTGATGGCTGGAGCGGGGTCGAGGCGCTGGGGATTGCCAGTTTCGGCCCGGTATCGATCGACACGCACGCGGCTGACTACGGCCATATTACCGCGACGACGAAGCCGGGCTGGGCGGATACCGACATTGCCGGGCGATTGCGCGCCCGGTATAACAAGCCCACCGGCTTTCATACCGACGTCACCGGTGCGGCGCTGGCGGAGGCGAAATGGGGCGCGGCCGAAGGCCTTGACGACATCGCATATGTGACGGTCGGCACCGGCGTCGGGGCGGGCATGATTGCCGGCGGACAGCCGGTCGATGGTCTTTCCCATGCCGAACTGGGCCATATTCGTCCCGTCCGGCTGCCCGGCGATGACTGGATCGGCATTTGCGCCTTTCACGGTGCCTGTGTGGAGGGATTAGCATCCGGTCCCGCAATCGCCGCTCGGTCCGGTCGCGACGGTAAGGATCTGGATAAGGATGATGCAGTCTGGGACGGCGTTGTTCATGCGCTCGGCCAATTGCTGCACACGCTCGTATTAACGGGTATTCCGCGACGGATCGTCATGGGGGGCGGCGTCATGGTTGGGCAGCGCCATCTGTTTGCGCGGCTTCGCTCGGAAATGACGCAAAGCCTTGGCGGCTATGTCTCCCATTCGGATGTGATGATGGCCGACACCTATGTGGTTCCTGCCGCGCTGGGGGATCGTGCGGGGCCGCTAGGCGCGGTTCTGCTGGGTCAGCAGGCCTTCGAGGCACAAGCGTCGGTCAACGCGCACTGAGATCCCGGATCGCCGCGAGCACCTCTGACGCCAGCGCCGTGCGACAGATCAGCAGGTCCGGTAACAACGGGTTCGCGCGATTATAGGTCAGTGGCGTCCCGTCGATGCGAGAGGCATGGAGGCCGGCGGCAATGGCAACGGCGGCCGGCGCGCAATTATCCCATTCATATTGCCCGCCGTCATGCAGATAAATGTCGGCCCGGCCCTCGACCACCGCCATTGCCTTCGCGCCTGCCGACCCCATCGGTATCAGGGCGGCGCCGAGCCGCTCTGCGACAAGCGTTGCGATATCGGGCGCCCGTGACCGGCTTACCACCATCCTGAGCGGCGCGTCGTGATTTCTACGCACTGGCTGGTCGTCCGTCGCAAACACCTTACCCTGCGGGGGAATGGCAACTGCACCGACGGATGCCGCCCCGTCGACAGCCAATCCGATATGGACCGCCCAGTCGTCGCGCCCTTCGGAATATTCGCGTGTGCCATCCAGCGGATCGACGATCCATACACGCGAAGCGGAACAGCGGCTCAGATCGTCCGATGACTCTTCTGACAGCACACAATCATCGGGCCGCGCGTCATGCAAACGCTTCAGGATCAGTGCGTTCGCCTCCCGATCGCCCCTTTTACCAAGCGCCTTCCCGCTCAGATCACCATTGCGAAGGGCGAGCAGCAATTGTCCTGCCTCATGCGCCACCGCGTGCGCCAGGACCGCGTCCTCGTTCACAATGTCGGCGCCCATATGCCCAGGACATATTCGACGATCCGGTTCGCCGCATCCTCCGCGCGCTCCCGGGTCGTATCGATCCTCATTTCGGGGTCGACCGGCGGTTCATACGGACTCGATATACCGGTAAAGTTCTCGATAATTCCGGCGCGCGCCTTCGCATACAGCCCCTTCACATCACGCTTTTCCGCCTCTTCAAGCGGCGTGTCGACGAAAATCTCGACGAATTCTCCCGGCGTCATCATCTCGCGAACCATTGCTCGATCCGCCGAATAAGGAGAAATAAACGCCGCCAAAACGATTAAACCGGCGTCGGTCATCAATCGCGCGACTTCGCCGACACGCCGGATGTTTTCGATCCGGTCGCTCTGGTCGAATCCCAGATCACGGTTCAGGCCATGCCGCAGATTGTCTCCATCCAGCAGGAAACTGTGCTTGCCAAGCGCGTGCAGCCGGCGCTCCACCATGTTGGCGATCGTCGACTTGCCCGAGCCTGACAAGCCAGTGAACCACAGCAATCTCGCCTTCTGACCCTTTTGCGATGCGTGTGTTTCGCGCGTGATCGTCGTCGATTGCCACTGGATGTTACTCGCCCGCGTCAAGCCTCGCCGGATCATCCCGGCGGCGACTGTTGCGTTCGTCGCACGGTCGACAAGAACGAAACTGCCCAGGATATGATTATCGTCATAGGTCGAAAACACGATCGTGTGATCCAACTGCAGTTCCGCCACGCCAATGTCATTGAGCGATAGAGTTGATGCCGGATGCTGGATCCCGGTGTCGATGTCGATCACAGCGCGGGGCGTGCGAACGGTGGCGCCGGCGGTCTGTGTTGCCAGTTTCATCAGATAGCCATGACCTGGGATCAGATCAGCGTGATCCATCCAGACCAGCGTCGCCTCAATGGCGTCTCCTACCGACGGAAGGCTGTCGGTGGACGCAACAACGTCTCCCCGCGAGCAGTCGACTTCATCGGTGAAGGCAAGCGTGACCGATTGGCCTGCCTCGCCATTGTTCCGATCCGTATCGCCGATGATCATCCGTGCGATATGCGTGGTGCGGCCCGACGGCATGATGCGGACAGCGTCACCTTTGCGAACAGAGCCGCTTGTTATCATTCCGGCAAAGCCGCGAAAGTCGAGGTCCGGCCTGTTGACCCATTGGACCGGCATCCTGAACGACTGATCAAGCGCGTGATCCGCTATCTCGACGGTTTCCAGATATTCCAATAGCGCGGGTCCGTCATACCACGGCATATCAGGCGAACGCGTCGTGACATTGGCACCGGTCAGCCCGGAGACCGGTATGGAAGTTATATGCTCAATTCCAATGTCCTTCGCAAAACATTGATAGTCAGCCACAATCTTGTTGAAAACCGCCTGGTCATATTGTACGAGGTCCATCTTGTTCACGGCCAGAACGACATGCCGGATGCCCATCAACTGGACCAGATAGCTGTGGCGCCGTGTCTGGGAGAGAACGCCGCGACGCGCATCGATCAGGATCACTGCGAGATCGGCGGTCGACGCCCCCGTGACCATGTTGCGCGTATATTGTTCGTGCCCGGGCGTATCCGCGACGATGAACTTTCGTCTCGGCGTTGAGAAGAAGCGATAGGCCACATCAATGGTGATGCCCTGTTCGCGCTCGGCGGACAGCCCGTCGACCAGCAGCGCAAAGTCGATCGCGCCGCCTTGCGTACCGATGCGCCGTGAATCCTCCTCCAATGTTGCAAGCTGATCGGCGAAGATCGTTCTCGAATCATATAGCAGCCGCCCGATTAGCGTCGATTTGCCGTCATCCACCGACCCGCAGGTGATGAAGCGCAGCATCGATTTACGCGCCTGCTGATCAAGATAGGCGTCAATGTCTTCGACGATCAGCGTTTCTGGCGCATAAGAGGGCATCAGAAATACCCCTCCCGCTTCTTTTTCTCCATACTCGCCGCCTGATCATGGTCGATCGCACGCCCCTGCCGCTCACTGGTCGTCGTCAGCAGCATCTCCTGGATTACCGATGGCAGCGTGTCCGCCGTGCTTTCCACGGCGCCGCTCAGCGGATAGCAGCCCAGAGTGCGGAAGCGGATCGAACGTTCAATGGGAACTTCCCCCTCATTCAGGCGAAAACGATTATCGTCGACCATGATGATCATGCCGTCGCGCTTGACCGTTGGCCGGGGTGCTGCAAAATATAACGGAACGATCTCGATTTGCTCGGCCATGATATATTGCCAGACGTCGAGTTCGGTCCAGTTGGACAGAGGAAACACACGAATGCTTTCGCCGCGATTGATTCGCGTGTTGTAAAGTTGCCAGAGTTCCGGGCGCTGCGCCTTTGGATCCCAGGCATGAGAGGCGGAGCGGAACGAGAAGACCCGTTCCTTCGCACGACTTTTCTCCTCGTCGCGCCGTGCCCCGCCAAAGGCGGCATCGAAGCGGTGAAGGTCCAACGCCTGTTTCAGCCCTTGCGTCTTCCAAATGTCGGTATGGCGCGACCCATGGTCGAACGGGTTGATGCCTTGCGCCAGTCCATCCAGATTTTGATGAACGATCAATTCCATGCCCGCTTCTGCGGCGGACCGGTCGCGCAGGCGGTACATGTCCTGAAACTTCCACGTCGTATCGACATGCAGCAGCGGGAAGGGCGGACGCCCCGGAAAGAACGCCTTTTTTGCCAGATGCAGCATCACGGCCGAGTCCTTGCCGACCGAATAAAGCATCACCGGGCGCACGGCCTCTGCCGCGACTTCGCGCATGATATAGATGCTCTCGGCTTCCAGCCGCTCAAGATGCGTCAACATGATCGACAGATAGGAACGGTCACGCGTCAATGGCGACGAAATAAACCTGTCCCACCGAAAAGACGGGATCAGTCCGTGCGCGCATGCTCGATCGAATCAAGCAGACGTCCGCCAGCCATGAAGACCGCCATCGGGCAGGCAGCAAACAGGACCCAGCCGCTATAGCCCGGATATTGCTGCAGATAATGAACCCCCCGCTCAACGGCGCCGGTACCTAGGCCGTAGATGATCAGGAACGCCTCGAACTTGGTCTTGATGGTGAACAGGCGGCCGATACGATGCAGCATGGCACTTGGGTAGCGCGAGGAGTACCGGTGGCTCAACTGCGTTAACGACGAATTATCGAAGCTGGTTAGTCACCCGTTAACATGACCAGATCCAGTGCTTCCATCAACCTGACCCGTGCAGACTCGATCTTCGCGATCAGCGCGGGATCACCGATCGAGCCCGAGGCGATCGCTGCCGGCCAGTATCGTTCAACAATCCCGGCAATGCGGTCGAGCCTGGCGTGGTCGACCAGAAAGCGCGGATCGACCGTTGCGGGGTCGCAGACCACGCGCAGGCGCAGGCAAGCTGGCCCGCCGCCATTCGCCATCGACTCCCTCACGTTAACGAACTGCAGCCGCCGGATCGGACCATTGCCGGCGACATGGTCCCGTAACCAGTTCCAGACCCCAGTGATCTTCCGTGCTTCACCGGGCAGGATCAGCGTCGGCACGCCGTCCGGCGGAGTGACGAGTTGTGCATTGAACAGATAGGATTCGATCGCGTCGGCCAGGCTGATCCGGTCCGCCGGCACCTCAACGATCTCGACCGTCGGCAACGCGGAGCGCAACGCGGCGTAGAAAGCTGCGGGATCAGCGAAAGCCTGTTCGTGCGCGAACAGGATATGCCGGTCGGCGACGGCGACGACGTCGTTGTGGAACGCCCCCGCAGCAATTGCTTCTGCCGACTGTTCGACGAAGATCGTCCGCGCCGGGTCCAGTCCATGCCGCCGGGCGATGGCTTCGCTTGCCTCCAGACTTTGTCGGGCAGGGAAGGGGCCGCCACGATCACCATACACGAAGACTTCGACACCCGGTTCGCCGGGACTCGAAAAAAGGCGCATGTGGTTCGCGGCGCCCTCATCGCCAAAAGGTGCCGGCACCGGGCCATGAACAGCAAACGCCTCCGCGGCAAAAGCGATCTGGAGTTGCGCCAGCGTGCCGCGCCACTCGTGACTGCGGTGCGGCATGGTCAGCAGATTCGCCACTGTCAGATGGCAGCGCCCGTCGCGCGTATCGGCGCCGGGCGACACAGTGGCGGCATTCGCCGCCCACATCGCCGACGCGGACAGCGCCTGCGCCTTCAGATGGGCTGGCGCTGTCTCATAGTCGATGGAAAGCGACGCCAGCCAGTCAGGGTTTGGGCGCGTGTGTGGCAGCAATATGCCCTGAACCATGCCGAGATCCAGGTTCGCCCGCATCTTTGCAATTCCTTGCAGCGCGGCGGAACGCGGATGAGAGACAGTGCCGGCGTTCTTGGTCGCCGCCAGATTGCCGGGACTTAGCCCCGCATAATTGTGACTGGAGCCGATCAGCCCGTCAAAATTGATCTCGATCATGTCAGCCGGGGTACATACGAAACAACATCGCCGACCGAGAGGTCGAGATCGCGTGCACACGCGCCAGAGATGGCAACGCCGTCCTCGTGCCCTTGTACCGAGCCATAGGCGCAGCGGAATGCGCCCATTAGTCCCGTTGCGACGAGCGACTCCTCGCCATCCTCGTCGTCGATCGCAGTAACAGATGCCTCCCGTCCTGTTTCGATCGTACTGACGCGGTCCGTGCGCGCGGTCATTGTCGGGCCACCATCGAAAATATCGACATAGTTCTCGAACGCGAAGCCCTCATTCTCAAGCATCCGCATCGCGGCTCGACCGGAGGGATGAGGCAGCCCGATCACCGCCCGCGCCGTCTCCGGCAGCATCGCGGTATAGATCGGGTGCTTGGGCATCAGGTCGGCGATGAACTGGTGACCATTGACCGCGTTGAACTCATCGGCGTCCTGGAAGCCCATCCCGAAGAATCGCCCCGCCAGTCCGTCCCAGAAAGGCGAGCCTCCGGCCTCGTCGATGATACCGCGAAGCTCGGCCAGGATGCGGTCGGCGAAGCGCGCACGGTGGGTGCGGATGAACAAATAGCGGCTGCGCGCGAGTAACAGCCCAAGGCCGCCTGCGCGTTCGCCGGGATGCAGGAAAAGGCCACCGACCTCGCTCGATCCTTCCAGATCGGTCGCCAGCGACAGCATGTCGGCGCGAAATGTCCGGTTCAGTTCGCGACTATATTGGGTCAGCGTACCGATGCGGTAACTGTAGAAGGGAAGCTGCTGCCCGACTTGGGTGAATAACTGGCACGTCCCGCGCACCTCACCGGTCGCCACATTCTCCAGCATGAGGATGAACCGCTCATCGGCAAGACTGTCGTCCTCGCGTGCAAAGGCGGCATGGCTGCGGGCAAGCTTCTCCCGGAGCGCGCCCCGGTCGGGTGGCAGGTTGGTGAAGCCTCCCCCGGTCAGCTTCGCCATCTCGTAAAGGGGCGCCAGGTCATCGTCGGTCGCGGCGCGAATACGAAAGCTCACCATCGCTCCTTACCAATGCCCCGCCGCGATCCGCAGGATTGCCGCTGCGGATAATTGCGCACGCTCGGTCAGGCTTTCCACGATCAGGAACTCGTCCGCCGAATGGATAGCGCCGCCTCGAACCCCCATCGTGTCAATGACCGGGACACCCATTGCGGCGATGTTGTTGCCATCGCATACGCCACCCGTCGCACGCCGAGCGATACCGAGTCCCTGCTCCCGGCCAACCGTCTCGACCAGCGCAAACAACCGCTCCGCCTGACTGTCGAGCGGTTTGGGCGGACGATTAAAGCCGCCATGCACCTCGACAAAGACATCATGGTCCCGCTTCACGGCATCCACGCTGTCATCGATCGCCGCGTGTGCGGCGGCGATGTCTGTCTGCGTGCGCGGACGAAGGTTGACGCGCAGAATGGCGAGATCGGGGACGACGTTGTTGGGACCGCCGCCGTCAATGCGCGCGGGATTGACCGACAGGCCTGGCCGCCCAACCGCGGCAAGCCGTGTTGCAATGTCCGCAGCGCCGACGATGGCATTGCGGCCGTCTTCGGGATTGCGTCCTGCATGCGCGCTGCGACCACGGACCAGGATCGAGAAATTGCCCGTTCCACCACGTTCGCCGACCAGCGTCCCATCAGGCAGCGCCGGCTCATAGGTAAACGCCGCCATCTTGCCGCGGGCTGCTTCGGTCAGCAGCGTCGCGGATGAGAGTGAGCCGGTTTCCTCATCCGCGTTGATGACGATCTCATAGCCCAGATTGTCGGCTTTGCCGCTTGCCTCGACGCCCTTCAGCGCAGCCAGCATCACGGACAACCCGCCCTTCATGTCGGTAACACCGGGACCGTTCAGCGTCCCGTCCTCCAGGAAGCGCTGTTGCTGAAAGGGATGATCGATGCCGTAAACGGTATCCATGTGACCAGTGAACAGCATCTGGGCAGAGGCGTGCGGGCGCACGCACAGGTGAAGGTGCTGTCCATGCTCAAGCGGGCGAACGACGCCATCGATGCCGACCGTGTCGACCGGATCAGGATCAACCAGGCGTAGTTCGCCGGGCAGGGCGGAAAACGCATCGCTCAGCACGCCGGCCATCGTCTTCAACCCGGCAAGGTTGCGCGTCCCGCTGTTAATACGCGCCCATGCCTGTACTTCCCGCAGCATCGCGTCACCATCAGGATTGTGCCAATCTTCCATCACGGCGGGCTTACCGGCATCAAAAGCTGTATACCAGTGCCGCCCGCCCGGTCGTGTCGACGTCCAGCCGTCCCGCGGGCGGCTCGCTTTCATACTGAACCTGATAGGATAGTTGCGCCGAAAGCGGACCGATCAGCTTGGCATTGAGCGCGGTCGTCCCGCTGACGGTTGAGTTGAAACGCTGGAGATAGGCAGACGCATCCTGTTTCAGTGAGATCGCCGGGGTCACCCGCCAATTGAAGGCCAGTGATCCACGCGACGCCAGACTGGCCTGCGTCAGACCGTTCGTAAAATAGGTGTTCCGGAACGCGGGCCCCAATTCCAGATCGAGTGTCACCCGGTCGTTCTTGACGACATTGTATCCCGCACCAACGGAGAACGACAATCGGTCCGTATAACCGAGGAATTTGTCGCTTTCATACTGTGCCGCGCCATAAATGTAGCGATCATCATCGAACTTGTAGTTGGGTTCATAGGAGGCGAGATAATGTTCGCGCGATGTGACACCGCGACTGGACTGGAAATCGGCCTGCGCATGAAATTTGTGCCGCCACTGCAGACCCTCGCGCGTCAAGTCGAGAACACCGGTCAGCCCCTTGGTCTGCGTGTTTCCGGTCGAGAAATATCCGCCCAGCTCGGCCTTGCCGCTCCACAGATCAAACAGCCCGGCGCGCTCGATCACGGCAAGTTTGTGCGCCTGCCGGTCGGCGCGCCATGCGTCGGCCATGGCGGTGATGGCTCCTGCCGCTTCGGGGTTCGTGGCCTTGGCGTATCTGACGATCGTCGACACCGCGGCTTCGTCATCATTCGCAAATGCCGCGTCCATCATCGCCCGGACAGGCGCCGGAATCGGTGTCGGGTCCAGATTGCCCATCAGCATCGGGCCGATCAACAGCATCAGAGCAAGGCGCGGGAACCGGGAACGGCGCATTTCTGGTTCGCTAGCCAAGCCGAGCATGAATTGGAACCTTCTATCCGCCGGCCTCTGCCCCCAGATAAGGCCGGAAGGTGGACAGAACCTGTTCGTAAAGCGCCCGTTTGAACGGAACGATGACATCCGGAAGATCATCGGGGTCGATCCAGCGCCAATTGCGAAACTCGGGATGGACGGTCCCAATCGCCACGTCCGTATCCTGCCCCACGAAACGGTAGAGGAACCAGCGTTGCCGCTGCCCTCGATACCGCCCACCCCATAATTTCCCGATCATCTCGTCGGGCAGGTCGTACGTCAGCCAGTCCGGCGCTTCCGCCACCCGTACAACCAGGTTTGGTGTAACCCCGGTTTCCTCGCCCAGTTCGCGAAGCGCCGCCTGCTCGGCGTCCTCACCGTCGTCGATCCCGCCCTGCGGCATCTGCCAAGCTTCCAGCGTGGTATCGATCCGCTGTCCGACAAAGACCTTGTTCGCGCGATTGATCAGCATCACGCCGGCGCAGGGTCGATAAGGCAAGTCGCTCATGACGCCGCCTGTGCCATCACGCGGTTCGCCTCAGCTTCGGCGATGACGAGCTTCAGTGCGGCGAAGTAACCGGCGACATCGCCCGTGGACGACGGCACCGCCTTTCTCAGCGTGACGAAGCCGTGGATGTTGCCGATCGCCTCGCGGTAGACGACCGGGATGCCGTGCTCAATGAGCGCCGCCGCATAGGCGCGTCCCTCGTCGCGAATGGGGTCCAGACCGGCGGTGATGATGACCGCGGGCGGCAGGCGCGACAGATCCGACTGCATCGGCGATCCGCGCGCATGGGACAGATCGGCGGCATAGGCGTCCGCGAACCAGTCTCGCGACGCGGTAGTCAGCAGGAACCCGTCGCCGAACTCAGTATGCGACGCATAGTCGGTCTTGCCGTCGGTTGCCGGATAGATGGGGGCCTGCACGATCACCGGCACCGCTGCCGGCTCGTCACGCAGCGCCATTGCGGTCACAATCGTCAGCGATCCACCAGCGCTGTCGCCACACAGGATCAGCGACGTCACGCTCCGTCCCAGCGCCTCGAGGCTGTTCGCAATCCACCGCGATGCCGCCTCGCAGTCATCCGGCGCGGCAGGCCAGCGATGCTCGGGTGCCAGCCGGTAATCGACCGCGATGACCGGCAGGTCGAGGACACGCGCCATCTCGGCACAAAAGCCTGCATGCGTGTCGAGATCGCCGATCACGAACCCGCCGCCGTGAAAGAACATGACCGCCGGCCCCGGCAGCCGCTGTTCCTTCGCATCGAACAGCCGCGCCGGAATATCGCTCGCTGGTCCCGGGATCATCAGGTCGCGGATAACCGCCAGCTCGCCGATCGGCAGATCGGTGATGTCTTTGCTCGCCAGATACATCGCCCGCGCTGCCGATGCGTCCATCTCATGCATCTTGGGGCCGGGCAGACTATTGAGATAGGCCAGGAATGCCTGGACATCGGGACGGACGTATATGTCATTCATCGGCGCATTCTCTCCTGCTTTTGGCTTGGGATCGGGCTATTCGACCCCTAACTAAGCCGCGTGATCCACGTCGTCCATCATCCTGCCTATGTCGCACCCGCGCCGGCGCGATCGACCTATCAGTGGAACAAGAACGGCCTGATACGCGACCTGCTGCGCGCGCAAGGAGACGCGATTACCTGGCATGAGCCGCAACCCTGCCCGCGCGGGGCGCTGGAGGCGGTTCATGACCCGGAATACGTTGCCGAAGTGCTGGGCGCATTCGTGCCGGCCGAAAAAACGCGGCGCATCGGTTTTCCCGTCACGCCCGAGGTTGCCGCTCGTGCGGAGATCGTGCCGGACGGAACCTGGCTGGCGGCACGGCTTGCGCTGGAGCATGGCTTCGCTGCCAACACGGCCGGCGGCAGTCATCATGCGCTGGCATCGACCGGTGCGGGCTTTTGCGTGTTTAACGATCTCGCCATTGCTGCCGTGCGCCTCATCGACGAAGGCATTGTCCAGCGCCTGCTGATCGTTGACTGCGATGTCCACCAAGGTGACGGCACGGCGTCACTATTGGCCGGGCATCCGGACATCGCCACTTATTCGATCCACGCCGAGAAAAACTTTCCGGTCCGCAAGGCACGCTCGACGTTGGACGTCCCGCTTCCCGATGGGCTTGGGGATGACGATTATCTGCGGACGCTGGAGGCGACACTGACGCCGCTAATCGCTGATCAACGACCGCACCTCATCTTGTATCAGGCAGGCGTTGACCCCTTTGCCGGCGACAGGCTTGGCCGCTTGTCACTGACGCTGGACGGACTGCTTCGCCGGGAAAAGCTGATCGCCGATCTTGCGACAAGCCGGGGCATCCCGTTGGCAAGCACGGTCGGTGGCGGCTATGGTGACGACGCGCTGCAGATCGCACGCCGGCACGTGGCGTCGATACTTGCGCTCGGGCGGGCGTGCGCAAGACAGGCTATCACATCACCTGCCGAAACTATGGTTGGCCAGCGCGCGGCGCGGGCATAGAGAGAATCTCTGGAAATAGTGTAGGAACGACCATGGCAACCGCCGTCCACGACGTCACAGCCGAAGAGGCAGAAGCGCATCCCGCAGCCGAGTCCATCGTTGTGCGCTTCGCAGGCGATTCCGGCGACGGAATGCAGCTGACCGGCGGTCAGTTCACCTTGTCGACGGCGCTCGCGGGGAACGACCTGGCGACATTTCCCGACTTTCCCGCCGAAATCCGCGCGCCTCAGGGCACGTTGTTCGGAGTTTCCGCTTTCCAGATCAATTTCGGCTCCACCGCGATCGAGACTGCCGGTGACGCGCCCGATGTGCTGGTGGCGATGAATCCGGCCGGGCTGAAAGTGAACGTCAACGCGCTGAAACCCGGCGGCCTTATCATCGCCGACGAGGGCGAGTTCGGCGATCGCAATCTCGCCAAGGCCAAATACGAAGCCAATCCGCTGATCGACGGCAGCTTGGCGAAGTGGCAATTGCTGGCGTTCAATATTTCCAAACTGACGCTCGACGCGGTTAAGCCGTTCGGCCTTGGCAACAAGGAGGCACTGCGCTGCAAGAATATGTGGACGCTGGGCCTGTCGCTCTGGATGTTCGATCGCGACCGGCAACCGATCATTGACTGGCTGAAGGCGAAGTTCGCCAAGATGCCGGTACTGGCCGAGGCAAACATCGCCGCGCTGAACGCGGGCCATGCCTATGGTGAGACAGCTGAACTCGCCGGGCCGATGAAGCAACACCACGTCCCCGCCGCGCCCGCCGAGGAAGGATTGTGGCGCACGGTCACGGGCGCGGAGTCGATCAGCCTGGGGCTGGTTGCGGGAGCACAACTCGCCGGCTTGCCGATGTTCTTCGGCGGCTATCCGATCACGCCTGCATCGGCCATCCTGCATCATCTGGCACGTCTGAAGGAGTTCGGCGTCACCACCTTTCAGGCTGAGGATGAGATCGCGGCCATCGCGTCGGCCATCGGTGCGTCCTATGCCGGACAATTGGGCGTCACGTCCTCGTCCGGCCCCGGCATTGCGCTGAAGGGAGAGGCGATGGGGCTGGCGATCATGACGGAATTACCACTCGTCATCGTCAATTCTCAGCGTGGCGGCCCCTCGACCGGGTTGCCGACCAAGACCGAGCAGTCCGATCTCTATCAGGCGGTATATGGCCGCAACGGCGATGCGCCGATGCCCGTCCTTGCCGCGCGCTCGGCCGCCGACTGTTTCGAGGTGGCGATCGAGGCAGTGCGGATCGCGGTACGCTATATGACCCCCGTCATGCTCCTCACCGATGGCTATATTGCCAATGCCGCCGAGCCGTGGAAGGTGCCGGACGTTGCCGACTATGCGGCTTTTCCGGTCAAGCATCTGACGCAAGTGCCGGAAGGCGGCTTCGAGCCCTATGCCCGCGACGAAAAACTCGCGCGCCCTTGGGTCAAGCCCGGCACGCCCGGCCTGCTCCACCGGATCGGCGGGATCGAGAAACAGCAGGGGACCGGCAACATCGATTACTCGCCGGAAAACCATCAGGAGATGACCGACGTTCGCCGCGACAAGGTGCTGGGCGTGACCGTCCCCGATCAGCAGGTCGAACAGGGTGAGACATCCGGCAAGCTCGTCATCGTAGGCTGGGGTTCCACCTACGGTCCAATCACCCAGGCCGTCCGCCGCGCCCGTAAGCGCGGGCTGGACGTCGCGCATGTCCATGTCCGCCACATCTGGCCGATGCCCGCCAATCTGGATTCGCTGCTCAAGGGATACGAGCAGATCATTGTGCCTGAAATGAACACTGGCCAACTGAAAACAGTGCTGCGCGACCAGTTCCTCGTCGACGCACGTCCGCTCAACAAGGTCAGTGGTCAGCCCTTCAAGATCGCCGAGATCGAAGCCGCCATCGAAAGCGCCCTTTCATGAACGACATGACACCCGTCACGACCAAGCCGAAGGACTGGGAAACCGACCAGGAGGTGCGCTGGTGCCCGGGCTGCGGCGACTATGCCATCCTGAAGGCGGTGCAGCGCACGATGCCTGAAATCGGCGGGACGCCGGAAAACACCGTCTTCATCAGCGGTATCGGCTGTTCATCGCGCTTTCCCTATTACATGGAAACCTATGGCTTCCACACGATTCACGGCCGCGCGCCGGCGGTGGCGACGGGCGTAAAGCTCGCAAACCCGGATCTTGATGTCTGGATTATCACCGGTGACGGTGACGCACTGTCCATCGGCGGCAATCACACCATGCACCTGATCCGCCGCAACCTGAACTGCCAGGTGCTGCTGTTCAACAACGAGATTTACGGCCTGACCAAGGGGCAATATTCGCCAACCAGTCGCGTCGGCACGCGCACGCCGTCGACCCCGCTCGGCTCGGTCGATCGCCCCGCCAATCCTTGCGCCTTCGCACTCGGCAGCGGCGCGCGCTTCATCGCTAGGGGGATCGATGTGCATAAAAAGCTGGTCGACGTGCTGAAAGCCGCGCACGCGCATCAGGGTACCGGCTTCATCGAAATCTTTCAGAACTGCATCGTCTATAACGACGACGTCTTTGCGCCCTTCACCGAAAAAAAGAACGCTGCCCTGTCGCAGCTTTGGCTGGAAAATGACCAACCGATGCTGTTCGCCGGCGGCACGAAAGGACTTGTGCTCGACACGGAGCGACTGACGCTGAACGTCGTGGATGTGACGGACGGCGACTGGCAAGCGGCGGGCGTGCTGGTTCATGATCAGACCAACCGGATGGTCGCGCATCTGCTGGTCGAAATGCCGTTTGGCAGTCACCCGATGGCGCTCGGCGTCATTCTCGACGATCCGGCCCCAACGTTCGAGAGCGCGGTCGTTGAACAAAACACGGCCGCGGCGAAAGGCAAGAAGCCGGACTTGCAAAAACTGCTGAGCCAGGGCCAGACCTGGATGGTCGAAAAACAGCCGCACGTCATTTGAGGTGACGGCCTCGGTCCTCCTCTGGCTGCGGCAAGACCTGCGTCTCACCGATCAGCCTGCGCTGCTCGCAGCGGTCGAAGAGGGGCCGGTCGTGCCTGTCTACATCCTCGACGACGAGACGCCGGGCGATTGGCGTATCGGCGGGGCGCAGCGATGGTGGCTGCATCACAGCCTCGCCGTGCTTGGCAATGCGCTGGAGGCGAAGGGATCGCGGCTGATCCTGCGGTCGGGCAGGGCGGTCGACGTGTTGCAGACCCTGCTCGATGAAACCGGTGCGACCGGCATTCATGCAATCCGCCACTATGAACCATGGTGGCGGGATGCGGAGGCGGCGCTCGGAGATGCGCTCACCCTGCATGACGGAAACCAGCTTGCCCGGATCGAGGATGTCACAACCGGCTCGGGCACGCAGTTCCGCGTCTATTCCGCGTTCTACAAGGCGCTCTCCAAGCACCTGTCACCGGACCGACCGTTCAGCGCTCCGGAATCCATTCCCGCGCCGGACGATTGGCCTAGGAGCGACCCGCTCGATGGCTGGCATCTTCTCCCGACCAAGCCCGACTGGTCGAAGGGCTTTGCCGACTGGCAGCCTGGTGAGGACGGCGCGCGGGACCGGCTGGAGGCCTTTGCCGATGCGATCGACACGTACGACCATGACCGCAATCTGCCGGCGATAGAGGGCACGTCGCGCCTGTCGCCGCACCTGCATTTCGGCGAGGTCAGCCCGCGGCAGGTATGGCATATGCTGGCCGCAAAGGGGCAGGGGGCCGACACCTTCCACAAGGAACTGGCCTGGCGCGACTTCACCTCGGGCGTCGTCATGGCGATGCCCGACTATGCTGACGCCAACGGTCGCCCGAAGTTTGATGCGCTTCCGTGGCGGAACGGACCCGAGGCCGAGCTGGACCTGCAAGCTTGGCAGAAGGGCCGCACCGGCTATCCGATTGTCGATGCCGGCATGCGCGAATTGTGGACGAATGGCTGGATGCACAACCGCGTCCGAATGATCACCGCAAGCTTCCTCACCAAGCATCTGCTGGTCGATTGGCGCGAAGGCGAGCGGTGGTTCTGGGACTGTCTGCTCTGCGCTGACTTCGGCAACAACAGCGTTAACTGGCAGTGGGTCGCCGGCACCGGCGTCGATGCCAACATGTTCGGCCGCATCATGGCGCCGCTTAGCCAGTCGGAAAAGTTCGATGCCGCCGACTATATTCGCGAATGGGTGCCCGAATTGCGTGAGCTTTCGGATGAGGTAATCCACGATCCCGACGAGCATGATGCGCGACCAAAGGCATATCCGCCAAAGATGATCGGCCACCGCGAAGGCCGGGAGCGCGCCCTGGCTGCGCAAAAGGCGATGCGATAGGGCTTTCCTACCGGCAGTCGCTTGGGCATGAACGCGGTCATGGATGCGATGACGATCGGCAGGCTGCGGAAACCGGGTAAAGTCGCACGCGGTGTCGCGCCGATCTTTCACCGGCTGCTCGACCGTATCGATGCAGGATTGCTGGAAGGCGCGATCGAGGCCAGCCTGCCCGACGGTACGCGGCGCCTGATCGGCGGCCATGCACCCGGCCCACGGCCAACCGTCGTCGTTCACCGCTGGCGCGCTCTGGTTCGCCTTGCGATGGCCGGGTCGATCGGCTGGTATGAAGGCTGGGAAGCCGGCGATTGGTCAAGCCCCAATCCCGTCCCGCTGTTCGATCTGTTCATGCGTAACCGCGTGTCGCTGGGCCAGTCCGCACGGTCGGGCGGTCTCGCAAGGCTATCCGCCAGATTGGGGCATTACCTGCGCCCCAACAACCGCCAAGGTGCGCGCCGCAACATCGCCGAGCATTATGATCTGGGGAATGATTTCTACAAACTGTGGCTTGATGACGGCATGACCTATTCGGCGGCGATGTTCACGTCCCGCAATGAGACATTGGCTGTTGCACAGGATCGCAAGCTTGCCGCCATATTGGAGCGGACGGCAACGACCGCCGGCGATCATATTCTGGAGATCGGTTGCGGTTGGGGCTCGTTCGCCAAGATGGCTGCCGCCGCCGGCCGGAGCGTCAACGGGCTGACCCTGTCACGCGGTCAGAAAACGGCGATCGAAGCGGCGGGGTGTTCCGGCGTTAACGTGGCGCTGACCGATTACCGCGACGTTACTGGCACCTACGAAGCGGTCGCCAGCATTGAGATGGTCGAAGCGGTCGGCGAGCGCTGGTGGCCAACCTACCTCGATACGATTGCGCGCGTGCTGAAACCCGGCGGCCGGGCCGCGATCCAGTACATCAGCATCGCCGACGATATCTTCCCAGCCTATGCTCGAAGCGTCGACTTCGTCCAGCGACATGTCTTCCCCGGCGGAATGCTCATTTCCCGCGACCGCTTTCGTCGTCTGGCCGAGCAACGGGGCTTCGCATGGCGCGATGAGCAGACATTTGGTCAGGATTACGCGGAGACATTGTTGCGGTGGCGTCGGCGGTTCGATGAGGCGGTGGCGCAAGGACGATTGCCAGCGCGGTTCGACGCCAGGTTCGTCCGACTGTGGCGCTATTACTTGATGTACTGTGAAGGAGGATTTCGCGGTGGCGGTATCGACGTCGCACAGGTTACGCTGGTCAAGACCTGAGCGGCCGATTGACCCGTCGACGGCGGTAACCTAATCCAGTTTGGCGTGTCCCCGTAGCTCAGCAGGATAGAGCATCAGATTCCTAATCTGGGGGCCACTGGTTCGAATCCAGTCGGGGACACCATCCCGCGCCACCGTTCGCGGGCGGCGCGGGATGGTGTGGCTCAGGCGGCTTTGACGTGCTGCGAGATATACTTGTTCATCTCGAACATCGTCACCCTGTCACGGCCAAAGACCTTCTTCAACTTTTCATCGGCCATGATCTCGCGCTTGTTCTCCGGATTCTGCAGGTCATGCTTCTTGATGTAGGCCCAGACCTTGCTGACCACTTCACTGCGTGGAAGCTTGTCATTGCCGACGACGGCGCCAAGCTCGGGTGAGGGCTGCACAGGCGCGTGAATGCCGGTTCCGGCTTTGGTCTGCTTCTTTGCTGCCTGCTCCGCGCCGGCTTCCTGTTTTGCTGTTGCCATCATCGTCCTTCCTATTTGAATTGTGTCAGCGCTCGACTGACCTACGCCTTTTTGAGCGCGCTAGGCTTGTGCGCTGCTTCCCCGCCATTGTCACTCTCCACGAGATATTGCGGGTCGTCCTTGGATGCCTTCGCCGTATGCCCCTTGACCTTCGTCTCGCTGGTCAGCTTTTTCTCGACCTTGCCATGCGCGGTGCCGCCATGCGACTTCCACTCGACCTCGTCACCCTTCTTGTAATCAGCCATTTCGTCGTCTTCCTTTCCAGACGAGCAACCCATAATGGCCGTGCTTGGTTGCGCGGCTCGTCGCTGCTGACCCTCGTCAGAACTTGAAGCCGGCCGCGATACCATATCGGCGTGGTTCCAAAGTAAAAACATTGGTAAACAGTCCAGACGATGCGTCAGCGACATACTGGCCGGTGATCGCGTTGTTATTGCCGATGTTCTGAATGAAGCCGCGCACGAAGAAGCGTTCGTCGGGGCCATTGAGCTGAATTTGTGCGTTAAGCTGCGTGTATCCCTGAACGCGATCGATCGGCAGGTTGAAAATCGCGGCATAGAATTCGCTGGTGTAGGTCAGATCAAAGCGGGGTATGATGCTGTACTGCCCAATATCGGCTGTGTATTGCACACCAGCAGAGAACTTTGCCTTTGGCGCCTGCGGCAGTTCGTTTCCGCGAATGTTTACGGGCACACCCGACGAGAAATAGTCGATTGGTCCAAATGAGTTGAGCAGAGGCTGGAGCGGCGCGAAGGCCGCATTGAAGGCAGCGATATTACCGGCCGCACCTGCCTGCAGTGCTTGGCAGATGCTGAATGCACCGGTCGAACCCAGGCCGCTGTTGGCCGGAAATGCGCTCGGCCCGCGTAGTCCGAGCGGCGTGTTGATTGCGGTGACGAAGCTATTTGTGGCGGCGGCATTCCCGACGTTCGATGCGACCGCGCAATTGGCTCCGTTGGTCAGATCCTTGATGATCGCCGCATCGCTACGCCCGCCGGAGGGATCACGGGGATTACTGAGCAGTTTATCCGATGAAACCTTCGTATTCAGATAGCTTGCGCCCAGATTGATGAGCAAATTGCGTGAGGGCCTGACGATCGCCTCCGCCTCGACACCATAGATGTCGGCGTCGACATTGTCGTTGACGGCGGTGCGCGCAATAATCCGGGAAAGCTGCAAATCCTTGTACTGATAGTAGAAGGCCGTCAGGTTGAGCGTCAGCGCCCCGTTGCCGAAGATATTCTTCGATCCGATCTCGAACGAATTGATGAATTCCGGGTTGAACGCCTCGTTGACCGCAAAGACCGGCGCGAGCGGCGGGTTGATACCGCCCGATTTGTAGCCACGCGAATAGGAAGCGTAGAGAAGATTATCGGGTGTTACTTGGAAATCAATAACGCCGCGCCCGGTGAACTCACCGAATGATACGCGCCGTATCTGCACCGCCTGATTGCCTGGCGTGCCGGGATCGGCGTCAAAGGCCGCAAAATAAGGGGAATCAAAGGCGTTCGCGCTATCGTATGGCGCCAGAAAACTCGCCAGGGTGTTTCGTGCGATCACGCGCTTGCTGTCATGATTATATCGAAGACCGCCAGTCAGTTTCAGGCGATCACTAAGGTTGAGATACGCTTCCCCGAAGATGCCGTATGACTTCAGGAGATAGTCGTCGGTATTATTACGTGAATAGGGCGTTGCCAGATAAGCCGGCGGCAAAGGGGCAGGAACGCCGCCCGCCATGTTCCCAAGCGCGGTAAACGAACCAAGCACGCCGGATAAATAGTCGATCGAACTTGTATTCACGTAATAATTATTGTCGGTGTTGTCGTAGTGCGAATAGATCCCGCCGATCAGGACGTTGAACGCCCCTTCGAAGTCACTGTTGACGATTCCCTCAATTGAATAGGACCGGCTCTTGTTGTTCGACCGATCGAAGTCGAGCGGCGTGTTGGCGCAGGTCTTGTACCCTCCGAACGATCCCGTGCCGGTTCCCTCGGGCAGTGAGGTGCAGATCACGCCTGCGGGGCCGTCGGGGATAAGCGCGGCTGCGATCGGTGCGAAGTAGGCGGCGGGCAGGCCCGGGATCAGTCCGGCACCGGCAGCCCCAAGTACGTTATAACCGGGCTGGGTCGGCACGCGGTTGAGTACCGAGCCGAGATAGTCCTGCCGTGAATCGGTCCTGTTGTCCTGATAGGTTCCGGACAACGATACGTTGAATGATCCGACGCGTTGGCGCAGTTTTGCCTGGACGATGAGTTCTTCGGTTCTGAAACTCGGGGTCGTATCGACATTGACCGTTCGTGGATCGGCTGGATTGGCGACGCCGGTATTGCCGTCAGGACCGTAGAGGCTGCCAAGTCCGAATGCGGCCGGTATGCCGCGGATCGCAAGGAATTCTCGGGACGTCAGCGTTCCCGTGAACGTGCCGTTGGTGTTGACCGCGTCGTTGTCCAGTCGTCCCGGCAAACACCCCAACACGCCGCTTGGATCGCGCTGGCAATATTGCTTCTGTATGCGCAGCCGGTTGTCATCCTCCTTGAAGTACGATCCCACGACATCGAGCGTCGTATCGGCACTGGGCTGGAAACGGATCGTCCCACGCACGCTGTAAAGATCACGGCCGTCGATCCGACTGTTATCGAACAGGTTTTTCGTGAAACCGTCCCGGTTGAGATAGAGTCCCGCAATGCGCACGCCGATCGTGTTGGTCAGCGGGAGATTGATCATCCCCTTGACCTTGTAGGAACTGAAATTGCCATATTCGCCCTCGATTGCGGCGTGCGGCGCGCTGAGATCAGGCTTGGCGGAAATGACGTTGACGACACCCGCGGTCGCGTTGCGGCCAAACAGCGTGCCCTGCGGTCCGCGCAGAACCTCGATCCGTTCGATGTCATAGAATTCGGTTTGCAGGAAAGGACTGACAAACAACGGTTCATCGTTCAGATGGACCGCAGTTGCCTGATCACAGGTCACGCCGACGCACAGATCGCCGATACCGCGGATGGTGAAAGACGCGCTCGAGGTGAAGTTGGTTTTCGTGAACTGGACATTGGGAAGGGTGAGTTGCAGATCGAGCGGATTCTTGATCTGTTGCTTCTCCAACGCCTGTGCATTGAACGCGCTGACCGCAACCGGCACGTCCTGCAACCGCTGGGACTGGCGCTGGGCGGTGACGATGATGTCGGCCGTAGTGGCGGCGCCCACATCATCCGTAGACTGCTGGCCGGCCGGCACGCCACCCGCGCTTGGAGGCTGCTCCTGCGGCGCACTGAGCGTCTGGGCAAATCCGGGTGCGGCGCTGAGCAGGGTCAGTGCCGACGCAGCAAGCAAATGGTGTCGCACCATCATGGCATCCTCTCCCAACCTGTTCCGGCTGTTACCGGTAACGCGCTTCATAGCGCGGGTATGGAATAGCGAGTGGGTCGATAGCCCGTCAATTGCTTCAGCGAGCCGGAATTCTGCTTTGTCCGGGAGCGATGCAGTAATGATACAGTTGGAAATTGGAATTGAGAGTTTGATAATGGCACGGCTCGAACGCAGAGGATCGCATGAATGGTGACATGGAGCGCTGGCGAGGACCGGCTTGTACCTCGACCCGATCAGCCGGCTGTGCCGGATGACGTAACCGAGGCCATCCGCGTGCTGATCAAATGGGCAGGCGACGATCCGGCGCGAGAGGGGCTTGTCGATACCCCAAAACGTGTTGCGATGGCCTGGAAGGAGTATTGCGCGGGCTATGCCGATCATCCTGCCCAGCATTTGTCGCGCGTCTTTGATGAAGTCGGGGGCTATGACGAGATCGTGCTGCTGAAAAGCATTCCGTTCCAGTCGCATTGCGAGCATCATATGGCGCCGATCATCGGCCACGCGCACATCGCTTATCTGCCGAAGGATCACGTCGTCGGGATCTCCAAGCTGGCGCGCGTGCTGGCGGGCTTCGCCCAACGGCTTCAAGTGCAGGAGCGGCTGACCGCGGAGGTTGCTGACTGTATCTGGGAAAACCTCAAGCCGCACGGGGTCGCTGTCGTCATAGAGGCAACCCATGCCTGCATGGCGGCGCGTGGCGTCAAGACGCCGGGGGTCGCCATGGTGACCAGCCGAATGATGGGCGTGTTCCGGGACGATGAGCGCAGCCGCAAGGAAGTGCTCGCTCTGATCGGGGTCGGCCACAATTGACCGAAGGGACCCCGCCGCTGGCCTTGGTCACGGGAGGATGCCGGCGCCTCGGCGCTTCGATCGCCGCCGCGCTGGCGCTGCGCGGCTATGCGCTGGCCGTTCACGGTCATCACGACGCAGTTCCGGAACAGGCCTTGTGCGACGTGTTCGGAGAGAACGGAACCGAATGGCATGGCTTCTCCGCCGATTTGGAGCTTCCAGGGAACGCCGCCACCCTGATCGCCGATGTCTCGGCGTATTTCGGTCGCGTGCCCAGCCTGCTCGTCAACAGCGCGTCGGTCTTTACGCAGGATCGCCTGGACGACGTCACGCCGGACAGATTGGCGACGGCATTTGCGGTCAACTGCGCCGCGCCGGTGATGCTGGCACAGGCACTCGCCACGTCGAGCAATGGCGCACCGGCGGATGTGATCAACATTCTCGACCAGCGGATCAGGCATCCGCATGGCGATCAGTTCGCCTACACGTTGAGCAAGGTCGCGCTTGGCGGCTTCACGATAATGGCGGGGCTACCGCATAATATCAGGATCAACGGAATCGCGCCGGGCCTGACGCTGCCGACACAAGATTATGACGATGAACAGATGCAGCGACTGGCGCAGATCATGCCGTTGAAAAAACTGCCGACGCCGGAGCAAGTCGCGGATGCGGTACTGTTCATCGCCGGAACGCCGTCTGTACGCGGGCAGATCCTGTACGTTGACGCAGGGGCCGGGCTGGTCCGGTTCGAGCGGGACTTCATGCACCTCCAACGCGCATCGGAATGATGCCAATGATCGTCAGCCTCACCGGCTTCAGGCAGACGACGCGCGATTGGCGGCGCTCAATACGGCCCTCACGCTAGCGGTGCCGATGTCGGTATCCATGCCGACGCCGAAGATGCTGCGTCCATCATCTGTCCGGCATTCCACATAGGCGGCTGCTTGCGCATCGGCGCCATAGCCGATGGCGTGCTCATTATAGTCAACGACATCGAGCTCGGCGCCCCCGGAACCTGCCAGCGCCGCGATGACGCTGGAGATCAGCCCGTTACCGCGTCCGGTTATCGAGCGTTCCACGCCGTCCGCCTCAACCCGTCCGACAAAGATGCGCTCGCCCGCTGCTGTGCTTTCCTCAAAATCGCGCAAGACAAAGCGGTCGCCTGAACCGGGCAGATAAATTGTCTCGAACAGCGTCCAGATGTCGGTAGCGTCCAATTCGCGACTGGTTTCGTCCGCCAGTGTCTGCACGTGCCTGCTGAAGTCTGCCTGCAGGCGTTTTGGCAGCTTCAACCCGCGGTCCTGCTCGATTACCCAGGAAACGCCACCCTTGCCCGACTGCGAATTCACCCGAATGACCGCCTCATAGGACCGACCGAGATCGGCAGGGTCGATCGGCAGATAGGGCACCTCCCAATAATCGTCATTGCGCGTCGCCTGCGCGGCAAAGCCTTTCTTGATGGCGTCCTGATGACTGCCGGAAAATGCGGTGAAGACCAGATCACCCGCATAGGGGATGCGCGGATGCACCGGCAGGTTGTTGCAGTAGGTGACGGTGCCGATCACTTCATCGATATTGGAAAAGTCCAGTTGTGGATCAACGCCTTGCGTGTACATGTTCAGGGCAACTGTCACGAGATCGCAATTCCCGGTTCGCTCGCCATTGCCCAGCAGACACCCCTCCACTCGGTCTGCCCCTGCCATCAGTCCGAGTTCGGCGGCGGCCACCCCGGTCCCGCGGTCGTTGTGCGGATGTAGCGAGAGGATGACGGTGTCGCGGTCGCGGATATGGCGGCCGAACCATTCGATCTGGTCCGCATACACGTTCGGGGTCGCGCACTCGACGGTGGCGGGCAGGTTTAGGATCAGCGGTCGTTCGGACGTAGGCCGCAGGACGTCCATCACGGCCTCGCAAACCTCCAGTGAGAAATCCAGTTCGGCCGTCGAGAAGGTCTCGGGTGAATATTCGAAATGCCACTCGGTGTCGGGACGCCGTGCCGCTTCGTCGCGCAGGACTTTGGCGCCATCGACCGCTATGCGCTTTACCTCGTCACGGGACATGCCGAATACGATCCTGCGCCAGGCGGGAGAGACAGCGTTGTAGAGGTGGACGATGGCCTTCTTCGCACCATCCAGGCTGGCGAAGCTGGTCTCGATCAGATCACGGCGCGATTGGGTCAGAACCTGTATCGTTACATCGTCGGGGACGGCGTCGGCGCGGACAAGATCGCGGATGAAGTCGAAATCAGTGGCACCGGCGCTTGGGAAGCCGACTTCGATCTCTTTAAAACCTACCTTGACTAGCAGATTGAATAATCGCCGCTTCTTTTCCGAATCCATCGGGTCGATCAGCGCCTGGTTGCCGTCGCGCAGATCGGTCGACAGCCAGCGGGGCGCTGTCGTGATTGCCCGCGACGGCCATTGCCGATCGGGCAAGTCTATAGGTGGGAAGGGTCGATATTTCGTCGAGGGGTCGCGTAGCATGAGTCGCCCCTTTGGCTGAATTGTGATTGCTTGATCGACCGTTTTACAATGCTTGCGCCCACGAACAAGTACCCGCAATATCGTGATTGATCCCATGGCGTTAGCTGATAGTGATGATGGGCATGCGCCAGCTTCTCTATGTCAGCTCCAGTGTTGCGAGCCACCCAGCTGATCTGGACGTCATTCTTGAACAGTCGCGGCATAACAACGCGCTCGACGGCATTACGGGCATGCTGTATTCAGACGGGACGCGCTTCTTGCAGGTGCTAGAGGGGTTTGAGGAGGTCGTCACGCCGACCTTCGAACGTATCCGCGCCGATCCTCGCCACCGCGCGATCGTCATCCTGTCGGATCGCACTGTTGAACAGCGTGAGTTCGGCACTTGGGCGATGGCTTATCGTGCGAAGGGAGAAAGTACGGACTCCTTCGACGCGAAGTTGCGGCTGATGCTGGCGGATGCGTCGCCGTCCGTGCAGGGCACGTTCATGGGCCTCATCGCCGCGCGCGAAGGTCGCGGCTAAGGCACTCGCGTTACTGCCGTTCGAACGCGACGTTGATCACCAGCATTGTTTCATCGGACACGAGCGGCACATATTTGCTGACCCCGAACTCGGATCGTTTGATCGGCATCCGCCCGACAAAGCCGATCGAGTCCTTCTTGTTCATCGGGTTGACCGCCGTTCCAAAAAAGCGCGCGTCGATCGTCTCAGGCTTGGTGACACCGTGAAGGGTCAGCATTCCCTCGATCCGGGCCGTGTCATCGCCCGTCCGCGTGACCTTGGTCGAGCGGAACGTCGCGGTGGGAAATTTCCCCGCGTCCAGCCAGTCGGCACTCTTGAGTTCATCCGTCAGCTTTTCGCTCGTGGTCATGACGCTGTCGGCCGGCAGCATCACCGTCAGCGTCGCCTGATCCAGCTTGGCCGGATCCAGCGTCAAGGTTCCCGCCGCCTGAGAGAACCCGCCCGCATAGGGTGAAATCCCCATGTGACTGACGCTGAACGCGACCTGCGTGTGGTTAGGCTCGACGACGTAAGTGCCGGCCTTCACCGCTGCGGGCGCGCCCTTGCCGCTCAGCATCTGCGGGATCTGCTGCGCAACGATCGGCGTGGCGATGGCGGCGGTTGCAAGCGCGAGGGTCATCATTTGGCGCATCATGTGGTCTCCCGATCCTTGGACGCATGACCCTGCGCCGTATCGTGGCATGGGTCAAAGGTGATCCGCGCAACCGAGCATTTCGGTCGCGTCAGTTTTTCGCCTTGTCGACCAGCTTGTTCGCACCGATCCACGGCATCATCGCGCGAAGTTCAGCTCCTACCTTCTCGATCGGGTGCGCCGCCGCCAGCTTGCGTGCAGCCTTCAGCTCAGGTTGCCCCGCACGATTGTCGAGCACGAATTTCGACACGAAACGGCCACCCTGAATGTCATTCAGTACGCGCTTCATCTCGGCCTTCGTCTCATTGGTGATGATCCGCGGCCCGGTGGTAATATCCCCATATTCCGCGGTATTCGAGATGGAATAGCGCATGTTCGCGATCCCGCCCTCATACATCAGATCGACGATCAGCTTCACCTCATGCAGGCATTCGAAATAAGCCATTTCCGGCGCGTAGCCCGCCTCGGTCAGCGTCTCGAACCCCGCCTGGATCAGATGCGTCAGCCCGCCGCACAATACGGCCTGCTCGCCAAACAGGTCGGTCTCACATTCTTCTCGGAAGTTGGTCTCAATGACGCCGGAGCGTCCGCCGCCGACGCCGCTCGCATAGGCGAGGGCGATGTCATGCGCGTTGCCGCTGACATCATGCTCGACCGCGATCAGGCAGGGCACGCCCCCGCCACGCACATATTCGCTGCGCACCGTATGGCCGGGGCCCTTGGGCGCGATCATGATGACATCCAGATCGTCGCGCGGCTCGATCAGACCGAAATGAATGTTCAGGCCGTGCGCGAAAGCGATCGCGGCACCCTGCTTCAGATTGTCATGCAGGTCATCCGCATACAGCGCCGCCTGATGCTCGTCGGGGGCCAGGATCATGACGATGTCCGCCCATGCGGCAGCCTCGGCATTTGTCATCACGGTGAACCCGGCATCCTGAGCCTTCTTCGCCGTCGCGGAGCCGGAACGCAGCGCGACCACGACCTGCTTCACGCCCGAGTCACGCAAATTCTGCGCATGGGCATGACCCTGCGATCCATAACCGACAATCGCTATCTTCTTGTCAGTGATCAGGTTCAGATCGGCGTCACGATCATAATAGACACGCATTCTTCTTCGCTCCCTCTTCCCGCCCAGTCTCAATGCCAATTAACGAGTGGTTTAGTGATTAGGCCGCGTCCTTGCCCCGCGCGATCGCAACGATCCCGGTGCGAGCGACCTCGACCAGCCCGACCTCGTTCATCAGTTCGATGAACTTGTCGATCTTGTCGCGTCCACCCGTCACCTCGAATACAAAGCTGGAGATCGTTGCATCCAGCACCCGGCCGCGATAGACCTCGGCGAGCCTTAGCGCTTCGATCCGCTTGTCGCCGGTACCCGCCACCTTGATCAGCGCCAGTTCCCGCTCGACATGCGGACCCAGCACGGTCAGGTCCGTCACCCGGTGGACCGGGATTAATCGCTCCAGCTGCGCGATGATCTGTTCCATGACAGGCGCAGACGCACTGGTGACGATTGTGATGCGGCTGATCAAATTGTCGCCACTGATCTCACTCACCGTCAGACTCTCGATGTTGTACCCACGTGCAGTGAACAGCCCGGCGATACGCGCCAGGATTCCCGGTTCATTGTCGACGACGACCGCCAGCGTATGCCGCTCGGCCGGCTCCTCTTTCATGTGCATCAGACGAGAGCCTTCGCCTCGTCGTCCATCGTCCCCGACACTTCGTTCGCCTGAAGGATCATGTCGGTATGGGCGGCACCGCTCGGGATCATCGGAAAGCAATTGGCGGTATCCGATACCCGGCAATCGACCATGACGGGGCCATCATAAGCCAGCATCTCCGCAATGCCGTCATCCACCTCATCCGGGTGCTCGATGAGAAGTCCGCGCCACCCATAGGCCTCCGCCAGTTTCACGAAATCGGGCAGGGACTCGCTGTAGCTTTCCGAATAGCGGCTCTCATAGGTCAGTTCCTGCCACTGGCGAACCATGCCCATATACCGGTTGTTCAGGATGAAGACCTTGACCGGCAGCCGGTATTGCGATGCCGTCGCCAGTTCCTGGATGTTCATCTGGATCGAGGCCTCTCCGGCGATATCAATCACCAGTGCATTCGGATTGCCAAGCTGCGCGCCGATCGCCGCGGGCAATCCATAGCCCATCGTCCCCAACCCGCCGCTGGTCAGCCATTTGTTGGGAAGCTCGAAACCGAAATGCTGTGCCGCCCACATCTGATGCTGACCCACTTCGGTCGTGATGATTGGCTGGCGATGATGCGTGGCCGCGTGCAGGGCGCGGACCGCGCGCTGCGGCATGATCTGCGCGCCGTCTTCGGGAAAATCGAGACTTCGCTTCGAGCGCCAGCCCTCGATCTCGTCCCACCAGTCGTCAAGCTGTGGCTTGCTATGGTGGCGCGCCTTCCAAACGCGGATCATGTCTTCCATCGCGTGGCCGGCATCGGCGACGATGGGCAGGTCCACCCGGACATTCTTGTTGATCGACGATCGATCGATGTCGATATGGATCTTGCGGCTGTGCGGACTGAACGCGTCCAGCCGCCCCGTCACCCGGTCGTCGAAGCGTGCGCCGATATTCACAATCAGATCGGCGCGATTCATCGTCATGTTGGCTTCGTAAGTGCCGTGCATGCCCAGCATGCCCAAAAATTGCGGATTGGACGCCGGAAAACAGCCCAGACCCATCAGCGTCGAGGTAACCGGTGCTCCGGTGATCCGGGCCAGTTCCTGCAATAACTGGCTGGCGATCGGGCCGGCGTTGATGATGCCGCCACCTGTATAGAATACTGGGCGGTCGGCGGCGGCCAGCATTTCGACCGCCGCATCGATGCACTCGCGGTCGGCCTTCACTTGCGGCCGATAGGTTTTGTGCTGGATCGCGCCGGGCCGCCTGTAGGACGCCGTGGCCACCTGGACGTCCTTGGGAATGTCAACGACCACAGGACCGGGGCGACCGGAGGTGGCGATGTGGAACGCCTCATGAATCACGGCGCCAAGCCGGGCAGGATCCTTCACCAGATAGTTATGCTTGGTACAGTGCCGGGTAATCCCGATCGTATCCGCTTCCTGAAACGCGTCGGTGCCGATCAGCGCGGTCGGAACCTGGCCGGTGATGACCACCATCGGGATCGAGTCCATCAGTGCATCGGTAATGCCGGTGACCGCATTGGTCGCACCCGGTCCAGAGGTCACCAGGACAACGCCGGGCTTGCCCGTCGACCGGGCATACCCCTCCGCCGCGTGTGTCGCTGCCTGTTCGTGGCGGACCAGGATATGGCGAATGCTACGTGTACGGAACAGCGCGTCATAGATCGGCAGTACCGCGCCACCGGGATAACCGAAGACGATCTCGACGCCCAGATCGACCAGAGCATCAACCAGAATATCCGCGCCACTCTTGTCCGTCACACTGGATCTCCCAAACGAAGCGGCCGACTAAACGTTACAAAAGAACTCGTCAACCCGGTTTAACAGCAACTTTATGTCGTCTATTTCAGTCGTCATCAGCGTGTGACGAGACTGCAAGGTTTGATGCCGATACCAGGTAACTTGTCGCTTGGCATAGCGACGGGTTGCCGTCACCAGTTTCTCCTGCGCCTCGTCATGGTCCAGGGTCTCATCTATCAAGCCACCGACAATATTGACACCAATTGCACGCAAGACAGGTGCATCGCCAGCAAGATCGTTGCGTGCCCGCAATGCCTCTACTTCCTCGATCGCTCCTGATTGGAGCATGCGTTGCGCACGATCGCGGATACGCGCGCCAAGGACCGCACTATCGGGAAGTAGCAGGATGACGCGCAGATCGATGCGATTGCCAATCCCGCCGCCGCGTTCCGATTGCCACTCAGACAGCGGCCTGCCGCTCGACCGTATCACCTCGAGTGCACGCGCCACCCGGCTTGTGTCGTTCGGCGAGAGCTTTCCGGCCGCGACAGGATCCTCGTTGCTCAAGGCAATATATGCTTCTTTGACGCTAAGCGATCGAACCGCCGTCCTGATCGCAGGATCGACGGCGGGGACGGGGGCAATACCTTCGAGCAGCGTCCGCTGATACAGACCCGAGCCGCCGACCAGAATAGGGTGACGCCCTTCGGTGATAACGTCGTCGATGACCCGCATTGCATCTCCGGCCCACCTGGCAGCAGAATAGGGCTCGGCGCTATCGATATAACCGAACAGCCGATGAGGGACGCGAGCCTCTTCTCTCTGGTCGGGACGCGCCGTCAGGACGCGCAGATCCTTATACACCTGCGCGGAGTCCGCGTTGATGATCGTTCCGTGATGTCGCTCGGCAAGCGCAAGCGCCAGCGCGGACTTGCCGCTCGCGGTCGGCCCTGCGATGAGCGCGACCCTGGGGAGATTGCCATTGTTCATCGCCACACTGATAGCAGCACACACGCTTGCGCAAGGTGAAGTTTCCGCGGCGCGCGACCTGCTCGATCAGGCGGGATGTGCGCCCGGCCCCTGGGGCTGGATCGACGAAGGAAAAGCGGCCGACCTGATCTTCGCCCTCGCGCCTGACGAGGCACGCTCGGTGCTTGAGGGCAAATTTCGCGAAGTCGACATCGTCGTCCAGTCGAGCGCGATGCGCTCAAAGGCGGTGTTGATCGCGGATATGGATTCGACGATGATCACGGTCGAATGCATCGACGAACTGGCAGACTATGCCGGGATCAAGGATGCGGTCGCATCGGTCACCGAGCGCGCGATGCGTGGCGAACTGGGCTTTGCCGACGCGCTGAATGCTCGCGTGGCGCTGCTTGCCGGGTTGCCCGTGTCCGCCGTCCAGGAGTGTTTGGACGAACGGGTCCGCATATCCCCCGGGGCTCGAACACTGGTGCAGACAATGCGCGCGCGAGGGGCGACGACGATCCTGGTCTCGGGCGGGTTCACGGTCTTCGCCGATCCTGTGGGTGAGCGGATCGGGTTCGACCGCGTGATCGCGAACTGTCTGCTGATCGAGGACGGACGGCTGACGGGGGGCGTCGAACCGCCGATCATAGCCGCTGAGACGAAGCGGCAGACACTGGATGATACGCTGCCACCGCTCGGGTTGGACAGATCGGCGGTGCTCGCGGTGGGAGATGGCGCCAACGACGTTCAGATGATCCGTGCGGCCGGGCTGGGCGTGGCCTATCATGCAAAACCCGTGCTGGCGGCGGCGGCCGACGCCCGGGTCGATCATGGCGATCTCACCGCCCTGCTTTATGCGCAGGGTGTCTCCCGTTCGGACTGGGTGGATTAGGGCTTCACTACGAAGCAATCGACGCGCGAGATCCGGCAAGCCTGTGTCGCCTCAGCCCGATTGTCATAGAACCCGGCTTGGAGCCGCGTGACGGACCCGGCGGTGAAGTAACGAGGCTCGGCGCCCTTGAGCCGGTCGCGAAGCCGGCTCCACAGAGTACGCGCGCTCGCATCGGTCGTGAACGCGCCCAGCTGGATACGCCATTGACCAGCCGCGGTGCCGGCCATCTTGGCAACAGCTTTCTGGGGCGAAGCGCTACTCATCGTAGTTGGCATCTTGTTGCCGGGCAAGGTCGCTGCCGGCTGTAATGCAATCATCGGGGACATGATCTGCTTGGAGGGGTTCGATCGACCCGCGTCTTCGTCGATGCGGACAACCTGCTTGTTTCGCGTTTCACCGGGCAGCGTCGTCTGCGCCGCATATTGTTGTGCCAGCAGTGTCCCGCGCTGACGATCGACGGGTGATATATAGGAATCCATTTCCGCCAGCGTGGCCTGCGCCGATGGCAGGCGCGCGGCGGCGGCGCGTGTCATCAGCGCATAGGCACGCGGCATGTCGCGCGTCACACCATCTCCGTTGAACAGCATCGTTCCCAGCACAAGCTGCGTGCGCGACTCGCCGCGTGCCACAGACTTCTCAAGCCACGGCAGCGCCTCGCCACGCTTGCCGGACTGGAACAACGCAAGCCCATAACTGTCTTCGGCTTGCGGATGACCCTGCATCGCAGCCTTTCGAAACCAGCTTTCGGCCAGCACCGGATCAACGGGCACACCGCGGCCAAGCTTGTAGGCTTGTGCCAGATTGAACTGCGCGTCGGCGTCGCCGCCGATTGCCAGCGGGCGCCAGGTCTCAATCGCGGTCGGATAGTCTCCGCGCTTCCAGGCTTCGACCCCCAACTTCACGTCGTTCGCGGGGGCCTGAGCCGCCAGTCCCATGGCGAGCGCCACTGCGATGATAATGGTCATGCTTGCCTCCTTCGCGTCGGCGTCATTCCGGCTGTTTGGCCCATTGGCCCTCCGATGACTACCGGCTGTGCACCCTTCGCATTAACCAATCCTTATCCTCGACATGGCAACGCGGCATCGAAGCGGGAACTGACAGGGAAGCATATGCGCATTCTGGCGATGGCGTCGCAGAAGGGCGGGTCGGGCAAGACAACCTTGTCCGGGCACGTGGCCGTACAAGCGCAGCTTGCGGGGCAGGGACCCGTCGTACTGATTGATATCGATCCTCAGGGTTCACTGTCGGACTGGTGGAACGAGCGAGAGGCGGAGATGCCCGCCTTTGCGCAGACGACGGTCGCGCGACTGGCCGCCGATCTGGAGGTGCTGCGGGCTCAGGGGTTCAAGCTGGCGGTGATCGATACGCCACCGGCCATTACGATGGCGATCCAGAGTGTCATCGCCGTCGCCGAACTTATCGTCATCCCGACCAGGCCCAGCCCGCATGATCTGCGCGCGGTCGGCGCGACGGTTGATCTGTGCGATCGATCCGGCAAGCCGCTGATCTTCGTCGTCAATGCCGCAACGCGCAAGGCAAGGATCACGACCGAGGCGTCCCTCGCCCTGTCTCAGCACGGAACGGTCGCACCCGTCATCGTTCATCAACGCACCGATTTCGCAGCATCGATGATCGACGGTCGAACGGTCATGGAGACGGAACCCGGCGGCAAGTCCTCAGCCGAAATCACGGCGTTGTGGACCTATATCCATGACCGTCTGGAGAAGAACTTTCGCCGCACCGTGTTCGCGGTTCCCGGTGTCGCTAATCAACGAATGGCGACAAGTGGCGGCTTTGGTCGTCGGGTGGTCAGCTGACATGAGAGCGATACTGCCATCGAGACCGCTTGCGTCACTCTCGTCGGGACTGCTGGCGCGAAAGGGCGATGCGTGTCCTGCCATGCGTCGCCCGGCTTTCGGCCAGGTCGACAGCACCGATCTCGGCTGGAACGATATGGGCGAGGATGTCGCGCACACCGCGCCCGCGCCACCGCCTGTCATTCGTGAGCGGCAGATACTCGAAGAACAATTCCGCACTACGTTTGACGAACTGCCAGTGAAGGCGAAGGCCGGGCAGGACCACGCCGCGACTAATGGCAAGAAGGCGGCGTTCACGCTGCGCCTCGACCCCGCCCGCCATCTTCGGTTGCGGTTAGCGGCGGCCATGACACGGCGTTCGGCGCAAAGCCTGGTGGTCGAGGCACTCGATGAGCTGCTTTTCACCATGAATGAACATCACTCGGTCAAGGTTGGTAGCGGGAGAGAATGCTGATGGCACGGCGTACCTTCTGGTCGGTCGGGATCTCTGCGCTGATCCTTGGCGGATCGGTTATGGGCTGCACAGGTGGAAGCGGGGTCGGTGTCCAGACCGCCAGCAGCCGCGGCCAGGCGACGGCGTCACGCGAAGCCGGCTATGCGCAAAAGGCCCTGGACAAGCAGGACAGCACGACTGCGGTTGCTCACGCCGAAGCATCCGTGGCGCTTGCCCCGCAATCGTTCGCCAATCGTGCGCTACTGGCACGCAGCTATTTGCTGGCCGGCCGCCTGACCTCGGCCAGGACAACGTTCGAAGACGCGCTGTCGCTCGATCCTGACGATGGCCGCATCGCGCTCAATCTGGCACTGTGTCGCATTGCGCTTGGTGACTGGCAATCGGCACGCCAGACGCTTGAGCGCTATGCCCAGGTCATTCCGGTGAGCGATCTGGGACTGGCGGTCGCCCTGTCGGGTGATCCGGCCGGCGGTGTTACAATCCTGACCCAGGCCGCGCGATTGCCCAATGCCAATGCAAAGACGCGTCAGAATCTCGCGCTGACGCTCGCGCTGGCGGGCCAGTGGAATGCGGCGCGAATCGTTGCCGCCGCTGACATGTCGCCCGCCGATGTCGATAGCCGACTCGAGCAATGGGCTGCCTTCGCGAATCCGGCCAATGCCGCTGAGCAGGTTGCCGCGCTGCTGGGCATTCATCCGACCAGCGATCCTGGGCAGCCGGCCGCAATCGCGCTCAACACGGCACCGTCGCACGGGGTAGAAGTGGTGCACGAAGCGCTGCCACCCGTTACCGATGCGCCGCGTCCACCAGTCGAGCAGGCAGCGCGTGACGAGCCAACACAGACGACGCCGGTTGTGCGAACAACATTTGCCGCGGAGTCTGCCGCGCGGTTCGCAGAACCGGATGAGGTCGTCCAGACCGTTCCCGTTCGGATGATCCGGGCCGATCAGGCGGCGGCGACGCATGCCCGGGTTGCGGCGCGCGCATCCCGCAAGACAAAAGAAGCGGTGGCCGGTGACTGGTATGTGCAGATCGGGGCCTACGACAGTCCGGGCGTGGCTCGGGATGCCTGGTCGCGCGCACGACGTCGCTTCGCCACCTTTCGCCAGCATGTTCCGAATGGCATGATCTTCGCTGCCAACGGCACCAATTTCTATCGATTGTCCGTTGGAGGCTTTGCCCGTCGGCTGGCGGAGGCGACGTGCCTGCAGTATCGCAGGCAAGGCGGATCGTGTTTCGTGCGCCTCGATGCAGGAGATCGCACGGCGTCCTGGATCGCGCGTCCCGGTGTTCAGGTGGCGACGCGATAGGCGGTTATAGTTCGCGACCCCCTTTCCAGAGGCGGCGAACCTTGCCCTGTACGGGCAATCCGTCGAACGGAGTGTTGCCCGCAAGCCCCGGCAATGTACCCGAATCGATCTGCCAGGGGGCACCTTCGTCAAGAAGCATCAGGTCCGCCGGCTGGCCGACAGCCAGTTCACCTGCGTTCACGCCAAGCACATTGGCGGGATTGCGCGCGAGCAACGCAAAGAGACGGGGCAGGGAAAGGTGGCCGTCACGGACCAGCATCAGCGAAAGCGCAAGCAGCGTTGCCGCACCCGCCATGCCCGGCAAGGAGTCGGCAAAGGGCAACCGCTTCTGCTCTGGTCCGCGCGGATCATGCGCCGAACACAGCACGTCAATCGTTCCATCCTCGATAGCAATCAGGCACGCCTGACGGTCGGCCTCGCTTCTGAGCGGCGGTGACAGATGCGCGAAAGTACGAAAGTCGCTGAGCGCGATGTCCGACAGGTGCAGATGCGCAGGGGTGATGCCGCACGTAACCGGCACGCCACGGCGCTTGGCCGCGCGTACCAGTTCCAGCGCATCCCCGGTCGTGACTTGGCGCAGGTGAAGGCGCGCCTGTGTCTGCTCGGCCAGCATCAGGTCGCGGGCAACCGCCAGCGCCTCGGCGACGGCGGACGCCGCGGGAAGTCCCAGCCGGGTCGCGGTTTCTCCCTCCGTCGCAACGGCGCCTGTCGTAAGCCCTCCGTCCTCGGCATGAGCGATCACGCTGATGCCCAGATCGCGCGCATAGGCGAGCGAGCGTGCCATGACGCCGGAATCCGCGATCCATTCGCGTCCGGTCCCGGCCGCTCGGGCACCGGCGGACGCGCAGATCGCCAGTTCGGCCAATTCCCGCCCGTCCAATCCACGCGTCGCCGCTGCAATGGGGTGAATCCACAGGTCCGGCTTGCCGATCAGCGCCGACCGCTGAACCTGGCCGGGCTCGTCAAGGACCGGCATCTGGTCGGGCATCAGCCCGACACGGACAATCCCGCCAGCCCGAAACGCCGCACGATCGATGACGAACACCCCAAGATCGACGATCGCGGGAGCAAGAAGAAGCCCGTCGCAATCGATCCGAGTCACATCCGATGGAACATCGATCATGCCGACTTGGGCGATCTGTCCGTTTTCGATCAGCACGCTGCCGGCCGAGACGATCTGGTCGGGGCAGACCAGCCGCGCATTTGTCAGGGCCAGTGCCTTCATGCCCAGCCCTCGACACCGCGCGCGCGTCGAGTGAGGACGTCGAGGCAAGCCATGCGGACCGCTACACCCATCCGGACCTGTTCGGTGATGGCGGAGGCCGGGCCATCCGCGACCACCGAGTCGATCTCCACCCCTCGATTGATGGGACCGGGATGCATGACGAGCGCGTCGGGAACGCGCTTTTGTCGCTCGCTCGTCAAACCGTAACGCAGCCGAAATTCCCGCGTGGAGGGAATATAGTCCCCCGTCATGCGCTCGGTCTGCAGGCGCAGCATCATGACCACGTCCGCGCCTTTCAACGCCACGTCGAAATCCGTGAACGGGGTTACGCCCATCCGCTCGATCGCGGGGGGCATCAGCGTGGAAGGCGCGCAAACACGAACGTCCGCCGCGAGCGCGGTTAATGCCAGAATGTTGGAACGAGCGACACGGCTATGCAGAAGATCACCGCAGATCACGATGCGCTGGTTGGCGATCGTCCCGCGCCGTCTGCGGATGGTGAGGGCATCGAGCAGCGCCTGGGTCGGATGTTCATGTCTGCCGTCACCGGCGTTGAGCACCGGGCAGTCGACCTTGTCGGCAATCAGCCTGACGGCGCCGGATGCCATGTGGCGGATGACGATGACATCGGCGCGCATCGCGTTCAGCGTTTGTGCGGTATCGATCAGCGTCTCGCCCTTCTTCACGCTGGATTGTGCGGCGTGCATATTGACCACATCCGCACCCAGCCGCTTGCCGGCGATTTCAAAGGACAGGAGCGTCCGCGTCGAATTCTCGAAAAACGCGTTGATCTGCGTCAGTCCGTCCAGCCGCTTGTCGGGTGTCGCATGCGCTTCGTTTGCCACGATCCAGCGCTCCGATTCGTCCAGCAGAAACGCGATCTCGTGCGGTTGCAAGCCTTCGATGCCGGTCAGGTGCCGATGCGGAAAGACGGCCCCGCCTTCGATCATGCTGGCCGGGCGGTGATCTGATGGTCGCATTGAGGAATGTGACTAGGCAGTGATCCTCAGACGGGCAAGATCAATGGCGGTCGCTTCTTCGGTCAGTCGGTCGAGCTTGGGTCGGGCACGGCCGGTTTGGCGCCGGGTACATCGGGGGTCACCGGCACGAGTTCGAGAATATCCAATGCCGCTCCTTGCCCTGCGCGCGTCAGGACAAGACGCCACCGGAAGGGCGATACACGCTCGACATAGCCCGCCAGATGGTCCGCATTCGCATCGCCATACCCTTGCGCCTTGGTGGTCGGGTCGGTCCGCACCGTGCCGAGAAAAACAAGGCGTGCATCGGTATCGGAATAGACCCAACCGTTCAGCAACGTGACCCCCGTTTCCTTTGTAAAGGAAAGGGCATCGGCGCCCGGCTGCACATAGCAGATGTCGGGATCATAGGCCTTGAAACCGACGCTCCCTCCGAACCGCATCAATCGACAATGATACGGGCCTGGAGGCAGGGCAGGCACCGGTTGCGCGGCGTCCGGCTCCACCACCGGTCCTTCGGCAACCAGCCGCGTCTTGTACTGCGACGATACATCGTGCCATGCCTGGCGAAACTGGGCTGGCAGGACGTCAAGTGCCTGCTGGTCCGCCGGCATCACAACGGCATGCCACCCTGACGCCGGCGGGATCGCCGCAATCGTGTTTGCAGGAACAAGGGGGGTCGCGAGAACAGGGGACTGCCTTGCGGTACATCCCGTGACCACGGTTTCAAGCAAGGCAAACAGAAGGATCGCGCGACGCATGGCAACCATTTCCCTCCTTTGATGATTCGGGGCAACTATCCGGGTCGATGGATCGATGTCCATCACCTGCGTTATGCGGTTGCTGCGCCTGGACTCGTTAACAAACCGTAAACGCACCCGCCATCGATGACGCGGGTCAGTCCAGCCGCGCTGAAACGGCGGCGAGCGCGTCGATCGCCCCCTGTAATATATACGCCGCTGCCATCTTGTCGAGAAGTACGGCACGTCGAGCTCGACTGGCATCCTGTTCAATCAGCGACCGTGTCACCGCCTGGGTCGACCATCGTTCGTCCCACATCAGAATGGGCAGTGCGAGATCCGCAAGGTTGCGTGCGAACGCCCTGGTCGATTGCGACCGCGGACTCTCGGTCCCATCCAGATTGAGTGGCAGGCCGATGACCAGTCCGGTGATCGACTGTCCCTTCATCATCTTCACGAGTGCGGCCTTGTCGGCCTGGAATTTGCTCCTGCGGATCAGCAGGGCAGGGCTGGCGAACGTCCAGCCGGCGTCGCACATCGCGGTCCCGACGGTTCTTGTCCCGACATCGAGCCCCAACAACCGCCCACCCAACGGCAGTGCGTCCAGATACTGGTCGCACTGAACTGTGATCACGGCGCCGCGAACGCCGCCACGCGCCGCGCAATGTCGGCGCGGACATCGGCCCAGAACAGGCTATAGTCGTAAACGTGATAATTATTGCCGGGCAGCACATATTCCCCAAGGTCGGGTGGCTCGCCGATTAGTAGCAAGCCATGCGGGCCGCAGCGGGCCGGAATCCGACCGGGAACAAGCTGAGCGGTAGTGAGATCTTCGGAAGGGTATAGTGTTCCCAGATTGGCGGATGCGGGCGCACTCGCATCCGCGGTTCCGGTCAGCGGATTCGTGCAGATGATCGGCGTGTCGCGGCGCGGTTTGCCGCTGAACCCGATGCTCTTGTCATACCGGTCCACGATCAGCGAGGGGTCGGCGGGTTCGGCGAAGCTTTCCCATGACAGAACGCAGCCAGACTGGTCCGCGCGCGTACATTCGGGAAGTCCCATCGCGGGCAAGTCAGCGCTTTGGGAGATCGGCCATCCGACAACATAGGCCGCTATGACACGCTTGCTCAGTGACGTGCCGGCAACTCGGTCTCGCAGCAAGTGAGCAAGATGAAGCGCGCCCTGACTGTGCCCCGCGAGGATGATCGGACGATCCGGGCCAACTTGGCGCATGAACGCGTCGAACGCCGCCAGCACATCGCCATAAGCTAGGTCCAGCGCGCGATCCGCATCAGGCGCATCGGTCAGGAACGCCCCAAAAGTTGCCTGACGATACCGCGGCGCCCAGATCTGCGCCGAGGCATTGAAGGCGCTGGCTTGGCCCCGCAGAAATAGGTTGGCACGCTCATTGGCCTCCTGATCGGCAAGGTCCGCGTTCCAGTGCGCCCGACTTAAGTACGAAGTAGGATGAATGTAAAACAGCGCCGGCAAGACCTTGGCCTGCGGAATATAGCCGGACGGTGTCCACAGCGTCGGGTTTCTGGCGATGTCGGGGCGCGCGATCCACATCGAGCGATCGTCATACGCTCGTTCCGCGACGCTCGGCTGTCGCTGGAACTCCTCGTGTGGCACCATCGCGAACCGCATCAGATCCGAGCCGAAGAAGCGGTACGCAAAGGCACCCGCGATCACCAGGACGATCAGGACGACAAAAAGATACAAAAACTTGCGGGCCAAGAACAACACTCCGTCGTGCGAGCGGCTGGTAGCCTCACAACGCCGCATGTTGCAATGCAACGCCGCCGGGTGCTAGCCGCGCGGCCATGGCCGTAGAGACCAAGACCGTGGAGCGCATAGCCGGGCTGGCCCGTATCGCGATTACCCCTGACGAAGCGGCGACGCTGGCGCCCGAACTCGACCACATATTAGGCTGGATCGAACAATTGGGCGAGGTGGATACCAGCGGTGTCGAGCCGATGACCACAGTGATCGCGAACCATCTGCGGCTGCGGGACGACGTGATCACGGATGGCGGCATCCGCGATCAGGTGCTGGCGAACGCGCCGCAAGCCGAACACGGCTTTTTCGCGGTTCCCAAGGTGATCGAATGACCGCGCTGACCGATCTGGGCGTCGCCGCGATCCGTGATGGCGTGCGCGCGGGCGGTTTTTCCGCGCGAGAGGTGGCCGATGCTCATATCGTCCGGATTAGCCGGGCGAAGTCGCTGAACGCCTTCCTCGCCGAGACGCCGGAACACGCTGTCGCCGCCGCCAATGAGGCGGACGCCGCACGCGCGTCCGGTGAGGATCTGAAGCCGCTGGCAGGGGTGCCGCTTGGGATCAAGGACCTTTTTTGCACGAACGGCGTCGCGACGACCGCCGCCAGCCAGATCCTCGCCGGGTTCACGCCGACCTATGAATCGACTGTATCGCAAAATCTTTGGGACGCCGGCGCGGGCATGCTCGGCAAGCTCAACATGGACCAATTCGCCATGGGTTCCTCAAACGAGACCAGCGCCTTTGGAGGGGTTGTCTCCCCCTGGCGGCGCGGCGGGGGCGACAACGCATCGCTGACGCCCGGCGGTTCGTCCGGTGGCAGCGCGGCGGCGGTATCGGCGCGGCTCTGCCCGGGCGCGACGGGCACCGATACCGGCGGATCGATCCGCCAGCCCGCGGCCTTTACCGGCATTACCGGCATCAAGCCGACCTATGGCCGCTGCTCGCGCTGGGGGACGATCGCTTTTGCCTCGTCGCTGGATCAGGCGGGACCGATGGCGCGCGATGTGCGGGACTGCGCTATCCTGCTGGAGGCGATGGCCGGCTTCGATGCAAAGGATGCAACGTCGCTCCAACATGACGTTCCCCGCTGGGAAAATGGGCTGTGCGGCCGGCTAACCGGCGTGCGTGTCGGCATCCCGCGCGAATACCGCGTGCCCGACATGCCGCCCGCGATCGAGGAACTGTGGCAATCTGGCATCGACTGGCTGCGTGACGCGGGCGCCGAGATTGTCGAGGTGTCGCTGCCGCACACGAAATACGCGCTGCCCGCCTATTACATCATCGCCCCCGCCGAGGCATCGTCGAACCTCGCGCGCTATGATGGCGTGCGATACGGATTGCGTGACCTACCCGAGGGCGCAGGGCTGCAAGCAATGTACGCTGCCACCCGCGCCGAAGGGTTCGGAACCGAGGTCAAGCGCCGGATCATGATCGGCACCTATGTGCTCTCTGCCGGCTTCTACGACGCCTATTACACGCAGGCGCAAAAGGTACGGGCGCTGATCGCAATGGATTTTGCAGACGCATGGGACAATTGCGACGTGCTGCTGACCCCAACCGCGCCTTCGGCCGCGTTTGCGCTGGGCGACAAGGTCGATGACCCGCTGGCGATGTATCTGAACGACGTGTTCACGGTGCCCTCAAGCCTTGCGGGTCTTCCGGCGATGTCGGTTCCCGGCGGGCTCGACAAGGACGGCCTGCCGCTGGGCCTGCAGATCATCGGCCGTCCGCTCGATGAACAGGGCGTCCTGAACGCAGGCCTGGCAATCGAGGAACGCGCCGGCTTCACCGCACGACCAGAGGCATGGTGGTAGAATGACTGACTTTCGCATCCACGGCGCCACCGGCGAGTGGGAAGTCGTCATCGGCCTGGAGGTCCATGCCCAGGTCACGTCGCGGGCAAAGCTGTTCTCCGGCGCGGCGACCGCGTTCGGGGCGGAGCCGAATACGCAGGTCAGCCTGGTCGATGCGGCGATGCCGGGGATGCTGCCCGTCCCGAACCGGGAATGCATCCGTCAGGCGGTACGCACCGGCATGGCGATCGGCGCAGAGATCAACCGCTGGTCGCGCTTCGATCGCAAGAATTATTTCTACGCCGATCTGCCGCAGGGCTATCAGATCAGCCAGCTCTACCATCCGCTGGTCGGTGAGGGTGTCATCGAGATCGATGACGCGGGCACGATGAAGACGATCGGCGTGGAGCGCATCCACGTCGAACAGGACGCCGGCAAACTGATGCATGACCAGCATCCAACCCGCTCCTATGTCGACCTGAACCGGTCGGGCGTGGCGCTGATGGAGATCGTCAGCCGCCCCGACATGCGATCGCCAGCGGAAGCGGGTGCCTATATCCGCAAGCTGCGGTCGATCCTGCGCTATGTCGGCAGTTGTGACGGCAATATGGAGGAGGGCTCGATGCGCGCCGACGTCAATGTCAGCGTGCGCCGGCCGGGCGAGACGCTGGGCACACGGACCGAGACGAAGAACGTCAACTCGGTCAGGTTCGTCATGGCCGCGATCGAGCAGGAAGCGGCGCGGCAGGTCGATGTACTGGAAAGCGGCGGGCGCATCCTACAGGAAACGCGGCTGTTCGATCAGGAGCGCGGCGAGACACGGTCAATGCGGTCCAAGGAAGACGCGCACGACTATCGCTATTTCCCCGACCCCGATCTGTTGCCGCTGGAACTTGACGACGCGTTTCTGAATGACTGCCGCGCGTCACTGCCCGAACTGCCCGATGCAAAGCGCGCGCGGTACGAGGCACAGGGGATAACGCCTTACAACGCCGCCGTCCTGACCGCCGAGGTCGAGACGGCGCGGTGGTTCGATGCGCTGCTGGGTGCCGGCGCGCAGCCGGTGGCGGCATCGAACTGGGTGGCGTCCGAACTTTTCGGCGCGCTCAACCGGCTGGGCGTGGGGATCGAGGACGGCCCTGTTTCGCCTGAGCATGCCGCCGAACTCCTCGGACTGGTCGCCGGCGGCATCTTGTCCGGCAGCTTGGCCAAGCAGGTGTTTGAGATCATGCTTGAGACCGGCGCCGCGCCCTCGTCCATCGTCGAGGAGCGCGGGCTGAAACAGACAAGCGATATCGGCGCGATCGACGCGGTTATCGCCGACGTCATGGCGGCAAACGCCGACAAGGTTGCGGCTTACCGCGCCGGCAAGGACAAGCTGTTCGGCTTTTTTGTCGGCCAGACAATGAAGGCTATGGGCGGAAAGGCCAATCCCGGCGTCGTTAACGATCTACTTGGGAAAGCCCTGTCCAACTGATTGCGGCATGCTGACCGCTTTATCCTGAAGCCCTCAGGGAACAGTCAAGCTATTGCGCGTCGTGGCCCTGATTCTTGGTGATGCCGCCGGTTCCGGCCGGGCCATCGGGCAGACCGGTCTCGGTAAAGGTTTCCGGCTCCGGGCCGCCTTCGCCCCGCTCGATGGCATCAGATCGCGCTTCAACCATTTGCTCGATGTCGCTACGGGAGTCCTCGTCGTTCATGGTCTTCTTGGCATCAGCCATCTTGTCGGCGGTCATTCCCTGCTTCTCATCAGCCATTCCTGGTCCTTCATTCATGTCAGCGGCTCGTGCCGGCCATGCTGCCGGTACTGGCGGCCATACCGTGCGTGCCGCCGACGGAATCGTCATTGTCCGTGCCGACCCGGCTCGCCGTCGCACCGGATGACGCACCCGCCATCGGTTGCGGCTCAGTAGTACCGGGCATCGGGGCTGGAACGTCGGTGTCGGGGCCGGGCTGCTGGATCTCTGGCGGCGGCGCATCCGGTTGAGCGGGCTGGGTCGGGGTCGGCTGTTCGAGTGGGGGCTGGGTCGCCATCATGATCTCCTATTCCTGGCACTCCAACGCGCTGGCATCGTGCAAGGTTTCGTGTGGCGCTTGCCCCAACGCGGTACGCTGGTATAGACGCGCGCCTAACGGCAAGTCCGGCCGGCGGGCGTGGCGGAACTGGTAGACGCAGCAGGTTTAGGTCCTGCCATCGCAAGATGTGGGGGTTCGAGTCCCTTCGCCCGCACCAGCCTTCCGTCGCATTCAGCGGCGGGCGGGACGCCGAACTGATTTTCATAAGATGCAAGGGCCCGAAATGCAGACTGTCGAGACGTTGAACGAGGGGCTGAAGCGCGCCTACACGCTTACCATCACCGCCGCCGATATCGACGGCCGTGTCGATGCTGAAGTGAAGCGCGTCGCACCGCAGATGAAGATGCCTGGTTTTCGCCCCGGCAAAGTACCGGCCAATCTGGTGCGAAAGATGCACGGCCCGGCCCTGACGCAGGACGCGCTGAACACCGCAATCCAGCAGGGTGTGCAGACGTTGCTGACGGACAAGCAATTGCGCCCCGCGATGCAGCCATCGGTGGACCTGAACGACGGCTTCGAGATCGGCGGCGACGCCGAGGTCAAGGTCACGCTGGAAGTGCTGCCGGACGTGCCCGCGCCCGCGATCGATACGATCAAGCTGGAGCGACTGACCGTCCCCGTCGATGACACACTTGTCGACGAGCAGGTCGAGCGGTTTGCCGAGCAGCAGAAGAAGTGGGACGATGCCGGGGACAAGGCGGCGGAGACTGGCGACCTTGTGACGATGGATTTTGTCGGCAAGGTCGACGACATCGCCTTTGAGGGTGGCACCGGCGAGGACATGGCGGTCGAGATCGGCTCCGGGCGCCTCATCCCGGGTTTTGAGGATCAAATCATCGGGATACGCGCAGGTGACGAGAAGCAGATCAACGTGACGTTCCCTGACGATTACAATGTCGACACGCTGAAGGGAAAGCCAGCGACGTTCGATCTGACGGTTAAGTCGATCAAGACGGCGGGTGAAAGCGCGATCGATGACGAACTGGCGAAATCGCTGGGGCTGGAAAGCCTGGAGCAGCTGCGCGGCCTGCTGAAGGGGCAGATCGAGCAGGAGCATAACGGCCTCACGCGGACGCATATGAAGCGCAAGCTACTGGATCATCTGGCCGAAGGGCATGATTTTGAAGTGCCGCCGTCGATGGTCGATGCCGAATTCGACCAGATCTGGGCGCAGCTGGAGCATGAGGCAGGTCACGAGGATGATCCCGAGGCGGCAAAGGCCGAGATGGAAGCCGAACGGGATAATTATCGCCGTATCGCCGAGCGTCGGGTCCGTCTGGGATTACTGTTGTCCGAGATCGGTCAGGCAAATGGCGTCGAAGTCAGTGCACAGGAAATGAACCGGCTGGTTGCGCAGGCGGCACAGCAATACGGACCCGAGGATCGTCAGCGCTTTATCCAGTATGTGCAGCAGGAGCCGATGGCCGCGGCGCAGCTTCGTGCACCGCTCTATGAGGACAAGGTCGTCGATTTCCTGTTCGAACGCGCCGAGATCACCGAGCGCGAGACGACCAAGGAGGAGCTGGAAGCCGCGATCGAAAGCGAGGACGGCTTTGCGACGGGCACGCACAGCCACGATCACGAAGATCCAAAGCCCAAGAAAAAGTCGGCGGTGAAGAAGAAGGCGATCACGTCAGACGATGCGGTGAAGGCGGGGTCCGAGACGGTCCAGGAGCCGGCCGACGAGAAGCCTGCCAAGAAAAAGAAGGTGACCGGCGACAAGACGGTGACCGAGGACAAGAAGCCGGCGGTTGAACCGAAGCCGGCCGAGGACACGAAGCCGACGCGCAAGCCCCGCGCCAAGAAGGCTGCTCCAATCATCGACGAGACGCAGGTTCTGGAATCGTCGCCGGTTGCTGCCGAAAATGCAGAAGGTACCAAGGCATCGGACGCGCCCGCGCCTGCAAAAAAGACGCGCGCGAAAAAAACGACCGCCTGAGTCGATCAGACGTCGATGCACGGGGCGGGCGACAGAAAGCTTATCGTTCCCCGTTCACATTGTTGTGGTGCGCAGGCGACGACCAACGCGACAGGAGTGATCCGTGGCGTCTGAGCTCAGCATCGCGGTCCTGCTTCCCTGTTACAATGAGGAAGCCGCGATTGGGCGGACGATCGCCGACTTTCGCCAGGCGTTGCCGGATGCGGTGATTTACGTCTATGACAATAACAGCGCGGATCGCACGCGCGAGTTCGCGGCAGCGGCGGGCGCTGTCGTGCGGACCGAGCGTATCCAGGGCAAGGGCGCGGTCGTCCGGCGCATGTTCGCCGATATCGATGCCGATATCTATATCATGGCCGATGGCGACGCGACCTACGACGCCGCGTCGGCGCCAGCGCTTGCCTCGCGGTTGCTCGACGAACGGCTGGACATGGTGGTCGGCAGCAGGGTCAGTGAAGCTGAGTTGGCCTATCGCCGGGGGCACCGATTCGGCAATGCGCTGCTGACGGGAATGCTCACCCGGCTGTTCGGGCGCAGCTTCACTGACATCCTGACCGGGTACCGGGTTTTTTCGCGCCGCTTCGTGAAAAGCTTTCCCATCTTGTCTGTCGGGTTCGAGATCGAAACCGAGATTAGCGTTCACGCGCTCGAACTGAAAATGCCGACTGCTGAGATCAGCACGCCTTACTATGAACGGCCAGAGGGATCGGCTTCCAAACTGTCGACCTATGGCGATGGCTGGCGGATCCTGCGGACCATTGTCACGCTGTACCGGATCGAGCGCCCGCTATTGTTTTTCGGGATGATCGGCGCGGTACTGGCAATCATTGCGGTGTTGCTCAGTATTCCGCTGGCGATTACCTATGCCCAGACCGCGCTGGTTCCTCGCCTGCCGACGGCGGTACTGGCGACCGGATTGATGATTCTGGCGTTCCTCAATATTTTTGCCGGGCTGATCCTCGATACCGTGGTGCGGGGCCGGCGCGAGGTGAAGCGACTGGCCTATCTGGCCTATCCCGCACCGGGCAAGCGGGCCGACAGGGCTTGAACTCGTCTGGTCAAGCGACGATGTTTGCGGCTTCCAGCATCTAGGCGAGATTTCATGCACAACCCGTTCGAGACCGGCGATTTTAGCGCGCCTCTGGCCCAGGCAGGAGTTGGGCTTCAGCATACGCAGGCAGGGCTGGTCCCGATCGTCATCGAACAGTCCAACCGTGGCGAGCGCTCATTCGATATTTTCAGCCGCCTCCTGCGTGAGCGGATCGTGTTCATCACCGGCGGCGTGGAGGACGGGATGGCATCGCTCATCACCGCCCAGCTGCTGTTTCTGGAATCGGAGAATCCGAAAAAGGATATCTTCATGTACATCAATTCGCCTGGCGGCGTGGTGACCGCCGGCCTCGCGATTCATGACACGATGCAGTATATCCGCCCGCGCGTCGGGACGGTGTGCGTCGGTCAGGCCGCGTCGATGGGCTCTTTCTTGCTGGCAGCGGGGGAGAAGGGGATGCGCGTGGCGCTCACCAATTCGCGGATAATGATTCACCAGCCTTCGGGTGGCGCGCAGGGCATGGCCGCGGATATCGAGATTCAGGCGCGCGAGATTCTGCGCATGCGCCATGATCTCAACATGCTCTATGCCCAGTACACCGGCAAGCCGATCGAGGAGATCGAGCGCGCGATGGACCGCGACAAGTTCATGTCGGCCAGCGAAGCACAGGAGTTCGGGCTGATCGATGAGGTCTTCGACAAGCGCCCGGCACCTGCTGACGAGATGGCGGCTGCGGCCTGAGCCGGGCCATTGTCGCGATCGGCGGTTACCGCTTGATGACAATTTTGATTGTAGGACCGTGTCGGGGCGCTAGACTGGCGCACCGACCGCACGAACGCGTCACGGACGCGAGAGGTGATTGAATGACGAAGCTGAGTGGTGGCGACACGAAGAGCACCCTCTATTGCTCGTTCTGTGGAAAGTCGCAGCACGAAGTCCGCAAGCTGATCGCGGGGCCGACCGTGTTCATCTGCGACGAGTGTGTCGAACTGTGCAACGACATCATCCGCGAGGAAACGAAGTCTGCACTGGTGTCGAAAAAGGACGGCGGCGTGCCCACGCCCCAGGAAATTTGCAACGTCCTCGACGATTACGTCATCGGGCAAAAGCAGGCCAAGCGTGTGCTCTCGGTCGCGGTGCACAATCACTACAAGCGGCTGAACCACGGCGCCAAAGGTGCCGATGTCGAGCTGGCCAAGTCGAACATCCTGCTCGTCGGCCCGACGGGTTGCGGTAAGACGCTGCTCGCCCAGACCCTCGCTCGCATCCTCGACGTACCCTTCACCATGGCCGACGCGACGACTCTGACCGAGGCGGGCTATGTTGGTGAGGATGTCGAGAACATCATCCTCAAATTGCTCCAGGCGTCAGACTATAATGTCGAGCGGGCGCAGCGTGGGATCGTCTATATCGACGAGATCGACAAGATCAGCCGCAAGGCCGAGAACCCGTCGATCACCCGAGACGTCAGCGGAGAGGGCGTGCAGCAGGCGCTGCTCAAGCTGATGGAGGGCACGACGGCCAGCGTCCCGCCACAAGGCGGCCGCAAACATCCTCAGCAGGAGTTCCTGCAGGTCGATACCACCAACATCCTGTTCATCTGCGGCGGCGCGTTCAGTGGTCTCGAAAAGATCATCGGCGATCGTCTGCAGGGCAAATCGATCGGCTTTGGCGCTTATGTCGCTGCCCCCGAAGAACGACGTACCGGCGAGATGCTGCGCCAGACCGAGCCCGAGGATCTGCTCAAATTCGGCCTGATCCCCGAATTCGTCGGGCGCCTGCCGGTGATCGCTACGCTCGAAGACCTCGACATAGATGCGCTAGTCAAGATTCTCGGCGAACCCAAGAACGCGCTGGTCAAGCAATATCAGAAGCTGTTCGAGATGGAGGATGTCGAACTCGACTTCACCGACGACGCACTCGTCACGATCGCGAAAAAGGCGATCGAGCGCAAGACTGGTGCGCGCGGTCTTCGCTCGATCCTGGAGAGCGTCCTCCTCGATACGATGTTCGAGTTGCCGGGGATGGACGGCGTCGACCAGGTGATGATCGACAAGGACGTGATCGAGGGTCGCAAGGAACCGATCCGCGTTTATGCCGAGAAGAAAAAGACCGGCGACGCCGCCTAATAGCCATTCGTCCGTAAAGAGGGGCGCCGCGAGTCGGTGCTCTTTTTCGTTGGAACGAAGCACCTTCTCAGATGCTTGGTGTCGCACAGTGATGGAGCTTGAGATGGACGATGACAGGGTATGGGCATTCGAAGAGAGCCTTTGGACTGCCGATGCCGAACATTACCGCGAATCAATCGACAAGAAATGTCTGATGGCGCTGCCTACGACGCCGTTCGTCATGAGCGGCGAGCAATCGATCGAGGCCGTTACCAACACCCCGCGCTGGTCGAGTGTCGAGCTTGATCATCGTCAGGTCGCCCGTCCAGAAGAAGGGCTGATCATTGTCGCCTACCGGGCAAGGGCGGCGCGCGATGACGAACATTATGAGGCTTATTGCACCTCAACCTATCGTCGTCTGGCGCATGAGGATTGGCGCGTCGTCCAGCATTCGCAGACTATCCCACCAGTGGCGGAGGGCAAGGCCGAATAATCCGCCTTCATCCTTCACCCTCGTGTCGGTGGCCGCTGGCGTGCCGCAAGCGCAATTCCGCACGCGAACTGCAATAATCCGTACATCCGTCTGCGCGTGTCGTGACCACCAAATGGTCTGACTAGCATGTCGACCGCCGAGACATTTGACCGCCATAGCTCGACGTGACGATGCGGCTGGATCATGCCGAGCAGGCCATCGCCGATCATGAACACCGCCGCCATTTCGGCGGCTCGGCGCACGCCAAGCTGAGTAGTCGTCAGATTATCGCGTCTCATGGTCAGCCCTGTTCGATACCATATGGTTGGTAACGCGCGGCCGTCGCGATCGATCACAATTGATGGATCGAAACTGTCTCCCCATATGGCAGAAAGCGAGCCGCTGTGTACTTTGCGGCTCACCGGAGAATTCATGAAAACCTATCCCGTTCTGCCCCTTCGCGATATCGTCGTCTTTCCGCACATGATCGTTCCGCTGTTCGTCGGCCGCGACAAATCTGTGTCCGCGCTGGAAGCCGCCATGGCCGCCGACAAGGATATTTTTCTGGTCGCGCAGCTCGATCCCGCTCAGGATGATCCTGGCAGCGACGATCTGTACACCATGGGTGTGACCGCCACGGTGTTACAGTTACTGAAGCTACCCGATGGCACCGTGCGCGTTCTGGTCGAAGGGAAACAGCGCGCGACGCTGGAAACCCTGAATGAATCCGGGGATCACCTGATCGGCGACGTGGCCGTTGTCGAGGATCAGGAGGTCGAGGAGGCAGATGTTCAGCCACTGATGCGATCGGTGCTCGGTCAGTTCGAGAATTATGCCAAGCTGAACAAGAAGCTTCCCGCGGAGATCATGAGCCAGTTGGGCGAGATCACTGAGGCATCGAAGCTGTCCGATGCAGTGATGGCCAATGTTGGTGTCAAGGTCGCCGAGAAGCAGGCGGTGCTGATGGAGCGTGATCCTCTCAAACGCCTTGAACAGGCCTTCGCGCTTATGGAGGGCGAGCTTGGCGTCCTGCAGGTCGAGAAGAAGATCAAGAGCCGCGTCAAGCGCCAGATGGAGAAGACGCAGCGTGAATATTATCTCAATGAGCAGCTGAAGGCGATCCAGCGCGAGCTGGGCAATGAAGGCGAAGAGGGCGATGGCGACGAGATCGCCGAACTGACAAAGAAGATCGCGACTCTCAAACTGTCGAAGGAAGCACGCAGCAAGGCGACCGCCGAGCTGAAGAAGCTGAAGACCATGGCGCCGATGAGTGCCGAATCGACGGTGGTGCGCAACTATCTGGACGTATTGCTGGGTCTGCCCTGGGGCAAGAAGTCAAAGCTGAAAAAGGACATAGCGGCCGCGCAGGCGGTACTCGATGAGGATCACTACGCGCTGGAGAAGGTGAAGGACCGGATCGTCGAGTATCTTGCCGTTCAGGCGCGCACCAACAAGCTGAAGGGGCCGATCCTGTGCCTGGTCGGACCACCCGGCGTCGGCAAGACCAGCCTTGGCCAGTCGATCGCCAGGGCGACGGGGCGCGAGTTCATCCGCCAATCGCTGGGCGGCGTGCGTGACGAGGCCGAGATTCGAGGCCATAGGCGGACCTATATCGGCTCGCTGCCGGGCAAGGTCGTGACCAATCTGAAAAAGGCCGGGACCAGCAATCCATTGTTCCTGCTGGATGAAATAGACAAGCTCGGTCAGGATTTCCGGGGCGATCCGGCGTCGGCACTTCTCGAAGTGCTGGACCCTGAACAGAATTCAAAGTTCAACGATCATTATCTTGAGATCGATATTGACCTGTCCGACGTGATGTTCGTCTGCACGGCGAACACGCTCAACCTGCCGCAGCCATTGCTGGACCGCATGGAGATCATCCGGCTGGAGGGATATACCGAAGACGAAAAGGTCGAGATCGCCGAGCGTCATCTGATCGCCAAGCAGATCGAATTGCATGGCCTGAAGGACGATGAGTTTGTCCTCACGACTGAGGGCCTGCGCTCGCTGATTCAGCATTATACGCGCGAAGCCGGTGTCCGGACCCTGGAACGCGAAATCGCCAAGGTGGCGCGCAAGGTGTTGAGGCAGATTCTTGAGCACAAGATCACGGGTGCGGTCATAACACCCGACAATCTTGGCGAATATGCAGGTGTAAAGCGGTTCCGTCACGGCCTGTCCGAAACCGAGAACCAGATCGGCGCGGTGACCGGGCTCGCATGGACCGAGGTAGGCGGAGAGTTACTCACGATCGAAAGCGTTACCGTGCCGGGCAAGGGCGCGGCAAAGCTGACCGGCAAACTGGGCGACGTAATGAAGGAATCGATCGAGACGGCGTTCTCGTTCGTGAAGGCGCGTGCGCCCTCTTACGGGATTAAGCCCAGCCTGTTCGCGCGCAAGGACGTCCATATCCATCTTCCCGAAGGTGCGACGCCCAAGGACGGTCCTTCGGCCGGAGTAGGAATGGTCACCTCGATCGTCTCGACGCTCACGGGTATCCCGATCCGGCGGGAGATCGCAATGACGGGCGAAGTGACGCTGCGCGGCCGTGTGCTTCCAATCGGCGGACTGAAGGAGAAGTTGCTCGCGGCGTTGCGGGGCGGAATCGAGACGGTGCTCATCCCGCAGGAGAATGAAAAGGATCTGGTGGAGATCCCGCAGAACATCCGCGACGGGCTGAAAATCGTGCCGGTCGAGCATGTCGATGAGGTGTTGCGCCTTGCGCTGACCGAATCGCTGGAGCCGATCGACTGGACGGATGCCGACGAAATGGCGGCGCTGCCACCCCCCGGCGTGCCTCCGATTGGTGGCGGACTGCACCATTAAGACGCACTAAGTCTTTGAACCACCGCGTTTCCCACACGGACGCGGTGGTTTTGTTTGACTCCGGGCGTTCCTCCGGCCTTATTGGTACCACGTCTGCGTCGATGATGCGGGCAGCGAAACCGGTAATCTGGGGGTATGCATGAACAAGCAGGAATTGATCGCGACGGTCGCCGACCATTCGGGACTGGTGAAGGGCGACGCGGTCAAGGCCGTGGATGCGGTATTCGAGGCAATCACCGGCGCGCTCAAGAAGGGCGACGAGGTTCGCCTCGTCGGCTTTGGCACCTTTTCGGTCGCCAAGCGCAAGGCATCGACCGGACGCAATCCGCGTACCGGAGAGCCAATGACCATCAAGGCATCGACCCAGCCGAAGTTCAAGGCGGGCAAGGGTCTGAAAGACTCGGTCAACTGATCATCGGTCAGGATGGCTGGACAGTCCGCGCGGTGCCCGTTACGGGCACCGCTTCCGGATCAACCGGGCGCGTAGCTCAGCGGTAGAGCACACCCTTCACACGGGTGGGGTCACAGGTTCAATCCCTGTCGCGCCCACCATTCTTTAGAAAGACGTACGGTCATCAAGAGCATGGCCGTGCCGGTCCTCACCTCATCCCGGCCCCGCAGTCGATCATGCCAATTGACCCGTACCGAGTTCCGAGCGCATCAAATTCTGGTAAATTTGGAAGTTAGCTATAAAATAACGACTTTGGGTTGGTCTTCTCGTCATTGCGAGCCACGCTCGCAATGACGGAACTAATTCAACCTCATGTCATCACGCTCTGATACGGAATGGCATGGTATAGCCGGTGAAGCTTGCGACCATCATGCTTGAAGTTAGTCACATCCAGCAACCCGAGGCCTATATCCTCGGCCTTCTTGCGAGTAGTTGCGTTCCAGCTACTGTTTTTCCAATTCTCAACGGCGTATTCGCGCTGTCGTAAATAGTCGATGTGTCGATCGAGCGAGGTGCTGGCCAAAGCGTAGCTGGCAAAGATTGCAACGCGTTCTTGCGGATGCTTCACAAAAAGCCACGGCATCCCGCCTAATTTGTTAAGAGCACGAAAGAAGAAACTCGTCGGATCGGGTTTCAGACGATGCCCTGTTAATTTGAAGATCTGACTATTGCCCGAGTGCGTGGTGCGTCCATTCCAAACGATAAGGTCGCCGGGTTTGACGGTGGCGCTGACCATTTCTCCCGACGTGAAATCGGCATGATTATGAGAACCCGCTCGCAGGTCCAGGCCGTATGGAAGCTTGCCATGTGGCTCGGTATATATTCCAAAGCGAATGATCGGATAGCGCTGTACCTGCCAATCCGGGGCTTTGGCATCGAGGCGGTCTGAATTGTCCTTGTGAAAACCGGAACCGGCTGATGTTCCACAGAGAACCGTCGAATCACCAAAGTATATAGGATCGCCTCCAAGTATTTGGCGTGCTGACTCTACAAGTACCGGCTCACATATAACCTCCGCAAGGGTATCATTAGAGAGCAAATCTTGACCGGCGGTCGCCTTTAGACCGGCGGCGCGCCATCGAGCCACTTTTTCCGGTGCAAGAATCCCGCGCAACATCAGAAACCCATCCTGCCAGAATTTGTCAATATCGATGTTCATGTACTTCTCCAGACCAGGCACTTTTTATCGTCAGAACGACGAGCTTAGCAACGATGTTCTGACCATGCCGCCGTCGTACTTCATCCCCAGGGTCGTTCGCGATACCATTTCGTAATCACGTATTTGGTGCCGGCTCTTACCTTCATGCCGTGATGAATTGTCGCGGGATTGAGCGTGCCGTCGGGCCGCCGGTTGTTCCATGCCAGCAGCTTGCCCGTCTCGGGCTGCACGATCTTGTCGATCGCCTTGAACCGCGTCGATCCACCCGCCTCAGGTTCATTCAGGTAGACCATGACGGTCCAGGTGCGATTGCCGGCGACACTGCAATAGCGCGTGAAGTCCGCGCCGTTGGGCTCGAAATAATCGGTATGGCCCTTGAACTCCTGACCGATCGCATAGCGTTGACCCTGAATCGGTTCGCCGAATTGCGGATCGATGCCTGTCAGCATCGCAAGCGCCTGTTCCACGCCGGCAACGACAGGATCGCCGCTATCCAGATCGCACGTCTCGCTCGTCCGGTACGCGGTGTCGCCGTTTGGGTCGGCGATCGTCGATGGCCGTCGTCGCGCGTCGATCTGCTCGACCAGCGCTGAACAGACGTCGGATGGCAGAAATTGCCGGCAGATGAACAGCGTCAGCTTGGCGCTCGGTACGCGCTGGACGCCGGCCGTCGCGCCGATCCGCTCGGCCACGTCCTGTCCAGGAAGGCCGTTGCCGCAAGCATAGAGGTCGTTGATCATTTGCCTATTTTGCCCGGCAATCCTATCGCGCGCCAGTGGGCGGGCGTGGCAAAGTGGTTGATGCATCAATGCATGCCATGCGGAGGCGAGGGCGCGAGCGGATGACAGCATGCGATTGACATTGAATGCGCGCTCCCGCGCCCTGTTGCGACGACTGCCGGTGCCCAGCGTCTATTCGATCGCGGAGATCGTCCTGCTGGCCTTGCTGGCAGTGCAGGTCGCCCGACTGTTCTGGGTGATTGTAACGCCAATCAGCCCGGTTGGTGACTGGCGTCCATCCGAACCCGCGCTTGCCGGGTCGGCGTACGATATCGTAACCGGTTTCGATCCGTTCTACCGGCTGTCGGGTGAGCAGGATCCGGGAACTGTAACCTCACTGCAACTGACGCTGTTCGGAACGCGGATCGACGAGGCGACCGGGCGCGGCTCCGCGATCATCGCCGGCCCCGACAAGATTCAGCAGTCCGTGGCGGTGGGGGACGAGGTGGTGCCGGGCGCCCGGCTGAAATCGGTCGCCTTCGACCATGTGACGATTGCCCGGGGCGCGGTGGACGAGAGCCTCTACCTCGACCAGTCGGGCGCGGCGCCGACGCCGGTCGGCCCGGCAGGGGGAGCGACGGGTGCCGAGGCATCGGGCGGCACGCCGATCGATCGGCTTCGCAGCGAAATCGCGTTCGTGCCGCGTCTGGACGGGGCACGCGTGACCGGGCTGATCGTACGCCCGGCCGGGTCGGGCCAGCTATTCCGTGAGGCGCAGCTGCGCGACGGCGACGTCATCACCTCGATCGGCGGGCGGCCCATTCAAGGCCCGCAGGATATCGAGCGCGTTGCCACCGACTTTTCGGGCGGCGGCAATATTCCCATCATCGTCGAGCGCGGGCGTGAAACGCTGCCGCTGGCCATCACGATCGCACCACCGAAATGAATACCCGCTATTTTGCTCCTATCGTGATTTGCGCCGCCGCCACCGTTTCCGCGCAGACGACGCTGAACGTCCGTGACGCGGATATCCGCGCCTTCATTGCTGACGCCGCGAAAGTGACGGGGCGCACCTTCATCATCGACAACCGCGTGCAGGGCAAGGTGACCGTCGTCACCGATCGCCCGCTCAGTCGCTCCGAATATTTCGAGGTATTCCTCTCCACGCTGCGCGCGAACGGCCTGGTTGCGGTGCCGACCGCGGGTGGCGCGTTTCGGGTCCAGCCGCTGGACAACGCCGCGTCGCAGCCCAGCCGGATCGGATCGGCAGGCGCCAACCGCAATTCCTATGTGACGGAGATCATCCGCCTTCGCTCGATCGATGCGCAGAGCGCGGTGGACACCGTCCGCCCACTGGTGAGCGCGCAGGGCTCGGTCAGCGCCAATCGTGGCGGCAACAGCATCGTCATCGTCGACTTTGCGGATAATATCCGCCGCATACGCGAAGTTCTGCGCCGCATCGACACCGACAACGCATCGACCCGTGTCGTCGCGCTGAAGAACGCCGGCGCCAGGGAGATCGCTGCCGCGCTGATCGGTCTGGCGGGCGGTGGTCCGGCCGGGCAGGGTGCCGCCGCCACCGCCGGCACACCGGGCGTGAACGCGGTATCGGTCGTCGCGGTCGAAAGTTCCAATTCCGTCGCGCTGCGCGGCGATCCCGCATCGGTCGCCCGCCTGGCCCAGGTCGCCGCCGACCTCGATCAGAAGGCGCGCAGCGGCACGGAAATCCGCGTCGTGTTCCTTGAAAACTCCGACGCCGAACAGCTGCTGCCGGTGCTTCAGCGCCTGGTCGGCCAGACACCCGATCCGATCCAGGAAATCACGCTGTCGCGCGGCAGTTTCGCGCAATCCGGCAGCACGACCGGCGTCAACAGCGGCACCATCACCCAGCCCGTTATCCCGCCCCCTGTCCAGACCACTAATTCGGGCGGCGGCGGTGCACAGGCGGGCGAAGCCGCCGTCTCCACCCAGGGCGGCCGGACTGCCGCGGTCGTCACGCGCTTCGTCGGCGCCAATGCGATCGTTATTGCCGGCCCGGCCGAGGTTCAGCGTCAGCTGGCCGAGGTCATCGGCAAGCTCGATACCCGCCGCGAGCAGGTGATGGTCGAGGCCGTCGTCGCCGAAGTATCCGACGCCACCGCCAGCCAGCTTGGCGTGCAATTCCTGCTCGCCAACGTGAAGGGCGGGGCGTTCGCCGCCACCAATTACTCCACCTCTGCGCCCAGTCTGCTGACTATCGCAGGCGCTATCGGTGCGCGCCAGCTTGCGACCACCACCACGACGGTCAACGGCCAGACGACCACAACGACGACGAACAACACGATCAGCGACACGCTCGCCCAGTCGGCGGTCACCTCGATCCTCGGCGCATCGGGTGGCTTTGCCGGGGTCGCGACGCAGATCGGCGACACGATCCTTGGCGGGATCATTAACGCGGTAAAGAGCGATACCTCGTCCAACCTGCTTCAGGCGCCCAATGTCATCACGCTCGATAATCAACAGGCGCATCTGCTGGTCGGTCAGGAGATCCCGATCACCACCGGTCAGGCGCTGTCGTCCAATTTCGACAATGCGTTTCGCACCGTGCAGCGTGAAAATGTCGGCATTCAGCTGGACGTGAAGCCGCAGATCAATTCCTCCGGCGCGATCAAGCTCAACCTGCGTCAGGAAGTCAGCTCGATCGCCGGTCCGGTGTCGAACAACAATAGCGAGCTGATCCTGAACAAGCGTGCGATCGAGACGACCTTCGTGGTCGATGACGGGCAGATCGTGGTGATCGGCGGGCTGCTGGACGATAATGAGCGCCGCACGATCGAGAAGATCCCGTTGCTAGGTGACCTCCCCGTCGTGGGCAATTTGTTTCGCTCCAAGTCGCGCGCGCGTACAAAGACCAATCTGATGGTCTTCATCCGCCCCACCATCCTTCGCACCAGCGAGGACAGCCGCCGCGTGACCGAGCAGCGCTATGGCTATCTGCGCCAGCTTCAGGGCTATGCGATGCCCGGCGTCGAGCCGTCGATCGACCAGCTCGTTCGCGATTATATGGGGGCGGCACCGCCGATTCCATCCGCGCCGATGCCGGGCAATATTGAGGATCCCGATATCGCCGTGCCCGTGCAGACTACGACCACCCGCAAGCGGGTCCGGATACGCTGATGGCGACGCTTCGCCTCAGCAGGAACGACGCACTGGCCGCCGCCAATCCCGGCATCGAATCCGCCGCCGACCCGCTAGTCACGCCGCCGCTCGAAAATCTGGCCGTTCCCTATGCCTTTGCGCGACGGTTCGGCGTGGTGGTCAAGAAGCATGAGCCGTTCACAATCGCACTGCGCGAGGGTTCCGACCCGAAAGCACTGATTGAACTGCGACGTCATTTTGCGCGGCCATTCGATATCGACGTCGTCGATCCGGCCGCGTTCGATCGTCTGTTGTCCGATGCCTATGCGATGGATGGACAGGCGACCGCGCTGGCGGCGGTCGGCATGGGTGACGAGCTTGATCTGCTGGCCGGCGACCTCCCCACCGCAGAGGATCTGCTCGACACCGCCGATGATGCGCCCGCGATCCGTCTGATCAACGGGGTCATCGCCGATGCGGCGCGCAACGGCGTCTCCGATATTCACATCGAACCGTATGAAAGCGGATTGGTGGTCCGTATGCGGATCGACGGTGTGTTGCGCGAAACATTGCGGATGCCGCCGCATGTCGCGCCGGTGGTCGTCAGCCGGATCAAGGTGATGGCCCGACTCGACATTGCCGAGCGCCGTGTTCCTCAGGACGGCCGGATGGGGCTGACGCTGGGTGGCAAGCTGCTCGATGTCCGCGTCTCGACACTGCCCAGCCGCGCGGGAGAGCGAGTGGTGCTGCGTATTCTCGACAAGGAGAATGCAGGGATCGACCTCGAAGCGCTCGGGCTGACGCCTACCATGTATGCGTTGCTGAGAGACATCATGGCGGAGCCCAATGGCATTCTGCTCGTCACCGGGCCGACCGGATCGGGCAAGACGACCACGCTCTACGCCGCGCTGCGCCTGCTCAACGATGGCAGTCGCAATATTCTGACCGTTGAGGATCCTGTCGAATATGCGGTCGACGGTATCGGCCAGACTCAAGTCAACCCAAAGGTCGGGCTGACCTTCGCCGCCGGTCTGCGCGCGATCCTGCGTCAGGATCCCGATGTTGTCATGATCGGTGAGATTCGCGACCGTGAAACCGCGGAGATCGCGGTACAGGCGTCGCTGACCGGGCATCTCGTGCTCTCGACCGTTCATACCAACGACGCGATCGGCGCGATCACCCGGATGCGTGACATGAAGGTGGAGCCGTTCCTGCTCGCCTCGACGTTGCGCGGCGTCATCGCCCAGCGACTGGTCCGGCGGTTATGCCCGTCCTGCCGTCAGGCGGTTCGCGCCGAAGGGACGGTGGCGATGCTGCTCGGCTTTACACCCGGCGATACCGTGTACCAGGCGGTCGGCTGCGACCAGTGCGGACCGACCGGGTTCAAGGGCCGTATCGGCGTCTATGAAGGCGTGCGCGTCGATGATACCATCCGGCGTCTAATCAACGAGGGAAGCGATGAGGCGGCGATCACGGCGCACGCCTTTCGCGACTCCTCGACCCTCGCCGACTCGGCACGTTTGCTTGTCGCGCAGGGCATGACGACGGCGGAAGAAGCGGTTCGCGTTTCGCGTCGTGATGCAACCGACACGATGGCGGACGCGACGCCCGATACGCACGGCCCCAACACTTTAAATGGCTGATTTCGACTATTTCGCGATCGATACGCGCGGCGCGGAGCGGCGCGGGCATGTCGCGGCGGAATCGATGGATGCGGCGCGCGCCGTGCTGGACAAGCGACGGCTGTATGTCGTGCGGATCGATCCCGGGTCGGCGCCGGCAACACGGGGGAGACCGCTGTTCGGGCTACAACTCGGCCGGCCGAAGATGAACGCGAAGGCGCTGACGCTGTTCACGCGACAGCTTGCGACGCTCAACCGGGTTTCACCACTTGAGGAATCGCTACGCACGATCACCCGGCAGACCGAGCGGGAAAGCGTTCGCGCTATTGTAGCGACCGTCCACGCCGGTGTCGTCGAGGGGCGACGGCTGGCGGACGCGATGGGCCGCGAACCCCGCAGCTTCCCGGCCCTGTACCGGGCGATGGTATCGGCCGGGGAAAGCTCCGGATCGCTGCCGACGATCCTCGATCGATTGGCGGTGCTGCTGGAGCGGCAGGCGGAAATTCGCGGCAAGCTCATCACCGCGCTCGCCTATCCGGCCATCTTGGCACTCGTTGCGCTGGGCGTTGTTACCGCGCTGATGATGTTCGTCGTGCCGCAGGTCGTCGAGCAATTCGATACGGTCGGCCAGCAACTGCCTTTCCTCACCCGGCTGGTGATGGGCCTGTCCGATCTGCTGGTCGGATGGTGGTGGGTGATGTTGCTGGTCATTGCCGCGATCGGGGCGGGTGGGTGGCAGGTGCTGAAGGAGCCGGCGATCAGGCTGTCCTTTGACAGCTGGCTGCTGCGTATCCCCTTGCTCGGGCGTCTGCTGCGCGATCTGCATGCGGCGCGGATGGCCCGGACCTTGGGTACGATGGTGGCGAGTCGATTGCCGCTGCTGGAGGGGCTGATGCTGACGGCTAGCACGATTCACAACCGCCGGCTTCGCCTTGCCTCCGACGAGATCGTCGAGAATATCCGTGGCGGCGGATCGCTGTCGGCGGCGATGCGACGAACCAATGTCTTTCCGCCGCTCCTGACCTATCTCGCCGCCAGCGGTGAGGCGGCGGGCCGGCTGGACGAGATGCTGGAGCGCGCGGCCGATTATCTGGAACGGGAGTTCGACCGGTTTACCGCCACGGCGCTGTCACTCCTTGAACCGGCGATCATCGTCGTGATGGGCGGTATCGTCGCGACGATCGTGCTATCGATCCTGCTCCCGATCCTGCAACTCAACACGCTCGCAGGCCAATGAAGAGGAACTATGCGCAAGAAACATAACCGACGGCAGCGGCAGGAAGATGGTTTCACGCTGGTCGAGCTGATGGTCGTCATCGTGATCATCGGACTGCTGGCCACGATCGTCGCGCTCAATGTCCTTCCCTCCGGCGACAAGGCGCGCGTAGAAAAGGCAAAGGCCGATATTTCACAGATCGAGGGGGGGCTGGAGCTCTACAAGCTGCAGAACCTGACCTATCCAACGACGTCACAAGGCTTGGCCGCGCTGACCAGCGCGCCGGCGGGGCTGACTGATCCTTCGCGCTACCAACGGGGCGGGTATCTGAAAAAACTGCCCGAGGATCCCTGGGGTCACGCTTATCTTTACGCCTCTCCCGGCACGCATGGCGAGGCCGACGTCTGGACCTATGGTGCAGACGGCAAGGAAGGCGGCGAGGGGAACAATGCCGATATCGGCAATTGGCAATAATGTGATGCGAACGCTCGTCTTGATGGGCGCGCGACAGCGACCAGTCGATGAGCGAGAGTCGGGCTTCACACTGGTCGAACTGATGGTCGTCGTAACGGTCATTGCGCTGGCGTCCGCCATTGCCATCTGGGCGCTGCCCGACCCGCAAGGCCGGGTCGTCGATGAGGCCGCGCGCTTTGCTGTCCGCACGCGGGCCGCGCACGATTCGGCAATCGTCGAGTCCCGGCCAGTGAGCGTCTGGGTCACGGCCGGTGGCTATGGATATGACCGACGCATCGGCGGCGCTTGGACAGCGATCTCGGAAAAGCCGCTACGCGTGACCGAATGGTCGAAGGGGACGGAGGCCGCGCTAAATGATCCATCGCGGCGTGTACGCATCACCTTCGATACGACGGGGCTGGCTGACCGGGCAACAACGATTCGCCTGTCGAGGCGGGGCGCGCAGGCAACCGTTCAAATTGCGGCCGATGGTGGCGTGCGGATCGATGGGTAGGGGGCGTCGGGACGCCGGCTTTACGCTGATCGAGATTATGGTGGCGCTGGCGGTCTTCTCGCTGGCGGCCATGGCATTGATCCGTCTGGAGAGCGCGACGGTGCGCGGTGCCGCCATCCTCGACAACACACTGATCGCACGCTCGGTGGCAAGCAACGTCGCGATCGAGGCCGTGACTGATGCAGTTCCGCCTCCGCCGGGCAAGACCAGCGGCAGTGAGGTCAATGGCGGTCGTCAATGGAACTGGCTTCGCCAGACCCAGCCGATCGGCGACGCAGGCGTTGTCCGCGTCGACGTGGCGGTGATGGATGCCTCCGGCGCGGTTCTGGGGCGGATCACGATGATTCGAGCGCCGACCCCTGCGGCCGTGGCCACGACTTGACTTGTTCGGACAGCGAATCGGGCTTCACCCTGGTCGAGGTGATGGTATCGCTGCTGATCTTTGCGATGCTGGCGGCGGCAGGCGTGGCGATCCTGTCATTCAGCGTACGAGCACAGAGCATAACAGGCGGCAAGCTTGACGATGATTCGGCGGTGGCACGCACCTTGTCGATCATGGCCGCCGACTTTGCCCAGGCGCAGCAGCGCCCGACTCGCGACGAGACGGGGACACCACATCCGGCATTTGTCGGAGAGGGCAATTCGGCAGCAGCGCCGATGCTGCTTCTGGTGCGATCCGGCTGGCTCAATCTTGACGATGCCCCGCGCTCCACCTTGCAGAAGGTGGAATACCGCGTCGCGGACGGTGTGTTGCAGCGGATAGCCTATCCGATGCCCGATGGCGCGCCACCGCTGCCTCCCACCGCGCTCATGTCGCACGTCAGGGCGGCGACGATTCGCTACCGGGTCAATGGCGCATGGAGCGACCGGTGGGACGGAACGCAGGGCGCGGTCCTGCCACAGGCGCTCGACCTGCAACTCGCGCGCGACGACGGGACGATGTTGCGCCAGATGTTTATGGTAGGGACCGGCTATGCTCCGCCGCGCCAGGAACCATGACGATCGTCAATGAGGGCGAACGCGGCGCGGCGTTGCTGACCGTGCTGTTGCTCGTCGCGGTCATCGCCGTGCTGGCTGGAACCGCGCTGGAACGGCTGCGCCTCTCCACGCGGCTTGCCGCCAATGCCGGAACCACCGCGCAGCTTCGCGCTTACGCACAGGCGGCGGAAACCGTTGCGCTGACTCGCATCGATTCGCTGCTCGCGGCGAACCCAGACCGCGTGACGCTTGCCGGCAACTGGAGCGGGCGTCCGTTCAACGTACCATTGCCGGGTGGCGGACGTGCTACGATTCGAATCAGCGACGGCTCGAACTGTTTCAACCTGAACGGTCTGGTCGCCGAAGTCGGGGTCGGCACCGGCGTTTATGCCGGCATTCCCGAACAACGAACGCGCTTTACGCGCCTGATGCAGCTTTTGGGCGTGCCGGCGCAGACCGCCGACCACATCGCGGGCGCCACTGTCGACTGGATCGACACCGACCAGGAACAATCTCCTGCAGGCGCGGAGGACACGCAATACCTTGGCGGCGCGCCCTCCTACCGCACCGCCGGCACGCTGATGGCGGACGTCAGCGAACTCCACGCCGTTCAAGGCGTCACACCCGCCATAACCCATCTCCTAACCCCCACCCTCTGCTCCCTCCCGGTTGCCGAGCCTGTCAAGCTCAACGTTGACACTTTGGCGCCGGAGCAGGCGCCGCTGATCGCGATGCTGGGGACCGAAGCGCTCGGCATCGGCACGGCGCGCGCAATGCTCATCAAGCGTCCGCCACAGGGCTTCGCGGACGCGAATGAGTTCTGGCTCAATGCGCCCGAACAAGCGGCGGGCAACGGCCAGAATCAGACGGCCGTCACATCCACCTGGTTCGCGCTCGACATCGACGTCACCCAGGGCGACACCGAATTGCACGAGCGGGCGATGATAGACGCGCGACGTCTTCCCGCGCACCTTGTATCGCGGCAATGGGGTGAACAATCGTGACCCCGATGACATTCCTTTTTCTGCCCCAGGGCGATGCCGACTATCGCTGGATGCGGGTCGATGATGCTCGATTGCTGGGAGAAGGTGACGGACTGCCTGATATCACGGATCAGCTTGTCGCTGTTGCGCCACCGGACGCAGTCACCCTTCACTGGGCAGAATTGCCCGTGCGATCAACGGCGCAGGCCGCCGTAGCCGCACGGTTGCTCACTGCAGAGGCCAGCGCGGCCACGCCGACGGATGTTCACGTGGCAGTGGGGAGAGAGGATGATCGCATCGAGCGCCCGATCGGTGTTGTCGCGGTGGAAACAATGCGCGGCTGGCTCACGTCGCTGGCGCAATTGGGGATTGATCCCGTTGCGATCATCCCGGCTCCACTGCTTCTACCAAGACCCGATGAGGGGCATGTTCGCGCTGAATTAGCGGGCATGCAAATTATTCGCGGTGCGACCAGCGGCTTTGCCGACGAAGCGCGATTGACCGAAATGCTGACAGGTGGCGTGCCGCCAGAGACGTTGCCGCGCAAGGGCATCGAGGATGGACTTGTCTCAGCCGCCGTCAACCCGGTGCTCGACATGCGTCAGGGACCTTTTGCCCGCCGCCGCACGACCGCAATCAACTGGATCCTCATCCGTAAACTAGGCTGGATGTCGCTAGCGATTCTCAGTGTGACCCTTGCAATCGATCTAGTGCGAATTGGCAAATACAGCTTTGCTGCCGACGCTCTTGAAGCACGGAGTGAATCGACGGCACGGACCGGTCTTCCGCCGGGCGAGACCATAACCAACGTCGACCGTCAACTCGTCGAGCGGCTTGCGCGGCTGCGCGGTCCCGGGCAAGGCTTCACCCGCACGCTCGCTGCGGTCCTGGACGCGGTACGCACGACGCCTGGATCAGAGGTGACGTCGATTGACTTCACCAACAATGGTGATCTTCGGATCGGTGTCGCAGTGGAGCGTGAGCCGCTGGCGACAGATCTCAAACGGGCCATTGAAGCGAATGGGTATAACGTGCGTGCTGGCATTTTTGAGGCAACCTCGGGACGTATCGCCGGTGAATTTATGGTAAGCATATGATCGGCAATCTTCGAACTTGGTTTGCCGGGCGGTCGATGCGCGAGAAGCGGTTGTTGCTGGTGATGTTCACACTTCTGGCGCTGACGGTAATCTGGGCGGGCGTAGTCCGCCAAGTTGGTGACAGATTGTCGACGTCACGCGAGCTCTATGCTGCTACCGTCGAGCATTTAGCTGAAACCAAATCGCGGGTGGCGGCTATAAGGAGCCTGCAAGCCAATCGTCCGGCTCCGTTGGCAGGAGGGCTCGCCGAAGCGGTTCGTGGTGCCGCGCAAGATGCTGGGTTCGTAATTACAAATCTCAACGAGCCCGCAACAGGAGAGGTGCACGTCGTGCTTCAATCCGTGCGTCCTGGGGCGTTCAGCGCATGGCTTGTCCAGTTGGAGCGTAGCGGAGTGCTGGTCGATGCGGCGCAGCTAACGCAGAATGGAGACCGTACTGTTGCCGCTGACCTCACGCTTCGCTCTCGGGTCTGATGAAGCGCGTGGTTCTTTCGGTGGGTCGCCCAACATTGTTTGGCGCGTTTCTTGTGACCGCGTTATTGTTTCTCATCCCGCTGCGAGCGGGGCTGGGCTGGTTCGCTGTTGGTGATGCTGGGCTTACGGCACGACGCGCCACTGGACTTGTCTGGTCAGGCCGGCTTGTCGACGCACACCTCGGCTCTTTGGCGCTGGGTGACCTCGATGCGGCGCTGTCGCCAATCGCCTTGCTCTTCGGAAGGGCGCGCATAACGCTTGACAGTATGACGCTGCACGGTGCCGCGTCCGTCAGCCGTCATGCATTTGGCATCGACGACGTGACCGCCAGCCTGCCGTCAACTACGCTATTTGCTCCGTTACCGGTCACCAGCCTTTCGCTTGAGGGTGTCAGTGTTCGCTTCCGTGATGGTGCCTGTGAGAACGCCGAGGGGCGGGTCCGAGCGACACTGAGCGGAGTGGCGGAGAGAATTGCGTTACCTGCTTTCGTGAGTGGTCCTGTACGGTGCGATGGCGCGGCTCTGCTTATACCTCTGATCAGTCAGACGGGATCCGAGGGCGTTAGCTTGAGACTCAACGCGAGCGGCCGCTACAGCGCAAATCTGACCGTTCGACCAACTGATCCCCCGGCTGCAGCGCGATTGCAGATGGCGGGGTTTGCGCCCACAGGTGGTGGTAGGTATGCGATTTCCGTCGAGGGCGCGCTGCGATAGCTTTCGGTTCATCTTGACGCTGCGGCTACGCCGCCGCTAGGAACCGTGAATTCGCGGCGACCGTAGTTCAATTGGTTAGAGCGTCGGCTTGTGATGCCGGAAGTTGCGGGTTCAAGTCCCGTCGGTCGCCCCAATTCCTTATTGTGGTATTCTGATGAACAGCGGCTGGGGCTTTCCTGACTTCGACGAGCACGAGGGCGTGCATCTGTTTACAGATCCTGACTCGGGATTGCGCGCGGTCATCGCCATTCATTCGACCGTACTGGGGCCAGCCGCCGGAGGCGTGCGCTTCTGGCATTATGCAAACGACAACGCCGCGGTCACCGATGCGCTCAGATTGTCGCGCGGCATGAGTTACAAGAACGCTATGGCAGGGCTGCACCTTGGCGGCGGCAAAGGGGTCATTCTGGCGGACAAGCCGGGCGCAACGGTTTCCGATGTGCAACTGGCAGCATTTGGCCGCGCGATCGACTCGCTTGGCGGACGGTATGTGACTGCCGAGGACGTCGGCATGTCAGAAGCGCGAATGAAAGTTATCGCCAGTCAGACCCGTTATGTATCGGGGCTGCCGGTAGCATCCGGTGCGGCCGGTGGCGATCCCGGCCCCTATACTGCACAAGGCGTCTATCTTGGCGTTTTGGCGGCTGCGAAGCGAGGCCTTGGAACCGATAATATGCGCGGCGTGCGCGTTGCGATTCAGGGAGTAGGCTCGGTTGGAGGGGGACTGGCTCGACTGCTTGCGAACGATGGAGTTTCCCTGTTTCTGGCTGACGTCCATACGGCCCGCGCCGAAACATTGGCCGGTCAATTGGGTGCGACCTCGGTCGCTGTAGAGGATATTCTATCGCAGGATGTTGACGTTGTCAGCCCAAATGCACTGGGCGCGATCCTGACGGAACGCACGATTGGCACGGTTCGGGCGAAGGTCATTGCCGGGGGAGCCAATAATCAGTTGGCCACGCGGCAAGACGGACGCCGCCTGCACGAGGCTGGGATTACCTACGCGCCGGATTATGTGATCAATGCCGGCGGAATCATCAATGTCGGGCTCGAATATCTGGGGCAGGGCGACGAATCAGATGTCAATGCGCGGATTGCATGCATTCCGGATCGGCTGAACGAGATCTGGGATGAAAGCGATCGATGCGCGCAGCCGGCTTCGGACGTCGCGGATGCGATCTCAAGGCGACTTATTGGTCGCGATCAGAAGTCCTTACAAACCACTTCTATGGGGTGACGGCCGCACTGTTAGGGCTTACACCGACATCTCGTGCCAGCACTTCATGCCCTTGCCAATCCAGTGCGATTTCAAAAAGTCGTTCGGCCTCTGACGCCGCTGCTGTGCTGGTCCGGCATCGTCCTGATAATTATTGGCTGCTGGGCGGGGCTGACGCAAACCCCTCCGGACTATTTACAGGGCGACACGGTACGAATCCTTTACATTCATGTCCCGGCGGCCTGGCTGGGAATGGGCGGCTGGTCGGGCGTCACTCTGGCAAGCGTAGCAGTTCTCGTCTGGCGGCATCCGCTCGCCGCCATCGCGGGACGCGCAATCGCGGTACCCGGCGCGGTATTCACAGCGATATGCCTTATTTCCGGATCGATCTGGGGTCGCCCGACATGGGGGACGTGGTGGCAGTGGGACGGACGGCTGACATCGATGCTGTTGCTGTTCTTCGTTTATCTCGGATACCTTGCACTTGTGCGGGCGGACGCCGGGGGCGGCGGCGACGGTCGGGTGCCGGCAGTCTTCGGGATCGTCGGCAGCGTCCTCCTGCCCATCATCCGCTATTCCGTGATTTGGTGGCATACGCTGCATCAGGGGCCGAGTATCGGTCTGACACGCTCGACGATCGACTCCTCGATACTTTGGCCGCTGCCGATCATGCTCGCCGGCTTTACGCTACTCCTCGCGGGCATCGTGCTCATGCGAATGCGAACGATGCTGGCGTCGGCACGGACCGAGGCGCGCCTTCGGCGTATGGCGCGCGCGTGAACGCCTGGTCCTTTGTGATCGCCGCTTATGGTATCACGCTTGGCGGAACAGGGATGCTGGCTTTGCTGACGTATCTCAAGATGCGACGCAGTGAACGATGAAGGCTAAGCATCAACGCATGACATTGGTGCTGCTGGCATTCGGAGCCATCGCCCTCGCGGCAGTGCTGGCGCTCTCCGCGCTGAAGGATCAGGCATCCTTTTTTTATGCGCCGTCCGATGTGCTGCGTCAGGGCGTGCCGCTCGGTCGGGCTGTCCGGCTTGGCGGAATGGTCGAAGCAGGGTCGGTAACCCGGGCCATCGATGGTGTGACAGTGCATTTCGTCGTGACCGACGGACACGCGACGACGCCGGTGGTTTTCGCCGGCATCGTGCCTGACTTGTTTCGGGAGCGTTCGGGTGTCGTGGCGGAAGGCCAATTCGAGCCCGACGGACATTTTGTCGCGAGCAATCTGCTGGCCAGGCATGACGAGAAATACATGCCGCCTGAATCGGCACGCACCGGGTCCGGCACCATGCACGAGACGAAGTCGCTGAAGCAATGAGCGCGGAGATCGGCCTTGCCGCTCTCTGGTTAGCAGCAGCACTCGCCATGCTGCAACTGCTCGCCGCCGGTGCTGCCGTCTCGAAAAGAGTTGAAGGGGTCGGGGGTATAGTCCGGCCTGTCGCGGCGGTTCAGGGAATGCTTTCGGTGGTTGCGATGGCCGCGTTGATCGCTGTGTTCCTGCGATCCGACATGTCGGTCGCGCTGGTCGTCGAGAACAGTCATTCGGCCAAGCCATGGCTTTACAAATTCGCTGGCGCCTGGGGCAATCACGAAGGATCGATGTTGCTATGGGTGGCAATTCTTGGCGCTGGCGGAGCGGCGGTCGCGTTGCTGGAACGGCGGCTACCGGAGCAAACGATGATCGCGACCCTGGGTGCGCAGGCAGCGATCGCCATCGGCTTCTATGCTTTCCTGCTGTTTTCCTCCAACCCCTTCACGCGGGTCAGCCCGCCGCCGGCAGATGGAATGGGTCTGAACCCGCTGCTTCAGGATCCCGGCCTCGCCTTCCATCCGCCGACACTTTATGTCGGTTATGTCGGTTTGTCGGTCGCCTTTTCCTTCGCCGTCGGTGCGCTGATCACCCGCGATGTCGGTCCGGCGTTCGCGCGCACCATGCGCCCGTGGGTTCTCGGCGCTTGGATATTCCTGACACTCGGCATTACAGCAGGATCATACTGGGCGTATTACGAACTTGGCTGGGGCGGGTGGTGGTTCTGGGATCCGGTTGAGAACGCATCGCTCATGCCCTGGCTCGCCGCGACGGCGTTGTTGCACTCGGTGACGGTGCTGGCGACGCGCGACGGATTGCGGGCGTGGACGATCATGCTGGCGGTCGTCGCGTTCTCGATGTCGATGATCGGGACGTTCCTTGTTCGCTCAGGAATCCTGACGAGCGTCCACGCGTTCGCCGTTGACCCGCGACGGGGAGCGTTCATCCTGGTATTGCTGGCGATTTATATCGGCGGTGCGCTGGTGCTGTTCGCGGCCCGAGTGGGCACGGTGCGCGCCGGTTCTGCTTTCGAGCCGATCAGTCGGGAGGGCGGGCTGGTCGTAAACAACCTGCTGCTGTCGGTTATCCTGGGCATCGTGCTGATCGGGACGATGTATCCGCTGGTGGCGGCGGGCTTTGGCGTACAGCTTTCCGTGGGGCCGCCGTTTTTCAACAAAACCGTCGGGCCGATCGCGCTGCTGCTGGGATGCGCGATGGCCGCGGGTCCGCTGCTGCGCTGGCGCAGGGACGATGGCGAAGCGGTGCTGGATCGGCTGATCTGGCCGATCGCGATGGCGGTATTCACAGGAGCAGGGCTGTTCGTGCTGGGGGGCGGCATCGGCGTGCTCCCGCTTCTAGGTCTCGCGCTGGCGGCAGGTCTGGCGGTTGCAAGCATCGCGCCGTTGTGGAAACGCGACCTTCGCCGTACGCCGCTTTTTACCTGGGGAATGGTGGTCGCGCATCTCGGGATCGCGGTTAGCTTGGCGGGCATGGCATCGGATAGCGCCTTCACGAAGGAGACGCTGGTCGCTGCATCGATCGGAGAGCCGGTCGCAGTCGGGCCATGGCACGTCACGCTGGATGGGTTGAGTCCGGTTATCGGCAAGAACTGGTCCGCGATCGAGGGACATCTGACGGCGCAGCGTGGTAACACAATCATATCGCTAAAGCCGCAATCGCGTTTCTTTTCCGACCCGCCGACGACGACAGCCGAATCGGCGATCGCAACGCGGTGGAACGGCCAGCTCTACACGGTATTGGGGCAGCCCGATGGACAGGGACGTTGGCAGTTGAGGCTCTGGTGGAAACCGTTTGTCACCCTGATCTGGGCGGGCGGTGCGCTGATCGCGATCGGAGGTGCCTTGTCGTTGCTCGGCCGGCTGAGTAGAGAGAGAAGAGCGGACAGGCGTCTGGCATACGGATGAAACGTCTTGTCCTGTGGGTGCCGCTTGGCGTCTTCGCCGTCCTGTTGGTCGTGATCGGCATCGCGCTGATCCGCCCTGCCGATCGCACAGTCCGATCGGCGCTGATCGGTAAGGAGTTGCCGGAATTTACACTGCCTGCGGCGATTGCCGGAAAACCCGGTGCCGCGCGATCCGATTTCGACGCCGGTCGGCCACGGCTGCTCAATGTATGGGCAAGCTGGTGCATCCCGTGCATCGCTGAGGCACCGCAATTGATGACGATCAGGCAGGCAGGCATTTCCATCGACGGCGTCGCCATCCATGATCGTCCCGATGCAATCCGCATGTTTCTGGCCCGCAACGGCGATCCCTATGCCCGATTGTCGCGGGACGACAGCGGCGTCCTTCAGCCCTCAATCGGATCGACCGGCGTGCCCGAGACCTATGTCATCGATGGCCATGGGCGGATCGTCCTGCAGCAGGTCGGCCCGATTCGCTCCGAAGATGTGGCGACGATCATGAAGGCCGTCGAGGAGGCGTCGTGATTGCCACATTGCTGTTGCTGGCGGCGCTGCCTGACCCGATGCTGGCATACACTCAACTGCCGGACCCCGCCAAGGAAGCGCAGGCGAAGGCGTTGATGGAAACGCTACGCTGTGTCGTCTGCCAGGGGCAGTCGATCGCGGACAGTGATGCAACGATGGCCGCCGATATGCGCGCAATGGTTCGAAGCCGGATTGCGGTGGGTGAGACACCGCGCGGCGTGCGGGATTGGCTGATTGCGCGCTATGGTGACTATATCACCTATGATCCGCCGCTGTCGGCGCTGACCGCGCCGCTATGGATCGCGCCGCTGGTGTTGTTGGCATTGGGTGGCTGGTTGGCGCGGGGCAGTTTCCGGCGGCGTCGTCGATGATAGGGTGGGTGTCGCTCGCCATTCTGATGATCGCAGCGTTGGCCGCGCTGATATTGCTGGGATTGCCGCGCGTGATGCTGACGCTGGCCGGTGCAGCGTTGATGCTGGGCGGGACGGGATATGCCTTGCAAGGTTCTCCCGATCAGCCGGCTCATCCGGCGTTGATCGATTACAAGCGAGGGCCTGCCAATGATCCGTCCCTGATCGAGCTGCGTGACCGGATGCTTGGCAAGTTCAGCGCCGACTGGTCGTATCAGGTGGCGGCCGACGCGATAACCGGCTCCGGAGATCGCCGTACCGCGGTTGTGGTGCTGCTGGGCGGTATCCGAAAGATCCCGCGCAGCATGGCCTTGTGGGTAGGTCTGGGTTCGGCGCTCGCCGACCATGACCGTCAGGTTTCGCCGGCAGCACTGCTCGCATTCCAGCACGCCGCGCGGCTTCAACCGCTGAGTCCTGCGCCGCCGTTTTTTCTGGGCCAGGCCTATATCCGCGCCGATAATTTTGAACGGGCACGGGCGCTCTGGGCAAGAGCACTGGCGTTGACGCCGCCAAGAGTTTCCTATCGTCGGGATATCGCGCTCAGGCTCACGCTGCTCGACCGGTTGCTGGCGAAGCAAGAAGCCGAGCCGTCATCGCCAATGCGCTGACGAGCGAGAACTATACTTTGGTGGACGCACTTGGGCTCGAACCAAGAACCCGCTGATTAAGAGTTAGCGGTAAGAGGTCCGTTTTCTGCGATCGGAACTACGGAAATGTCGCAATACCGTCGTTTATTGCCATACCGCTTTATCAGATACTGTTGCTAACTGGATTGCTGTGGCTTACTATTGGATTGCTAGAGCAGATGACAGAGGCAAGGCGATGGTGGCGATTACGAAGCGGACGGTTGATGCAGCGATCCCCGGCGATCGGGACACGTTCCTTTGGGACGATGCGATGCGAGGTTTCGGTTTCAAGCTGACGCCAGCCGGGGGCCGGGTATTCGTCTATCAATACCGCATGGGCAGGGATGGTGCTGACGCCCGACCAGCGACCCGCCGCTATACGATCGGCCGCTATGGTGACGTGACGCCTGAGCAAGCCCGCCGCCGTGCCAAGGAATTGGCTGCAATGGTAGCTACGGGCACGGACCCGCGCGAACTGGACCTCGATAAGCGCGCCAGTCGTGACGCAGCTAGGACGGCGGCTGAGGCCAAGCGCCGGATGGAAACGGACCTTGCGTTCGATCGCTACGCCCTGCTGTGGCTGGCGCATTACGAGCACGAAAAGGCCCGCCGCCCTTCTAGCGTCAGATTAGCGCGCGGTATCGTCGAGAATCACCTAGCGCCTTCATTGAAGGCCAAGCCTATGCCGCACGTCACGCGTGGCGATTTGCAAAGGGTATTGGACGCTATCCCTTCGACCAGCAAGGGTATGCGCCGTGCTGTTCATGCTTATGCGTCTGTCCTGTTCGGCTGGGCATTGAAGCGCGGTGACGTTGACGCCAACCCGGCTGCTGCGATGGTCAAGCCGGACGCCCCCAAGGCACGTGACCGCGTGCTGACTGACGACGAACTTGTGAAGGTGTGGCGAGCAAGCGAGGGGGACGCTGTATTCGGTCCGTTTTACCGTCTGTTGATATTGACCGGGCAACGCCGTTCGGAAGTTGCGGGCATGAACTGGGCAGAGGTCGACCGTAGCGCCGCCTTGTGGACGATCCCGGCCGGGCGGGCAAAGAACGGGACGACCAGCATTGTCCCCCTATCGGCGGCGGCTCTAGGCGAGCTGGACGCGGTAGCGGGTGGCGAGGTCTGGCCTTCACGCGGGCCGGTACTGACGACGACGGGCCGCACCACGATAAGCGGATTCTCGAAGGCCAAGCGGCTAGTGGACGCGGCGATAGCAGAGGCTGGCGAGGCGCTACCGGCTTGGCGAGTGCACGATCTACGCCGGACGGTCGCGACAGGCTTTCAGAAGCTGGGTATCCGCTTTGAAGTGACGGAAGCCGTCCTTAATCACGTATCCGGCGCGCGCGGTGGCGTGGCGGGCATTTACCAGCGCCACGACTGGGCAACCGAGAAGCGTGATGCACTGGACGCATGGGCACGTCGGATCGACGACCTGTTGCACCCGGCGGATGCCGTCAATGTCGTGGCGATCGGCGCGGGTCGACGCTAGGATCACTAGCGAGGGGATAGGGCGACGGCCCGATAAGCACGGCATACCCGCCCGCGCTTCCCCTCGACAACATGCGGGCCGCTGGGGAGCGGGTGTGCGAGACATGACCTTTGAAGAGCTTTCCGCATGGGAGGCGCTCAAATCTGGCAACCTAGAGCCATTCGCCGAAGTGTTGAAGTGTGGCGAGCACACGCTTCACCCGGTTCTGGGGGGATGCTTACTGACACTCATGCGCGGCACCGTCGACGAAACAGATTTTCGGCTCAAACTTGTTCGGCATCCCGACCTACAGCATCCGGCGCAAGGCCGTCATGCCCAACGCGAGCTTGAAGGTTTGGAAAGCGATACGGCGATGCTCATGGCTCAACATGGCGCGCTAGAACCCGGAGGATTTGAAGCTGCTGTGACAGCAACCCGGCTGGAAACAAGGAAGAGCCGCGCGACGATCGCAGCGCATTGGGCAAAGCATAAAGCATTTATCAAACAGGCCGTGGAACTTGGGCAGTCTCTAGTGTTGGAAACCTGTCCCTTGTCTGCGGAAGACCAGATTGACGACGCTTAGTCCAGCCGACTGCCGAAAGGTCTGGACCGCTATTCCTTTCCATAGCTGATAAAGCCCGCCTACTGGAGATGCCGCCCTAACAACGGAGGCGGCATTGAACGTACTTACAACACGTGAAGCGGCGGCGCATTTGACGCTCGCCAAATCGACAATCGAACGCATGCGGATCACCGGAGAAGGCCCGCGATTCCTGAAACTTGGCGGCGCTGTTCGCTACCGGGTGTGCGATCTCGACGCCTGGCTGGAAAGCCGGTTGACGAACTCGACCAGCGAGGTGGCGGCATGAACGGGGCGCATGGCGACCCAGTTGATCCTCTATTGGAGGGTGACGGCTTAACCCCAATTGAGAACTGCGTTCTCGACGCCGGTATCAGTCTAAAAAGGATAGTCACGCTCGCTCGCGTCGTCATGAATGAGACGAGGCATGCCGACGATTACGGCCTCGACCTGGAAACGGTTAACTGCCTTTTCGTGATTGCCGAATTGATCGTGGAACTCGGCAACAAAATGAAGCTGGCGCGCCAACAGGTTTCACCTGACGAGTGCTCGTTTTGACCCGGCCGGAAGAGAGTGGCCCCGCCGTGCAGGGCGGGGCCGGGGGGAACGCAAGCTGTGAGGCTCTAGCGCCCCGAATCCCTACACCCGCCGGGCTACAGGCACAATTCCTTGTGTGGGCGCATGCCGTGCCGCCGCACCTGGCAGGAACGATCGCCGCACTGGCGTTCGGGACGGTGATGGCATGACGCTCGCCATGAAGGCGCGGCTCGATGCCGCTGAGATTGTTCCTATCGGCGGCGGCAAGCGAGTGTGGGACGATCCCATTCCGCTTCCCGACGCCTTGCCAGCCGTCCCGCCATTCGATTCCGCCATGCTACCCCGAGAATTACAGGCATGGGCGTGCGACATTGCGGACCGCATGCAATGCCCGCTCGATTTTGTGGCGATCCCGGCAATCGTGGCGGCGGGGTCGCTGATAGGGCGGCGTATCGGTATCCGGCCTGAGGCCCGCACGTCCTGGACAGAGACGGGCAATCTATGGGGGTGCGTTGTCGGTCCACCGGGGGCGCTTAAAAGTCCCGCTGTCAGTGAAGCCCTCACCCCTATGCGACGACTGGAGGCGGAAGCCGCCGCCGCGCATGAAGCCGAGCTGGACGAGTGGAAAATTACCAAGGCGCTATTCAAGCTGGAGCAGGAAAAAGGCGAGAAAACCGCGCGCAAGCGTTTGAACGAAGGGAACCGCGCCGCCGCCAAGGACGCCATGACGATAGCCGAGCCGGACGAACCGACGCCCCGGCGCTACATGACTACCAACGCCAACGAGGCGTCACTGGGCAAGCTATGCCAAGAGAACCCGGACGGCGTGCTTATCCACCGTGACGAACTACTGACGATGTTCCGCGATTTGGACCGGCCCGATAACGAAGGCTATCGCGGCTTCCTGCTTACCGGCTGGAATGGGCAGGAAAGCTACACCTTCGATCGTATCGGGCGGGGCGTAATCCGCGTTCAAGCGGTCAACCTGTCTGTCCTGGGCACGACGCAGCCGACGCGCATAAGCGCCTATCTGGCTGATACGCTACGCTCGCATGACGACGGAATGGTGCAGCGGATCCAATTGCTCGCATGGCCGGATTTCAAGGGCAGATGGCAGTCGGCCGACCGCTACCCGGACGCAGAGGCGCGCCAGCTGGCCAACGCCTGTTACAATCGGTTGGCGGCGCTGGATCCCAACGCGGTAGGCGCTCAGCGCGACCCCTATGGCGGCATTGCCTACCTTCGCTTTGCCGACGACGCCCTAGCCGAGTTTGCGCCTTGGCGAGCCAAACTTGAAGCGCGGGTGCGTGACCCGGACATGACCGGACATTTGCGCGACCACCTCGCCAAGTATCGCGGGCTGGTCCCCCGCCTTGCCCTGATTTGCCACCTGGCAGGCAGTGGAACGGGGCCGGTGGCACTAGAACCTACAATGCAGGCGCTTACCCTTGCCGAGTATCTGGAGGCGCATGCGGTCCGTGCCTATGGATCGATCGAAAGTGCTAACGCCGCAACGGCACGGTCTATCTGGCGCAAGATCGACAAAGGCGACTTGGCAGAGGGCTTTAGCGAGCGTGACGTCTATCGGCCGAACTGGTCCGGGCTGAAAGACAAAACGGCGGTGAAGGCCGGACTGCAATTGTTGGTCGAAAGGGATTGGCTGGCGATTGAGAACGTCGAAACCGGCGGGCGTCCTACGTCGCACTATGTCATCAATCCAAGGGCGCGGGCATGAACTACCTGGCCCGGTTAAAAGCAATGCAGAGCGAGGCGGCGGCGGGGGCTGTTTCCCCCAATACGCCCCTAACCCCCACTGCCAAAACTGCCAGAAGCCCCTTATCACCCCCTTTTGACAGTTTTGTCAGTGCCCCTTTAGCGCATATTGGGGAAACCTCTTCCCATGACGCTATCCCGTCGCCACCCGTCCTCGCACCCAATCCGGCGGGGGCGGTGCCACCGGGGAACTCAACAAAACTTAACATTGCCGCCGCGTCGATCGAAGGGGCGGAAGGTATCCCCCCGCACGTCACGGCCGGGCTTGCCCGCCTGGAGGCCATGCCAACGCCAATGCTGGTAAATCCCAAGGTCTGGCCCGTCATAGTCGACGACGCGCGGCGGCTGATAATTCAGCTGTGGGCAGGTGAGGCGCTGGCGAGGGGCTGGCATCCCTTGGACCTGTGGGGGTGCTGGCCTGGTAGCGACGACGACGCGGCCGATCACCGTCGCGACGGCTTGGCGATATGGCTGGACGGGCGGCGGATCGTCGCGCTGGACGAACGGGTGGCGATCATCCGGCATGGCGACCGTTTCATGTTCTACACCCGGCCGCGCGACTATGGCGAACGGGTGTACCTGTGGGCGATCGAGGGCGTCGCTTTTAATGGACAATTAAGGCGGGCAGGGGTAGCGTGATGATCGAGCTTCGCGAAACTGACGCCTTCACGCGGTGGCTTGCAGCATTGAAGGACGGCCGGGCGCGTGCCCGGATCGCATCACGATTGCAGCGGCTGACGTTTGGGAACTGGGGGGACGTGAAGCCGGTTGGCGAGGGCGTCAGTGAGCTGCGTATCGACGTTGGCCCCGGCTATCGGGTCTATGCGGCGCAACGCGGCGACGTGGCGATCCTGTTGCTGGCAGGTGGAAGCAAGGCGACGCAGACGCGCGATATCGAGCGAGCGAAGGCATTGGCGAAGGAATGGAAGGCGACATGGACCTAGCGACGCGGCCCTTCGATCCCGCCGTTTATTTGACCGACGACGCGGCGGTGGCGGAATATATCGGCGCGGCACTTGAAACGGGGGACGCTGAGTTCATTGGCGACGCTTTCAACGTCGTCATGCGCGCGCGGGGCATGGCGGAATTGGCGGGGGCAACAGGGCTTTCCCGATCGGCGCTGTACCGGGCGTTCTCAAAAGACGGCAACCCGACGCTCGCGACGTTGCTGAGCGTTCTTCATGCCTTGGGATTGAAGCTGACGGCAGAGCCGCAAGGCCAGCCGGGTTAACGGCAGCAAGGTCACGCTTATCAATGCGTGGATAAGCGCCAAGCGGACGCGGCGGACGGCGCTGAGCGGGGGTTTCCGTACGACTACGCGCGCGCGCGACCCTGCACCCTGAGTTTTCCGTAGCTATCAAAAGAGCTACGATCATACGCGCGCGACGGGGGCTCGAGATAACGCCAGCCGAACCATTCCCATGAAGGCTTGACCGGAACCGCCGCTGGCCCGAATTGAGGGGGGTAGCGACGCTACAGTGTGGGATAAAACGTGGGGAAGACGTTTTTTTGCCGCCGGAATATCGTTCTAATACAATACGATACCGTCGTCGGTTCGGCGGAAGCCCTGTCCACCATCTTGTTGAAAGATCGAACATGATACGCACCATCGTCGAACTTGATCGCGTGCGTGCCGGCTGCCGTAAGATGGTGACGAACCGGGCCTTGATGTCCGCCGGAGCAGCGGTGGTGCCTATACCGGGCGCGGATCTGATGGCGGATATCGGATTGCTGACGAGCTTGCTGCCGGACATCAGCCGTCGCTTTGAACTTGATCACGACCAAGTCGATAAGCTGGAGCCGCATCTGGCGGAGCGCGTGTTTGTTTTGGCATCGAGCATGGGCAACACGCTGATCGGGCGTACCGTGACGAAGCGTGTCGTGACTGCCCTGTTGCGTAGGATCGGCAAGCGGATCGCAGCGGCTTCGATCGCCAAATATGTCCCGTTTGCGGGTTCGGCGGTGGCTGCCGGGATCAGCTTTGGGGCCATGAAACTGGTTGGGGACGGACATATCGATGATTGTTACCGGACAGCACGCGCCCTGATCGAGGGCAACACAGGTACGATCGGAGTCACCTGAGCAGGGGAGTGACTGCTCATACTGCGGCGGTCATCAATCCTCACTACGAACGCTGGGTCCGCCGGCCGCGTCGTCCATCGGCACCTGTTCGGGCGGAACGACCTGTTCCCTATCCTTTGTCTCGCCAGACTCATCGAGCGGAGCTACCGGTGCTGGTTCATTCATCGACTGTTCCTCCTTCCCATGCTCAACGCGCGATCGACAGGATGGAGCCGTGGAGCGGGTAGCGGGAATCGAACCCGCGTATTCAGCTTGGAAGGCTGCTGCACTACCATTGTGCTATACCCGCGCGGTGTCGGGGGTTAGCGCGGCGCCGGCTGGCTGGCAAGAGTCGGCGGTTTGACGTTGTCCTAAGCAATCGCGGATAAGCGCGGCCCATGCACCAGCACGTCGTGTCCATGACCGTCGCCAATCGACCGCGAACCGCTGTAAGGACCGGTACGGGACTGGCAGGGCTTGGCGGGCTTGTCGCCTGGGTTGCCTTTGCGCACGTCCGCGGGCTCGACGGACCTTATGCGGCGCTTGTCAATCTTGCCGCTTGCGCATTGCCGATGGTGCTTTGGGCCTTGCTGGTGGAGCGGGTTTATCGCAACGCAACCACCGGCATCGACTGGACGCGCAAGCGTCCGTGGCGTGAAACGCTGGACATAAGCCTGACAAAGCTGATCGGATTCTGGCTGACCTGGGCGCTGATCGCCCTCGTCTATGCGGTCGAGCGCGTCTATTGGCACGGACCATTCGCGTTCTCGATGTGGTGCCTGGGCTGGGCCGCGCTCCCCCTGGTGTTGCTGTCGGTTCCCTATGTCCTCTGGTTGGATCGACGCCTTGTTGAGCCGCGAGACGGGGCGTGGCATCTTGGCGCGTGGGTGACAAACCAGCCCGGCACGCACCGTGAAGCGATCTATGATCACCTCCGGTGCTGGGCGATCAAGGGCTTCTTTCTGGCTTACATGCTTGCGGGATTACCGGGCGGCTTTGGTGCCTTCGTCCGTGCGGATGTGGCGGCGGCGATACGCGATCCGGTCCTGCTCGCCCAATGGCTTATCACACTCATGTTTCTGGTCGACATGGCATTTGCTACTGTAGGCTACATCCTTACCTTTCGGCCGCTCGACGCGCATATCAGAAGTGCCAATCCGTTCGCCGGTGCATGGGTCGCGGCGTTGATCTGTTACCCGCCTTTCATGCTGATGACGCCTGGAGGCCCGCTGGACTATCGTCCAGGCACACGCGACTGGATATGGTGGACGCAGGGTCATCCCGCCCTTGTCGTCTTGATCGGCGCGATGCTCGTCCTGCTGACTGCGATCTACGCGTGGTCGACTGTAGCGTTCGGGCCGCGATTCTCGAACCTCACCAATCGGGGAATTCTGACAGGTGGGCCGTATTCCTGGTCACGCCATCCTGCCTATCTGTCAAAGAACCTGTTCTGGTGGGTATCGACAATCCCCGTTCTGACGACTGGCAGTCTGGTCGATGCCGCGCGTTCGACATTGCTCCTGGGTGCGATCAGCGGTGTCTATTGGTGGCGCGCGAAGACCGAGGAAGCCCATCTGAAGCTTGATCCGCGCTATGTCGCCTATGATGCGTGGATTGGGGAGTACGGCGTTGTTCCACGATGCGTTTCCTGGGTCACAGCTTCTAGAAGCTCTCCTCGGCATAGACATGGCTGACATCACCGACCCATTTGCCATGATAGCGATCGAGCAGGGTTTCAGCCGGAACCTTGCCTCGCCGCACGATGTCGCGCAGCGGGTCGAGGAAGCCGGTTTCATTATCGCCCGCGCTGTTCAATCGGTTACGCGCTGAAAGACCGGCAGCCGCAATCTCAATTATCATGCCGGCGATATCGCGAAGGTGACCACCTCCGGGAATTGGTGCATCCAGTCCCAGTCTTGGTACAGAGTCACGAAGTTCCTGGCGTTCGTCGATGGACCAGTTTTTGACCATGTCCCATGCCGCATCAAGCGCGCCGGCGTCGTATAACAAACCCACCCACAGCGCCGGCAGTGCGCAGATGCGGTTCCAGGGACCGCCATCAGCGCCACGCATTTCCAGAAAGGTCTTGAGCCGCACCTCGGGAAAGGCCGTTGAGAGATGATCATTCCAGTCGTCCAGCGTCGGCGTCTCGCCCGGCAGGATCGAAAGGTCGCCACGAAGGAAGTCCCGAAAGCTCAACCCGGACGCATCGAGATAATGACCGCCGCGATAGACGAAGTACATTGGTACATCGAGCGCATAGTCGGTGTACCGTTCATAGCCGAAGCCATCCTCGAAAACGAAGGGCAGCATGCCGGTGCGATGGGGGTCGGTGTCGGACCAGATATGGCTGCGATACGACAGCATGCCATTGGGCTTGCCCTCGGTGAAGGGCGAGTTCGCGAACAGCGCGGTCGCGAGCGGTTGCAGCGCCAGTCCGACGCGAAACTTCTTCACCATATCCGCTTCGGACGCATAGTCGAGATTGACCTGGATCGTGCAGGTCCTGAGCATCATGTCCAGACCCATCGTCCCTACGCGCGGCATATGCCGCAGCATGATCGCATAGCGACCCTTGGGCATGATCGGCAGATCGCTGCGCGCCTTGTCGGGCCACATGCCAAGGCCAAGAAAGCCCAGGCCAAGCTTCTCGCCGGCTGCCTTCACCTGCTCCAGGTGACGGCCCGTCTCCGCGCAGGTCTGATGCAGATCTTCGAGCGGCGCGCCTGACAGCTCGAACTGGCCGGCTGGCTCAAGGCTGACCGAGCCATCCTTGCCGGTCAGCGCGATCAAATTGCCACCTTCGAGTACCGGCTGCCATCCAAATTGCTGCAACTCGACCAGCAGCGCGCGAATACCGTTTGGCTCGCCCCAGGACGGTGCGTGATGATCTGTCAGCGCGTATACGAACTTTTCGTGCTCGGTCCCGATGCGCCAGCGCTGAGCGGGTTTTTCACCGGCAGCAAAGCTTGCGACCAGTTGGTCGATCGTCTCGATCGCGGGAGATGCCCCTGGTTCGGCGGTCTTCGTCGTCATGGAGCGCGCCTTACGCGCGGGCGTTCGTCGGCGCCAGCGTCACCAGTCGCCGATCGTCGCCATCCAGAGGGATACCGCTGCGGCAGCCGCTGTATCGGCGCGCAGGATGCGCGGACCGAGCGAGATGCCGATCGCCTGGGGCAAGGCACGGATCATCTCTCGTTCGGCCGGATCGAAGCCGCCCTCCGGACCGATCAGGATCGCCGCTGGTCCGGCATTGCTTCGCATCGCATCGATTGCGGCCACGCCGCCCGTCTCGTCCGCGAAGAAGAGCGCGCGGCTCGCCGGCCAGTCGCTCAGCATCGCTCGTAGCGGGATCGGATCGACGATTACTGGCAGGGCGGTACGGCCACATTGCTCTGCCGCCTCGATCATGTGCGCGCGCAGTCGATCGATGTTCACCCGGTCGATGATCGTTCGCCGTGTCGTGACGGGAGTCAGCCGCGCAACCCCCAGCTCGCAGGCCTTTTCGGCCAGCCAGTCGATCCGATTTTTCTTGAGCGGAGCGGCACACAGCCAGAG
>CBDCJJ010000007.1:0-18180 GCA_965217805.1 Sphingomonas sp. | reverse complement strand
GCAAGGTCGCGGACAAGCCCGATCAGGTGATCCGGCAGGTGCAGCCTGCCCCGATCGGCGCGCGAGCTGCGCGCGAGGCCGGCGAGGCCTTCTGACCGGTAGCGGGCGAGCCAACGCTGCAATGTTCGTTCGCTCACCGTATCGGTGCGCGCGAGATCGGCGAGTGTGATGCTGTCGGTCAGATGCGGTTCGAGGATGCGATAGCGCTCGATCGCTAGGGGCGAAACGAGCGCCGGATGCGTCACCGCCCGCGGTCCATGCCAAAGGTAAGGAAAACGGAGATTTGTTTGCCCGTTGTCATGCCGACTCCGATCGCAACGGCGCTCCCTTGGCGATGCTGGCAATTTACCCGGTAAATAAAACTAAGACAAGGAACGCTTTCGTCCGACGGCTTTCTTGCCAAACGTAGGCTCGTTCGGCAAAGCACCGGTCATGAAGATCGGCTACGCACGCGTCTCGACCCACGAACAGAACCTCGACATGCAGCGCGACGCTCTTTTGGCAGCTGGCTGCGAGAAGGTCATTACCGACAAGGCGTCGGGGACAACCGCAACGCGCCCCGGGCTCGAAAAGCTCAAGGAGCAGATGCGCAAGGGTGACATACTTGTGGTCTGGCGTCTCGACCGGTTGGGACGGTCGTTGCGCGATCTGATTGGATGGATGACCTATCTCGACGAGCATAAAGTCGGACTGCTCAGTCTTCACGAGGCGATCGACACGACCACCACGTCGGGCAAGCTGACATTTCACCTGTTCGGGGCGCTTGCCGAGTTCGAGCGCAACCTGATCGGTGAGCGAACGCTGGCAGGCCTGGCGGCGGCGCGCGCTCGCGGACGAAAGGGCGGGCGACCAACGGCGCTTAATACTGACAAGCGTGAGCTTGCGGTGCGACTCTACAACGAGAAGGCGATGCCGATCGCCAAGATTTGCACGATGCTGGGTATCTCCAAACCCACACTCTACGCCTACGTACGTTCGGCAGGGACTGCCGAGAAAGTGGCGTGAATGACGGCTAGCGCCTATTCATCACAGTTCGCTGCCCGATAGGTTTTCCTGACACCTGTCCTGCCGGTGTGTTGCCTCGGCGCAAGAAACGCCGCATTGTTTGTTGATGTTGCTCCTAGTGCTCGCCGCAGTCGTGTTTAGTCCCGCGCAGACGACCGTGCGGATGCGCGCAGCGCCGGCGTCCACGCCTACGCCGGCTTCGGCCATGTCGCCCAGTGCGTTAGCGGCCGTGAGGCAATTCGAGGATGCAGTCGCGACCGAGCGGGCAGCGTTTCAGACCCTCCCTGTCGCAAGTGGGGTCGGACCTAATTTGGCAATTCGCATTGCATTGGAGCAGGCGATGCGACGTGCGATCGATCCCGCTGTCGCGATGCTATCGGACGGCGATAGAGCCGCGGCGTCGGCGGCGATCTGGCAGAAGATCGGTGCCGTCGATGCAGCGAACACTGCATATGTAAAGTCGATCCTGCCGGCGGACGGTTGGTTCAGGAGCCGTCGCGATGGTACGGATATAGCGCGCAATGCCTGGCTGATCGTCCAGCACTCGCCCGATCAAGAGTTCCAGCGAATCGTCGTGACGCGAATGCGACCGCTAGTTGCGTCGGGGGACGCACGTGGGGCGGACTACGCGCTGCTCTATGACCGCACCGAGATGTTTGCAGGACGGCCGCAGCTCTATGGCAGCCAAATGACGTGCAAAAGCGGACGATGGCAGGCGGCGCAGACCGTCAATCCGGCAAGCCTCGACCAGCGTCGTGCCGATATGGGGCTGCCGCCAATGGCTGAATATCTAAAGAACTTTGAAGGCGGCTGTTGAACGAGGCTGCTCTGTGTCACGGTCGCAGGGAGCTATAATCCGCAACGGCGGCTTTTGCTCTGTCCGTTCCCGAAGCCAACTTGTCTGTCATCTATTACCCTTGCCATTAGGTAGTGCCCTACTCCGCGCCAGACGGACGACAAATAACGCGATCAGAATTCCGCCATTTAGCGCGAACGTTTACAATCCACGCGCTTCCACGATGCATAAATCCGATGCACAATAGCGGCATGATTTACGGCTACGCACGCGTGTCATCGACCGGGCAGGACCTGGCGCAGCAGCTCGCCCAGCTCGACGCTGCCGGATGCGCCAAGGTCTACCGGGAGAAAGTCAGCGCCGCGACCGCCGACCGGCCCCAGCTCAAGCGCGCGATCGGCGCGCTCGGTCCCGGCGATGTGTTGATGGTCACCGCGACCGATCGCCTCGCGCGCAACACCCGCGACCTGTTGAACATCCTTCATGCGGTGAAAGAAGCCGGTGCGGGGTTCCGCTCGATCGCCGAGCCGATGGTGGACACCACATCGCAGTTTGCCGAGGTCATCATTGCCGTGCTGGGGATCGTGGCGAGTTGGGAGCGGCAGCGGATCACCGAGCGCACCAGTGCGGGCCGGGCCCAGGCGAAGGAGCGGGGCGTCAAATTTGGCAGGCGTTCCGCCCTTACCCCGCATCAGCAGAGCGAGGCGCTGCAGCGGCTTGCAGCTGGCCATACGCAGCGAACCGTTGCCGCCCTGCTCGGGGTCGATCAGGCGACGATATCGCGGCTGTACCGCAGGCAGGGATGAATAACGCTTATTGGTGGAGGCGGTCTTTTTGCTTCTGGGAAAACATGCAGTCTTAACTACCTGTATTGGAAATAATTGAATGTTCGAACCTGTCAGTGTTTCTAAACTTGATGACGGGCTTCTGCCTCGGCTCGAGCGTAAAGCTGCACGAATATACGCCTGGATTGAAGAGCATGGCGCTTGCGACGCAGCCAAAGCGGAGCGGTATCGCGTAGAAGCCAATCTCTACGTGGAGGCAGCTCAACGTATTCGTCAACTTGAAAAAGCCTTGCTCGATAACTGATGCGCTGATGGCGGAATGACTGCCTGTGGGCATTCGCTCCCGTTGTAGAAGGGAACCCTTTTGCGACCTCACTCGTCGGGACGGCCAAGTAGCCGACCGAAGAACCCCCGCTTGGATTCCGCAGGGCCAGGTCCTGCCAGCAACCCAATCACTCGGGCCTGCGCCTCGCGTCGTTCTTCGTCCGATCGATCAAGGCGCTGACGAAGGTCACCGATCGTGCCGTCTCGGTCGCGTAACTGTTCCAAAGCGGCATCAAGGCGTGCCTGTAACACTTTGGAATCGACTGTGTTACCTGTGTCACCTTCGGTGTTGCGCAGCGTTTCATGAGGTGTCCCGCTAACCGTTACAGATGACTTGGGGGGATAGACCCGGTGCAGCTCAACGGGTTCGATCGAGAATGACCCTCCTTCGTTCTTAACCGCCGATATTCGGCCACTGTTGATCGCTCGCGAGATGGACGCCTTGCTGATGCCAGTGGCCTTCGCGGCCTCTCCCAAGGTGTAAGCCATCTATTTAGTACCCCGTTGCGCATCGTTTCAAACAGTAGTTAGCTTACAGTTAGCAGGAACAGGTATCGTTGGGAACGGATCAGGCTCGACCCCACTTGGCCGAACACCCCGTAACCCATTTCGTCCAGTCGGCCTTGAGGGCATCCCCGACAAGCTGGCGACGGCGATCCTTGAGGACTCTGACGTATTGATCGGCGAGCCGTTGGACGGCATGGCCGCCACCTAAGGTCCGGCCGATCGCATAGAGTTCTGGGGTTCTGAATTCATCCACGCGGTCGTCGGCAGGCCAGCGTAGGGTATCGGAAACCGACATGCGCGTGGCGGCCACAGCGATGAGGCTGGCAGCATCGACGATGGTATCGGCGGTGCCCTCACGCCGCGAGCGGCGTCCAGTGCTATGGCGCTCTGCCTCGTCGGCCGCAGCGTTGGTGGCGTCATCATCCTTCGGGGCAAAGGTGATGGTGACGTGCGTGATTTTCCCTCTGGCTCCACGCCGCTCTAACCAATCCATCGTGAAGGCGGCGAGCTGATCTATTTCGGCTTTCCCAGGCGTCAGCACCAGACGGCGGAAATCGGAGAAGTTCGGCATCGAGTTGGACGGTGCCCCCAGCCGCTCCCGCAGCTCATCGACCGTCCCGGACCATGTTGGGTTGCGACGCCCAGCCAGCAGGCAGCCCATCTCGTAGAGGGTGATCGCATACTTCGATCGGAAGGCGAGCAGAGCCGCCCGGTTGAGGCGAGCGTAGTAATCGCTTCCTTGCAGGATAGCCCTAGCCGGTGCCGTGAACTCCCATTCGACGGTAGCCCGACCGTCTTCCGCGTGTTCGTTGAGCGTCCAAGCCAGCAGGGCGGCAGTGAGCGTCGCAGCGCGCCCTTGGGCCGAGGTCGAAGGCATCTGGAACTTCACATCCATCAGCTCGTCGAGCGTGTCTTGAATCCGATCGTTGGCATTGTGAGTGCCCCGCAGTTCACGCTTAGCGATGACGTGCGATCCCGGCCGCCAAGCTTCGCCAGCAGCTTTGGCAATCAGAAGAGCTAGGGTTTTGCGAGCTGCCAGGGAGGGCGATGTACCCGCACCGAAACGGGCTTCGATGAACTCGCCAGCTTTCACGATAGCATGACCGTCACGGACTGAAGCCGTGGAAGCCGCTTTCATAGTGCGGCCGATGGGGAGATCGTCGGACACGTCATAAGCTTAGTCAGTTACGACATAAGATCAACATTATTGTCCTAGATCGCATAGGCTCCCCATTCCTCATGAAGCACCCGATTCGTCGTATCTGGGCACCCCATTTGTCGTAGGTGCCCACCCCATTTGTCGTAACTGCCCACCCCATTTGTCGTAGGTGGAGGCATTTATCTGTGTTGGAGCAATAGCTTACGACTCCTGAATCATTGAATCATAGAGAATCTAGAATCATCGCGGGTGCGCACGAGGAAACGACAGCGAGATTATATGGAATCGGCCAAAGGCCGATGTGTTGATGGTGCGTGCCGGCTACGCCGTCACAGGAGCGGCCTAACGGCCGCAGGCTTGGCGGGGAAGGAGCCGGATCGAGGCCGGTGTGCGATCATTCGCCGATCGTCACGCGTCGCTGGGGTTTACCGTTTCGGTCATGAACGACGATCGTCGACGCGCTCGAAGCGGCGATGCGATCGATCAGGCGATCGGCTTCCTCCAGCCGGTCGCTGGGCCAGTCCCGGGCGACGTGGATATGATCGTCGCCGACTTCGACGCTCAGGTGCGAGATGGAGGGATCGAGGTCGAGCAGCCGCGCCATATCGGCCTGGGTTTCGGGTGCGATGCGATCCAGGCCGTTCCCGGTCATCACGAGCTGCCAGGTGCGGGTGCGGTCATCCCGTTGTTCGGAAGGCTGACCGACCAACTAGATTTGTCCTGCCGCCACCAGGCGGCCGAGCACGGCGTTCACGCGGGTCTGCCATCCCGGACCGCTGTCGCGCAGATGCTCCACCGTCTTGGCGTCCAAGCGAATTTTCACCTCCACCTTGGGCGCTTCCGATTTCGGCCGCCCGCGTCGGGACGGCGTCATCCCGGCCATGAACGCGGTATCCATTGGCGGATTCTCGTCGTGCAGCTCAGGATCAAACTTGGTCATAGTAGAACCTCACCTCGTGTTTCTCCGCCGATCGCAAGCTGATGGCGCGGACCGCATCCTCGTTGGAGCCCTCGGTGAACACCAGCACGTGCAGGCGATCGCCGATCAGACCCAGGGCGGCGAAACGGACCTCGCCGTAATCGAAGCGGTCATCCTCGCGCTCCAGCGCCGTATCCCAATCGAACCCTTCCGCAGCTCGCAGGGACATGCCGTGCTTGTCGGCATTGTCGCGGTCCTTGGCCGGGTCAAACTCGATTTGCATGAAATTCTGTACACCCATTAAATAGCCCAGACAACAATTATCGTGCACCCACAAATTACCCGGCCGGCTGCGCCTGTAGCGGCACCCAACCGCCCTTGCAGATGTGAGTCTTGGCGTTCCAGCGACCAGCGCAGCCGTACAAATGCTGTTCGATCACGGGTTCCTTAGCCCAGTGATAGGCGAGGGCCGCGGCGAAGATCAGCCCCAGCCCGATCAGAGCGGCGTAGAGCCATTCCTTCACCCGGTCCCACCAAATACCTGTACTAACACGCTGAAGCTCTCCTGCGGCCCGCTGGAGGTCACGGAGCGCCGTTCCGGTCTGCTGACCCCAGTCGACGCGCTGGCGGGCCTCCTGCTCGATCTGGCGGGCGAGCGTGGCCGATTGCTCCGCGATCCCTTCCGCCCCGGCCTTGCGCATCGCATCGAGCAGGGTGCGATAATCGGCACTGGGGTCGGCACTGGCGTCGATGGGGGGCTGGGCGTCGAACTCGGCGGGGTCGAACGGATCAGCCATCGGCGGGGGCTCCCCGGAAGGTCCATCCCTCGAACGCCTTGCGGTCCTGGTCGCGACCGATCCGCTCCATCAGCTCGTTCAGGCGGGTTTCCCAGGCTGTGTCCTTCATCGCGGCATCGAGGAGCAGCCCCCCGAGGATGATCTTGCGGCGGGCATCTGCCTTGCGATTGAGGGTGGCGGCGCGGGCTTCCAAATCCTGCAACCGGGCCTTGGCCTGATCGACCTTGAGACGGGCCTTTTCGATCGCTTCGGGCGTTGGAGCGGGCATAGTCGGTCCTTTCGCTACGCGCTCTTGATAGCACTGCACCAGAACGACTGAAAAGAGAGAATGGCGCACTTATGCAAACTTGCGTTTGCGTGCGTCGGGGGATACCCCCGAACCCCAGCGGGCTATCGCCCGCGCCATGCTACCGCATGGCAAGGAGAGCGCGGCGATGGCGAGCTTTCATCTTGCGGTGAAGACGATAGGCCGTTCCGCCGGTCGCAGTGCGACGGCAGCAGCGGCCTATCGTGCGGGCGTGGAGATCGCGGACGAACGCACCGGCCTCGTCCACGACTATACCCGCAAGCAGGGCATCGAACACCGCGAGATCGTCGCGCCCGCCGACGCGCCCGAATGGGCGCGCAACCGGTCGGCGCTGTGGAACGCCGCCGAGCAGGCCGAGACGCGCAAGAACTCGACGGTCGCGCGGGAATACGAGATCGCGCTCCCGGCCGAGTTGTCGGCCGACGAGCGGCGCGACCTTGCGGTGGGCCTGGCGCAGGAGATCAGCGAGCGGCACGGGGTGGCGGTGGACGTGGCGATCCACGCACCAGGTCGCCAGGGCGACCAGCGCAACCACCATGCGCACCTGCTGACGACGACGCGGCGGATCGGCGCGGAGGGGCTGGGGGAGAAGAGCCGCGAGCTGGACCAGAAGACGAGCGGGGAGGTCGAGCGCTGGCGGGGCCGGTGGGCGGAGATGCAGAACGCGGCGCTGGAACGGGCGCAGCTGGCCGAGCGGGTCGACCATCGCAGCCACCAGCGGCGCGGGATCGAGGGGGAGGCGACGGTGCATATGGGGCCGGGCGTCATGGCGATGGAGCGCCGGGCCGAGCGGGAGGCGCAGCGCGAGGGGCGCGACTATGCGCCGGTGACCAAGGTCGGGCAGCACAACGCCGGCGTCATCGAGCGCCGGGGGCTACGCCAGTATATCGAGCAGGGCACCGAGTGGGCGCGCGTCGCGACCCAGCATGTGGCAGGCCGGTTGCGTGGGTTCGCGGCGACGTTGAGCGGCGCGGTCGATCGCGATCGGCGCGAGGCCGCCGAGGCGCAGCGGCGCGAGCAGCTCGCCGCCGAGCGCGCCCGTGTGATGGCGCAGGAGCGCCAGCAGGGGCGGGAGCGAAGCCAAGTGGCCGAACGGTTCAGGACGATCGCGGCGCGGCGCGAGGCGGGCGCCCAGGGCTATGGCGACCACCACAGCGACTGGAAGGCGACCCCGGAGGCGCTGCGCAAGGCGGTGGACGCCTACAATGGGGCCAACCAGCACACCAAGGATCTCTATATCGAGCGGATCCAGCGCGAACCCCAGATGGCGCGCGCCGTGGGCCAGCTCATCAACGACCGCGAGCTGGTCCTGCAACGCGATCGGGGGTTGAGCCGGTGATCGGCGACCTTCCCGTTTTCCCGTCTCGATTGGGGCATTTCGGGAAAATTGAATTGGGAACAGGATTCGAGAAAGTCAGGCCCTATGGCCAGTTATCCGGCTCATGCTGGCACCGGTGGTCCCACTCGACCTTCGTTTTTGGGAAGCCTCAGGCCATACGGTCCTGATAGGCTGGCAAGATGGACAGTCAGCCCCTCTCAGGCGGTCGCAGCACAAGCGGCGTGGTTCGGATCGGCGACACGGTGCGGCGTCCGATCATGCGTGAGCCGGCGTTCGGCCATGCTTGCCTGCTCCACCTTGAAAGCATCGGCTTCCGCCATGCTCCCCGGTTCCAAGGCATTGATGATGCCGGGCGCGAAATTCTATCGTTCATTCCCGGCGTCGTACCCTCCGACTTGGGGGCATACTCAGACGATCAACTGGCAGCAGCCGCCAAGCTGCTTCGCCGCTTTCACGATGCCACAGCCGCCATGCCGGCAATCCGGGCGGGCGGGTTCGAGGTGGCCTGCCATAACGATTGGGCTCCGACGAACACCGTGTTCGTGGACGACATGCCAGCGGCGATGATCGACTTCGATACGGCACAGCCGGGGGAGAGGCTGTGGGATTTGGGTTACTCCGCTTTCACTTGGCTCGATCTAGGCAATGACGATCATGCCCCTGCCGAGCAGTTGCGCCGCCTAGGTGTGTTTGCAGCGGCCTACGGACATGCGGAATGTACCGTGTCGCGGATCGCCGCATATTCCCTGACGCGGCAGGCGGCGCTTGCCGCGTCCACCCGTGCGCGGGGGAAGATCGAGATAGCGGAATGGGCGGCGTCCTGTGCAGATTGGACCGCTTTGAACATCGTGGAGCGGGTGATGCATACCGGCTACTCGCGATCATCGGCCTAGCGGCCTTTCCCGATATTCGATCCTTGTGGGCAGCCGCCTGCCGTTCCCGTTCGGGCAGGCCGTGCTACTGTCCAGGCGAGTGCGATCACGTTCGACAAGGGGTGAAGCGAGTTGGCTGAGGATCACGAGTATACCTGCCGCATCGACTGGACCGGCAATCGTGGGGACGGCACGCGGACCTATCGTGGCTACGATCGCACCTGGGATGTGGTGACGCCCGGTAAGCCAACTATCCATTGTTCAAACGATCCCCTTCTGGGCGGCGATCCGACCCTGCCAAATCCGGAAGACCTTCTGCTCGCCTCGTTGTCGAGTTGTCATATGCTCTGGTATCTACACCTCGCCAGCAGCGCCAAAATCGTAGTCCATCGCTACACCGACGATCCGCTTGGCGTCGGTGAGGTCCACCCTGATGGGTCCGGGCGCTTCCTCCGGGCCACCTTGCGGCCGACGATTGTTGTCGCGGAAGGTACTGACATTCGGCAAGCAGAGGCGATCCACCACGAGGTTCACCGCTATTGCTTCATTGCCCGCTCGGTGAACTTTCCGGTCACATACGCGCCGACATTCGAGATCGAGGTGGGCTGACGCAGGCTTTCTCGAAATTCGATCGTTTTCGAGAAGACAGCGACTCGTGATGCAGAACTCACAAGTTTTGCATCAGGATAAAAACGTCGGAAATCCACGCGTGTGAACGTCCAAAATAATTGGCGGCTTTCCGATTGCGCTATTTGTCAGTTGCCCGGTCCGATCACAAGGCAGTCACGCGCGGCCTGAACGATGTCGGGAGTTATCGCATCGATACGGTTAAGAGTCATGATCCGACGCATCTGCGCAAACAGGCGTTCCATCAGCCGGAAATTGCCGCGCGTGATCAGGATCACCGCAGCCTGAGCCTCGATCGCGTCGAGCTGGGCCGGATCGAAGGATATGCCAAAATTGCCGACGTGGGTCGCAAGCAGAAAACGCATTTCCGTCTCGGTGAGCGGTTTGAACTCGTGGACGAACCCGATCCGCGAGTAGAGCTGGGCATAGCGGGCAAGGCGCTTTTCCAATCCCGGCATGCCCATGAGAATCAATCCGAACCCACGGCGATCGGCCATGTCACGAAGGTGCTCGAGTGACTTGATGGTCAGCCTGTCGGCTTCATCCACGATGACCAGTGGGCAGGCGGTGCGGGCAGCTTCATGGTCAATGTCATCCGACGAGCCAGCGACGATCGTCATGCGTGCGTAGCCCAATTTTGTTAGATTGACCCCGAGCCCCTGGTCGATTGATTTGGGCGTATTGCTGACCGTGACCGTGTAGAACATGGCCCGGCATTGGGCGATCTCTCCTGCGAACGCCGGAGCGATCGTGTTCATGACGCCGTAGCCTTGTAGATTGGGAACGTTGGCAAACTTGCGCGCTGATCGCGTCTTTCCGACGCCCGGTCTCCCGTGACACACGCCGATATAGCGGTAGTGCGAACAGGCTTCGGCGAACTCGACGAACCGGGCATGTTCGCGCGTCGGCAGGAACGGCTGCTCGACCGGGAACTCAATCGTCAGCGGCGTAGAGCCGGAGGCCTCGATAGGTGGTGGGCCGGGGAGCCGTATCCTCTTGGTCGCCATCGAAGGTCTCCGTGGTGGCGAGCGCTTGTTTGTCGCGCTCCCGTGCGCTGCGCCGCGCGCGCTGGATCGCGCGCAGCGACGCGCTATCTTCGTGCTCCGGGCTGAGCGCACGGCAGACGAACCGGCCCTGGTGGTAGACATGGATCTCGGTCAGGTCGCGCGGATCATAGACCGCCTCGACCTGTTCCCCAACGAAGGCGGCGAGCGTGGGCTCGACATAGCGCCTACCCATCAGGCGGATGCCATCGCGCAACACCTTGCGGGGCTTGGGCACATGCACGAGCAGCATGTCGAGCTGTTCGAGGCTGTCCGGCATGGCGGGCAGGAACCCGCCCTTTTGCCATCGCGAGACTGGGGGTTCGCCGGTGCTGCCATGTTGCCGGCGATGGTAGACGCCGCACACGAACGCTTCGAAGCGCGTCCGCAGTTCGTCGAGCGTGAGGGCCGGTGTCGACAATGGTTTGCCCGCGATTGTGTGTCCCGACAGGTCCGACAGGAACATGTCGTTGATGGTGCGGAACACTCGCTCGATCTTGCCGCGCCCGCGCGGGCGACCCGGCAGCGAATGGATGAGGCGGATTTTGAGGGCGATACACGCCTGCTCGATATGCTCGGAGATGAAATCCGAGCCGTTGTCGACGTAGAGCTGTTCGGGAATGCCGCTGATGATCCACTCAGGGTTCGGCTTCCTCCAGATCGCCTGTCGCAAGGCAAGCGCCGTGTTCAATGCACTCGGCGCGTCCAGGCTGATGAAATAACCGGCGATGGCCCGGCTGTGATCGTCGAGAATGACGGTCAGCCAGGGGCGCACCGGCGTTCTGTCGTCATCAAACACAAGGATGTCGAGCACGGTATGATCCGCCTGCCACATCTCGTTCGAGGCTGCGGCTTCGCGCCGATGCACCAGCTCGTGTTCGTCGCGGTAGGCGGCCGGATCGGAGGCCACGGCGATCTGGCTTGCCGGTATCGCCCCGACGATACGCGAGACGGCCGAATAGCTTGGTGCCCGGTGGCCTTCAGCGACGGCAAGTTCCTGCACCTTCCGGTGAATGGCGGCGACCGGGGGACGCGGACGCTTGATGGCAAGGTCGCGGACAAGCCCGATCAGGTGATCCGGCAGGTGCAGCCTGCCCCGATCGGCGCGCGAGCTGCGCGCGAGGCCGGCGAGGCCTTCTGACCGGTAGCGGGCGAGCCAACGCTGCAATGTTCGTTCGCTCACCGTATCGGTGCGCGCGAGATCGGCGAGTGTGATGCTGTCGGTCAGATGCGGTTCGAGGATGCGATAGCGCTCGATCGCTAGGGGCGAAACGAGCGCCGGATGCGTCACCGCCCGCGGTCCATGCCAAAGGTAAGGAAAACGGAGATTTGTTTGCCCGTTGTCATGCCGACTCCGATCGCAACGGCGCTCCCTTGGCGATGCTGGCAATTTACCCGGTAAATAAAACTAAGACAAGGAACGCTTTCGTCCGACGGCTTTCTTGCCAAACGTAGGCTCGTTCGGCAAAGCACCGGTCATGAAGATCGGCTACGCACGCGTCTCGACCCACGAACAGAACCTCGACATGCAGCGCGACGCTCTTTTGGCAGCTGGCTGCGAGAAGGTCATTACCGACAAGGCGTCGGGGACAACCGCAACGCGCCCCGGGCTCGAAAAGCTCAAGGAGCAGATGCGCAAGGGTGACATACTTGTGGTCTGGCGTCTCGACCGGTTGGGACGGTCGTTGCGCGATCTGATTGGATGGATGACCTATCTCGACGAGCATAAAGTCGGACTGCTCAGTCTTCACGAGGCGATCGACACGACCACCACGTCGGGCAAGCTGACATTTCACCTGTTCGGGGCGCTTGCCGAGTTCGAGCGCAACCTGATCGGTGAGCGAACGCTGGCAGGCCTGGCGGCGGCGCGCGCTCGCGGACGAAAGGGCGGGCGACCAACGGCGCTTAATACTGACAAGCGTGAGCTTGCGGTGCGACTCTACAACGAGAAGGCGATGCCGATCGCCAAGATTTGCACGATGCTGGGTATCTCCAAACCCACACTCTACGCCTACGTACGTTCGGCAGGGACTGCCGAGAAAGTGGCGTGAATGACGGCTAGCGCCTATTCATCACAGTTCGCTGCCCGATAGGTTTTCCTGACACCTGTCCTGCCGGTGTGTTGCCTCGGCGCAAGAAACGCCGCATTGTTTGTTGATGTTGCTCCTAGTGCTCGCCGCAGTCGTGTTTAGTCCCGCGCAGACGACCGTGCGGATGCGCGCAGCGCCGGCGTCCACGCCTACGCCGGCTTCGGCCATGTCGCCCAGTGCGTTAGCGGCCGTGAGGCAATTCGAGGATGCAGTCGCGACCGAGCGGGCAGCGTTTCAGACCCTCCCTGTCGCAAGTGGGGTCGGACCTAATTTGGCAATTCGCATTGCATTGGAGCAGGCGATGCGACGTGCGATCGATCCCGCTGTCGCGATGCTATCGGACGGCGATAGAGCCGCGGCGTCGGCGGCGATCTGGCAGAAGATCGGTGCCGTCGATGCAGCGAACACTGCATATGTAAAGTCGATCCTGCCGGCGGACGGTTGGTTCAGGAGCCGTCGCGATGGTACGGATATAGCGCGCAATGCCTGGCTGATCGTCCAGCACTCGCCCGATCAAGAGTTCCAGCGAATCGTCGTGACGCGAATGCGACCGCTAGTTGCGTCGGGGGACGCACGTGGGGCGGACTACGCGCTGCTCTATGACCGCACCGAGATGTTTGCAGGACGGCCGCAGCTCTATGGCAGCCAAATGACGTGCAAAAGCGGACGATGGCAGGCGGCGCAGACCGTCAATCCGGCAAGCCTCGACCAGCGTCGTGCCGATATGGGGCTGCCGCCAATGGCTGAATATCTAAAGAACTTTGAAGGCGGCTGTTGAACGAGGCTGCTCTGTGTCACGGTCGCAGGGAGCTATAATCCGCAACGGCGGCTTTTGCTCTGTCCGTTCCCGAAGCCAACTTGTCTGTCATCTATTACCCTTGCCATTAGGTAGTGCCCTACTCCGCGCCAGACGGACGACAAATAACGCGATCAGAATTCCGCCATTTAGCGCGAACGTTTACAATCCACGCGCTTCCACGATGCATAAATCCGATGCACAATAGCGGCATGATTTACGGCTACGCACGCGTGTCATCGACCGGGCAGGACCTGGCGCAGCAGCTCGCCCAGCTCGACGCTGCCGGATGCGCCAAGGTCTACCGGGAGAAAGTCAGCGCCGCGACCGCCGACCGGCCCCAGCTCAAGCGCGCGATCGGCGCGCTCGGTCCCGGCGATGTGTTGATGGTCACCGCGACCGATCGCCTCGCGCGCAACACCCGCGACCTGTTGAACATCCTTCATGCGGTGAAAGAAGCCGGTGCGGGGTTCCGCTCGATCGCCGAGCCGATGGTGGACACCACATCGCAGTTTGCCGAGGTCATCATTGCCGTGCTGGGGATCGTGGCGAGTTGGGAGCGGCAGCGGATCACCGAGCGCACCAGTGCGGGCCGGGCCCAGGCGAAGGAGCGGGGCGTCAAATTTGGCAGGCGTTCCGCCCTTACCCCGCATCAGCAGAGCGAGGCGCTGCAGCGGCTTGCAGCTGGCCATACGCAGCGAACCGTTGCCGCCCTGCTCGGGGTCGATCAGGCGACGATATCGCGGCTGTACCGCAGGCAGGGATGAATAACGCTTATTGGTGGAGGCGGTCTTTTTGCTTCTGGGAAAACATGCAGTCTTAACTACCTGTATTGGAAATAATTGAATGTTCGAACCTGTCAGTGTTTCTAAACTTGATGACGGGCTTCTGCCTCGGCTCGAGCGTAAAGCTGCACGAATATACGCCTGGATTGAAGAGCATGGCGCTTGCGACGCAGCCAAAGCGGAGCGGTATCGCGTAGAAGCCAATCTCTACGTGGAGGCAGCTCAACGTATTCGTCAACTTGAAAAAGCCTTGCTCGATAACTGATGCGCTGATGGCGGAATGACTGCCTGTGGGCATTCGCTCCCGTTGTAGAAGGGAACCCTTTTGCGACCTCACTCGTCGGGACGGCCAAGTAGCCGACCGAAGAACCCCCGCTTGGATTCCGCAGGGCCAGGTCCTGCCAGCAACCCAATCACTCGGGCCTGCGCCTCGCGTCGTTCTTCGTCCGATCGATCAAGGCGCTGACGAAGGTCACCGATCGTGCCGTCTCGGTCGCGTAACTGTTCCAAAGCGGCATCAAGGCGTGCCTGTAACACTTTGGAATCGACTGTGTTACCTGTGTCACCTTCGGTGTTGCGCAGCGTTTCATGAGGTGTCCCGCTAACCGTTACAGATGACTTGGGGGGATAGACCCGGTGCAGCTCAACGGGTTCGATCGAGAATGACCCTCCTTCGTTCTTAACCGCCGATATTCGGCCACTGTTGATCGCTCGCGAGATGGACGCCTTGCTGATGCCAGTGGCCTTCGCGGCCTCTCCCAAGGTGTAAGCCATCTATTTAGTACCCCGTTGCGCATCGTTTCAAACAGTAGTTAGCTTACAGTTAGCAGGAACAGGTATCGTTGGGAACGGATCAGGCTCGACCCCACTTGGCCGAACACCCCGTAACCCATTTCGTCCAGTCGGCCTTGAGGGCATCCCCGACAAGCTGGCGACGGCGATCCTTGAGGACTCTGACGTATTGATCGGCGAGCCGTTGGACGGCATGGCCGCCACCTAAGGTCCGGCCGATCGCATAGAGTTCTGGGGTTCTGAATTCATCCACGCGGTCGTCGGCAGGCCAGCGTAGGGTATCGGAAACCGACATGCGCGTGGCGGCCACAGCGATGAGGCTGGCAGCATCGACGATGGTATCGGCGGTGCCCTCACGCCGCGAGCGGCGTCCAGTGCTATGGCGCTCTGCCTCGTCGGCCGCAGCGTTGGTGGCGTCATCATCCTTCGGGGCAAAGGTGATGGTGACGTGCGTGATTTTCCCTCTGGCTCCACGCCGCTCTAACCAATCCATCGTGAAGGCGGCGAGCTGATCTATTTCGGCTTTCCCAGGCGTCAGCACCAGACGGCGGAAATCGGAGAAGTTCGGCATCGAGTTGGACGGTGCCCCCAGCCGCTCCCGCAGCTCATCGACCGTCCCGGACCATGTTGGGTTGCGACGCCCAGCCAGCAGGCAGCCCATCTCGTAGAGGGTGATCGCATACTTCGATCGGAAGGCGAGCAGAGCCGCCCGGTTGAGGCGAGCGTAGTAATCGCTTCCTTGCAGGATAGCCCTAGCCGGTGCCGTGAACTCCCATTCGACGGTAGCCCGACCGTCTTCCGCGTGTTCGTTGAGCGTCCAAGCCAGCAGGGCGGCAGTGAGCGTCGCAGCGCGCCCTTGGGCCGAGGTCGAAGGCATCTGGAACTTCACATCCATCAGCTCGTCGAGCGTGTCTTGAATCCGATCGTTGGCATTGTGAGTGCCCCGCAGTTCACGCTTAGCGATGACGTGCGATCCCGGCCGCCAAGCTTCGCCAGCAGCTTTGGCAATCAGAAGAGCTAGGGTTTTGCGAGCTGCCAGGGAGGGCGATGTACCCGCACCGAAACGGGCTTCGATGAACTCGCCAGCTTTCACGATAGCATGACCGTCACGGACTGAAGCCGTGGAAGCCGCTTTCATAGTGCGGCCGATGGGGAGATCGTCGGACACGTCATAAGCTTAGTCAGTTACGACATAAGATCAACATTATTGTCCTAGATCGCATAGGCTCCCCATTCCTCATGAAGCACCCGATTCGTCGTATCTGGGCACCCCATTTGTCGTAGGTGCCCACCCCATTTGTCGTAACTGCCCACCCCATTTGTCGTAGGTGGAGGCATTTATCTGTGTTGGAGCAATAGCTTACGACTCCTGAATCATTGAATCATAGAGAATCTAGAATCATCGCGGGTGCGCACGAGGAAACGACAGCGAGATTATATGGAATCGGCCAAAGGCCGATGTGTTGATGGTGCGTGCCGGCTACGCCGTCACAGGAGCGGCCTAACGGCCGCAGGCTTGGCGGGGAAGGAGCCGGATCGAGGCCGGTGTGCGATCATTCGCCGATCGTCACGCGTCGCTGGGGTTTACCGTTTCGGTCATGAACGACGATCGTCGACGCGCTCGAAGCGGCGATGCGATCGATCAGGCGATCGGCTTCCTCCAGCCGGTCGCTGGGCCAGTCCCGGGCGACGTGGATATGATCGTCGCCGACTTCGACGCTCAGGTGCGAGATGGAGGGATCGAGGTCGAGCAGCCGCGCCATATCGGCCTGGGTTTCGGGTGCGATGCGATCCAGGCCGTTCCCGGTCATCACGAGCTGCCAGGTGCGGGTGCGGTCATCCCGTTGTTCGGAAGGCTGACCGACCAACTAGATTTGTCCTGCCGCCACCAGGCGGCCGAGCACGGCGTTCACGCGGGTCTGCCATCCCGGACCGCTGTCGCGCAGATGCTCCACCGTCTTGGCGTCCAAGCGAATTTTCACCTCCACCTTGGGCGCTTCCGATTTCGGCCGCCCGCGTCGGGACGGCGTCATCCCGGCCATGAACGCGGTATCCATTGGCGGATTCTCGTCGTGCAGCTCAGGATCAAACTTGGTCATAGTAGAACCTCACCTCGTGTTTCTCCGCCGATCGCAAGCTGATGGCGCGGACCGCATCCTCGTTGGAGCCCTCGGTGAACACCAGCACGTGCAGGCGATCGCCGATCAGACCCAGGGCGGCGAAACGGACCTCGCCGTAATCGAAGCGGTCATCCTCGCGCTCCAGCGCCGTATCCCAATCGAACCCTTCCGCAGCTCGCAGGGACATGCCGTGCTTGTCGGCATTGTCGCGGTCCTTGGCCGGGTCAAACTCGATTTGCATGAAATTCTGTACACCCATTAAATAGCCCAGACAACAATTATCGTGCACCCACAAATTACCCGGCCGGCTGCGCCTGTAGCGGCACCCAACCGCCCTTGCAGATGTGAGTCTTGGCGTTCCAGCGACCAGCGCAGCCGTACAAATGCTGTTCGATCACGGGTTCCTTAGCCCAGTGATAGGCGAGGGCCGCGGCGAAGATCAGCCCCAGCCCGATCAGAGCGGCGTAGAGCCATTCCTTCACCCGGTCCCACCAAATACCTGTACTAACACGCTGAAGCTCTCCTGCGGCCCGCTGGAGGTCACGGAGCGCCGTTCCGGTCTGCTGACCCCAGTCGACGCGCTGGCGGGCCTCCTGCTCGATCTGGCGGGCGAGCGTGGCCGATTGCTCCGCGATCCCTTCCGCCCCGGCCTTGCGCATCGCATCGAGCAGGGTGCGATAATCGGCACTGGGGTCGGCACTGGCGTCGATGGGGGGCTGGGCGTCGAACTCGGCGGGGTCGAACGGATCAGCCATCGGCGGGGGCTCCCCGGAAGGTCCATCCCTCGAACGCCTTGCGGTCCTGGTCGCGACCGATCCGCTCCATCAGCTCGTTCAGGCGGGTTTCCCAGGCTGTGTCCTTCATCGCGGCATCGAGGAGCAGCCCCCCGAGGATGATCTTGCGGCGGGCATCTGCCTTGCGATTGAGGGTGGCGGCGCGGGCTTCCAAATCCTGCAACCGGGCCTTGGCCTGATCGACCTTGAGACGGGCCTTTTCGATCGCTTCGGGCGTTGGAGCGGGCATAGTCGGTCCTTTCGCTACGCGCTCTTGATAGCACTGCACCAGAACGACTGAAAAGAGAGAATGGCGCACTTATGCAAACTTGCGTTTGCGTGCG
>CBDCJJ010000006.1:0-401009 GCA_965217805.1 Sphingomonas sp. | reverse complement strand
ATATTATCTGCGATCGAGCGGCACGGCAGATGCACGATCATCGAGAAACCACCGACGCTTTGGCATCTCACTGTTCAAACTAGTGTCAGCGGGACCGATGTGCCTCTTCCAGGGCGAGGCTGAACCTGTGCCAATCCGCGTCACTGCTGGTCATAGTGGTTTTCAGCACGCAACTCTTTGATCGAGATGAATGTCGGGAAATATTTCTCAAAATACTCTGCGTCCAGCGAAACGTTCTGCCGCTTGATAGACGGCAGGAAGTACGCCCCAAGGCGGACGATCGACCTCTGACACCTGCTCTGTAACGTAAAGAGATGCCACGACACCTGTTGCAGTACATTCTAGAACACGACAGAGCACTACGCCGACTTAACACCTTGCTGACGTTACTTTACGAAATCTTGCCCGGCATGGTAATGACATGGCGAGGGGAAGCTGTCATCACAACCAAGCCTGTTTTTGACACATTGGACTTTTGATCAAGGCGCGAAGGATGAAAAGAGAAACGTGTGTTGTGTCTTAAATCGACCTGCGTTTGCTGCCCCAACTCGTTCTAATCAACGTGAGCCTGTATTAAGTCTTTATCGCGCGTCCGGCCGATCATCATTGTAGGTCGATACACGTATTTGCTTAATCGTCGGGATCGGGTGCAGCCCAAAGAATGTGAGCGTCAATCCTGAGCTTTGTGACGGCGCGCGCGGCTTTAACACGGGCGTCGGCTTCAGCAAGTTCCGCGTCGCGCTGCTGACGACGTGCATAGAGCAGGTCTGATAGGTTGACACCACCAAGACGAAAGCCCTGCTGCAATCTTGCTGTCGCTTCGCGCGCAGCATTAACTGCTTGCTGATTGACGGTATAAGCGGCGAGCAGCCCTTTGGCGTCGGCAAGATCGGTATCTGCGGTCACCTGAACGATACGGTGAACCTGGGCCAACGAAGCGACTGCTTCGTTGGCTAAGGCATCTGCCTGGTCGGCGACCGCCGCGCGGTAGCGACCGCCGAGGGGAATTGATAAATCGAGACCTACACCCTTTTCCAAACCGCCCTGCTCAGTGAACGCGCGTAGCCCGATCGTGGGGTCAGCGATTCGGTCCAACCGCGCACGCTTGGCAAGCGTTGCCTGGCGATCATATTCGGCTTGCGCTGCTCGTAGTTCATGGCTGTCCGCGAGGACGCGGTCATGCCAAGCCAACAAGGCGGCCGGATCAGGCGTCAGCAACACCGTGGTCGGCGGCACGACCTGCGCGATCAGCGTTGGGTAAGTTGCCGCAAGAACGGAACGCGCGTGCGCCAAATCGGTGAGCGCGCTAGCGAGTTGACCTTGTGCCAGACCAAGCTCAAGGCGCGCGCGGTCGGAGTCGAGCTTGGCGGCGTCTTGATAATCGACCCGCAGATTGACGGATCGGAAAAGCTTTTGCTCCTCATCGACGGTACGTTGTAGCAGCGCCACTCGCTCACCGGCAGAGACGAGATCGAACCAGGCGGTTGCTAACGCCAGTGCGACTTGGTGCCGTGCGTCGGCGTAGTTATTTTGCGCAGCGATCACCTCGTAGGTACCTGCCTTACGATCGAGCGCAGCTTTACCAGGCAGGCGAAAGGCGCGACTGGCGATTATGTTGAGCTCATTGACACTACGACTGCTACCCGGCTGACTGGTGAAGGTATCGCGCGGTGTCCGCACGAAACGGCGGTCATAATTAGCGTGCGTCGTGATCTCGTAGGGACCGACGCCGAGCTGCTTGGCATGGGCCTGTGCTGCCTGAACTCGCGCGGTAGCGGCCATGACGGACGGTATGCCAGCGAGCGTGGCGTCCACGCTACCAAGTGCGGGCAGCCCTTGGGACCCGGTCATGTCAGCACCCGCCGGACCAGACGGCTGCGATCCGGGCGGCGTGGTGCCCGATGGACCCGAATTACTCTGGACTAGGTCAGGTGACGCTGGCTGCCCCGTGGACTGCCCCGTGGACTGCCCCGTGGACTGCCCCGTGGACTGCGATGTCGGGCTGGAAGGCTGGCTGTTTGCCGAAACTTGCGACGTTCCGGCGGTTCCACTGCTGCTATGTGCCAAAGCGATAGCGGGTACTACAAGGACGCAGCTTGCGAGGAGCAGGGCGATCCGGTTCACCTGCCCAGCACCCCCGATTCAGCGATTGGCTGGCACGTCCAACGCAGCGGTCTTCGAAGATGAAGGTCGCTTAAAGCGTCCATCACATCCCTTTGCCGATCTCCATCGATTTCGAGGAGGAGCATGACGCAAGCGATGCGGCCGGTCACACGCTCATGGATCGGAGCATCGTCGAGCGAACGAGGATGCAGACCGGCCTCGATCTCGATCAACCGCCCGCCATCACCCTGAATTGAGCGCAGCACTTCGATCACGCCTTCCCGATCCTCGAGCGAGCAGAGAAGTTCGAGACGGATCATGCCGGTTCCATTGAAGCGTGATTCTTCTTGTCATCCGTATCGTCTTCTTCGTCTTCCTTGCGCGCTTCTTTGCTCTCGCCGAACCGTTCATAGAGGATGGGCAGCAGGATCAGGGTCAGGACGGTCGACGTGATCAGTCCACCGATGACGACGATCGCTAGCGGCCGCTGGATCTCCGAGCCCGGTCCGCTCGAGAATAGCACCGGGACCAGCCCGATAGCGGTGATGCTGGCCGTCATTAGCACCGGGCGCAGTCGCCGTTCCGCTCCTTCGCGCACCGCCTTCTTGAGCGAATGCCCATCGGCGCGCAGGTCGCGGGTAAAGGTGACAAGGACCAGTCCGTTGAGCACGGCGATCCCGAGCAGGGCGATGAAGCCGACCGAAGCGGGTACCGACAGATAGGCTCGTGTAACCAGTAACGCGATAATTCCACCAACCAATGCGAACGGCATGTTGACCAGGATCAGGAGCGCGCCGCGCAGCGATCGAAGCGTCAGAAACAGGACAAGGAAGATCGCGACAATTGCCATCGGCACGACGATTGCAAGACGCTTCATCGTCTCCTGCTGGTTCTTGTACTGCCCTGCCCAGTCATAGTGATAGCCTGAAGGGAGCTTGGGCGCGTTCTTTTTGAGCTCGTCGACAAAACCGACCAGATCGCGACCGCTGACCGAGGCTTGCACCATCGCATATCGTTCAGCCCCCTCATGCAGGATGGCCAGCGGCCCTGACTGCCGACTTACCCGTGCCATGTCGCTTACCCTGGTATAATCGCCACTCGCGGTGCGGAGCGGGAGATTCTGGAATAATTGAGGGTTGTCCTTGATCGTATCGTCGCCCTTGATCATGATCGGGATGCGCTGGATGCCAACGCGCGCGGTGCCAGCATCCAGTCCTTCCAGCTGCGACTGCAGGGCGTCCTCGAAATCGCTGACCGACAACCCGACGCGGCCGGCCTCAAGCCGGTTTACATCGAGCTGAAGATAGCTGTTTTGATCGGTCGCGGTGGTCGACACGTCAGTCGAGCCCTTCGTCTTCTTCATCAGGTCGCGCATTTGAGCGGCCAAGTCGGCGAGTCTTGGCTCGTCGTCACCGAAGATCTTCAGCGTCAGTTGCCCTCCACCGCCGCTCATCATGTCGGCGATGCGCATTTCGATCGGTTGGGTGAAGATCGGGTTCACACCAGGGATGCCGCGCATCACGTCGCGCATCTTGCCTCTCAGCCACTCGGGATCACTCTTGCGCCAGTCCTTTTTGGGTTTGAGCTGGATGTAGCTGTCGGTCTGGTTGAGGCTCATCGGATCGAGCCCCAACTGGTCCGAACCGGTCCGCGCAACGATGCTGGTAATCTCAGGCACATTCTTGATAAGTGCGCGTTGAATCGCGAGGTCGTCCTGGAGGCTATGAGCGAGTGAGACGGTCGGCAGCTTGGTGAGCTGCATCACCATCGAGCCCTCGTTGAGTGTCGGCAGAAAAGTCTTACCGACCATGTTGTAGGCCAGAATCGCGATGCCGAAGAGCAAACCGGTTGCGATATACACCATCCATTTATGATCAAACGACCAGTTGAGCGCTGACGAATAGCCGGGACGTATCTTGCGCATGATCCACGGAGCCTCGTCGTCGTCGCGCCGTTTGATCGCGTAGGCGGCGAGCACCGGCACAAGGGTCAGTGCGCACAGAAGCGATCCGAGCAATGCGAAGACAATCGTGATCGCGACTGGCGCGAACAGCTTGCCGCCCAGTCCTTGAAGCGTCAGCAGCGGCGTGAAAACCAGCGCGATGATGATGATTCCTGCGCCGACCGGCTGAATTACCTCCCCCGTCGCCTGAAACACGCGGTGAATACGCCGATCCTCCGGCAAATCAGGATCATTCAACCGTTCGACGACATTTTCCAGGACCACGATTGAGCCATCGACCAGCACCCCAATCGCGATTGCCAGCCCGCCCAGGCTCATGATGTTGGCCGAAAGCCCGAACAGCTTCATCAAGATGAAGGTGATCAGCGCGGACATCGGCAGCGTTACCGCGACAATCAGCGCCGCACGCCAGTTCGCAAGATAGATCAGCAGCAGCACAACGACGATGATTGCCGCCTCGAGCAGCGAATCCCTGACCGTCGAGACCGCATGCTTCACCAACATTTCGCGATTGTAGAAGATGTGGACATGCGTGTCGGGGGGCAGCTCGATAGATTGCAATTTCTTGCTTGCCGCTGCGACCACCTCTTTGGCGTTCGAGCCGATCAGCGCGACCACCAGCCCCTCGACCGCCTCGCCTCTACCGGACTCCGTCACCGCGCCGGAACGGGTCAGGCTACCAAGTTCGACGGTGGCGAAGTCGCCGACCCGGGCGACACCGGCAGGGCCATCCCGGACAATGATCTGCGCGATGTCCGAAGGTTGCGTTACCGCGCCCATCGTTCGCACGATCAATGACTGCTCCCCTTCCGTCAGCCGCCCCGCACCACCGTTCTGATTGCCCTTCTTGATCGCGTCTGCCAGATTGGAGATTGTCATTCCCGCCATTGCAAGTGCCGCGGTATCGGGTTTGACGACAAAGCTCTGCGCTTTGCCACCCAGCATATTGACGTCGGCGACGCCTTTTACGGTGCGCAATTGCGGGCGGATCGTCCATTCCAGGATCGTTCGCCGCTCGATGAGCGACTGTGGTCCCTCCACGGTGAACATCAGTACGTCGGATAGCGGCGTGGCGATGGGGGCTAGGCCGCCGGTGACGCTGGCGGGAAGATCGGCCTTGGCCGTGGTCAGCCGCTCATTGACCTGCTGGCGCGCCCAGTAGAGATCGGTGCCGGGATCGAAGTCGATCGTGAAGGTCGCGATCCCATATTTACTGGTCGATCGCAACGTTTGCTGCTTTGGAATGCCCAGCATGTCGGTTTCGATCGGTCGCGTGGCCCGCTTTTCTACCTCCTCTGGCGTCATGCCGGGCGATTTGAGGATCAGCAGCACTTGGACCGGTGACATATCGGGGTATGCATCGATCGGCAGCGAGCGATAGGAGAGCCATCCGGCCACCGCGAGCACCAGCGCAGTGCCGATCACCGCCAGACGCGCGCTGAGTGCGAGTTCGACCAGACGGCGTAGCATCTCAGCCGCTCGTCAATGCAGATTGAAGCTCGGAGGCACCCGATCCGACCAACACGGTACCGACCAGTATGCCGGTCACAACGGCCCGGTCGGCATTGCGCCCGATGAGTTGAACAGGGCGCGGCGTAAAGCCCTGACCTTTCGGTACGAACACTGCCCAATGACCTTTTATCTGGATCAGTGCATTGGATGGTACCTGGACCGCCCCGGCGGGCGGCTGGCGCAGGATTGTCGCCATCAGCGACTTGCCCGATAGCACGCCCGGCGCTCCTCGTACGAGCGCGGTTACCGGGACCGCGCGGGTATTAGGATCGATGGTAACACCGACCGCGGTAATCGTCCCCGTAACGTCGGGCGTAATGCGCACGCCCATTCCTTGGTGCACCTGCGCGGCATATTGCTGAGGCAGCTGCGCGGTCAGCGCATAGGTACCTTCAGCGTCGATGACGAACGGTGCCGAACTATTGTCGATCGGCTGTCCGAGCGTCACCTCCATTGAGCTGACGCGCCCTGCAAACGGTGCGACCAGCCTATAGGTACCCGATTTCGCATCAGCGTTTGCAAGCTCGAGTAGGCGCCTGTTTTCTGCAACCGTCGACTGCGCTTGGCGCAGGCTTGCGCGAGCCTCATCCGCACGCGCGCCAGCGATAACGCCCGCTTCGACCAGTTTGCGTGTCCGGTACGCGGCCTGGCTGGTGACATCGAGCTGCGCGCGGGCGCGTTGAAGATCGGCTCCGGTTTGCAAGACGGTCGGGCTGACGATAATCGCCAGTATCTGGCCCTTCTTTACTGCCTGGCCCTGGACCACTCTGACCTCGCGTACGACACCCGGATAGGGGGCGGCGACCGCGCGCCGCGACCCGATCGGTGGAGCGATCATCCCCGGCACCGCGACGACGGGGATGGGCTGCGCTGCTTGCGCTTTGACTAGCTTGATGCCGGCATGTTGCATGCCGCGGCGCGTCATCTGAACGACGCCGTTCACGACCTTGGGCTGCGCGCTGTCTCCGCCGGCCTGGTCCGACGAGTTGGATGAGTCCGATGAATTTGACGATGCGGACGAACCGGAGTCGTTGCCGTCGCTACTTGCGCCATTGTTGCCGTCGTTGCTGTTCCCGCTACCGCTACTGCATGCAGCGACAGCGAGAGCGAGGAGCAGGGCAGGTAACGCGCAGGTGAGGCGCGTTCGCGGCAGGCGCATCAGTCTAGACGCAGTGGCTTTACCGATTACAGTCTCGCAGACGGCGGCATTTTCGAACGAAATTTCTTTCATCGGCTATTGTCCGCTGATCGCAGCATCAGGTCGAGACGAAGCTGACAGGTCAATCCGGCGGGCCGACACCGTTCTACATCGCGTCTTGCATCGCACAGAAAAGTTAGACTCGGGCCGCCATCAGGGAGGTGAATGCTCCGCATAAATTACCGTGATCCTGGTCTCAGAGCAGACGGTACCGCCCAGGTCTTAGACCGCGCCTATTACATTTTATGCGCCCAACATACCGTCATGTATCAACTATGAAATCGAATTTAGACTTGTTTAACGTCGATCAGGCTTGCGTCGTCAATGCGCGACCTCAAAGCAAGCCGAATGGTTGCCATTCTGCTGATTGAGGACAATCCCGGCACCGCGCATGAGATCAGGCTGGAGCTGGAGAGCGCCGAGTTTAAGGTGCATCACGTCGACACCGGCGAGCGCGCTGTGATTATTGCTCGGAAGGCGCACGTCGATGCGATGATCGTCGACAGACAATTATCTGACATGGAGGGACTGGATATCATCGAAGCACTCAGGGCCGATGATATTTGCACTCCCGCGCTAGTGCTGAGCGCGCTCGGTAGCCTGGACGACCGGGTTGGCGGGCTTCGCGCGGGCGACGACGATTATCTGCCCAAGCCTTTCGCATTGGTCGAGTTGCGCGCACGGGTCGAGGCGCTGCTGCGCCGTCCGAATGATCCCCGCGACACGTGGCTGATCGTAGGGCCGATCGACATCGACCTTCCGGCAGGCACGGCACGACGCGGTGCCAGGGAATTGGAATTGCTGCCGCGCGAACTCAAGCTGCTCGATTATCTGGTGCGGCGGCCGGGTGCGATCGTGACCAGGTCGATGCTGCTGCGCGACGTCTGGGGCTATAGTTTCGAGCCGAACAGCAACGTTGTCGATGTCCATATGGGTCGGCTGCGCCGAAAGGTCGACGCGGCAGACGACCGACAATTGATCCACAGCGTACGCGCGATGGGCTATCGGTTTGATGTTCCCGACTGAGGCGCACCGAGGGATGACGATGCGTTGGGGGAGTGCCATCGCGGCGCTGCTGACCGTCCAGTTTCTGCTCATCGGCGGATTGTTTTGGTTCATCGCAATCGGCGGTAGTGGCCGACTTATCGGCTGCAATGTCGCGGCGATACCGGCTGGGATCGGGTCCGGCGCCTCCACTCTTACAGTAGGTCCAGCCTACCGAGTTGCCTGGCAAGTCCGTCGACACCGCACGGCTACGCATATGCGCCGTGCCGGACGGTACACGGTTGCTGACCGACAGCGGGCGTAAGGGGAGCTGCGATGGCCTGACCGGTCGTGATCACCCTGCCGGTCGCAAGGTCTCACCTGCAATGTCTCGGCAACAGACCCAAGAACAATCGTCAGAAGATGATCTTCGATCCTTTTAGCGAATTCCGACCGCTATCGCTTTTTTGAACTGCTACAATTTCTGGGGCATTGGATGCCATGGCTGATAAGCCAGCCCAACCTACAACCGAGCCGATGCCGATGTAATCGGACCGTCTGGGGCGTCTGCTCGTGCGTCGGGCAAAGGGATGACAAATGCGCAATGTCACAGATGCTCCATCAAAGCGTCACCGATCGGTCACGCAACAGGGCCACCCGCCTGAGCAGGCTGAAGGCATGAGCCTTCGGTATTGCAAAAAGGACGGGCCATGGCCGCCAAGGCGTATCTACTGGCAACCGCCGCCGCTGTAATTGGCATCGCCGGCTCAGCGGCTGCGCAGACGACGCCGTCTTCAACCGTCACAACTCCGCCGCCACCCGCTAACAGCCGCGACATCGTCGTTACCGGTCGCCGCGCCGACACCGCGCGCGACGAGGAGCAACGTGCGCTCAACATCGTCGACATCCAGGCAGCCGAGACGATTGCCAGATATCCCGATGTGAATGCAGCCGAGGCGATCAGCCGCATCCCCGGCGTCGCACTGTCGATCGATACGGCCGAAGGACGGTTCATCAACGTCCGCGGCCTCGATGGAAATCTGAACGGTGCGACCTTTGGCGGCGTCGTACTCCTTAATACCCAACCGGGCGGCACCTATTTCAATGGCTCCGGTCGTGCGGTCGAGTTCGATACTGTGCCGATCGGCGCGATCGACCGGATCGTTGTCACTAAAACCGGGCTGCCCGATCACGAAGCGGAAGGGCTGGGCGGTAGCATCGAACTAACCCCGCGCACCGCGATCGGCGCGACCAAGCCGTTCGCCGAGATCACGCTAGGGGGCGGTATCGAGACGTTGCGCCCGTCCGCGCTCTTCCGCGACGAAGTCGTGATTGGCCAGTCATTTGGTCGTACCAATGCCGACGGCAAGGCACCTTTCTCGGTCGTCTTCACGCAGTTCAACTATACCGACCGGCGCGGCTTCGACGATCTGGAGGCAGCCTATGTCGACGCGCAGGCGGACGGCATCCCCGACAAGGTCTTCGATGCGCTGGAACTGCGGCGCTACAATTATCACCGCCAACGTTTCGGCTATAGCGGCGAGTTCGACTTCACGCCGAACGATGCCAACCGCATCTATGCGCGCGTTAATTATGCCGGGTATAACGAAAGCGTACGGCGCTATATCTTCGCGCCTAGCGACTTGGGTGCCGATGCGATCGTCGATCCCGTCAATCCGAACGGCTTCATTGCGCGCGGTGCCAGCGCGCAGAAGAGCACGCGCTTTGAGGACGAGAGCCACCACAATGTCATCGCCCAACTGGGGGGCGAGCATCATTTTGACGGCGGCATCCTGTTCGACTGGTTCGATGCGTATTCGGAAGCGTCTTACCGCAAGCCGTTCGACCTCAACACGACCTTTGCCGGGTCAGGCGACCTCACGGTCGGCTATGACAATATCACCGACCCTAATTTTCCTTCAATCCGGCAAATCGCTGGTCCCGATTATCTTTCCAATGCGAACTACACGCTGATCCGAGAAACCAACTCAAGCGAGCTAAGCGTCGACCGGGAATATTCGGGCGCTGCAAACCTGTCGGCACCGCTCCATCTGCTGGGTGACGATAACCTGAAGGTCGGCGTGAAGGTCCGTCGCCGCACAAAATATCAGACGCGTGAGGCTTTTACCTACGGTCTGCTGGATGGCCAGACCGCGCCCGGCCTTGTCAACTTCTTGGATGGGGGGCCATATAATGACTTCTACGGTCGCTACGCGATTGGCCAGCAGCCGCGGCCGTTCTCGGTGCGCGATTTCGTCTATGCCAACGCATCACTGTTCACGACGCCACCGACTGCTGGCGATCTTGCACGGGCCAACGGTGCTTATTTCCGCGACACCGAAAATGTTACCGCCGGCTATGGCCAATATCAGTTCACGCTCGGCAAAATCGGTTTCCTGGGTGGCTTGCGGGTTGAGAACACGCACTCGGTCTATCGCGGTATCGCACGGATCGTTACACCCGGCCCGGTGACGGGCGGCGACGACGTCGTCACCTATTCGCCGGTCTCGACGCCGCGCGACTATATCAATTTCTTTCCGACCGCGCAGCTGCGGCTGCAAGCGACGCCTACGGTGATCCTGCGCGCAACCTACTCAACCGGCATCGCGCGACCAGGGTTCAGCCAGACGATCCAAAGCGCCAATGTCGATATCGCCACCAACACCGCGACGATCGGCAATCCGAACCTGAAGCCGACGACCGGCAACAATTTCGATCTGGCCGCTACCTATTCACCGTCTGAGACAACGTTCCTGACCATCGGCGTCTTCGACAAGGAGTTTAGCAATTATATCGTCGGCGGTCGGTCGCTCCCCGCCGACGTGCCGCTGCCAGGTCTTAGTGCCGGTGTCGGGGCCGTAACGGCGTTCACCAACGTTCCGAATGCCCGCGCGCGCGGTGTCGAGGCGTCGGGCGCGATCAATTTTACGGGGCTGCCGGGCCTGCTCAAGGGGTTCGGGATCGATGCCAATGGCACCTATGTCGACAGCCGCGCGCAAATCCGCTCCGGTTCCTTCATCCCGCTCCCCGGCACATTCGAATATACCGCCAATGCAGCCCTGTTCTACGAACTCGGTCGCGTGCAGTTGCGCGGCGCGGCGCAGTACGAGTCGAAAGTGTTGTTCGGAATTGGCGATACGCGCGCGCTCGACGTGTTCCAGGACCAGCGCTTTACCGTCGATTTCAACGGCAGTTATACGTTGAGTAAGAACCTCAGCTTCTACGTGAACGCCAAGAATCTCACGAACGCGCCGCTGCGTTTTTACGAAGGCTCGACAAATCGGCCGATCCAGCGCGAATTCTACGATTACACGATCGAGGGAGGGATCAAGGTCAAGATCTGAAGCTCTCGCTAACATGAAGAATTTCCAATGCTGTCGTCAAGCACTGGCAAAGAGTCACTTGGCGCTGCACGCAACGCTTACCTATCGAGGATCATTCCATGCCCCGTCTGCTGCTTTCTGCGCTACTTGCTGCTTCTGCCTTGCCGCTTATCGCAGCAACGCCAGTCCCGAGTTATCGCCTGGCCGAGAATATTCCTGGTCCCGACGGCGCGGGTTGGGATTATGCGCGGGTCGATGCAGGCGGTGTGCACCTGTTCGTCGCGCACGGTGATGCGGTGACCGAGGTTGATCTGGCGAAGGGTGGCAAGGTCCGCTCGATCGGCCATGTTGAACATGCTCATGCGGTCGTACCGATCGCAGGCACGACGATGCTGCTGGTGACGAGCGGGAATGACTCGACCGTGCGGTTGATCGATACCGCGACCGACCAGGAACTCGCCAGTCTGAACGTCGAGGACGATCCCGATGCGGCGATTCTCGACCCCGCCACTGGCCACGCACTGGTGATGAACTCGCATGCCGGCAGCGTGTCGGAGATCGATGTGCACGCAAAGCGTGTGGTCCGCACGATTCAGGTCAAGCCCGCGCTCGAATACGCCGCGATCGGCCCGACACGCACGCTGTTCATCAACAACGAGGATGAAAACGAGATCGACACGGTCGACCTTGCGACCGGCAAGCGCAGCGCGTCGATCGCGCTCACCGGCTGCGAGGGACCGACGGGGATGGCTTATGACGCCAAGACCCGGCGCATCATCAGTTCGTGCGCCAACGGCAAGGCGGCGATTGTCGATGCGCGGTTGCGTAAGCTGGTCGCGACGCTCGATATAGGGCGCGGGCCCGATGCGGTGATCGTAGATGCGAAGCGTCGGCTGGCGTTTATTCCATGCGGGCGCGACGGCGTCCTAGAGATACTGTCACTCGACGCGCCCGGCGGGGTTAAGCGGGTTACAACGGTCAAGACGGAGGTCGGCGCGCGGACAGGGGCGCTGGACGAGAAGACCGGCGCCATCTACCTCCCGACCGCCAACTTTGGCCCACCGCCTGCACCGGGCAAGCGTCCCCCCGCCCTGCCCGGTACGTTTCACATCATAGTTGTACGACCGAGCTGAGGCATCAGGTAACGGCTGCGCCGTAGCAATATAAATGCTACGGTTGATCAGGCCGCGCATTGTATCGGGTCGCTGACCGCGTCTCGTCGGCGGGACGAACAGTGTCAGACCAAGCGTGCAGCGGGTCAGCATCCCGCCCTTTTCCATGGTCGTGACGATCAGTTGTTCCTGCGCTCCGCTTGGTCCGATTGGCATGACGATCCGCCCACCGGGCTTCAGCTGATCGGGGTCATCGCAGAATCCCTTTCTGAGCGTACGATAAGGCCTAAGCGTCAAGCTATGTAGCTGATCCGGATCGCAGGCGTTCGATCGTCTGCCGCTCGAACGCCGGTGGGTTCTGGGCGGCTGCCCGCAACATGTCCTCGTTCAGCGCCAGCGCGACCTTGCCATCGGCGAGCATGAGACCGGCGTCGCATGCGGACGCCAGCGTACCGAGGTCATGGAGGGCGGTGATAAGCGTCAGGCCGCCATTGTGCAGGGCGGTGACAAAGCAGGCCATTGGACTGCCGGTGATGTGCTGAGCGGGGCGGAGTAAAATCCAGCCATTGGTTAGGCTGCTCCTTTTTTTGGGAGCGGCCGAGGATGTTTGCCGTGGAGAGCTATGCTGCCGTCCGGCGCTTCGTATTCGTCGAGGGCCACAGCCGCCGGCAGGCGGCGATCGTGTTCGGGTTGAACCGCGAGACGGTGGCCAAGATGTGCAGGTTCTCGCTGCCGCCCGGCTACACACGGACCAAGCCGGTGGCGAAGCCGAAGCTGGGGGCGCTGATCCCGGTGATCGACGCGATCCTGGAGGCGGACAAGGCGGCGCCGATGAAGCAGCGGCATACGGCCAAGCGCATCTTCGAACGGTTGCGCGACGAGCATGACTTCGCTGGCGGCTATACGGTGGTGAAGGATTACGTCCGTATCTGCCGGGCTCAGGGCCGCGAGACGTTCGTGCCGTTGGCGCACCCGCCTGGGCATGCTCAGGTCGACTTCGGCGAGGCGGTCGCCATCATCGGCGGCGTGCGCCAGAAGATCCATTACTTCTGCATGGACCTGCCGCAGTCGGATGCGCCCTTTGTCAAAGCCTATCCACGCGAGACGACCGAGGCGTTCCTCGACGGGCATGTGTCGGCGTTCGCGTTCTTCGGCGGCGTGCCGCTGTCGATCCTCTACGACAACACGACGATCGCGGTGGCGAAGATCTGCGGTGATGGGAAGCGCGAGCGGACGCGTGCCTTCACCGAGCTGTGCAGCCACTATCTGTTCCAGGATCGGTTCGGTCGCCCCGGCAAGGGCAACGACAAGGGGAAGGTCGAGGGGCTGGTGAAGTTCTCGCGCGCCAACTTCATGGTGCCGATCCCGCATGCGGCGAGCTTCGATGCATTGAACGCGAGGTTCGAGGAGCAGTGTCGTGCCCGTCAGGGCGACCATGCCGCACGGCACACCGATACGATCGGCGAGCGGCTTGGCTCAGACACCGCGATGTTGCGCCCGCTACCGGCGGTCCCGCTGGAGCCCTGTGAGAAGCGCGCCGCGCGCGTCTCGTCGACCGCGCTCGTGCGGTATCGGACGAACGATTACTCGGTGCCCACCGCGTACGGGTTCCGCGATGTGGTGGTGAAGGGGTTCGTCGACGAGGTCGTCATCCTGTGCGGCAGCGAGGAGATCGCGCGCCATGCGCGTTGTTATGCCGAAGGCGCGTTCGTCGCCGATCCGCTGCACTATCTGGCGCTGATCGAGATAAAGCCGGGTGCGCTTGATCAGGCGGCGGCACTTCAGGGCTGGGCGCTGCCGGAGGTGTTCCAGCACCTGCGCCATCTGCTCGAGGCGCGCCTTGGCAACCGGGGTCGGCGCGAGTTTATCCAGGTGCTGCGGCTGCTCGAGACGATGCCGCTCGCGATCGTCGCCGAGGCCGTGCGCGATGCGATCAAGCTTGGGGCGGTTGCGTTCGACGCGGTCAAGCTGATCGCGCTGGCGCGGATCGAACAACGCCCGGCCATGCTCGATCTGACCGCATATCCTCACCTGCCGAAGATGGACGTGAAGACGACGTGCGCGGCGGATTATGCGGTGCTGGCGGCATGAGCGGCGAGACCAGCGAGTTGCTGCCCGCAGGCACGATGGCGGGCACGCCACAGGTTCTGCTCGCCCATCACCTTAAAATGCTGAAGCTGCCGACGGTGCTGCGCGAGTATGACAAGGTTGCACGTGAGTGCGCGCGCGACGGCGTCGATCACACGCGATACCTGCTGCGGCTGATCGAGCTCGAGCTGATCGACCGGGAACGGCGCACGATCGAACGACGGATCAGGGCAGCGAAGTTCCCCGCGGTGAAGAGCTTCGACACGTTCGACTTCACCGCCATCCCCAGTCTCAACAAGATGCTGGTGCTCGAGCTTGCCCGCTCGGAATATATCCTGCGGCGCGAGAACGTGATCGCGCTCGGCAACAGCGGGACCGGCAAGACCCACGTCGCGCTCGCACTCGGTCTGGCGGCCTGCCAGAAGGGGTTCACGGTTGCGTTCACCACTGCCGCGGCGCTGGTCAACCAGCTGATGGAGGCGCGCGACGAACGGCGCCTGCTCAAGCTTCAGCGCGATCTTGCCGCGGTGAAGCTGCTGATCATCGACGAGCTGGGTTACGTACCGCTGTCGCCCACCGGGGCCGAGCTCTTGTTCGAGGTCTTCTCGCAACGATATGAGCGTGGCTCGACGATCGTCACCTCCAACCTGCCGTTCGAAGACTGGACGCAGGTGCTCGCGTCCGAACGGCTGACCGGAGCGCTGCTCGATCGGCTCACCCACCACGTCAGCATCCTGACGATGAACGGCGATAGTTATCGCCTCAAGCAATCGTCTGGCCGACGCCGCGGAGCCGTGGCGGAGCAAAAGCAGGCCACCGAGACTGTCGATCCCGACACCGGCGAGGTTACGCCCGCCTGACCCCCGAGCAAGACGCCGTCGATATGAAGAGGGCCCCGATCGGGCCCCTCTTCATATCGCCACCTCGCGCTATCACTGGCCTGCTTTTACTCCGCTCCAGTGGCCTGGAATCCGACCGGCGTTGACAGAACCTATTGTCGCTGTCGACGGTATCGAAGACGATCTGCACACCGGTATCCTCAATAAGATCAGTTGGGGCGCGATCTTTGCCGGCGTCGTCGTCGCGCTCGTGACGCAGCTTCTCCTCAACATGCTCGGCGTCGGGATCGGCGCGGCGGCACTCGATATCGGTACGGGTGCCGATAACTCCGGGACCGCCTTCTCGATCGGGGCCGGGATCTGGTGGGTCGTCGCCGGCATCATCGCCTCGGCACTGGGTGGTCTGACTGCTGGTCGACTGGCAGGCGCATCCCCCAGCGGCACGGCAGCCTGGCACGGTCTGGTCACGTGGTGCGTGACAACGCTCGCTGTCATGTACCTGCTAAGCACAGCGGTAGGCGGCATCTTGGGCGGTGCATTTAACGTCGTCGGCAGCATTGCCAGCGGTGCGGGCAAGGCAACTGCCTCAACTGTATCCGGTGTCGCCAGCGTGACCGATGGAGATGCGCTGGGACGTCAGGCGCGCGAACTGGTCGATCCCGATGGCGCTCAGACCGTGCAGGATAATGTGACTGCGTACCTTAAAGCGTCGATCTCCGGCGATCAGCAGTCAGCTCAAGCCGCCAAGGCGCGGGCAGGGGTGGCTACCGCCTCGATCCTCGGGTTTATCGCGCTGCTGCTGGGTGCAGGCGCTGGCTGGTTCTCAGGTGGCATCGGTGCGCGGGCGCATGAGCGCGCGCGGATCAATCTCGGCCGCGTGAACCGATAGTTGCGGACGACGTGAAGCGACAGCGTGTCGCTTCCCGTCCATGGTAAAATTGAGCGATCTTTCAGGAACAGACGATGGCAAACGATATTTTGGGCATGTTGGTGGGTGCCGCGATCGACCGTAGAAGAGGTGGCTCGGGCATCGCCGGTGCGATCGAAGGCACGGTAATTGAAGGCGCGGTCAAGCTGATCGTGCCGTTGGCGGTCACTTTCGCATTTGGCTGGGCAGTACAATATGGCCTGCGTCGCGGGCTGCACGCGGTCACGGGCGACAGCGATTTCGACAAGCGCTAGCCGACACGGTCATCGACCGCGTTGACATGTCAGACGATGCACTCTGGTTCCACGCTCCCAACTAAATTGAAGCGGGACAGGAGATCGCGCGAGAGCTAAACGCTCGCCTCGATCAGCAATTGCGGCCTTGCGCTTCTGTGATGCGACCATCACCGATGCGGAGCGACGTAATAAATCTCGCCGCGATCGCCGCAAGCACCTCGCTGCTGTCAACGATGCCATTTAGCGTGAAAAGCGGCTTCAAGGAAGATCCGAGCGGGTCGAGCGTACTGAACAGGGTTCGCGCCGCATCATTGACATATTCGACGATCCCGTCGCTCGACACCACCAACACCGCATTGGGGATGTGGTGCAGCGTTACGAGTCAGTGGAAACGCGAAGTCGGAGCATAGCCGTCGATCAGTCCCGCGGAGACCAGGCGTCGATACGTTTGCAGAATGAATGTCGACAGGCGTTCGCTGGCCGCTTGTCGTGCGACGGCGAATAACGCTTCATGCAAATATCGCCCTTTGTCCGAGACCGAGGATAGCAGCTGCATGGCAAGCTCGAGGTTTTGCATTGCCTGCTCGCGAGCTTCGTTGGCGGCAACTTGCAGAACGGTGCAATCCGTGAGCGCGATGACATCGTCATCAAATCAGCCGCGTGGCAATCCGTCGATCCCGACGATCTCGCCGCTAAAGAACAGCCGGTGAATTGCGTCTCTCCCTTAACGTCGATCCGCATCCGGCCAAGCCAACCGTTCACCACCCGAAAGAACTGGCGAAACGGCCTGTACGCGTGTTGCAAAGTGGCGCCGCGCCGATGGAAGTGTGACTGGCTGTGCTCCTCGAACAACAAGTCTATCGGGGTACCTCGCTGCTCGGGGCTGGCTTGAACGTCACGTCATTCACAACGGCGTAGGTACATCGAGCTGATCGAAGTGCAAGCTGGCATGGCTCGACAGCATAGCGAGGTCCGTCTCCGTGATGGACAACAGTCGCTGCGCATGCCGCCGGGTGGTACTGGCACCACACGCATCGCAAAGCTTTCCGCCTTGGGGCAGTCGGGCGTTACACCGCGTGCATGATCCTCGCTCAGCCCAATCAGTGCGGCAAACGCATGGAAGCGATCACTGTCATGGGCGGCACGCGCGGCTGCGTGCATCCGGTGTTGCCATGCCGCATCGGATGGATGCGCGACAGTGACCAGCTCGGCGTCGCCGTCATCCAGCTCGCATAGATCTGCGCCAGACCACCCGTGACGCGCCCGTGCGTCGGTCGGAGGTATGGACAATACTTGCCGCATCGAGGCGGACGCGACATCCCGCGCGCGCGGCGCCGTCGACCAGCCGCGCATCCTCGCCGCGATTGTACGGGCGAAAACCACCTATCAGCGCATAGGCACCGCTACGCAGTCCAATGTTGGCGCCTCCGGCATAATGATGGGTCTGCAGGGCCTACCACGGCACCGGACCAAGCTGTCTCCGGAGCACGAAGAGCGCGTCGTAATGAGCCTCGATCCGGTCTTGAAGCGGACATGCCCGTGTCTCGCGCCGAATGATCCGGCCTGTTGCGACATCTGCCTGTGCGAGTGCCATCGGCATCGCTACAAGCCAGTTCATGGCGGGAAGGCTGTCGGCGTCGATGGTGAGCGGCAGTCCGTCGCTATCTCCAAGCGCCTTGATACCCAGAATCATTGCACGATGACGGGCACGACCGTCATTTGATCGCGATGGAGCAATCGCTGCGGCATGGATCAAATATGGTGATCGACCCTAATAGGCATCGACCAATGCAATGCTTGTATCGGTGCAGCCGTCGAGCAACAGGCACACATGGACCATTTGCCGCTCCGCGCGCTCCAGACGATCGAGTGCGCCGAACAGCATAGGCAGTTCGGTCGCTTCGTTCCGCACAGGAATATAGACGGCAATTGGTGGCAAGTGGAGCCTTGGTAGTAGTAAAAGACACGCAGGCGGTACGGCAAGACGTGCGATCCTGATATCGTGACGCCCGCTTAGTCCAGGGGGATAGTAGGTGCACAAGGCCTAAGACTAGCGTTGCCGGCAGAGGGGCCACGTGCGAATGTTTTCACCATTGCCTTGATGGTGTTAACAGAACATCATCCATCAACACCGGAGCACCGTCTTCGCCAAGGATCGAAATGTCACCGGTCGTCTCGAGGATAATGGCACTGACGCTCGACGGATCGGTCACTCCATTTTGGCGCAATTTGGCGTGGATATCGCCCCGCCGCACCCGAGCCTGACGCATCGCCGCGTCGAGAAAGCGACCGTCATGAAATAGTAGTAGCGGCTCGTTCTCGATCAGACGCCGGAAGGCCTGCGAATATCGCCGAGCCAGCGCTAAACCGTATTGGCAGGCCAGCAAGGTCGTAAAGGCGGCGACCGCCTGAATGAAGTTGGGTAGTGTTTCCGCAGCGCCGGCGGTTGCGACCAGCGAGGCGGTCGCCAGAGTGACGATAAAGTCGAACGCGGTCATTTTCGAAAGCGTCCGGGCGCCGATCGTGCGCACCAGCGTGATGACCCAGAAGAGCGCGGCCGCGCCGAGGATAACACCTCGCGCGGCCGCGTCCCAAAGCGGGTCGAGCCCGAACATCAGCTGTGTGCCGCCAATAGGTATTTGCCGCGGCGGATAGTGAGCATCGCCATATTAGCTGGACGACGTCTCCAGCGCCTTGTTCGCTTGTTCCACCGCCTGATCCTTGCCCTTGGCGACGGCGCTGGTCACCGATGACCGTGCGCTCTGACCAAGATCACCCAACGTGTCGTCCTCATACTGCGTCTCGGGAATCACAGCGCCCAGAACCGCGCCGACGGCGGCTGCGATGAGCCCACCGATCATTGGGTTTTGCTGGTAGGAGCGCCGAGCCTTTGACGCCGCCTGCTTGCCTTTCCGGCTCGCGCGATCAGCTGCCGACGATGCACCGTCGCTAAGCTGCTGACCATGGTGGCTGAGTGCGTCGCCGAACGACGATGTTCGTTCCCTGAGCTTGTGGCCTGCATCATCGAGGCGCTTGCGGAATGACGGCTCGTCTTCGTCATGGCCCTGTTCCAGCATGAAGTAACCGGCGCGTGCCGTATCGCGACGGCGACGATAGGACTCGGCGTTTTCACCCTCGCGGTGCTCGACCGCGTTCATATGCGCCAGATAGCTCCGGTGATGCCTGTCTTCGGGACCGTTGTGTGAGGAAGCGCCACCAAACGACGGCAAGCTAGGCGACTTGCCCGAAGCGAGCATCAAGGCACCGGCACCAATCAGTCCGACCGCTAGCGGGTTGCGCCGTGCAGCGTCAATCAGCTTGTCCGAGCTGTCGCTTCCATCGCCGATCAATGAGTCCATGAGCGCACGTGGCGAAAAACGGTGCTGCAGTTCGTTAACGGTATCGCTGATCGATTCTTGCGTCTGCTTGATGTCGCGTTCGATCGCGTCGGGCGACTGCGTGGTGTTGGCCATGATGATTTCCTTGAATCAGAGGTTGCCGGTCGCGGCATCGGGGGTGCGTGCAAGGGTGTCTTGGGTACGTTGGGGTGCAAGGTTGGTGACGGCCATCTTCGCAGCCGCGCCGCGGTAGAGGACGAAGGCAATGACGAGCGTTAGGAGCGCGACAATCAGCAGACCCCAGCCTTCGTTGCCGATCAACTCGCCCAGCAGATGACCGAGTGCCATGATGAACACACCGAGCCCTGCTATGCCAACGACCGCCGCGCCGACCAGCGCTGAGACGGCGATCTTCAGGTCATTGACCGACTTCTGCATCTCCGCCTTGACCAACGCGATCTCTTGCGATGCGAGATGCGTGCTCTTTTCGCTCAGCGTCTTGATCAGATCAACGACACCCGCGTCACCGTGCTCGGTCGCACTCACGACAGGGTGCCGGAACCAGGTGCCGCGGACTCGGCGGAATAGGGCACTGTCGTTCCGCTCGACATCATATCTTCGCGACGATGCACTTCACCGGCACCAGACCGGCTAGTGCTCGTGGACGAAGTCTGCCTCGAACTGCCGGAGGCGCCGGCACTGAATATGCGTGCAGCGGCAAAGCCGGCCGCCGCGCAGGCACCGAGAAAAGTGCTCGGATGCTGGGTTGCGAATGAACGAACGCCGCTGGCAAGCTCGGACACGTCCTTGTTCTCCAATTCGTCCGCCAGCGAGCCGACCCTTGTGGCGATGCTGCGCAGGCCGCTTTTTATCCAGTCGGGTGCGTTGTTATCATCGAGGTCCGAGCGAGCGGCGTCGAGCGCGCTGGAAACCTGCTTGATACTGTCTGCAACCTGTCCTTTGCGCGCACTCGCTTCGTCTCCCAACGTACTTGCTGCCTTATGCTTTAGCTGCTCGCCGTCATCCTTGAGCGACGCGGTATTGATCGCGGCGCTTGACGTACTATCATTCGTCGTTGGCCGACCATTAGGCGAATTACTGGTATCCACATGCGTTCTCCTGCTGTGCGCGTTTAACAAGCAGTACCAGTGCGAGTTCCGCAGCAGGGTCTGTCCAACATCTCAAGCATTTGTGCGGTGTCACTTTGCGTCGGGGGAACGTTACCCCAGAACCTGCCGTTGAAGAATATATTGCCGTGAGAGGATTTTAATGATGAACAGCAATGTCGCGTTCGCCGTCTTCGATACCCGCCGAGGCAGAGCGCGCGGTCCGTGATCTGCGTTCAGCCGGGATCGATGACAGCGCAATCAGCATCGTCACACGTCATGATGGCGAGCCTACCACGACGACCGACGGCGCCGATGAAGAGGTCGCCAAGATGTGGTGAGCAAGGCCGCGGTCGGTGCCGATACTGGCGCTTTGCTTGGCATCGCGGGACTGGCGATCCCTGGTGTCGGTCCGTTTGTCGCGGCAGGCGCGATTGCCCAAGTTGCGGTCGGCGGTGCAGCGGTGACGGGCACGGCAATTGGTGCGGCCGCCGGCCGGTTGGCCGGCGCGCTGGAAAAGCACGGCGTCTCGCGCGAGGACTCGACCTATTACCAGGATCGGATCAGCGATGGCGGAACCTTTGTCTCGGTCGACACAAGTGCGGTGGAGGTTGACGGGGAGGGCGCAAACGACATGTTGTACCGCTCCGGCGGACATTCGGCGACCCGCGCACGCGTTGTCTGAAGTCGCTAGTGAGCAGGTGACGGGTCCGGCGATCGTCTTTTCGTTTAGTGATCGGCCGCTGGCTGTCGTCGCCAATTTCTGAAGTCGAATAATCGCAGTTGACCGTTGAGGATGCATTGCGGTTCGATGAATGCTTGCTCGTTGATGAGCGAGCATCTTTATGACGCCAATATCGTTTTTCGAACGCGCGCTCACTTCAAAAGCTTCGAGCTACGCCCTTCCGATATCAGGAGATTATGATGAGCATTAAATATCCGACCCTACTAGCGACAGCTGCTCTTTTGATGGCGGTTCCGGTAGCAGCACAAATGGCGTCGCAGGCCCCATCGTCGATGCAGCAGTCAGCAGCAACCGAGCCGATGTTGCCATCGACCTATGTCATGAAGGCCCGTGCTGGCGATCTGTACGAGAAGGAGTCGAGCCGTCTACTTTTGACTACCACCAAGAATGCCAAATTGCGAAGTTTTGCTGAGAAGATGATCGCCGACCACACCAAGAGCACAAATGATGTGAAGGCAGCGGCTATGAAAGCAGGGCTGCACGCCAAGCCACCGATGCTAGAACCCACCGGTCGCGCCAACATGGCGGCGCTGCGCCAAGTATCTGGGACAGCACGTGACATGCTTTACGTCGAGCAGCAGAAGGCTAGCCACGATGCGGCACTTGAGGTGCACCAAGGTTTTGCTAACAGTGGTATGTCACGTCCTTTAAAGAGCGCGGCGGCCAAGATCGCACCCGTCGTCCAAAGCCACATCGACATGTTGGACGAGATGCTCGCCACCTGATCGAGCTGATCAGCAGTCGTTTTCGAACCGATAGCGGTCAACGATCAATGTAGACCGGGCGAGGTTGGTGCCTCGCCCGGTCTTCTCTTATCAGCCGATCTGCGCGTTCTGTGCGCCGGAATTAGGGCGTGCTGGCCCCAGGTTCGGTTCTTCGCCTAGTGGCTTGTTCTGGAACACGCTGAACTCGCCCTTGCCGTCGATTGACGGACCTGAGGACCAACGTCCCTCGGGTACTGATTGGTCGACCGCAGTCGCATAGAAATTGTAGTTGTTTTCTTGATCCTCCTCACCTTGCGGAAAGGAGTTCGGGATCGGCAGGTTCATCGCATCACCGCCCAACTCCTCCAGCACCGCCAGCCACTGCTGCTGATGCATGGTGTCACGGGCAATGTTATAGTGGAGCATCTTCTTCATGCCGGCATCATCGGTGGCGTTGAACAGCCGGACCGCCAGCACACGCCCCGTCGCCTCGGCGGCGACGTTGCAATACATGTCGGCGGCGATATTACCGCTGGCATAAATGTGGCTCATGCTGAATGGCACGCCTTCGGAATCGACCGGCATCGCTGCCATGCCAGCGGACAGCAAATTGCGGTGAAGCATGCCCTCGATCGCATGGGTAGCGTTACCGCCACCCATGACCGCGCCGACAATGCCATCAGCCGCGCCCTCTTCCTGCATTGACGTAGGTGCGTTTTGCAGGTTGAGCGCAACAGCGGTCGCCAGCATCTCGATATGACCGATCTCCTCGGTCGCTGTGTGGAGTAGCATGTCGCGGTATTTGCTGTTGGGCGCGCGGTTACCCCACGCTTGGAAGAAATACTGCATGCAAACGCGGATCTCGCCCTCGATCCCGCCGATCGCCTGCTGGAGCATGCGTGCGAAAACTGGATTGGGCTTGTCGACCGTGACCGGATATTGGAGGCGCTTATCGTGATAATACATAAGTTAAGTCCCTGACTGTGCTTGCCAAATACAAGCGACAACCAACAAACAACTCGGCATTAAAGTTGATTGCGCGCGTTATAATCTACAGTCGTCGCCGTGATCGTATCGGACGAAGCTTACTATAGTCGCAGGCTGCGCGAAGAGCGCGAGCGCGCGAATAGCAGCAGCAATCCGCTCATCGCCCAGACGCACCGCGCCATGGCCGATGCCTATCAGCGGCGCCTAGATGAAGGTCTGCCCGGTCTTGTGGTCGTTCAGGACGGTTGATCAAAGGGAACGTTTCTCTAAAGAGTTGCTGAACGCTTTTTCGCGCTTGCCGAGGCGTCTTGCGTTAAAGACCCCGACTGACGTGATCACGCCGACCAATAGTGAGGCACGGATCGGATGCTTCTGCGCTTTAAGTGCTAGGCTCGTCTGGCGTGCACACATCCTGCGATTCCCGCTTCGCGCCGTCGCTGCGTGGTTTATACAAATTGTCGCGTCGGTCGGCGTCACCCGGGTCGCCCGGCTTTTGCTGCGAAACTTTGCCGACCGTCTTCATGCCAATATCGGTCAGGTGCGGAAACAACTGTCCAAGTGCGGACGGCAGCAGACCGCCTCCCCCACGTAGAGTTGTCGACGCGGATGCGCGCATGTGAACAGCACAGCGTCGGCGACCAGCGCCGGATCGTAGAGCGGAGGCGGCAGCCAGGGTGGGGCGTCCATATAATTGCGCGCGTGTTCGGGGTAAGGCGTGTCGATCGCCCGGGGCTTGATGAGCGTTACAGAAATGTTCGCACCATCCCTTTCCAACTCTATACGCAGCGTATCGGTAAAGGCATGCATCGCAAATTTGGTCGCGGTGTATGGACCTTGCTCGACAATTGCTCGGTCGCTCAGGATCAAGCCGATGTTGATGATCGCGCCGCCTCGCGCCCGCGTATGCCGGGCCGCTAAAAGTGATCCTTGAACCACGACGAAATGGCTGACGTCGAAGACGCAGCGATGATCGGCACGCGGCACCTGCTCGAGCGTGGCATAAGTGCCGACGCCGGCATTGTTAACCCAGCTGTCAATCCGGCCGAACCGCGTGATCGCGAGGGCAGCGACGCGCTCGATAGCTGCCGGATTGCTTACGTCTGCGACACAAGTCGCGACCCGACCACCATGGTTGGTAAGTTCGGCTCCGATCGCTGTCAGGGCATCCTTATCGCGCGCACTGTAAATAGGCGTCGAACCGGGACCCCCGATCGGCGTGCAAAAGGGACCCCCCGATCGCGATGGCGAACGACGATGACACGGGCACCGTTCTCGCTGCTTGCGGCGTAGGGAGGGCGTAGCCCGACCGAAGGCGCGAGCAGCGAGAACCGGCTATCTTCGTGTGGGGTCAGCTACGGTTCTTGAACCGTCAGCTGTCGTTGCCGGTCTCGACGATGTCGCAGTGATGAGTGATGCGATCGAGCAGCGCGGTCGTCATCTTTGGATCGCCGAACACGCTGGGCCATTCGCCGAACGTCAGGTTGGTGGTGATGATCACCGAGGTGTGCTCGTATAGCTTGCTGATCAGGTGGAACAGCAGCTGCCCACCCGAGCGGGCGAACGGCAGATAACCAAGCTCGTCGAGCACCACGAACTCATGGCGGCGAAGCTGCGCGGCAAGCGCACCTGCCTTCCCGATCCGCGTCTCCTCCTCGAGTTGCGTCACCAGATCGACAGTGTTGAAGTAGCGACCGCGCGCACCGGCTCGGATGACGCTGGCAGCGATCGCGCTGGCAAGATGGGTCTTGCCCGTGCCGGTGCCTCCGACCAGCACGAGGTTGCGCCGCCCCGGCAGGAACGAGCCTGCGTGAAGCGAGCGGACCAGTTCGTCGTTGATGGGCGTACCGTCGAACACGAACGCATCGAGGTCCTTCACGACCGGCAGCCTGGCAGCCGTCATGCGGTAGCGGATCGAGGCGGCATGACGATGCGCGCCCTCGGCGCGCAGCAGATCAGTCAGGATCTCCATCGCGGTGCGCTTGCGCTGGATGCCGGTGGTAACCGCATCGTCGAACGCACCCGCCATGCCCTTGAGGCCGAGGCCGAGGCTGCGCATGGCATCGATCATCTCATGCCGCTGCACGGATACCTCGCAGGCTGTCGTAGCGGGCGCAGTTAGCAATCGGCGGATACATCAGCGCCAAGTCCTCGGGCGTATCGATGGATACAGCACCGGGCGGCTCCCTGCGTCGCGACAGGATGTTAAGGACGACGTCATCGCTGATGGCCCCGGTATCGAGCGCTTCGCGAGCCGCGCTATCGACCGCTTCCAGCCCATCGGTGAGTACGGCCGCAAGCACGCGCACGAACCGTCGATCACCATCGTTGTCGCTGCCCAGCTTACGACGCAGCCGGGCGAGCGCGGTCGGCAGATCCCAGTCCTGGAACGGTGCCCCGTTCCTCAGCGCGCCGGGCTTTTTCACCAGCACCGGCAGATAATGCCAGGGATCGTAGATCGTGCGGTCGCGTCCGAAGAACCGGGGGTGCTCGGCGATAATCTCATCGGCCATCCGCACGACGATCCGATCGGCATAAGCGCGGACCTGCACCGCCCGACGGACGCCCTTGGCGCCAACCGAGTAGCGGTTGCGATCGAAGTTGATCAGGCACGTGCCGCTCATAGCATGCTGCGTCTCGTGGAAGCCATCGAACGGAGACAGCATCGGCTGCAGCGCGGGTCGCTCAAGCTCTAGCGCCTGCGCAACCGTCATATCCTTCTGATCGGGATGAGGGTGCGTTGCTGCCCAGCGCCGACACTCGGCCTCCAGCCAGCCGTTCAGCTCGTCCATACTGGCGAACCGCAACCGTGGCTTGAAGAAGCGGCCCCTGATCGTCTGGACCTGGTGCTCGACCTGACCCTTCTCCCAGCCTGCAGCCGGCGAGCATGCGGTGGGCTCGACCATGTAGTGATCCGCCATCACCAGGAAGCGACGGTTGAACACGCGTTCCTTGCCGACGAACACCGTCGTCACCGCGGTCTTCATGTTGTCGTAGATGCCGCGCAGCGGCACACCCCCAAAGAAGGCAAAGCCGCGCGCATGCGCGTCGAACATCATCTCCTGCGTCTCACGTGGATAGGCTCGGACATAGACCGCCCGCGACGCGCACAACCGCATATGAGCGACCTTTACGCGCATCGGCTTGCCCGTCAGCTCGACGTCTTAGTGACTCCAGTCGAACTGATAAGCCTCGCCCGGCTTGAACAGCAGCGGGATGAACGCCGCCACGCCGGCGCCGGTATCCTTGCGCTGCGCCTCGGACCAGCGTGCGGCGTAGCGCCTCACCGCATCGTACGATCCCTCAAAGCCTTCGCGTAGCAGCAGATCGTGGATGCGCGTCATCCGCAACCGATCGCGACGGTGCCGCGCCTCGTTCTCCGCCAGCAGCGTATCGAGCCGCTCCTGAAACGGTCCAATCTGCGGCAGCGGCTGCACGCTGCGATGATAGTCGAACGCGCCTTCCGGCGCGCGGATCGCTTTGCGGATCACCTTGCGCGACAACCGCAAATCCCGCGCGATCTCCTTGATCGGCTTACCCCCGGCGAACTCGCGCCGGATACGAACCACAGTCTCCACCACCAACATCCCGATCTCGCTGCCTGAGAATACTCAGGCCGCTGCCTAAACCATTGAAACGAGGGGTCCCTGTTGGACGCCGATCACCCCGCCAAGGGGGTCCCTTTTGCACGCCGATCCACAGTCGTCCCGCCGACTGCGCCGCGTGCGCGCTCAAGCCGCAGTGCACGACGGACAGGCAGCGCGCCGTCACCCGCCTCGTCATCGAAGATGCACATGATCAGGTCCGTGCTCTCAACGGCACCAAAGCCTCCATCCGCGCGCGACAGCGACGAAAGCGGATCGAGCGCGTGTTCGGGCACCTAAAACGCAACCTCAACATCAGATCATTGAAGCTTAGAGGACTGAAGGAGCCGCCGAAGAGCTTACGATGGCAGCCGCCGCCTACAACCTCCAGCTGCTCACCAATCGGGCGGCACCAGCCTGAGCGAAAAGGGTCGCTCGTCCACTCACCGCCAATGCCGGTCGACGCCCCCGCCGCCAACCGGACGGCCTTTTTCAACAGCCTCGAGCGGTTGTGACACCGCAGTCGTGCCGCTTATTCGATACGTTTTGCTGCCATTTGATAAGCCGCCGCAACGCTCGTCTGAACCGTTTTCCCGCCATGCAGCACGGTCAATCCTGCTCCAGGCGCACGGTTATCTGCCGACGCTCTGACTCGGTAAGTCCAAGGGCCACTGCGAAATTCATATAGTTCGTGGTTCGGTTCGGCCGAGATGAGACGACCGCTCGTCACCGTTGTCGATGGCACGCTGGTCGCGCCGCCACTGGCATCGATCACCTTGCCTGGCTTTGCATAATCGAAGCTCTTGTAGCTGTAGCTGCCATCCTCGGCCGCGATTACCAGTACCGATCGCCGGCCGTCGAACAGGAGAACGCACCCGCGCGGCTCCCACCGGCACCGGGTCGTCTCGATCTTGTCGGTGATGCTGCTGAGCGTCGGCAAGGTCGTCACGCCGGCCTTGCCGAGCACGCCGGGATTGATCGAATGCACGCTGCCAAACGCGCTGCCGTCCGGTCGCTGAATCGCGCGCATGATTTGGCCCGCGCCAGGATCGTCGTTTCCGAGGCGTACCGCTTCCCTCTTGGTGCGGAAATCATCCTTCCGATAGGTCCATAACGTCCCCAAGCCCTTGGCATTGGGCGTGGTAACGAGCTTCACGCGGCCACTATCCACCCCATCGCATAGAAACAGCACCGGCTCCCAATCGCTTTCAACACGCTGATAGGCGGCGTTGAACAGTGCGCTCGGCGCGGGCGCGGTGTGGGGCAGGGGAACACCACTCGGCTTCTTATCTAGGGCTTCGTGCGTCGCCGGCATGGTCGCTGGCGCGGATGCGCTGCTCTGGCTGGCCAAGGAATCTGCGGCGCGTTGGTCGCTGCGATCTGTCGCCGTGCCGGTCGGGGTATTGTCGGACGGCGCGCCGCAGCTCGCCACTTCGAGTGCCGCCAAGCTAACAAAAACGTGCTTATAGCATCCAGTCAAGATTATTCCTCCTCGCCGTGACGTGCCGCGTGTCCGCTTGTTCTGCAAAAGGCTCGTTTACAACCTGTTCGTGGTGAAGACAAAATAGTCGCTATCTCACACTGCGTTCCTCCACATCCCGCAATGCGCGATGGAGCGTTCCGCCCGCTTCACCGGCCTCGCCGAACATTTTCTGCTGAATTGATATCACGACCGGAAAAGCCTGTCGCAACGCTTCCAAACCAATTTCAGTAACATCGACATCCCTGGCGCGCGTGTCGACGCTCGATCGCGATCGGACGACCATGCGCTTGCTCTCTAGCGCCTTCAGCATGAGCGAAATCTGCATCGGGTGAATGTCGGCCTGTCTCGCCAGCTCAACCTGCGTCGTCGGCGCGTCCGATCGGCACATCCAACCGACGATCGCCAGCGTGGTGAACTGGAGATGGGTCAGGCCATGGGGTTGCAGCGCGCGCTCCACCGCCCGCTGGTAACGATGCATGACGCGCCACAACACGAAACCGACCGCCTGGTCTGGGCCGCCTAGCGAAGTCTCCGCGTAAAGTGCGCGGATCATGTCGGTATTTATGGCCATTCGCACCCCTAACGGATTGGGCTGGCTGACGCTTCCCAAAAGCCGAACTTTGATTGCAACCTTATTTCTATAAACGCGTTTAGTTTATTAGAGCATTCAAGCCAAGCCTTTCACGATGGGAGTGCGCCGTGAACCGACACACACCGAACGAAAATCCGCCATTAGGCCGCCCTTCGCGGCGGTCGTCGAGGATGGGCGGAAGCCGGTGAGAATCATCGGCCTTGAAGAGCATTTCGCCACACGCGCGGTGATCGACGCTTGGCTTGAGCGCGACCCCGGTCGATCCGACCCCGCGATCAGCGCGTCCACGCATGGCGTGCCTGCCGTGCGGCTGCTTGACCTCGCCCGGGATCGCCTAGCAGCGATGGACGAGGTCGGGATCGACATGCAGGTGCTGTCGTTGACCACGCCGGGACTCCACGACCTCCCGGGCGAACAGGCGGTTGATCTCCAGCACGCGACAAACGACCTGGTCGCGGCGACCGTTTGCTCGCATCCCGATCGGTTCCAAGGCTTCGCGACGCTCGCGACGCCGGCTCCTCGGCAAGCGGCGCGCGAGCTGGAGCGGGCTGTCACGGAACTCGGCCTGAATGGCGCGATGCTGTTCGGCCGCACGGGCGACCGCAACCTCGACCATCCCGATTTCTGGCCGATCCTAGAGACGGCCGCAGCACTTCGCGTTCCGCTCTACATCCACCCGCAAACGCCGACCTCGAACGTGCGCGCGGCCTATTACGACGGGCTCGGCTCGGAGGTGAGTGGCGTGTTCGCGACGCATGGCCTCGGCTGGCATTGCGAAGCCGGCATTCAGCTCCTGCGCCTGATCTTGGCCGGCGTCTTCGACCGGCTGCCCGATCTCCAGATCATCGTCGGTCACTGGGGCGAGGTGGTGCTGTTCTACCTCGATCGCATCGACCAGCTCGCCGCCATGGCGAAGCTGCAGCGCAAGCCGTCAGATTACGTCCGCAGCAACGTCCTGGTCACGCCGGGCGGAATCTTCCGTCATCGCTATCTGCGCTGGGCGGTCGAGGTGATCGGTGCCGATCGCATCCTATTAGCGACCGACTATCCGTTCGTCCCCGTCGAGCCGGGCGGCGCACGGCGCTTCCTTAATGACGCGGACCTCACCCAGCCGGAACGGGAGGGCATCGCCTCGGGCAACTGGGATCGCGTCTGCGCCGGAATCAGGCGGTGACCCGAACTATGAACACCGCGAACATTGTTGAAAAAGGAGAAGTGCAATGAACGACATTGACCTGAAGATAGGCTGCACCCGCTACGATCACGTCCGGGCGCTGTTCGACGGCACCGTCCAGATCGAGGGCGTCGATGCGACGTTCGAGGATGCCAAGATCGTGTCCGACATTTTCGAGAACATGGTGCGCGACCACGCCTATGACGTCTCCGAACTGGGGCTAACCTTTTATCTCCGCACGCTGGAGATGGAAAACCCTCCGTTCGTGGCGATCCCGATCTTTCCCAATCGGCAGTTCCGCCACTCGGCGATCTTCGTCAACAAGGCGAGCGGCATCGAGCGGCCCGAGGACCTGATCGGCAAAACCATTGGCGAGTTCGGCATTTACGGACATGACGCAGGCGTCTGGCCCAAGGGCATCCTGTCGGACGACTTCGGCATCAGGCCGGAGCAGAGCCGCTGGGTGATCGGTGCGACTGATTGGTATATGCCGCCCTACGACTTCGTGCCGCAACCGGTGCCGGCCGGTGTCGATGTGCGCCCGGTCGCCAAGGGTGAGATGCTCGGGCCGATGCTCGAGTCCGGCGAGATCGACGCGCTCATCTCCGCGGTCGCTCCAAAGTGCATATTGCAGGGCTCGGAGAAGGTCGGCCGCCTGTTCTCCGACTACGAAACGGTCGAGCGCGACTATTTCGCCCGCACCGACATCTTCCCAATCATGCACACGGTGGTGATCCGAAAGGACGTGCTGGCTGCTAATCCCGATATCGCCCGATCCATCTACGAGGGGTTCGTCAAATCCAAGGAGTTGGCCGCGGACGAATACCGCAACGGTGCGCTGGAGCAGCACGGCAAGCTGATGATCCCGTGGTTCACGCCGCTTATGGCCGAGAACATGTCTCTCATGGGCAAGGATTGGTGGCCCTATGGCCTAGCCGCCAATCGCAAGGCGATTGACACCTACCTCCGCTATTTCCACGAGCAGGGACTTTCCAGTCGGCGGTTCACCTGCGAAGAAATCTTCCTGCCCGAGCTACTCGATACCTGATTGTGCTACGTGCCATTTAAAACCATGAAGTGAGTGGGCGCTCACTTGATACCTATAACTAGGAGTGGTCGGATCGCGTGACACGTACGCGACCGGCTGGGTAGTTGCCCGCCGACTATCTGGTGCTTGTCTTTGCGGCTTAGAAAGGGAGTTCGCGACGCGATGAATAGGATTACCACCGGACGAGTCCTCATTGGGCTCAGCCTGACGCTAGGCACTATTGGCTCAACCGTGATCGACAACTTCCCGCAGCCAATCGGGCACATGAGTGCGGTGCAAACCTGGCCGCCGCACGCGCTGTTCCACGATGCGGCGTTCTTCCTGTTGCTCGACGGAATAACCGCGATCTGCTTGTGGCTCCTGTTCCGGCGCTCGCGCGAGCCGCTGCTCGGCGCGCTGATCGCCACCTTGGTTGTCTTTGTCTACTGGACCCCATTCTTCTACATCACCACGCTCTATCCACAGGCTAGCCTCGTGCCCACCAGCCCGGTCGGCATGCCATACAAGCTATCCAATTTCGACCAGTGGGACCCTATGATCCGAAGTGCGACACCTGTGCTTCTAGGTTATCCGGTCCACGCTCAAATCCTCGTGGCGACGGTCTGGATGAGCATCGCGTTGGCCGGATATTGGCTCTGCCGGAGGGGAACGCGAGCCGGCGATAACGATTCGCGGCTCATTGCCTAGGCACCCATCATGTGTCGCGCATCTCTCTGGCGAAATCGGGCGAGCCGGGCCGGGCCGATCGCCGTGGCGCTGGGCGCGGTGCCCTTTCCTGCCTCCGCCCACAGCTCCACGGGCGACGCTGGGCTCACGGCGGGGTTCATGCACCCGCTGACTGGACCTGACCACCTCTTGGCGATGGTGGCCGTGGGCATGGTCAGCGTTGTACTCGGCCGCGCGGCGGTATGGCAGGTGCCAGCGGCGTTCTTGACGGCCATGGCGGTTGGCGCGACGGCTGGTTTCTTGGGGCTTCGTGTGCCGTATGGCGAGCTGGCGGTCGCCGCCTCGGTCCTCCTGCTGGGCCTCGCGTTGATGTTTCCTAGCCTGACGCGATGGCGCGCCGCGGTGTACGCTGGCGTTGTCCTGTTCGGCTTCAACCACGGCCATGCGCACGGTGTTGAATTGCCGGGGTCGGCGGCACCTCTGCCGTTCTCGTTCGGCTTCCTCGCCGCCAGTCTGTTCCTGCACGTGTGCGGGCTGTTTGCCGCCGAGTTCCTGTCGGAGCGGCCTTGGCAAATCCGACTGCGTCGGCTGATCGGCAGCGTCATCGCGGCGGCTGGGGCAAGCTTTGTTGTGGGGGCAATGTCCGCCTAACTCGGGACGACTAGGTTTAAGACCGTATGTCCGCCTCGCAGTCAGGAGTGGTTCGCCCTACGCTGATGATCCGAGGGTTGCTCGGGTGGGCCGAGCCGATCCTCACATAAGGAGGACGAACCGTGGGACATCCTACAGAAGTTTTCATCGGAATTGATGTCGCAAAAGCGCGCAACGCCATTGCCATCGCCGACGGTGAGCGCGGCGGCGAGGTGCGTTTCATTGGCGAGGTGGATGCGTCGCCGGATGCGATGAAGCGGATTTTGCAGCGGATCGCAGCCAAGTATGACGTGGTGCATTGCTGCTATGAAGCGGGACCGACCGGATACGGGCTGTATCGCATGATCGTTGAGCTCGGTCATTCTTGCATGGTGGTCGCACCATCGCTGATTCCGAAGCGCGGGGGCGACCGGGTGAAGACAGACCGGCGCGATTCCATAATGCTCGCCAGGCTGCTGCGCGCGGGCGAGCTCACGGCGGTGTGGGTGCCTGATGCGGGTCATGAAGCGATGCGCGACCTCGTTCGCGCCCGCGCTGCCGCGGTTGAGACCCAGCGGATCCACCGGCAACAGGTCAGCGCATTCATGCTGAAGCATGGCCGCATCTTCCCCCGCAAGACGACGTGGGGAGCCCGCCACTTTCGCTGGCTTCAGGAACAACGCTTTGATCATCCCGCCCATCAGATTGCGCTGCAGGAGCTGGTCGACGCTGTGCGTGTCGCGAAGGAGCGGATCGTCCGTATTGAGGCAGCCATCGAGGAGTTCTTACCGGGCTGGTCACTGGCTCCAGTCGTTTTCGCGCTTCGGGCGCTACGCGGCGTCGAACTCATCGTCGCGGTGACGTTCGTGACCGAGATCGGCGACATGCGCCGATTCGACAGCCCACGCCAGCTAATGGGATTTCTGGGCCTCGTACCGGGCGAGCGATCCTCTGGCGACACGGTTCGACGAGGCGGGATTACCAAGGCAGGCAACGGCCGGGTTCGCCATATGCTTGTCGAGAGCGCCTGGACATACCGTCATCCACCGCGGGTAGGAAAAGCGAAGCTTTACCGCCTCGAGCAAACCACGCCGAAGGTTCGCGAGATCGCCTGGAAAGCCCAGAGCCGATTGACGGCGCGCTATCGGTCGTTGATCGCCAAGGGCAAGAAGACACCCGTCGTTTGCACGGCGATCGCTCGCGAACTGGCTGGCTTCATGTGGGCGGTTGCCAGGGAGGTGCAACCAACCTGACGGCATCACAGCTCCCGCGTACAGGCGGGGGGCGGGACCACGGCAGGGGAATATCCGTCACACGCTTTGTGGCCGGCATCAGCCGACGCCCGTTGTAAGATCGGATCAGCCCCGGGACGTATACACGGAAATGCGGTATCCAACCCGCGTATCAGAGCTTGATCACCGACGTCCTTCAGGTCCCGCCTCCACCTGTGCGCGGTCACATCCGGTGCCGCGAATCCAAGCGGTCGATGACGCACGCCCCAAACGTTGACAGCGGACATCAGAGCTCACGGCGGTGTGGGTGCCTGATGCGGGTCATGAAGCGATGCGCGACCTCGTTCGCGCCCGCGCTGCCGCGGTTGAGACCCAGCGGATCCACCGGCAACAGGTCAGCGCATTCATGCTGAAGCATGGCCGCATCTTCCCCCGCAAGACGACGTGGGGAGCCCGCCACTTTCGCTGGCTTCAGGAACAACGCTTTGATCATCCCGCCCATCAGATTGCGCTGCAGGAGCTGGTCGACGCTGTGCGTGTCGCGAAGGAGCGGATCGTCCGTATTGAGGCAGCCATCGAGGAGTTCTTACCGGGCTGGTCACTGGCTCCAGTCGTTTTCGCGCTTCGGGCGCTACGCGGCGTCGAACTCATCGTCGCGGTGACGTTCGTGACCGAGATCGGCGACATGCGCCGATTCGACAGCCCACGCCAGCTAATGGGATTTCTGGGCCTCGTACCGGGCGAGCGATCCTCTGGCGACACGGTTCGACGAGGCGGGATTACCAAGGCAGGCAACGGCCGGGTTCGCCATATGCTTGTCGAGAGCGCCTGGACATACCGTCATCCACCGCGGGTAGGAAAAGCGAAGCTTTACCGCCTCGAGCAAACCACGCCGAAGGTTCGCGAGATCGCCTGGAAAGCCCAGAGCCGATTGACGGCGCGCTATCGGTCGTTGATCGCCAAGGGCAAGAAGACACCCGTCGTTTGCACGGCGATCGCTCGCGAACTGGCTGGCTTCATGTGGGCGGTTGCCAGGGAGGTGCAACCAACCTGACGGCATCACAGCTCCCGCGTACAGGCGGGGGGCGGGACCACGGCAGGGGAATATCCGTCACACGCTTTGTGGCCGGCATCAGCCGACGCCCGTTGTAAGATCGGATCAGCCCCGGGACGCATACACGGAAATGCGGTATCCAACCCGCGTATCAGAGCTTGATCACCGACGTCCTTCAGGTCCCGCCTCCACCTGTGCGCGGTCACATCCGGTGCCGCGAATCCAAGCGGTCGATGACGCACGCCCCAAACGTTGACAGCGGACATCAGAGCGTCGCGACTGTCCCGCGGAAGAACGATTTTGACACTGAACAATTTTACTGAGCTTTACCCACATGCCTCTAGGAAGGCCTTGGCGTTCCCGCCGTTGATCATTTAGCAAATCGCCGCTGGCTTGTCGGCCGCGCGCTCGTAGTAGCTTCTGGCGATGTGATAGCCGGTCCAGTAACAAGGTCCACCGGCCACTCGTCCGTTCCATGGCCGTTGTAAAGCCAGCGACTGGTCGCCGTTCCAAACATCTCGGCCGCAAAAGCCTGTTTGATCTTCGGTGCGCGTGGGTCCGCCTTCTTAAACATCCTCCCATAAGATGGAGCCCAGGAAACCAGCCCGCCGGCGAGTTTCCGCACGGTCTGCTTCGTTCAAAGTGACCTGCTCGCCAGAATTTATGCCATTGGTAAGTTAGCTCGTCAGATGGAGACGAGCGATGCGGCGAGGCCGATTTACCGAAGATCAGATCATAGGCGTGCTGCGTGAGCATGAGGCGGGCGTGAAGACGGCCGATCTGTGCCGCAAGCATGGGATCAGCGATGCGACGTTTTACAACTGGAAGTCGAAGTACGGCGGGCTGACGGTGTCCGACGCGGCACGGTTGCGAGCGCTGGAAGACGAGAACCGGCGGCTGAAGAAGCTGCTGGCGGAGTCGATGCTGGACGTGTCGGCACTGAAGGATCTGCTGGGAAAAAACTGACCCGGTCTGCGGAGCGCTACGCTGCAGTGGAGAAGCTGATGGCCCGATCACGGCTTCTCTGAGCGTCGCGCCTGCAGGCTGATCGGGGTCAACCGGTCGGCATGGCAATATGAGCCGCTTCGCGGAAAGGACGATGCTGTCCGCGAGCGGATGCGCGAGATCGCGAACGAGCGTCGCCGGTTCGGCTATCGGCGGCTGGCGATCCTGCTCAGGCGAGAGGGCAAGGGCATGAACCTGAAGAAGGTGTACCGGCTGTATCGCGAGGAGCGGCTGACGGTGCGTAAGCGTGGCGGCCGGAAGCGTGCGCTTGGCACGCGAGCGCCGATGGCGATCCCGCAGGATGCCAACCAGCGCTGGTCGCTGGACTTCGTGTCGGACTCATTGGCCTGCGGCCGGCGGTTCCGCCTGCTCAACGTGATTGACGATTACAGCCGGGAATGCCTGGCGTGTATCGTCGATACCTCGCTATCTGGCCGTCGGATCGTTCGCGAGTTGAGCGCCATCGCCGAACGTCGCGGGCTGCCGTGCATGGTGGTCAGCGACAACGGGACCGAGCTGACCAGTCACGCGGTGCTCGCGTGGTGCCAGGACACGGGGGTCGAGTGGCATTACATCGCGCCGGGCAAGCCGCAGCAGAACGGCTTGGTCGAAAGCTTTAATGGTCGCTTGCGCGACGAGTGCCTGAACGAACACCTGTTCCCATCGCTGGCTGCGGCGAGACGGATCATCGAGGCTTGGCGGACGGACTACAACACCGTGCGTCCGCACAGCAGCCTCGGCGGGCTGGCACCCGCCGAGTTTACGAACCGCCCCCGCCAGGGGCATATGGACACCGAAGCTAAGTTATCAGCGGCCTGAAAGCGGGGAGCAGGTCATGAGGAAAACCGACAGCTAGAGAAGGGTTCTGATTAGCAACGGAACAGAAAACATGGGGTAATCGCGGGAGCGCCAGGCGCGGATGCGATTACTGCACAGACGGTGGTTGTTCCCCGATAGGATGAAGAACGGGCTCACGATGGTGGTCGGGCCCAGCATCGGACGGAGAACATCCATGGGCGAGTATATCGGTCTCGACGTGTCGTTAAAAGACACGGCCGTTTTGGTTCGGCGGGATGGCAAGCGGGTTTGGCGCGGGAAGTGTCGCTCCGACCCCAAGGCACTTGCCGTGCTGATTCGAAAGCACGCGCCCGCGGTCGAGCGGGTGGTGTTCGAGACCGGCCCGTTGTCGGTGTGGTTCTACCATGAGCTGAGTGCGGAGGGGTTGCCGGCGATCTGCATCGACGCGCGCCACGCCAAGGCGGCGCTCGACATGGCGGCCAACAAGACCGACGCGAACGACGCCGGCGGTCTGGCGCATCTGGCTGAGGTGGGGTTCTACCGCGTCGTCCGCGCGAAGGGCTTCGACAGCATGCTGACCAGGACGCTGGTCGCGGGGCGGAGTCAGGTTTGCAAGACGATCGGGCAGTTCTCCAACCAGATCCGCGGCTTGATGAAGACGTTCGGCCTTGTCGTATCCCAGGGCGCCGGCCGCGTCTTCGAGGACCACGTCCGTCGGCTTCTGACCAGCGACGCTGCCTTGGCGCGGATCATGCTACCCATGCTGGAGGCGTGGCGCAGCTTGCGATCCCGAGCGGCCGAGTTAGACCGCCAGCTGGTTACCTCGGCCCGAACGAATGAGCAATCCGCCCTGCTGATTTCGATCCCGGCCGTTGGCGCAGTGACCGCTTCATCCTACGTGACAGCCGTCGAGGACCCAGCCAACTTCCGATCTTCAAGTTCAGTCGGCGCTTGGCTCGGGCTGACGACCAGGCGCTACCAGTCGGGCGAGGTGGATTATGGCGGCCACATCTCGCGCCGGGGCAACATTTATCTGCGCGCCTTACTCTACGAGGCGGCGACAACCATCCTGACGCGTGTCTCTGCCGACAGCGCGCTCCGAACCTGGGGGCTAGCGCTGCGCGAGAAACTCGGGTTCAAGTGCGCGACGGTCGCGGTCGCAAGGAAGCTCGCCGTCGTCATGCACAGCATGCTCAAGAACGGGCAGCGCTTCGAGCGCCTTATCGACAACGCAGCCTAAACCGAGCGACTGACCCTTTTGCCGTCTGACCGTTTGCACCTGGGTCGGGTGCGCCGAGATGTCCCTGCCGGGACGTGGGCTGGATCATTCCGCTTGTGTAGGTGCAGTGGCGGTTCACGCTCATTGCGGAGAAAGCATAGGAAGACCCGTTCCGCGAAACCCATGATGCGGCGGCAAGTCCCGACCGCGAAGACGACCTTGCACTGGCAGCGACGGCATCTATGCGCAGCACGAAATCGAGTGTGAAGCCAGTTGATTGCAATGCAATTAGACGACCTACAGAAGGCTTGGTTGCCGAGCATGGGGACGAGGTGTGTGCTCACGAACGGGCGGAGGTGATGGCGACAAGTCCCAGACGCGCCGCCCGGACCGTCGAGGCGCTAGCGCCTCGGCGGTCCGGGCACTGGCCATGCTAGAAGGCTAGACCCGTGCTTGTAGAGGCGATTTGCTTAACGTCCGGCTCACCCCTACACCTTGGTTCCTTTGCCGGCCCGCTCGTAGGTCGGCGGTGCATCTTTGGGGGTCATGAATGCGCGTTTGGCTAGCGTCTATAGCCGGCGTGATGGTTATCGCCACGTCCGCGGATGCTCAGGACAGCATTGCCCCGGACGCGGACGTGATAACCGTCACTGCGACCAAGAAAGCGCAGGGCGAGCCGCTGCAAGACGTGCCTGCGGCGATCACGGCCTTCAACGGACCGGCGCTTGCCGACGGTCAGTTCCGCGATCTTCAGTCGCTCAGCTACCGCGTTCCCGGCGTATCGCTTGACCCGGTCGGCACCTTCCGCGGCGTTGCTAACTTCTCCGTCCGCGGGCTCGGCATCAACAGCTCGATCCCCTCGATCGACGCAAGCGTCGGCACGGTGATCGACGGGGTCTATGTCGCGTCCAATTTCGGGCTGGTGCTCGACCAGTTCGACCTCGCCTCGGTCGAGGTGCTGCGCGGACCGCAGGGCGTCCTGTTCGGTCGCAATACGACCGGTGGCGCGGTGCTGGTCAACACCAATGACCCGAGCTTTGCGTGGGAAGGCCACGTGCGGCTCTCCGGCGAGGGGTCAGTCGATGGCGGCCGCGGGTCGCCGCGCGGCACCGCGCAGGCTGTCGTTTCCGGGCCGATCGTCGCCGATCGCGTCGCCATACGGCTTGCCGCCTATCACGACAGCGATGGCGGCTATTTCCGCAACCGCCTGACCGGCGGATCGCTTGGCAAGGGTGAGACCACTGTGCTGCGTGGCGGACTGAAGGCGCTTGTTACGGACCGGCTGACGCTGGTCGCCAAAGGCGAATACCTGCGCCTCACCGGCCAGGGCGCATCCGGGCAAAATCATGGTCTGTTTGCGCGGGAAGGCTTCGACCTGTCACTAGACAATCCGGGCTCGATCCGCGGTACTAGCCGCTTTGCAACTGTGCGGCTCGACTGGCGGGTAGGCCGGGGCACCTTGACCAACATCACCGGCTGGCGGCGTTACGATCACCGCACCAGCAACGACATCGATTCAACCCCGCGTGTCCTGTTCAACTCGAACACCGGGCTGGATCAGGAGCAATGGTCGGACGAGCTGCGCTGGGCGGGCACGCTCGGCAGGGTCGATGTCACCGCCGGGACGTACCTGTTCCATCAAAACATCGCCTATGCCGAGGATCGCGCTCTGCCGGAGATAACCGAAGCTAAGTTTTATGGCGGCGGCACTGAAAATCATCATGTTCAAGGCCTGTTCGAGCAGGCCGACTGGCATGCAACACCTGCGCTGACGCTGACCGGAGGCCTGCGCTACAGTCACGAGAGCAAGTCGGCGGCGATCACCTACGTCCGCACGCGCCCGGCCTGCGACATAATCGCGGGAACCTGCCCGGTCGAGGGCACCAACCCGTCGATCGCCGGTGAGCACAACGGTTTTCGCGACCACCGCGACTGGTCGAGCCTCAGTCCAAAGCTGCAGGCCAGCTACCGTCTGGCACCGCATGCGCTGGCCTATGCCGGCTGGACCCGCAGTGCGCGGTCGGGCGGCTACAATTTGCGCGTCACGCAGCCCGCCGCATTCGAGCAGATCGCCGCTGCGCAAGGGACCGCCGCGTTCGCGCCTGAGAAGGTCGACAGCTACGAGGCCGGGCTCAAGCTGCAGAGCGCGGACGGCACGGGGACGCTGAACCTCGCCGCCTATGACATGGCGGTGGACGGCATGCAGCGCGAGATCAGCGTGCCGTCGGCCACCTCGGGGCTAGCGCAGTATATCTACAACACCGCCGATGCGCGCATCCGCGGTGCCGAAGTGAAGGCGAGCTTCGCGCCGGTAGCGCCGCTGCGGCTTACCGCCAACTTCGGCTATATCGACGCAAATTACGTACGCGTGTTCTACGATATTGATGGCAACGGCGCGGTCGATGCGGTCGACCAGTCGCTCAAGCTCCCGCGCGCGCCCAAGTGGACGTTCGGCAGCGGTGCGGCGTGGACGCAGCCGTTGCCAGGTGCCGCGACGCTCGTCGCGCGCGCTGATTATACACATCGCAGCCGTTACAGCTATACCGACAACAACTGGGGCTACAACGTCCCCTCCGACATGCTCGATGCTTCGATATCCTTGAAGCTCGGCAACCCTGCAGTGACGGTTACGGTTTATGGCCGTAACCTGCTTGATGCCGTGCAGTTCGGCGGCGACACCCAGATACCATACGGCGGGCCGCTGTCGGACGGCAACAACCGTCCTTTCGACCCGCGTCCGGCTGGTGGCACCTTCTCGCCGCTATTCAAGGGGCGGGTGGTCGGGGCCGAACTGGCGCTAGACTTCTGATCGCGCAACAACTGCCACTAAAACCGTCCAACAAACCCCGGTCTACTAAGAGCTGCCACGACGATCGTAAACTGAAGATTTCAGAGCTAATTGGGGTCGGTTCCGGCTCGGGGCGAAATGACACCCTAAGCGGGACATGACGGTTTTAAACGTAGCCGGTAGGAAGCGACCGCTCGACGATGTTGAGCGCAGTCCATTCCGCACAGCTGGTGGCCCAATCTGCGATATCCTGCTTGCCTCGCGCGCGTGTCGATGCCGCCAACGTGGTCTGCCAGGCCAAGGCATAGACCGCCAATTGGGCGACGTGCATCCCGACCAACTATATCCTTGCGCGAAGAGATCCAACCTGCGGATTTGCTCGTCAGCAGAGTGGTCATCGTTACCGAGGTCAAGCCAGGCGAAGGCCGAATATCCCGCTCCCAGAGCCTTTCTCCGGGGCGCGCCGTGTCGAAATCTATCATCGCGATCGGCTCATATTGGTAGGAGCCCAATCGTTGTGGCACGCCACCTTGAAGCCGCTTTCATTCACGGAAGGCATGGTGGTGGTGCATCGTGAAAACGTCGGAGCAGAGCCGCGGCCATGCGAATTTGCGCGTCCGTGTACCAGTCAAGATCATCAGGAACCGAACTCGGGATGAACGACAGCATCTCGCGGCCGGCCTTGTCGATGCCGAGGAACCTAGGCGCTTGGCGAAACTCAATATGTTCGACATAAAGGAGGCAATCATGCCGAAACGCTACATCGTGCGTGATGGGACGACGAACGGTGTCGCCTATCCGAACCACTCCCGGGGTGGCGCGTCCACCGGTGAGGCGCTGGCCTTCCGTCAGCTCAGGCTGCCACCTCGGTGAGGGGTTCCGTTTCCACCCGCGCCCGCGCGACGATCGCGGCGACGGTGTTCTTACTGAGACCGAGGTCGCGCGCGATCCAGCGATAGCTGCGGCCCTCGACGACAAGCGCCAATACCTTGGGGGCAAGCCGGTCGGACTTGGGGCGGTCGCCGGTCTGCCGCCCGAGCGTGCGGCCCCGCGCCCGGGCTGCGGCGAGACCAGACCGAACCGGCTCGCTCAGCATGTCGCGTTCGAACTGCGCGATGGCAGCGAGCATCGTCGCCATCATCCGCCCGTGCGGCGTATCGACCTCGAACGTCATTCCGCTCATCGCGACGACCGACACGCGCAAGCCCAACAGCCGGTTGAGCGTATCGAGCAGGTCCTGTGTCGAGCGCCCCCAGCTGCTGAGTTCGGTGACGAGGATTGCATCGATGTGCCGTGCCTGCGCCAGCTTCATGACCTCGGCACGCGCCGAGCGGTTGGCCTTCATCCCCGAGGCGGTTTCACGGAAGACCTCGACCACCTCATAGTCGCCACGTTCGGCAAAACCGGCGAGATCGCGCAACTGCCGCTCGCACGACTGGTCGGCGGTCGAGACGCGGCATAGATGGCGGCGCGTTGTCTCAATTGAACCTTCCTGAAATCAGGTTTCGAAAACCCTTGATTTACGAGGGGTCAGTGTTGTCCAAAACAGACTTCTGTTCAACCGGGACACTCGCCGATGCCGAGACGCCATATCCTAAGCGCCCGGCAGCGGTCATCGCTGCTCGACCTGCCGACCGACGAGGCGTCGCTGCTGCGACATCACATCCTGGCGGATGACGACCTGATCCATATCGACCGGCGACGCCGGCCTGAGAATCGGATCGGCTTTGCACTGCAACTCTGCGCACTGCGTTATCATGGTCGTATGCTGGCACCGGGCGAGATGATCCCGATCGCGGTGTCCACCTTTCTCGGTGCCCAGCTCGGCATCGTCGGCGACACGCTCGTTCGTTACGCCGTCCGGCGTCAGACCCGCCGGTAGCATATGGAAACGCTGCGCTCCAACTACGGATACAGGACGTTCCCCGGTCAGGGCGCGTTGGCACATGCGTTCCGTGACTGGTTGTTGATCGAAGCCGAGCAGGCACGTTCAAACGACGATCTAGCCCGGCGCTTCATCACCCGCTGCCGCGACACCATGTCCATCCTGCCCGCGATCACGACCATCGAGCGTTTATGCGCCGATGCTCTCGTCGCAGCCGAACGCTGGATCGAGAAGCGGATTGCCACATGCCTCGATCGCGTTGAATGTACACGGCTCGAACAGCTGACGACCGAAATGCTGCCGGGGGCAATCAGCCGCTTCATCTGGCTGCGCCGGATTGAACCGGGCAACAATTCCGCTACGGCAAACCGGCTGCTCGACCGGTTGGAGTTCCTGCGCACGATGAACCTTGATGCCGGTTTGCTCGCCGACGTCCCACCGCATCGCGTCGCCCGGCTACGCCGACAGGGCGAACGTTACTTCGCCGATGGCCTGCGCGATTTCGGTGCCGACCGGCGTCGCGCCATCCTCGCGGTCTGCATCATCGAGTGGGCTACCGCGACCGCGGATGCAGTGATCGAGACGCACGACCGCATCGTCGGACGCACCTGGCGCGAAGCGAAGCAGGTGCACGATGCGCACGCCACAGAAACCAGAGGGGCGGTCACTGCGACGCTGGACGGGTTTACCGCGCTCGAGCAGTCGCAGCTCGAAGCGCATGGCGACGGCGCGTCGCTGGAGGATGCGGTCTCGCCTGCAGCGGGATGGGCGCATCTCACCCGTCTCGTCGCGACGGCCAGAACGCTGACTGACACGCTGGGCGACGATCCGCTGGCCCATGTGGATCAGGGCTATCATCGCTTCCGACGCTATGCACCGCGCGTGCTGCGTTGCCTCGACCTTGAAGCGGCGCCAGTCGCCCGGCCCCTGCTCGACGCGGTAACCGCCATCGCCATCAGGGGCGCACTTCCGACGACCGATGACTTCCCTGCGCCCGCATTCCTAATGGCGGCGTCAGTTGCGGGCGAAGGGCGACGATGATGCGCGCCTCCGGGAAGTCGCGGTCATGTCCACCTGCGCGACGCGCTGCGCTCGGGCGACATATGGCTTGATAGTTCGCATCGTTACGGCGACCTCCGCCACGTCCTCGTGCCGATGGCGGTCGCGCGCGCCGCTAAGCTGGCGGTCCCGCCCGACCCGCATATCTGGCTCGCCGACCGCAAGGCCCGACTTGCCGATGGCCTTGCCCGGCTCGGTCGCGCCGCGCGCAACAGCACGATCCCGAAAGGCAGCATCAAGGGCGGCACCTTGCGGATCGATCGCCTGACTGCCGATGCGCCGGACGGGATCGATGAACTTGTGCTCGACCTGTATCGCCGCCTACCGCCCGTCCGGATCACCGACCTGCTGCTCGAAGTGGACGCCGCGCTCGGATTCAGCGACGCCGTCACCCACCTGCGCACCGGTGTTCCGTGCGGCGACCAGATCGGCCTGCTCAACGTTCTCCTCGCGGAGGAGCTGAACTTGGGCCTGCGCAAGATGGCCGAGGCGTCCAACACCCATGATTACTGGCAACTCTCTCACCTCGCGCGCTGGCACGTCGAAAGCGAAGCGATCGAACAGGCACTGGCGAACGTGGTCGCCGCACAGGGCGAGCTACCGATGGCGCGGTCTGGGGAATGGGCACCACCGCATCGGCCGACGGCCAGTTCTATCCCGCTGCGCGGCAGGGCGAGGCGATGAACACGGTCAACGCCCGCTACGGCAACGATCCCGGCATCAAGGCCTATACCCACGTCAACGACCGCTTCGCGCCGTTCGCGTCACGGACCATCCCCGCGACCGTCAGCGAAGCACTCTATCTGCTCGACGGGCTGACTATGAACAAGGCCGGGCGGCGGATCGAGGAGCAGTACGCCGACACTGGCGGGTGCGACCGTTATGTGGACAGATTGGCGACGCGGCAGGTACCCTGTGCTACCATCGCGCCGCTGCCATTTCCGTCAAGGAGGCGGGCCATGTTTGTTATCAAGCATAGCTGCTCGTCCGGTCCGCCGGTCGAGCTTGTCGACGGGGACGGCGCGGCCGAACCCCAGCGCTATTGTTAGATCGTGCAGACAACTTCGCAACCTTGTGGGATCACTTACGCCACGGAGTAGCTGCGCGAGCTGTTCGGTCGTTCGCAAACTCGGCATCTTGGCCCTCGCAGTGCCTACCTATCTGCGCTATTTCAAGAGGCGGGGTTACCACTCGGCTACTACATGGGCTTCGGTTCTCGCCAGCACCTCGTCTCGCGTAACGCCCGGTGCCAACTCCACCAGCCGGAACAGTTCTCCCTTGGCGGGACGTTCGAGTACGCACAGATTGGTAATTACCATGTCGACGACGCTCTTGCCGGTGAGCGGCAAGCTGCATCTCCGCCTGACCTTGGCTTCGCCGCTCTTCGAGATATGGTCCATCGTGATCACCACTCGGCGGACGCCGGCGACCAGATCCATCGCTCCACCCATGCCCTTGATCACCTTGCCCGGAATCATCCAATTCGCGAGGTCACCCTCCTCGCTCACTTCCATCGCGCCCAGGATCGTCAGATCGATGTGCCCTCCGCGAATCATCGCGAAGCTGTCCGCTGACGAGAAGAAGCTGGACGACGGCAACCTGCTGATCGTCTGCTTGCCGGCATTGATCAGATCGGCGTCAACCTCATCCTCGAAAGGGAACGGGCCGATGCCGAGCATGCCGTTCTCCGACTGCAACGTCACGTTCATGCCGTCCGGGATGTTGTTCGCCACCAGCGTCGGAATCCCGATCCCGAGGTTGACATAATAGCCGTCGCGCAGTTCCTTCGCCGCGCGAGCCGCGATCGCGTTGCGGTCCCACCCTTTTCGATCGTCCACCATCAATTTTCCGCCTCCACTGCTGTCGGCGGCGCTTCACGCGGCCGCGTCGTCCTGAATTCGATCTCTTTGCGAGGCGATGGGTTGAGCAGCAGCCGCTGAACGTAGATACCGGGCAGATGGATCTGATCGGGGTCAAATGTGCCGACCGGCACGATCTCCTCGACCTCAGCGACGCAGATCCGGCCGGCGGTCGCCATCGGCTGGTTGAAGTTGCGCGCGGTCATGTGAAAGATGAGATTGCCGGCCTCGTCCGCCTTCCACCCCTTGATCAGGGCAACATCCGCGGTGAGCGCCCGTTCCATGACATAGTCGACGCCGTCAAAGGCTCGCACCTCCTTGCCTTCGGCGACGATCGTTCCGACGCCCGTTCGTGTGAAGAATGCGGGTATGCCGGCCCCGCCGGCTCGGCAGCGCTCGGCCAGACTTCCTTGAGGGCAGAATTCAAGCTCCAGCTCACCCGTCAGGTATTGCCGCTCGAACTCCTTGTTCTCGCCCACATAGGAACTGATCATCTTGTGGATCTGTCGGGTTCTGAGCAGGCTCCCCAATCCCACGCCGTCGATCCCCGCATTGTTCGAGATACAGGTCAGCCGCTGCACGCCGAGCGCCTCGATCCCGTCGATCAGTGCTTCGGGGATTCCGCAAAGACCGAAGCCCCCTACCATCAGGGTCATGTCGTCCCCGAGGATGTCGCGCAAAGCTTCCGAGGCATCGCGGTATATCGGCTTCATTTCGCGCGCTCCATGATCGTGGCGTAGGTAGCAACCGCGCCGCCGCCCATATTGACCGTCATCGCCAGTTCGGCTCCGGGCAACTGCATTTCCCCCGCCTCGCCGATCAACTGGCGCGCGTTCAGGACGTGCATCGACACGCCCGTCGCACCCACTGGATGACCTTTGGCCTTAAGACCGCCCGACAGGTTGACGGGCAACCGACCGTTCCGCTTGGTCTCGCCCGCGACCACGGCGTCACGGCCCCGGCCCGGGGCGGCGATCTGGAGCGCCTCGGTCAATAGCAGCTCGGCAATGGTAAAGCAGTCATGTACCTCGGCAAGGCTGAGATCAGCAACGCCGACGTTCGCTTGGCGATAGGCTTGTGCGATCGCGCGTGTCGGGCCTTCGAACTTGGCGAGGTCCTTGCCCGAAAGCGGTAATATATCGCTCACCTGTTGCGTGGCACGGAAGCGAACGCCGCGGCGGAAATCGTCGAGCATCTCGTCCGCCACCAAGACCACCGCCGCCGCACCGTCGGAGACGAGTGAGCAATCGCTCAGCTTAATGGGATGAGCAATCATCGGGTTCTTGTCCGACACGGCTCGCGCGAAATCGAGCGTGATACGACGGTGCATCTGGGCCAGCGGGTTCTGTAAAGCGTTGTCATGGTTCTTGACCGCGATGTGCGCCATTGCCTCGACGGGATTCCCGAACGCAGCTTGGTAAGCCTGCGCAAAACGCCCGAAAATAGCCGGAAACGACATTCCGCGTTCCTCTTTCTGATAGCTCGCGCCGCTAAGCGCCTTGGTGACGCCGGAGGTGTCGAGACCGCTCATCTTCTCCGCGCCGATAACCAACGCGACGCGAATGCGTCCGCTGCGGATAGCGTCAATCGCACCAAACAGCGCTGCCGCGCCGGACGCGCAGGCATTCTCAAGACGCGTCGCGGGCTTGAAGCGCAGCGCTGGATCAATGCCGAGGATCATCGACGAACAAAAGCTGTCTTCAACCAGCCCCGAGTTGAAGTGACCGAGCCAGACAGCGTCGACCGCACCCGGCTCGATCCCGGCATCCACTAGCGCTTCGCGTCCGGCCACCTGAATTAGCTCTTCGAGGCTGAACGCGTCGAGCTTGCCAAATCTGGTGTGCCCACATCCGACAATAACGGGGTCCATACTCAGTCCTCTATATCCGCTGATCGTCGGCCGGAGTGCCGGACGTGGCTTCCATCTACATCCAAGAGTTACCTCCACGTGCCTCGGATGAACGCTTGGTCCGCCAAAGCTGTGCAGTTTCGAAATAACGTTTGCGGAGAAATACGAAGCAGCCAATCCCGAAAATCCAGGCTGGAATTCCTGTCCAGAGAATGGCACTTAAAAGCGAAGCAGCGGTGCTTCCCGATCCACCCGAATTCGTGCCAATCAGAGTAGGTACGACGGACAGAAAAAGGAGTTGGACAACCGTGCCAAGCCCAACAATCTGACCACGGTATTCGTTGGGTACTAAGTCTTGGTAAATCTTAGCCTGTAATCCTGCCAGCCAGATAAAGCCGAAGAGGTGGAGGCTGCCGCATACCAATGCAAGCGCCAGTGAATTTGCCCACGGAAGGCCGAGTAGACCGAGAAAAGAAATTAGCAGTCCAGCCGAGACCGTGTCCGGTATACCAGTAGTGCTTTTTCTAAGTTTCAGCGCCAGCGGAGCTGTCGCAGACGCCAGCAGGACAGTCGGAACCGACACCGCGCCGTAGGCTATGCCTGCGCTGGCGTTATCGACCCCGACGGACCGCGATACCCAGACGGGAAACCACGAGATAAAAGCGAGAGAAACTGCCCCTATCATTCCAACGCCCAATACAAAGGCGGTAATTGTCTGGCGATTTTGAAGAAAGTATCGAACCGCTGAGGACGATCGACCGCCTAAGTCGCCGATTTCTTTTCGTGATGGTTCGACTACAGCCAATAGCAATCCGGCGAGCGCTACACCGGCAAAACCTAGGACGAGATAAGCAGATCGCCACGCTTCCAACCCGACAGCAGGCCCCGAGTGCTCAATTGCCGAGAGTTGCTTAAGTAACGCGCCACCAAGGACTAACGAAAGGGAGGAAGACAGACTGCTTGCGCCAAAAAGTATAACTGACGCGCGCGCGCGATGATGCGGAGCAAACAGGTCACCTAACATCGAGAAGGCTAGCGCCGGCATACCTGCCTCGCCCGCTCCAACCAGTGACCGCCAGAATACAAACAGGCCGTAAGAATGTGTCAGCCCACATCCGATCGTTGCGACGCTCCATAATACGACGCTGCAAATGAGCAGATTGCGACGGTTAACGCGATCCACCAGAAAACCCAACGGCAATGCTAGAATCGCGCTGGGCAGAGAAAAGGCTACGCCTTGCAGAACGCCAATTTCTGCGTCTCCAATCGAGAGATCATGAGAGACGTTAGTGACTGTTAACGTCAGCACCTGTTTATCGAGGAACCCTAAAACAAAAGCCGCAATCAGCAGGCTCGTCACGACCCACGCGACCCAAGGTTTCCCATAATCCTCGACGTCGTTCCGCAGTACATGTCGCGTCTGATGTGAATTTAATATCAATTCTCTCCGCCCAATTTGGAGGCGATTACCGCTTCACTCAAGCGATCGCTGACGCTTTGATGAGCCTCAGCAGTTACCTGAAAACATGCGTGCTTTGAGGCCGCCGCATCGCCTCCCACCCACACGTCGAAAACAGTAAAATCCTCGACCCAGTCACCCTTGCTAGCGCTCCAATACCGGCGCGCGGATCCGTCTAAGTCGAAGACCACGCGGGCGCACTCTCCAGGGGACAGCGTGATGCGCTTGAACGCCTTCAGTTCGCGCATCGGCCGTACGGCGGAGCCGTGCCGCTGTCCTAGGTAGACTTGCACGACTTCATCGGCCTCGATTAACCCGTCGTTAGCGACACAGAGCGAAACGCGGAGGAGCTCGCCGGGCTTCACAACCGGACTGGAGAGCTCGAGTTCACTATAACGGAAATTGCCGTAGCTCAGGCCAAAGCCGAAGGGGTAGAGCGGTGATCCATCTTGATCCCAATAGCGCCGCGCCTGGTTTTCGGGTTCTTGCGAGCGCACATGGGTGTAGCTGAGCGGCATCTGACCTGCATTGCGCGGCCACGAGAACGGGAGCTTGCCGCCTGGCGAAGCGGAACCGGTAAGCAGCTCGGCGACTGCAGCCCCGCCGCACGTTCCCGGATACCAGATCTGGAGAATGGATTGCACGTTTTCTTGCGCCCAAACCAAGTCCAACGGCCGACCGCTCATCACTAGCAATACGACCGGAGTGCCGGTTTGCGCCGCAGCCCGGAGCAGCGACATTTGCCGGCCAGGCAGGTCCAGCGAAGCGCGCGAAGCAATCTCGCCGATCATGTTATATCGCTCACCCACGACGATAACGGCAACGTCCGAGTCCCTCACCAGTCGAATCGCGCGCTCCAGCTCCTGATCATGGTTGAAGCCGGCCCAAACGTCGGCGTCGTCAACTCCAAGCACCGCGTCAAACGGCCATGGGTGCGTTCGCGACGGCATCGCCACGCCGGAAGCATAGCGGATCACGCGGTCCGGCAACGCGGCCTTCAAGCCCTCAACTATTGTTACCGTCTCTGAATCGTCGTGCTCGAATGCCCAAGGCCCCAAGATGTCGCGCTTTGAATCCGCCAAGGGCCCCACGATCGCAATGGTTCGCTGCTCAATCTTAAGCGGCAGCAGCTTGCAATCATTTTTCAGCAGCACCGCGCTGCACCTTGCCGCTTTTTGAGCGACAGTGCGGGTTGCCGATTCAGACAAGATCGTTCTTGACTGGGCCTCATCCACATATGGCTCGTCGAGAACGCCGGCTTCGATTTTGGCCCTTAGTACCCGCTCTACTGCTTGGTCGATAAAGGCTTCATCGACCAGACCCGCGGCTGCAAGCGCAGGCAGGCCTCTAAAGGCCGTTGTGCCCATCGCCATCTCCATGTCGACGCCCGCTTCCAGAGCAGAAACCGCGGCCTCACCCAAGTCGGCCGAGAACCCGTGGGTAACCAAATGACGGACCGAATTGGCGTCGCTGACGACGAAACCATCGAACCCCCATTCGTCTCGCAGAACGTCTCCGAGCAACCACTTGTTTGCCGTTGCGGGCACGCCGTTAAGCGGTATGTACGCCGTCATGAAGTTCTTCGCCCCGGCGTCGAGTGCGGCCTTGAAGGTAGGGAGGTACGTGTTGCGCAACTCGTACTCGGAAAGATTGACCTCGTCATAGTCGCGACCGCCGATCGAGGCTCCATAGCCTGCAAGGTGTTTGGGTCCGCTAAGCAGCCCCCCGCCTTTGCCCAAGCCTTCTTGGAAACCGCGGACCTGCGCGGCGGCCATCTTCGAGCCTAGGTGAACATCCTCGCCAGTTCCCTCGACAATACGTCCCCAACGGCCATCTCGGGACACATCAATCATCGGCGCGAATGTCCAGCGGATGCCGACACTTCGCGCCTCTCGCGCCGCCGCCGCCTGACACAACTCGACCAGTTCCGGATCCCAGGTAGCAGCGAGGCCAATTGGAACCGGGAAAATCGTCCGAAACCCGTGCAGCACGTCGAACCCGAAGAGCAGCGGTATACCCAGTCTTGAGTGCCTGAGATGCTCCCGCTGGAGCCGATTGGCCTCCGCGGCGTCGCTCACGAACAGTAAGGATCCGATCGTACCGCTCCGCAGAGCCGTCTTCACCTCATCGGAATATTGCTCATACTGCTCATTGCCGATCGCACGATCGCCGAACCAGAAGAGCTGCTGAAGCTGCCCCGATTTCTCGTCCAAGGTCATCTGTGCAATGAGCAATCGAGCCCGCTGAGTCGCACTCACCCTTGCTGACGTCTCGCCTGACCGCTGTTCCATATCGCCGCGCCTAGACACCTCAAATCAAAACGCGACAGTCGCGAAGCCGCCGATTGTACGTGATCCGAGAGGAGAGTTGATGCCGAGCAGTCCCACACCTTGCGCCAGGAAATCGTAATATCCGACGCGGAAATGCTCGTTCAGGAGGTTACGCGCGTAAGCACCGACCTGCCATCGCCGCTTGTCGCTGCCAACAGCCACCCGAGCGCCGACCAGTCCATAGCCGTCGATGCGTGTCGCATTGTCACCGAGAATGGCGTTCGTGCTGCTACGGTGCGAGTAGGTGAGCGTGCCCGATATGCGGTAACCTGGTGATATCGGCCGGTCCACGTTTGCGGCGAGGTTGTATGTCCATCGAGGTGCTCCGGGCAGCGGCTGGCCCGTGTAGTTCGCGACGCCGTTGTTGTAGTCCGTGTACTTGCTGTTTGCATAGCTGACGGCGCCGTCGATTGTTACGCCGGGCACTATGACAGCCGTCGAGTCGACCTCAAAGCCTTTGCTGGTCAGTGCTCCGGCATTGCCGATCACAAATACAGGCAAACCAAACGCCTGCGGCACCGCCGTCTGCGCCTGAAAGTCAGAAAACTTCTCGTAAAAGACAGCGGCGTTCAGACGTAAGCGGCGCGAGAAGAGTTCGGACTTAATACCGGCTTCGTAGTTTGCGACCTTCTCTGACTTGTAAGGACTATACACATTGCTCACAAATGATACGCCAGGCCCCTTATAACCCGTGGAGTACGTCAGATACGCCAGGACGTCACGATTCACCTTGAACTGGGGATGGACCGAATAGGAGAAGTTCGTCTTCTTTACCGTTCCCTGCGGTGTCGTTGGCCCCGCGAGAACTGGCATGACGAGATCGGCTGTTAAGCTGGTCGCGAAGCTCAGGCCTTGCGTATTCTCGTCACGCGTGAGGCGCCCGCCGAGAGCCAAGCTCAGGCGATCTGTGAAATTGAACGTGGCCTGCCCAAACAATGCTTTCGTGTCTTTGACCGTTCGATAAACGTTCTGATTCGTTGTTGTGCCCGCCGAGCCCGTGAGAGCCAAATAAAGTCCCGGGGGCAGGGGGAGCCCAAGCTGACCCCATTGATCAGCCGTCGAGTATAGCTTAATACGATTGTAGTAGGCGCCGATCAGGTATTCAAAAAAGCCACCATTTCGTGATGCGAGGCGGAGTTCCTCACTGAACTTGCGAGTTCGGACCGATGATATGTTCACCGGGAGGTAAAGCGGGTCCGGGAGCAAGTCGGACGGGTTGTCATTCGTGATTTCGGTTCGCCGATAAGCGGTTATGGAGGTTAACGTTGCCCCCCCGCCAAGCTGGTAGCCGATTTCCGCAGAGCCTCCGTAAGATTTGCTCAGCGTGTCGGACGGATAACGGTCCGCAGTGTCGTAATTATCTTGGCGCGGTGTAATTCCATTCGCGATCGACCCGCTCGCATATACTCCAACCGCCTGCTGGAATGTGCCCGAGACCGCATTGTCGTGGTGACGGCCGAAGTCGCCCAAGATGGTGACTCGCAGGCCTTGAAGTGGCTCGAGAAGTAGCTTTCCGCGTAAACCCGCCTCGCGGAACGTGCCGACTTCCTTCTTTAGAAACGTGTTGCGCCCGTTGCCGTCCTGCCCCTGCGCGAAGGCCGTAATCCGGAGCGCGGCGGCGTCGCCGATCGGCAGGTTCGCCACTCCATTGATGTTGTAATCGTTGCGCTCTCCGTAGTTGGCGCTGACGCCGCCGGAAAGCTCGCCGAGCACCGGGTTGCGCGTCACGATCGATACGACGCCCGACGTGGAGTTCTTGCCGAAGAGGGTGCCTTGCGGTCCACGCAGGACCTCCACGCGGTCGATGTCATTTAATCCAATAAGACCCGGATCGCGTGGCGCGTCCATGACGACGTTGTCGATGACAACGCTGACCGCCTGCTCGGTGGAAAAGTCATACCCCTGCGTACCCACGCCGCGAATCTGGAATTGCCCGCCGTTTCCGGGATTATATTGAAGCCCCGGCGTCACATACTGCAGGTCCGTGATCGATCGGAAGCTGGTTTTTGCGAGTGCTTCGCCGCTTACCACCGCGATCGAGACGGGCACATCCTGCAGATTCTGCTGGCGCCGCTGCGCGGTCACCACGATGTCCGCCACTTGAGCGACCGGGTCGCCGACGGTGCTCGTCGCCGCCGCATCTTGCCCCGGCTGCTGGCCCACGGCGGGAGAGGGCGCATGCTCCGCAGGGCTGACCTCGGTCGGAGACGATTGGGCTACCGCCGGGGTTGCGAGTCCGTATGCAAGCCCTGCAATGACGGTTGTGCAGAGAAGTCGCGCCGCTTGTGAATGCATGATCCTACTCCTGTTGGCCGGCGCGTCCGTTGCGCACCTTGTTATTTGCTAAGACGATCCGTCGCCGTGCTGTCTTGCCGTTCCGGTGGACGAACCGCCGATCAGCGAGCGCAGGGCCTTGCTGCGGGCGGGCTTCGGCTCGCCGTCTTGTCCTAGCCGGTGGCAAGCGCGTGGTCCGGCGGGAACTTTCCGAAATCCGACGGAATCGGCATGGCGCCATTCAGGACGACAGCGATCAAGCAGACTCGATCAGTGCGATTGCTCCACGCGTGATTGGTACCGCGCTGTACGAGTACATCGCCCTTTCTTAGCAGAACCTCGCCGCTCTCCATTACGGCGTGGACTTCCCCCTCCAGGACGATGATGTAATCTGTCGTATTCGTGCGGTGCATGAGCGGGTGGGCCGAGGATTCAACTCCGCTGGCGGCGGCTTTGCCGGTTGGACCCATCGCATTCCAAAGTTGCTCGTTATCCATCGCGGCGAAGAGTTCGGCTTCGGGCGGGATGAACAACGTTCTTAGGAGATTACCGCGCAGGGGAGGGGCAAGGCTGACCGGTATAAGGGTTGGTTCCTCATCGGCATTGTCGGCCGGCAAATTGTCGCAGCGCCATAATTCGTTGAGGACACAGTCAGGGTGTCCGATGGCCAGGGCAGTGGCGCAAAGGTCATCGCTTGCGATGATCGACCTTCCCACCGCGTCGTGACCCGTGACGACCCGACGGGTCCGAAACTCCGGATTGGCCGTAATCGCACGCATATCGGAGTCCTGCTTCATCCGTCCTCTCCCCGGTGATCGCGTGGAGCGATCAACGGAAACAGATAGACGCGAGTTTGACCGCCGAGTCAATATCAGTTTGACCGAACGGTCGAAGTGGCGGGATGCTCTATCTGCTCCGGACGAAAGCGAGTACCTGCTGCACGTATAGGTCGGTGAAAGCGTCAGAGAGGATGTCGCGTCCGATCGCGGCTTTGATCATCGGTGCTTGGTTGTAGAACAGCTCGTAGCTACCCAGCGTCACGGCCTGCAGAACGAGCGGGTCGACATCTGGAAGGTGCCCCTGCTGCCGCCAACGCTCGAAGTTGCCGTGGAAAAACTGCAGGTGACGCCTTAAATGCCGCTCCCCAAACCATTGGGCCCGCCAAGTATCTCGGCCAGACTCAAGTGCCGTGATTCGGGGGTAGGAAGGCACCTCGATGCATACTGCCGGAAAGATGCGAATTAGGTTTTCGATGTCTGGTAACTCAGCTTCCTCGCTTACGCCATACCGAGCTAATGCAGCCTCGTAGTCCTGGACAATTTTGTCGATGGTCGAGCACCAAAGATCGTTTTTCGAGTGAAAATGGTATAGAACAGTTCCCTTCGAGGTGCATGCGTCAGCTGCGATATCGACCATTGTGACGGACTCGAATCCGCGATCAGAAAAGAGACGCTCTGCCACTTGCAAGACTCGGAATTGGAGTTCGGCTTGACGACTCGTGCGCCCAACTCTTGGCTGCCGGTGCGTATCAACCCCGCCTTCCATAGTCTTGGCCGTGCTCATCGAAACCTCCTGTCTGTGTTGTTCGTTCATCTCGGCATCGACGATTAGCACACTCAATCCCCGTTCCGAAAAGGCTGAGCATGCGGGACACACCCAGCCGCCGGGACTGCCATAGCAGGATATTCGACAAGCGTCGGCTCGGGGTTCCTGACCATGTGTACCAAGGGTCCAACTCGCTGCAATTCGTGAAAAGGCAGGAAGCGTAAGCAGTCCCCTGGGATTGACCGTGGGGTCAAGGTCGTTAGAACCTCCTGACAATTGAGATCCGGCCCGAACTACCCCGCCGGCACTGAACGAATTATAGGAGTGCGATCGATGGTCGATGCCGTTGCAACTGGTTCGAATTTGGAAGAGCCGATGGTCCGAGTTCCACGTTACGAAGTTTCCAATACCGTCTCGCCGGAAGCACGGGAAGCTCTACCCTCGATATTCGCAATTGTCGCGTCCGCGCCGCACCGAAAAACCGCGCCGGCGACGTCAGCCGAGTGGTCTGAACACACGGAGACGATGGAGGCATTCACCAGGCCATACATGATGGCTGAAGCCTCCAAATTGCCCGTCAGATGGCAGAGCGAAGCATTCGGAAAGACTCCCGTGCTTAGAATTACTCCGATCGAAGCCGTTCGATCAGGACGCTTACTGATTTACGCTCACGGTGGCGGTTACACGAATCTCTCCGCGCAGTCCGGCATACTTCTTCCAGCACTCGTCGCCGCCGCGTCGGGGTGCGAGGTTATCTCGGTCGACTACACCCTTGCGCCCCATAGCGACTGGCGATCAATTCCAGACGAAGTGATTGATGTGTACCGGCAGCAGCTCGAGTCCGGCTACCAGGCTCAACATATCGGGATGTTTGGCGACTCAGCTGGCGGAGGCCTCGTAGCGGGCGCGACGCTCAAAATGCGCGACGATGGCATGCCCGTTCCCGGTGCTCTTTACCTTATCTCTCCTTGGGCCGACGTCAAAGGATCTGGAGACACGCGAACGACGCTCGCGGCGGCAGATCCGCTTCTTAACGCAGATATTTTGACTTGGTGCGCGGACGCTTACGCACGTCCGGATGATCAGGCGCATCCCTATGTCTCTCCGGTCTATGGAGACTTCGCCAAGCCGTTCCCGCCAACGCTGATTCAGGGGGGTACGCGAGAGTTCATGGTTAGCGATTGCGTGAGGCTATACCAGGCGATCGCGCAAGGCCCAAACAGGGCGGTGCTGGACTTGTATGAGGGAATGCCGCACGTCTGGCAGGTCCTCGTGCCGTGGGTACCGGAGACCAATATTTCCATCGAACGGGCGGTCGCGTTTTTCGATCAGCATCTTGCCGCGACTTTTTAATAAATGCCCTTTTAGTCCACAGAGTCAAGGAGCAACTCGCACGATCAGCCGTCGCGTTGTCCGGTTATCAACGGATTTAAGGGCCGATTGCTCACAGGCGGGATATAGGTCTCAGCATTCTGACCTGTTCGCCAGAATTTATGCCATTGGTAAGTTAGCTCGTCAGATGGAGACGAGCGATGCGGCGAGGCCGATTTACCGAAGATCAGATCATAGGCGTGCTGCGTGAGCATGAGGCGGGCGTGAAGACGGCCGATCTGTGCCGCAAGCATGGGATCAGCGATGCGACGTTTTACAACTGGAAGTCGAAGTACGGCGGGCTGACGGTGTCCGACGCGGCACGGTTGCGAGCGCTGGAAGACGAGAACCGGCGGCTGAAGAAGCTGCTGGCGGAGTCGATGCTGGACGTGTCGGCACTGAAGGATCTGCTGGGAAAAAACTGACCCGGTCTGCGGAGCGCTACGCTGCAGTGGAGAAGCTGATGGCCGATCACGGCTTCTCTGAGCGTCGCGCCTGCAGGCTGATCGGGGTCAACCGGTCGGCATGGCAATATGAGCCGCTTCGCGGAAAGGACGATGCTGTCCGCGAGCGGATGCGCGAGATCGCGAACGAGCGTCGCCGGTTCGGCTATCGGCGGCTGGCGATCCTGCTCAGGCGAGAGGGCAAGGGCATGAACCTGAAGAAGGTGTACCGGCTGTATCGCGAGGAGCGGCTGACGGTGCGTAAGCGTGGCGGCCGGAAGCGTGCGCTTGGCACGCGAGCGCCGATGGCGATCCCGCAGGATGCCAACCAGCGCTGGTCGCTGGACTTCGTGTCGGACTCATTGGCCTGCGGCCGGCGGTTCCGCCTGCTCAACGTGATTGACGATTACAGCCGGGAATGCCTGGCGTGTATCGTCGATACCTCGCTATCTGGCCGTCGGATCGTTCGCGAGTTGAGCGCCATCGCCGAACGTCGCGGGCTGCCGTGCATGGTGGTCAGCGACAACGGGACCGAGCTGACCAGTCACGCGGTGCTCGCGTGGTGCCAGGACACGGGGGTCGAGTGGCATTACATCGCGCCGGGCAAGCCGCAGCAGAACGGCTTGGTCGAAAGCTTTAATGGTCGCTTGCGCGACGAGTGCCTGAACGAACACCTGTTCCCATCGCTGGCTGCGGCGAGACGGATCATCGAGGCTTGGCGGACGGACTACAACACCGTGCGTCCGCACAGCAGCCTCGGCGGGCTGGCACCCGCCGAGTTTACGAACCGCCCCCGCCAGGGGCATATGGACACCGAAGCTAAGTTATCAGCGGCCTGAAAGCGGGGAGCAGGTCAGTTCACACCGCCCGTCCGCCCATGCAGCGGCGAATGATCGAGGTCCTATCTCTCGCGTGGCGGTAGTCGCCCTCAAGCTACTCGGGCGATCTTAGGCCACCGTAGGTGTGCCAGGAGCCGGCAACGAGCCAACCATTCTCAACGGGAAGGTTGACGCCCGTGATCGCACTCGCCTCGTCCGAAAGCAGAAACGCAATTGCTCGGGCAATCTCGATCGGCTTGGCGATCTCGCCAAGCGCCGCATTTTGCTTGAGAAGCGCAGCATCACGAAGCCCAAGTTCAATACCTTTCTCCAAAGCGGGAGTGAGGACAAAACCCGGAGAAACGGTGTTGACCCGAATACCTGCAGGTCCCCACTCAGCCGCTAGTGATTGAGTTAAGTGAATCACGCCAGCCTTCGCCGTGCCATATGCGTGGATGGGCGTTGGACGAATGCCTGAAACGGACGCAATATTGACGATCGATCCCGTCCGACGCTCGATCATCCTGCGGGCCAACTCCCTGCAAGTCAAAAATACGCCTCGTAGGTCGACGCCCATGATGTCGTCCCAAACCATAGGATCCAGTTCGCCCGGGCGAAAAGCTTGTGGCTGAACAATTCCTGCATTGGCGACCACGAGAGCGACCGGACCGACATTGTCCTCGAGGTCGGCTGCAAGGTCACGAATACTATCCGGTCTCGCAACGTCAACGTATCGCGACAAGCAGCCTATGGCATCCGCCGCTGATTGCGCTGCTTCAAGGTTGCGATCAGCTATGACGACGCAAGCACCTCGAGCGGCAAGCAACTCCGCAGTGGCGTAGCCGATGCCGCTTGCACCACCTGTTATGACAGCGACCTTGTCTTGAAAGTCGACGGCATGAGTGTCAGACATTTAGTACTCCTATTATGACCTAGTATCGTCAGTAGCGACGATACGAGTCTCTCTAGTTATTCTCGAACCTCATTTGACGAGTTATACCCAAGTGCCACTAGAATATCTTTGGTGAGATTTGGTTGTCAGCAAGTTCCAGTTAGGGCACCGTGGCTGCAGTCACCCTATTTTCTAGAATTCCAAGGCTCTGGACTTCAAGACGAACTACATCGCCGTATTTGAGACGGCGATCCAGCTCGAAACCACAACCCTCGAGAACGGTTCCTGATCCAATGACCTCACCAGCGACAAGCTCACGGTCTATGCTGAATTGAGAGATGGCGTCCTCGAAGTGCCAATGCATACTTCCAGTGGTGCCTCTACTCCAAAGCTCGCCATTCACATGGGCCGTCATGTCGAGATTGTAGGGCTCACTCAGCTCGTCGGGTGTAACAATGCATGGCCCCAAGCTGTTTGCAAAGTCTTTACCTCCACTCGGTCCTATATTTGTAGTCATAAAGGCCCGTTGAGCGTCACGCTCCGACCAATCATTGAAAACGCAATAACCAAAAATATGCTCGGATGCGGCTTGTCGCTGTATGTTCTTACCTGTCAATCCGATCACGCAAGCCCATTCGAGTTCGTAGTCGATCCAAGTAGACTGTCTTGGGAATGGTACATCTTCACCAGGCCCAAATATGTGTAGATGATCGGCATTGTAATAAATAGCTTGGCGCTTGAATTCTGAGCTAAGCTGCCATCCGACCTTCTCAAATGACTTTTCGAGATGTTCGAGGAAAAGATTAGCGTCGCGTAGTCGAACGGGTCTAGGCAGTGGTGTAGCCAATTGAGGATCAGCAAACACGCTCTCCTCTGGGCATTTCTCAATCAACGACCGAGCGATATCCCAAGCATGCTGCCCTGCGTCGATTAGCGATTGCATTGAACTCGGTATCAGGACTCCAAGCCGCTTGCCGGCGTCTCCAAGATCTAAAACCCCTCCCCGGACCAGAGCGCCAAGGCGAAACGCCTGCTCTATCCGAAACGTAACCAGCCTCATGACAGTTCGTACCTTCCGTTGCGGCCATTGCGGTATCGAAAGGCGCTTGCGAAGTCGCCTATGTATCGGGATTGACCTACGAGTCAAACTCGGCTCGACCATCTGCTGCTGTCAGATTTATCCGAGAACATTGTCAGTCGCCGCTGGGGGGGCTATAAGGCTGCACCTTTAAGCGACCAACCTGAGCTGGTCTCTCATACGTACGAGAGAAGGCCACGCCAGGAGCCGCATCTACCGCAGCCGCAGCGCGTCGGACTCGCCGGCTGGCCTAGAATTGAACGGTATTCTTCGAGGGAGATACAGCTTCGACGTCTCCTCACGCTCTTCGATTGCCAAGTAGCCTTTTACAGAGTGGCGCCCGCGACGACTGGACCGTGGTCCGCCAGGAGCACGGAGACGTACCGGCCGGCGGGTCTGCGGATTGCGTCGCCTACCGCCAAATCGCTCTGCCTTACGATAAGGGAACAACTCGGTGCGCCCAACCCGCATTAAGTGGTGGGTTCAACTGGTGGTCGCAACGCGCCATTCTCGAGGTGAGAGGGGTATGAGCGATGAGCAGCGGAAGCGTCGCGGGGGCAAGCATCGTAGGGCAAAGTGCGAGGCGATTGAGCGGTACGGGACAGCGGCGACCAAGCCGAGCGCGAGGTCCGCCGCAGCGTCAAAATTCGACCGAGAGTGCAGCGGTGAGTGATCCTACACCAAAGCGTGTTGAGCAATGACAACTGATCGCTCGGTCGTCACGGGTTAGGCGGTCATGGGGCTTGAGTAGCAACGGAACAGAAAACATGGGGTAATCGCGGGAGCGCCGGACGCTGATGCGATTGCCATGTGGCGGGTGGTTGTTCCCCGATAGGATGGAAGACGGGCTCACCAAGGTGGTCGGGCCCAGCATCGGACGGAGAACAACCATGGGCAAGTATATCGGTCTCGACGTGTCGTTAAAAGACACGGCCGTTTCGGTTCGACGGGATGGCAAGCGGGTTTGGCGCGGGAAGTGTCGCTCCGACCCCAAGGCACTTGCCGTGCTGATCCGAAAGCACGCGCCCGCGGTCGAGCGGGTGGTGTTCGAGACCGGCCCGTTGTCGGTGTGGTACTACCATGAGCTGAGTGCAAAGGGGTTGCCGGCGATCTGCATCGACGCGCGCCATGCCAAGGCGGCGCTCGACATGGCGGCCAACAAGACCGACGCGAACGACGCAGATGGGTTGGCGCATCTTGCCGAGGTCGGGTTCTACCGCGTTGTCCGCGTGAAGGGCTTCGACAGCATGCTGACCAGGACGCTGGTCGCGGGGCGCGGTCAGCTCCGTAAGACCATCGGGCAGTTGTCGAACCAGATCCGTGGCTTGATGAAGACGTTCGGCCTCGTCGTGCCCCAGGGTGCCGGCCGCGTCTTTGAGGCTGTCAACGCCGGTCGGATTCCAGGCCACTGGAGCGGAGTAAAAGCAGGCCAGTGATAGCGCGAGGTGGCGATATGAAGAGGGGCCCGATCGGGGCCCTCTTCATATCGACGGCGTCTTGCTCGGGGGTCAGGCGGGCGTAACCTCGCCGGTGTCGGGATCGACAGTCTCGGTGGCCTGCTTTTGCTCCGCCACGGCTCCGCGGCGTCGGCCAGACGATTGCTTGAGGCGATAACTATCGCCGTTCATCGTCAGGATGCTGACGTGGTGGGTGAGCCGATCGAGCAGCGCTCCGGTCAGCCGTTCGGACGCGAGCACCTGCGTCCAGTCTTCGAACGGCAGGTTGGAGGTGACGATCGTCGAGCCACGCTCATATCGTTGCGAGAAGACCTCGAACAAGAGCTCGGCCCCGGTGGGCGACAGCGGTACGTAACCCAGCTCGTCGATGATCAGCAGCTTCACCGCGGCAAGATCGCGCTGAAGCTTGAGCAGGCGCCGTTCGTCGCGCGCCTCCATCAGCTGGTTGACCAGCGCCGCGGCAGTGGTGAACGCAACCGTGAACCCCTTCTGGCAGGCCGCCAGACCGAGTGCGAGCGCGACGTGGGTCTTGCCGGTCCCGCTGTTGCCGAGCGCGATCACGTTCTCGCGCCGCAGGATATATTCCGAGCGGGCAAGCTCGAGCACCAGCATCTTGTTGAGACTGGGGATGGCGGTGAAGTCGAACGTGTCGAAGCTCTTCACCGCGGGGAACTTCGCTGCCCTGATCCGTCGTTCGATCGTGCGCCGTTCCCGGTCGATCAGCTCGAGCTCGATCAGCCGCAGCAGGTATCGCGTGTGATCGACGCCGTCGCGCGCGCACTCACGTGCAACCTTGTCATACTCGCGCAGCACCGTCGGCAGCTTCAGCATTTTAAGGTGATGGGCGAGCAGAACCTGTGGCGTGCCCGCCATCGTGCCTGCGGGCAGCAACTCGCTGGTCTCGCCGCTCATGCCGCCAGCACCGCATAATCCGCCGCGCACGTCGTCTTCACGTCCATCTTCGGCAGGTGAGGATATGCGGTCAGATCGAGCATGGCCGGGCGTTGTTCGATCCGCGCCAGCGCGATCAGCTTGACCGCGTCGAACGCAACCGCCCCAAGCTTGATCGCATCGCGCACGGCCTCGGCGACGATCGCGAGCGGCATCGTCTCGAGCAGCCGCAGCACCTGGATAAACTCGCGCCGACCCCGGTTGCCAAGGCGCGCCTCGAGCAGATGGCGCAGGTGCTGGAACACCTCCGGCAGCGCCCAGCCCTGAAGTGCCGCCGCCTGATCAAGCGCACCCGGCTTTATCTCGATCAGCGCCAGATAGTGCAGCGGATCGGCGACGAACGCGCCTTCGGCATAACAACGCGCATGGCGCGCGATCTCCTCGCTGCCGCACAGGATGACGACCTCGTCGACGAACCCCTTCACCACCACATCGCGGAACCCGTACGCGGTGGGCACCGAGTAATCGTTCGTCCGATACCGCACGAGCGCGGTCGACGAGACGCGCGCGGCGCGCTTCTCACAGGGCTCCAGCGGGACCGCCGGTAGCGGGCGCAACATCGCGGTGTCTGAGCCAAGCCGCTCGCCGATCGTATCGGTGTGCCGTGCGGCATGGTCGCCCTGACGGGCACGACACTGCTCCTCGAACCTCGCGTTCAATGCATCGAAGCTCGCCGCATGCGGGATCGGCACCATGAAGTTGGCGCGCGAGAACTTCACCAGCCCCTCGACCTTCCCCTTGTCGTTGCCCTTGCCGGGGCGACCGAACCGATCCTGGAACAGATAGTGGCTGCACAGCTCGGTGAAGGCACGCGTCCGCTCGCGCTTCCCATCACCGCAGATCTTCGCCACCGCGATCGTCGTGTTGTCGTAGAGGATCGACAGCGGCACGCCGCCGAAGAACGCGAACGCCGACACATGCCCGTCGAGGAACGCCTCGGTCGTCTCGCGTGGATAGGCTTTGACAAAGGGCGCATCCGACTGCGGCAGGTCCATGCAGAAGTAATGGATCTTCTGGCGCACGCCGCCGATGATGGCGACCGCCTCGCCGAAGTCGACCTGAGCATGCCCAGGCGGGTGCGCCAACGGCACGAACGTCTCGCGGCCCTGAGCCCGGCAGATACGGACGTAATCCTTCACCACCGTATAGCCGCCAGCGAAGTCATGCTCGTCGCGCAACCGTTCGAAGATGCGCTTGGCCGTATGCCGCTGCTTCATCGGCGCCGCCTTGTCCGCCTCCAGGATCGCGTCGATCACCGGGATCAGCGCCCCCAGCTTCGGCTTCGCCACCGGCTTGGTCCGTGTGTAGCCGGGCGGCAGCGAGAACCTGCACATCTTGGCCACCGTCTCGCGGTTCAACCCGAACACGATCGCCGCCTGCCGGCGGCTGTGGCCCTCGACGAATACGAAGCGCCGGACGGCAGCATAGCTCTCCACGGCAAACATCCTCGGCCGCTCCCAAAAAAAGGAGCAGCCTAACCAATGGCTGGATTTTACTCCGCCCCGCTCAGCACATCACCGGCAGTCCAATGGCCTGCTTTGTCACCGCCCTGCACATGAGGCCCACGTCCGTCGACTTCTGGTGGAAACCATTCTGGAGCTGGTCCGTTCGATCGCGGGGCCGGACCAATCTGCTCCCTCGCCATGCAACCATCGAAACCGCCCGTGCGTGAGAGTCCTGCCGAGGCTTTGCTCTTTCGGCCCGGGAGGTGGAGGGGCTTGTCTCCCAAACCGCTCGTGCGACTGACGGTATCGCCGGCAAAATCGCTGCCATCCAGTCAGCGACGAAGGGCACCGTCGATATGAACGCCTCGATCGCCTCAATCGTGAAGGAGGTCCGGATTTTCGCCGAACGCATCCGTGTTGCGGTGGAAGCGCACGCGCAGACAGTCCACGCTATAACGTCCGCGGTCGATGAGACTGCGCCTGCGGCCGACTCGATGTCGCCCACCATTGCCGTCATTTGCGAGGATACCGATGGCGTCGCAGTCAAAATAGATGTCGTGGGCAGGGGGCTGGATCTCCTTAGCGAACGTCTCCTGATTTCAAATCGCGAGCGTCTCGCTTTGCGGCGAGGGTGGCGAGCTAAAGCAGAACGGGCGCTCGCGCTCTGCCGATTGCGCATGGAGCACGGTCGGGGAGGCCTTTGCCGAACCAGGCAAAACCCGTAAGGTCTGTCATCCGGGTCTCGCTTGTGATATGGCCGGGCACCTGACATACGGGCTTGAGAACGTGTCGCGGAGCGATGCCGAAATGAGTGGATCCCCGAGGAACGGGTTGCTCATGGCAGAAGCATACGATCACCAGCCCTGACGAGATGCGATGCCAGACGCAGGCTCAAGGGCGCAGTTGGACGACGCTTTCGCGCGCAGGGAACGGACACACTCGCGTTTAGGTGAGACGCGGGCCGTGCATCACCAATCACGGATCGGCTTTGCAGACCGACGTCGTTGACAGCGAGGTCGCCGTCCCTATCCTGCCTCGCCCAAAGGTCAGCCACGTTGGAGCGCTCGTTGAAGAAGCCCAAAACCGTTCTCGCTACGACGCCCAAGGGCAAGAAGGTTGCAAAACCGAAGCTGACTCGCGCCGAAAAATCGGAGATGATCCGCAACGACCTGTTTCATGCAGCGGCGAAAGTCGTGGGGGAGCATGGATATCTGAATGCGATGATCTTGATGATCACGCAGCGTGCCCGTGTCGCCAATGGCACATTCTACAATTATTTCGACTCTCGACAGGATTTGTTTGATCAAATTTTGCCCAAAATGGGTCGTGAGATGTTGCAATTCATAGCTGAGCGGTCGCGCGAAGGCGCCGACGAGTTCGAGCGTGAGGTAAAGCGGCTCGAAGCATTTCTCGACTATCTGAATGAGTTTCCAGAATTCTATCGTGTTTTGTACGAAGCGGAGGTGTTCGCACCAGCAGCTTTCGAAGCGCACACGAACCAGGTCATCAAGGGCTATGCCGGGCTGCTTCGACGCGCACTGAACGCTGGCGAAATCAGCGGCTACTCGTCGCGCGAGCTTGATGTCCTCGCGCTGATCCTGATGGGTGCGCGATATTATGTCGCTATGGAATACCGTCGGGAAGACGGCACCGTGGAAGTGCCAAGCTGGGTTGCGGCTACCTACAAGAAGTTCATTATGGGTGGATTGCGGGCGATCAGCGAAGACTCCTAATCGCCGACCGTCCGGTTTCTGCTATTAGGGTTACGGGAACGGTCGGGGAACATCGACTAAGCAGATTAAACTTTTAAGAGAGGGTCTGCCGCAATTCGTCGACCCTCTCCAACGTCCTGCTTCAGATCATACGCGAGTTTGGCTCGAGCCCGACCAGCCCCCGACCGTGCTGCTCCATTGATGTGTCATATTCGAAGACTAGATGGGTGGACAGCGTGATGATGTCGCGCATTGCGCGGTTGAACGGATTTCCGGCAGCGTGCGCCGTCGTTCCTGCGCCTTCGACGAGCTGCATGACCAGGTCGCGGCAGATCGTCACGGCGAGCGACAGCTGAGCACGGATCGCAAGCCGCTCGGCCATTTTTTCAGTATCCGGCAGCGTACCCCACACCATCAGACGCCGCGCCGCGTCGCGCAGCATCAACTCTGCCGAGCGTTGAGTGAGCTCGGCGCGCGCCAGCCTCGCCTGGCTCTGCGGCTTGTCCATCGATACCGTCGTGGCGAACGTACGGAGCTGCGACTGCACACGGTCCTGGTACATCTTGACCATGCCTCGTGTCGCCCCGATCACGGGAATCGCCGCCGCCATCCCCAGAAATGGAAGAAACGGCACCTTATACATCGGGTTATCATGCGCGACCTGCGCACCCCCCGCGAAAATATCACGCGCGGCGTACTGCTCCGGGATGAACACATCGGTAAAGACAACATCGTTGCTCCCCGTGGACTGCATGCCCGCCATGTACCAGGTGTCGAGGATCTTCACCTCTTCGGCCGGTACGACGATCGAAAGCGGGACCGGCTCGCCACCCTCCTGCGCGAGCAGCACCATGCCCAGCACGTGATCGGCGTGCATGCAGCCGGTGCCCCATTTCCAATGAGCCGACACGCGATACCCGCCTTCGACGGCCACGGCGGTGCCCGGAGGATTAGCCGTGTAGGGTCCGACGACATAGGGGAACTTGCCGTTCCATAATTCCTCCTGCGCCTTGATCGGCCATTTCGCGAGCATCCAATTATGCTCGATGCAGAACGTTGCTACCCACGCCGTAGATGCATCGGCTTCGGCGATCGCCAAGCCGATGTCGATGAGCGAGTCGAAGTCAGCTTCCAGCCCTCCGAATTGCTTCGGGATAAGAAGATAGAAAATGCCGCTCTTGCGCAGCGCCGACCAAACTTCGTCGTCCGGCCTTCGCGCCTTTTCGGCGAACGGCGCACGCTCCCGAATCAGCGGCTGCAGCGCCTTCACTCGCCGAAGAAGCTCCGCAGGGGTGAGCTTAGCAACTTCCTCCGGCAGAAGGTAATCGTCACCGGTGGGAATCTGTCGGTCGGCGAAGGCAGGCATTGCGGCCATATGGTTCACGTGTTGATCCTCTCTATCTATTCTAGCTGTCAGAATATCAGTCATAGTTTCGCTCTCGGAACGGGAAGCCCAGACGTTAACGAAGGCATAGCAAGCAACATTGCGGGCTCCGCACCCGTGTGGCTTCCCGAGGTGATGAAGGCCGTCTGCAAACCTGCGCGCCCAAAGTGCACGCTGGTCGTAAGCGGAACGGGCGTGGCAATCCGGCGGCGAATGCTACCGTTTGGATCGAAAACGACGATTTCAGAGGCAAGCGCGAGGGCGAGCCAAAGCGTTCCGTCGCTCGCGACCGCCATCCCGTCCGGCAGTGCACCGTCGAGTTGCGCAAAAACTTGCCGATTGCTCCATTCGTCCGGCCCAACATCGAACCTGTAAACGCAGCGACGCAGGCTATCGGAAACGTATACAGCGCGGCCGTCCGCGGCAAAGGCAACACCGTTGGGATGGCCGATGTCGTCGGCCAGGATCTTTGCACCATCCGCTCCGACTGCAACAAAAGCGCCCGTACCAGCCCCCGATGGCGGCGGCGGCGCATTCGTGTCGATCGCGTGTGGATTAAGAGACCCCGGTCCGAGCGCACCGACGACTATTTCGCCGTTCGGCGCAACAGTCAGATCGTTGAAGCCGATCACCGGACGGCCGAGTTGCGAGCCTTCCAAAAGGACGTTCGTTTCGCCATTGGCGCGCTTGATCGCCACGTTGCGACCTGACACCACCAGATCGCCACCGACCGTCAACGCCAAGCCACCAATACCGCGCCGGTGTGGAACGACCGTGGTGGTGACGCGGGTGGCGAGGTCCACCCTATGTACGCCGCCTGCGGTGACATTGGTGAAATAAACTCCGCCAGACCCATCCCACGTCGGCGCTTCGAGCACGCCGGTGCCGCTGAACAGCGCGACGCCTGCGTCGACCGCCGAATCGTTCGTCTGGTCCGGGGCGGCCGCGGGAGGATTGATGGCGCTCACGCTCACCTCAGGCGTCCTCGAAATAACTGGACTTGTGTGCAGTCTCGCTTGACGTGGCACCGGGCGATACGAATTGAACCGTGAACGCAACCGAAAGCTTATGGTGAAGCAGCCGCGCGAGCTCTTCCTCGCTCAGGGCAGCGTCTGGGTGGCGTTCAATCTTAATCATCACCGGTCCCGGCAGCGTATATTGCCCCTTGGGTCGGACGATGCGGAACTCCGGCCCGACGCCCTCCACCCCGCTCAACATGGCGCGCACCGCCGACGGGAACAGATTCACGCCGCGCACGATCAGCATGTCATCGGCGCGACCGATGCACCGAATCTGAGGCGTTTGCCGACCGCAAGGGCAGGGACCGGTGCGCGTGATCTTGACGATATCGCGATGTTTGAAGCGCACTACCGGCGTGGCCTCACGCTGGATATGAGTGTAAACAAGCTCGCCGACGGCGCCTTCTTCAATCGATTTGGGCTGATTGGTCTCGGGGTCGACGATCTCGAAGGAAACCGCGTCGGCGCCGATGAAGTGCATGCCACCTTCCTGCTCACACTCCGCCCAGCAGATCGGCGTCACGTCCGTGCCGCCCATAACTTCGCGCAACGTCGCGTTCCACATCGTGGAAAGGCGTTGCTTCACTTCTGGAATGCCGCCGCCCGGCTCACCTCCGGTGAGCATATGGCGCAGCCCAAGCGACGCCGGTTCCAACCCTATCTCGAGTGCTCGCTCGCCCAACGACATCAGAAACCCTGGAGTCGCCGAGATGCCCGATGGACGGAAAATCTGCATTAGCTCCAAAATCTTGTCGCGTCCCGCTTCGGCTCCGATTGGCAAGATAGTGCAGCCAAGCTTCAGATAGCCCTGCACCATGCACAAGCCGCCGATCCAGCCGCGGCTCATTGAGAAGGCGTGTAGCACCGTGTCCTCGGGCCGGAACCCGATGGCGACATAGCCGCGTCGTAGTATCTCGGCGAACATGTCTGCATCAGCCGTCGTAAGCGCAATCGCCATCGGTCGACCGGTTGTCCCGGACGAAGTCTGAATCTGGCTAATCGAGCCACGGGGGGCAGCCAGATGCTCGCCGAGCGGGGGGTGCCTGTCGAGGCTGTCGCGCATCTCCTCCTTGAAGGTCACGGGAAGGCTGGAGAGATCGCGCAGATCCGGAATTTTCTCCGGACGAAGGCCCGCCGCACTGAACTTAGCCTGGTAGAAATCCGACATCTTCCATAGGTACGCCCACTGCTTCTCCCACAGCTCTTGCCGCTCGGGTTGCATTGCCTCCCAGGCTCGGCTTTCCCATGCGGTGGGGGAGTCGGTTGTCAACGGTATCTCTCCTGTCGACCGGCAGCAATGGCCGATCCTTCGTCATATTAGCAAATCGGCACACCGCGATCAATGGCCCACCGTTCATAGAGAATTGTGGACGACGGCTATGGCTTCGACGCTCGATGACCTCATTGGCGAACGCCGAGCTGACGTCACGACGCGGGCATAGGCGAATGCGCCTCTTTACGAAAGATGATTCCCCAGCCATTATTGCTGCGCGGGTCGGTGCCGGGCTTCGAAGGCCGCGCCGCACGGCTGAACTGCAAGATCGCCCGGCCGCGCCGGTTCGAGGCGCGCTCATGAAGGGACAATGTCGATGAAATTAGTTGTGCTCCCGCCGACCGGCGCGCGTGTCAGCCCGGAGGAGCGTCGTGCCAAGCGCCCGATCGGTCGCGATGTCGAGACGTATCAAAAAACGCTCTCGGACCTGGAGATGCTCGCCCGGGCTTGCGACACGACGGGAGTCGATGCCTTCGGCGTTACGGAACATCACTTCCACACCGAAGGTAACGAGTCGATTCCGAACAGCCTGCTTTGGTACTCCAAACTTGCGGCTTTAACCGATCGCCTCAAATTTATTCCTCTGTCGATTGTGCTGCCGGCCAATGATCCGATCCGTTCGGCAGAAAACGTCGCATTCTTCGACAATATGTTTCCCGATCGGCTTGCAGGGGTTTGCTTCGCCCGCGGTTACGTGACCCGCTGGATGCAAACGCTGATGCAACGAGAACGCATCGGCTCGGGGCCCATGGATCGCGAGGCCGACGCCCTCAATCGCGAGATTTTCAATGAGTATCTTGACGTGGTCATGAAGGCCTGGACCGAGGATACCTTTAATCACAACGGCAAGCACTATCAGGCACCCTATCCCGCGACGGGCATTCCCAATTGGCCCGTGGCAACGTGGACCCGCGATTTCGGCGGCGAGGGCGAGGTCGACGATGAGGGAACCGTCCATAGAATAGGCGTTGTACCAAAGCCGTTGAAGATACCGGACATCTGGATCCCGTACACTCATTCATGGGCGACATTCGTGCAGGTCGCGCAGCAGCAATTCACCACCATCATATACGACGGTGCGCCCGAGCGCTTTCGCAAGGCGTGCGAGGATTATCAATCCGAAGCGGCCAAAGTCGGAAAGGATAGGCAGCTCGGACAAGGCATTGCTCCCTTACGCAAGATATACATTGGGGATACGTTCGAGGAAGCCTTCGAACTGGCGGTGCAGACGGGCGGATACTGGTTCAACAACTATTTCAGCCTTTGGGGCATCAATGAGCAAAGCCGCATCCCGTCGGACGATCCCAACAAGATGGTCACGTTCGCGAGCGACCGCGAATGCGCTCAGCGCATGCTCGATCAAGGGCAACTGATCTGCGGTACGCCCGACGATGTCAGCCGCCAGTTGGAGGGGCTGCAAGGCTGCTATTCCGATGACGGCAACGTTGAATGGCTGATCTGGGAATATTGGGTGGCGCCCGACACATCGCGCGACCAGCAGCTGGATCAACTCGATCGATTCATGGGTAAGGTGTGGCCACGGTTCAAGTAGTCCCGTTGCCGAAGGGAGGACGAACCTGCCGGTCACTTTTGCCCTGATCGACATAGGATCTCGGCTCTAGTGGGAGTTCATCAGGATATGCCGAGTAGCTTGCTAGAATGGGTCGTCCTCGGCCTTTTGACAATATTTTTCATCTTCGGTGGCGCGGTAAATCTTGTCGGACCTAAGTCGGTCGTCAACGATTTCAGGCGATGGGGATATCCTTCGTGGTTCAATTTGGTGACTGGCGTGGTCGAGCTCGCTACCGCCATTCTCCTTGTCGTTTCAATAACTCGGCCGCTCGGTGCTGCACTGGGTCTTGTGACTATGCTTGCTGCAGTTGCGACACTCGTCCGCCACCGTGAATATGTCCACGCGGTTCCGGCGCTGATCGTCATCGGCCTGCTCAGCTTCGAGCTTACGTTATGAGTGTACGGCCTCAATGGCGACCCTACGAGGTGATCGCCGCAACTCTGATGCTTTGGACCCTTTCGAGGACATCATGAAGAAAGCAGAGCTGCATCAACTTAGCGCCGACGCGGGAACGCTCGTGACGATCGCGTGCGAGGGAGCGAGCTTTTCGATACTCGTGCCCTCAACGCAAGGAAGTGCAGCCATTGCGCACGCGATCAGGATGCAACACGCTTTGCCCGAACTTGAGTTACTTGCTCTGCTTCGAGAGAATATCTGTCGTCTGCACGCGGAAATCGAGGAGGAGCGGCTCGCTGGTGATGCGCGGTACTCACAGAATGAAGAACATCTCAAACTGATCATTGGAATGTTTGCGCTTGGGCTTCTTTGCAACCGGGAGGACATAGCGGCGCAGGTGGTCGAGTCTCTGGTGCACGGTGACGCGGTCGTTGACGTCCGACTGACGGGACCGGACGTCAACGTTCGTATCGCCAAGGGCGGCGCCGACTTCGTTACTGAATTTCAGCCGACGGAGAGAAGCTTGAGTCGCGATGCTTGGGTTTTCCATTGATGCCGATGCACGGGCGACCCCAGCGGCATGTGAACAGCGCAATCCAATGTGAGCGAAGGAAGCGTGTATGACGATTGATCTGTCGGGTACGTCGGCGCTGGTCACCGGCGGTGCGCGCGGCATCGGCTTTGCCTCCGCCCGCAAACTTGCTGAAGCCGGCGCGCAAGTCGCGATCGCTGATCGACGAATCGACCTCGCGCGCGCAGCGGCAGACGAAATCGGCGCCAAGGCGTACGAGCTGGACATTTCCGATGATGCGATAGTCGATAGGGTGGTCGACCAGATCGAACGGGATATCGGACCGCTGGGTGTCCTGGTCAATTGCGCTGGCAACTTACAGAACACGGTACCGCCGAACGAACTGGCGCAGAGCGTCTGGGACAGGATTGTCGGCGTGCATTTGCGCGGCACCTACCTAGTTACGCGAGCGGTGGGGCTTCGAATGACGCAGCGGGAAAAGGGGGCGATTGTAACGATCGCGTCGGTTGCCGGAATGCGTTCCACACCGCTTCATGCCTACGCGCCTGCAAAGGCGGCGCTGATCAGCCAGGTTGAATGTCTCGCTGCCGAATGGGGGGGGGGCGGCGTGCGGGTGAATGCTTTGTCGCCGGGAACAGTACCGACCCCGGGCGTGGTGCGCGGATTTGAAGAACATGTGACGGACCCGGAATTGATGTGCCGACATTCCGCGCTCAGACGCCTCGTCGACGTCGAGGAGATTGCCGATGGAGTGCTGTTTCTATGTTCGCCGATGTCGAGCGCGATTACGGGCGTCAACCTGCCGGTCGATGCCGGATGGTTGGTAGGCGCTTCCTGGGCATCATACGGTGGCCTGCGTGACTGATCCCAATCGCAACGCCGCCGAAACCGGTCACCACGTCCCGATCAAGCGCACACTCGCCAATGGCGTGCTGACGATCGATCTCGACCGCGCCGCCAAGAAGAATGCAATCACGCTGGGCATGTGGCGCCACCTTCGCAATCTCTTCCGTGAGATTGACGCCGATCCTGACGTGCGGGTCGTCATTCTGACGGGCGGAGACCAGTGCTTTTCGGCGGGCGCCGACATCGCCGAGTTTCCGCAGGTGCGTTCGACGCCGGATCAGGTGTCGCTTTATGAGGGGTCTGTCGACGGCGCTCTTGCAGCGATTACCGCCTCTTCGAAACCGACGATTGCAGTGATATCGGGCGTCTGCTTCGCCGGAGGGGTTGCGCTTGCCGCGAGTACCGACTTTCGCGTCGCGGACCTAACAGCCAACTTCTCTGTATCTGCAGTTAAAATGGGCCTGGTCTATAATGTTGCGAAGTGCGCACGACTCTACCAGCTTGTCGGCCTGGTGGGCGCCAAACGCCTGCTAATGACCGGCCAACGATTCAATGCAGAGAGCGCGCTTTCTATGGGATTGCTTGACGAGCTGGTGGAAGGAAACGCGTTAGCTGCGGCAAACGATCTTGCGGCGGTCCTGGCGAGCGGAGCACCATTGGCGGTCAGCGGCATCAAGTCCATTCTGGAAGCGCTGGCGAATGGTACTGTCGAGGCGCGAAGCACTGAACTCTGTCGGCAAATCGCCGCCGCCGACGCAAGCGAGGATCATCGCGAAGCAGTCAAGGCATTTTCGGAAAAACGTCGTCCCGTGTTTCGCGGGCGGTGAACTTTACATCTCGCTAGGTGTAGACCCGCTGGGCCGTATAAAGTTCAAATAGTCGCGATAGACCGGCATTGAGATCCGCGTTGCATTGATCTGGTTGAGAACAAGCGCTGATCCCACGCCAAAAGAATCTCTAAGTTCGGCAGCGCGAACATGCCCATCGTTTGGCTTATCGGGAAGTTACGAGTCCGTAGCCGCGATCCGAGCCTCTCTGGCAGATTCCGTGCTCCTGGTTCAACAATCAGTCACCAGCGTCCCCATGCCGTAAATAAGGACGCTGAGAGAAGCAGAAGATTGAACCACAGCGTTTTGGATGCCTCTCCGCGACTCGCGTGCAGGACGATTGCTGAAACCTGTAGCACGACGAACCCGATCGCGGCGAGCGGCACTAGAAAGGGTTTGATGTGCGTGAGCGCAGGCAACACAATGCCGATCGCGCCGAGCAACTCTAAAATGCCAACCAATCGAGTGAACCGCGGTGGGATGGCTTCGGCCCAAGCCCATCCCATATCAGCCAAGCCCTGAGGCGTCTTCGTCAGTTTCATGGCGCCGGCGAACATGAAGACCGAGCACAGGCCGACTTGCGCCGCCCATAGAGTTCCGTTCAGCAGATTTGTCATTAGAGAGACCTTGACCGTTCGATCCTGGCTCACGGACGAGAGTGAGCCAGGATATCAAAGGGGTAAGCGATCGCTACCTAGATCAGTATCGTCGCATATTTATGCAGAACATCCGCCTCAGTCTGCTTATTCCAGTTTCCCTCCGCAGCAAGCTTAGCCAGTTCCCGAAAGGACTCGATGTAAAAGGCGGATGTAAATGTCGTAAAGAACGTCACCGGATGGTCGCTCGCGTTAACGAAAGTATGCGGCGCACCCACCGGCACGACTACGTAATCTCCGACTTTTGCGTCCCTTTGCTCGTCGCCTATGATGAAACGCAGAGTGCCATCGGTAACGAGAAAACATTCGTCGTGCATCAGGTGAATGTGGGGCGGCGGCCCCTTGGTTTGCGGGGCCATCGTCGATGAAATCGCGCTTATGCGGTTTTCCGTACCAGAGCCGTCTTCCAGAATGTGTATTCTCGTCGGTCCAAACTGCAGAATTTCGCCATCTTCTCCAGGAATGATTTTCGCCGCCAGCATCGTAATTGCCTCCTCAACAGGGATTCCAACTCCGAGCGTGAAGCAGAACATCCGTGTAGCATACGATAATATACCTTATCGTATCATGTGACAAGCACGCCAACGAACGTCGTTGGCCGGTGGAGCGTGCCCTTCGAAATTGCTAACTCGAGACGCACCGAATCCGCTTGAAGCACCGAATTCCCAAGGGCCGTGCCGTTTTTGGGCCTTTGCTTCGCGCCTTATTGTGTCACGTTATCTCGGATGGACAGTCGACCGTCCGGTCGCGAGCCGCTGCGCAGCTTCGGTCGGGGACGATCTTGGGCAACCAGCTTGAAAGTGGCGTGAAGAAGTCGATGTTCGAACATTCACGGTGTGGCGATCGGAGGGTCCGCCGCGTCGCCTGTTGCGAGACTCGCGAGCGACTGCGAGTTTTGAGCCTTCAACTGAGCCACCGCCACGCGCGTGGCGCGATGGGGGTCCGCGGCTGTCGTGAGCTCTTCGCCGATCATCAACACGGGCCGCGTTCGCGGATGGTACGGGGCCCAGACGGGGATCGCTTCGTTGTTGGGGTTGCCAGAGCGGGCGAATGTAGCCCACGTACGACTGAGGGTGTCTGCCAGTGTCTGATCCGCCTCTGTGGCCGTGCCGAGGATCGGCGGATGGCGGTCGACGGTATCGAACACATATGGAATTTCCAATGTGTGCGGCGATCGCAGCTTACCGCCGCGAGCATTGGTATGTTTATTAAAATAGTAGAGCCATGCGGGCGCGTTGCCGAGCGCCCACTTGCGCTCCGCCGCAAGCGCCGCATCCGCACCGAGCAGCCAGTCGCTGGCGAGCACTTGGTACAGATACGTGTTGTCGTGGTCCGGATACTCCGTGCGATAGACCTCGATGAGCTTGGCGAGACTCGCATCGTCAAGCGCGGTATATTGCTTGAGGCTGGCAAACAGCGTGACATCGTCGATCGGGTCCAAGGGCGCAAAGGGCAGGAACACGATTTCGGTTTCGGTGCTGCCCAGCAAGATCGGTACGTCAGCTGAAAGCGCGGGCGCAGACGGATCGAATGGACCGGCGGGCAGAGTGTCGCCGTCGACGACCGGCCCCAGCGCAAAGGTCAGCTCGGGACGGGCCTCAAGCACGGCGACGAACCGATCGGCCGGAAGCGCCTGAAGCTCGGCGATCTGATCGGGTTTCAGTTCGAGCGTGTTCAGAACCAGTCGCGCGATCTCAGTTGCCTGCTCAGGAGCATTGGCTCGAATTGCAAATCCGCTCTGCGTGATCGCACGGTGAAAAAGACCGGCCGCCGCCGGCATAGCCATCAGGTTCATCACCTTCATGCCACCGCCCGATTGGCCAAAGATTGTGACATTGCTGGAATCGCCGCCGAACGTGCTGATGTTGTCGCGGACCCATTCCAGCGCGGCAACACAGTCCAGCATGCCAACGTTCGCGGACCGGGCGTAAGCCGGACCGGCGAGCTCAGCAAGATTGAGAAAGCCGAACAGATTTAGGCGATGGTTGATCGTAACGAGCACCACATCGTTCTTGCGCGCAAGATTGACCCCGTCGTTTGTTGACGTACCACCTGACCCAATCGCAAACCCGCCCCCATGAAACCAAACCATGACGGGGCGCCGACCGGAGTCGAGACTGGACGTCCAGACGTTGAGGTTGAGGCAATCTTCGCTCATTGGACCCTGTTGGAGGACCGCTGTCTCTTCCGCCAACGGAGCGCCGAACATCTGCGGACACATCGGCCCTAGCTCGGTTGCATCTCGCACGCCGCTCCACGCGGCGGGCTCGGCGGGTGGCATCCAGCGGTTGGCGCCGCCCGTCGGCGCACCGTAGGGGATGCCCTTGAAGACACTGACGCCTCGATCCCGGTAGCCGCGGAGCTGGCCGGTAGCGATCGCCGCCACCGGGGCATTGTCCGCGGACTCGATCTCGACACGGTCTTCCATTGCGCTCCCTCCATCGTTTCTCCGGTTCTCGCGGGGGTAGACATCAAACGCTTCGGAGACAATAGAATGACTGATGAACCACGGCGCAGATTCGCGCGTGTGGACACCGAGCTGATAATGGATCGAGCGGAGATGAAGCCTTGACCTCTTTTCCATCCGTGCTCAACTCCCGGCCCGGAACGGAGCTCGTCACTGGGGTCCCCGGCGTCGACCCTCGGGTGTCTTGGTCGGATCCCATCATTGGGGAATGGTGGATCGATCCGTCGCGGTGCTATTATGATCGACCGTCGCCAGTGCCGCCCGATCCCGAAGGCTGGACGCCGCTCCGCCGCAACGGCGTTCGCCCGACGTCGGGCGCAGGCGGTATCGGTGTCGGCAAATGGACATACGTGCCGGAAGGCGAGGGAGTGCGGACGTTCTATTTCTTCGGCAACGGACCGGACTCGACGCCTGCGCCAATGATGCAGTATTTCGCGACGTGGGACGGCGTGCCCTGGGCCGATCCGCATTCCACCTTGTTGCCGGGGCAGCTTGCGCAGGTGTGGCGGCTCGATCCGCGCTGCATCGTCCGGTTGGTTCTCGATAACACAAGCCCCATTTATGAGCGCTGGGAATGGGCGGTATGGGCACCGTCGACGGACGGACGTACCTTTGCTTGCACAAGCTGGGACTCGACCGATCCCGATCGTCATAATCTTCAGGTGTTCACCAAGCATCTCGGACCTATCTACGACTCGCGCGGGACTGACGCGCCAACGTGCGGAGTAGCGTCTGAGGGTTCTGTCCTCGTCGAAAAAGGCGATCCAATGTTGGCCACTTGGACATTCGACGTGAACAAGTCATCGTTCCTGCGCCGCGGCCAGGACGCTATGGAGCCGCAAGGTGGATCCATTCACTCGGACTTGAGTTTCGAGCGGGACGGCGATGGGTTTCGCGAGCGGCACATCGGTTCTTCCGGCGACACATTTCCCTCCCGATTTCTCTTCTTTCGCTGTGACGGCGTCGACTATCCCGCTGCGCAGCAGTCGGAGTCGGAACAGACCGTCACGAATTGGAGGCTCGGCCCCGAGTTGATGATTCGGCGGCTGCGCCTGCACGGTGTGACCAGCGAGTGGGCGATCTACGCGTGGTCAGGCGATGGAGGCACGATGGCCGTCACATCATGGGACGAGGCCACGCCGTCGAATCGCGACATTCAGGTGTTCAGCAGGGTGGAAAAGCAGTGAGTTCCATACGCCTAGACGAGAGATCGCTCATGCAATCGGTCGGTGAAGCCGCAAGCGGGCTTGTGACAGAGCCGGTGTCGGGGGTCGATCCTTACGTCAATCCCGATGACCCCATGATGGGGATTTGGCTGGTGGATCTGGGTCGCAGCCGGCCCGAACGGGCCCGCGGCGTTGCGGCCCCAATGCGCTACGGCGCACTTCCACCGATGCGGCGCACGCTCGGCAGGTGGCGGTTCACGCCCGAGGGACAGGGCGTTCGATTTCAGCAATTTGCCGACAGGGATCCGGAGAGTCCCGACGCAGCGTCGATCGACTTCTTTTCGACGTTGGACGGTCGGCCCTGGGCGGATCCGCAAGGCCCAGCCTATCTGGGCGAGCTAGTGCAGCATTGGCGGCTTGACGCGCGGTTCGTTGTCAGACTGGTGCTTGATAACGTCGCTCCGCCGGAGCGACGGGAATGGATGATCTGTGCGGCATCGACGAATGGCACTCTGCTTGCCGTCGCGACCTGGCCGGATGCCGAGCCAGCCGCTCGAGACCTCTGCGTGTTCAACAGGCACGGAATTGCAAATGTCCTGCGAGGCGGCAGCTGCGGCCGCTCGGCCCAAACCTCTGGCACCGACCATATCGTTGAAAGCCTTTTCAGCGGTCGGTGGCATGAAGAGGTGGAGAATCCTTTAGATCTGCAGAGCGAAGTTCACTTCGCGCTCGAGGCGGGCGGGCTGACCGAACGGCGTTTTGTCGACCCACTCGCTCCTGCCGTTGCGTTAATTCATCATCGGTCGGACGGGCAGCCGCACCAAGATGCGGAGGATGCCACCACGACATCCTGGTGGATCGATCCGCATCTGCTCGTCCGAAAGACAATCATTAAGAGCGAACGGACGACCTGGAGCGTCTACGCCGTCGCAAATGATCGGACGACGATGGTGATCACCGGCTGGGACGAAACAAATCCGGCGGCGCAGGCCACAACTAGGCTCAGCAAAGCGGAACGCGACTAACAAGCCATGCCATTTCGAAGGGCGCGCCGCTTTTGCTCGCCAAACATCTGTCTGCGCTTGGAAAGGCGGTTAGGACCCGGCACCTACAGCGGCTACCAGCAGCGACAGGCGACGGGTTGCCGAACTGTGAGGGGTTCCGGCACAGCCATCCATGGTGATCCTCCGAATGATGCTGGTGCGTCGCAATGTTTGTTGCGGCCCTCGGCGCGGCGAGATCGTGAGAGGTAGGCTCGACGGACCCGTATCGCTGCTCAGATGACGGCCTGACGACTTCCCGGTTTGACTCGAGCGCCGCGGCTGTCAGACTGCAGCGAATGGTGAGGCGTCGTTCACGTTGAACTTCGTACTGACGATCTTTGGCAACTAATGCCGAATCTTTCCGGGAAACACATTATGGTAGAGAGCGCTATGGACTTCGATCTGGTCGACATCGCCATCATCGGCGGCGGTATCGGCGGCGCTGCGGCGGCGCTAGCGCTGCGTCAAGCCGGGCTCGATGTTCACGTCTTCGAGCAGGCGTCCGAACTCAAGGAGGTTGGCGGCGGCATCGTCGTGCGCGAGCCGAGCCGAGCGCTTCTCGCTCAATGGGGCGTGCTCGATGAGCTCAAACCAAAGCTCGCGCGCGTCGAAAACTTGGAAATTCTCCTCAAGACGGGTGTCGTTTTGCATACGGCTCCAGCGGGGATGGAGGGCGGGGAGACGCACTGCGCGCATCGTGCCGATGTCCATACAGCTCTGGTCTCGCGGACCGCTTCGGACCGCATCCATCTCGGACACCGGCTTGCTCAGATCCGCGACAAAGATGACTATGCCGAGGCGCTGTTCGAGAATGGGCGCGGCGTCCGCGCGCGGCTGCTGATTGGCGCGGACGGCCTTCGCTCGGTGGTGCGCACGCTGATCGACGCGACGCCGATGACCTACCTGAAGCAGGTCACGAACCGTTTCATCGCGCCCGCATCATTGCTGTCACCAGACCTGCCCAATGACCGTATCCGCGTTTGGCAGGCCGGCGACCTCGGCGAGGTCGATCGGCGCATCATCATGTTACCGATCCGTGGCGGATCGGAGGTCACGATCAACGCCGCCATCCCAGCGGACACAGCGCCGGCACTTTGGGGATCAATGCCAGCCGACGATCTCCTGGCGCTGTTCACCGACTTCCATCCGACGATCACGAGCCTCATCGAGGGCAGAACCGTCCCGATCACCACCCACGCGCTTTATGATAAGGAACCGATAGCGCAGTGGGCGGGCCGACATATCGTGTTATTGGGAGATGCGGCGCATCCGATGTCGCCAATGAACGGGCAAGGTGCGAACCAGGCGATGCAGGATGCCGGCGCGTTAGCGGCGGCTCTCGAAGGGTTGCAGTGGGATGATCTCGCTTCGGCTTTGGACCGGTATCAGTCTATCCGCGGGCCTGCGACGGCACACATTCAGATGATGTCGCGCAAAGCGCCGCCCTCGTTTGCGAAGCCGCAAAATTCGCGAGGCGGAGCTGTTTGACGCGGTGCCGGCAATGACCCGCGTCAGCTAGCTGAAAGGCAAAAGGGCAATAAAATAGTCGCAGGTGAACGGTGGGCCATTGTGGCAGATTCTGTTTGACCAGGAGCTAAAAGCCCGTAAGTTAACCTAGCTCATCGGACAGCGGTGGCAGGGATAGGAGGGGATATGAGTGTCAAGCAAGCTGGGAGGCAACCGCTACGCATCGCGTTGGAGGTGAGTGTGTCGATTGTCAGCCTAACGACCATGGCTCACGCTCAGACCTCAGCAATAGGTCGGGTGCCAGCTCAACGAGGCCAGCCTTCAGCGCCCCAGAGTCCCACCTCGAGACCGCTGAGCCAGGAGGCGGCGCCGCAGGACCAAATCATAGCTTCGCAAAGTCAAGACTCGGCGGCTGACAAACCACAGGCTACCCAACTGACGCAATCCTCATCCACCGACGGCCAGCTCGCTGACATTATTGTAACTGCGCAGAAACGCTCAACCAGCTTGCAACGTACGCCGCTTGCAATCACGGCGTTGGACGGGGAAGCGCTGCAGCGGGTGCAGGTGCGAACCCTGGAGGACGTGGTCGGACGCGTTCCAGCGCTTAAGATAGGCAATTCCGGTGGTTACCCGAATGTCGCCATTCGCGGGATTGGCATCAATAACTTCACTCCGTTGGCGGAAAGCGCGGTTGCGCTCAACATCAACGAGGTTTATGTATCACGCCCGATTGCGTTTCTGGCGGGGCTGTACGACATCGCCGACTTGGAAGTGCTGCGCGGGCCGCAGGGAACGCTGTACGGCCGCAACGCGACGGCGGGGGCGATCAATATGACTACGGTCCGCCCTACCGCGCAGCGGTCAGGCTATGCCAGCGTGACGTTCGGTAATTATCAGGACATCCGCACCGAAGGGGCGGTCGGCGGCGCCATCGTCGGCGACACGGTCCTGGCGCGTATCGCCGGATTCAGGGAAAGACGCCAGGGCTATGGGCGCAACATCAAGACCGGGAGCTTCGTCGACGATAATGCTTCGGAAGGTGTCCGAGGCACGATCGTCCTGAAGCCGACCAGCATGCTGACGGCGACGGTGATCGGTGAGTACTTTAATGAAAACGATAATAGCGGTGGTCTGTACTATTTTGGCACTCCTCGTCCCAATGCACCGCTGCCGAGCTTTCAACTGCTCGGCGGTGTCGTGCCGGCCAAGGAACGCGATCTGGCCACTCAGCTCGATCCGATCTTTCGTTTGCGCACCTCATCGGCGACCGGCATTGTTGAATGGAACCATGGTCCGTTCAGCCTGAAGTCGATCACCGGCTACCGAAAGCAGAAATCGCTCAGCCGCGTTAATATTTCGGGTGGCGATCCAGGCTTGACCTATATCTCTGGCGAGCCCGCGCATCAGTTCAGCCAAGAACTGCAAGCGCATTTCGACATTTCAACTGTGCATGTGACGATTGGCGGCTATTATTTTAGAGAAACCGATCGGTCCGATCCCGGCGTCATCATCATCGACAACGGCCTTTTCGGGGTACCGTTCGGATATACGCGTGGGTTCGAGACCGGAGGCCGCCAGGAGGTGAAGGCTGGGGCGGGGTTCGCGGAGGCAACGGTCAACGTGACTGATCAACTCTCGTTGACGGCTGGCATCCGCTATAGCAGCGAGCGCAAGCAGTTGTTCAATCAGTTCTTGGTCGATGTGCAAACTGCCTACCGGGGCGACTTCGAAAGCGATCCGCTGATCTCCGCGACTAAGCTGCCAGCGCGGACCTTTAACGCGACCACCCCGAAGTTTGGCATTCAGTACCAGCTGGATTCGCGCACGTTGTTCTACGCAACTTACGCACAAGGGTTTAAATCGGGCGGCTTTGCCGCAGCAGCGGACAACACCCTCGCTGCGGCCGGGTTCAGCCCGGAGAAGTTGACCGATTATGAGGGCGGCATCAAGACAACATTGGCTGGCGGCAAGCTAAGATTTAACCTGTCGGGATTCTATTACAAGTACGCCGATCTTCAGGTTCAGCAATTGGCGGGCCTGACTCTCATAACGGTAAATGCCGCTACGGCAAAGATCTACGGCGGTGAAGCTGAGATAACCGCTTTGATCAGTCCGGCTTTCACCCTCGACGCAAATGGCAGCTATCAGCATGCGCGTTATGGAACTTATATCGGACCGGACAACAGCGTCTTTCCAGCGGTAGCGACCGATTTCACGGGTAAGCGGCTGAGCAATGCGCCGGACTGGCAGGGCCATCTAGGTGCGACCTACAAGGCGGACCTAGGCAGCGGGGCTCTGAACTTGCGTGGTGAGGTGGAATATTCATCACGCTTTTACTTTGATCCCACCAATATCATCGCTGCATCGCAGGGTTCGTTCGCAAAGGGGAATGCGTTCCTGACCTATGAGGATCAGAGCGGCTTTCGCGCCCAGCTTTTCGTTCGTAATGTCACGAACCGCACGACCCGCACAATCTCAAAGCTCAACTCGTCAGGCTTCGCCGGCACGCTGCTGAGCGGCGCCTTTGCGCCGCCTCGCACTTATGGTGTTCGGCTTGGATACCGTTTTTAACAAAGCGCCTTACTCGACACTCGGACTATGCCCAGGGGCCACTGACTCAGGAGATCGGAACAGTCACCGATGGAATTAGGTCTTTTTACGCAGCCCAATCACCTGCCGGGACGCGCCATGGCGGACACGCTCGAGGAGGATCGCATGATCTTCCGCCTGGCGGATCGCCTTGGCTACATCGAAGGGTTTATGGGCGAGCATATGTCGGCGGCACGGGAGAATGTGCCCAACGCTCTGCTGTTCATTGCCTCGCTCGCCGACACGACCAAAACGATCAAACTTGGCACCGGCATGCACAATTTGCCGTTCAGCCATCCACTAGTGATTGCGTCCAACGTCGCATGGGTCGACCACTTGCTGAAGGGCAGATTTCTGTTCGGGATCGGAGCAGGGGTCACCCCGACCGACGCGGAAGCGCTTGGCTTGCTCGGCAAGGACCGTCGAGCGATGTTCGACGAGGCGATCGCTCATGTGCTGGACTTGTGGAGTGGCGAGCCGCCCTACGAACTCAAGGGTGCGTTCTGGGACATCACGATTCTAGAGACTCTTTGGCCGGAGCTTGGACTGGGAATCGTGCCCAAGCCGCTACAGCAGCCGCACCCGCCGATCCTGTTCGGATCGGGGGATGCTCGATCGAAGCGTCTCGCAATCTTCGGCGAGCGCGGCTGGTCCATGCTTTCATCGGATACTCTGCCGGCGAGCCGGCTACCCGAGCAATGGTCGAACTATGCGGTCGGCTGCGCGGCCGCTGGGCGCGCGGCCGACCGACGCCAGTGGCGGATCGTGCGCTCGATCTTCGTCGCCGAGGACGGCGACCGCGCCCGCCGCTACGCCAACAAGGATCCGCAAAGCCCCTATCGACATCATTTCGACGAGTTTCATCAGAAGTTTCGGCGCGCTAATCTCCTTGACATGTTCAAGGCCGATCCTGCCATTTCCGATCAGGCGGTGACGCTCGATTATGCGCTCGACGCTTGCGTCATCGCAGGGACGGTCGACGAGGTCGTCGAGCAGGTTCTGGCGCTGCGCGAGACGACGGGTCCATTCGGGACACTGGTGTATGCCGGCAAGAACTGGAGCGATCCCGCGCTCAGCCGCCGATCAATGGAACTGATGGCCGAACGGGTCATGCCCGCTGTCAACGCCGCCCTCGGCGCTGAAAGCTGGGACGCACCAATCACGGCGATGACTGGACAGGTCTCCTCTTGATGCGCGAGCGCCGATCTAGCGGATGGAGAAGAAGGCGCGCTATCAGCATCATTCGCGCAGCGGTGCCGCCGCGCTGGTTCGCTTCTGCTGATCTGCTTCTTTCGCTCGAGACAGTGAGCAATCGTTTGTTGGCGTATCCATGGCCATTCACCCGAAATTACCGTTCGAGCGGAGCACATTGAAATGGCGGCCTCAACGAATCCAAGCCTACAGGCCGCACCGGTTATTCCGGCCCAGATGAGCGCTTTTCGGCTACACCGTTATGGCGGGCCGGAAGTGCTGCAGGCCGACCGCGTGCCGGTCCCTCAATACGGTCCCAAGGATGTTCTCCTACGCGTGTGCGCCATAGCGGTGAACGGCTGGGATGCTCGCGTGCGGCAGGGACGCGCGCCGCAGCTTCCAGGTCGCAGTCCTATCGAATTGCCGATCCAGCCAGGCCGCGAGATGGCCGGCGTGGTCGTCGCTGCAGGGCTTGAGGTTCACAGCCTCGTCGTCGGCGATCGGGTTGTGCTGACGAGTGCCCCAAGTTGCGGTGAATGCGACTTCTGCATGCGCGGCAAGGGCAATCTGTGCACGCGCATCGACTATCCCGGTCATGCAGCGCCCGGCACCTATGCCGAATACGTCGCCTTGCCCGCTGCCTGGCTGCTGAAGACGCCGCATGAGCTATCAGACATCGAAGCTGTGACGATTCCCTGGGCCTATGGCAATGCGCTGCACGGAGTGACCGCCGGCGGAGTCGGGCTAGGATCCATCGTCGCGGTGACCGCAGCGTCGAGCGCCATGGGTATCGCCGCGATGCAGTTGGCCCGGCTTAAGGGTGCCCGCACCGTCATTGCCCTCTCACGTTCGCCGGGTAAAGCTGAGCAGCTGCTGGAAGCTGGCGCGGACTACGTCGTCGATTATACTCAACCAGATGGCATTGACCGCGTAAAAGCGGTTGCTGGATCGCCGCCTTTTGGCGGCGTGGACGTGGTCCTCGACAATTATGGGGGGCAGGAGATGATGGATCTCGCGCTCGCCATCACCGGTTTCCAGGCCCGCATCGTCATGCTCGCTTGGCAAGGAGAAGCTTGGGACGGCACCGTTGCCATTCCAGGGCTGGTCGCGCTTGGGAAGGAACTGCGTGTCGTCACGTCGCGCGGATCGCTTTATGCTGAACAAAAACTTGTCGTCGATCTTGGCGGATCGGGAAAAATCAAAATGCCAATAGAGCATGTGTTCGACTTTACCGAAATCCGGGCCGCCCACGCGCTGCTCGATTCTGGCAAGCATGTAGGCAAGATCGTCATCGACGTCGATATGGGACGCGATCAAAGATGAACGGTGGGCCATAAAATCATTTACCTATTGGATTGAGCCGTGAACCGGTGTAGATCGATAGGTAGAAACGGCACTAAGCGTCCGGGCGCTGCAAGGGTTTGCTGCGGCACGATCACGTGCGCTTAAGCGGAGATGGCGATGACGTACTTGCGCAATTGCTGGTATATGGCGGGGTGGGGCGAGGAGATCGAAGAGGGTGCGCTACTCGCACGCATCTTCCTCGAAGAGCCAATAGTAATTTTCCGCGATTCCGAAGGTGTGGTGCGGGCGGTAAGGGACCAGTGCCCGCATCGCTTTGCGCCGCTGAGCCGGGGCAAGGTCGTCGAGGGTGCGCTGGTCTGCGGTTATCATGGTTTGGCGTTCAACGGCGAGGGTCGATGCGTCCGCAACCCCCACGGTCCGGTGCTCGGCAACATGACAGTACGTCACTATCCGATGCTGGAAGCCTACCGCGCCCTGTGGATCTGGATGGGTGATCCCGACGCGGCTTCACCGGCGCTTCTCCGCCGCCTCGATTTTCTGGCGGAGTGTCCCGATACCGCATTCAGCACCGGCTATCTATGCGGGGAGGGGAATTACCAGCTTTTCACCGATAACATCCTGGACCTCACGCATGCCGATTATCTGCACGAAGCGACGCTCGGAAGCGGCGCTCTGACCCGCACCAAAGCGAAAATCGACGAGAACGACGATCGCATCGTCGTTCAATATGATTTTTCGAACGAGGTTCCGTCGCCGGTTGAAAAGGCGATGTTTCATATGGGCGACGACGACCGGGTCGACACCTGGATGAGCGTCGACTGGTCGGCACCGTCGATCATGACTCTCGATGCGACGACAGGCCCGACCGGTACGCCGCGCGATCGCGCGGGGCAGATGATCAGTGCGCACATCATGACCCCCGAGACCGAACATACCACCCATTACTTCTTCGCTCAGACCCGCAATTTCCTGATCGAGGACGCCACGCTCAACGCGCGTTTGGGAGCGGCACTCACCGCTGCGTTCACGAACGAGGACAAGCCGATGATCGCAGCCCAGCAAGCGGTCATGGGCGACCGCAATTTCTGGCAAATGGATCCGCTCTTGTTGCGCATTGACGAAGGTGGCGTGCGGGCACGTCGCAAGCTTGCCAAGCTGATCGAAAGCGAGCGGCCGGGGCAGGCCGAACAGTCTCGGGCGTCGGAACTGGTAAGCTGAGGCGACCGTAAACAACCCGCGAACGATCGAGCCGCATTGTGGCAAAAACAATCTGAAGGAACGAAGATGGCGTATCAGGCTCCCCCCGTGCCCTTGAAAGAAGGCGGAGTCCCGTCAATCATCCCGCCCGGCGTCGGTCCGATCGATCCTTTGAACATCCGCTCGAAGCTCATGCTGGAGACGGTGTCGCACATGATGACCGATTGGGACTGGCCGTATCGTGAGGCGACGATCGAGCTGGGAAGCCAGGGCGACGAGATCGGACGATTCCGCCTCTATGGTGCCAATCATCCGAGTTCCGTTGGGAAGGTCTTCCGGCGCGAGCTCAATATCTCGATCCTCAATCCGACGGTGCTCCTATCGATGGCGCATCGCGGCATCGGCATGTTCGACCAGCCACAAGAAGTCGCGCTGATCGCGACCATGCCACACTATGACCAGCTGGGCTTCGCGGTACGCGAGGACACCGGGCTGACGTCGCTCGACGACATTCGCGAGAAGCGTTATCCCTTGCGCCTCTCGGTGCGTGGCTCACTTGATGCGAGCACGGCGCAGGCCGTCGAGCTAGTGCTTCGCGCGCACGGCTTTTGCTATGAGGACATCATCTCCTGGGGCGGCTCCATCTCCTACGACCAGCCGATGCCACCACAGACGCCGCCGGGTGGGCACCAGTCGCGGCTCGCCCGCGCGGCAAGCGGCGAGCTGGAGGCGATCTTTGAAGAGGGGGTGATTATCTGGGTCGGAGCGCTGCCACAGGTCGGCATGCGGTTGCTTGAGATCGATGACACGCGGCTCGCCGAACTCGTCAAACAGGGCTTCTCGCCGGCCAAGCTGGAGCAGAAATTCTACAATTGGCTCGATCGTGACATTCAAACCGTCGATTTCAGCGGCTGGCCGATTTTTACCCGGATCGACGCGCCCGAGCTGCTGATCCGTAAGTTCTGCGAAGCCATGGAGGCCCGCAAAGACTCCATCCCATGGAACTGGGGTCCGATCAAGCAGGAAGACCTCCCGCTCAAGCGTATGGTCACCGATGCGCCCGACGTGCCGATCAATGTTCCATACCATCCGGCTGCGGAGCAATATTGGCGGGAGGTCGGTTACATTGCCTGAGACCAGGCCGCTATTGAACCAATCACTTGAGGTGACCACCGTGCAAGCATTTCAACCGAAAAAGGGAAAAGTTGCGCTCGTCACCGGCGCTGCGCAGGGGCTTGGTCTTGCCTATGCTAGGCGGCTTGCTTCTGAGGGCGCATCAATTGTGGTGGCCGACCTCCAAGATACGAATTGGCTCGTCGATGATCTGAAAGGCCAAGGAGCGCCTGATGTCCTGGTTATTCAGATGGACGTTAGCGATGAGGCGCTGGTCTCCTCCATGGCGAGCTCCATCAACGAACGGTTCGGTCGTTGCGACATCGTCGTCAACAATGCAGGAATTGCATCGCATCAAGGGCTTGCCGAAACCAGTTTCGCAAGCTGGCGTCGTGTCATGGCGACGAACATTGATGCGATATTCCTGGTCTGCCGCGCGCTGGTTCCCGGCATGGCGGAGCGTGGCTACGGTCGGGTAGTTAACGTCGGGTCGGACATGATCGGGCTCACAGCGGCAGGGTTCTACGCCTATTTCTCCTCCAAAGGGGGGGTTGTGGGGCTGACCAGAGCGATTGCGAACGAGTTCGGGGATCAGGGAGTGACGGCGAATTGCCTTGCGCCCGGATTAACGCGCACGCCGCGCTCCGAGCAAGAGGCGGGAGACGTACCCATATTCGAGATGCTCGCGAAAACGCAGGCGATCAAACGGACCTCGCTTCCTTCGGATTTGGTGGGAGCGCTATCGTTCCTGACGTCCGATGACGCTGCCTTCATGACTGGTCAGACCCTGATCGTGAACGGCGGATCGATCAAGGCTCTTTAACAAAGCAGCAAGGCAGATCACGATGGAACTCGGCTTCTTTACACAACCCGTCCACCCGAAGGAGCGCGATTACGTCGCGACCTTGCATGAGGACCGGGACATCTTCGTGCTGGCGGACGCGCTCGGCTATAGCGAGGCCTACTGCGGCGAGCACATTTTTGACACTACGGAAACGGTGCCGAATTCGCTCACCTTTGTGGCTTGGCTGGCGGGCCAGACCAAGGACATCAAGCTTGGGACAGGTGTCCACAACCTGCCATTCAGCCATCCGGCGGTGATCGCTGCCAACGTAGCCATGGTCGACACCATGCTGAAGGGGCGCTTTCTGTTCGGCATCGGCCCGGGCGTATCGCGGGCCGATGCCGAGTCTCTTGGGTTACTTGAAGCCGACCGCGGAGCGATGTTCGAAGAGGCAATCGACCATGTGCTCGCACTGTGGCGGGGTCAGGGTCCTTACGATCTTGCGGGTGAGCGTTGGAAGATTAGTACCGCGCGTAGCCACTGGCCCGAACTCGGCAGCGGCGACATGGTGAAGCCATTCCAGCGTCCCCACCCGCCCATATTGGCAGCGTCAGGCGATCCGAAGTCGTCGCGAGTCGGCATGTTCGGTCGTCGCGGCTGGTCGCTGATCTCGTCGGACACGATCCCCGGCGGCCGCCTGCGCCAGCATTGGGAGGGCTATGCTGCCGGCTGCACGGAAGCGGGCAAGCAAGCGGATCGAAGTTCGTGGCGCGTCGTGCGCGCGATCATGGTCGCCGATGATGACAGCGTCGCCGAACGCTACGGCCGCACCGATGCGCAAAGCCCCTACCGCGAGCACTTTCATCACTTCCACAAGAAGTTCAGCAGGGGCCGTGCGCTCCGCATGTTCAAGAGTGACGAGTCGGTCGCCGACGAAGACGTGACGCTCGATTATGCACTGGACCAATGCGTCATCACCGGATCGGTCAATAAGGTGGTCGATCAGCTTTTGGAACTCAATGAGCTGTCGGGCGGCTTCGGAAAGCTGCTTTATGCAGGCAAGAATTGGACGGACCCAGCGCTTGGCCGGCGATCGATGGAGTTGATGGCCGAGAAGGTCATGCCGGCTGTGAACGCCGCGCTGCGCACGACATTGGCGGCATGACGCTAAGGGTGTCGACAATCGGGCAAAATCGCGGCGGACGGCCGTTCATCGTCGGCATCGGCGGTACGGTGCGGGCGGGCTCTTCGACCGAGCAAGCGCTCGAGATTGCGATGCACGCAGCTGACGCCGAGCACGCCGAGGTGGAGCTGTTCGGCGGCGCAGCGTTGGCCGAACTGCCGCATTACGGGCTGCCCGGCGCGGACGTAAGTCCCGCCGCGGTTCGCCTCGTCGCAGCGATGCGCCGGGCGGACGGGGTCATAATCTCCAGTCCAGGCTATCACGGAGGCGTCTCGGGACTGGTCAAGAATGCAATCGACTATACCGAGGAGATGGCTCGTGACACGCGTGTGTATTTCGACGGGCTGCCGGTTGGTCTGATCGCGACCGCCTATGGATGGCAGGCTACGGGGTCTACCCTGGCGGCTCTGCGCTCAATTGTGCATGCCCTGCGCGGCTGGCCGACCCCACTTGGCGCCGGCATCAACTGTGCGGGTGGTATCTTCAAAAACGGCGACTGCACCGTCGATGCCTTCGACCAGCAACTCCGGAGCGTCGGCCAGCAGGTCGCCCAAGCCGCAGTCCGAAACAGGAGCCATCGCGCCCACGGCGAGCCGTCGGTTCTGGCGCAATGATTTCGATGACCTCAGCTAAGGAACAGTCGGTGCGTGATACGGCTTTATTGCGACGAGAGGTCCTTGTCGGCCTTGCCGCACTCGGCGCAACCGCGCTGACCTCCGCAGCATCTCCCGCCAGCAAGTCGCGCAGGCGGATCGATGTCCACTATCACGCTATGGTGCCGGCGTGGGTGGATGTCATCGCGCCGAGGCTACCGCCCCCCTTCCTCGCGCGAGCGCGAGCATGGACCCCGCAGGTCGCGCTTGGCGAGATGGACCGCAACGGCATCGAGACCGCCGTCTGCTCGGTTTCGAGTCCGGGCGTCTGGTTTGGCGAGGTCCAGCAGGCGCGGAGGCTCGCCCGTAGCTGCAACGACTATATGGCCGCCATGGTGCGCGACTATCCTGGGCGCTTCGGGATGTTCGCCGCGCTTCCGCTGCGCGACGTCGAAGGAAGCTTGATCGAGCTTGCCTACTCGCTCGATGTTCTGAAGGCGGATGGCATAGGCCTGGTGACCAGCTACGGCGATAAGTGGATCACTGACCCAACCTTTGCGCCGGTGTTTCAGGAGTTGAACCGTCGAAAGGCTGTGGTGTACGTCCATCCCACCGCGCCAAGCTGCTGCCAGCGGCTGCTCGCCGGAATGCCTGCGGTGCTGCTTGAGTATCCGATCGACACCAGCCGGGTAATTTTACATTGGATCACCACGCGGTCGCCCAGCACCTATCCCGATCTGCGCATGATCTTTTCGCATTCGGGCGGCTTGCTCCTTGCGGGTCTTGGTCGCTTGCAGGTACTCGTTCAGACGCAGCCTGATTTCAAATTGCCCAGCGATCTCGCTGCCCAAATCGCAAAGTTGTTTTTCGAGATTTCCAGTTCAGCTGACAAGGCAACAATGGACCTGTTGCGCTCGTATGTTCCGACATCACAAATTCTGCTCGGCACCGATTCGCCGATCGGGAATGACATGGCGCTCAACCTCGCGCATTTCGAGCACCTGCGGCTTTCTCCTGCCGAGCGCCGCGCAATCGAGCGAGGCAACGCGCTCCGCCTTCTGCCGAGGCTCAGCACGACCGCGTAAGCTGTGTATCAGCGCCGACAAGCCGGAGATCAGTCGCGCCTCGTGCACGCTTGCTGATCAAGCTCGAGGAGCAGTTCGGCGGTCGCCGATCGCGCTCGCTGCAACCGTTCCGTTTCTGAGATACCGCTTAAACCGAGCAGAACCCTGTAACTATCAAGCCCAACAAGTCGGTCGAGAAACGCGAGTACGAGTTCACGCCGGCGCTCGACCTCTATAGATGCGGTCTCGGCACGGTCCGCTAGGAACGCATCAAGCGCATCTTGGTGAGCGCCGATCAGCCCCTCGAACGCCATTTGCGCCAGATGTGGATGCCGGCTTGTCTCGACCATCACGACCCTGAACAAAGATGTGGTGGTCGGATTTTTGATCCGCTCCTGGAACATGACCGCCACGAACTCCAGGATCTCGCCCAGCGGTTTCAGCAGCGACTCCTCGATCCGGGCCTGTTCGACTGGGTCGGCGGGATGGCAGACCGCGGCTACGACCGCTGCGAAGAGATTGTCCTTGCCCTGCGCATGGCGATAAAGCGTCATCACCGAGACGCCCGCTAAGTCGGCGATCGTTTCCATGCTGACACCGTCATAGCCGTGGCAAAGGAACGCGTCTCGGGCAGCTTCCAATATGGCGGCTTGTTTGCTCGCCATCAAGCGCGCTTTGGGGTGGTCAGCTGGCCAATCCTTCATTCTGTCTTGACTCCGAACGATAATGGGCATTATCGCTACACCTGCGATGGTCTGTATTATCGCAAGCGCAGGTCAAACGCCATATGGGCTGTCTTCGTCGCGAGATCGAGCGGTCTGGCCGACGTCGTCAGGCGAGACCCGGCAATGCCACCTGCGCTTTGACACGCAGCGATTAAAGGGTGGCTATTATGGCAGACAGTGCTGGCGCAACGCGGACCCCCGGCGGAAAAGGACGCAGGCGCGTCATTCTGCAAATCCTAGGCGGATTGGCGCTTGTCATCGTGGTCGGCTTGGCTGCCCTCATGCTGACCTTCACGCCTCGAAGCCTAGCACTTCCACAAGTAAGCGTCGGCCCCTTGCCGCCGGCATCGCCGCCGCCCGGCATGACGATCAGTCAGCTCCCCACGGGATCTTATGACAGCCCGGCCGCGCTCACGTACCGCGGCGGCGCTTGGGGAGATACGCGTCATTTGGCAACAACCGCGGTGCTCGTGCATCATCCCAAGGGCGATATCCTGATCGACTCCGGTTTCGGCGCGAACGTCGACGAGCAGATGACGCTGCTACCATCCATGCAGCGATCGACGCACCATAAGGGAGCAACGGTTGCACAGCAATTGGCTGCCCACGGCCTGAAATCGAGCGATATTGCGGCAATCATTCCGACCCACGCTCACTGGGATCATATAAGCGGCGTCGACGATTTAAAGGGTGTGCCGGTGCTCGAGAGTGCCGCGGGGCAGGCGTTCATTCGCAGCAAGGCGAAGGGTGCCGAGGTGATCAACAGCCTTCGGTCGGTCAACTACAAGTCCTACAAATTTGATGGCGGTCCGTATCTTGGCTTCCCGCGCAGCCACGACGTTTGGGGCGACGGTTCGGTCGTAATCGTGCCGGCGCCGGGTCACACCCCTGACTCGGTAGCGGTGTTCGTGGCACTCCCTTCCGGCAAACGGTACGCGCTGATCGGCGACATGGTGTTTCAGGATGAAGGGCTTCAAATCCCCGCGGAAAAGCCTTGGATGCTGCGCTCGCTCATCGGCGAGAACAACAAGGTGATTCACGAGGATATCGCGCTGATCAGAGCTGCAACCGCTCGATATCCGCAGCTTCGCGCCATTCCCGCGCACGACCAGCGTGCCTTCAACATGCTTCCTGCTTTCCCGGCCTCCGCCAACTAGGGCTCTCGCGTCTCCCCGGCACTGACGTGCCGGGGATATTCCTCTGCTCTCGTCCTGAATTAAGCGCCTCAAGGTACCTCCTTTTCGCTGCACGAAGAACCCTCAAACGCGGTGCAGTAGCGAAAGATGGCTCGTGAGCCACGCATCATTGATGTTGTTCGTGTCGCCCGATTGTGGGATAGCTGAGCGATCATGGAATCGATCAAGGTGTTAGAATGGCAAGCTTGGCTCCCGAGCCTATTCCCAGTGGTGAAGTGGATCGTTCGAGCGAGTTGAAGTCGGCAATTGCCGGCGCCGACCTGCGCGTCCTGATCATGGTGCTCTTTCAGATGACTGGCGACGAGCGCTGGCTGTCCTATCGGCCCAAGCGCGACGTCAAGCTGATCGCGGACGAGGATGCGGGGCTCTCCCGCGCCGAGCAGCGCGAAATCCGGCAGGCCGCTCACCGCATCCTGTCAGAAGTCCAAGGCGAGCCGGCGATCAGAGATCCCGGTAATGCGCTGATGAAGCGGATGATGGATCTGTGCCTGGGAGAAGACGTCGCGGCGGAATATGCGCCGCTGATGCGCGAGGAACTTGGCTTCGTTTCGCGAGATGTCGCGTGGCGAGCTCGCCCGGCCGAAGCGATCGAGCCCGTCTTGATCGTCGGCGCAGGCGTCAGCGGCATTGCGCTTGGCGCCAGGCTTGAGCGGCTCAATCTGCCTTACACGATCGTCGAGCGGCATCCTGACGTGGGCGGTGTCTGGCTCGAAAATCAATATCCAGGGGCCGGGGTCGACACCCCCAATCACTCCTATTCCTACTCCTTCGGCAAACCCTATTCCTGGAGCCGCTTTTTCTCGACGCGTGACGAGATACATGATTACCTGCGCCAGTCGGCCGAGGGCTTTGGCGTCCGACCCAACATCCGCTTCAACACCAATGTCGAGAGCGCCCATTGGGATGAGACTGCCAAGCATTGGGTCGTCACGCTCAACGGACCGCAAGGCGTCGAGGAAATCATAGCAGGGGTTCTGATCAGCGCGATCGGTCAGTTTGGCGTGCCTGCCGTGCCGCTTATCCCGGGCGCCGACACGTTCAAGGGGCCCGCGTTCCACTCGGCCCGCTGGCCTGCGGGTCTCGACGTCGCCGGCAAGAATGTCGCGATCATCGGCACCGGCGCCTCGGCTATGCAAATCGTGCCCACCATCATCGACCGCGTCGGCAAAGTCACCGTGTACCAGCGAACGGCGCAATGGGTTCGCCCGATCCCACGCTACCAGGAGAACATGGGTCCTGCGCAGTGGCTGCTGGATCATTTTCCGCTCTATGCGGCTTGGTTCCGCTTTACCATGTGGTGGCGTTACGGCGACGGCTTGCTGCCGCTCCTGCGGAAGGATCCGTCATGGCCTCATCCCGCGCGATCGCTTAACGAGCGCAACGACCGTCATCGCGTCGAAATGCTCGCGCACATCCACAGCGAACTCGCCGCGCGTCCCGAGCTGATCGCCGCGTGCACGCCGTCCTATCCGCCGTTCGGCAAGCGCATCCTCCTCGACAACGGATGGTACCGGGCGTTGGTCAGACCCCAGACGGAGTTAATTACTGATCGTGTCGTCGCGATCACCCCGACAGGTGTCCGCGCCGAAGATGGAGCGGAGCGGCCGGCAGATATCATCGTCTACGCAACCGGATTTGATGTGACCACGATGGCCTCGCGCTTGAACGTTCACGGTCGCGGCGGGGTGAACCTCACCGAGGTCTGGGCGGACGAGAATCCACGAGCCTATCTTGGCATTGCGGTGCCCGGATTCCCAAATTTCTTCATGATGGGAGGTCCCAATACGGGGCTGGGTCACGGCGGCAGCGCTATCTTCCAGGCCGAGAGTCAGGCACGCTACATCTCCGGCCTCCTGGTCCAAATGGTCGAGAACGGCGTCGCGGCGGTCGACATCAAGCCTGAGCCGTTCGAGCAGTTCGTCGAGCATGTCGACCGCGAACACGAGCAACTGATCTGGACCCATCCCGACGTGTCGACCTATTATAAGAACAGTAAGGGTCGGGTCGTCTCGGTGATGCCGTTCCGCCTCGTCGACTATTGGGACATGACGCACGAACCACGATTGTCGGACTTCGCCATCGACGAACGTGCGGCAGCATCGGCCTGAGGGCAGGAAGAACTTCGGCAGGAAGAAGGCATGCCCATCAGCGTCTTAGAGCACCAGGACGGAATCGTCGCCGTCATGATCGACAATCCGGCAAGGCGCAACGCCTTGGACGAAGCGATGTACCGACACCTCGCTCGGCTCTGGCCGGAGCTCGCGGCCGCGCGCTCGTTGTCTTGCGTTATCTTGACCGGCGCCGCAGGCGCGTTCTGCAGCGGCGCCGATCTCTCCGCTGGCTTGACGAAGATGCCGGACGTCGATTCGCTGGTTGATGTCGCACTCCTCAAGACCATGTTCTTCCCGATACCGATTATTGCCGCGATCGACGGCGCGTGCGTTGCCGGTGGCTTCGAGCTGGCGCTCGGCTCTGACATTCGAATTTGCACGCCCGGCGCACGTTTTGGACTGCCGGAACCCCGATGGGGCATTTTCCCGTCGGGCGGCGGGGCCCGCAAGCTGGCCAGCGAGATCGGCTACGCTCGGGCTTCCGAGCTGCTCCTGACCGGACGCCTGTTTGGCGCTGAAGAGGCGCTACAGATGGGCTTGGTCACGAAGATCGTGCCCGTCGAAACGTTGGACGAAGAAGCGTTAGCGATCGCGCGTCAAATCAGCGCAAACAGTCCGGCGGCACTGCTCGGGTTGAAGCGTTACCTGCATGCCGCACGCGCCCCTTCGGCCGAGCTGGTCGACCTCGAGCGGGAGTTGGTCCAGAAGACCCGTCGAACCGACACTGACGAAGGGGTCGCGGCGTTTCTTGAGAAGAGAGCGCCGCGGTTCGCCCGGTAACCCGCTCAGCCGATCGGTGCGAAGCTGTCGATCAGCGACACGGTCCCACTCCAAGCGTAACGCTGCGCTTGCTCGTTCGCCTCTCCCGGCGTGTAAGAGAAGCCGTGTCCGACGCCTGGATAATATTCGTAGAAGGTCGGCGCCTCGCGCGCGAACAATGCAGCGACCAATTTCTCGTATTCGGCAGGCTGGGTGAAGTCGTGTGCGGGTCGAGTGACCTGTACGGGACCGGCTATCTTTCCCGCCAGATCGAACTCATCCATCGTCTGCCCAGGATTGTCAGCCCTGCTCACGACGCCAACGCCCTTGATCTCGATCGGTGTGGGAGACAATATCGTCGGATTATAGGTGCTGAGCGCCGCGACACGGCTGTCGAGTCCCGCGTGCAATAGACCAATACGGCCGCCGAAGCACCAACCGATTCCCACGATCTGTCCAAGCCCTAAGGCGTCGCGCATATGATCGACGACGCGGGTAAGCGAGGCGGTCGCGTGATCATCTTCGATCGCCTTGGATCGGCCGACCATCTCCATCACATCCACGCTGACAGGCGTGCCGTCATAGGGATCCCAGATTGCTACTGTGTGATTGCGGGCGACAAGATATGCCGCGAAGTGGCGCATGGGCGGGTCGATGCCGAAGATTGTTGGGTACAGCAGGACCCCGATCCCCGATGGCTGCGAGGGCGCGCTGATCTCGGCATGCGCCGACCCCAATTCTACGGTCGATGTGGTCATGTTCACGTTGCCGATCTCCCTCGAATGGCTCTTGACGGGGCATGCCGTTCTTGCCTTAGCCTCAATGCGGACCTTCGCGGATGATGATTGGTCGCGAACAATCAACTAGATCTGCGGCTTCCCGCTCAGCCGCGCACAGGTCAAAGACCAGTTTCGCGCAACGACCGACTGCTGTGTCCTGGCCTACGTCAGAACTCAAAAAGGAAGACAAACCGCCGTCGGGAGACCTCGCTCGAGCCGCGAAAACGGGGCTTCCCAGTGCCGGCGCCAAGACGCTCACGATCGTTGGGCCATGCGCACGACGATTTTGCCGCGTGCTCGGCCGGTGGCCTGACGCGCGAACGCGGCGTCGAACTCTTCGATGGCAAAGCAACTGTCGATCGTTACCGCAATCTTATTTGATGCGATGTATCGGACCAGCTGTTCCAGTTCGCCAGGGGCTAGCCGGTAGCTGACTCGGGTCGCGCGAACACCCATCGAACGAGCCATCGCCTGGTCCGGCTCGCGCACGATCGAGGCAAGATGGCCACCGGGCCTGAGGACGCCATAGGAGCGGTCCTGTGTCTCGCCCCCAACGGTATCGAGAACAAGGTCGACGTCGCGCACCTGGGCAGCGAAGTCGGCTTGGCGATAGTCGATCACCTCGTCCGCGCCTAGTTTGGCGACGAGGTTAACGCCCTCGCCCGATGCCGTTGCGACGACGAATGCGCCCGCGATTTTGGCGAACTGCACTGCGATGCTCCCGACACCGCCCGCAGCCGCGTGGATCAGCACCTTTTGTCCAGCTCCGAGGCCCGGAGCATCGAACAGCGCATGCCATGCCGTTGCTGCGGTCGTCGGAACTCCAGCGCCCTCGACCATTCCCATGCCGTTGGGCAACGCGGCGCAATTCGCTTCGTCGATCGCTGCAATTTCGGCGAACGCGCCGCCCACTAAAGGCGAACAGCGGCCTATGATCGCGTCGCCCACTGCTCGCGTCGACACACCTGCACCGACCACCTTCACGCGACCCGCGAGATCCGATCCGACAATATAGGGGAAAACGACATCGAAGACCTCGCGTGTCGCGCCCGAATGCATGGCGAGGTCGCGCGGATTGAGCGCTGCCGCCTCGACTTCGACCAGAACCTGGTCTTCGGCGAGTGAGGGAAGGGGAAGGTCGATCAGTTCGATGTCGGCTGCATAGTCGCGATAGAGGAAGGCGCGCATGGATCAGAGCGTCGAAATGTCGGCAACGACGCTACGGCTGCCGCGCCAGAAATGAAAGGCGGCCCAGAGCAGGGGCAGGCTGATCACCGACAGGCCCGCGCGCACTCCCGCTGCCAGAGCGACGGCGCAGCGAGGATCGGCCGCGAGCGCCGCGCATGATTGAGGCGAGAGGCCGGTTCCGGCAAGATGCGACGCAGCAACGGCATCGCTGACGAGGCCAAGCAGCGGTGGAGCGGTGCCGATGCCAAACAGGCCGATCGCGAGCGTGACGAGCCCAGCAGCGGTGGCGCGCAGATGCTGAGGGGCCACGTCTTGGGCGCTCGACCAGCCGGCGGCGAGATAGATCTGTCCGAAGAAAGCAGCGAAGATCATCACCGGTAGCGCAAGCGACAAGGACGTCATCTGGAAAATGATGAGGTAAGACAAACACCCGATAACGCACCCAGCCATAGCGAGCAAAAAGCCGATCCGCGGTTCACGTTTACGCAACCGGTCGATCGCAAAACCAGTTCCGAAACTGCTGACCATGCCCACCCCGCCGGTCATCAAGCCAGCGATCAACGCGGCCTTGTTCAGCGGCAGATCATAGCAGCGATGCAGAAAGGACGTGAAGAAGGATACGATCGCGTTGATCGAGAAGCTGGCCAGGCCCATGCCAACGCACAGGTGAATGAAGCTCCTCCTGGTCTTGAACGCGTGCAGGGCTTCGAGCAGCGGCACAGCGCGAGCCGCAGGCGCGTTCAAGCGCTTCGGCTCCTGGACAAAAAGTGCGAGCAGGAATGCAACCGCAACACCAAGGCCACCGCAAATCGCAAAGGTCGCACGCCACCCGAGAGAATGCTCAATGGCTCCGCCGAGAAAGCCGGCTACAAGGTAGCCCATGAACCCGCCGGCGGTGTAGATCGACAGCGCACCTGCACGCCGCGCCGGCGGGAAGCGATCCGATAGGAGCGATTGAGCAATCGGCGTGCCGCCGGACTCGCCGATGCTGACAGCAAAGCGCGCGAGCAGCAACTGGCCGAAATTCGCGACCGCACCGCAAAGCGCCGTCATGACGCTCCAGAAGCTGAGGATCCCTACCATCAATCGAGTACGGTGACTGCGGTCGGCCACACGACTGAGCGGGATCGTCATCAACGTATAGAGGATGGCAAAGGCCGGCCCTCCGGCAAGCCCGAGTTGCGTATCGGTGAGCGACAGATCGACCTTGATCGCCTCTTGCAACACGCCGAGAAGCGCCCGGTCCATATAGTTGAGCGTCGCCGCCGCGAACATGAACGCCAAGGTTAATTTCGCCTGCCGCGAAACGGCCGGGACGGCGGTTCTTGTCATCCGTGATGATCTCGGTGCGAGCGAAAGCGTCGAGCAGGCCGGGCGCGGATGGGTCCGCTGTTCACTTCAGCCGAGCCGCGATGCTGTCGAGGCCAGCTTGGGCGCAAACGACATCTGCTTCCTTATCTCCGGTCGCGCCCTTGACCCACGCGCCGGCGACGCCAATCGAACCCACGATATCAGCGCCGCTCCGGATCGGCAGGCCGCCGCCAAACGCGATTACCCCGTTCATATCCTTGAGGCCTGCGGCGCTTGGGTTTCGTTCGATGAAGGTCGCCAGATCGCCAGATGGCATCTTGAACGTCAGCGCGGTGAACGCCTTGCGGCGAGCGGAATCGACGTGGTGTGGACTGACGTCGTCACCGCGCAACATGACGATCGGTTCGCCTGCACGATCCAACACGAACACGACGACGGAAAATCCGTTCGCCCGGCACTTGGTCATCGCTGCCGACGCGGCAGTCTGCGCCATGGCGAGCGGGAGATAAGATCTGACCGGAAGCGTTCCCGCGGGTGTAGGCAATGGCTCAACCCCAAGCGCGGCGATCGATACCATAAGAGCAAGAGGCGCAATGCCCATTCTGAAACACCTCCTCCAAGTGCGCCGCACGACAACGATCGATGACCCGATAGCATCCGCGCTCGTTGTGATCAACGGACCATAGTTCACTTTCATAGTGTCACAGGCGGCATCATACGACGAACATGGCACCCCGGCGTGGCTTCGCTGATCAACGATCATTCTAACAGTATCAGGGAATCGCCCCCGAATGCCCGAGTGGCGTTCCCAATCCACTTCCGGGCGTTGGTCGATGAACGGTGGCCCATCGGACATCGGGCTTGGCTTGTCTGGAAAAGGCGCGTAGGCTAACCAGCAGAAGCCGTGCGCAGCGGACACGGCGCGGGCGAGATGGGGAGAGGGTCATGATCGGATCGAAGCTGCGGCTGGTACGGGTTCTCGCCTTGGGGACTTCCGTGCTCGGTGTCACTACTGCCACGCAAGCAGCGGCCCAGGTTACGCCGAGCGCTGCGCCGGTGGATCAGGTCCCAGCGCCGGCCGCACTGCCGCTAGCGGCGACGAACGATCTCGGCAGCCAGGACATCATCGTGACTGCGCAAAAGCGCTCTCAGGCGCTTTCAGATGTTCCCGTCTCCGTGACCGCGCTTACCGGCGCCCAACTCGTCAGCAAGGGAATCAACGATGTTCAGGATCTTGTGAAGGTCACCCCAGGGCTGACCTTCGCCGATACTGGCAAGGCGGCACCGATCTTTTCGTTGCGCGGCGTTGGATTTTTCGACAACACGATCGGCGCACGGCCTACCGTCAGCGTCTATATGGACGAAGCGCCGCTTCCCTTCTCTATCGAGGCAAAGGCCGGCGCATTTGATCTCGAACGCGTCGAGGTTCTGAAAGGACCTCAAGGAACGTTGTTCGGGCAGAGCTCGACCGGCGGTGCGATCAACTACATCGCTGCGAAACCTACCGACGTCTTCTCTGCCGGGATCAGCGCCTCCTACGGTCGATTCAACATGACCGACGTTCAGGCGCACGTCAGCGGCCCGCTAACGAGCACGCTTGATGCGCGGATCGCAGTGCATACACAACAGAGCAGCGACTGGCAGCGCAGCTACACGCGCGACGACACGATCGGCAGACAAAACTTCACGCAAGCACGCTTGCTGCTCGACTGGAAGCCCACAGACAAGCTGACCGTCCTGGCGAACGTCAACGGCTTCTACGACGGGTCTGACAATCAGGCGCCGCAGTTCATCGGGGCCTTCAAGTCGCGCGCCTATACACCTCTTTTGCTCACTTATCCCACTGCGCCGCAGAACGATCGGGCGGCTGACTGGAATCCGGGATCGGATTTCCCGCGCAAGAACTCTTTCTATCAGGGTGTCCTGCGTGCCGATTACGAGGTATCTGGTCAACTGACCTTGACATCGTTGACGTCCTACTCGCGCGAGCATGTGAATAGCTATTTGAGCGACGGCACGACCCTCAACAATTTCAACGTCACCGATGTAGGCACGGTTGATTCAATTTCCGAGGAAGTGCGGGCATCGGGCGATGTCGGGCCGCTGCACTATATTGTTGGCGCGAATTACCAACACGACACGACAGATGAACTTGTCGCAACGTTGACCGGGTATGCGACGACCACGCCGATCGCAGGTGATAATGATGCTGCGTTCGCCCACCAGAAGTTCGATACGAAGGCGGTATTCGCCGACGCCACGTATCAAGCGGCCACGCGCCTGCGCCTGACTGGGGGCATTCGCTATACAAGGCAGGACCTCGATTATAGCGGGTGCCTCAGGGTACAAAATCAGTTTAGCGCCACGACATATACCGGTACGATCAACTTCGTTCGTGCTGGCGCCGGATTAGGGCCCATCGCTGCGCTTACGGTAGGACAATGCGCGTCGCTGAACGCTCAGTACAACCCCGCGCTCGCTTCCGGCAATTTGAACGAGGACAACATATCGTGGAGGGCGGGTCTCGACTTCAAACCCACGCCGCGGACGCTACTATACGTAAATGTCAGCAAGGGCTATAAGGGCGGCAGTATCTCGGCACCCGGCGCGTCCAGCGTCGAGCAGTTCCGGCCAGTGACACAGGAATCCGTGCTCGCCTATGAGGCTGGCATCAAAACCTCAATGTTCAACCGCACCCTCGATATGACCGCTGCTGGCTTCTATTACGATTATCGCGACAAGCAGCTTCTCGGTCGCAACGTCTTTACGCCTAACATCTTCGGTGCACAGAGCGCGCTCGTCAACATTCCGAAGAGCCGCATTGTCGGCGCCGAGGCGCAGGCGACGGTTCGACCAGTGCAGGGCCTGAGCCTCTCGGCTGCCGCAACATACCTCGACACCAAGGTAAGAGGTGACTTCATCAACTACAGCTTGCTGGGCGCGCAGGCGAACTTTGGTGGCAATGCCTTTCCCTATACGCCCAAGTGGCAGCTGGTTTTCGACGCAGAGGACCGCATTCCGATTTCGCCGACGCTTGTTGGTTATATCGGAGCCAACGCCAACTACCGCAGCTCAACGACGTCGGGTTTTGGCGGCGATCCTCGTCTTACAATTGATAGCTATTGGCTCGCTGACCTAAGGGCCGGCATCGAGGCCGCAAACGGGCGCTGGAGCGCTGGTTTCTACGGCCGCAACATCTTCAATCAATATTACTGGAATAATGTCGCCGCCGGCGGTGACACACTTCGGCGATATACCGGAATGCCCGCAACCTACGGCGTCCAGTTGAGCTTCAAGTTCGACTGATGGTCTCGTTCAAGCTTATCGCCTGTGTCGCGCGTCCCGTCGGAGCGGCCAATGTTTCAGCGCGGTGCGACGCACCGCTGCCGCGTGATCTTTACGGCTGCTATGGCCTCAGCCCGCCTGACTTGCTGAGCGTGGAGAATTGCGCATGAAGATCGTCGCACTGGAAGAGCATTTCGCGACACCGGAGATCATGGCGGCATGGCGGGCGCTCAGCCCTGAACGGCAGGATCTCGCGTTGCGCGCGCCGGGTTTCGAGGAACGGCTGTTTGATCTCGGTGATCGGCGCATCGAGCACATGGACGCGATGGGGGTCGACGTGCAGGTGCTGTCGCTGACGACGCCGGGCACGCAGAATCTCGATGCCGACGCTGCCATCGCCCTTTCGGCACAGGCAAACGACGTCGTGGTCGAGGCGATCCGCGCTCATCCGGCGCGGCTTCAAGGTTTTGCGACGCTACCGACCCCGGCACCGGATGCCGCCGCGCGAGAATTGGAGCGCGCGATCAAGCTTGGCCTGAATGGTGCGATGCTTCATGGTCGGACTGGCGAACGCAATCTCGATCATCCCGACTTCCTGCCGATCTTCGAGGCGGCCGCGACACTCCGGGCACCATTATACCTTCATCCGCAATCGCCGAGTGCGCCGGTTCGGGCCGCCTATTACGACGGTTTCAGCCCGCCTCTCGATACCATCTTTGCAACCGCGGGAATTGGCTGGCATTTCGAGACCGGAATCCAGGCGGTACGGCTCGTGCTGTCGGGTGTTTTCGATCGCTATCCAGATCTTCAGATCATTCTGGGCCACTGGGGCGAAGTGGTTCTGTTCTACCTCGAGCGGCTGGATATCCTGTCGGGTCTGCCGCCGCAGATCATGAAGCTTCAGCGCCCGGTCTCGGATTATTTCCGCAACAATATTCATGTCACGCCCGCCGGCATTTATAGCCAGCGCTACCTCCGCTGGGCCGCGGAGGCGCTTGGCATTGAGCGAATCCTCTTCGCGACGGATTATCCCTATATCATGAGCGAGGGCAATGCGGCTCGCGCGTTTGTCGAAGAGGCGGAGCTCGGCAGCGCGGGTCGCGAGGGGATCGCGAGCGGCAATTGGGATCGCTTATGCGCAGCCATCAAGCGATGACAAGTTCAGCCGGACCATGGAGCTTCACGTATGAAATTGGTTAGGTTCGTACACGGAGCGGATGCGGCACTTGGCGTCGTCAAGGGCGACGTAATCGCGCCGGTCACATCATATCCTACGATGCTCGCCTTGATCGAAGCGGGGCGAGAGGGGCTATCGAATGTCGAGGCAGAGGGCGATGCGGTTGCCGAGACGTTATCGTTGCGGGACGCCCGGCTTCTGGCGCCGATCGAGCGGCCGGGCAAGTATCTTGCGATCGGGATGAACTATGCCAAGCATGTCGCCGAGGCGGACAGGCTGGGGGTGGCGCGGGCTGCGTACCAGACCTGGTTCAACAAGCAGGTGACCTGCATCAGCGGTCCGTTCGACGCGATCGAGCCCGGCGTCACCGAGAAGCTGGACTATGAAGTCGAGCTCGCCGCGGTGATCGGCAAGCGCGCCAAGGGCGTATCGGAGGCGGACGCGAAGAATTATGTGTTCGGCTACACAGTCGCCAACGACGTCTCGGCGCGCGACTGGCAGTTCCACACGCCGACCTTCACGATGGGCAAGTCGTTCGACACGCACGGACCGATCGGGCCATGGATCGTTACCGCCGACGAGATCGGCGACCCGCATGACCTGGATTTACGCGCCTATGTGAACGGCGAGCTTCGTCAGTCGAGCAACACGAGCCAGATGGTCAACAACCTTTGGGCGCAGATCGCCTATCTCTCGACCGCGTTCACGCTGGAGCCGGGCGACCTGATCGCGACCGGCACGCCCGAAGGCGTGGGCGTCGGCATGGAGCCGCAGCAGTTCCTGCGATCGGGAGACGTGGTGCGCTGCGAGATCGATCGGATCGGCGCGATCGAGAACCGGGTCGCGTGATGCAAGGAGAATAGAAATGACTGTGCTTGGAGCGTTGTCGGTGACGCTGGAGGTGCCGGAGCTTGCGCCGGGCGTCAAGTTCTACACGGATGCCGGGCTGGTCGCGACGCGCGACGGAGATGTCGCGCGGCTGCGATGCGACAGTCAGGATCGCGACACGATCGTACTACTGGGAGGGGCGACGCGAAAGCGGCTTCACCATATCTCGCTGCGCGCCGACGAGCTGGACACCATCGCCGCGCGGGTCAGTGAGCAGGGGGGCAAGGTGGTCGCCGCGCCGGAAGGGTTCGAGGACAATGGTTTGTGGGTTACCGACCCAAATGGAATGCTGATCCATATGTCCGAGCGAGCCGCCGACCCCGAGCTCGCCGCGCGCGACCCGTATACGATCAACGCGCCCGGCCGTGTCGTGAGGACCCGGCGCTCGGCCATGCTGCCGGAGTCGGCCTATCCGCCTGTCAAGCCGCTGCGGCTCGGGCATTTGCTCTTGTTCAGCCCCGACGTACCGCGCAGCGTCGCGTTCATGACCGAGGCGCTAGGCATGGGGCTGGCCGACCGCGCGCAGGATGTCATTGCCTTCTGCTGTGCGCGCAAGAACTCCGATCATCACGTCGTCGCCTTTGCGAAGTCGCCCGATATCGGTTTTCATCACGCCAGCCTGCAGGTGCACGATCCCGACGAGGTCGGACGCGGCGGGCGTGCCCTGCTCGCGGCGTCGGGTCGCGGCGACTGGGGATTTGGCCGCCATACGATCGGCTCCAACTTCTTCCACTATATCCAGGATCCTTGGGGGTCCTGGTTCGAATATTATTCCGACATGGATCACATCGACGACTATGCCCTGTGGATCCCGACAAACTACGAGATGGCGGATAGCCTCGCCAACTGGGGGCCAGAGGTCCCGCATGACTTCGTCCACAATTACGAAGCTGACGAGACGCCGTTCGAGCAGCAGCAGGTCGCCGAACCGGCAGCTTAGCACGCACCTCTCAATGCCCCGGTGCGGCCGCGACATGACCGACTGAACCAGTCCACCGGAGCGAGGTCTTACACGTTCCAGAAAGATGAGGAGACGACGATTGTCCCGCAAGCCCGCAGCCTTGTCCCGGCTTGCTCACCCATTTCTGTCGACTCCGGAGGAGATCATCTACGAAGCCAGAAACGGGCGAATGTTCATCCTTGTCGATGACGAGGACCGCGAAAACGAAGGAGATCTGGTCATCCCCGCGCAGATGGCGACGCCGGAAAAGATCAACTTCATGGCCAAGCACGGCCGTGGTTTGATCTGCCTTGCGCTCTCGCGCGGTCGCGTCGAAGCACTCGGGCTGGACCTTATGACCCGCGCAAACGGGACGCGGCACGAGACCGCGTTCACCACCTCGATCGAGGCGCGCGACGGTGTGACGACCGGAATCTCGGCGGCTGATCGCGCGCGCACGGTCGCAGTTGCTATCGACGCTGGCAAGGGACGCGACGAGATCGTGACACCAGGTCATGTTTTCCCGCTGGTCGCGCGCGATGGCGGGGTCTTGGTGCGCGCCGGCCACACCGAGGCCGCTTTGGACGTCGCGCGGCTCGCTGGGCTCAATCCGTCGGGCGTGATCTGCGAAATCATGAACGACGATGGCACAATGAGCCGCATGGATGATCTGGTTACATTCGCTCAGTTGCACGCGCTCAAAATCGGCACCATCCGCGATCTGATCGCCTATCGCCGCCGTCACGACCATCTGGTCGAGCGGATCGGCGAGCGGCCATTCACCTCAGACTATGGCGGCGAATGGAAGGCGCTCGTCTACCGCAACAAGGTCGACGGCTCCGAGCAGCTTGTCCTGCAGAAGGGGCGCGTGGCGGCGGACGAACCGACCCTGGTGCGGGTTCATTCCGTATCGTTATTCGACGATCTTCTCGGCCGGCCAGGACTGCGCAAGCGCATCTTACAGCGTGCGATGAGCGAAATTGGTCGAACCGGCTCAGGCGTCATCGTCGTGCTACGGCCCGAAGAGCGGCACGGGTCATGGCGTCTCGCAGCCGGGGACGAACCTGAAATGGATTCACGAAGCTATGGCATCGGCGCCCAAATCCTCGCCGATCTCGGCATCCAAGACATGGTCCTGCTCACGACCGGCCATCGGAACCGAGTCGGTATCGACGCCTATGGCCTGAACATCGTCGGCAAACGTGCCTTGGAAATATGAGTTGCAGCGTTGCCGATCTGAAACATGGCCCGTCGTTCATAATAGCTTTCCGACACGCGCGCGCTGTGTTAGACGTTCTCATGGCCTGACAATATCAAGGCTGGAGAGCGCGATGCATTTCGACTCATCGATATCCGCGTGCGGTTTCGGCCAGTTCTGCCTGATGACCGCCATCGCCTTGATCGTGACGTTGCCCGCCGTCGCGCTGCTTCTGCTATAACGTGACGAAGACGGGTAGCAATATGGCTTGGGCGAAAGAAGGTTCTGGGTGTGTTTTGGTCAACCTTAGCTTGCCCGGCCCGGAATCGCGCACAAACGCGGAAATCGCTGATCTCAGTATCGAAGCGTCTCGGACCCGCTCCTGCGCGCGCGATGGTTACCGGGGAGGGAGAGCAGCAACGCATGAACAAGACTTTTCCCGGCGCCATCGTCGCGCTGGATGGCCTGCTGCATGATGGAATGACGATTTGCTCAGGCGGTTTCGGACTGTGCGGCATCCCCGAGCGGCTGATCGATGCGATTCAGGCGTCGGGCGTGCGCGAACTGACCGTCGTCAGCAACAATGCCGAGATCGACAATGAAGGCCTCGGCAAGCTGCTACGCTCGCGCCAGATCGCCAAGATGATTTCGTCCTACGTCGGCGAGAACAAGGAATTCGAGCGCCAATATCTCTCGGGCGAACTGGAGGTGGAGTTTTGCCCGCGGGGAACGCTCGCCGAACGTTGTCGTGCAGGCGGTGCCGGCATTCCGGGCTTCTATACGAAAACGGGTGTCGGCACGCAGGTTGCCGAGGGCAAGGAGGTGAAGGCGTTCGATGGCGACGAGTATCTCCTTGAGCGCGGCATCCGCGCAGATCTAGCGATCATCAAGGGCTGGAAGGCGGATACGAGCGGAAATCTCGTCTTCCGCAAGACCGCAAGAAACTTCAACCAGCCGATGGCGACTGCGGGACGAGTTTGTGTTGCCGAGGTGGAGGAGGTGGTGCCGACCGGCAGCCTCGATTCCCACTGCAGCCACCTGCCCGGCATCTATGTGAATAGCATAATTATTGGCGCTCCCTACGCCAAGAAAATCGAGTTTCAGACCGTTCGCCAGAAGGCGGCGTAGCGATGAAGATAGCACGCCCCCGCGTCACCGGCGCGGACGCTCTCCCGGCGCGCCTCATCCGAGCGGGGCTGCACCACTTTGGGCGAAGCGGTTACGCTGGCGCGAGTACCCGGGCGATCTCTGAGTCTGCCGGCACGACGATGTCATGCCTGTCCTATCATTTCGCGAGCAAGCTCGGCTTGTACGTCGCCGTCCGCCGCCATGGAGAGGATATTCTCGTCAGTGTGTTGAACGATCACCTCGCGGATCGCAATGTTAACGCGTCGTGCGTGACGCGGCAGCAGATGTCGAACGCGACCGACGCGCTGGTCGATTGCTTGTTCGAGCCGGACAAAGAAGACCTTGCGCGATTCTGTGCAAGAGAGGCGATGCCAGAAACTTCTGTGTTCGGGAATACTGTGCCGCTGCTGCTCGCCTTCAGGCTGCTGGAAGCCCTGCGCGCAACATGGAAGCCTTGCGTATCATCGACGCCGATCGAGGTTATGATGATCGTCACTCAAATCCTTTCGGCTACCGCGTCGGCATCCCTTGCCTTCGAGATCGAGTCCGAGCTGGGCCGGGAGGAACGTACGTCCATCGTCTCCGCGACGATCAAGCGAGCGGCGGCCATCGCACTTGGTCGTCTGTTTATGGCCGAGGTCGTCACGCCTGAATTAGCTTCGCAAATGCTCGATTGTGGCTCTGAACCGATGAGCGCGCGCGCCTCGCGCATGTCCGCCGGCGCACAGAGCGTGACCCTATCAGGTCAGCGTTTGTCGGCCGACGAAATGAGGCCGGAAGCTTTTGAATTGAAAGTAGCGGACTAAATGCCTTGGACACGAGACCAAATGGCCGCGCGTGCAGCGCAGGAGCTGCGCGACGGCTATTATTCGAATCTCGGCATCGGCATTCCGACGCTGGTCGCCAACCATATTCCGGATGGCGTGACGGTGACGCTACAATCCGAGAACGGGATGCTTGGCATCGGTTCGTTTCCCTATGAAGATGACGTTGATCCCGACCGCATCAACGCCGGCAAGCAAACAATCAGCGAGCTGCCGCACTCGGCCTATTTCTCGTCCGCCGACCGCTTCGCGATGATCCGCGGCGGCCATATCGACCTGACGGTGCTGGGTGCGATGGAGGTGGCGGAGAATGGCGATATCGCCAACTGGATGATCGCCGGCAAGGTCATCAAGGGCATGGGCGGTGCCATCGACTTGGTTGCGGGCGTGAAGAAGATCATTGTCGTGATGGAGCACACGTCCAAGACGGGCGAGCCGAAATTCATCCCAGCCTGCACGCTGCCGCTGACCAGACGCAACGTGGTGGATATGATCATCACCGACCTGGCGGTGTTCCGTCGACCCGACAAGGTGACAGCTTTCGAACTGATCGAGTTGGCAGACCATATTACAGTGTCCGATGTGGCCGCGAGGACGACCGCGCATTTCATGGTTAGTGGAAAGGCGAACTTGCCTTGACCCACGGTCTTACCGTTATTCTGTCCATAGTCGTTGGTTGAACCCTTTTTTCACCTTCAAGATTGCAGCCCTTCGATTTCCCACCCTTTCAGCAGTAGGAGAAGCAACATGGCTCACAAAGATTCACCGCAGGAGATCGCCGCTTTATTCCTCAAGAAGCTCAAGGCGAGTCCGTTCATCATGATCGGCTTGCTGGACGGGCAGCACGCCGAGCCAATGAGCGTCAAGCTCGATGACACACAGGCCAATACCCTGTTCCTGTTTTCAGCCCGGGATAATCGCATTGCACCAGGCGGCGAGGCAATGGCGCAATTCGTTGCAAAGGGGCACGACTTCTTCGCCTGCTTGAGCGGCACCGTTGGCGAGGAACGAGATCAGGCGCTGTTCGATGCGTTGTGGGACAACCACGTCGAAGCTTGGTTCCCAAACGGCAAGCCCGATGCCCGCTTGAACCGCTTCGACATCAGCTCGGTCGAAATGTGGGAAACGGATGTCTCGATCGCGGGCAGGCTCAAGATGATCACCGGAGGAACCATCGCCGCAGGTGAAGCAAGCAGTCACGCCACGACCGATTCCATTGGCTAATTTGGCGGATCCGAGGCCCGCGACCTTGTCACGCCCGCCGGTGTTCTTCCACCGGGTCACGACGGCACCCGTCGACGCTGCCGACGCTTTGCAGGAGTTAATGAACTGACCGCCCCCGTTCTCGACACGAAGATTTCGCTTGAGGCCGAGCAGTTCGAAACCAACGCCGCGCAGAATCGTGCGCTGGCCGATCAGCTTCGTGCCGAAGTTGCGAAAACCGCTCTCGGTGGCGGAATGCGCGCGCGCGAACGCCATACCGCCCGTGGCAAGCTTCTTCCCCGCGACCGCGTCGAGCGTCTGCTCGACCCCGGCTCGCCCTTGCTCGAGATCGGCCAGCTCGCGGCGAACGGCCTTTACGACGACGAGGTTCCCGGCGCGGGGCTGATCGCGGGCATCGGCCGGGTGTCCGGCCGACAGTGCATGATCGTCTGCAACGATGCCACGGTGAAGGGTGGCACGTATTACCCGCTCACCGTCAAGAAGCATCTACGCGCCCAGGAGATTGCACAAGAGAACCGGCTCCCGTGTATCTACCTCGTCGACTCGGGCGGTGCCAACCTGCCACATCAGGCTGAGGTGTTTCCCGACCGCGATCATTTCGGCCGCATCTTCTTCAATCAGGCTAACATGTCGGCGAAGGGTATTCCCCAGATCGCTTGCGTGATGGGCAGCTGCACCGCGGGCGGCGCATACGTCCCGGCCATGTCCGACGAGAGCGTCATCGTCCGCGACCAAGGCACGATCTTCCTCGCCGGGCCACCGCTGGTGAAGGCCGCGACGGGCGAGGTGATCTCCGCCGAGGAGCTGGGCGGGGCCGACACGCATGGGCGCAAGTCGGGTGTTGTCGATCACGTCGCGGAGAATGACGAACACGCGCTAACGATCGTTCGCGACATCGTCTCGACACTGCAGCCGCCGACCAAGCCCGACCTCAACCTGCGCGACCCGCGCCCGCCGAAGTTCGCCGCGGACGAGCTCTACGGCATCGTGCCGAGCGACGTCCGCGCGCCCTACGATGTCCACGAGGTGATCGCGCGGCTGGTCGACGGCAGCGAGTTCCACGAGTTCAAGGCGCTGTATGGCAGCAGCCTCGTCTGCGGCTTCGCCCATATCTGGGGCATTCCCGTCGCGATCCTCGCCAATAACGGCGTGCTGTTCAGCGAGAGCGCGCAGAAGGGCGCGCATTTCATCGAACTCGCCTGCCAGCGGCGCGTGCCGCTGCTGTTCCTCCAGAACATCTCCGGCTTTATGGTCGGTGGTAAATACGAGGCGGAAGGCATTGCGAAACATGGCGCAAAGCTCGTCACAGCCGTTGCCACGGCGACCGTACCCAAGATAACGGTGCTGATCGGCGGCAGCTTCGGGGCCGGCAATTACGGCATGTGCGGCCGCGCTTATAGTCCACGTTTCCTGTTCACCTGGCCCAATAGCCGGATCAGCGTGATGGGCGGCGAGCAGGCAGCGTCGGTGCTCGCCACCGTCCACCGCGATGCCGACAGTTGGACGCCCGAGCAGGCTGAAGCCTTCAAGGCGCCCGTCCGACGAAAGTACGAGGATGAAGGTAATCCGTTCTACGCGACCGCGCGCTTATGGGACGACGGCGTCGTCGATCCGGCGCAGACCCGCGATATACTAGGGCTGGCGTTTGCCGCGACACTGGACGCTCCAGTACCTCAACAGATGCACTTCGGCGTGTTCCGGATGTGAGGAGTAACATATGATTTTATCGGATCGATGGGCCGCAGAGTGGATCGGTGCATGGAATGCCCGCAATCTTGATAACCTGCTGGAGATGTACGCCGAAACGGTTGTCGTGCGCTCGCCTTTAGCGAAACTATATGCTGGCAATGGACTGATCTCCGGCAAGGCGGAGCTGCGCGTGTACTGGGGAGAGGCGATGCGCCGCATGCCGAACCTCAAGCTAGAACTTATGAAAGCCTACAGCGGCCATTTGACGCTGGCGATTCACTATCGTGATGGCAATGGACGACAGGTAATCGAAACGGTTCTGTTCGACGATCAGGACAAGGTGGTAATGGAGACATCCTGCCACGATCGGCCACGATGAGGGGCATGTTCACCTCCCTTCTGATCGCCAATCGTGGCGAGATCGCCTGCCGCGTGATCCGTACCGCGCGTCGCCTCGGCATTCGTACGGTCGCGGTCTACTCGGATGCAGACGCCGACGCGCTCCACGTACGGGCGGCAGACGAAGCGGTTCACATCGGCCTGTCACCAGCACGCAAAAGCTATTTAGTCGCCGAACGGATCATCGCCGCGGCGAAGGCGACGGGCGCTGAGGCCATCCACCCCGGCTACGGCTTCCTCAGCGAAAATGCCGATTTTGCGCAGGCCGTGATTGACGCGGGCCTGATCTGGGTCGGACCGAAGCCTGCCAGTATCCGCGCCATGGGGCTGAAGGACGCGGCCAAAAAGCTGATGATCGAGGCTGGCGTTCCCACCACGCCAGGCTATCTGGGAGACGATCAGTCACCTGCGCGATTGAAGGCCGAGGCGGACGCGATCGGCTATCCCGTGCTCATCAAGGCCGTCGCCGGGGGCGGTGGAAAGGGCATGCGCAGAGTAGACGACGGCGACGAGTTCGTCGAGGCGCTTGAGAGCTGCAAACGCGAGGCCGGATCCAGCTTCGGCGATGACCGCGTCTTGCTGGAAAAATATGTCCTATCGCCACGCCACATCGAGGTACAGGTGTTCGGCGACACGCACGGCAACGTCGTCCACCTGTTCGAACGCGACTGCTCGCTCCAGCGCCGCCACCAGAAGGTCATCGAGGAAGCACCCGCCCCTGGGATGGATGAGGCGACGCGGGAGGCGATCTGCGCCGCCGCTGTTCGCGCTGCCAAGGCGGTCGACTATGTCGGCGCCGGCACGATCGAATTTATCGCCGATGCGAGCGAGGGCCTGCGAGCCGACCGCATCTGGTTCATGGAGATGAACACCCGCCTCCAGGTGGAGCACCCTGTTACCGAGGAGATCACCGGCCAAGACCTTGTCGAGTGGCAGCTTCGGGTTGCGAGCGGCGAGCCACTACCAAAGCGTCAGGACGAGCTTCGCATCGATGGCTGGGCCGTTGAGGCACGACTCTATGCCGAAGATCCGCTCACGGGCTTTCTGCCGAGCACTGGGACCTTGCGCCATCTGCGACTCAGCGATGAAATTTGCCGTGTCGAGACGGGAGTTGAGCAGGGCGATGTGGTTTCGCCCTTCTACGACCCGATGATTGCCAAGCTGGTCTGCAGCGGCGAAAACAGAGCCGAAGCGATCGAACGGCTTGCGCGAGCCTGCGACGGAATTCTGAGCTGGCCGGTAAGGAACAATGCCGGGTTTTTATCCGCGCTCCTGCGCGACGACGTGGTGCGCGCGGGTCAACTGGACACCGGCTATGTCGCTCGTAATCTGGAAACGCTCACTCGAGGCGCTGACCCCACGACTTCGTTGTTGGAAGCAGGAGCAATTCATGTTGCGAAGCGGGCTGGCTGGAGCGGCGGTGCGGTAGCTCACGGTAGCCGAAACGCTGCGCCGACAAGCCCTTGGACTGGCCTGCTCTGCTTCCGGGCCAATGCCGCCGCTCAGCAATCGGTGTGGCTTCTCGTCGATGGCCGAGCCGAAAAGGCTGAGATCGGTACTAGTCCTGAAACTCCGGGATATCCATTCGCGTACGATGGCGACGAGACGCTCATCGTAGACCGAGGCTGGTCCCATCGGTTCGCTTCGTTCCGAGCGGGCGGGGAAACGACCGGTGCAGCGGGGGACGGCGCAATCCTTTCGCCTATGCCGGGTCGCGTCATTGCGGTCGAGGTCGCGGCAGGGGACCCGGTTAGCAAGGGCCAGAAGCTCGTCACGCTGGAGGCGATGAAAATGGAGCATAGCCTTACCGCGCCGTTCGACGGAGCCGTGGTGGAGCTAAACGTAGAGATCGGTGGGCACGTTAGCGAAGGCGCGCTCCTCGTCCGCATCGCGCGGGGTGATGCCCCAGTCAGTTCGTCATGAGGTGCATCCGAGCCAAATGGGAACGGATCACAAGACTGGGGCGCCCCTGTTTTGTAATACAATCCGGGTAGCGTCGATGGGCTCTGTTGCAAAAGGGAGCATGAAAAAGCTGGGGGTCTCATGCGGCTACGGCCATCTCGGCTGACGGTGCTTGTCGCTCTTTTCGCCAGCGCTGGAAGTCGCTCTCGAGCGTCCCGTCGAGGACACGGGTGCGCAGCTGCATGAGGAGGTGGACGCCGCGCGGCGTCCACTGCATCTGCTGCTTTTTAGCGAACCGCTTGGCGATCACCTGGTTGACGGTGGACTCGACGAACGCGGTCGAGACCACCTCGCCGTAGCGGCGGCGCTCGGCGTAGTTCGGGATCAGCCCGGCGTTGTTGGTGACATAGCCGCTGAACTCGTCCAGCTGGCGCCGGAACTTCCTCACCCCGGGCGGCGGGTGATCGAGGAGGTCAACCGCGTCGCCGAGATCCTCTGCGAGGCCGAGCGCGCGGCCGACGTTGCCATGCCACACGAAGCGCCGGACGCTTTCGAGCGCCTCGACCATCGCAGTCGTCGCCTCGCTCAGCGGCGGCGGCAGTCCGCGCGCCATCTGCTGGAGCACGGTCACGCGCATGGCGACATGAAAATAGTCGAGCACGTGGTCGGCATTCGGGCGCATATAGAGCTGGAGATCGCGCACGCTCTCGCCACCGTCGGACATGAACGTGATCTCCTGGTTCATGGCAACGCCTTGCGCGACTAGCAGTTCGTGCAGCCGTCGCTTGGGCTTGGCGTCGTGCCCGACCACGAACCCGAACCGGCGTGCCGGCCTGTCCTCGGGAACCGACTTGCCCACGATCACCTCGAAATTGGCGGGCCGGTCGGCCCAGCTGCGCACATAGCCCCCGTCAATGCCGACCGTGACCGGCGGACCGGGGATCGGCATCTCGTCCCACTCGGCCTGGCAGCCGGACGCGAACATCGCCTGCTCGGGGCCGAATTCGGCTTCAAGCCGCTCGGCGACGCGGGTGACGTCGTTCCTGATCGTGGACGCGTTCACGGTGTCGCCGATCGGCAGCACCTCGGCGAGTAGCGCCGCGGTCACGCCATAGGCGGCGAGCGACGCCCAGCGCGCCTCGAGCGCGAGCAGGTCCGGGGTTATGCGCTCGGGCAACGCCGCCACGATCGGAGCGGCGACACCGGGCGCGACCTCGCACCGGCAGCGCGCGAAGCGCGGGCTCGGCAGCGCCAGCTTGCCGAACGGCGTCCGCACCGCGATTGTGCGATAATCCTTCACCCGACGGGGCCGGTGGCAGCACGGGCAAGGCCGCTCGCGCTCCGCGAGGGTGGCGGCCTGCACACGAGCCATGCTCGCCTGCAGGTTGGCGAGCACCGCCTTTGAATCCGCGAGCGTCAACCCAAGATCATCGATCGAGAGGCCGTTGTCCGGCCGCTCGATCGCCGCGACCATGCTGGGAGCTTGGGTGCCATCGCCGGTGTAGGCGACGAGTTGAACGACGAAGCGCATGACGGATCTCCCGTTGTGCCCCCACCGGATGATGGAATCACGATGCGGCGCGCTTGTCGAGAAACACCTCAGACCGTCCGAAAACTGCCTGATGGATTCCCGTCAGGTTTCGTATCCGGTATGATCGGGCATGGGCTACATCCAACGTCAATCGCGCGATCAAATGCTGCTGCTGCCAGCCTCGGTCGATGACTATGTGGCGGCAGACAACGCGGTGCGTTTCATCGCGGCCTTTGTCGACGATCTGGATCTGGGGGAACTGAGCTTTGACCGCTTTCGCCCAAAGGCGACGGGCCGACCCGGCTACGATCCCGCGGATCTGCTGAAGCTTTATCTCTATGGCTATCTCAATAGGGTCCGCTCAAGCCGATGCCTGGCGGCGGAAGCCGGGCGCAATCTCGAAGTGATCTGGCTGCTGGGCGGCCTGCGTCCCGACTTTTGCACGATCGCGGATTTTCGGCGCGTGAACCGGGCAGCATTCAAGCCGCTGTTTCGCGCCTTCGTGCTGCTGTGCCGCAAGCTCGATCTGTTCGGGCGGGAACTGATTGCCGTGGACGGCACGCGCCTCAAGGCGGTGAACAGCCGCAAACGCAACTTCACGCAGCAAAAGCTGGCCGGATGGATCAAGCTCGCCGACGAGCGGATCGAAGAGTATTTGGGACGGCTCGATCGGGCCGACCGCGCGGAAATCGAGGCGCAAGGCGCGGCGCGCCGTGCGGCCACGCTCGAGGCGAAGCTCGCGCGGGTGCGAAAACGGCGTGAGCTGCACCAGGCGATGCTCACCGAACTGGTCGCCAGCGGCGAAAGCCAGCTGTCACTTACCGACCCTGATGCCCGGGGGATTGCGATGCACCCCAAGGTCGGGGTGGGCTACAACGCACAGGTCGCGGTCGATGCCCGATACAAGCTGATCGTCGAGCAGAACGTCACCAATTCGGGCAGCGACCTTGGATTCCTGGCCCAGACAGCCGGTGCCGCGCGTGAGGTGCTGGGCGTCGAACGTATCGATGCAGTCGCTGACAAGGGCTACTACAAGGGTGAGGATATTGCCGCCTGCGAGATTATCGGCGTCGTGCCCTATGTCGCGCGGCCGCAACGCGGCTCGGCGGTTGCAAGCGGCTATTTCAACAGAACCGAGTTATGCTACGACCCGGAGGCCGACTGTTACGTCTGCCCGAGTGGTGATCGCCTTGATCCCTATACCCGCACCCGCAAGGACGAGCATATCTCCATCCGCTATACCAATATGCGGGCCTGCTAAACCTGCTCCCTTAAGCCGCAATGCACTTCAGGCTCCCGGCGAAGTATTGATCGCTGGGAAAACGAGGCGGTGCTTGAACGAATGGCCGAACGACTTGTCGCGCGGCCCGATATCCTCGACAAGCGACGCGAGATGGTCGAGCATCCCTTCGGCTCAATCAAGCAGTGGATGAACCAGGGTGCGTTCCTCATGCGCGGGCTCGCCAACGTCAACGCCGAGTTCAGCCTGACAGCGCTCGCCTACAACCTGCGGCGAGCCATCAACATCCTCGGCATTCCGGCCCTGCTACGCGCCGTGCAAGCCTGAAAAGGCCGGACATCCTTTCTCAAGAGAATATCGCGATGAAGATGCCCAATGTGAGGGATTTGACCCGCCGATGAGCGGTCCAATCCAAAAATCCTGCCTCACGCGCCCTCCAGGCCAGCCGCACGCCTAAAGCATGGCCATCCCGGAGTTTTCGGACGGTCTGACCTGTTTGTCGTCACTCTCTAGCGCCACCAAAACCGCTTAGCGTACACGACTGAAGAATCTCCCACGGAGCCCCATAAATGCCGAACCCCAATTATGTTGGACGTCTCGGCCCGGAGCTGCATCACGGTTTAAAGTGCCGCTCGAAAAGCACTGTTTCGGTGCTCAGAGAATTGTCACCGGCCTGATTTGCGACCGTCACGCGGTAGCGTCCCGCCGCGATGTGCCATCCGTGCCCGACGTCATTCCAGTCGGCGAGCACGCGCGGCTCAGCGGTGAACGTCACGTGCCTGCGCTCGCCCGGCTTTAACGTCAGTCGGCCAAATCCCGCGAGCCGCGCAGCTGTGGATCCGCGCGTGACGTAGATCTGCGGAACGACGGCACCCGCGCGGTGCCCGGTGTTCGCGACCTCGAAGCTAGCGGTGAGCGTCTTCCCGCCGGTCACAGTCAGGCGACTGAAGGCGAAGCTCGAATAGGACAGGCCATGGCCAAATGCGAACAGCGGCTTGATCCGCTTGGCCTCGTACCAGCGATAGCCGACATCGCTGCCTTCGGGATAGTCGACCGGATAGGACGACACCGGCTCACCCCCGCCGGCGGCGTTGGCGCCGGCAGTGCGCTCCGCGGCCGACTTGAACCGGTCGAGCCCGACCGGGCCTGCACGCACCGGCTGGTCGGCCGACTTTGGGAAAGTAATCGGCAGGCGCCCCGACGGATTGACCGCGCCCAACAGGATCGCGGCAATGGCCGGTCCGCCGCGCTGGCCCGGATACCAGGCCTCGATCACCCCATCAACGCGGTCGATCCATGGCATCAGTACCGGCCCGCCGGTCTCGAGTACAACGACGGTCTTGCGGTTGGCCGCCGCCACTGCATCGATCAGCGCATCCTGATTATCCGGTAGGGCCAGGGTTTCGGCGTCCTGCGCCTCGGTCTGCCACTGCGTCGCAAAGACCAGAGCGATGTCGGCCGACTTGGCCGCCGCAGCCGCGGCTGCGGGATTGCTACCGTCGATGAAATCGACCTGTGCCCCCGGCACGAGCTTGCGGATGGCGTCGAGCGGCGACGACGCATGATAAGTTACGCGCGCGAATGACGCCGCTGCCCCGCTTGTTAGCGGGATTTCAATAGGCACGCCTCCGACAGAGCGGACTTGCGAGGACCCGCCCCCCGACAGCACGCCTACGTCGGCATGACCGCCGATAACGACGATGCGCTTTGTGTTCTGGGCCAACGGCAAGATGCCGTGTTCATTCCTGAGCAAGACGATACCCGCCTCGGCGACGCGCTGCGCGACATCGGCGTGCGCTGAGTAGTTGATCGGCTGAGGAGACTCAGGCATCGGATGGTCGAGCACACCGGTTTCGATCAAGCCAGTCAGGATGCGACGGACCATCTCGTCGAGCCGTGATGCGGGGACGCTGCCGTCCGCGAGCGCTTTGATGAGGGGCTGGCCGAAATAGATTTCCTTATCGAGCTCTTCCCCCGATTCCTGATCGAGCCCGGCCAGCGCAGCCTTGACCGTGGAATGCACGCCTCCCCAATCGGACATCACCCAGCCTGGGTAGTGCCAGTCTTTGCGCAGAACATCTGTTAGTAGCGTAGGATTCTCGCAAGCCCAATCGCCATTGACCTTGTTATAGGCGCACATCACCGATCCGGGGTGACCGCGCTCGATTGCTATCTGGAAGGCGAGCAAGTCGCTCTCGCGCAATGCGCTCGGTGTGATCCGCGCGTCGAGGACGAAGCGTCCAGTCTCCTGCGCGTTAAGTGCGAAATGCTTGACCGTGGAGACGATATGGTTGCTCTGGACACCCCTGATCGCTTCCCCCGCCATTATACCGACGAGCAATGGATCTTCGCCGAAATATTCGAAGTTCCGACCGTTCCACGGGTCACGCGTCAGGTTGACGCCGCCTGCTAATAAGACGTTGAATCGCTTCGCTCGCGCTTCGGATCCGATCATGACACCGCCGGCATAAGCCATGGCCGGATCGAAGGTCGCCGCCGTGGCGAGACCGGCAGGTAGCGCCGTTGCAACATCTCCCTTGCGCTGCTCGACCTGGTTGGCGACGCCGAGGCTGGCATCGCTTTCTCGCAACGTCGGAATTCCAAGGCGCGGGATACCTGGAACGTGGCCCGCCGACTGGATGATGTCGGTGGGCATCCCTGGCTTGCCGACAACCCGGGGCGGGAAAAAGCTGCGCACCATTTGAAGCTTCTCGGCGCGAGTCATTCGCTTCAACAAAGCCTCCGCTCGCGCTTCTGTCGTGAGCGGCGCGAGCGGAGCAATCCGGCGGGGGGATGCAGCCGGTATCGAGGAAGCAGGTACTGTGACAATCGCCGTGCCGAATAGCAAAGCAACACACCAATTACGCAATTCTCGTCTCCTAGTGTCGGAGTGTCGGGGAGCGCAGCGTCAGAACCCCGCCCGCACGCGCGCACCAAAGGTGCGGGGCGACTGGTAAACCGACAGGAAGACCGGATCGTACCGCGTCGGGCCGAACGTGCTGGCCCCGGTTCGGATCGACGAATTTTCGACATTCTGGACGAACGCTTCGATGCTGAACTTCTCGTCGGGAGCGGTGTACCGGAGCGCGACATCACTTCGGGTATAGGCCTTCTGCGAGTCGAACCCATCGCCGTAGACCACTGTCTGCCCAGTGGTCAGCGTGCGGGGACGGAAGTCGCCGTTGAAATAGGTAAGGAAACTCTTCGTCTCATAGTGGATTGTACCGCGGGGAGTGATCTTACCCCCGTTGGGCAGCTCGAAGTCATGCTCGTACGTCGCGGTGGCAGAGAAACGCGGCGCGTGCGCCAGTTCGTTACCGGCAAGATCGCGCGCAGCGGCAGTATTACCGCCGTCGTCGAGCCGCCCGTCGATCGCGATCAACGTATCGAGCCGCGTTTTCTGGAGAGAGCTCGAGAGCTGCAACCGGTCGTGCTCGGTAATGTTGGCGAGCGCCTCGATTTCCAGACCGTAGGCCTTCGCACCCTTGGCGTTTTGTGTTCCAACCTGGCTCTTCACCAAATTGCCGTTCGAGTCACGAATATTGACAACCTGATTGACCTGATAACCACGGAAATCGGAATAATAGGCCGACACGTTGAGCGTCAGGCGACGATCGAAGAGTCTACTCTTGATGCCCGCTTCATAGTTGGTGATCGTCTCGGGGTTTGTGGTCTGGCCTCCATCCTGAATGTTGCCGGATTTGAAACCGCTGCTGATGCTGGCGTAACCGAGGATGTTCTGTGTCAGATCCGCATCGGCGCGCGCGAGGTAGGTGAGTTTGCCCCAGCTGCCTTTCACGTCGTTGTTTGAGATGGAAAAGCCACCATCGGGGAATAGCGCGATCAGCTCTTGCGCGGTCGCGTCGGGATAAGCGCCGAAAAAGTTCACAGTGCATTGAGGATCGCCAGGCGCGGGGCACCCGAATGCCGTCACGTTGCGGCCGCCGATATCCGCCTTCCGGTCGCGGGTGTAGCGCAATCCCCCGGTCAGCCGGATTGCGTCGTCGACATGCCATGTTACCTGCCCAAACCCGGCTAGCGAATCGATAGTACGCTTGGCCTGAATGAAGCTGCCGACAAACGCGCGCGTCGCACCGTCACGATAGCCGTCGCGCTGATCGACGTCGAAACGAATGCTGTTGTTCTCATGCGAATAATATGCACCGACAATATAATCGAACGTGTTCTGGCCGGTCGATTTGAGCTGCAGCTCGTGGCTGGTGAAATCGTAACGTGACTTAACCGTACGGTTTTCGCCAAAGCCGCCGAGATACAATTGAAGACCGGTCTTCGGATCGAAATTGCCGGTCGGCGGTAGAGCACCCGCATCAGCATCGGCCTGCGTGCTGCCGCCAAGCCGCGTGAAACCCGCAATATATTCGAGCTGCACGTTATCGTTTATGTCGTAGCGGGCGTCGCTGCGCACGGCGACAGAGTAGCGATCGGTATCTGGTGCGGTGTCGCTAAGCGTTGAGAAGAGCTTGGTGCCCGGCCGCGGCGTTTGCAGCAGCGAGATGACCGGCGCGCCCTTGTCAAGAAAGCCCTCCGCGCTCAGATTCCATGTGAACCGACCCGGCGTCCAAAGGAGGCTAACGCGGCCCGACCTTTGGTCTTGTGCGTAGTATTTCTTACCGGTGGTAATGAAGGCCGAACGGTCAACGTTGGGCACATTCGGTGCAGACTGAAAGTCGGCGTAGCCATCATGCTGCTCGGTCACGAACGCAAAGCGCGCTGCCAGGTTGTTCGTGATCGGCACGTTGATCGCGCCGCGCGTGCCGACGCGGTTATAATCCCCCGCGATCCCCTCGACGTAGCCGTGAAGCCCATCGAAATTAGGCTTGGCGGTAATGAGGCTAAGCGCGCCCGCGGTTGCGTTGCGACCGAACAGCGTGCCCTGCGGCCCGCGTAGCGCTTCGGCGCGCTCCAGATCGTAAAACAGCACCGTTGCACCTTGAGCACGCGCGCTGTAAATACCGTCGATGTAGATTGCTACTTCAGGATCCGCCACTTCCGTGAAGGCGGTGTCGTTACCAATGCCGCGAAGCGTCAACAGCACTGCCGACTGATCGCCCTGCTGATTGAATTGAAGACTGGGAACGAAGCGCGCCAAGTCGGTCACGTTGGTGACTTGCTGCCGGTCGAGGGTTGCCTGACTGAACGCCGACACCGCGAGCGGCGTCTTTTGCAAGGTGGTTTCGCGCCGGGTAGCAGTGACAATGATGTCGCCTTGATCTGCTGGCTGGACCGGTGCCACATCACCAGCCTGGGCCGTGGTTCGCGCAGGCGATCCGGCGGGTGGACTCTGCGGATCAGCCTGCGCCTTCGCGGGTGCCGTGATGAAGATAGAGCTTGCGAGAATGCCGCCCGCAGCAAGCAGATGCTTTTTCATAACGTCCCTCCTTGATCGCCCTTTGCCGGGCTTGAGTGTGATTTGTCCGAGACCGACATCGATGTCAATATCAAACCAACATCGATGTCGGTTTTTCGAATGTCGTCGCTTCCGGAAGTGCTTTTGTTGGTTAAGACAGGCGTGTGCATCCCAGCGTTTCAGCTTCCAACGAACGGACCAGTCGAAGCTTGTTCGAGCTTTCGGTTGGCGTCTTTTTCTTTGGGGGATTTCTCACTTCTACAGTTGGCTTGCTGGTCCCGCGACTGACGATCACGCTGGGTCTGGATTATACGCGCGCGCTCCTCGTTCAGTTCGCCTTCCACCTCAACTATCTGATCTTCGCGATGCCGATCGCTTTTACGATTCTTCGGATCGGCTACATGCGCGCAATCGTCGCGGGCTTGAGCGTGATGTTCTTGGGTTGCTCCATGTTGACAGCCTCCGCGCAACTTCGTTCATTCGCGCTGGTTTTGCTCGCGCTGCTCACCCTCTCAACAGGCATCACCTTTCTCCAGATCGCAGCCAACACCGCCGTGACCATCGTCGGCCCATCCCGTCAGGGCGCGGCGCGCCTTACGCTCCTGCAGGGGTTCAACTCTCTGGGCACTGTGCTCGGCCCGCTCATTGGCGCAGTGTTCCTGCTTGGCTCGATCCGCGCCGGCTCAGTATCCACGTTATGGGAAACCACACCTTTCATCGTGGGGGCGCTGGGTCTGGCTGCGCTTGCAATCGCCTTCTTCCGCAGGCGAGACCTGCTCACTAGAACAGTAGGGTTGTCTCGGTCTGCGACGCCGCGCAGGGTCTGGATTCTGTTGCGCAACAGACGCATGGCGTTTGGCTCAACCGCGATGTTCGCCTATGTCGGCGCCGAGGTCACAATTGGCACGTTGCTGCCGAACTTTTTGATGTTGCCCAGCACCATTGATGCAGAACCCGTGACGGCCGGTCAGATGGCAAGCTTGTATTGGGGCGGCGCGATGATCGGTCGGTTTGGTGGAGCTTTTTTACTGCGGCGATTTGATGGCGGAGTTATGCTAGCCACGGCGAGCATCGGTGCGATGATCCTAGCATCGGTCGCAGCGATCGGCAGCGGCACCGCCTCGGCGGTCGCGCTGCTCATGGTCGGGCTGGCCAACGCAATCATGTATCCAACGATATATGCGCTGGCATTGCCTACGCAAGACGATGACGCTCCGCTGGGATCGATGCTGCTGTGTATGGCCGTTGTCGGGGGGGCAATTGTACCCTTTGTAACAGGCGTTCTTGCCGATCGCTTCGGGCTCGCAACGTCCCTCTTGCTGCCAGCCTTCTGTTATCTGATCATCGCTGCCTTTGCCTGGAATGTACGAACGTGACGGTCGTCACCATAAAGGATGTCGCGGCCCGCGCGGGCGTTTCTCCCAAGATGGTATCACGCGTCATCAATGGCGAGGCGCACGTCCGCGCGGCCAAACGCGAGGCGGTAATGCGCGTCGTGAAGGAAATGGGTTATCGTCCAAACAGCTACGCGAGGAGTCTTTCTAGCTCAAAATCCTATCTACTCGGACTGCTCATCGACGATCCTGCCTCCGGCTATGCTACCGACGTACAACTCGGCGCGCTGCTTCGAAGCCGCGAGGTGGGTTATCACTTGGTAATCGAGGCAATTGACCCCGGTGCTCCCGACTGGCTCAAGGCGATCGATGCTGGATTGGACGCTCTCGGTCTGGCCGGCGCAATTCTTACTCCCCCCTTATGCGATCACGCTGAACTGCTTGATCTGCTGGAGCGACGCAGGCTTCCCTTTGTTCGAATTTCGCCTGGCGACGCCAGCGCCGGCACGGGATCGGTACGGATGGATGAACGCGCCGCTGCGCGGGACATGACGCGCCATCTGATCGCGCTCGGGCACCGCGACATCGGGTTTATCAAGGGCGACCCCGCGCACAGTGCATCTCCTCTGCGGTTTGCTGGCTTTAGTGATGCCATGACTGAGGCCGGCTTCTCGATCGCAGCCGACCGGGTGCTGGAGGGCGACTTCTCATTCCGCTCCGGTCTCTCTCTCGGCGAAACAATTCTGTCGGTGCCCGATCAGCCCACCGCAGTCTTTGCAAGCAATGACGAAATGGCACTCGGTGTGCTGGTAACGGCGATCAAATACGGCATCGCCGTTCCCGAGGCGCTATCGGTAGCGGGCTATGATGACGCGCCCGTTGCGCGCGTTGCTTGGCCGCAACTAACCACTATCCGCCAACCTAAGAAAGAATTGGCGGCCGCAGCGGTCGACATCCTGGTCGATCCGGCATTCGCCACAAATCCGGCGGAAGCGGCGTTCAAACTCGAACTTCCTTACGAACTTATAGTGCGGTCGAGTTGCGCACGCCGGTTCCCATAGCCGTTGGTTGCCATCTTTCCATGTTGCCACGCGGGCCAATCCGACCATCACCGCCGAAGAAGTCGCGCCGCCGCTCGGTACGCAGCCGTCCACGCCGGTTGCGCTCGCCTGGAAGATGGCCCGTCCCGGTGTTAACTTGACGCCGGCAAACCCGTTTCCCATATTTGTTCGATACATATGTATGTAGAGATCTGGTTGACGGTTTTTCAACTTATCTCGATCTAAAAGCTTCGAGCTACCGAGGTGAGAACGGCCTCCTCACACGCCACGCAAGTGGCAAAGTAGGCGCAAGCCGAAGGGATGCGGGAATTTGGCGCCCCGCCGATAGCTTTAAAAGCCCCGCTTCGGCGGGGCCTTTTTTTGTCGCTAGGTCGCGGTAATGAAGCCCTTGCGCAATCGTCGCTCCAGCTTGTTCCGATCGATCGGATAGGTGCTGGCGACAATGTAGCGACCGGCATGGTCCATCCGGAGCTTGATTGCCACGAGGATGATAGGGCCCTCGCCGGGTATCTCACCAATCAGCTCAATCCCATCGACCTGATCCGGCGCTCGCCCGATATAGTCGGGCTTCGCGACGATCTGGGCGACGTAGCGACGGCATAGCTCGAAATCGGCGGGATGCCGCGTGAAGGAATGGTTTTGCGCCCGGACCGAATAATGCGCATCCGCTGTCACGAATTTAAACTCAGAACGCCGTTGATCTGGTCTACCGGCAAGGGACCAAGATCGAGCGCGACAATATCCGGCTTTCCGGCTTCCGCGTTACTCATAGATCGATCCTAGTGCGCTGCAGGACCGGAAGGAACGAGTGCGCCAGGATTGGCCCGAACGAGTTCCGCGATCGGGTCGGGAAGGATGAACCAGGTGGCAATCCCCCGGCTTTGCGGATTGCCAAGCCCCTGAAACTTGTCGCCTTGGTCACCGCCATTCCAACGGATACCCATAGCGGGCTGGCCGTCCCACAACATGGTGGCTACGGAATAATCACCTTCGCCGCTGTCATAAATCACGTCGAGCTTTTCCACCCGGCCTTTGGGCGAGGTGACCAAGCGTGGGTCGATGTACGCCATATCAATCTCCTGAATTGTTGTCGTATGTATGTACATACATCACCAGTTCAAGTATAAAGCGAGCAGCTGGCAACGAGGAGGCGGCGCAATGGCAACGATCGATGTGGAAGCCCTGCGCGCCCAGGTTCGCACGATGGACTATGTACGTGGCACTCCGGAGGAGGTCGCACAGTGGCGCGAAGACAACGAAGAATCCCGCGCCAACCTCGTTATCGAAGGCATGACCCCCACCCCCGATGAAGACGCGATGTTCGCAATGCTGCTCGACGAGGGCGTGCCCCCGACGCTGGTGACGCGGATCATCCTAAGGTTTTACACCCCGAACACGATCGCCGCCTGACGCCCAAAACGCTATCCCGCCCGTCTGGATCCTGGTGGCGGGTAACATGTATCCGCTGAGGCAGAATTCGCGCTTTGGCACCAAGTCGATCCGGGGCCCCCGAAGCTTGGATCATCCTCTATTAATCCCGATTATAGAGCTGACGCGATCGAACAATTAATATGCCGCGCCGGAGGCGTTATGATCGTATCGGAGATAGCATTCCATCGCAGGCGGGCACGGGGGAGCATGAAAAAGCTGGGGGAGTCCGAGCCCTTGCAGTAGGCTTCCGCGCATGTTCAACGCGGCGGCCGACACCGTTTACCAGTTGAAGGTGAGCCTGCGTGACATTTCACCGATGATCTGGCGGCGACTGCTCGTGCCCGCCGACCTTACCCTGTATGGCCTGCACCGCGCCATCCAGATCGCGTTCGGGTGGGAGGACTATCACCTGCACGCGTTCAAGCTGCACGGCCGCCGCTACGGCACGATGTGGACGGGCGAGCGTCACCGCCATGAGGATGGCCGTGAGGTCGCGCTCGCCGATCTTGAGCTGCGCCTGCGCCAGAAGGTCCTTTACGAGTACGATTTCGGCGATTTGTGGGAGCACGAGGTCCGCGTCGAGACCAGGCGCGAGCGCGATCAGGGCAAGGCGTACCCGTCCTGCATCGCCGGATCGCGCGCCGGGCCACCCGAGGATGTCGGCGGACCCGCCGGCTACCATGCGCTTCTCGACCGGCTGCGCTTCCGCGACATCGACCGGCTGCTCGACAGAACGGATCGTGAAGAGGATGATGACCTCGATGATGACGACCTCATCGCCGCCTTCGATCCCGAGCGCTTCAGCCGGCGGGAGGTGAACGCCGAGCTGAAGCGCGAGTGGGCGGACGCGGACGCGCATGCCGAGAACTGACCGTTGCCTTCGGCGGGTCGTTCACCGCGGGACCGGTCCAGCCGGCGCGTCGCGGCGTGTCGCCGAGCGTGGAGCGCGCGACCTTGAACGTGCGGCAGACGCTCGCCTTGCTGGCACCCGCATCGAGCGCCGCCACGATCTGTTCGACGCCCTCGGAGCTAACGGCCGGCGGACGCCCGCCCTGGCGACCGCGACGCTTGGCGGCGGCGAGACCCGCCTTGACCCGCTCCTGGATCAGCGCGCGCTCATATTGGGCGAGCGCGCCGAATACCGAGAACAGGAGTTCGCCTTGCGCGGTAGTGGTGTCCATCGCTTCGGTGAGAGACCGGAACGCCACTCTGCGCTCCTTCAGTTCCGCGACGATGCCGAGCAGATGCGAGAGCGAGCGGCCGAGCCGGTCGAGTTTCCAGACGACGAGCACGTCGCCCGCGGCGAGGTAGTCGAGGCAGGCCTTCAGCCCGGCCCGGTTGTCGCGGGCACCCGAGGCGCGATCCTGGTGAATATGACGCGGATCGATCCCGGCGGCGACCAGCGCGTCGCGCTGGAGATCGGTCGATTGCCGGTCGTCGGCGGAGGAGACGCGCATGTAGCCGACGAGCATGTGCGGAAAACCTGCGGAGGAGAGTATCCGCGCTACTTAGCATTCCGGCCGGGTTTGTCGCGCAGAAATCGCGGCGCTCACGGGGCGTTCGGCCGTGGTCGCCGGACGTGCGCGATATTCAGGTGTTTCTCGACAAGCGCGCCGCATCGTGATTCCATCATCCGGTGGGGGCACAACGGGAGATCCGTCATGCGCTTCGTCGTTCAACTCGTCGCCTACACCGGCGATGGCACCCAAGCTCCCAGCATGGTCGCGGCGATCGAGCGGCCGGACAACGGCCTCTCGATCGATGATCTTGGGTTGACGCTCGCGGATTCAAAGGCGGTGCTCGCCAACCTGCAGGCGAGCATGGCTCGTGTGCAGGCCGCCACCCTCGCGGAGCGCGAGCGGCCTTGCCCGTGCTGCCACCGGCCCCGTCGGGTGAAGGATTATCGCACAATCGCGGTGCGGACGCCGTTCGGCAAGCTGGCGCTGCCGAGCCCGCGCTTCGCGCGCTGCCGGTGCGAGGTCGCGCCCGGTGTCGCCGCTCCGATCGTGGCGGCGTTGCCCGAGCGCATAACCCCGGACCTGCTCGCGCTCGAGGCGCGCTGGGCGTCGCTCGCCGCCTATGGCGTGACCGCGGCGCTACTCGCCGAGGTGCTGCCGATCGGCGACACCGTGAACGCGTCCACGATCAGGAACGACGTCACCCGCGTCGCCGAGCGGCTTGAAGCCGAATTCGGCCCCGAGCAGGCGATGTTCGCGTCCGGCTGCCAGGCCGAGTGGGACGAGATGCCGATCCCCGGTCCGCCGGTCACGGTCGGCATTGACGGGGGCTATGTGCGCAGCTGGGCCGACCGGCCCGCCAATTTCGAGGTGATCGTGGGCAAGTCGGTTCCCGAGGACAGGCCGGCACGCCGGTTCGGGTTCGTGGTCGGGCACGACGCCAAGCCCAAGCGACGGCTGCACGAACTGCTAGTCGCGCAAGGCGTTGCCATGAACCAGGAGATCACGTTCATGTCCGACGGTGGCGAGAGCGTGCGCGATCTCCAGCTCTATATGCGCCCGAATGCCGACCACGTGCTCGACTATTTTCATGTCGCCATGCGCGTGACCGTGCTCCAGCAGATGGCGCGCGGACTGCCGCCGCCGCTGAGCGAGGCGACGACTGCGATGGTCGAGGCGCTCGAAAGCGTCCGGCGCTTCGTGTGGCATGGCAACGTCGGCCGCGCGCTCGGCCTCGCAGAGGATCTCGGCGACGCGGTTGACCTCCTCGATCACCCGCCGCCCGGGGTGAGGAAGTTCCGGCGCCAGCTGGACGAGTTCAGCGGCTATGTCACCAACAACGCCGGGCTGATCCCGAACTACGCCGAGCGCCGCCGCTACGGCGAGGTGGTCTCGACCGCGTTCGTCGAGTCCACCGTCAACCAGGTGATCGCCAAGCGGTTCGCTAAAAAGCAGCAGATGCAGTGGACGCCGCGCGGCGTCCACCTCCTCATGCAGCTGCGCACCCGTGTCCTCGACGGGACGCTCGAGAGCGACTTCCAGCGCTGGCGAAAAGAGCGACAAGCACCGTCAGCCGAGATGGCCGTAGCCGCATGAGACCCCCAGCTTTTTCATGCTCCCGGATCTTCAGCAGCACCGCGACGACCGAATAGCCCCGCAGCATAGGAGAACCAGACCAACCCTGTATCGCGTTGGAGCAGGGCAACGCAGATGAGACAGGGAACCACGATGATCGAGGTTATCTTGGTCACCCACCACAAGGCCGATCCCCATCCGGGTTGATCGCGCATGTCCTTGTTCGCGATCAGCAAGAACAATGTCGCCGTGACCTTAGCGCCGATGGCAAAAGCGGCAATCCAGCTTAAAAAGTTGATCAGGGTGGAGAAGCCAAACGTCAGTATGACGTGACGATGCGACGCAGCTTGTTTGCTGCGCGGCGATCACAGTGCGAGTGCTTCTCATCCAGATCGCCGCGCTACAGATGCGTGAGAACGGCTTGGTGGCGAGGCAGAAACGACGGTTCAAGGAAACGACGGACAGCGAACATAGCTGGCCGATCGCGCCCAACATCATTGACCAGGACTTTACCGCGACGGCACCGAACCAGAAATGGGGTGTCGACATCTCCTACATCTGCACGCGGGAGGGATGGCTGTACCTGGCCGTGGTCATCGATCTGTCTTCCCGCCGCGTCGTCGGCTGGGCCGTCGGCGACCGGCTGCATCGCGATCTGGCGCTGGCTGCCTTGCGCAAGGCCCTGACGATACGACGTCCGCCCGAAGGACTCATTCATCATTCGGATCGCGGCAGCGCAATTTGTGTCCATAAAATACACCGAACACCTTGCCGAGGCCGGCATCGAGCCGTCGGTCGGCAGTGTCGGCGACAGCTATGACGCTTTGGCCGAGATCAGCGGTCTCTAAAAGGCTGAGGTGATCCACAGGCGTGGGCCTTGGCGCAGCTTCGAAGCTGTCGAGTCTGCCACGCTCGAATGGGTCGACTGGTTCAACTATCGTCGGCTGCTGGAGCCCATCTGCAACATCCCGCCCGCCAAGGCCGAAGATCAATATTATGCTGCCGCGGACAACATCAATATGGCAGCGTGACTCACAACCCAAGGCCTCCGGCAGACCCGGGGCGGTTCAGATCAACCTTAATCACCAAGCACCGTCAGGCTTTGGCAATGTTCTGACGGCAGACCTGAGTGAAAGCCATAGTCAATTATGGCGAGTTCCATCGAGGATAACCATGAATAAATGCCCACAGAACGCAGGCAGGCAATTTTCCAAGAGCAAAGCCGCTTCGAACCACGCTGCGTGTCAAAATCTCGACAGTTGCTACAGAAGTCGAGCTGAAAAGCAGGTTTGGTCACTGCGCTTGTTCATTTTGAGGCTGATTGCCGGGCTAAGTGCCGCGATGCTCTTTGCCAGTGTGGGTCACTGGATCGGTGTTCGCCTCGACTCTCAACTTATTGGATTTGTGCTAGCCTGCCTTCTATTTCTATTTTTTGTCGCGCTAAAAGTTATGATCAGTACTAACCAAGATCGTCGGCACTGAAATGCTCGGCTCTCAAACTCTCGCCCCCCGCTTTCTACCGAAGGCAGTTGTCAATATTCCGTTGTTCAACGATACTGAGCGAATGGCTATACATGTAGGTCATCTTGACGGGTTGAGTGCGGGTTGCTCAACGAAAGGATGGCTCAGGCTTCGCTCGTTCTTCGGATATCGCGGCCCACGTCCCCTTACTGCTCCGGATCTGGAGGCGTTGCGAATACTAGTTATAGCCCTGTATGGCACAATTCAACAGAAAGAGCGGGCCGTCCGTGGCGCCGCGAGCGCGGGAATTTCGGCCGCGAAAATCGAAGCTTTGCTTCAGCAACGCCAAGTGCCAACGCTAACATTAGATACATCGTATGGAAAGGAATAATTCTCTTTAGAGCCCGACTCATAATTCGAGTCTAGCGATACGGCGCGTCATTCGCCATATCGATGAGACTACCGTCCACGCTTCGGATGACGCGATAGAGACCTCCCAGTCTTTGGCGAGGCGACGACACCGGTTCAGCCACGCCAGGGTCCGTTCGACGACCCAGCGCCGGGGCAGAATAACGAAGCCCGCCAGGTCGGAACGTCTGATGATTTCGATCGTCAGCCGATCAATGTGCGCGACCGCAGCTTCGAGCTTCTGCCCAGCATAACCGCCGTCGGCTGACGTGACCCCCGCCATTCATCCAGCGGCGACCAGAGACCGATCGGTGTTGTCCCGCATGAGCGCGGGTGAGGCAACGGGCGGGGTTAACCCACCCGTTGCTGTTCGAGATCGGCAGCGAATGCCGCCGGGGTGGCATAATCGAGCGAGGAGTGCGGCCGCTCGTTGTTGTAGTCGTCGACTAATCTCGCGAGGATCGAGCGGGCCTGACCAATTGTGAAGAACAGCGTCTCGTTGAGCAGTTCGTCGCGCATGCGACCATTGAAGCTCCCGCCGAGCCCGTTCTGCGTCGGCTTGCCCGGCGCGATGTAGTGGACTTGCTTCGGAAAAGTGGAGAGTTCCCTTGAGATGAAAGGCGAACCCGATGACGAAGCAGAATCGATTTACGAAGGAATTTGAGGACGAGGCAGTACGGCTGGTGGGAACCAGCGGCCGGACCAAGCGGCAGATCGAGGACGACCTTGGGGTCGGCGCGAACGTGCGCCGTCGCCTCCGCGGCCTGTCCGGCAAGCTGCCTCACCTCATTGGCAACGACTGTAAAGCCCCTGCCGGCGTCTCCTGCGCGTGCGGCCTCGATGGCGGCGTTGACGCGAGCCTCTTTGAGCGTGATGCGATGGTGGCAATCTTGGTGGCGAGATGCGATCAGGTACGCGGGCTGAAAACCGCGAGACACGGGTCGCGCAACAGGCTGAGGTAGCCAACGTAGAGCCGGTGAGTCGTTGGGTCGATGGCCAAGGTATGCGCCGCAAATTCGAGGGAAATCCGTTCCAATGCCCGGATGCGCCCTTTCTGGTATTCCAACATTGACAGCTCGCCCGCAAGGCCCGTCGTATAGATGCGGCCAAGGCCGATATCATACCCGAGCACGTCCGGCCCGCCACCGACCGGGACACTCGCCACCACCCGGTGTTTGGCCAAGCTGAATACGACCATGACTGAATTTCCGTGACAGGCTATAAGCAGTCGACCGTTCACCTCGTCCAGCGCTATTCCACTCGGCTTCTCGCAACCGTCCAGGAACCATTGGTGCGCAACAAAGCGTCCGAGCGGATCGACTTCGGCCACATAATTGGTGTCGGTGAGGTTCTGATAGAAAGCGCGCGTGCGTCGATCATAGACGGCTGATTCCGGGACGCCGCCGAGGAGAACGTGACCGACCACGGTCCCTCGCCGCGCGTCGATAAACGTGCCCACTTTGGGCTCTCCGCTCACCGCGTAAACGAGGCGGTCGAATGGGTCGAAGAAGATACCGTCGACATCAGGCGGGACTGGAATACGGCGTTTCACCGTCAGAGACTTAGGGTCGAACATGTCGACTGTATTCTCTCCGCTGCGCGACGCGAAACCCATGCCGGTCGTTGGATCGAACACCGTCCCGTGCGCGATCGGCGCGCCGCGCATGACCGCGACCTGTCCAACAGACGCCAGACCCTTCCCGGGTAATAGCGGGACCCTGTAGATCGCCCCCGGCCAGATCCCGGCAGCGAACAGGTGGCGGCCTTCGACCGTTAAGTAATCGAGCGCCGATACCACTCCACGGTCTGCGCCCGCAGGCAGTTTGATGAAGCCGTCAAAGCGCATCGACCGCGTCGAAGCTGGCGTGTGCGGAAACACGAGCCCGAACGCGGGCACGCCGATATAGAACGTGAAGGCTGCCACGCCGGCGGCCAAGAACATTCGGGCGAAAGCGCGCAGGCGCAATCGACGCCGCGACAGGGGCGAACCTCGAAGCATGAATTGGCTTTCAATAGAGATAGGAGGCGTCGGTCGGACGGGCTCCGCTCAGAACGGCATTGCCCGGTCTGTCAGAAGCGCAAATCAGAACCGATATGACAGTCCGACGCCTCCGAGGAGTTGGTTGCGTGAACCCGCCCGCGTAATTGGGCTCTTTGCCGCTTTCCCGACCAGATCGTCGTAACCCAGCCTGGCGAGGACGCCCCAGCGGGATGAGAGCTGATACCCCAGATTTGCGCCTATCCCCACGGATTCGATGCCTGCGCCTGGAGCATAGGCTGCTAAACCAGACCGGAGGGACTCGGTCGGGGTTACGCCGAAATAGGTCCGCAGCGTCCTACCGCTGGCATAGACCACGCTTGCATCTACTGCCAGATTCCAGCGCAGGTTGCGGACAACAACATAGGAGGCCTCACCGGTCACCGTCGTGCCGCGACTAACCTTCGTCACGTCTTTCAGCGCCGTGACGCCTAATTCAAGCTGCCCCTGACCAGCCTCATTACCACCGAGTCGATATGCCGCGAAGCCGCCGACACTTGCGGCAGTGCCGATCTTATTCAGGCGTCGAGCCACGCCTCCGTCGGCGGGCTTGCGGCCGAATTCCACGGCCGCAACCGGCCCAATTGCAAAATGCGATCGACCTCCGAGAAGGTCAACGCGCAGTTTGGGTCCTGCAAGGGCCACCTCGACCCCGGCGACCTCGACGACGCCGGCGAGCAAGGGAATAGGAGAGTATTTTTTGGAACCGGGATATTTCGGGTTAACCGCCAAACCGACGGCGATGAAGTTGCGAGGTCCGTCCGGTTCTGCGGCAGGGGTGACAGGCGCCGCAGCACCCTGTTCACTGGCCGGAGGAGCTGTCTGGGCCGTGGCGGACCCCGTCCAAGTCACGGCCCCCAGGATTGCGATGCCAAGTCTTTTCATGACGCCCTTCCGATTCACTTGCTAATTGACCGAGGGTAGGGCTTTGCACCTCAACATTGTCGCAGACTGACGAGTCTCGACATTGAACAATCTATTTCGCGGATCGGATGTCTCGACGCCAGACCATTGGCCGCGGCCACCAGAGTGCCAGAGCGCCCGCGCGCAGGGCGCGCCGAACTGCGCCAAGGAGGACGGTGCTAGCAATTATTCAGACTGGAGGGGCGATGCGAGGAATAAACAGCTCGAATACCGCGCCGCCGCCTGAATGGTCCATCACGCGCGCGTGGCCACCGTGAAGTCTGGCAGCCTCTTCGACGGTCGCCAACCCTAGGCCAGAACCGCTCGAGAGAGCGTCTTTTCGCCAAAACGGCTCGAACGCGGCTTGTTGATCGTCGCTGTCAATTCCGGGTCCATGATCGCTGACGAACACGCTGGCAGCAGACGTGACTCGGACCCCCACGGATTTGTTCTCTGGCTCGACCTTAAGCGCGTTGTCGATAAGAGCTGCGACAGCACTTTCGAGCGCCCGCGCCTCGCCCAAGACCCAGATCGCGTCGGCATCGGCGGCGAAACCGATCGCGACATTGCTGCGTACTGCTACAGGTGCCCAGTCGGCGACGAGATCCCGGATTAGCGAAACCAATTCGATCGGGCGCAGCACCGTTTCACGACGTTCTAATCGAGCGATCGCGAGCAACTGGTCGATTAGTATCCCGATACGCCGAACATCACGATTAAGTGCCGCGCGCAGGGGCGCATGGTCGGGGAGCGTTTCTACCCGAGCTTGTAGGACGGCAACGGGCGTACGCAACTCGTGCGCCGCGTTGGCCGTAAAGAGTTTCTGCCTAGTCCAACCCTCGTCTAAGCGATCGAGCGAGGCGTTGATCGCGACTACCAAGGGTTCAAATTCGGAAGGAAGGCGTTTCTCCGGAAGCCGCTGATAGAGCGAATAAACGTTGATCAGTGCCGCGGCGCGAACGGCGTCATTCAGCGGGCGGAACATTCGCCGGACGGCCCAAGGCATGCCAAACAAAACGCCGAGCAGTACCGGTCCATAGACGGGAAGAATGGCGGGCAAAAACTTGTCAAAAAAGCTGGGTACGTCTGCCAGACGAAAGGAGTCGCCCGTTGTTGCTATTACGAGCGGACCAAAAGCGCTGTTCTGGCTGGTGACAAAGACCGCGTCTGCCGGTCGACCCGGGCGAACCGTCTCGAACGTGTCATCGTGCCGCGGCACGAATGGCCCGATCCGGCGAAGGATCGAAATGAGTTCGGGCGACGACCCTTCAAGGTAACGCCCGTCAGCGCTGCGGACTGCGTAGCGCAGCGTCGGCCGTGCTATCGCGTAATCAGACAAGTGTTTCGTCGGCGCGATCTTGACGCTACCATCCGGTTCATGGACGAGCGACGCTAGCACATGCCGCCGAACCGAACCGTCAGCCATTTGGCGATAGGTAGTGAAGGGAGCGACGAGCGGAAAGACCATCAGTCCGATGACGAAGCAGACGATTTGGACGCCGGTCGCCCCCAGTACAAGCCGTAGGGCAAGCGATTGCATCGGCCGGCTCATGCGCAGTCCAACATGTAACCCACGCCGCGGACCGGGTGGATCGCCACGCCGGCGTCGACCTCAGCGAGCCGCGCGCGGAGCCGAGAGATGTGAGCGTCGAGGGTGTTCGACTGAACGTCGTCGTCAAACCCATATACCTCTTCGATCAACGTATCGCGCTGAACGACTCGTCCGACGCGCCGAATAAGGCTTTCCAGTACCGATAGCTCTCGCCGCTTGAGAATCAGCGCTGTACCAGCAACTGACACCGCTCGGTCGTCGGGGTCGAATACAAGGCGTGCACAACTGATCGGAGGTTGCCGCAACGTACCCGTCTTGCGCAGCGCGGCCCTGATGCGGGCGAGCAGCTCGGCCAAATTGATTGGCTTGGTGAGATAGTCGTCAGCACCTGCGTCCAGGCCTCTAATCACCTCGGGCGACTCGTCGAGAGCGGTTATCATGATGACCGGCGTTCCCAACTGGTGGGCGCGCGTCGCTCGCAACAACGTCAGGCCATCACCGTCCGGCAGGCGGCGGTCGAGCAGAATCAAGGCGTATTTAGCAACGGCTAGGGCGGCGTCGGCATCTGCGAGGCAGACGAAATGATCAACCGTGAAACCCGCCTGCGTCACCGCCCCCGCGATCAGCTTGGCAATTTCGAGCTCGTCCTCGACCAACAATACCCGCACTTTCAGCTTCCAATCAAGACAAGGTGTAGTCGTGCGTTGCGGTCCCGACCATCGTGCGGCACAACCGCGCCATCGCTGCCCTAAGAAAATGTTCGACTTCATCGAGACTGAGGCCCAACCGCCTCGCGACCTCATCAGGTGGCCGAGAGTCCAATCGCACAAGCCTAAAGCATTCGCCTTCGACGTTGGGAAGCGCGGCTATCGCTGTGGCAAGAGTAGAAGCCTGGGCGCCCCGGGTTTCTTGGCCTTCGACCCCGATTTGACGGCGTCGCCGCACAGCAAAAGCGAGTGCGAGCTTCTGAGCGGCACGACAGTTCGACTCGTCCAGGACCAGATGCATTCTGAACGACTGCACAAATATCAGCCTCGAGTAACGCCAGTGCCTCAAGGGCTTCGCCGCCTGCAAGACGCGCAGCCAGAAATCGTGTCATCTCGTAGCGAACTGTTCACCCTAGCTCACCATTCCTGAGACAAGTCTGAGGATCGTGCTCAGACATCTGCAACTCCGAGCGACCAGAGGAGAGGTTGGTCGCGGCCTACCGACACCATGCACAATCGCACGCGAACATTGCGGCAGGCTGACGAAAATTTGGCGCGCCGGCAGCCAGAAGACGCGTCCTCGAGACCGTGGCCAAGCCGCATGACCCACGACAAGATAGGGTATCGTACCGTAATACGTTTGCGACGGCTACTGGCGCCTCGCTTCGCTGCCAATATCGCAATGCGCACGAGCAGTTAGAATGTTGGACGCCAAGGTCATTATCGCGGGCTTGGGCGATGAGCTGAATTTCGGGCCGATCAAGATTTACATTCTCGAAGACGGCTCGGGCACGGACAATCGGATTGGCGCAATCGTCTCGACGATGGCGTTAAGAACGAAGGGGCCCCGTCCTCACGTTCACCTCATGCACGACGAGGCGTTCTTGGTTACGAGCGGGGTACTCCGTTTCAAGATGGGACACCAGCATCGAGACGCCGGCGCTGGCGACTACGTAGTGGTCCCGGTCGGAGCGCCGCATACATTCGTGAACGCAAGCGACGAGCCCGTCTCATTTTTTAAGACATTTACCTCCGCACTCGCACCGTGATCGCCGCGCAGCAGCGCGAAGAGCTTCCTCCACGACCTGCGTATTGGTCATTCCCGATTGAAAAGATAGTAGTGCCGCTCGCTCGCGAGCAAACCGCGACCGGATGTTGAGTTGGAGGGTAGCCGCATGATAAACCATCTGCCTCAATGCAAAGCTAGCAATTTGCCGACAATGCTAGTCCGCAGTCCAGAATCTGCTTTCCACATCGTTCGCCGGATCATCGGTCCTCGAATAAGTCCGCCTTCGCACGGATCCGTTCTTTCCTTTTCTTTTCCGTAAGCTAACCCAGCAATATTCAACTGCATTGACCGATCACCGACAATCTCGAAAGCGCCATCGCCAGCGCACGGCGTCTGCGCGGTTGCCCCGTCTATACCGACACGCTCAGATCTTGTGGTAGAGGCTGGAAGAATCCGCCACACGCAATCCTTCACGAACCTATATTTGCTCGAAAACTCGACATCGACACTCAAACGAGAATTGGCGGAGCGAGCAGGGTAGGGGATCACGCCGTATCAATGTGCAGGTTGAGCTATTCGAATGGCGTAACCTCCTCGCTGACCGTCCTCCGCGCAGATATTTTCATAAGTATCACTCATTACAGTACGGGCGCGGTCACCCTCGAACGCGCGACAGGACACGAGCCGCAACACCGCCTTGGACCTGCAGCTGCCGACCGTAGCGGAGCGCGGTTGAGGGCGACGACCACCGCAACGTAAGCGCAATTCCCGCGCCATCTTCGCCAGCGGCGAACAGATCCTGCGTCAGCCCAACCCGCAAGCTATGCGTCGAGAGCGCGGCGACCGCCACATCAATTTCGCCGGCCGCAACTTCAACCAGCCCTGCCGCAGCCGCAGCGTACGCGATCCGCCGATAGATGCCGCTGACGCCTTGCCGTGTCAGCGCGCGGTCGCCCACGGTGTAGGTGACCAGCATCGCTGCGGCGCTACCGTCCGTTTCGCCATCGAACGCCGCCCACCGCTCATCGGCAAGCTCTTTCGCGCGCGCACGGCGCCGGTCGATCCCGACCCGGCGGAACAACACGCCTTCGCTGATCCCGCTTCCCTTTCGCCAGACCGCCACCCGGCGCATCGTGTCGGGCGACAACCAGGCCCAGGCCCAGGCCCAGGCACCGACCCCTTCCTGATCGGTCTTCGAGCGCGGCAGATAGAGCAGCCCCGAGCCATCGGACTGGGGGCGGATATCCTTGATCTCGACTGCGACCAGCTCGCCGACCCGGAGCCCGGCGTCATACCCAACCGAGAGCAGCGCGGCATCGCGCATTCCCTGTAGCTCGCCAATGCAGACTTCGAGCATCGCCGTAATCGTAAAGCCCGCAGCGGTACCGAGCGCGCCGCCAAAGCGAAGCGGTGCGGCCTGCCGCTGTGTGGCACCCTGACGACGACGGTTGGCGCGCAGCGCATTACGCACCATTGGTGCTGCGGTCGGTAGGTCGGATTCAACCCAAGCATGCGGTGAACCGTCGCCAGGCTCGCGACGCGCCGTGCCAGCGTCGCGGGCTTCTTGCCGTCCGCCTCGAGTGCGCGCAGGTACCGGACGATATATTCTGGGTCGGCCGGACAGGGGATGCGGTGCTCGCCCGCGCACCAATCAAGCCAGCAGTCGAGGTCCGCGGCAATCGCGAGCTTCGAGGCATTCGCCATCGCCTCAAGCGCGGTCTCAACCCCAATTATGCTTACCCGCGGCAAGTCGGCGGGCGCCGCGTGTTCGAGCACGCGCATCAACCGCTCATCGGGGCTTTGAACCTCAAGCCCGTTATCCGCGCGCGACTGTCGCCGCGGAACCTTGCCATCAACGCTGACAACCAGGACGGACGATGAGATTAGCGGCGCGGATCGTGGCACAGACCCGGATATGCGCTCGGCGGCATCGATGGTGGCAAAGGTCGTGGCTTGGTCATCGCGTATGCCGGATGGTGCCGTTGACTCGTCTGAGCCATGTAACGGGTCGCTTTCCACCGGTGTACTACTCACTTGCTGCACCCCCTCGCCGCTCATTCTGTTCTCCGCAATAACCGCGCTGTCATTACCATAATGTCCGATTATGGAAAGTGACTGTCAGCGGCATGGCGCGAGGGAGGGAAAGTGTCATGCTACGCACGTCATGCCACGTCAGCAGCGTAGTTGAGCGTGACAGAAGACTAGGCTAAGTTGTTTTTGATGATTCCCTGCAGAATAATGTTGTCACCATGACCGTTCAAGTCAACATCACGCCCAACGGCCGCATGAGCCTGCCCGCCGATATCCGCAAGCGGCTGGGCCTCACCAGCGGCGGCGCGGTCTATCTCAACGAGACCGACGACGGCGTCGTGCTGCGCACCGTGCCCCAGATCGTGGCGCAGGCGCAGGCGCTCGCCCGCCGGTACCGCGATGCCCCCGGCGCCAGCGTAGACGACTTCATCGCCGCGCGCGTCACAGAGAGCGGCGAATGAGCGTCGTTCTCGATGCCTCCGCGCTGCTGGCGATGCTGCGCGGTGAGGCCGGTGCCAAGAAGGTCGAAGGCGCCCTCGCGGGCGCGCGCATGTCGGTGGTCAACATGGCCGAGGTCGCCTCCTACTACCACAAGCTCGGCATGCCCGACGAAGACGTCGACCGCATGCTGAGCCCGTTGCCGGTCGAGCTTGTTCCTGCCGATGCGGCGCTCGCGCGCGAGGCGGGGAGGCTGCGGCGTCATACGGTCGAGGGCGGGCTGTCGCTCGGCGACCGGTTCTGCCTCGCGCTCGCCAAGCGCGACGGGCTCCCCGCCTGGACGTCCGACCGCAAGTGGAAAGACATCGCGCCCGCGGCCGAGGTCAAGGTCGTGGCGATCCGCTGAGGGCGATCCTCGTGGCAGGGTTACGAACGGCATGAGCAGCCTGCGCTCGATCGAGCTGAGCCTGGTCGACGAGGTTTTCCGCGGCGGCGAGCGCAGCTACGTGCTCGACTTCTCGAACCGCACCTTTTCCGACTTCTTCAACCGCGAACTCGAGATCGACATCAACGCTGCGATCTAGGCGGCCGATGGAATCACGAAGGGCAAGCGGCTGCGCTGCCGCCTCGGCTGACGTTCAGCCGCTTGCCGTCGAAGGTGGCTATCTTGCCTCCTGTAGGACGCGCCGGTCAGGGTCTCCGACCCGGCCGGTTATCACGACCAGCGGATCGCCGGTGCCGCCGTCGGCGAGCACTTTCGTCTCGATGCCAGCGAAGCCAGACCGTACCATGTAGAGGCGCACCAGCTCGGCTTGTCCGGCAATGTCGAGCGCGCGCCAGATCCTGATCGCCTTGGTAGGAAAACAGCGGTTTGAAAAGCTCAGCGCGAAGCAGCCGCCTAAGCGGAGCAAACGCTGCACCTCTGTGAAGACCTCGACCGGCCGCTGGAGGTACTGGACGCCGACGCAGCACAGCGCTGCATCGATGCTGGCGTCATCAAGCGGTAGCGCGGGTGTCTGGTTGAGATCGGCGACGAACCACCGTTCGAGCCGTGGGTTTGCCGCAAGCTCGACGGCGTTCATGCCGTGACCGATGACCTTGGCGGTGTGAAGCGTCTCGGGCAAGTGGCTGACCCAGCTGGACATGAGGTCGAGCACTACGGCGCCGGGCCGGATGAGATTGGCGTAATAGGCTGATAGTGCCGCCGACGCTGCCTCGTCGATATGTGTAACCAGACGAGGGGGTGCGTAGAAGGCGAGGTCGTCGCCGCGATCCTCCTTGTCGAAGGCCGCCGGTGGCAGGTCCGCCAATGGATCGCTCACGAGAAGCCGATGACGGCATTGGAAAGACTGGGTGCCACCAGACGCGCGATTTCATCCTCGCTCAGCCGAAACCCCGCCCCGCGTAGGAGCGGCAGGCTTGCTTGCTTGTTCAGCATCCAGGCTTGATTGCCCCGCTCGGAAAAGCCGAAGCACGCAAATCCCGGGCAGAGCCGTGACATGTCCGAGGCAGCGCTGCCGAGTTTAATGCGTTCCATAATCTCTCCCGTTTAACGATTCTCGCGTCGAACGGACGGCGAAGCGATGCGGTCCGGACACCGGCCGGGAACGATTGCTCCGTTTGCCGATGCCCTGAGACACGCGCGTCCCGATCGCGCGGTTAACCAATGCTATTGAAAGTCCGGCTATAGGCAGCGGCGATGAACCATTTGACCAGTTCCCTGAAAGCTGCCCCTCATGCATCAACGTTCCTACCCGCTGCATCCGGATGAAAACGCGCGGCTGGTCGAATTGCGACGCTACCACGTGCTGGACAGCGCGCCCGAGCGGGTATTCGATGACACGGTCCGGCTGGCGCAAAGTCTGTTCGGCGTCGCCACCAGCGTGGTCTCGCTGGTCGACGATGAGCGACAATGGTTCAAGGCGAGAGTGGGTCTCGATGTGTGCGAGACGGGGCGCGATGTAGCCTTTTGCACCCACGCAATCCTGCAAAGCGACGTTCTGGTCATCTCCGACGCGCGGGCCGACACCCGGTTTGCGGACAACCCGTTGGTGACCGGCAATCCCTTTGTGCGTTTTTATGCAGGCGCGCCACTTACCACGCCGTCTGGATGCAACATCGGTACGCTCTGCATCTTCGATCCTGCTCCGCGCCATGCCTTTGGCGACACCGATCGACGCCACCTGAAGCTGCTCGCCGACATCGTGATCGATCGCCTTGAGACTCGGCGAATGCAGATCGAGAGGCAACGGGAGGCCGATACCGTGCTGGAGGTATCCGAGGCACTCGGGCAGGCCGCCGACACGCTCGACTTAAAAGCGCAAGCACTTGCAGCACTTGCGCATAGCGGAACCACGCAGGCGAACAGCGCTGCGAACAGCTTTCGCGTCCTCGTTGAGATGGGGGGTAACGTCGAGCGGATCATCTCGGGCATCGGAATGGAGATCAGGCAAGCGGCGACGGAGGCGGACTCCACCAGCGCTGCGGTGCGGACGATGGCGGAAAGAATCGATGGCATCGACGCGGTCGCCTCCAAGATCGCCGCGATCGCGTCCCGATCGAAGCTGCTGGCATTGAACGCGACGATCGAGGCAGCACGAGCCGGCGAGGCCGGCAAAGGCTTCTCGGTTGTTGCCAACGAGGTGAAGCAGCTTGCCGGGCAGACCGCCGAGGCAACCGTTCATATCCGGACCGAGGTCGAGGAAATCGAACGGGCCGTCAGCCGGATCGCGGCCAGTTGTGCGGAACTGAACAAGTTGGTGGTTCGCGTTGTCGATCAGGCCACGATCGCGAAGAACACGGCAACGGTACAAGCGTCAACACGAAAGGACGTTTCTTGTGAAGTCGAGGCGATGGCCACCACGTCATATGGCGTGGGCCTGCAGGCGGACGACTTGCGAGAGGCGGCGGGTTTGCTGCTAGCGCACGCCAAGACGCTGCATGGTCAAGCGACCATCCTCGTCACCCGCTTTGATGCTGGAAGCAAGGGTTCAGCCCGACCGCCAGCAACGCCGGACGTAAGGCGGCACTTGAGCGATTCGCGACTTGACCGAGTCGAGCTTGTGAAAGTCTGAAACGTCATCAGCAAGGACTGTTACGCATCATCGATGGTGATTACGCCGGTTAGCTTAAACTCTTCAATGTCATTCCCTTTCAAGGGAAAGCGCTGCGAGGGAGGTGCGGCAGTCCGATCCCGGATACAAGCTTGATCCGTATCAGATCGGTACAGCTGCTGCTTGCAAGTGCATAGGAAGCTGCTGCCGGGGCAAGTCCGTTGTTTGTACAGAGTCGAAGGTCCGGCTCTTACCGCCACTGGAGAATTCCTTCGATGAAAAAGCTATTGCTTGCTGCCGTGCTCTCGCTCGGCTCCGTAACACCCGCTCACGCCGCCGTTCTCAACTTCGCCTCGGGCGACGTGAACTCCGGCTTCTTTGGCAATGCCAACATCAAGAAGGGCAACTTTACCGATACGCTGGCATTCACGATCGCGAAAGCCGGCGACTTCGCCTCGACGCTGACCAGCGCGACCATCAAGATCGGCAGCATCAGCGATCTTGATTTTACCTCGGTGACGCTCTCGGGACCGAACGGGACCACGCCCTTCTCGCTCATCAACAATGGTGGCATGGACAATGAAGACCGCGCCACCGTTCAGACCGCCCTCACGCCGGGCAGCTACGTTCTTACCGTCATGGGCGTGTCGGGCGGCAGGGGCCAGTATGGCGGCAATGTGGCTTTCGATGTCGGCGCAGTGCCGGAGCCCGCGACTTGGGGCATGATGATCCTGGGCATGGGTCTGGTCGGCGGCAGCCTCCGTCGCCGGCGCTCGGCTGGGACTGCTGCCTTGGCATGAGGTAGCAATGGTTGGCGCGGTTGTCTGATCGCGCCTCGTCATTGCATGAGGCAATGAACCATGATGTGATGCGCCTTGAAGAATCCAGCCGTCGCGTCTTGAGACGCGGCGGCTGTGTTCTTTCCGGCGGCGCGCGTTACTATGTTCATGACAGAGTGCGCAATAATCGCGTCGTTCCACTCGGGGCGCATCTCGGCGATGGTGTTGGCTGAGGCTCCGGCGACGGCGCGAGACGGCGCGCGCTGGAACGTTGTGAGCTTTGACTTGTGAGCTTTGACTTGTGAGCTTTGACGAGGCCTAGCCGACCGCGACCTTCGGCAGTACGGGTACGACGACAATGCACCATAATTCAATGGGGCCGTTCTCGAAGACGGCGGTGGAGACGGTGACAAGCTGCTGATCCTCGAGTTGACCCCGTTCACCTTCAAACTAGCCGACGGCGCCGCTGCGTCGATCGGCATCGATGTCGCGAAGGTTCGGGCCCATGACCCGTTCGTCGGCGGTGCGTTTGGATCGAAGGGCACGAAGACGCAACGCACCGCCTTGATCGCGCGAGCGGCACGCGAGATGCGGCGTCCGGCTAAGAACGTCGTCATGCGCGACAAAGGCTTCACGTTGACCGCCTATCGCGCCGAGACGAAACATCGTGTGCGGCGGGGCGCGACCAAGGACTGCAAGCTGGTGGCCTATTGTCACAAAGGGTGGGGAGACGCCTCGCGCCCTGACGATTACTCGGTCGCAGGCGTCGAGACGACGGCTGAGATGTACGCATCGCCCAATGTTTGGACAAGCGTCAATCTAGTAAAGGCTGATCGCATCACGCCCGGCTTCATGCGCTCGCCGCCCGAGACGCCCTTCATGTACGCGCTGGAGTCGACGATGGACGAGATGGCGGTTGCGCTCGATGTGGACCCGATCGCGTTCCGCCGCGTCAACGATACCCAAAAGAATCCGATCAGCGGCTTGGCTTATACCAGCCGGTCGCTGATGCAATGCGACGATGAAGCCGCCGCATCGTTTCGATGGAAAGACCGCAATCCGAAAACTGTCGGCGCCAGAGACCGAGCGAGCGCGATCCGTGCATTGCATATCGCGCTGGTCGGCAGCGATCAGGCAGTTACCTTACCTGATGAAATGGCTTGCGCTACATGATTACAACTGATGGCGATGCTTTGGTGACGATATGGTGAGTGTGCCTATCGACCCCGTAATCGATGGCTTGGCGCATCACGATAAGGGAATCATCGATCCGCGTCGTCTGGCCGACCTGTTGCACGTTACCATGGGCGATCCCGCCGATATGGCATCGCTGCATCGTACCACCCTGGCGCGCAACATCGGTTCTCCCGAAGTCCAGTCACGGCTCGGCCCGATCGCCACGATACTCTCGCGCGCGGCGGACATGAGCGGAGGGCTGGGCAAGGCCGTTTTGTGGTTCAGGCATCAGCCGATCGCGGCACTGGGCCAAAAGCGTGCCGCCGATCTTGTCCGTACCGGTGAAGCGAACGCAGTGCTTGCATGGCTCGATGCGCTCGAAGACGGGGCCTGTACTCGGCGTAAGCGGTGTGCGGATCGAGCGAAGTATAAAAGGCTGGTGTACCCGGGACGTTGAACCGTCCGCCGTGATGCCTGGCACCTTCGCCGGACAACTCAAAACCTGTTCGATCGCCCAGGACTGCTATGCTCAGTCGATGTGGGTAACGGGCGCATCGCTGATCTGCGGGGAGCCGGCGCGGCCGAATGGCGGCTGACGGAACCGATGATGTCCGAGCGTTGGGTCGGACGCTGCGACGCGGAACGGAAAACTCAGTTCTGGTCGATGCAGCGATAGATGGTGGCGGGATGAACGTTTAAGGTCCTGGCGATCTCGCTGATTGATTTGCCGTCCTGGACGAGATCGCTGGCGAGCGCCTGCTGGTCCTGGCGTATCTTGCGGGGGCTGTCGCACGTCACGCTGCGCCTCAGCCGTCGTCGGTGCGACTGCGGATGAGGTGACGCTCGAACTCGGCAATCCCGGCGAACAAGGTGAGATCATTTTTTAGCATAGATATCTATATTAACTTGTCCATCGTGATCGGCAGATCGCGAATGCGCTTGCCTGTTGCGTGATAGACTGCTTTAGCAATGGCGGCGGCAGTGCCGATGTTGGCAAGTTCCCCAATACCCTTGACGCCCAACGGGTTTACCTTGTCATCGACTTCGGGAACCAGGATAATGTCGACCTGTGGAGAATCCGCGTTGGTCGCGACCAGATACTCGGCCAGATTATCGTTGACATAGCGTGCCCGCTTCTCGTCGATTTCCGTCTTCTCCAGCAGGCCCTGGCCCAAACTCCAGATCATGCCACCCAGATACTGACTGCGCGCGGTGCGCGGATTGACGATATGCCCGGCGGCAAACGCGCCCGTCATGCGCGGCACGCGGATCTCACGCGTGAGCCGGTGGACGCGCGCTTCCACGAATACCGCGCCGAACGCATACATCGGCGGCTTTGACTTCTTGTCCGCACTGTCTCCGCCCGCGGAATGGCCCATATAGAGCTTCTTTACGGCATCCGGACCGCTGCCCTCGGGCCACCATTCGGCATATTCCTCGACGCGATTGGACCCGATCCGATCAAAGGCAGCGCCGAGATCGGCCCGTGGCGGCATGTTGTTACCAAAGCGCGCCTTCACCTTGTCGCATGCCATCTTGACAGCCGACCCCGCGCTGGCCGTTGTCATGGAGCCGCCTGCAACCGGCCCAGGGGGCAACACAGTGTCGCCCATCGTCACCTGGACATGCTCGGGGTTCAGGCCAAGCTCGCGGGCCGCGATCTGCTGCATGACGGTATAGGCGCCCGTGCCGACATCATGCGCCGCGATCTCAACGTGCGCGCGGCCATCGGCTGTCAGCTTAACCCGTGCGGTCGCCGCCATCATGTTGGTCGGGTAACAGGCGGTTGCGCAACCAAAGTCGACCATCCAGTCATCGGCCTGCATCGATCCGGGTTTGAAGTTCCGGTTTTTCCAGCCAAACGACGCGGCCGCCTGATCATAGCATTTCATGAGCGAACGGCTGGTATAGGGTAGGCCGCTGATCGGGCTCTTCTTCGTATCGTTGATACGCCGAAACTCGACCGGGTCCATCTGGAGCGCGACCGCCATCTCATCCATCGCCGATTCTAGCGCATACATATAAGGCGTCTCGGGCGGAGAGCGCATGAAGCCGGGCGTATTGCGATCCGCTTTTACCAGATTGACTCGCGTCCAGATATTGGGCGATGCATACATTTCGGCCGTCGTCTCGACACCCGCGACCGAGTAATCGTCGGGCCGTGATGTGACCTCCCAACCTTCATGGCCATAGGCGACCAGCTTGCCGTCCTTGGTCGCTCCCATCCGGACATGGTGTTTCGTCTCGGCCCGGTAGGTCGCGAGCGTAAATCCCTGATCGCGCATCACGACGTTCTTGACCGGCCGCTTCATGTTGCGCGCGGCGCTCGCGATAAGGCCGGTGTGCTGGGTTATTGTCCCCTTGGATCCGAACGCTCCGCCGACAAACGAATCATGCACCCTGACGTTGGCAACGTCTGTCCCCATCGTTGCCGCGGTACCGTTGGCAAGCTGACAGGTGAACTGGGTCGGCTCATAAATCAGCAGCTTGTCGCCATCCCAGGCCGCCGTCGTCGAGAACAGTTCCATCGGATTATGATGCATGATGGGTGTTCTGTATTCATGATCGATACGCACAGGCGCGCCAGCGAACGCCGTCTCGAAATCGCCGGTCTTCTTTTCCTTCGACGACAGCGAGTCCGGATGAACGATCGCAGCGCCAGGACTGCCGAAGGTCGCCGTGGGCGTGGTTTCGGCATAGTGCACGACGATCCGGTGAGCGGCATCACGCGCGGTTGCCAGATCTTCGGCGAGTACCATCGCAATGATCTGACCATCATTGTGAATCTCCGGCCCGATCATCGGCATATTGGAATCGGAGACGTAACCGCCGTCCTGAAAATAGCCGACATTCGCACGCGCGGGTGCATTGAGGTGCGTGTAGATCTTGGCAATGCCCGGAAGGCTCTGGGCCACCTTTGTGTCGATGGTTGTGATTTTCCCCTTTGCGATGCCGCTCGTCAGGAAATACGCATAGAGTGGTTTGGCGACAGCCAGGTCGGCCGCATAAATGGGCTTGCCGGTTACTTTGCCGACTGCCTCATAGCGTTGGATCGGTTTGCCCATGTTCGCGAGCGGCGTGGGGACAGGGGGTGTAGGATCGACATGCTCAGGCTTCCATACCCTTGGCCTGCATAAGTGCGCGCACGATGGTCGCTTGACCGAGCGGCACCTTGAAGGCGTTGTGTTCACGCGGTTGCGCATCGGCAAACTCTGTCTTGCCGGCAGCCTCGGCCAATGCCGCAGTCAATGGCTGGCCCTTCAGCAGAGCCTCGGCTTTGCGCGCCACGGCACCGTCGCGACGCCTCCCAGGGCGATGCGTACATCGAATGCCGTCTCACCATCCATCTTGAGTGCCACGGCGGCACTTGCGTTGGCAAAGGCGTAGGAGTCGCGGTCGCGTACCTTGACATAGAGAGAGCGTGGCCAAGGTCCTCCGGGTATGACGAACGCCGTGATCAATTCGTCGGGTGCCAGGCTTGTCTCGATATGAGGTGTATTGCCGGGCAAACGGTGCAGGTCGGCAAACCGTATGGAGCGGGGCCCGTCCACGCCCAGGATCTCGATCGACGCGTCGAGTGCGATTAGCGCCTGAGCCCAGTCTCCAGCATACATAGCAATGCAGCTCGGGCTCGTTCCCAGTACTGCATGTAGCCGGTTGGAGCCATCGAGCGCCGCGCAACCCGATCCTGGGTCGCGCTTGTTGCACTGAGCGTAGCTGGTGTCGCGAAAATAGGCGCAGCGGGTTCGCTGAAGTACATTGCCGCCAAGCCGCGCCATGGTCCTGAGCTGCGCCGACGCCGCCATCCATAGCGTGTCGCGAAGTACGGGATAGTCCCGCGCGATCATCTGATCGTCGCTCAATTGTGCCATCGGCACCAGAGCCCCGATGCGCAGACCCGCCGACGTCTTCTGGACCATCCGAAGCGGCTTAGCATCCAGGCGGGTGATATCGATCACCGTCGTCGGCCGCATAACATCCAGCTTCATCAAATCGAGCAGCGTCGTGCCGCCTCCCATATATTGTACTGGAGAGTCGATATGGCTGGACGCTGCGCCGCGTGCCAGCGCGACTGCTGCGGTCGGGTCGGTCGGCGCTTCATAATCGAAGGGGCGCATCAGCTCTTCTCGATCGGGGGGGCTGCCTGGCGCACAGCCGCAACAATGTCGGGATAGGCGGCGCACCTGCAAAGATTACCGCTCATATATTCACGGATCTCCGCATCGGTTCTGACATGTCCTTCCTTCACGCAGGCCACTGCCGACATAATCTGGCCGGGGGTGCAATAACCGCACTGGAACGCGTCATTTTCGATAAAGGCGACCTGCATCGGGTGAAGCGTGTCGCCACTCGCCAACCCCTCGATCGTTGTCACTTCGCGACCACCAAGCGAGGCGGCAAGCACGAAGCAGGCGAGTTGTCGCTCGCCGTCGACATGGACCGTGCACGCGCCGCATTGACCGTGATCACAGCCCTTCTTGGTTCCGGTCAGCGTCAGATCGTCGCGTAGTGCGTCTAGCAATGTGAGGCGGTATCGACCGTCATTTGCTGGTCGCGACCGTTCAGCCGGAATTTGACAGCTCGAGTGCGCGGATGAGTCTGATCCGCCACCTGGGCGGCATCGGCCGCATTGGGAATAACGGCTGCGGACATCGCAACCGCGCTTCCCCCCAGAAACCCTCGACGACTGACCTTTGGCGGATGATCGAACATGACACATAGACGTACCAATGACACGCCGGTTCCGCGAACGATCGGGGCATTTGCCATGCTATCTTGCCGGCAGCGAAGAACCCCGGCACTACGGCACGGTCTTTGCCGAACGACCGAATGGACCGATCAAGCGGCGATATTCTGCTTCCGGCGCGCCATAGGCGTCGCCGGCGAGGTCCACCAGTTTTTCGCGATCGAGGATAATGACACGCGCCCGCTTAGACGAGATCATGCCGGCACCTTCAAGGATGTGCAGGCAGACCGTGACGCCAGTGCGCTGGGCGGCGATCATCATCGACTTGAACTCGTGAGTGAGCTTGATTTCATCGCTATCGACGCGATCGTGGCACATCAGCAGCCAGCGGGCGAGGCGCGCTTCGACCCGGTGATGCGCGTTTGACACGGTGCTGTGCGCCGATTGGACGAGGAATGCCTGGACATAGCGCAGCAGCAGCGCTTGCAGCGATGCGCTCTGTGTCATCGCATGACGAAAATCGTCGGCGCCGATCCGCAGCGCGGTGGTACCGTCGACCTGAACAAAGGTCTCATGCGGGGTGCGATCCGAGCCAAGCAGGACAGCAGTTCCGGTAAAGCCATCGCGGCCGACGATGCCGACCTCGGTCTTGCCGTCGTCCGGCGTTTCGGCGGTGAGCGAGACGATGCCGCCTTCCGGGAAGTAGATATTCTCGATCGGCTGATTGGCCTTTGCCACCACCTGATCCTGTTCCAGCTTTACCCGTTCGAGCTGCGGACCGAGCAACGCGAAATCGTCGGGCGTCATGGCCCGAAGCAAGAGATTGGGGGTGTTGTTTTGATCTGGATGAGACATGCTCGCCCCTTTGAATTGGGGCGAAAGTGCAATGCCTTTTTCAGCCGCTCGCGCCCTAGGCGTCGACGAACGATAGAACCCATATAGGAACACTGAGCCCAAAAGTCCCGGCTTCAACTGTCCGGTAGCACACAGTTCGTCCTGCCCGGTCGATCAGATCAACCAGCATCGGTATGACAATCATGCCCCGCGCCAGGTTTATTGGCCATTCCCGGTGGAGAGACGCAACCATTCGACTTTTCGGGCGTGCGCTCCTCGCCTCAAGAGCCAGGGGTCAGAGTGCGGAGCTGCAGTGTAGGTTAGCCGACAGTAGCGACCGCGAACCTTAACATGATCGCGTTCGGAGATATGTATCGTTTCTGAATGATAACGGAGGCGAGTCATGAACGAGGATGATGTAACCTATTATCGGCAGCGCGCCGACGCGGAGCTTGAGCGCGCCCAGCAGGCGACGCGGCCGGAAGTCGTCGCCGTGCACTACCAGCTTGCCGAAGCCTATCTTGAGCGCGTCGGTGCCGGTGATCGGCCGCAATTGGCTGCGCATGGGTAAACTCGCATCACGCTCGACCAATGGCGGTATCGTCGGCACGCGACTGGCGAACCGGGGTTTTCTCTCCGACGAGGAGCTGGCCGTGCTCAACGCGGCCGCCACCGCGTCGCGGACGCTTGATGCGGGGGCCACGCTGGCGCGGGAAGGCGAGCCGACCGATAGCCTCTATGTTATGACGACGGGCTGGGCCTGCCGCTACAAGACCACCCGCAAGGGCGCGCGGCAGATGCCGGCACTGCTCGTGCCGGGCGATGTGTGTAACCTCGACAGCCTGATGTTCGGCGCGGTAAACTACGGCGTTTGCACGCTTACTTTGGCCACGGTCCTGACCCTGCCGCGAGAGCGCGCCGTAGCACTCAGCACGCGCTATCCGGGCATTGCCCGGACCTTCACTTGGCTGGCGCTCGTCGAGAATGCGATCCTCAGCCAATGGGCCTTGTGTCTGGGTCGCCAGTCGGCGCGCGGGAGGCTTGCCCATCTCCTATGCGAATTGAGCGTGCGGCTTGGCTGCGCCGAGGGAGAAGCAGAGTGCCGCTTCGACCTGCCGCTCACCCAGGAGCAGATTGCCGACGTGGTCGGGCTGACGCCGGTCCACGTCAATCGCACCCTCAAGCAGCTTCGCACCGAGGGCTTGGCGACGACCGATCGGCGCATGGTGACGATCCACGACATCGCCGAGTTGCGCAGGGTCGCGGAGTTCGATCGAGCCTATCTGCACGATGATCGTGAGGAAGCGGGCTTGCGCGCGAATTGGTCGCCGGCCGATCATCAGCGAATGTCGGGGTTCGCTTCCCCGCTGGCGCTGTGATCGACATGGCGGCTTGCCTCGACCAACCCTCCACCGGCTTCCGTTATCCTGACGACGACCTATTGCTGGAGGAGACCAACCATCGGTGCAGCAACGATCTTCAGATGGTTGTCAGCCTGCTGGCGCTCCAAAGCAGCCGGGCGAAAAGCGACGAGACTCGGCAGGCGTTGACCGACGCGATGGAGCGTGTCTCCGTCCTTGCCCGCTCCCGCGCGGCTTTTCAGCATCAAAAGCATCTCACCCTTGAAGCGGCCTTGCGGCAGGTGTGCGAGGCGCTTTACGCGCAGGCGGAACCGCGCTCGATCCTGATTTCGTGCCAGGTTGCGCATGAGAGCTATGGCCTGTCGCCGACCCAGATCATGACATTCGCGCTGACCGTGAACGAGCTGGCGACGAACGCGATCAAGCACGCGTTCAAGCAGTGCAAAAGCGGTCGCATCCGAATTTTGGCTCGGGAAGATGACGGCCGCAATCTCACCATCGTGCTCGGGACGGCGCTGGCGGACGCAGGTCAGGCGGCGCAGATAGTAGGTTTCCGCTTCCGACAGGTAGGCGGGCGACAGCAAGGGCGATGGTTCAGTATCGCCGAGGCAGCTGCAGGCGATCCATTGGTGATGGTCCCGGGCCTTCACGACCATAATGACTGACGCCCGTGGTCGCTGTCCTCGCCCACGCCGTGTACCAGCGAACAAGGGCCTCGCGCACGACGTCCGGAACGGGCATGCGTTGCTGCAGTCCACGAGTATCGCGCGGGACCAACCACATGGGGAGCCTATACGATATTATACTTGCAAGGTCCACCTCGTTCACGGTATGTGCATTCGCAAGGAGAAGCGCGCCATGAAGACCCGCATCCGGTTTGGGGAAGGTGGCAGTTCGTCGAACGGACCGCTCCGGCTGAATGATGGTCGTCTGTACGGCAGATAGGCTCCGATGATTAGCGGTCGGCCGCAGACGGTATAGCCAGGATCGCCTGTTCTCGCTGCGAGAGGCTGTGAAGGCCGTGCCGGAGAGCTGCTCCGTGTAAAGGCCATAAGGCATCTTCTGTGGCGAATTTTGCCCTGCCGGTAGCGCGTTTGGAACCGCTTCGGTAGCGTGATGATTCCCGAAGCCTGGCATCATCGCCGAAGCGACCAAAGCAGGGACGGAATCGAAGTTTCCGCTTTTAGCTGAAGCTCCCTACGGAACGACCGCCGATGGCGGCGTGCCAATGCCAGAATAGCTCAATCTGCCGCGATCGAAGTCATCTGAGCTGACGACATGAGGAATGGTCAAGGCCGATACCTTCCCCAAGGCCCGATCAGCTCAGGCGCCGGAACCTGCCGTCTTGGTGATGCTGAGAGGATGCGGTAGCGGAGTGAGCGGTCGGGTCGTTCCGTAGCCTTCGACATTGGCGTGATCGCACCGTCCGCCGCAAAACAATGATCCATCTTTCGCGGTTCGCCAGCTCGCAAGTTGACCTTCTCGTCCGATTGCGGTCGTGAGCGATCATGACCGTCAGCTTGCCGCCAATTCAGCCGGACCGGGATCGATGATCGATGCGGATGTAATCCGGTTGCTGCGATGGCGGCGCGACGTTCGTCATTTCAAGGCGACGCCGCTTACGGCAGCAATTCTCGACGAACTGATCGCGGCGGCCGATCTGGCTCCGTCCGTCGGACTCAGTCAGCCGTGGCGATTCGTTCTGGTGGAAGATGCAGGTCGAAAGGCCGGCGTCCGAGCGGTCTTCGAGCGCTGCAACCGCGAGGCACTCGCGGGGCAGGATCGTGACCGTGCGACATCCTGCCCGGTGCGCCGCGGTCGGACTGGTCGCGGGCCGTGAGCTTGCCGTGGATGGCAGCACGATCATGGCGGACGCAAGATGGGAGAAGAAGCTGCGTGGCACGACTGCCGCTGACGAGCTGCGTACGCGTGATACGGTGTCGCGCCCGGTGGCCAAGTATCTGGCCGCGCTCGACGCCGCGCTGCCCCTTGCCGCCGACGAACGCGAGCCGATCGATCCGAAGCACATCTCGCCGACCGACCCGGAGGCGGCTTTGACGCGCAAGCATGGTCCGGCGCGCTGCGCTTAACCCCGGCGAACTCACGCCAAATACGAACTACCGTCTCCACCACCAACATCCCGATCTCGCCGCCTGAGAATACCCGGGACGCTGCCTAAACCATCGAAAAATGAGGGGTGTCTGTTGGACGCCGCGTGCAGCACAAGGCCGCAAGTCGGAACCGACCGCAGCCATCACCGCCCTTCGACAAGCTTCAGGAGCCAGTCGGTGAAGGCCACCGAAGCGAGTGGAGCGCGCGGCTACGATTTCGGCAAGAAGAACAGTAGAAGCGTCCATTGGTAGGACCGCACATTCAGCGTATGAACGTTGAATAGTGCCCGGCTTTCACACCCGCCGTGAAACCTATTGCTAATATCACGCGCATACAAAGCAGCAATGACATTTCTTAAACGGAGCGTTGCCGCGGCGCAGACCAGCCTCGATAAGGATGGCGAGCTGAATTGCCGTCTACCCATCACGCTCGACGAGCGACTAAACACCGTGGACCAATGCGATGTAGACGGAGCAACGCCACATTGCAGACTGGTGGCGGTGGTCGAGATCGAACGGTTCGGGGCGCTGCGCCACCGAATCGGCTACGCAATGGCAACGCATATCATCGGGAGAACTGCGGACCTTGTTCGTGAGTCAGTTCCCGGGAGCCAGGTTGGCCGGTTGGGCCGTGTCTCGGTCGAGTTTGCCTTTACCGCTCGATCTTTTTATTTGGCACGCGAACAACTCGCTAAATTGGTGACCACGCTCGAGCAGCCGCTGGTCATCGACGACTATTCCTTCGAGCTTAGCGTGGCGATCGGTGCGGCCGGCACCAATGGCCAGATGATCGACGATCGCCATCTGGATGCTGCTGCGGCCGCGCTCGCCGTAGCGCAGGACGGTGGTGAAAAGTTTGTCATCGTTGATGGGCACGTGCTCAGTCAGGTTGGCGTCAGCGAACTGTCAATCATGCGCGACCTGCGCCAGGCGATACGCGACGAGGCATTGACCTTGCACTACCAGCCAAAGCTGCGTTGCCGAACCAACACGATCGATTCAGCCGAAGCGTTGCTCCGCTGGCATCATCCAGAATTTGGGCTAGTGGCCACCGACAAACTAATCGAGATGGCTGAAGCAACCGGCGCGATACGCGAGCTGACCCTGTGGGTGATCAACCGCGCTTTGGCCGATCAAAGCCGGCTCGCCGCGAAGGGCCGTGTTCTTAGCATTTATGTCAATATCTCGGGGCATTTGCTGGCTGACCGCAGCTTCGCCGAATGGGCGCTGACGCGACTGGCTGATGCTGGAGGCGCAATCGGGTTTGAAATCACCGAAACCGCCGTTATCAAGGATCCGACGATAGCGATCGAGCATCTGCGACGGTTCGCGGCAGCCGGAGTCCGGATTGCGATCGACGACTATGGCACGGGTCTTTCGAGCCTCGCCTATCTGAAACAGCTCCCCGCGCACGAACTCAAGATTGACCGGATGTTCGTAGGCGGGCTGACCGAAAGCCACCGTGATCCACTATTGGTACGTTCTTCAATCGATCTCGCTCATGCGTTGGAGATGGAGGTGACGGCCGAAGGTGTCGAGAATTCCCTTTCGCTATCGCTGCTGAGGGTCATGGGCTGCGACCTGGTGCAAGGGTATCTTGTATCGCGACCGCTACCGATAGATGTGTTCGAGACTTTTCTGTTCGAAGAGCGACACCGGCAAAACATCGCCGCAACCGCTCCCCTGCTGCACGGATGGAACGTCGCACCAGCGGCATTGGGAAATTAGCCCTAACGCCGACTTTACCGGGCTTCTTGCCCCGCCAATAATGATTCATGCCTCAGAAGGGAGCTACCCGCCGGATAAAGGCGCAAGAACAAGGGGCGCACAGGTGACAACATCTTCAAGGCTTCGATTGAGACTGTTGGTCTCATGTGCCATCACAGCCTCGGCACTGGTGACCCAGCCAACTTTAGCGCAAAACGTAGCAACTCCGCCCAGCGCTGAGGATGACGCGCCAATGGAAACGAAGACGACGGCTGCCCCTATGGTGCCGGCCGATCGACTGGTGCCGTTGAGCGGCGGGACGATCCGACCGTTTGCAGGCGGAATCCTTCCGTATGCCGGCACCATCCGGTCCTTTGCCGGCCCGATCTCCGGCAGTGCAGGCACGATCCGCAGCTTCTCCGGCGATGCGACCGCGTCGGCGGGTACCATCCGCAGCTTTGCAGGTACAATCCGCAGCTTTGCGGGCACCATTCGCTCCTTCCAGTCGACCACTATACCGGTCTCCGGTCCTGATCCAACATTCTGGGGCGCGCTCTATCCCGCGAGCGGCACGCTGACCGCAAGCGCGGGCACGATCCGCAGCTTCTCAGGACAGTTCGAGGGAATGGCGGGCACGATCCGCTCGTTTGCAGGCACCATAAGGTCGTTCGACGGACCGCTCCAAATCTGGGAGCAAGGAGCAGCGCAGTATCAGGGCCTCGACCAGCAGTTCGCAGCCTTGGTCGCACAGTCGAAAGCAACCTGGGGTGCTGCCGTCTCGGCCCGAACCGGTACGACATTCGAAGCCGGCTTTTCCGATCGCATGCTGGCGAAATACGGTATTGACCTCAACAACGCTCAGTCGCTCGTCGGGATGGACGAGGTCGGCGTCGAGATGTTCCTGATGGACTGGTACGACAACCTGATGAATTATTCGGGGTCCGACCAAGTCGATCACTGGATGAGCGCGATCAATTGGACACCGCGGATCACCCAGGATCTTGGTTCGGGCAAGGACAGCAAGATCGGCCTTTTGGATTTCACCGTTACGGGTGAGGGTACGAGCAGCCTGGTCAAGGCAAGCGGCGTGTCGACGGTCGCCGGCATTCACGGCTCGGCGGTCCTCAGCTTAATGACCGCGGCGCACGACGGCCGCGGCGTGATGGGCATTGCGCCGGGCGCCTCCGTCGTCAGCTACAATCCATTTGACGAAACATACACCGCAGGCTGGGCCGACATCAAGACGGGTGTCGTAAACCTCGTCAAGAACGGCGCGACCATCGTCAATATGTCGCTGGGCGTTCCCGGCTGGACGCTGAACGCCGGTTGGAACGATGTGTTTTCCGACGGAGCGGTGTCGAAGGAAGGCAAAAAACGGGTCTTCGTGCTAGCGGCAGGCAATGACGGCATCACCCAGACCCAAAACGTACAATGGGCGTTCGACAAGAACCCGGCGATCATCGTCGTCGGCTCGGTCGACCCGAATGGCGTCATCTCGGACTTCTCCAACCGTCCCGGTGATGTCTGTTTGACGCAGGATGGAAAGACCGGTCCCCGAGGCGACTGTATCGGAGCCGGAAAGGCGACGTTGGCGAGCCGCTTCATCGTCGCGCCCGGCGAATTCATTCTCGTCGCGGACGGTGCCGGCGGGGTTACCCGGATGTCAGGCACGTCTTTTGCCGCACCGTTGGTATCGGGGACGGCCGCACTCATTCATGATCGCTGGCCATGGCTACGCGAGCGTCCAGACGATACGGCCGAAATCATCCTATCGTCTGCCCGTGACATTGGCGCACCCGGTACCGATCCGGTCTATGGCCGCGGTATGCTGGACGTGACGGCGGCGCTGTCACCGAAGAGTTTCGACGCGCTCAAGTACAAGATCAGCATCAACGGCGCCAAGCCGGTCGATCTCAAGGTCGCCGCGCTCTCGACGACCCAGCGAGCCGGCATGGTCACTGCCTGGGAAGCGAGCAGGGCTTATGTCAGCGCCTTCGACGACACGCTTACTTCTTATCGCGATTTTGCGATCCCGCTGTCGACAAAGCTCGCCGGGCAAACAGCCGGCAACGGGCAGGAGCAGTTCGCCAGCTATCTGACCAGTCGTTTTCTCGACTGGTTCAACAATCGCGGTGGCACGGCCACCGGTCCAGCAGACCCTGGCGGCAAGCTTGCGTCGGCGTTCGGCCCCAGCCACTTCACAGCGCAGGTGGCGGGCTTTGGCGGACTGCGAGCAACGATGACCTCCGCACCGCGCGCCTATCGTCCAGGCTTGCGCCAGACCGGCCTGCCGTTTGAGACCGAGATGGCGCTGCAAAGCGCTGACGGTCAGGTCGCGTTGCGCTTTGGTAGCGGACGCAGCGGCTCGGCGCTCGGGCAGCACGGCTTTGCCATGCAATCCGACTACGATGTCGATAGTGGCGGCGCCAATCCGTTTGTCGGTTTCGCGTCCGGAGCTGGCTATGCCGCGATCGACGTATCGATCGCCCGCGGGCTTACCGTGTCAACCGGCGTCTCCCGCCAAGAGGCGGTCCGCGACTTCAATCGCTACGGTGCCGACGAGCGCGTCGCACTGGGCGGCATCGCGCCGTACCGAGCGATGGCCAATACGGCGCAGCTCCGGTACCGCGCGGGACCGTGGCTGACGACGACGCTTGGCTATACGCTGCTCAATGAGGAGAGCGGTCTGCTCGGCGTTCAGTCGCTGGACCGGCATGACCTCGCCCATGGCTCGCAGTCGGATGCCGCGACCGCCGGATTTGATCTTGGCGTAAGCGACAGCGTGGCGCTGTCAGGTTCTGCCACGATGGGGCGGACGCGGAGCACCGACGCTGGCCGGCAGGGTATCGCCGTCAGCGGCGGTGGACTCATTAGCAGCGCCTATCAGGCGGCGATCACCAAGGTCGGACTGTTTGGACAAGATCGGATGAGGCTGAGCTTCTCGCAACCGCTGCACCTCGAACGTGGTGCGATCGACGTCGCCAATGTTCAGGTCATCGACCGGTCAACGGGGGAATTGGGCAATGTTGTCGAGACGTTCGACATCAAGGGCAAGCAGCGTCGCTACGTCGCCGAGATGCTCTATGGTCGATCGGTGATGGGCGGGGTGGCGGACGTCAACCTGTTCGGGCGTGCCAATATCCATAACGACGCCGCGGCAGGCCAGGCGTCGGTGACGGTCGGCAGCAGCTTTCGTCTGAGCTTGTAAGATACTCCGGCCGGTGTGAACCGGCCCGCTCGCTGCTGCAATTCTTAACTAGTCGGTCGTAGCGTTGCGCAAATGCATTCGAGGAGACCATTTGTGCGCGCGGCGCTAACGTTCCTGCTCTTGATCGCCTCGGCACCGACGCTGGCCGCTACCCCTGTATCGTTCAGCGCGTTTGACGAGAGCATCGCGTCGACCAAACAGTTAATGATGGCCAACCCGGACCAGGCCCTCGCATCGGCGCTCGGCGCGGTGGCAATCGCGCACCTCCTGCCGCCATCGCGCCGCACCGAGGTGGCGGCAATTGAGGCCGAATGGCTGCACGGCGAGGCGCTGCTCTATCTCAACCGCCTGGCCGATGCAGCGCCGATCGTCGAGACAGCGCTGAAGCAGGCAGCACAAATCGCGCCCAACACCAAGCTATACGGCGATCTGCTCCGCTCGCATGGCGCGATCGCTGCGGGAAACGGCGATAATGGGCAGGCACTGCGCGACTATCAGCGCGCGCATGATGTGTTTCGCGCAGCCAAGGTTGATCGCAGCCAGGCGTTTTCGCTCCAGGATATCGGCCTGTTGTATTTCGATGCCGGCGACTACCAACGTGCGCTCAATTATTTTGACCAGTCGGCTGAAGTGTTAAAAGGCGATGCGACGCTGACGCTGACGATGCACAACAACCGGGCCGAAGTTTTTCGTAAGCAGGGACGCTATGCCGAGGCGGCCACAGCATATCGCATGGCTCTGATTGAGGCACGCAAGCTCGATAGCCCGCTGCTGCAGGTCCGTATCCTGACCAACCTCGCAGGCGCACTTGCCGAGGCGCATCGACTGGTATCCGCGCAACTCGCGGTCGATCAGGCCATGGCGCTGGCGCGGCGTGGGGAGGCGAGCGGCTGGCGGCCCTTCGCTTATGGTGTGGCTGCGCGCATTGCGTTTGAGCGGGGCGACACTGCGAGTGCCGAGCAGTTGATCAAGCAAACCTTTGCAGGTGTTGATCTGAACAGCAGCGAGATGCTGTTCCGCGAATATCACCAAACCGCGTCGCAAATCTACGAAGCGCGCGGCGACGAGGCGCAAGCGCTTGCCCACCTCAAGGCATTCCAGCGGCTGGACAGCGAGGCACAGGCACTGACAGCTTCGGCCGCGTCGCAGCTGCTCGCCGCGCGCTTCGACTTCTCCAACCAGAACCTCAAGATCGCGCATCTGAAACAAGGCCAGCTGCAACGCGACATCGCGATGGAGCGGCAGAAGAATAGGTTCCGCACAATCCTGCTTGGCGGAGTTGCAGCGGCAGGCGCGCTCATCACCGCGTTGCTGCTCGTCGGGTTCTTATCGATCCGCCGCAGTCGTAACCGGACCCGCGATGCCAATACGACATTGTCGCAGGTCAACGGTGCGCTGGAGACGGCGTTGAAGGCCAAGACCGAGTTCCTTGCGACGACAAGCCACGAGATCAGGACGCCGCTGAACGGCATATTGGGGATGACTCAGGTGCTGCTCGCCGACCGCCGCGTCGTGCACGACATACGCGAGCGTATCGAGGTTGTGCACGGAGCCGGCGAGACAATGCGCGCGCTGGTCGACGACATTCTTGACGTCGCCAAGATCGAAAGCGGCAAGCTGACCGTGATCGAGGAAGAGGTCGACTTGCGCGAGCTGCTACGCGATGTCGCCCGGCTGTGGAGCGGAGAGGCCGAGAGCAAGGGATTGACGCTGCGCGTCGCGATCGACGACGCGCCCGCTCGCATCGTGTCCGACGCCTCGCGCTTGCGGCAAATCGTGTTCAACCTCCTGTCCAACGCGCTCAAGTTCACCAGTGCGGGCGAGGTCGCTCTTCGCGTCTGCTCGGAAGGCGACAACCGCCTGATCATCGCGATCAGTGATACCGGGATCGGTATTCCGGCCGAGCATTTGGACGCGATCTTCGATGCATTTCGACAGGTGGATAGCGGCGTGACGCGGCAGTTCGGCGGTACTGGGCTTGGTCTGGCGATCTGCCGTAACATTGCGCGCGCGATGGGCGGCGATGTGACGGTGGAAAGTGTCATCGGCGAAGGCACCAATTTTACGGTGATACTTCCACTGCGCTTGGCAACCGAAGTTGCCTCGGCGCCGGTGACGGCATGCAATGGCGCTTCCGGCCTCGCCGGCAAGTCGGTCCTGATCATCGAGCGCGATCCCATGGCGCAGTCGGTTCTACGGATGCTGCTGGCGACCGAAGATGCGACGACCGACGTTGTCGCCGACTGTAGCGCGGCGCTGGCGGCGCTCGAGGGGGGTGAGTTTGATCATTTGCTGATCGACGCTGGAGCAGTGGATGCCGAAGATCGCCTGAACGCGCTTCGTGATATCGCCGCTGCAGCGCGCCGGACCGGCGCGTCTTGCACGCTTACGGTAGCGTCGGGATCCGACTTTTCCATCGCCGAAGCCATGACGGTGGGCGCAACCCAGATCGTCGTGAAACCCGTGCCCGCTGACCAATTGATCGCCGCCATGGCAGGCCCGTACGGTGATAAGCCGGAGCTTTTGATAGCGCCAAGCCTGTTCGAGCGAGACGCGGCCTGACGGCAACCCTACCTTTACACACTAACGCTACTACTGAGCGCGGCTAATCGGGAATGCTGGCTATGCAAGTACTCTTCGTTGAAGATGACGCCATGAACCGGCGGGTGGTGCGCGACATGCTGAGCGTGATCGGCGCGACCATGAACGAGGCAGCGGATGCCGAAACCGGACTCGCGATGATCGACGACACCGCATTTGACATCATTCTCATGGATTTGCGGATGCCGGGCATGGACGGCCTCACCGCCATACGGCATCTTCGCTCACGCGCAGATGACAAACGCATGCTGCCGGTCATCGTTGTCACCGCCGACACAGCGCTCGATCTGCGCGAGCAATGCCTGTCGCAGGGCGCCGACGATGTGATCCTCAAACCAGTGTCGATGAACCTGCTGCTGAAATCGATGAGCCGCATGCTGACGAAGGCGCAAGCCGCCTCGGGCATCGTACTCAACTGAACAAGGTGATGCCGCTGATAAGAATTGTGCAGCGACTGTCAGCATCGCAGCCACGGCGCGGCTGCGACAGATGTCGTCGAGTGGTCGCCCGGCAAGGGTTGCGGGACAAGCCGGCATGAGCGCGCGCCGAACCGTATCAGCGCTCGAAAGAGTGTGGGAAGAAGGCTCACCGTCATGCCCTGCGGTCTTGGGGACCGCGACGCTCACCATGCACGCCGGCTTATCCATCCGCTTGGACTTGTAGCCATTGGCGGAGTTCCGCCAATGGCTCATGTGCTTACAGTGCGCCCTCCCCGGAAAGCGTTCGTGCTCAATGCGCATTGTCACCCCGAAGACGCGCGCGAACACCACGGCGATGCTCTCCGGGCATTGCTCGATCAAATGTTCCAGTACTGCCTCGATCGCCGTATCATGCCGACTGTACCCTCAATGTTCTTCACGGGTATTGCTACGTCATGGAATAACGGAGATGGGCAGCAAGTCCCCCGGCCCGCAAAAAATTTCCATACCTCGTGTTACACTACCCGGCGTCAGTGATTGTCACGCTGGAAACGGCTTGGGCGAAATATAATAGCGAATTCGCTGTGCCATAGCAGGTTTCTCGAATTCTGACCAGATGACTGGTGATACTGGCTACGCTATCGCTTCCGAGCGCATGACAATTGAAAGCACGTCAATATCGTTATCTCGGTAGCCATCGTTCGAAACTGCGGACTCAACGCTTTCTTGACCTTTTCCAAACTAGGGTAAGTCAATAGTGGTGATTGATGGAGTTCGGTATGACAAACGCGCTGCCGGCAGCACGGAGAAACATCGAAGCATCGGCTGACGTTACGCTGCACCATCTCCCCAGCGCGGCGTTGGTGTTGTCGAGCGACGAATCGGTCGAGTTTGCCAATGATGCAGTGCGATCCCTGTTCAATATGCTCGAGCCGACAGGCTCTACATTGGAGATGCTGTTCGACGGTATCGCGGGCGGCGACGATGTCCTTGCCGCGATCGCAGATCGCCGCTCGGCAACGAGGTATGGGATCAGGGTAAGGCTGCGTACGAGCGGAGCGGTGTTCTTTTTGATCCGCTCAGCTCACCGGTCGCTATTCCGTTCTCTCATACTGACACCGCGGCGGGCGATCGCGCCGAGCCCGTTCAAGCCTATCTTCGTCCCCCTTCGGAGAAAAGCCGGCCTCCGGCTGGCCGGTGCTTCTCTTCATTTGCGGGCTGGACGCCAAGATCGTATCGGTCACCGGCAGATTCGACCGATGCACGATCAGTGGCGCTGATGGTGCGGCGCTGAAGCGGGCATTCAAGGCGCTAGTGAAGTAGCTGTTGATTTTGTCGGCGTGAGCACCCTTGAACTATCGGCGAATTGTCGGCCCTGCTACGCTGACGACCTTCATTTTACATATATCTCCACCACCGGCTGTCTTTCAACAGCGAACGCAATGTCTTGAACGACAACCGTCTGTCCATTCTGTTTCGGCATCGATTCGAACGATCAGGTGAGTTGGAAGTGTAAGACGCCGTAGGCGGCTCACTTCAAACTCACCTGATCGTAACCCGAAGGGCATGACGGCGCGGGGCGGGCATCATACGATTTCCTACTGTTCCGACAGCCGGGCGAGCACTGCGGTGTAAAGCCGTCGCCAGTGCTCGGCCTTGCCGCGTTCCCGCTCGGCTGTTCTCTCGGCTTTCAACCGTTCCGCCCGGGCTTCCTTCAGCCCGGTCTCGAGGCGGTCGACCTTGTTGCGCAGTGCGGCTTCGATGTGCCGGTGCTCCTCCGGCGTGCGCAGCGGGACCTTCATGCCGTCGATGATCGTGGTCTCGGTCCGCGTTTCGGCTCGCCCTTCGCCGATCGCATCGGCGAAGTTGTTGTAAAGGTACTGGCGGCTGACCTTCGCCTCGCGCGCGACGGAGACGAACGTGACGGCTTGCCGGCTGTCGCGCAGCCGCAACATGGCGTTCTCGACCGCCGCGCGCTTGTCGGCGCTGCGGCGTTGTCGAGCTTCATCCAACGTGGCGATCCGCCGGTTTTCACCGCTCATTATTGCGTCGCCTCTTGCCGGACCAGGGCTGGCCGATAGCGTTGTTCGCTGCCTTGGTACTGGCCCTGCGCCTCGATTGATCGGATGATGGCGTCCGTGTTCTGCACAGCGTCCTTGTTCCGCTCGAGCCGCTTGCGGGCGATGCCCGCCATGCGGGTTCGACCCTCGTCTTCGCAGGTCCGCGCTTCCTTTTCGAGGTTCTCGATCGTCACATAAAGCTTGCTGCGTTCTCCGCGAAAATGGTCGACGTCGTCGCCATCGGCGCGAAAGTGCCGGCAGGTGAGGCAGGCGTGCGCGTGCTCGCACCATTCACCGAGCTGTCCGGGCAAGGTGCAGGCGCCGCCGCCTACGCGGGTCGCCGTCATCGCGTCCTTGCGCAGCAGGAGATCGCCGACGGCTTCATCGACCCGCCCCTCGATCGTGTAGAACCGACCGCCGCCCTTCCGGATCAGGGCATTCTTCCTCAGCTCCAGGCGCTTGTTGACGTACATCGATGCCATGTCGGGCGAGGCATGGCCGAGCTCGAACATGATGCTGAGGATATCGTGTCCCTCGGCCGCCATCTGCGTGCCCCGGTGATGCCGCAGCGGATGCCAGGCGAAGTCGACGCGGCGACCTTCGCCATCGGTGATCTGGTGACGCAGGCAGAGGCTCTTGAGCTCCTGCGAGGTCCAATTGCACCCAAGGAAGGACTCGCGTTTGCCATGGAACACCGGGAACAGGTATTTCGTCTCACGTCCGTGACACCGGCGGACGCGCTCGCGCTGCTCTTCGATGATCCCGATCATTGCCTGATGGGCGGCATCGCTCACCAGCAGGGGCTTGCGGTTCCAACGGCTGACCTTGTTCTGCCAGAAGGTAAACAGCATGAACCGGGCGTCATGCGGGTCGGGCTCCAGGCAGTCGAACAGCAGGGCATGTAGATCTTCGGCGCGGGCGCCCGTCGTCACGCCAATCCTGAAGATGGCGGGGATTGGGTCCGGCAGCTCGTTCAGGTGCGCCATGATCGCGGCGATGGAGTCCGTCGACGCCGCTCGGTTCGCACCCTCCCGCGAGGCATAAAGCCGATTGCGCGAGTCATCGGGCGCCTGCTTGTAATCGATCCGCCTTGCGGCCCGCTTATCGAGGGCGATCGTAGGCCACCGCCCGGGTGCCAGGACAGGTGCAGCGCGCAGGAGCTGGACGATGTCGGTGTACCAGTTCTTGCCCTTCGCCCCGCGGGCATTTCCCCAGGCGAGGAAGCGCTCCAGCAATGGTTCGGCGATGCCGTCAGGACCAGTGACGCCTTCCTCGTGCAGGAAGCATGCGAACCGCCGCAGGCGCGACATCGTCCCGGTTGCGGTCGCAGGAGCCAGTTCGCCATGGCCAATCTTGTCGAGCAAAAACGCTCGTGCGAGCGGCCTTAGCCAGGGCGCGAAGCGCAGGAAGTTGAGGTACTGATCGCTGATGCGCTGCCGATCGCGGAAGCGGGTATCATCCTCGCTATAGAGGTCGTTCAGCAGGACGATATCGCGCTCCGCCACGGGGCGCATCTGCGCGCGGTCAATGATTGCGGGGCGATGGAGATCGCCGAATAGCTGGACCTCGGGTGCGTGGAACTCGCCGGTCGTCACCTTGCCATCGCGCAACCAGTTGCGCGTCTGACGCAGCCGCCTGTGCTCATGCGTTCGACCGTACCAGGCCGAGTATTGTTCAAGCACCGCTTCGTTATGGCACATGGGGCCGGCTTTGCAGGCGCTGTCATCAGGCGCGAAGTTGGGGTGCGGTATGTCGGCCAAACAGCGGACGCCAAAGCTCGCCAGCAGCGCGACGCCTTCTTGGGTCAGATATTCCACCACCGCCGTCCGTCGCCAGAACCAGCGGCGGTCGGCCTTGCGATCGTCCAGAACCGAAGCCGCGAGATAGGTCTTGATCTCGTTGGTGAGAATCGGGCTCGCGGCGCGGAGCGGCAGGGCGGCGTAGACCGGGGCGAGCCAGGGGTGCCCAAAGACCTCGCTCATCAGCGCGTCGCTCCAGGTATCGTTGGCGAGCAGGAGAGGGGAGACTGCGGCAAGCCGCCCCTCCAGCCAGTTGTTGTAGCGGTCGGGGTCGTCGGGCGTGCCGGCGACGAGGGCGAGCGACGTTACGCCCACCGAACATCCTTCCCAACCAGGTTGGCTTCGCGAAGATGGGCAAGTCGTTCCTGAACCTGCGCAGGACCGGTGAGGTAGAGCTTGCGTACCTCGGACGCGAAAAGGTGCTGGTAGAAGGTGGCGGTCGTCTGCGGACTCGCATGACCGAGCCGGTCGGCGACCTCCAACAGGCTGTAGCCCGCCGCGATCGCCTCCGACGCGTGACTGTGGCGGAATATGTGCCAGGTCAAGGCGGTCCGGGTGCGGCGCTTGAGAAGGCTGTTCAGCTTATAGGCGTAGGACAGGCTCATGGCGCGGCCGACCTGTCCCGCCTTGACGTTGGCGAAGACATACTCGGTGCCGGCCTCAAACGCCGGCAGGTACTCGCCACTCGTCAGATAATCGACGTACATGTTGAGCACGTAATCGTACATGGGGATGCCGCGCGTCCGTCCCGACTTCGCGCGCGCGCCGTTGGCGTTGTCGTCGCGTGGCACGACCCAGATCACCTTTTCAGCAAGGTCGATGTCGACGTGACGCAGCCCGAGCGCTTCGCCGATGCGCATGCCGCTATTGTAGAGCAGCACGATCAGGAAGGCGTCGCGGGCGAGGCCGCAGGCCTCGATCATCGTCAGCACCTCGGTCGGGGTCAGGCGTTTGTCCGTGACCCGCCGCTGCACGCGAACGGGATCGCCGCTTAGGTAGCGGTCCTTGCGCCTGGTCGTGCGTCGCTGGCTGATATGTTCGAGAAACGGTTTGTAGACGCGGTGACCGTCAAAAGCTTTTGCCACGTTGGCGGTATCAACTACGAAGTTGTCGGTGCCGTTGAAGAACCGGTAGAACGATTTGATCGAGAGCTGGATCTGATTGCGCGTCGCCGGTGCCAGCGCGGGCTCTGGGGATGCTCGCAGCCGAACCAGCTTCGGACTCGGCAGCGCATTGCGGTGCCTGGTCAGCCGCCATGCGAGGAAGCCATCGTAGAGCGGGACGGTGACGTCGCGAAGGCCAGCGCCGTTGGTACCCAGGAAATTGGCAAAGTCGACGACGTGCCGGGCGTAGGCCCGGATGGTGTTCGGTGATGCGTTGGTCTGCTCAAGATGGACGATCCACTCTCGGAAGCACTCGACGATCTCAGCGTCGTCGTCGAGGACGGTCCACGATCGCCGACCGTCGGGCATCGCGATGAGTGCGGTTTGCAGCGGTGGCAGGTAGCTCGGCGTGGACATGCTCCGGATACTGCTGGTAGCACGCCGCGATGACAAGCAGCTTTGGACCACACTGGACGCGGATTACATGGACAGCTCTTGTACCGCTATTTACATAATCCTTATTATCGCTCTAAGTCGTTGAATTGTTTCCGAAATCTTGTGGATGCTTTTTCCAATGGTTAGCGCCGGGTGCTATACCGCCTCCCGAGCGATTGTGGCCGCAGATTTGCGAAGAATATCCGCGATGGTACGCAGATCATCTTCGTTCAGATCCGAGCCGATCGGCGTCAAGGTTTTCCCACGGCCAGCTTCACGCTCGCAGGTGTTGGCCAAGCGAATGAGCGTGTCGTACGCGATCTGTGTCTCTTTCCGCTCGTCGTCTCGTCCGGCCATTGCGACTTCCTGCGTAAACGCTCACGATGGTCTCGTCTCCCAGGACCGCTGATCCTTGGGCAGCATATCATCCGGGTCGTGCACGGCAAGCCGATCGACCGCTTTCAAATTGGCGCTGAACACCACGAGGTTCGCCCCGCCGGCATGATGCGTCGACGGGAACAACAGACCGGCAGCACCCGACCGGATTGCCTCGTCGCCGAGCTGCCACGACGGCGGCACCTTGTGCTCGACGCGCGCGATCCAGCGCCAGTCGCAGGTCCAGTCCGCCCACGGCGCTGCCCAATGATCCGGATCGTAGCCGGCCGACAGGTCGACCACATCGGTCAGATCAAGCTCATAGGCTGCAAGCGTCGCCGGCCGAGGCAGGCTCGACCCCTGCGTGTACTCGGCGAGAGCCGTGTCCGGCTCCGCCGAAAGGTATAGCGCCTCGACTCCGGGCCGATTGAACCGCCCGCCCTCGCTCGCTGCCCCTGCCCCGCTGAGCGGCAAATAGGCCCATTTGGGCGTGAGATAACGATAGAAGTGGCGTAACCCGACGTTGACGCGCAGCACGGCTAGCCGTTCGCGCCATCAACGACCTCCGACAGGTGCGCCATTACGGCATCCGCGTGGCCGCCGGCGACGAGTTCGGCGGCCGTTCGACGTCTGAGGGTGACGATCGGCTCGTTCCTGAACCAGTAGATCGCCTGCTCCATGTCGCCGGTCAGTTCGCCCGCGGCCACGATCACGCGCACCATGTCGCGCAAGCGATCCTGAAGCCGCTCCGACGCGGGATTGGCGAGCGTATTGCGATGCACTCCTGCAATCTCCGCCAGCCGTGATAACTGAACCCCGAGCGCCTGCGCGACCCGCTTTGGCGAGATATACGGCGTTCTTGGCTCCTGCAGGCTCGCGACGAAGCCGGACGCCAACCGGGTGGCGCGTTGCTCATCGACAAGGAAGGCCGTGGCCATCTCACATCTCCGCTGAAACCATGCACAATATATGCACATTCGTTCGGCTGTCAAGGATCGCGGAGGTACAATTCATTGAACGAACCATCAACAACGCACTTCGATCGGCGGGGCTTTTGCGCTAGAATCCTGGATGATGCCAGCGCTCATCGGCCATCTATGACGCTTTCGATACCATCCCCCACGCACCTACCCGCAGTCACTCCACTCTGCGATGAGACTGTCCCGAATTGAGCTGCTGCCGGTCCCATGGACACCAAGTTAGGCTACATGCGCTTGCCGCTCGAAGTCCATGGGGCTGAGATAGCCCAGCGTCGAGTGCCGGCGCGTCGGGTTGTAGAAGCGCTTGATATAATCGAACACGTCGGCCTTCGCGTGATTGCGCGTTCGATATGTCTTCCGTCCGATCCGTTCGGTCTTCATCGACGAGAAGAAGCTCTTCATTGCCGCGTTGTCCCAGACGTTGCCCGACCGGCTCATCGAGCAGGTGACACCATTGTCGGCCATCAGCCGCTGGAACTGCTCGCTCGTATATTGGGCGGATTCAATTGGTCGTCGCAACACCCTCGATATGAACGTCTGGGAGCAATTGGTCGAGGGCTTCGGCAGGCGTCTTCCAGCCCAGCGTTTTGCGCGGCCGCGTATTGAGGGCGTGCGCGACGGCCTCGAGTGCATCCGAGCTGTGCCAGCTTAGGTCGGTCCCTTTTGGGAAGTACTGTCGCAGCAGGCCATTGGTATTTTCGTTCGTGCCGCGTTGCCACGGGCTTTGCGGATCGCAGAAGTAGATCTCCGGTCCGGTATCGATGTGCAGCCTGGCATGCTGGGCCATCTCGGCACCCTGATCCCAGGTGAGCGACTGGCGCAAAGTGTCGGGGAGTTTCGTCATCGACTTTGCGATCGCCTCGCGCACGGCTTCGGCACCGTGGTTTACCAGGGGTGGCCCGTTCTTGACGGTCTCGCCAGGCCGATAGCCTTCCATGCGCGGAAGGTGCATCAACATCGTAAAGCGTGTGGTGCGTTCGACGAGCGTGCCGATCGCGGAACTGCCGAGACCGAGGATAAGATCGCCTTCCCAGTGCCCGGGGACAGCCCGGTCTTCGATCTCGGGCGATCGATCGCTGATCATGATGGCTTCAGCGAGGAAGGACTTGCCGCGACGACGAGCCCGCTCGCGGGGTAGGCGAAGCTCGGCCCGAGCGCAGGCAGGCGGTCAGCTCTCTGCGCAACGCCCCGCGGCCCTGGATATACAGGGACTGGTAGATCGCCTCGTGGCTGATGCGCATCGTTGGATCCTCGGGAAAATCGAGCCGGAGCCGATGCGCGATCTGTTCGGGGCTCCAGGCTGATGACCAGCGCCGGCTCTGGCGATGAACGGCACGGCGTCCCTTCCATATCACATCAGGGCCGCTGAAACCGATGCCGTCAGGGTTGACAACCTGTCCGGCGAGCCGATCCTGCACATAGTCGCGCAACGCTGAGTTGGTCGTCAGCTTGCTCGGCTCTGGCCGCCGAGCCGCACGGTCTGCATGCCATTGCGCGGTGCTCGCCCTGTAATCGAAGCTGCCGCTTCGCGTGGCGGCGTTGCGCTTCAACTCGCGCGAGATCGTGCTCGGCGACCTCCCAAGCTTACCGGCGATGGCGTTGATGCCGGTTCCCTTGGCCACTTCGATCGCAATATCCTCGCGCTCGGGGAATGTCAGATAACGTCCTATGGTCGGCTTGGCCGATGGCGATACATGGGTGGGCGGCATCCCTCCCGCTCCCCGAAACCAGCGCGCGCCAACAGGGGCCGAAACGCCCGCATCCATCGCCGCTTCCTCACTCGATCTGCCACAAAGCGATCGCTTGCCAGAAGCGGCAGACGTTCTCACGCTGCCATCCAGGCGGATGTCCAGGCGACCGCAGCTTCCTGCGCATACACCGATCCGAAGCACGCCTGTGAGCCTTCATCGCAACCTCCTTGATCAGGGTATTGCAACGACCGATTGAATTCGCCTTGGCTGCCCTGATCCGAGTGGTGCAGCAGCGCATCGGGCTTTCCGCGTCGCCAGATCGACATCATCAGCGCATCGGTCACAAGCTGCGCGGTCATGGTGTCGCTCATCGACCAGCCGACCGCACGGCGCGAAAACAGGTCGATGACGACAGCGATGTACAGCCATCCTTCGGCGGTCCAGATGTAGGTAAAGTCCGCGATCCATCTCTGGTTGGGCGCCTCGGCGGTGAACTGGCGGTCGAGAATGTTTTCGGCAATGACCGACCGCAGACCATCGTCCTTGGGCAGGCTCCGACGTCGCGGACGCGCCCTCAGGCCTTGCACACGCATCAGCCGTTCGATGCGATGCAGGCCACATGATAGGCCTTCGGCCAGAAGATCGTGCCAGACCCGGCGTGCACCGTACGTCCGATAGCTGGAGATGAAGCTGGCGCGCACCTTGGCGCCGAACTCCTCATCGCTGCGGGCGCGGGCACTGGGTGCCCGAACCAGCTAGGCATGAAAGCCGCTGCGCGAAACACCGAGCGCCTCGCAAATCCACGATACCGGCCAGATCCCTCGGTGCTTCGCTACGAACTCGAACTTCATATCGAGTCCCTGGCGAAGTAGGCCGCCGCTTTTTTTAGGATATCGCGCTCGGCCTTCATCCTGGCCAACTCGCGGCGCAGCCGCTCAATCTCCTGCTGCTCCGGCTTCATCACGCCGTGACCGGGGAAGGCCGATCCCGGGTCAGCCTGCTGCTCGCGCACCCACTTGCGCGAGTCAAGTTCTCGTGCAGATCCAGATCGCGGGCGGCCTGCGACACCGATACCCCGCGTTCCCGCACCAGCTTCACCGCCTCGAACTTGAACTCTCGGCTGAACTTCCGTCGTTGCATCTCCATCCTCCAGTTCCAAAAACACCTTATCTCGGTGTCCACGGAACCGGCAGCAGCTCACGCTGGTGCGCCGCCGTGATGGTTAGACGTCAGGAATATGCCTGATCCGAAAACAACCACTCTCGAGCAGCTGGAGGTTATATGAAAAACTCGAATTGCGAGCTGAACGCATCCGCTAATCGCATCATCTGTCGCTTGAGTAGTGAGGAGGACACCACCACCGCAACCCGCTCGCCAGGACGCAGAAGCCTGGACTTCTCCGACCCGTTCAGCGTCGTTGCCGATTGAACGGCGGCAGCGGAAGCGTCGACTAAAAGCCGCGCCGTGCCATGTTTTCTCCTAACCCTTTCAAGCGCCTCGATCAGTACCGAGTAGCTCGCATTCGCATCCTCGGACGACCAAAAGCCGCTTAACGTCAGAATCACTAAACCGTACTGCTGGTCCTCTGTTACCAAGAACCTGCCGTCTCGCTCAGCAATCAGTTTCGTCTCGTTCATCATCCACTCCCTTGGATGATCATAAGCCGTCATCGTTAACATTGAGGCCGCGGCCGCAAGGACCGTCACTCCTCGTTGGTGAAGACGATCGTGCCCGCCGCCGCGAACATGCCGCCCACGCCGTGGCAGACCCCGATCCTGGCCCCCGGCACCTGCGCCGCCGCTACCCCGCGCATCTGGCGGATGCTCTCTTGCAGCGCGTACATTCCGTACATGCCGGAGTGCATGTAGGAGAGCCCGCCGCCGTTAGTGTTTACGGGCAATACTCCGCCCGGAGCCGTGTTCCGCTCGCGGATGAATGCGGCCGCCTCGCCCGGCTTGCAGAAGCCGAGATCCTCAAGGCCGTAGAGCGGCAGGTGCGCAAAGGCGTCGTAGATCATAAGGTGATCGACGTCGGCATGGTCGATGCCGGCTTCCTCGAACGCCTTGCGCCCCGAGACCCTGAAGGCCTTGGACGTCGTGAAGTCGGCCATTTGGCTGATCATGGGCGTTTCCACGCTTTCGCCCGTGCCGAGTATGTAGACCGGATGGCGCGGGAAGTTTTTGGCGCGATCCGACGACGTCAGGATCAGCGCGCCGCCGCCGTCGGTCACCAGGCAGCACATCATCTTGCGGAACGGCCAGGCGATGATCGGCGAGTCGAGGACGTCGTCGACCGTGATCGGGTCCTTCAACATGGCGCGCGGGTTGAGCGTCGCCCATTCGCGCTGGATGACCGCGACATAGGCGAGGGCTTCCTCGGTCAGACCGTAGTGGTGGAGGTAGCGAAGCACGGGGATAGTGAACATCGTCGTCGGCGCCGCGATGCCGAAGGGAACCTCGAACTGTCCCTGCAGGCTCGACGGCGCGATGCTCCAGGGCGGAGTGCCGATCCCGGAGCGCCCGCTCTCGCCGTGCGTGATCAGCACGGTGGTGCACAGGCCGGCGGCGATGGCCGCGGCGGCGTGGCGGACGTGCAGCATGAACGAACACCCGCCCACGCCCGTCCCGTCGATCCATGTCGGCGTGATGCCAAGATAATGCGCGACCGACGTCGGGCTCTCGCTGGCCGTGGCGACGCCGTCGATGTCCGACGGCTTCAGCCCGGCGTCGGCGAGCGCGTTTAGCGCGGCGTCGGCGTGGAGACCGATGACCGATTGATCCGGGATCCGCCCGAGCTTCGTAGTCTCGGCGGCGCCGACGACCGCGACCTTGCGCTTCACGCCCTTTGCTCCGCCGGCGAGAACAGCGGCAGCGCGACGCCGTCCACATCCTCGAACGTGACGCGAAGCGGCATGTCGAGGCGTAGTGCGTCGGGCGTCTGCGGGCAGTCGACCACGTTGGTCATCATGCGCGGCCCCTCCTCCAGCGTGACCACCGCGATCGAGTGCGGCTCGGTCCCCATGTCGGGCCGCGGCCGATGGTTGATGACGTAGCTGTAGAGCGTCGCACGTCCCGACGCCGCGAACACGGCGACGTCTCGCGAAGCGCAGGCGGGGCAGAAGGGTCGGGGTGGAAAATAGGCATGTCCGCAGGCCGAACAGCGTTGCAGCCGCAGCTCGCCGGCCTTGCAGCCTTCCCAGAAGTGCTCCGTCTCCGGCGTGGGCACCGGCAGCTTTCGGTTCATAGAGAGTCCTTGTCGGCCGGCGTCACCGCCTGGCACTCGTCGGGATGCGGTTGAAGGCTACGTTCTTGTCGACGCGCGGCTCCGGCGGCAGGCCAAGCACGCGCTCGGCGATGACGTTGCGCAACACCTCGTCTGTGCCGCCGGCGAGGCGCGAGCCGGGCGAGCGCATCAGCAGCGTCTGGAAATAACCCGCCGCCGCCGCGAGCTCGGGGTCGACCAGCACGCCGCCCTCCGCCTGTAGATCGATCGCAAAGGCGGCGATCTCTTGCATCGTGGCACCGGCGACCAGCTTGCCGATCGAGTTCTCCGGTCCGGGCAGCTCGCCCCGCGACAGAGCCGACATGGCGCGAAAACCCGTATAGGTCAGGCCGCTCTGTCGGCAGGCCCAAGTCGCGAGCCTGGAGCGCACTGCGGGATCGTCCAGAACGGGGCAGCCGTCCGCACCCGTCATGCGGCTGCAGAAGTCGACTAACTGCTGGAACCCGGTCGAGATCACCGCGCCGATCGAGAAGCGCTCGTTCATCAGCGTATTCAGCGATACGCGCCAGCCGTCGCCAGCCGCGCCCATCCGCTGCGCGTCGGGTACGCGGACGTCGTCGAACCAAACCTCGTTGAAGCCCGGCTGGCCATTGGCCTGCCTGATCGGGCGCACTTCGATCCCGGGCGACCTCATGTCCACGAAGAACATGGTCAGGCCCTTGTGCTTCGCCACCGTGGGATCGGTTCGCGCGAGGAGCAGACCGTAGTCGGAATAATCCGCGCCGCTGGTCCAGGTCTTTTGCCCGTTGACGACCCAGTCGTCGCCGTCTTGCTCGGCGCGGGTGCGCAACCCGGCCAGATCGGATCCAGCCGCAGGCTCCGAGAAGAGCTGGCACCAGACTTCCTCGCCGGAGGCCAGCGGCGGAAGGAGGCGGCGCTTCTGGTCCTCGTTGGCATATTCCATCACGGTCGGGCCGCAGAAATTCTGGCCGATGAAGAAGGGCCGGTTCAGCGCCACGTAGACGCCCTCCTCCTGTTGCCAGATCACGCGTTCGATCGGCGAGGCGTCACGACCGCCGTAAATTTTGGGCCAGTGCAGGCAGCCCCATCCCGCCTCGGCCTTTCGCGTCAGCCACGCCCTGCCCTCGGCGACCTTGTCGAAGCCGAGCGCGCCGGAATCGAAATCCAGCCGCGATAGCGGCTCGTGCAGGTGGCCGGGCGCGTTCGCGGCGATCCAGGCGCGGGCCTCCGCGCGGAACTCGGCCTCAGGGAGCGTATCGTCGAAGTCCATGCCGCCGGTCCCCTAGGCTACGATCTTCGCACGCAACGTGTCGAGGAGGCGTTCCTCCCATTGCGGCATAGCCCCCAGCGTGAGCGCGAGCAGGTTGGCTCGGCGATAGTAAAGGTGGCAGTCGAACTCCCAGGTGAAGCCCATGCCGCCATGCACCTGGATGCCGTTGCGGGCGCAATGCTGGAACGCCTGCGTGGCGCTGATCCGCGCGGTCGCGGCCGCCTGCGGCAGTTCCGGCGCGGCGGTCGACAGCGCCCACGCTCCGTAATAGGCGTTGGAGCGCGCCAGAGTGGCCGAGACGTACATGTCCGCAAGCATGTGCTTGATCGCCTGGAACGAGCCGATTGCACGCCCGAACGCCATCCGGTCGAGCGCGTAGTCGCGTGCCAATTCCAGCGCGCGATCCGCGCCCCCGATCTGCTCGAAGGCGGTGACGACGGCCGCGCGATCGTACACGCGCTCGACGATGGCGGCGCCGTCCTCCACCCGCCCCAGCGGACGGACCGGCGCGCCTTCGAACGCGACCCTGGCGTGGCCGCAGGTCGGGTCGATCGTTTGCACAGCCACGCGGTCGACACCCGGACCGTTCAGGTCGACGAGCCAGAGCGAGACGACGCCCGTGTCGCCGGGGCCCGCGCGCGCGGATACGATCGCGAAATCGGCGACGACGCCGTCGGGGACGGGCACCTTGACGCCGGTCAGCACGCCGTCCGACACCACGGCGTTGACCGCGCGCGGCGCGCGCGGTCCCGACCGTTCGACCAAGGCGACCGTGCCGATCGCCTCGCCCGCGGCGAGCCGGGACAGCCAGGCCGTCTTCTGGTCATCATCGCCCGCCGCCAGCAGGAACTCGGTCGCGAGCACCGATGAGGAGAGGAACGGCACCGGCGCGAGTACCCGACCCAGCTCTTCTGCGACCACGCACAGCTCGAGATAGCCCAGACCTAGGCCGCCGTGCGTTTCAGGGATCGCGATCCCCAGAAAGCCCATCTCCGCGAGGCCGCTCCACAGGGCGAGATCGAACGGCTCGGAACCTTCAAGGACCTCGCGCACCCGCTCAGACGGGCAGCGATCCGAAAGGAAGCGGCGCGCCTCGTCGCGGAGCTGCTTCTGCTCCGGGGAGAAGTCGAAATTCATGTGCGTCGTCCCGCCACGTCCTCAATCGAAATCCCGGCCGTACATGTCCGCGTTCTTGCGCGCCCTGCTCATCATTTCGGCGACGATCGGTCCGAGCGTGGTCGGATCCGCGACCTGCTGGACTTGCGGCCCGCGATGCCACCCTTCGGCCACCGCCAGGACCCCGCCGCCGGCTTCGAAGACCCGCCCGGTGACGTCGTCCGACTCGGCGCTTGCCAGCCACGTCGCGATCGTCGCGACCCAACGCGGATCGCTGCGAACGCTACGTTCCTCCGTTATGGGATGGAGCGACTCGGTAAGGCGGGTGACCGCGACGGGCGCGATGGCGTTGACCGTCACACCGTAGCGCGACAGCTCGCGCGCCGCGATGATCGTGAAACCCGCGATGCCGGATTTCGCCGCACCGTAGTTCGTCTGTCCGATATTGCCGTAGATGCCGGAATTGGAGGACGTGTTGATCAGCCGCGCGCGAACGGGCGCGCCGGCCGCCTTGCTCGCCTCGCGCCAGTGGACGGCGGCATGGTGGCTCGGCGCGAAGGTTCCCTTGAGGTGGACCTTGATGACCGCGTCCCACTCGGCCTCCGTCATGTTCACCAGCATGCGGTCGCGCAGGATCCCCGCGTTGTTGATGAGGACGTCGAGTCCGCCGAAGGTGGAGACGGCCTCATCGATCATTGCCTTCGACTGCTCCCAGTCGCTGACGTCGGCGCCGTTCGCGACCGCTTCGCCGCCCGCCGCGATGATCTCATCGGCGACCTGCTGGGCCGGCGAAGCATCCGCGCCCGAGCCGTCGACCGAACCGCCGAGATCGTTGACCACGACCTTGGCCCCGTGCGCCGCGAGCATCAGCGCATACTCGCGGCCGATGCCCCGACCGCCGCCGGTCACGATCGCCACGCGACCCTCGCACAAGCGTGTCACCGTCCGGTTCTCCCCTGCCTCACATCTTCGCCTAGAAGCGCTAATCACTTACTAATGTTATAGCAACGGTTGCTGGATCATCTCGTTTCGACGTCGCGGGTCGGGTCTGGACGGCGCAGCCGAGCTTGGCCATCGCCGCGCAGCACCTCCACCTCGTCCTGGTTCTTGACGACGAGGTCCACGTTCACGATTGTCCCTTCCTCATCCTCCGCCACGGCGGTCACAGTCGCGGTCGCGTCCAGCGTGTCGCCGGGCCAGACCTGCGCGGTGAAGCGGACGCCGTACCTGGTCAGGGCGCCCAGCCCGAACCGGTCGGTCAGCAGGCTGCCGGCCATGCCCATCGTCAGCATTCCGTGCGCGAAGACGGAGGGGAAGCGGGCGACTTTCGTCGCGTAGACCTCGTCGGTGTGCAGCGGGTTGTAATCGCCGGACGCGCCCGCGTACTGGACGATCTGGGTGCGGGTCAGGTCCTCCACCAACCGTTGCGAGAAGGTGTCGCCGACCTTCCATTCGCTCACCGTCCCGGTGATCGCCACCGTACCCATCAGGCCGCCGCCGTCGCGGGCTGGGAACGCACACTGACTGCGCGCGCAGTGACCGCGAGTTCGCCTTCCTGGTTCCGATACCGCGTGATGAACTCGCGAAACAGCAGCTTGCCTCCGCGCCGGCTCTCCTTCTCCCAGGTGTCGCCGACCTCCATGAGCACGGACAGCACGTCGCCCGCGCGCACAGGGAGGTGATATTCAAAGTGCTGCTCGGCATGCAGGCTCCCGCCCCCACTGCCGCCAGTTTCAGCCGCGACGCCGCTCGGCCGCCCGCCCGACCCTAGCCAGGGCTCGCCTGGCCTCGGCCGAAGCGCAAAGTCGGGATCGAACTGCGCCCCGGCCTGGACGAACGTGGGCGGCGCGATCACGCCACCCGCCGCGTCCGGATCGCGATACACCGGGTTGTCGTCCGCGATCGCGCGCGCGAACATCAGCACGTGCCCCGCCTCGATCGGAAACTTGTCGGCAGCCATCCGTTCCTCTCCTTCTTAACGCGTTTGCAAGCGCGCCACCATCAAGCGGCGGCCGCCAATCGGCTGGCCTGGTTGATCGCGCGCTTAGCGTCGAGCTCCGCCGCCTCGAAAGCCCCCCCGATCAGCGTCGCCTTCACGCCCTGCGCCAGTAGCGCGTCGTAAAGCGTCCGTCGCGGCACCTGACCTGCGCACACGATTACCGTCTCCACGTCGAACGCCCGTGCCTCGCCGTCGATCCGGGTATGCAAGCCCTCGTCGTCGATCCCGAGATACTCGACGCCGCCGATCATGTGGACGCCGCGACGCTTCAGCGTCAGGCGGTGCGTCCACCCGGTCGTGCGGCCGAGACGGCGTCCGGGCACCTCCGACGTGCGCTGCAGCAACCAGACCTCGCGCCCGGATGAGGCCACGACCGGCTCGACGCCTGTGACCCCGCCGCGCGGATGATTGGCGAAGTCGATGCCCCACTCGGCGGCGAACACGTCGGGATCGACCGCGCCGGACGGGCCCGAGTGAGTGATAAGTTCGGCGACGTCGAAGCCGATGCCCCCCGCCCCCATGATCGCAACGGTCTTGCCGACAGGCCGATTGCCTAGGATCACGTCGGCGTAGCGCACGACCTTGCGATGATCGATGCCGGGCAGGTCGGGTAGACGCGCCTCCACGCCGGTCGCGACCAGCACCTCGTCGAATCCACCGCGGGCTAGTTCGTCCGCGTCGACGCGCCTGCCGAGGCGAAGGTCGATGCCCAGCCGCTCGACGCGGCGGCGGAAGTAGCGCAGCGTTTCGGCAAACTCCTCCTTGCCGGGAATGCGGCGCGCCATGTTGAACAATCCGCCAATGTCGGGCTCGGCGTCGAACAGCGTGACGACGTGGCCCCGTTGTGCCGCGACCGTCGCATAGGCCAGGCCGGCCGGCCCGGCGCCCACCACCGCCAACCGCCGGGGGGCCGCCGTGCGGGCATAGTCGATCTCGGTCTCGTGGCATGCGCGCGGATTCAGCAGGCAGCTGACCGTCTGGCCCGTGTAGCCGTGGTCCAGGCACGCCTGGTTGCAGGCGATGCAGGTATTGATCTCGTCCTCGCGGCCCGCCTGCGCCTTGCGCACGAGGTCGGGATCGGCGAGCATGGGGCGCGCCATCGATACGAGATCGGCATCGCCGCGCGCCAGTACGGCCTCCGCGACGTCGGGCATGTTGATGCGGTTGCTGGTGATCACCGGCACGCCGACCTCACGCCTGAGCCGGCCGGTAACTTGCGTGAAGGCGGCGCGCGGCACCATGGTCGCGATGGTGGGCACGCGCGCCTCGTGCCAAGTGAAGTGCGTGCTGATGACGTCGGCGCCGGCCACCTCGATCGCGCGGGCGAGCGTGACCACCTCGTCCCACGCCATGCCGCCGTCGAGCATGTCCATGGCAGCGATGCGGAAGACGACGAGGAAATCGGAGCCGACCGCCTGGCGCACCCGTCTGATAACTTCGACGGGGAAGCGCATCCGGTTCCCGAACGGACCGCCCCAGCTGTCGATCCGCAGGTTGGTCCGCTCGACCAGGAAGGTCGACAGCAGGTAGCCAGCGGACCCGATGATCTCGACACCGTCATAGCCGGCTGAGCGTGCCAGCGTGGCGCACCGAGAGAAGTCGGCCAGTTGCTTCTCGATCCCCACTTCGTCGAGCTCGTTGGGCACATAGGTGCCGATCCGCGACTTGACCGGCGACGGCGCCACGCAGGCAGGCGTCTTGGCCAACGGGCCGGTGTGCAGGATCTGCATGCAGATCTTGACGGCCGGATCAGCGGCATGGACCGCATCGGTCGCCACCCGGTGACGCGCCGCGTCGGCGGGAGTGATCAGCGCGCTCGGCCCGCCCCCCGCCTCCTCGTTCGGGTACACTCCTCCGGTGATGATCATGGCAACGCCGCCCCGGGCGCGCTCGGCGTAATAGGCACCCAGCCGCTCGAAACCGTCCGGCAGCTTTTCCAGGCCGGTGTGCATCGACCCCATCACCACCCGGTTGCGCAAGGAGAAGGGGCCGAGGTCGAGCGGCGTGAACAGGTGCGGGTATCGCTCGTGGTCGGGCATCGGACGAACTATCCTCGATTTAGCGGCGCGAACTCGGATGTGACAGTTTATGCCGCAACGCTTGCCATGGCAAGACTAAGTGGGCCGAGCAGCTACCCGGGCCCGGACCGCGGCGGCGGACCAGTGCGGCTTGACGCCCGCATCGTCGAAGTACCTGACCGCCAGGAAGAAGGGGATCACGCCGAGCGCCAAGGTCGCGGGCGCGAAGATCATGCCGTATCGCAACGCCAGCACCAGGCCGACCTCGGGCGCCAAATGGTCGCTAAGCATGCCGACCGCGAGCGGTCCAAGCGCCTGCCCGACGACGCTGAACGCGATCACGATCGCCGACGCCGCCACGCCGCGGCAGTCCGGGGGCACCAGGTCCAGCGCAACCGCCATGTGCGGTGCGGTCCGAAAGGCAATGGTGAAGGAGCCGATGCAACCGCCGAGCGCCATCAGGGCGAAGGTGGGCGACAGCGAGAACAGGACGCCCGCCGGGATCGTCGGCAGCGACACAAGCGCCGGCAGGAGCACGATCCAGCGTTCCGATCGCCGTTTCGCGACGACCCAGCCGGTCAAGTAACCGCCGCCCAGGCCGCCCAGGACGAGGGCCGCAGCGGTCAGTGGTCCGTATATCACCGCCACCTGCGTCGCCGAAAGCCCATACGCTCGCATCATCAGCGCGGGCCCCCAGGCGCCCAGTGTCCAGGCGCCGAGTCCGGTGATCGTCGTCCCCAGCAGGATAAGCATAAATGGAGGCGACGCAGCCATGATCCGGATCGCGCCGGCGAAGGACGTCCTCGCGCCGCCGCTCGCGGTCGCGTCCTCCCCGTCGAGCCGGCCGCGGGCGGGCTCTCGGATGGTGAGCCGGACGGCGAGCGACATGATGAGGCCCGGCGCCGCTACGACATAGAAGGCCTGCCGCCAGCCATACCGGTCCGCCACCACGGCAAGGAGCGGCATGATCAGAAAGGCGCTGAAAGCCGGCGCCATGTTGAACAGCGCGATCGCACCCACCCGGGCCTTGCGCTCGTAATAGTCGGCGATCAGCGATATGGCGGTCGGCGTCACCGATGCCTCCCCGACGCCGACGCCGGCGCGCGCGAGCGCCATCTCAGCAAAGCTTCCGGCAGCCCCGCACAGCGCGGTCATCAACGACCAGACAGCTACCCCGGCGGCCAGAATGCCGCGCCTGTTCCCGACATCCGCCCACCGCGCGATCGGGATGCCGAACAGGCTGTAGAAGATGACGAAGGAGGCACCCGTCAGGAGGCTCATCGACGTGTCGCTCGCGCCGATGTCGCGCTTGATGGGCTCCAGCAGCAGGGCCATTACGCTGCGGTCCGCGATGCTGAGCACGTTCGCCAAAATGAGCATTATCAAAACGTAGCGCGCGTATCCGCGGCCTTCGATCATTGCGCTCGTCGACCCGTCATGCGCCATTCGGCCCCTCCAAGACCGGCTCCGCCAGTTCTTAAAATCTGTGCGTTGGCAAGCGTTGCGCCGTCAAGTCTTCTGATCGACCTGCAGCACGATTTTGCCGACATGGTTGCCGGCCTCCATGCGGCGGTGGGCCGCGGCAACGTCGGCCAGGGCGAATACCCGGTCGATCACGGGCCGGAACCGTCCGGACACGACGTGGGGCCAGACCTTCTCGACGATGTCGGCGGTCAGCAGCGCCTTGAAGCCGCGATCCCTCGCCCTCAGCGTCGAGCCCGTCAGGACCAGCCGCCGACTCATCACCGCCCAGAGCGGGAGAGTCGCTTCGGGCCCACGCTGCATGGCGATCGAGATGTGCTTTCCTTCGTCGGCCAGGCAGTCGAGATTGCGGCGGACGTAGTCGCCGCCGACCATGTCCAGCACCGCCCGCACCCCGTCCGGCGCGGCGGCGCGTACCGCCGGGACGAAATCCTCCTGGCCGTAGTCAAGGGCGAGCTTCGCGCCCAGCGCCCTAGCCGCATCGCACTTGCGCTGAGACCCCGCGGTCACGATCACGTCGACACCGACCAATTGTCCGAGCGCGATCGCCATGGTGCCGATTCCGCTCGTGCCCCCGTGGACGAGTATGGTGTCGCCCTCGCGCACGGACCCTTGCTGGAATACGTTGCTCCACACAGTGAACAGGGTCTCGGGCATCGCCGCCGCCTCGGCCATCGACAGGCCGTCGGGAACCGGCAGGCAGTGGTCGGCGTATGCGGCTACATACTCGGCGTAGCCGCCTCCGGGTAGAAGGGCGCAAACCCGCCGACCGATGATCGCGCCATCGACGCCGTCGCCGACGGCCGATACGGTACCGGCGACTTCCAGGCCGAGGATCGGGGTCGCACCCGGCGGCGGCGGGTAAAGACCTTGCCGTTGCGCGATGTCCGGCCGGTTGACGCCCGCCGCCGCGACGCGGATCAGAACCTCGCCGTCAACCGGCCGCGGTACGGGGGAGTGTCCGACGCGAAGCACCTCCGGCCCGCCCGGCGCGGCGGCCTCAATCGCGGCCATGGTTCGAGCAGTGTCGTACGTGTCCATCATCGTGCGCCTTTCCGATCCGGACGAGTCACGCCGCCGCTGGCTGCCGCCAGTCGCAATTCTCGATGATGGTGACGTTGGCAAGCCCGCCGCCCTCGCACATCGTCTGCAGCCCGTAGCGGCCGCCGCGCTTCCGGAGCGTATGGACCAGCGTCGTCATCAGCTTGGCCCCCGATGCGCCGAGCGGATGGCCAAGCGCGATGGCGCCGCCGTTGACGTTCAACTTGGCCGGATCCGCTCCGGTATGCTTGAGCCACGCCATCGGCACCGGCGCGAAGGCCTCGTTGACCTCGTACAGGTCGATGTCGCCGATGGTCAGCCCCGCCTTCGCCAGCGCCTTGTCCGTAGCGTAGAGCGGTTCCTCCAGCATGATGACTGGATCGCCGGCGGTGACAGTCACCTGGACAACCCGCGCGAGCGGCTTCAGGCCGTGCCTTCTGACCGCCTCCCCGCTTGCGATCAGCACCGCACTGGCGCCGTCGCAGATCTGGCTGGCCGACGCGGCCGTCACCACGCCCCCCTCCTGGACCAACCTGACGCCTGCCAGGCCCGCCATCGACGCGTCGGGCCGGATGCCCTCGTCGCGATCATGCGCGCGAATACCGTCCGGCGTATCGACGTCGAGCGCCACGATTTCGCCGGCGAAATCGCCTCGCTCGGTGGCGGCGGCAGCCTTTCGATGGCTGTCGAGTGAAAAGGCATCCAGGTCCTCGCGGGCGAAGCCGTGCTTGCGCGCGATCATCTCGGCACCGGCGAACTGGCTGAACTGGACGCCAGGGTAGCGTGCCTCCTGCCCCGGCGATCTGGCCTTGCCAAGCCCGGCCTCGGCGAAGAGCGTACCCGTTGCGCCCATCGGCACGCGCGTCATGCTCTCCACCCCGGCGGCGATTACCACATCCTGCGTGCCGCTCATCACGGCCTGCGCGGCGAACTGAATAGCCTGCTGCGAGGAACCGCATTGGCGGTCGATCGTCACCGCCGGCACGCTTTCGGGCAGCTTGGACACGAGCACGGCGTTGCGCCCGATCTGAAATCCCTGCTCGCCGCCTTGCGAAACGCAGCCCATCACCACGTCCTCGACCGCTTCGGGCGGTACGCCGGCCCGCTCGACTACGGCGTCAAGCATCTTCGCCGCCATGTCGACCGGATGCCAGCCCGCGAGCCGACCGCCCCTCCTGCCACCCGCCGTCCGGACCGCCGCGATGATGTACGCTTCCGCCATGTCGTTCGCTCCCGCCGATAGAATCCCGGTACTGGTTGCCTCTAGGCTCCCATGTGCCTCGCCCTGAAGTTGCGGGTGAAGAGCGATCCCACGTTCAGAATGGTGCGATTGATCCGACCCGGCACAACGCTCGGCTTGCCAGCGAACAGGGTGTCGAGCCCGACCTTCGCGACCTCCTCGGTCACCACCATCGTGCGCCGCGCGGCGTCCGGCACCTGGAAGCCAGCGGCGGCGTTAAAGCCGGTGTCCATTAGTCCGGGGCTAAGCACGGTGGTCGTGACTTTGGGACCGAGCTCGATGTTGAGCGCCTCGCCGAGCGATAGCAGATAGGCCTTGGCCGCGCCGTACACCGCGAATTTGGGCGAGGGCGTATACGCCGCCATGCTTCCGACCAGCAGGATGTGGCCGGCCCCGCGCTCGGCCATCCGTCGGCCGAGGGCGTGCGTCAGTTCGGTCGCGGTGACGACGTTCAGGTTGAGCATGTCGCGCAGCTTAGCGGCGTCGTGCTGGATGAAGGGGCCGAAATAGTTCGCGGCCGCGTTGCTCACGAGAACCGTCGGACTAATCTGCAGCGCGTCCAGCCGAGAGACGAGCTCGTCGGCGCTGCCCGGCACGGCGAGATCAAGCGCCTCGGTCCATACTCGTACCTTGTGGCGTTCGCCGATCTCGCGCGCGACCTCGCGGAGCTGGGCTTCGGAGCGCGCGACCAGCACGAGGCTGTAACCTCGGCCAGCCAGATCGCGCGCGAGATCGACTCCCAGACCGCTCGAGGCTCCCGTGACGACGGCGACCTTGTCCATCAACAATTCCCTTGTGGTGAGTTTGCGGCGTTCTCTCGCCTCGCCGCGGCCAGATCGAGCGCGACGTCCACGATCATGTCCTCCTGCCCGCCGACCATCCGCCGCCGACCGAGCTCGAGCAGGATGGTGCGGGTGTCGAGCCCGTGCTCGGCCGCCGCCTTTTCGGCGTGGCGCAGGAAGCTGGAATAGACTCCGGCATATCCGAGGCTCAGCGTCTCGCGGTCGACCCGGACCGGGCGGTCCTGAAGCGGGCGCACCAGGTCGTCGGCCGCGTCCATCAGCTTGAACAGGTCGCAACCGTGCTCCCAGCCGTAAGCATCCGCGACGGCGACGAACACCTCCAGCGGCGCGTTGCCCGCGCCGGCTCCCATGCCGGCGAGCGAGGCGTCCACGCGCACCGCGCCGTTCTGGACGGCCGCGATCGAGTTCGCCACGCCGAGGCTTAGGTTGTGATGCGCGTGTATGCCGCGCTCGGTCTCGGGCTTGAGCACCCGATCGTAGGCCTGCATCCGCGCCGCGACGCCGTCCATGGTCAGGGCCCCGCCGCTGTCGGTGACGTATATGCAATGCGCGCCATAGGCCTCCATCAACCCGGCCTGCTGCGCCAACCCTTCCGGCGAATTCATGTGGCTCATCATCAGGAAGCCCGACACGTCCATGCCCATCGACCGGGCCGACTCGATGTGCTGCCGCGCGATGTCGGCCTCGGTGCAATGAGTCGCGACGCGTACTGATCGCACGCCCAGGTCATAGGCGCGCTTCAGGTCGTGCACGGTGCCGATGCCCGGCAGCAGCAGCGTGGTCAGCCGGGCGTTGGTCACCTCGGCCGCCACCGCCTCGATCCACGCCCAGTCGGTCTGCGCGCCGAAGCCGTAGTTGAAGCTGGAGCCGGAAAGCCCGTCGCCGTGCGCGATCTCGATGGCGTCCACTCCCGCCTCGTCCAGCGCGCGCGCGATCGCGCGCATTTGGTCGAGGCCGTAGCTGTGGCGCACGGCGTGCATGCCGTCGCGCAGTGTCACGTCCTGCACGTAGATTGGGAGCGGGGCCGGGGCGCTCACGCCGCGACTCCCGCACCGATCCGCTCGGCCACCCGTTCGGCGGTGCGCAGCGCGGCAGAGGTCATGATGTCCAGGTTGCCTGCGTAGCCCGGAAGATAGTGCGCCGCCCCCTCGACCTCGAGAAAGACGGACGTCTTCAACCCCTCGAAACTCCCATTCATCTCCGGGATGTGGATCCGGTCGTTGTGCCCGATCCGCTCGAACTGCACCGCCTGTTTCAGTCGGTAGCCGGGCACGTAGCCGCGAACCTCCTCCACCATGTCCTCGACCGACTGTCGGATCGCCTCCTCGTCGGCGGCGTCAGTCAGGCAATAGACCGTATCGCGCATTACCAGCGGAGGCTCGGCCGGGTTCAGGACGATGATCGCCTTGCCGCGCCTGGCGCCGCCGACCTTCTCGATCGCGAGCGACGTTGTCTCGGTGAACTCGTCGATGTTGGCGCGGGTGCCGGGCCCGGCGCTCTTGGACGCGATGGAGGCGACGATCTCGGCGTAATGGACGGGTGCGACGCGGTTCACCGCCGCCACGATGGGGATCGTCGCCTGCCCCCCGCAGGTCACCATGTTCACATTCGGCGCGTCCAGATGCTCGTCGCCGTTGACGCTGGGGATCGTGTACGGCCCGATCGCGGCGGGCGTGAGGTCGATGACGCGCTTGCCGTGCCGCCGCAGCACCTCGTCGTGGCGCGCATGGGCGCCGGCCGACGTCGCGTCGAAAACGATGTCGATCTCGTCGAAATCCGGCAGGGCGACCAGCCCCTCGATCCCGTCGGACGTCGTGGCGACTCCCAACCGCCGCGCGCGCTCCAGGCCGTCCGAGGCCGGATCGATGCCGACCATCGCCGTCATCTCCAGCCGGTCCGACAGCCGCAGGACCTTGATCATCAGGTCGGTCCCGATGTTGCCCGATCCGATGATCGCCACCTTCACCTTGCGCGTCATGCCGTCACTCCCCGAACGCGACCGAGAACGGCGCGAAACCCTGGATCTCTACCGAGAAGCGATCGCCCGCAACGGCCGAGACCATGGGCCCGAGTGCGCCGGACAGCACGACGTCGCCCGCCAGTAGGGGACGACCAACCCGGGCCATGGTGCGCGCGAGCCACAGGGTCGCGGTCAGCGGGTTGCCCAGGCACGCGGCGCCGACGCCGAGCGAGACCGCTTCGCCGGCGCGGGCCATCACCATGCCGCAAAGCCTCAGATCGAGATCGGCCACCCTTCGCGGCGACGTTCCCAGCACCAGGCCGCCCGCCGACGCGTTGTCGGCGATGGTGTCGGCCAGCGTGATCCGCCAGTCCGCCACCGCGCTGTCGACGATCTCGACCGCAGGCAGCGCGTGGTCGATCGCGGCCACCAGCTCCGCGAGGCGGGCGTCGGGCGCGCGGACGTCGCGCTTCATCACGAAGGCGATCTCCGCCTCCACGCGCGGCTGCATGAACCGGTCGGTCGGGATCGGCTCGTCTTCGGCGAAGACGCCATCGGCCCACACCATTCCGTAGTCCGGCTGGTCGACGCCGAGCTGCGCCTGCACGGCTTTCGACGTCAGGCCGATCTTGCGGCCGACGATCCGGCGGCCAGCCTCGACCCACCGGCCCGTGTTGGTCTCCTGCACGGCGTATGCGGCCTCGGCGTCCTTGATCCCGTAGGTCTCGCTGATGGGCGCAATCGCTCGCCCACCCTCGCGCGCTTCGAAAAGGTCAGCGGCGCACCGCGCCAACAGTCCGTCATCCATGGATCAATGCCCCCCTTGCCGCCTTGTCATGCCCGGCCGGACGCATGTCGCCGCCGACCTTGCCCACTCGTCAAAAGAAGCTGCTTAAATTAGGCGAGAGCAGCACCGTCTGTTCGAGGAAGACGCTGCGGGACGCGATCATCAGTCCACCGTCGACATGCCGCAGCCGATCCTTGCGGTGGCCGACCCACTCGTTCTCCTCCGAGTTCTGACGCGTGCGATAGAGATGGAAGTTGGTCTGGACCTCCATCCCCTCGCTGTCGGTCGAAAGGATCTCGACGTTGGTGATCAGGTGCCTGGTCCTGGACGGCGGATCCTCGGACCACGAATATCCGGTGTCGAGCTTCTTCACCCGCGCCGCCAGCATGTTCCAGGTATCGTCGAAGAAGGCGACCGAGCCGCGCGCCGTGAACTCCTGGGCGAGCTCCTTGGTGGACTTGGTCCGGCGGATCGGCATCCAGTAGGACGTGTCCTTGGTGAACAGCTCCAGCCACTCGGTGTATTTGCGGTCGTCCAGCAGCCGCGCCTCGCGGCAGTAGAACCGCTCAACCTCGTACTGGCGATACAGCTCGGCCAGCTTGGCTTCCCAACCGACGGCCTCGACCGAATCGGCAGGCCGCTCATCCACGTTCAACATCGCCTCGCCCCCTTATTGGTCGTCGACGCCGGGTCAGACCGCCTCGGCGGGCACAGGCGACCGGTCCCGCTCCAGCGCCGCCCAGTCCTCCGCGTCCATCCACTCCGCCCAGGCGCGGTATGTCCAGAGCTGCGCGTGCTCGTTAATGCCCGCGTCGATGTAGCTCGGCCCCGATGCGGGCGTCGTCGGCGCCCCGCGGCCGAGATTCATCTGGAAATTGAGTGGATAGCGCCGGGCGACAACGCCGCGCGTCTGCTGCGTGCTCTGCTCCCAATTCTCGCCGTCATCCTGCTCAAGCATCCCAGCCGGGCCGAACACCAGCCCGCCCCGACGGCTTCGCGCCTCGCGCTCCTCGTCCGAAAGCTTGCTGTTGACCATGGTAAACCACCAGATCTCGGTCTTGCCGGGTCCTTTGGGCAACCGGAGGCTAAGCTGCGTCCCGGCGGACGCTACCCATAGGTTGGGGAAGATGTTCGGGTGACCTCGGGTGTCGCGTCCGACCTCGCCCAGTACCGCGCGCGCCTCCGGTTGGTCGCGCCACCGTTCGTCCAGCCAATATTCGGGGCGATCGCCGCCACGCTCCATGGCGCGCCGCATCTCGGGCGTCATCCGCGGACCGCTGATGCCGTGCCCGTACTCGCCCAACAGCACGCGATGAGAATAGGGATCCGCACCGTGCAGGCCCGGCGAAGGACCGGGCTCCCCGCCTTCCTCCCCGGGCGGCAAGATCTGCGGCTTGATGAACTCGGATATCAACGCGGAGGCGTGCGAGACCTGGACGTGGTACCAGTCGAACAGATTGTCGACCGCGAGCTTCCAGTTGCACTCGATGACGTTCTTCTGAATGCCGTCGACGACCATCATGTCACCCTTCTCGGCCGCGAGATCGAGGCTCAGACGCCCGACTTCGCCCAGGTAGTCGTCGAGATCGGGCGCGTCCGGATCCATGGTCGCGAACACGAAGCCCTTGTAGCTCTGGACCTTCCCCGCGCTGATCAGCCCCCACTGCTCCCGATCGAGTTCGCCGTGGTACAAGTCCTTGTACCCGGGCACGCCGGTGAGCTTGCCGTCCAGGCCGTACGTCCAGCCGTGATAGATGCACATGAAGGATTTGGCGTTGCCCGACTCGGTGCGGCAGACCGCGTTGCCGCGATGCCGGCAGGTGTTCAGGAACACCTGCAATTTGCCCGTCTTGTCGCGTGTCGCGATCACGCTCTCCTCGCCGATGTAGCTGACGAAGTAATCGCCGGGGTTCGGGATCTGGCTCTCGTGGCACATAAAATTCCATGCGCGCGCGAAGACGCGTTCGAGCTCCTGCTGGTAGATGCCGGGGTCCGAGAATATCGCCCGGTCCACCGTGCCAGCTTTCGGATCGATATAAGCCTGAAAGGACGCGGACGCGGCGTTGACCATGATGCTGCTCCAGTGTTGAACACCATCACCTTGGCATCGCAACACTTGCTATGTCAAGCACCGCAGAGGCGAAGCGACCGCGTCGAGCGAGCCGAAAAGCCTAGCCTATCTGAACGAGCGGAGGAGCGCCGTTGGCGACGCGCGCCTCATTAAGAATTCGGCCGGACTGGAACCGGTAATGCGGCTCGAGAAAGCCTTCGAGCAGTTCCTGCAGCACCTTGTGCTTGGCTTCGGGTATGCGGCCGTAGAAGTTCGTGTTGAGCGCTTGAACGACGGCCTCCCCCGTCTTGTCCAACATCTCGCGCCCTTGGGGCGTGATCAGGGCAAATGTCGCTCGCCGGTCGCTGTCCGTGATCTCGCGCCGGAGCAGACCTTTGTGTTGCAGGGTGTCGACTTGGCGACTGATGCGGCTTTGGCTGAGCAACGTCAGCTTGGCGAGGTCTATGAAACGGATGCGCCCTCCGGCGTTGTCCACCATCGCGACGACCTCGTATTCGGCAAGACTGAGAAGGTTGCGGCCGCCCAATTCGCGGTCCATTGCCTCCGTGATCGTCTTGTAGGCCTTGATGTAGGCATACCACAGCCGCTGGCTGTCGTCAGGCAACTCGTAAAACGAGTGCGCGTCATCCTTATTTTCGGAGCGGCCCCCCTGCGGAACAACCTCTTTCTTTTGTTTGAGACTAGACGTTGACTTGACCGCCACCGATGAACTCCGCTGCTCGGACGTCCCTCGAACGTCCGCATTTTGATCGATCTTCGACTTGTAGCGGCTTTTGCGCACAGGTCACGGCTTTCCTGCGCCGGCAACGGACGCAGCGCCGCGGTCGCCTTGGCTGCCGGTGTCTGGCGGTCAGGAAAGCCAGCCCATAGCCGAGGACTCGAAGTCCATCAGCTCGGCGGACCGGCCGTCCCGAACCTTCTCCACCCATCGCGCATCCTGAAGCAGCGCCCGACCGACCGCAACCAGGTCGAAATCGCCGCGCTCCAGCCGCCGATTCAGTTCGTACAGCGAGGCGGGCTTCGACCCCTCGCCGCTGTAGGCGCCGATGAAGTCGCCAGTCAGTCCGACCGACCCGACGGTGATGGTCGCCGCGCCCGTGACCTGCTTGGCCCATCCGGCGAAGTTCAGGTCGGGCCCCTCGAACTCGGGTTCCCAGAACCGTCGTTGAGAGCAGTGCAGCACGTCCGCACCCGCGTCCACGAGCGGCTGAAGCCACCGCTCCAGCTCTGCGGGCGTTTCCGCGATCCGAGCGGCGAAGTCCTGCTGCTTCCATTGCGACAAGCGGATGAGGATCGGAAAGCCCGGACCGACCGCGACGCGGACGGCGCGGATGACGTCGGCGGCGAAGCGCGTGCGCTCGTTGGTGCCCGCCCAGAAGAACTGGTCGATGAGGTAGCCGTGCGCGCCGTGCAGCTCGACCGAGTCGAAGCCGAGCCGCTTTGCGTCTCCCGCGGCGTCGGCGAAGGCCGCGATCGTGTCGGCGAGGGCCTCCTCGGTCATCCCGGTCCCGTGGGAGGTGCCCGGCGCGACCAAACCGGACGGACTTTCCACGTGCTCGGGTAGTACGCCCTCCATGCCATGCGCGGTCGCGCCGACATGCCAGATCTGGGGCGCCATGCGCCCGCCGGCGGCGTGGACGTCTTCGATCACCCGCGTCCACCCGGTCAATTCCCGCTCTCCATAAAAGCGGGGAAGATCTGGATGGTTTAACGACGCGGGCCGTGCGATGCCGGTCCCTTCCGAGATGATTAACCCCACTCCGGCGGCGGCGCGTCGGGCGTAGTAGCCTGCCACCTCCTCGGTCGGGAAGCCGCCGGGCGACTTGCCGCGGCTCATCGGCGACATGACGATGCGGTTATCCAACGTCAGGCCATTGACGGTGAAAGGCTCGAACAGAGCGTCGACGGGCATGGGATGTCCTAGGTGAGCCGATCGTGGCCGATCGGCGTCAGCGCTTCGCCCGTCGGGCGTTGCGATCGATGGCGTCGGCGAAGGTGTCGAAGAGTTGGTCCGACAGATTGTGCCCCATGCCCGGAATGACCAGCAGCTCCGCGCCCGAGATGTTGTCGGCCGTGTCGCGTCCGCCCGAAACCGGAACGAGCGGATCGTCCGCGCCGTGGATCACGAGCGTGGGAACGTCGATCGACCGGAGCTTGGGCCGTCGATCGGGCGCGGCCAGGATGGCGGCGTAGTGGCGCATGAAGCCGGACGGGTAGAAGCATCGATCGAGATCGCTGCCCATCTGCGCTCGCATCGCGGCCTCGTCCTGCGGGTAGCCGGGCGAGCCGATGAGCCGTTCGTTGGACATCATCTTGTCCAGGAAGCCTTCCCGGTCGACCGACGGGTCGGGCGGCGGCGTCGTCATGTGCGCCATCACCTCGGGAGCAGGCGGCGCGAGTTCGGGGTTGGCGCTCGTCGACATCATCGAGGTCATTGACAGCACGTGCTCGGGATGGTCGGCGGCGACCAGCTGCGCGACCATGCCGCCCATCGATCCCCCGACGATGTGCGCCTTCTCGATCCCGAGCGCGTCCAGCAGACCTGCCGCATCGGCGGCCATGTCGTCGAGCGTATAGCCGACCTCGGGCTTTCGGCCTTCGGCGAGGGCGGTCATGACGCCCGGAATGTCCGCCTCGCCGAGCGCGGCGAGCTTTTCCGACAATCCGACGTCACGGTGATCGTAGCGGATCACCCGGTAGCCTCTGTCGGCCAGCCGCTCGTAGAAGCCGGCCGGCCAGAGGGTAAGCTGCCCCGCCGTCCCCATGATCAGCAGGATCGCTTCGCCGTCCTCTGGGCCTGCGATCTCGTATTCGATGTTGATTCCGTTCGCCTTGACCTGCGGCATGCGCCCTACTCCCTTGTTCCGACCGTCACGTCGCGACCGTCATTGATCGCGTGCCGAAGCATCAACCGCCCCATGATTTGGCCTTTTCCGACCCGGTCGTCTCGTCGTCCGCGTCTACCCCGTGCGCGCGCAGGAAGCCGTCGATGAGCGCGTTGAACGCCGTGGCGTGCTCGATCTGGCACCAATGGCCGCAGCGGTTGAAGATGTGCGCGGCGGCGTTCTGCACCATGGCGACGAGCCGCAGGCTCATCTCCAATTGGACGATGCGGTCGTCGCGTCCGTGGATGAAGAGGCTGGGCCTCTGATACGCTGCTACCTTGGCCGTCAGCTCGGTGCCGGACATACCCTGGACTGTGCCGGGTCCCAGCCGCTTCGCCCAGTTCGCCAGATGCTCGGGCCGCGCTAGGGCGCTCTCCGATCTCATGCGGCACATCTCGTCGGTGACGAACGAGGAGTCGAAGACCATGATCGACACCAGCCGACGGAAGTTCTTGGGACTCGGATCGCGGTATGTCTGCAGCATGATCCGGATGCCCTCCGACAGACCGGCGGGCGAGAAGATCAGCGAACCGGGCGTGGGAATGCCCGAACCCATGGTGATCAGGTGCGAGACCCGCTCAGGCCATAGCGCCGCGCATTGCATCGCCGCAGCCCCGCCCCCCGAATTGCCGACCAGCGCCGCCTGCTCGATGCCGAGCGCGTCCATGAACAGCTTGATCGATTCGGCGACTGCGTCGCCGAAGCTCTCCTGCGTAGGGTCGATCGGGTCCGACCCGCCCCAACCGGGCGAGTCGAGCGCGATCACGCGGTAGCGCGCAGACAGCGGCCCCATGTTCTGACTGAAGTTGCTCCACCCCGTCGCGCCGGGACCCGACCCGTGCAGGAAGATGACCGGGTGACCGCTGCCGGCCTCGTTATAGTGCAGCTTCCACTTGTCGGTCTGCACGTCGCGTGCCGTCGAAGCTTCCGTCAGAACGGTCATCTGGGTCTTCCATGCGTTGCCGGCCCCGCGCGCGGGCACGCGGACTGGGTGGTTGGACGGGGCACAGACAATATCACCCCTAAGCGCTTTTCACCTGCGCAACTTGCTAAGGTATGCGTTGTCATGTCAAGTCGGCTGAATGGAACCCGGGGCCGAGCGAGGGACGATGACGTTGAAGCGGGTCTGCGAGGCCGAGATCTTCCTGTTCGGCTCGACGGTGCGTCGGATCGAGCGGTTCGACACGCTCGAGCTCAGGGTGCCCGACGACGGAGGGTGGTCTCGCGCGCGGTGGATCTTCAGGGCGGGAGACGCGACGTCCAATTTCGCTTGCGTCGATGTCGACGAGATCGTCGCCGACGATCGCGCGCCGTTTCCCGTCATGATCAATCACCCGGGGGGGATATCGGGGCCGCTCATCGCAAGCGGAATGGCGCGGGACGTTCCCGCCGGCGCGCATTGCCTGCTGTACACGCCGAGGTTCGACGGCATGTGGCATGGCACGGCGCTGACCGCGGCGTTCGGCCGGCTCCTGATGCGGGAATGCGGCTTCGACCCGGCTTGACGACCGATGACGATGGCGGCGGATCGGCATGGCGCGACGGGACCGAGTCTGGTCGCCAAGCCGAGCGCGGCGACGGCCGGAGACGGCGTCTCGCGATCAAGCCGCGGTCCGGCCGAACTCCTGCCTCGTCACGGGCAAACTGGATGAGAGCCCTCCATCCACCACGATCGCCTGGCCGTTGAGGTAACCGGCGTCGTCCGAAGCGAGGAACAACGCCACCCGGGCGAGCTCGTCGGGCCGCCCCGCCCGCCGCAGCGGGTTCAGACGGCCGATGCGGTCCTCCTTGCCCAAGGAGCGTGCATGTTCGAATGCGGCCTTCGTCATCCCGGTCTCGACCAGCCCGGGGCACAGCGCGTTGACGCGGACGTTCGCACCCGACAGCTGCTGCGCGGCGACCTGGGCGAGATTGACGACACCAGCCTTCGACGCAGAGTAGGCCGGCGAGCCGGCGCCCGAACGCAGGCCGGCGACGCTGGCGGTCAGAACCAGAGCGCCGCCGCCGCGCTCGGCGATGCGCGGAGCCGCGTGCTTGATCGCGAGGAACGGCCCCAGAAGATTGACCCGGAGCACTTCGGCGAACAGGGCGACATCGGTGTCGAGAACGCTCGGGACTCCGCCCGAGACGCCGGCGTTGGCGAACATGACGTCCAGACCGTCATGCCGTGCGCAGGCGAGCGCGACGAGGCTCGCGACATACTCCTCAGAGGCCGCGTCGCCGATCGACGCGATCGCCGCGCCGCCGGCGTCGCGGATCATGCGCGCGGTCGCTTCCGCCGAGTCGGTCACGTCGGCCACCGTCACGAGACCGCCTTCCATCGCGAAGAGTCGGGCGGCGGCGCGACCGATGCCCGAGCCGCCGCCCGTGACGACGATGGATTTGCCTTTGAAACGCATGTCAGTATCCCCCCACAGTCGTCGCGCCGGCGTCAGATCGTCGTCCCGCCGTCGATTACCAACGTCTGGCCCGTCATGTAGGCGGAGGCCGGGCTGGCCAGGTAGACGACCGCGCCGGCGATGTCCTCCGGTTCACCGATCCGCCGGAGCGGGGTCATGGCATTCAGCCGGGCGCTCGCCTCCTCGTTTTCCCACAAGGCGCGCGCGAAGTCGGTCCTGACCACGCCGGGCGCGATGCAGTTCGCCCGCACGCCGCTCGGCCCGTACTCATGGGCGAGGTTGCGCGCGAGCTGCATGTCGGCCGCCTTGCTGATGCAGTAGGCGCCGATCACCGGCGAACCGCGCAGGCCGCCGATCGACGACACGATCACGATCGAGCCCTCGCCACGCTCGACCATGCCGGGCGCGATCATGGTGACGAGCCAGTGGTTCGACACGATGTTGTTGTCGAGGATCTTGCGGAACTGCTCGTCGGCCAGACCCGCCATTGGGCCGTAGTAAGGATTCGACGCCGCGTTGCAGACCAGTACGTCGACGTGACCGAATGCAGCGGTCGTTCCGTCGACCAGGCGCTGAAGCGCAGCTTTGTCCGATATGCCGGCGGCGACCGCGATCGCCGTACCATCGCCGTGCCGATCGTTGATCTCCGCCGCGACGCGGTCGCACGCTTCCTGCCGTCGGCTCGAGATGACGACCCGCGCACCGTGCGCCGCACACGCCATGGCGGACGCCTTGCCGATGCCCCGCGACGACCCTGTGATCAGCACCACCTTTCCCGACAGATCGAATGACAACATCGCTGTTCCCCCTCGCCGCTTGTAGTCAGGCGCCGGCGGCGCGAGCGAACTGCCACGCCGCCGCGGCGAGCATCGGCACGCGCGCGCCGGCTTCTTCCGCCTTGACGCTGCTCGCATTGCCCATCATCGCGCGTTTCCGGACTCCCTGGACGATGCCGGCGGTGCGGAATAGGTTGAAGGCCAGATACCCGTTCAGGTCGGGAACGCCGTCGCGGCCAGTGCGCGCGCAATAGCGGTCGATCACGTCGTCCACCGTCGGCACGCCGTCCGCCAGCTGGGCGCTGGTCGCGAGACGGGCACCGTCCTCACCCGTCCGAACCCAGGACATGATGAGATAAGTGAGATCGGCGACGGGATCGCCGACCGTCGAAAGCTCCCAGTCGAGCAGCGCCAGGACGCGCGCATCATCGCCCGGCGCGAACTTGACGTTGTCGATGCGGTAGTCGCCGTGCACGATGCTGGAGCGCGTTTGCGGCGGCAGGGTGCGCGGCAGCCAGTCGATAAGGCGCTCCATGAGCTCCAGTCGTTCCGTTTGCGACCTGCGGTACTGCTTTGTCCAGCGGCCGACCTGACGTTCGAAGTAGTTACCCTGCCGACCAAAATCCTGCAGGCCGACTGATGCCGGGTCGAGGTCGTGCAGATCCGCAAGCGTGTCGACGAGCGCGTGGTAGTGCGCGCCGCGACGGTCGGGCGTCAGGTCCGGCATGGCGCCGTCCCAGATCGTCCACCCCTCGATCATCTCCATGACGTAGAATGTCGAGCCGATCACGCCTGCGTCCTCACACAGGCCGAGGGGCCGGGCCACGGGCACCCCGGTCGGATGCAATGCCGAGATCACGCGATACTCGCGATCGATCTGGTGCGCGCTGGGGAGCAGATTGCCCATAGGCCTGCGACGCAGGACGTATCGCGCGCTCGGCGTATCGATCCTGTAGGTCGGATTCGACTGCCCGCCGGGGAACTTGGCGTAACATAGCGGGCCGGTAAAACCCGACACGTTATCCTTCATCCACCGCACCAGGCGCTCGGTGTCCAAGAGATCGCGTTCGGGCAGGTCGCGCAACAGAGGCTCGTCGCCGTCAACCTCGCTCATCGGGCTTCGCGCCGCATCGCTTCGCCGGGCCGGTCCGCCTTCCACTCGGCGTACTTGCCGAACTCGTTGCGAGCTATGGTGCGGGCGTGGACTTCGTCGGGCCCGTCGGCCATGCGGAGCGTGCGCATCGACGCCCACTGCCCCGCCAGGGCGAAATCGCTGGAGACGCCCGCACCGCCGTGCGCCTGGATGGCGTCGTCGATGATCTTGAGCGCCATGTTCGGTGCCTGGACCTTGATCATGGCGATCTCGAGCTGCGCCGCCTTGTTGCCAGCACGGTCCATCATGTCGGCGGCCTTGAGGCACAGAAGCCGCGTCATCTCGATGTCGATCCGCGCGCGGGCGATGCGTTCTTCCCAGACCGATTGATCGGAGATCCGTTTTCCGAAGGCCACTCGGCTGACGAGCCGCTTGGCCATGGCCTCGATCGCGGTCTCGGCGATCCCGATGGTGCGCATGCAATGGTGGATCCGCCCCGGCCCAAGTCGCCCCTGCGCGATCTCGAAGCCCCTGCCCTCGCCGAGCAGTAGATTTTTGACCGGAACCCGAACGTTCTCCAGCACGATGTCGCCGTGCCCGTGCGGCGCGTGATCATAGCCGTAAACGTTGAGCATACGTTCGATGCGAACGCCCGGCGTGTCGAGCGGAACGAGAACCTGGCTCTGCTGCGTGTGACGGGACGCCTGGGGATTCGTCTTCCCCATGACGATCGCTACCTTGCAGCGCGGATCGCCCACGCCGCTTGACCACCATTTGCGACCGTTGATCACATAATGGTCGCCATCGCGCACCATCGAGGTTTCGATGTTCGTGGCGTCCGAAGACGCCACGTCCGGCTCCGTCATCAGAAAGGCCGAGCGTATCTCGCCCTCCATCAGCGGTCGCAGCCACTGCTCCTTCTGCGCCAATGTACCGTAGCGATGGAACACCTCCATGTTGCCAGTATCTGGCGCGGTGCAGTTGAAGCATTCGCTGGCCCAGCCGGTCTGTCCCATCACCTCGGCGCAAAGCGCGTATTCAAGATTGGTGAGCTGCGTGCCCTCGAACAGGAAGCTGTCGTCGACATGGGTCTGCCCCGAGTGCGGTGGCATGAAGAGGTTCCACAGCCCCTGCGCCTTCGCGATCGCCTTCACGTCCTCGATCACGGGAATGCTTTGCCAGCGGTCGCCCTCGTGCGCCTGGCGGTCATACTCGAGCTGGCGGGGCACGATCTCGGCGTCGATGAACGCCTTCACCCGATCCCGGAAATGGGTTTCGCGCTGGCTGAGTGTGAAGTCCAACCGATTTCCTCCCGTTAATGCGCGGGTGTTCCGCACTACCATGCGCGGTTGCGCCACCTTCAACGATCTGCCTATATCGTCTTACTTTTGCTAGCAAGAGTTGCTGTACCATGCACGAACTAATGCAAACGTCTGATCCCGCCGATGCGGACGACAGCGGAACTCAGGAACTCCGAGAGGAGGCGCGGACCTGGCTGGCCGCGAATTTCCCGCCGGCGCTCAAGGGGCAGGAGCACCTAATCAGCGCCGTCGACGGCTCGATCCCGGAGACGATGGAGCAGACCACCTGGCGCGAGGCGTTCGGGGCGAAAGGCTGGACGACGCCGACTTGGCCTCGCGAGTTCGGCGGCGGCGGCCTCTCCCGGGACCAGGCGCGCACGCTCGCCGAGGAGATGGGGCGGATCGGGGCCTGGAACCCGATCGGCGGCATCGGCGTAATGATGTTCGGACCGACGTTGCTGGAATACGGAACAGAGGACCAGAAGCGCGAGCACATCCCAAGAATCGTGCGCGGCGAAGTGCGCTGGTGCCAGGGCTATTCGGAACCGGGAGCCGGCTCGGACCTCGCCAGCCTGCAGACCTTCGCCCAGGACGCGGGCGATCATTATGTCGTCAACGGGCAGAAGACCTGGACCAGCGGCGGTCAGTGGGCAGACATGTGCTTTGCGCTGGTCAGGACCGACCGGGCGGAAAAGCACCGCGGCATCAGCTTCCTGCTGATCGACATGCGTACGCCCGGGATCGAGACCAAGCCCATCCAACTCATCTCCGGCAGTTCCAGCTTCTGCGAGACATTTCTGACCGAGGTCAGGGTGCCCAAGTCCAACTTGGTCGGGCGCGAAGGCCAGGGCTGGGAGATCGGCATGCGCCTGCTCCAGCACGAGCGCAATTCTCTGTCGGGTGGGGGCGGTTCGATGTCGCGCGCCAACGCCGGCGTCGACGTCCCCGACGTCGCCCGGCGCTATGTCGGGACCGACGGTGACGGTCGCATCGCCGACGCGGAGCTGCGATCAAGGATCATACGGCACGAAATGGATCGCCGCGCGTTCGCGCTGACGGTAGGACGCGTCGCGGTCCAGATCAAGGAGGACGCGGGGCCGTCCACTGCGACGAGCATCTTCAAGAACGTTGGCGCGCGCATCCAGCAGGAACGCGCCGAGCTCAATTTGGAAATCATGGGGATGAATGCGCTCGGCTGGGAGGGCGACGGGTTCACGGGCGACGAGCTGGCCCAAACCCGGACCTGGCTGAAGGGCAAGGCGGTCTCGATCTACGGCGGGTCCAGTGAGATCCAGAACAATGTTATCGCCAAGCGCATCCTCGGCATGTTGGATCATCAATAGTGGCAGCGTTGAACGATGAGCAGACGATGCTCCGCGATATGGCCCGCGAATGGGCCGACAACGAAAGCCCGGTCAGCGCTTTTCGCCGCTTACGGGACGCGAGTTCCTCGACGTCGTTCGACGGGCAAAGCTGGGCGGCGATCGGCGCCATGGGCTGGGCCGGGATCGTCGTGCCCGAGGACCATGGGGGCTCCGCCTTCGGGTATCGCTCGCTGGGATTGGTTGTCGAGCAGCTCGGCCGCAACCTGGTCGCGTCGCCGCTTGTTGCGTCTGCAATCGCGGCCTCGGCGATCGCCAGCGGCGGCTCCGACCCGGTCAAGTCAACGTGGCTGCCCAGAATAGCGATGGGCCAGGCGGTCGCGGCTTTCGCGGTCGACGAGGGGCCGCGCCACGACGGGATTATCCGAGCGACTGTCGTCGACGGAAGGCTCACCGGCCGCAAAGCCTTCGTCGCGGAAGGTGATTCAGCCGACCTGTTCGTGGTCGCCGCGGCGGATGGGCTGTACGCGGTCGAACGGACCGTCCAAGTCAGCGTGACCGCTCGACAGATGGCGGACGCGCGGAGCCACGCCGACGTGACGTTCGACGGCGCGCCCGCCCAGCGCCTGGGCGGCCCCGAGCTGACCACGGCGACGCTGGACCGGGCGGCCGCGCTTGCGTCGGCCGAAATGCTCGGCATGGCGAACAGCGCTTTCGAACAGACGCTCGAATACCTGAAGCAACGCGTCCAGTTTGGGCAGCGCCTATCGGCGTTCCAGGCGCTGCAGCACCGTATGGCCCGGATGCTGACCGAGATCGAGCTGCTCCGCTCGGCCGTCGAGGAAGCGCTCGAGGCGATCGACCGCGATGATCCCAACGCCCCGCATACGACGAGTCTCGCCAAGGCGCTGGCGGGCGACACACTCAAGCTCGTCAGCCGCGAGATGGTCCAGCTGTTCGGCGGCGTCGGCATGACCGACGAGTACGACGCCGGCCTGTATCTGAAGCGCGCGGCGACGCTGGAGCAGATGTGGGGCAACGCCGGCCATCACCGCGACCGTTACGGCCGTCTTAACGGGTATTAAGCCGGTCGCCTCAGGCGGTGACCAGCGTTCGCGCCTGGACCTGCGGATCGGCGAGGTCGGTCGGGCAGGCCAACGACCTGCGGCCCTTTATCAGCCGGCGATAGGCGGGGAACTCGCTCTGCTCGCCGTTGACCGCGGTGTACCCGACCAGCACGTGTTCGCGGAAATAGAGATGCGTGAAACCGGTGGTGGACGGATCGCGCCGCGCTACCATCAGGTCGTGCCCGTGCGGATGCCCGGCGGACTCGACATGGAGGTCGAAGACGTTCGACCAGACATAGTTGAGGAAGTTGTACGCGGTGACCTCGCCCAGCATGTTCATGGCGGCGATCTGGCCGCTGTATTCCGCGTGGCCCCAGTGCTCGGCGCGGGTGCTCCGGCCGAGATAGGGATCCGGGTAGAAAGCCGCGTCCCCGACCGCGTAGATGTCGGGCGCGCTCGTCCGCATGTGCGCGTCCACGACGACACCGTCCGCGCACTGCAGTCCCGCGCTGCGCGCAAGCTCGACGTTGGGTCGCGCCCCGATGCCGATGCAGACGAAATCGCACGGGATCGCCACTTCGGACGCGGTCGCGACGCCGGAAACCCCATCCGTCCCCTCTACGCCTGTCACGCACTCGTTCAGCCGCACCGCGACGCCCGCGTCTTCCAGGCGACCCTGGACGAAGTGCGACAGCGCCGGATCCGCCGCGCGCGGCCAGAGCCGGTCGCCGGCCTCGACGACCGTCACCTCGACGCCGAGCGTCCGCAGCGACGCGGCCAGCTCGACGCCGATGAAGCCCGCGCCGACCACCACCGCGCGGCGTCCGGGCGACGCGTGCGCCGCGATCCGCTCGGCATCATCCGCCGAGCGGAGATAGAACACCTGCCCGAGCTCGCCGCCCGGCATGTCGAGGCGGATCGGCGCGCTGCCGGTCGCGAGCAAGGCTTGGCCGTAACGGAAGCTCTCGCCACTATCCGTGCGGACCAGCTTGGCGTCCGCGTCGAGCTCGACGGCGGAGGTCCCGAGAAGCTGCTCGAACGTGCCATCTCCTGTATCCTGCACCGGTGGGTACACCAGATCCTCCACCGCCTTCTCCCGCCTGATTACCTCCTTAGAGAGCGGCGGAAGATCGTAGGGCGGCAGACGGTCCCGGCCGATCATCACGATGTTGGCTTCGGGCGCGCGGCGACGCAGCCGCTTGGTCGCGTTGTAGCCGCCGATCCCACCCCCGATCAGCAGATAGTCGCATTCCTTGATCATCGATCTGCACCATCCGAATTCACAACCTGTGGTAGGACCATTCGCCCAAGGAGGTTTTTAGTCAACTCTTGCTATAGCATCTATATCGATCTAATCTGACTGTAGGATGAGGGCGCGGCGAGTGCAGCATATCAGGACGATAACCAGCTTCGGAACCGCGCGCCTTCGCGTTCGGCATCCCACGCCAATAGCGGCACTGAGTGCAACGTGGGAGCCTACTCGCGTCCTTCCCCGTCGCATCCCCGGCCAGCCTTAAGGTCCAGTGGTGCGGTATTTCGACGCGGAACAAGGGCTGCTTGACCGAAAGGCGTTCGCTTCGGCCGACGTCTTCGCTCAGGAGGTGCGGCGCATCTTCGCATCCGAATGGATCTTTGCAAGTCCGGCTGCCTGGGTGGCGGCGCCCGGGCGGTTCGTGACCACCCGCCTCGGTCCCGAACCGGTAATCCTGTGGCGCGCACCGTCCGGCCGGGTGCACCTGATCGTGAACGCCTGCCCTTTCGGGCTTGCACCGCTCGAGGATCGCGAGCGGGGCGATGCGGCGCACTTCGTCTGTTCCTGCCACGGCGCGACGTTTGGGGAAGCGGATGCGGAGCGTCGGTTGCGCGCGGGGCGGGTCGAGGAGTTCCGCGGTCTCCTGTTCGCCACCTCGGGCGCGACCGCGCCGGTCGTGAAATCGCTCGGCGATTTTGGCTTCTACATGGAAGGCCTGACCGCCATCCGCTTCCTGGACGACGCGGCCGTGCCCTGGCGCATCGCCTGCGACTGGAAGCTGGCGGTCGAGGACGCCTGCATCCCGGTGGAGCACACGACCGGAACGGCGGACGGCTTTCAGACCGCGACCTCCACCGGCGCGGCGACGTTCGTGCACGCGGACACGGATCGCATCGGCCGACGGACGACCTCGCCCATGCCTTCGGCCGCGGTGCTGTTTCCGAACCTGACGTTCGATCCGCAGGCCGCGGCGTTGCACGTCTGGCATCCGATCGCGCCCGACGAGACGGAGGTGCACAGCTACTGCACGGTTCCATCGGATGCCGCGCCCGAGCAGGAGAGCGCCGCTCGGCGCGCCTTCATGCTCGCCTTCGACGACGACGCACGCCGCCGACGGCGCGACTCCTGGACCGCGATCACCAGATCCGCCCGTGGAACGACCGCCGCCCGCGCCACCCTGAACCTGCAGGCGGGATTGGGCCGGGAACGGCGCACCAACATGCCCGGGATCGTCGGCCCGGTCGGGGGCGACACGAACGCGAGGGCCTTCTACCGCTGGTGGCAGGACCGGATCGACCCGGTACCCGGCGCGGACCGTGTCGCGATCGCCCGAGCGGCCGCATGAGCCACCCGTGAGGTATTCCGCCCTCGGCCGGACCGGCGTTCAGGTATCCAAAGTCGCGCTCGGAACCGCGACGTTCGGGGTCGCTCCGGACGCGGCCGGGTCCGAGCGGATGGTGCACGCCGCACTCGACCTCGGCGTCAACCTGTTCGACTGCGCCAACTCCTACGGCAACCAGAGCCGCTTCGACCGAACCGGCGCGCCACCGGCGCGGGAACGGGCGTCGGCCGAGGAGCTGCTCGGCCGCGCGCTGACCGGCCGCCGCGATCGGGCGATCGTCTGCTCTAAGGTCTGCGAACCGGTCGGTGACGGAGAGAACGACCAAGGCCTATCTCGACGCCACATCATGTCGCAGGCGGAGGCCAGCCTCCGACGGCTCGGGACCGACTACATCGACGTCTACCACGCCCACCACCCCGATCCACGGACACCAATCGAGGAGACGCTGCGCGCGTTTGACGACCTGATCCGGCAGGGCAAGATTCGTTACTACGCATTGTCGACCTATTCGGCCTGGCAGGTCGTCGAGACAATTTGGCGCGCCGAGCGGCTCGGCATGCCGCCGCCGGCGTGCCACCAGATCCCCTACAATCTCGGATTTCGACAAATGGAAAGGGACGTCCTTCCGGTGTGCGATCGGTACGGCCTGTCGGCGACCGCGTTCGGGCCGCTGGGTGGAGGCGCCTTCGCCGGCGGCGATGCGCTGGACCGCCCCCAGGGCGGCCACAAGCGGTGGGGAGGCCCGGCCTTCTCCGACAGGCAGATCTACCAGGCGCGTCGGCTCCGCCTGGTGGCGGACGCAGGCGGGCATCAGGTTCCGCATCTCGCCATCGCTTGGCTGCTGACCCGGTCGGCCGTCGCCTCGGCGATCATCGGGCCGGAGACGGAGGAGGAGCTCCGGATCAACGCGGCCGCCGCCGACCTCGAACTGCCGCCGGAGATCCTCGCCGCGGTCGACGACGTTGGCCGGGACGTACACGAGCCGCGACCCCACCCATGACCCAACCTCGATCGGATACGACATGATCTCGGAATTCATCGCGACCGTCCCCGCGGACAGCATTCCCGAAGGCGGCATGAAGAGCGTCAAGGCCGGTGACGGGCACGTCCTCATCGCCCGGGTCGACGGCGAACTCTACGCGATCAACGACATCTGTTCGCACTTTCATGCGCACCTGTCGCAAGGCGAGCTGCTCGTCGAGCAGTGTCAGGTGCAGTGTCCGCTCCACGACAGCTGCTTCGACCTCAGGACGGGAGAACCGAGCGAGCCGCCAGCGGAGGATCCCGTCGCGACCTATGCGATCAGGGTGGTGGACGGCGTGGTCCATATCGGTCCCAAGTAAGCCGCGCAGGCGCCTCCGACGCCGACCCGGCTTCCTCGCGACACGCGCGACCGTCGGCCCGAGGAGAGTTGACATAGCAAAGTTTACATGCGCTAATTTCGATGTTGCTATAGCAAGGCTTGCAATGGCAAAGTGCGGACGCGATGGCACCGACTGCGGTCGCGCATCGCCGCGGAGGACGGATTGATGGTTGGTATCAGGAATTCGGAGCGGCGAGCGGCGGTATCGCAGCTGGGCTATCTGGGACTCGGCGTGTCCAACATGGACGTCTGGCTGGAGTTCGCGCAGGACGTGCTCGGTCTGCAGTTGAACGGGCGGACAGCCGAGGGCGGAGCCCTGCTGCGCATGGACCGCAACCACTACCGGTTCGAGCTGATCCCCGACGAGAGGGACGATCTTCTGTTCAAGGGATGGGAGGTCAAGGACCGCGACACGCTGGAGCAGGTCGCGGCCCAAGTCCGGGCGTTCGGCGTCGAGGTAACCGAGGGCACCGAGGAGGAGCAAGCGCGCCGGATGGTGCTCGGCCTCGTGCGCTTCGTGGATCCGGCCGGCGGCACCACCGAGCTCTACTACGGCCCGCGGATCGATCATCGGCCGTTCGTGTCGCCGCGCGGCATCCAGCGATTCTGCGCCGACCAACTCGGCTTCGGGCATATCGGGGTGACCGTGCCCGACGTCGACGAATTCATGCGCTTCCACACCGAGGCATTGGGCGCGAAGCTCAGCGACATCATCCGCGTCAGCCGCGGCGGGCACAGCTCGGCGTTGACCTTCATGCACGTCAACGCCCGCCACCACACGCTGGCCATTGTGCCGTCCGGGGGCAAGCAGCCGCACAAGTACCTCAACCACCTCATGGTCGAAGTACCTGAGCTTGACGATGTGGGTCACGCCCACGGGCTTTTCAAGCAGCGCGGCCTCTACACGGGCGACCTCGGGCGGCACACCAACGACCGAATGTTTTCCTTCTACGCGGAGACCCCGTCCGGCTTCATGATCGAATACGGCCATGGCGGAAGGCTCATCGAGGATGAGGAGAATTGGCAGGTCGAGCTGCACACCGCCCCGTCGATCTGGGGCCATGGCATGCCGCCGCGCCAACCGCCACCTCAGTAATTACACGCCGAACGGATCGGCAAAGAAGGACGAGTACGAAGATAAGCCGTCGGAACTTCCGTCGCAAAAGATCAAAAGATCTGGCCGGGCCGAGCGATACCACGAGCAGCAAAACCTTAGGAGGGGTTTACATGTCAAAAGGATTTCATCTGATGGCATCGGTCGCGATGCTTGCGCCGTGGACCGCGCAGGCTCAGACGACAGTCGGGGTGCAGGGAAATTCCGCTGCTACCGCCGCCGATGCCGCTGCGGCGATATCGCAGCAACAAGAGCCTTTGCCGGACTCAACCGAGCAGAGCTCGAGCCTTCAGGACATTGTCGTCACCGCTCAGCGCCGCGAGGAGAGCCTACAGCGCGTTCCCGTCGCGGTCACCGCGCTCAGCACCGAGTCGCTCGATCAGGCGCGTATCACCAACGTCGAGCGCTTGAGCGGTTTTGCTCCCAATCTCACGGTGACGCAGCAGAGCTCGTCGGCGACGCCGGTCATTACGATACGCGGCATCAACTCGGGCTCGGCGAACGTCGTCCAGGATCCCAAGGTCGCCGTGTATCTCGACGGCGTGTATGTCGGGCGGAACAGCGGCTCGATCTTCGACCTCGCCGACATCGAGCGGGTCGAGGTACTGAGAGGGCCACAGGGCACGCTGTTCGGCCGCAACGCCACGGCCGGCGCGATCAACCTGGTCACGGCCGCGCCGACCGGCAAGTTCAGCGGCAAGCTCCTGGTCTCCTACGGAAATTTCGACGCGCTGCGCACGCGGGCGGTGGTCAACCTGCCCGCCTTCGGTCCGCTTAGCGTCAAGTTGGCCTATCTGCATAATGAGATCAGGGGAGACGTCCGCAACCTGATCGGCGGCCGGACCGTCGACGCCCGCGCGCGTGATCCTCGCTTCGGCCCGTTCCGGTTCGCCGACCGGTTGGGCGGCAGCAACACGGACGCGTTCCAGGCCAAGGCGCGGCTCGATCTTGGCAACGTCCTGCTCGACTACAGCTACGACATCACCGACTCCAGGTTGGTCAGCCGAGGCAGCCAGGCGATCGCGACCATCGCGGATGGCGGGATCGGCCCGCTGATCGGCGCGATCTACGGCTTCCAGAGCCCGAACCCGGCGTTCGGCTACGCGGGCACCGGCGGCATCGCCAACTTGGCCAAAGATCCGCAGGACGAGCTCGCGTCGGGCTCGTCGGTCAACCACTTGACCGTGCAGGGCCATTCTCTCGTACTCAGCTGGAATCCATCGTCCGACCTCGTCGTCAAGAACATTGCGTCGCTTCGCTATCTGAACTCGCGGCCGTTCATCAACGACATCACCGGCTCCGGCGGACTCCGGTTCAGCGGGGCTCAGCTTGGCGCGCTGCTTTCGGGCAACGTCGCGGCCGCGTTGGCCCCGGCAAGCCAGCCCGGTCCCGGCGACCTATTCTTCAACATCTTTGCCAGCGAGACGATCCGCCAGCGGCAGTTCTCGAACGAGCTGCAGGTCAGCTATACCGGCGAGGTGTTCGACGTCACCGCAGGCGGCTTCTTCTTCCGCGAGCGCGGTAATCAAACCAGCGTCATCGATATCCTGTCGGTCATTCCGAATGGCGTCATCACGCCGAGTCCGCTCGACGCGGTTTTTGGGTCGGGCGCGACGGTAATCGAGGCGCGGAACAAGTCATACGCCGCCTATGCGCAGGCGACGCTCCATATTACCCCGCAACTGGACCTGACGGGCGGTATCCGCTTCACTCGCGACGAGCGCGAGGTAACGTTGGCAAGAATTCCGGTCGCCAGACCCGGCGCCCTGCCTCCCGGCGAGTACGGCACGAATTTCGAGCGGACGAATTATACCGGCATCCTGTCCTACAGACCCAATGACGACATCACGGCTTACGCTAAGATCGCCACTGGTTATGTGGCGGGTGGGCTCTACGCCGGAATTCCCTACGAGCCGGAGTCTCTTACCGCCTATGAGCTCGGTCTAAAGTCGCAGTTCTTCAACAATCGCCTGCGGGCCAACATCGCCGCCTTTTATCAGCGGTACACGAACTTGCAGGTGCAAGATAACAACAACGGGATCGTGTTCGTGACCAATGCGGGCAAGGCCCGCATCCCCGGCGTCGAAGTCGAGATCACGGCTTTGCCGGTCGACGGCCTGACGTTGAACGGCAACCTCGGCTTCCAAGACTTCAAATACAACCGCTACATCGTGGGCGGGACCGACATCGCCGACGTCGCTCGGCCGCTCTACACCTCCAAGGTAACGCTTCAGCTCGGCGCGCAGTACGAGCTGCCAGCATTCTCAAACGGCGCGCGGCCCTTTGTTCGCGTCGATGGCCGCTACCGGAGCAAGGGGTTCATCAGCCAGACGCCGATCGGCGCGACGCCGGCCGAGCAGGAGCGTTTGGAGCCCCTGGTCGAGATTCCGTCTTTCTGGCTCGTCGACGGCCGCGCCGGCATCACGAAGTTCTCTCTCGGCCAGATTGAGGCGGACCTATCAGGATATGTCCAGAACGTCTTCGACGTCCGCCGGTACGATTTCGGCGGACCGATCCTGTCGCTGGTCGCCGCCTACAACCGCCCCCGCACCTACGGCATTGAGCTATCCGCAAGGTTTTGATGCGGCGCGGGGAGCAAGGGGAAGGGAGAGCAGAAGGCATGACGGCTTTGCGCGAGACGGTACGAGAGACTGGGCAGCCGCAACGGCCGTCATGGCCGGTCATGACGCTCGAGCAGGTTCGGGCGAGGCTAACCGCTCCCGGCGAGCCCTTCGAGATCGAGACCGTCACGATCAGGGGCGTTCCGACTCAAGTTTGGAAGAACGCCCTGCCGAACGTCCGCGCGCTGATCGCTTTGTCGCGGAACCACGGGCAGGGCTTGGCCACGATTTACGAGGAAGAGCGGGTCACGTACGACGCGCAGCATCGCGCCGCGGCCGCGCTCGCCGCCCACTTTGTCAAGCGCGGCATCGCGAAGGGGGACCGTGTCGCGATTGCGATGCGCAACCTGCCAGAATGGATCATCGCGTTCCTGGCGACGACCGCCCTTGGCGCGATCGCCGTCCCGCTGAACGCTTGGTGGAAGGGTGAGGAGCTCGCTTTCGGATTGTCGGACTCCGGAGCCCGGCTGCTGATCGCGGACGCAGAACGATGGGAGCGGATCGCGCCCCACGCGCCGTCGCTCCAGGCGCTGGACTCCGTGCTGGTCAGCCGCATGGGCACCGAGCCACTCGCCGGGGCGGAGCGGCTGGAGGATCTGATCGGCGTTCCCCTCGACTGGGCGGATCTGCCCAACCGCCCGCTGCCCGATGCCGACATCGTTCCCGATGACGACGCTGCCATACTTTACACCAGCGGCACGACCGGTCGTCCCAAGGGGGCGCTCGCTACGCACCGCAACTTCATGACGTTTATCATGTCGGGCGGCTACGGAATGGCCCGTGCCTTTCTCCGCCGCGGCGAAGCACTTCCCGGCCCCCGGCGCCGTGTGGCACTGAGCGTGGTGCCACTCTTCCATACAACTGGCCTGTCGGCCGGACTGCTCGGTCCGATGGCTGGCGGGAACACCACGATCTACATGCGGAAGTTCGAGCCCTTGCGGGCGATGGAGATCATCGAACGAGAGCGGGTCAATTCGACCGGCGGCGTGCCGACCATCGCCTGGCAGCTCCTGGAACACCCCGAGCGCCACCGGTTCGACCTGTCGTCGCTCGAAAGCATGGCCTATGGCGGCGCGCCCTCGGCGCCGGAGCTGGTCCGACGGATCGCGGCGGAGCTAAAAGTATCGCCCGGCAACGGCTGGGGCATGACCGAGACGAGCGCCGTCGTCACCATCAACATGGCGGAGGACTATCTCGAGCGGCCGGAAAGCTGCGGCGCGCCGGTGGCAGTCGCCGATCTCAGGATCATGGACCCGGAGGGCGGTGACGAGATGCCGACCGGCGGCATCGGCGAGCTCTGGGTGCGAGGTCCAATGGTCGTGAAGGGCTATTGGAACCTGCCTGAGGAGACCACAGCGACGTTCATCGACGGCTGGGTGCGGACCGGCGACCTCGCTCGGCTCGATGACGAGGGTTTCTGCTTTATCGTCGACCGAGCCAAGGACGTGATTATCCGGGGCGGCGAGAACATCTATTCCACTGAGGTTGAGAACGCCCTGTACGACCATCCGGCGGTGACGGATTGCGCGCTGGTCGGCGTGCCGCACCGCACGCTCGGAGAAGAGCCGGCAGCCGTCGTGCACCTCGCGCCCGGCGAGCAGGCCAGCGAGCTCGAGCTGCAGGCTTGGGTGCGCGAGCGGCTGGCCGCATTCAAGGTCCCGGTGTCGATCGTCTTCGTGTCCGCGACCCTGCCGCGCAACGCGACCGGCAAGATCGTGAAGAATGGCCTTAAGACGCTGTTCGAGGGCCGCTCGCGCGGTTGAAGCGATCCCATCTGTTTAGACGACTAACGCGAACGCGAGGCTAGAAGACATGCGCGCACTGCTCTCCAATGAGTCGGGTGGACCGGAAACACTGCGGATGGGCGAGTTGCCCGATCCCATCGCCGGGGCCGGACAGGTCGTCGTCGCCGTACGCGCCTGCGCGATCAACTACCCGGACGTCCTCGTCATCGAGGATAAGTACCAGTCCAGGCCGCCACGCCCCTTCGCGCCCGGCGGCGAGATCGCTGGCGTCGTCGAAAGCATTGGAGCTGGCGTGACCGCCTTCACTTTAGGCGACCGCGTCATGGGCGTGACCGGCATGGGCGGCCTGAGCGAGAAGCTCGTCTTTCCGGTCGAGCAGCTCTACGCCCTCCCCGATGAGCGCTCGTTCGAGGAGGGCGCTTCGCTGCTGCTCACCTACGCGACGACCATCCACGCGCTGGTCGATCGCGGACGGATTGCCGAGGGCGAGAGCCTGCTCGTGCTGGGCGCGGCCGGCGGCGTCGGGCTCGCCGCGATCGAGCTCGGCAAGGCGTTCGGCGCGCGCGTGGTCGCCGCGGTGTCCACGGAGGAGAAGGCCGCCGCAGCTCGCAAGGCCGGTGCCGACGAGACGGTCATCTACGGACGTTCGCCATTCACAAAGGAGGAATCGAAGGCACTCGCCCACTCTTTCAAGGAAAAAGGGGGGAAGAACGGCTTCGACCTAGTCTATGACCCGGTCGGCGGAGACTACGCCGAGCCAGCTTTGCGCTCGGTTGGATGGGGTGGACGCTATCTGGTGATCGGCTTCCCCGCCGGCATCCCCAAACTGCCGCTCAATCTCACACTGCTGAAGAGCGCCGACGTCCGCGGCGTGTTCTGGGGGGCGTTCGCCGCGCGCGAGCCGGCCAGGAATCGCGCGAACGTCGAACGGCTGCTGGCGCTCTGGAGCCGGGGCGCGATCTCGCCCCGCGTGACGGAGGTTTTTCCGCTGGAACGAGGCGGCGACGCCATCGCTAAGATGGCCGCGCGCGATGCGATCGGGAAGCTGGTGGTCCGCGTTTCGGAATGACCTCGGGTCGAGGGGAATCGGCCCGAGGTCCCAAATCGTCCGATCACCACCCGGGTCGCAGTTTCGGCATGGTCCTCGTCGCGCTTACGACGGTCATGCTGCTCGCTTCCCTGAACGCGAGTAGCGTCAACACCGCTCTCCCGCGCATGGCGAGTGATTTGGGCGGCTTGGACCACATCGCCTGGATCATCACGGCGTTCATGCTGTGCATGACCGTGTCGACTCCGCTCTACGGCAAGCTTAGCGACATGTATGGGCGCAGGGCCATCCTTATCGCCAGCATCGGGCTGACTCTACTCGCGTCAGTTCTATGCGCTCTGGCCCATACGATGCTCCAGCTCATCCTGGCGCGCGGGCTGCAAGGGCTCGGCGCTGGCGGCCTGCTCATTCTATCCCAAACGGTGATCGCCGACTTGGTTCCGCCTCGCGAACGCGGCCGCTACCTGGGTGTCGTTACTGGGGCGATGACGATCGGCAGCGTGATCGGCCCAGTCGTCGGGGGCTGGTTGACCGAGTCGTTTTCCTGGCGCTGGGTTTTCCTCATCAACCTGCCGGTGGGTGGATTCGCGCTCGTCCTAATCCTTCTCGGCCTCAAGGCGACGCCGCGCCCCTCGACGCACCACGTCGATTACGTTGGCGCGGCGCTCCTGACCGTCGGCACGGTCGCCGCCATGCTCCTGTTGGGCTGGGCGGGCTCGGCGATTGCGTGGCTGTCGTCTGAGGCCGCGGCGCTGGCGGGAGTGGCCGCAGCCGGTTTCACCGCCTTCTATGCTTGGGAAAAACGGGCGTCCGAGCCGCTGGTCGACCTGGATCTTCTACGGCGGTCCGATATCCTGCTCCCCTCGCTCGCCAGCAGCCTGATCAGCTTCGCAATGGCGGCGATGCTCGTCTTCCTGCCACTCTACCTGCAGCTCGTGATCGGGCTCGATCCGATCGATGCAGGCCTCGCCACCTTGCCGCAGGTGTTCGCCATGCTGGTCAGCTCGCTGCTGTTCGGCGCCATGTTGTCCCGCTACGGCCGTCCGCGGCTCACGCTGATCGGTGGCACGGTTTTCCAGATTGCTGGTTTGGCGGCGCTGGTTGCGCTCGCTGCCGCCAAGGCGCCGCTCTCCTGGTTCCTGCCCGCGCTCGCGGTCTTCGGGCTCGGACAGGGCGTCGCGATGCCGAGCGCCACCCTTATCGTGCAGGCCATGTCCCGGCCGGAACAGCTCGGCATGGCGACGTCGACGATCGCATTCATCCGCTCGTTCGGCGGAGCGGCCGGAGTGGCGGTAAGCGGCGGAGTGATGGCGGCGCTGCTTCAAGCCCGGCTCGCCCGCCTCCCGGTGCAATCGGCGGAGCTCACCCGACAAGGGTTCGACGCCATCGCCGGCCTCCAGGAGCCGCTGAGGCTCGCCGTCCTCGACGCATACCGCTTTGCCATCGTCGGCAGCTTCGTCGTGAGCCTGGGCGTCATGCTTCTGGCACTCGGTATGGCGCTGGCAGTTCGCGACGACGTGCTGCCCGAGGGCGTCTGAGGCGAACCAGCGCAACTCAGGGACCGGTGAGAGAAGGCCCAAAACGTTACGCTAACGCCTTTAGTCGGCCGTAGTGACACGCTGGAGCATGGAAACGTGGTATGCGTATCCTCGAGAACAGGGCGTTGGGATCGACTACTGGTACATCAGCTGGTGCGTTCTGACAGGACGTGAATGACAGCCTGTGCCGCCGCACGTAGCTGCGTGGTGCGCGGGTGACAGACGCTCCATCCTGGGAACGGCGGTAAAAACTCCTCTAATACCGTTCTGACCTTTCCTCGCTTTAGTGCCGCGGTCGCGTGCTCCTCTAGAACGAAGGCAATCCCGACGGACTCGATCGCGGCCACCACGGCCACGTCGCAGTGAGAGACAGTCAGCGGACCGGTCACGTCGACCGCGGTCGTACAGTCCTGAACCTGGAATGCCCAACGGTAAGGATGCTCGGTACCCGGCCTTTTCCACTGGATGCAACGGTGGCGAGCGAGGTCCGTCGGTGTCGCGGGCGTTCCGTGCTCGGCGAGGTAGGCTTGTGACGCTATCGCGACGTGCCGAACCGGGCCGCCGATCGCCACCGCCGACATCGACGCGTCCAGCGTTCCGGACAGGCGCAAGTCGAGATCAAATCCGGCGCGCACGATGTCGATCAGTGCGTCGTCCACGACTGTGTCGAGATGGATACGGGGGTAGCGTCGGTGCAGTTCGCCCAATTTGCCCTCCAGCAGGCCCGCGTAAGCAGCGCGCGGCATGTGCAGGCGAACCAGCCCGGTCGGCACCGCGCTTGACTCGTGAACGTCGGTAACGGCGGCTTCCATTTCGGCCATTGCCGGCTTGAAGCGGTCGAACAGGCGCACCCCGGCACCCGTCATCGTCACGCTTCGAGTGGTTCGGTGCAGCAGCTCGACCCCGAGGCGTTCCTCGAGCTTCTTGACCGTCTGGCTAAGCGACGATGGCGCGATCCGCAGATATTTGGCCGCGCGCGCGAAGCTGCCCTGATCGACCACGGCCACGAACGCGGCGAGTTCGGCATAGTCTGATCCGCGCATTATGCCTTAGTTCATGAAGAGTGAAGTCGGATAATAGGCGATGGCCCGCACGCAGCGCAAAGCATAACTGCGGCTGGATGAAGCTCCTGTCGCTCCTCGCCTCGGCCCTTCGGCCGCGACTGGTCCAATCGCCCCGTCGATCCATGCCGAAGGTCCGACCCCGATGACCATCGCGAGTTCAACCGTGCGATCATCGACGGCCGCGCGACCGCTGACCATGTTCCTCGACATGGGGGCGTTCGACGACGTCTGGAGCCGCCGCCAACCGGTGGATCAGGGCGTGGAGAGCGAGCGGTGATCCGGTTCCTCACGGCCGCCGTCCTCTCGCTCGGGCTGGCGCTCCCCACTGGAGGAGGTGCCCAGCCGACCACGGTCGTCAAGCTGTGGCGGCTCAACTGCGGGTCGTTCACCGCGCCCAAGGACGCTTTCTCCGACCTGCTCTCGCGTCCGGGCGAGCGCCGCGGCTATGTCGACAGCTGCTACCTCATCCGCCACGGCAAGGACCTGCTGCTATGGGACGCGGGGCTGCCGCTCGCCTTGCTCGGCAAGCTGGAGGACCGCTCCACCCCGGTCCATATGCGGCTGACGGTGACGATCGCCGCGCAGCTGGCGCGGCTGGGATTCAAGCCCAGCGACGTGACGGTGCTTGGGCTCAGCCACATGCATGCCGACCACACCGGCCAGGCCGCCGCGTTTCCCGGCGCGCGGCTGGTGATGGACAGGGGCGACTTCGAAGCGCTCCGGCGCGCACCGCCGCCCTTCTTCACCGACCCTTCGGCCTTGCAGCCTTGGTTGGGCGGCGGCGCGGCCAAGGAGCTGATCTCGGGCGACCACGACGTGTTCGGCGACGGCAGCGTCGTAATGGTCGCGCTGCCGGGGCACACGTCCGGCAATCACGGCCTGCTCGTCCGTCTCGCCCGCAAAGGCCCGGTGCTGATCTCCGGCGACGCTCTCCACGCGCCCGAGCAGCTGACCAGCCACGCCATGCCGCCTTCCAACGCCAACCGCTCCGACTCGCTCGCGTCCATCGACCGCATCGTCGGCATCACGCGAGACGCGCACGCGACGTTGATCATCGAACACGACGCGGGCTCGGTCGCCAAGCTGCCGGCCTTTCCCGAAGGTGCCGACTGATGGCCACGACGATTTGGCAGATCGTGATCGAGATCGGGTGAAGGCTTATCGTGCAGCACCGCACCGGCACCCTGATCGCGAGCGCGCTCGGCATCACCGTCGTCCAGCTCAACGCTGCGGCGGTGACGGTGGCGCTCGGATCATTGCGAGAGGCCTTCGCTGTCGACGTCGTCGACCTGCAATGGACGGTCAACGCTTTATGCGCTCCTGCTGGCGGCGCTGCTGCTCAGCGCCGGCCTGCTTGGCGACCGGTTCGGCGCACGGCGCGTCTTCGCCGCCGGGTTCGGCCTGTCCGCGCTTACAGCCCTCGCGGCCGCTTTAGCCACCAGCTACCCGATGCTGATCGCGATGCGCGCCCTGCAAGGCATAGGCGCAGCGCTGCTGCAGCCGGCATCGCTGTCGCTGATCGACCAGGTGTCGCAAAGTCCAGCCGCACGTTCCAAGGCGGTCGGCATCTGGTCGGCATCTGGTCGGGAGCGGGGAGCCTGGCGCTGGCGCTCGGCCCCGTGCTGGGCGGCTTGCTGATCGTGCAGGCGGGGTGGCCGATGGTGTTCCTGCCGATCGTGCCGCTAAGCCTGGCGGGCCTATGGCTAACCTGGCGACATGCGCCGCGCGCGACGGGCGCGGCCCGCGCGCACCTCGACTGGCCGGGGCAGCTCACCGCCGTGGTCGCACTAGCGAGCCTGACTTGGGCCGCCCGATCCGCCGCGCAGGGCTGGCTGCAGGCACAAGTCTGGCTGTCCGTCGCCGTCTTCTCTGCCGCCGGCACGGCTTTCGTCATCATCGAGCGACGTAGTTCCGCGCCGATGATCCCGCTTGGCCTGTTCCGCAACCCCGCGTTCGCCGCCGTCACCGTCGCCCGTGCGCTGGTCAACCTCGCCTATTACGGGCTGGTGTTCGTGTTCAGCCTGTTCTTCCAGACCGTCCAACATCGCTCGGCGCTGGCGACCGGGCTCATGTTCCTGCCGATGACCGCCAGCTTGATCGTGATGACGGTCGCCGCTGGGCGACTATGTGCTCGCTATGGATCACGATCTCCCACCTTGGCGGGTCTCACCACCGCAGCCGCGGGATATCTCTGCCTAGTCCGCGTAGACGCTTCGACTCCGCTGGTGCTCTTCGCACTGCCGTTTCTGGTGGTCGGCTGCGGCATAGCGCTGGTCGTGCCATCGCTGACGATCGCGTGCCTCGGGTCGGTCCGGCCGCAAGAGACTGGGATCGCTTCGGGGGTGCTCAATGCTTCGGCGCAGATGGGCGGGGTGCTCGGCGTCGCCGTCTTCGCCGCGATGCTCGCGACCGATCGCCCCCACGCCTTCGTCGCCGGAACGCACGCAGCGGTGCTGACCGCCGCGGCGGCGCTGGGCCTGAGCCTCATCCTGCTGATCCGCCGCATGGAGCCGGCCCACGGCACTTTCACAGGAGCATGACCGTGCCAGACGACACATCATCCGAAACGGCCGCTATCCTCGTTCTGGGTGCCGGGGAGCTCGGCATGGCTGTCCTGCGCGCCCTATCGCGCCGCTCGGCAGTGGCCGGCAGCGTGTCGATCGCTGTTCTGCTCCGCCCCTCCGCTATTGCCTCGCGCGAGCCGGCGAAGCGGGCGGAGGTCGACGAGCTTCGCGCGCTCGGCGTCGAGTTCGTCCCGGGCGACTGAGCTGCCCCCTTCTGAGTGGTCCATCGACTATGACAGTCTGGATCGAGGAAAGGACGACGAATGCCTGCGAAGAAGCACAAGCCCGAAGAGATCATCGGGAAGCTGCGTGAAGTGGAGATCGTGCTAGGCCAGGGCGGGACGGCGGCCGAAGCGTGCCGGCGCATCGCGGTCAGCGAGCAGACGTACTATCGCTGGCGCAAGGAGTATGGGGGCCTGAAGACAGATCAGGCCCGGCGGATGAAGGATCTTGAGAAGGAGAACCTTCGGCTGCGTCGGGCGATCTCGGACCTGACGCTGGACAAGCTCATCCTGCAGGAGGCCGCACGGGGAAACTTCTGAGCCCCGCGCGGCGTCGGCGGTGCATCGACCAGGTGAAGGAAGTGCTGGACGTATCCGAGCGGCGCGTGTGCCGCGTGCTCGGCCAGCACCGGTCGACGCAGCGCAAGGCGCCGTGCGGGGCAGATGACGAAGAGGCTCTCACCGACGACATCATTGCATTGGCCAAGCAATACGGGCGCTACGGCTATCGCCGGGTGACCGCGCTGCTGCATGCGGCGGGCTGGTCGGTGAACCACAAGCGCGTGGAGCGGATCTGGCGGCACGAGGGGCTAAAGGTGCCGCAGAAACAACCCAAGCGCGGCCGGCTGTGGTTGAACGACGGCTCGTGCATCCGACTGCGGCCGGAGTATCCGGGGCACGTCTGGGCGTACGACTTTGTCGAGGCACGCACCCACGACGGACGCAAGTTCCGAATCCTGACCATCATCGATGAGGCCAGCCGGGAATGCCTGGCGTTGATCGTTGCCCGCCGACTTAAACACGAAGACGTTCTGGCGGCTTTGGCCGACCTGTTCATCGAGCGGGGTCCGCTAGCGCATATCAGGTCGGATAACGTCCTATGTTGGGAAGCAGCGGCGGGTTTTGGCCAGCAGATATCTATGCGCCGACAACCATCGGCGCTGCATGCATTCTGAGCCAGATGGCTTCCACCGTCAACGGGATCGCTCTCTGCCATAGCAAACAAAGGATCCATCGGTGCTAAGAGCAGCCGTGGTCCTCACCGTCCTTAAAACGAGATACGCACCCAGGTGGAAGGCCCGAACATTATCTACAGGGTCGCTCTCGCGCCCTCACGGCACATCAGAGAGGGGTCCTTCCACCTGGCATCCGACCGTTCGAGAAACGGCCGGTACTCTGTCCCCGTCTTGATGACGGCGTGAGCCACGCGCGCCATCTTGGCGGTGAGCGCCGTCATCGCCTTGCGGCGACGATCGGCATCGTCCGCGTGCCCGGCGACATATCGTCCGAGCTTATCGCGGAAGCTGTTGTCGCGCTGACGCGCGGCTACCTGAGCAGCCATCCAGAATGTACGACGCAATCGCGCATTGCCGTACTTGGATAGCTTTGTGCGACCGCGGAACGTACCAGACTGGCAGGTTGCGAGATCGAGGCCGCAGAACTTGAGGAACTGGCGGTGATGGTTGAAGCGGCGAAGGTCGCCTGCCTCAGCCAGGATCGTCAGTGCGTTGATCGGTCCAATGCCGGGGATATTGCGCAGCAGCAGGTAATCGACATGCTCCGCGAGCCGCGCATGGGCGAGCCGTTCGATCGCGTCGCGCTGGTGAATGAGGCTGCGCCCTTGCGCGATCATCATGTGAAACATGGTGATCGCGACCGAGTCCTCGGGCACTGGCAACGCCGCAGAACTGCAGGCAGTCTCGTACACATCGTTGATCAGCCGGGCCTTGGAGACCTTACGCCCAATCAGTGGCCATGCCTCCGCCGAGAAGGCTTCCCGATCAAGCGCGGTAATGCTGGCCGGGGTCGGGAACCGCTCGATCAGCGCCAGGAACCAGTCCGACCGGCTGTTCCCCGCGAAGCGGGCGATCTCGGGAAAATAGAGCGGCAGGTAATGGGTCAGGATCCGATGCCAGGTCTGAGTCTTCATCTTGGAAACAACCTCGTGGGTCTTCGACAGCTCCTGAAGATCGTTGATGCCGGCGGCGAGCGGATCGACATAGCGCTGGGTCGCGCCAATGCGGAGCATGTGCAGAATGACCTGCGCGTCCTTCGAATCGTTCTTGTCCCAGCCGTTGTGCAACGCTTCGCGGGTCCGGGCCAAGGCAACAGATGAGATGAGGCGTAGCTCGAACCCCGCGGTCAGCAGGCGGTGCGCGAGGGTCCGGTGATAGTTGCCGGTCGCCTCGAACCCGACCACGATGGGCCTGCCGATCGCGGCGAGTTGCTCTGCGAAACCGTCGTAATCCTGCTTCGTCGCCATTACGGTCAGACGTCGGCGACGCCCACCCTCGGGGCGCTCGATAAGCACCTCCTGGCGGTTCTTGGACATATCGATCGCTACCAGCACAGCGCCGGCGGGTGTAGAACAGAGCTTGGTCACGGTCGGTCGGCCTCCAAAGTGTTGTCTCGACAACTTCACTTTAGACACCTGCTGGCCGGTCATGGCTTGCCCTGATGAAGCCTGCGGCCGCTCCGCGGCCTTGTCTTCATCAGGGCCGTCGCGGCTCCCGAACCGGCGCTTCCCAATGTGCTACGGCAGCGAGTTCATCGCGACCGCCGTTCAGGAATGGCTGGGCAAGATCGGCGTGAAGACGCTCTACATCACGCCCGGATCGCCGTGGGAAAACGGCTACAACGAGAGCTTCAACGGGTCGCTGCGCGACGAGCTGCTCAACGGCGAGATCTTCTACAGCCTCGCCGAAGCCAAGGTGCTGATCGAGGCGTGGCGCCGCCATTACAACACCGTCCGGCCGCACAGCAGCCTCGGCTACCGCCCGCCGGCTCCGGAAGCGGTGACACCGCCATTGCCGGCCTCCGGTTCCGCTTCGCTCCACCTACGACCGACAATGGCGGCGGGGACGACAATGCACTAACGAGCAACCCGGACCACCCGGTGGGGGCTGCTCAGTCGATGCGAATGTTTTCACCATTGCCTTGACGGTGTTAAAAGAACATCATCCATCAACACCGGAGCACCGTCTTCGCCAAGGATCGAAATGTCACCGGTCGTCTCGAGGATAATGGCACTGACGCTCGACGGATCGGTCACTCCATTTTGGCGCAATTTGGCGTGGATATCGCCCCGCCGCACCCGAGCCTGACGCATCGCCGCGTCGAGAAAGCGACCGTCATGAAATAGTAGTAGCGGCTCGTTCTCGATCAGACGCCGGAAGGCCTGCGAATATCGCCGAGCCAGCGCTAAACCGTATTGGCAGGCCAGCAAGGTCGTAAAGGCGGCGACCGCCTGAATGAAGTTGGGTAGTGTTTCCGCAGCGCCGGCGGTTGCGACCAGCGAGGCGGTCGCCAGAGTGACGATAAAGTCGAACGCGGTCATTTTCGAAAGCGTCCGGGCGCCGATCGTGCGCACCAGCGTGATGACCCAGAAGAGCGCGGCCGCGCCGAGGATAACACCTCGCGCGGCCGCGTCCCAAAGCGGGTCGAGCCCGAACATCAGCTGTGTGCCGCCAATAGGTATTTGCCGCGGCGGATAGTGAGCATCGCCATATTAGCTGGACGACGTCTCCAGCGCCTTGTTCGCTTGTTCCACCGCCTGATCCTTGCCCTTGGCGACGGCGCTGGTCACCGATGACCGTGCGCTCTGACCAAGATCACCCAACGTGTCGTCCTCATACTGCGTCTCGGGAATCACAGCGCCCAGAACCGCGCCGACGGCGGCCGCGATGAGCCCACTGATCATTGGGTTTTGCTGGTAGGAGCGCCGAGCCTTTGACGCCGCCTGCTTGCCTTTCCGGCCCGTGCGATCAGCTGCCGACGATGCACCGTCGCTAAGCTGCTGACCATGGTGGCTGAGTGCGTCGCCGAACGACGATGTCCGTTCCCTGAGCTTGTGGCCTGCATCATCGAGGCGCTTGCGGAATGACGGCTCGTCTTCGTCATGACCCTGTTCCAGCATGAAATAGTCGGCCCGTGCCGTATCGCGACGGCGACGATAGGACTCGGCGTGTTCACCCTCGCGGTGCTCGACCGCGTTCATATGCGCCAGATAGCTCCGGTGAGCCCTGTCTTCGGGACCGTTGTGTGAGGAAGCGCCACCAAACGACGGCAAGCTAGGCGATTTGCCCGAAGCGAGCATCAAGGCACCGGCACCAATCAGGCCGACCGCTAGCGGGTTGCGCCGTGCAGCGTCAATCAGCTTGTCCGAGCCGTCGCTTCCATCGCCGATCAATGAGTCCATAAGTGCACGTGGCGAAAAACGGTGCTGCAGTTCGTTAACGGTATCGCTGATCGATTCTTGCGTCTGCTTGATGTCGCGTTCAATCGCGTCGGGCGACTGCGTGGTGGTGGCCATGATAATTTCCTTGGATCAGAGGTTGCCGGCCGCGGCATCGGGGGTGCGTGCCAGGGTGTCTTGGGTACGTTGGGGTGCAAGGTTGGTGACGGCCATCTTCGCAGCTGCGCCGCGGTAGAGGACGAAGGCAATGACGAGCGTTAGGAGCGCGACAATCAGCAGACCCCAGCCTTCGTTGCCGATCAACTCGCCCAGCAGATGACCGAGTGCCATGAGGAACACACCGAGCCCTGCTATGCCAACGACCGCCGCGCCGACCAGCGCTGAGACGGCGATCTTCAGGTCATTGACCGACTTCTGCATCTCCGCCTTGACCAACGCGATCTCTTGCGATGCGAGATGCGTGCTCTTTTCGCTCAGCGTCTTGATCAGATCAACGACACCCGCGTCACCGTGCTCGGTCGCACTCACGACAGGGTGCCGGAACCAGGTGCCGCGGACTCGGCGGAATAGGGCACTGTTGTTCCGCTCGACATCATATCTTCGCGACGATGCATTTCACCGGCACCAGACCGGCTAGTGCTCGTGGACGAAGTTTGCCTCGAGCTGCCGGAGGCGCCGGCACTGAATATGCGTGCAGCGGCAAAGCCGGCTGCCGCGCAGGCACCGAGAAAAGTGCTCGGATGCTGGGTTGCGAATGAACGAACGCCGCTGGCAAGCTCGGACACGTCCTTGTTCTCCAATTCGTCCGCCAGCGAGCCGACCCTTGTGGCGATGCTGCGCAGGCCGCTTTTTATCCAGTCGGGTGCGTTGTTATTATCAAGGTCCGAGCGAGCGGCGTCGAGCGCGCCGGAAACCTGCTTGATACTGTCTGCAACCTGTCCTTTGCGCGCACTCGCTTCGTCTCCCAACGTACTTGCTGCCTTATCCTTTAGCTGCTCGCCGTCATCCTTGAGCGACGCGGTATTGATCGCGGCGCTTGACGTACTATCATTCGTCGTTGGCCGACCATTAGGCGAATTACTGGTATCCACATGCGTTCTCCTGCTGTGCGCGTTTAACAAGCAGTACCAGTGCGAGTTCCGCAGCAGGGTCTGTCCAACATCTCAAGCATTTGTGCGGTGTCACTTTGCGTCAGGGGAACGTTACCCCAGAACCTGCCGTTGAAGAATATATTGCCGTGAGGATTTTAATGATGAACAGCTGTCCCCCGTCAGCACCTATGGCACAGATTTGAGGTTGTGATTTAACGAGTGTTGGGGCTTCGTCGTAGTGACGAAGGAACAAAGATGAAGCCCCAACACTCCTTGAAAAAAAATCGTCGCGGCGTTGTTTGTTCTTGGAACGCAGGGTCTCCGTACATCCATCGAAAGTCGCCATCTCGCCAGCGGGCGGACACTGTTTGATGTCGGTACATGGCACAGCCACCTCGAGGATGTAGGGCCTTCTCCAACCGACTGGAGTACCGCCGCCGACGTGGCGGCAAGTCGCGCTCCACCATCGATCTTGCTTATCGTGACGCCCAAGCGTTTCCATGCGCTAATCTCGAAGGATAAAGCCGGTGGCTGAGACGAAATCCTTGAAGGAGCAAAATGCGTGTCTCATTCGCGCGGCCATGATCGCTCATATCATTGCCTTCTTGTGGATCACGCTCGAACCGGGAAAGCTGATTGAGGCCAGCTCCGTCAACGTGGGCAAGACGCTTGAAGGGCTAGCGCTACCCGGATCGGCATCGCTCGGACTCATTGTGATCGCGTCGCTTCTGCTGCTTGGACTGATCCCACCCGATTGGCGCGACCGGATTATCCATTTGCGCCGAAGCAATCCTTTGCCTGGTTGCCGAGCATTTTCAGTGATCGGTCCGAAATCGAGCCAGGTCGATATGCAAGCTCTTGAGGTCAGAATAGGCGAACTTCCGACCAATCCGGTTGCCGAGAATCAATTGTTCTATCGACTATACAAGCCGCTGCGCGATGACGTCGGGGTCTGCGACGCTCACCGACGATATCTCGCCGCACGAGATATCGGGACGATCTCCGTTTTGCTGGTCATTCCCTTGCCAATCATGGCTATGATCGCGACGCATAATGCAACCCGATCGGGTTGGTATGCGGCGCTTTTACTACTCATCTACCTTTTTTGCGCTCTCGCGGCGAAGAACTACAGCTATCGTATGGTACAGCATGTGCTGGGTCTTACTGCCGCGGGGAATCTGACGGCTACAACCGCTTCCTCGGGTAAGATCGGTCATGTTCGGTGCGGATGCTTACCTCGCTGCGAGCGACACTCGAGTGCCGCCCACATGCCTAAATGCCCGGTCCCGACAGGTCAGCAAGATAACCTGCATCCGCTCGGCCGCCTCACTCAGGATCTCGACCATCAGATCGAGCCGGGCGTCATCGGCATAGACAAGCGGATCATCAAGGATCAGCGACACCGGTCTGCCCTGCTCGAGCAGCATGTCGGCAAATGCAATCCGGGTCAGTACCGCCAGCTGCTCCTGGGTACCGCGCGACAGATCGCCGCACCCTTCGCTGATCCCGCCCCGTACAACCGCATCGAGCATCAGATCCTCAGAGAAGGATAGATCACAGCCAGGGAGCAGGCGCTCGATGTGCCGCTTTGCCCGCTTGGCAACGGGGCCGACGAACTTGGCGGACGTCTCGTCGCGTGCTTCGTCGAGCGTTTCGCGCAATAGTCTCAGAGTCTCGGCCTCCTCGGTGATGCGTTGCAGGGCAGAGCGTGCGGCCTCAGCTTCCTCTCGGGCGCCTGCCTCTCGGTCGGCAAGACCCTTGCCGCCCTCGCTCTCGATCGTCCCCTCAAACCGGGCAATCTCCATTTCAAGCTTTGTCCGCGCTTCCCCCGCCGCTCTGCTCCGCGCATCGACCGTTTCGATCTTCCGCGCGATCGCCGCGGCATCGTGCGCTGTTGCATCGCGGATCGCATCTTCCAGCTTCACTGCCGCTTCGGCGGTTTGCTCGCGGGCACGAGCGAGATCCTCTGCCAGGCTCGGGAATTCCGGCCGGCTCTCGATCGCAGTGATCTGACTTATAGCGTTGGCGAGATCGCTCGTCGCCCCCGCCTCGGCGGTGGCGAGCGGCGCATCCTCCTCCTCGGCACGCCGGAGAGCGGCGAGCGCGCTATCCTGAGCGCCTTCGGCCCGCGCAAGTGCGGTGTCGGCCACCTCCAATGCTGTGGTAAGGACGGCGATATCGGGAAGGTCGCCCTCACCCGTCTCGACTTCATCGGCGAGCTCGACGATGAAGAGCTTGAGCGCACCGGCGCCGGCGGCGAGCCCGATGTTTTCGTCAGCTGGCGTCGTCGCTTCGATCCGCGCCGCTATGGTGCGCAGTTCGCTCGCAGCATCCCGTGCAGCGTCGTTGCGTGCGCGCGCAGCCGCGAGGTCAGCAACATCGAAATCCGCCAGCGCAGATTGCTGCTTCTTCAAAGCCGACGATAACGCCTCTTCGGCGCTGGCTGCCCCGGCGGCCGGTATCACGATCAGCTCGGCGCCACCGATGCGGAAATGGGTCATCCCGGCGAGGGTCCGCTCTCCGAGACCCGCGGGTTCGCCGTCAATCAGGATGCCGGCCGTGTCGCCGGTCAGCGCGATGCGCGTCGCGCCGGCGCTCTGCGCTGCACGCGCCTCGGCAATCGCTCGCTCATTCGTCTCAAGCAATTCGATCGTCTTTGCAGGGAACAATGTCGCCGCAAGGGTCTTGGTTTCGCTCTGGAGCCATTCAAGCTCGACCAGCTCCGCATGCCGTTTTCGCGCTGCCGCGACCCCGGTCTTGCGGCGTGCAGCGCGCACGCGGTCCTCGCCGGCGCTAAGGGCGACGCGCGCGTCCTGACGCGCCTTCCGGGCGCTTTCAAGCGCTCCACGCGCATCAACGAGGCGTTGCTTGGCCGTAGCCAGTCCCTCGCCAAGGTCCGTCCGTTTGGCGCGCGCCTGCTCCAGTGCTAGGCTTGCCTTGTCACTTGTTTCCGTCGCCGAGCGGTGGCGCTCCGACAGGTCTTCGAGCCCCCTTCCCTTCGCGCTGACAGCTTCATGCTCGGCACGACGGGTCGCGAGGATCTGTGCGGCCGCACGCGCGACTTCAAGAGACGCGACCAGATCCTTCCGGGTCTGGACATCCGTGTCGTCGGCAATCTCGCGCTGAACGACTTTCAGCCTGGCGCGCGCGGCTTCGAGTTCAGCGAAAGTCTTCTCCAATCCCGCGAGCCTGTCAGCGGCGTCTCGCGCGGCGGTCTCAGCGCTCTCGACCCGCTCCCGCACCTCATTCTGTCGCTCGCGCTTCTGACCCGTTGGCGACCAGTATCGGGCAAACTGCTCGTCGATCCGGGTGCGCACGCGTTTGTAAGCCGGGCCGCCCATGATCAAGCCGACCTCTGCTTCCAGGGTAGACCTGACTGTATCGCGCACGATTTGCCCGGGTGCGGTGACCGCGAGAGCGTCCGTTTGCGCCACCCAGAGCAGGCCCAAGGCGCCATAACTCCCGGCATCGCCTTTCTGACTGGTATCGCGGACGGACCCGAGAAGCGCATGGAGCCGGGCTTCGGCTTCTTCGCCCTGGGCCTTTGCCTGTGGTCCCGTGATCTCGATCGTGGCGCCCCGCAGGAACCGCTTGGTGACAGTCCACGGCGCACCGTCGGCCTCGAACTAAACCTGAATCTCCGGCCCGACCGCTTCGCCATAGGGTGCGAAGGACTGGGCGAGTTGGTTCTTGGTCCCATGGCGCACAAAGAAGGCCGCACGAAGCGCTTCGAGCAATGTCGATTTGCCGGTTTCGTTCGGCTCGATGATGATGTTGAGGCCATCGGTCAGACCTTCGATCGCCATCGGCTCGCGAAACTTGCGGAAGCCGTCGACGGCGATCCGGCGGATGCGCAGGCTCATGCTTTCTCCTCCCGGCTATATTCGACGAACAGGCGCTCGAGCGCGCGTTTGGCGATCAATGCCTCAGGTCCACCGGCTTCGATCCGGGCGGATAGTTTTGCAGCGGCAACGCCGAGCATGCCTTCGACCGCTAGCTGAGCGAGATCATCTTCGCTCGGCCGACCGACGAGATCGCTGGCGCGAACGTCGAGATACCGGACGCGGTGGCTGACGTCATTTTCGAGCCTGCCGAGCATCGCCACCCGATCGGTGAGGCTGGTGATCCCAGCAAACGATAGTTCGAGAAGCGTCGCTGGCGGGTCGATCGAGGCCAGCAACTGGCCGCACTCCGCGTCGACCGCAGACTGATCGTTCACGGTCCAGCTGCGCCTGATCCATTGGAAACGGCCGGTGCGGATTGGCGTGACGATTGGCTCGTGACCCTCGTCGACGTCGACCAGCAGAATGTGCCCCGGCTCGTCGCGCTGAAAGCGATCGGTTTCAGGCGTGCCTGAATACCAGGTGCGCGCGTCGACGTTTAACGTTCCATGCCAGTCGCCGAGAGCAAGATAATCGAGATTGGACCTGCGGGCACGGTCGGGCGCAATCTGGTTCTTCGTCTCGCCCTGCGTCCCGAAATCACGGATCGACCCGTGAGCTAGGCCGATCCGCAACCGTGCGCCGGGCGTTGCCATGGTATCAAACAAGTCGGTCGGGTCGTCGAGATTATGCCGGTGCGTCAGTGGCGCGGGCAAGAGCCATATGCCTGTCTCGATCTCTTCGGGCTGCGGCTCAGTGAGCACGGTGATGTTGCCTGGCGCGCGCTGACGCACGCGGTCCCAAAGACCGCCATTCCGCGCGAAATCGTGATTGCCGGGAAGGAGCCACCACCGACAGGAATACCGCTCCATCCGGGAGATCGCCTGAACGATCGTGCGATCCTTGGGGCCCTCGGTATCAAACACGTCGCCGGCCACCAGCACATGCTCAGCGCCGTGAAGCGTCGCTGCCTTGCCGATCGTGCCGATCGCGTCGAAGCGCGCCTCAGTCAGTGCTGCGCGAACCTCCGGCTCGAAGCGCCCGTAGGGCTTGCCAAGCTGCCAGTCCGCGGTGTGGATGAGTTTCATGATGCTTCTACAGGTTGCCGTGCCGTTTTACGGCCTCGATGGCTTCAGCCGTCCGGCCGATCAGAGCCGGCCCGCCAAAGCTCCGGCAGCCATATCGGTGATCGTATAGACTGCCTCGCGCTACGCACCACGATTATGGAAAGTGGCTGTCAGCGGCATGGCAGAGGGAAGGGGGTTTGCCAAGCGGCGTGACTTAAGGCACGGACAAAGCCTTTAGTAGTGATTGGCATCATTGATCCCGCTTAATCCAAGGAGGCCGATCGAAAAATAGGTGGTCTTAATGACGGTACAAGTGAACATTACGTCAAACGGGCGCATGAGCTTGCCGGCTGACATTCGCAAGCGGCTCGGCTTGACCGCAGGCGGCGCGGTCTATCTCGATGAAACCGATGATGGTGTATTAATGCGAACCGCAGCGCAAGCCGTGGCGCGCGCGCAGGATCTGGCACATCGGTTCACCGGGGATAATCCTAACGCCAGCGTTGATGCGTTCCTGACCATGCGGCGGCAGGACAGCGGCGAATGAGTGACATCGTGCTCGATGCCTCCGCGCTCATTGCGATGATCAAGGGCGAACGCGGCGCTGCCAAGGTTGCAGGCGCGATTGCCTCGGCGCGGATGAGCGCGGTCAATTACGCCGAGGTCGTCAGCCACTTCGTCCATGCCGGCATGCCTTCCGCGCAAGTCGATGCGATGTTGGGTCCCTACCGCTCACCGTGGTCCCTGCGGACGAGGCGGTCGCGAAGATTGCAGGCCGACTACGCGGCGTAACCGCGTCGGCCGGGCTATCCCTCGGCGATCGCTTTTGTCTGGCGCTTGCTCGGCGCGACGGGCTGACGGCGTGGACGAGCGATGCAGCGTGGAAAATGATCGCGGACGCCGCGAAGGTGAAGGTTGTGGCGATCAAGTGAGTCTCGCCGCGGCAATCGGTACGGCGCGGTGCGGCCTGTCAGGATAGCATCCGCATCATCTAAACGGCGGGAGTTGAAGCTTCCGAATGTTCGGTCGGATCGGATTGGCGAAATGTCGGCCACAACGTACGCGGCGCGATTGGTAAGATGAAACGCGACCTTGAGCGCGCCTGACGACCATCACAACGGCCGTCGCGAGATCGAGATAGCGGACGCCAGCGCCGCTGACATGGCGCTCGAACAGCTTAAGCCCTACCTAAGACCCGACAAGACCCAGGCCGCAGCAAGTGTGCTGACCCGGATGGTTAGCAAGTCGCATAGCGGCCCGATTACGTCAGCCGAGGAGCTGGAGCATTTGGATCACGTGCTTCCTGGTGCTGCGGCCGCTGTTTCGACATGGCGGAACGCGACTAGGCCCATCGGCACGACATGGAGCGCAAGATCGTTGATCGGGAGTTCGGCTTAAGAGGTCGCGGCCAGCCACTCGCAATCAGCGGGCTCCTACTGTTACTGGTCGTTGTGGGCTTAGTGGCGTATTTGGGCGACACTAAAGCCGTGGTGACGCTCGTTGCCGCGACCATCGTCGGAGTGACGATTAAGCCGTTGACCAAAACGGCTTTCATGGTCTCCATCTCGAAGCACTGCATATGTGAACGGTGGCAGATAAGAGGCGGCGATGTGACACTTGTCGGGCGTTAAATGCGGCTGCGTAGGATGGTGGCACGTCGCAACTCCCGATCATTTTGCGAGTAATAGAGCCAAAGCGTTCCTTGCCTGTCTACTAGCGACGCCGCAAACGCTATACCTTTGGAGCCTTTCGCGTGCACTGGCGGCGCGATCAGCGGCTTATCTGACCGCGCCACGACGCGGGAAAGATCGGGCGAGAAGGCAACCCAGCCAATGCCCCAATTGGTATTCTCATCGGCGCCATTGTAGAACATCACCGGCATTTCAGGATCGCCTCGCCAAAGCGGACCGGTCGAGAGGTGGAAGCTGTCCCAATACCCTTCGCGAATGCCAACGGGATCGGGCTGCTCGTCCCAGGGTCCTGACAGGTTGTGCCCATAGGCAAGACTGACCAGCGAGTGGCCGTCATGGGCATATTCATAAAGGAGGCGCCACATGTTACCGTCGCGTAGGACAGTGGCTTCCTTGACGTTGTTTTCACTCTTGCTGTCGGCGAGCACGACCCCATACTTCTCGAGGCCCGCGATAGTGGCGCCAGTCGCGCAGAGCAGGTGTCCGGTACCGCTGCCATCGACGCCGGTGTAAAGGACGACATAGCCCTGATCCGTTCGGATGATCGTGGGGTCCTCGCAGCCGCGCAAGTCCTTACCGTCCAAGCTCGGTGCGATGCTCGGTACGTCGTTCATGTGATACAATACGCCATCGCTACCGCTGCGGCCGTACCAGATGCGACCGCTTTCCCTGTCCTGCTCAACGTTGTTAGGCGGTACCGCTCGCATGAGGATGTGTAGCCGCGCGTCGTCGTGCTCACTCCACACGAAGGGACTCATCAAGTACTTGGATAGCAAATCATCCGGTCCGTCGGCCGAGATGTAGTCGATACGTTCCACCTCAAAATCGATCGTCATGCGCCAAGCGCCAGCATCTTGGACAGACCGCCATCGATCGTGAGCGTGGAAGCCGTAAAATAGTCCCCCGCGGGCGACGCGAGAAACACCGCGACGTTGGCGACCTCTTCTGGCTGGCCGGGCCGCTTTAATGGTATAAATTCTCCTTTCACCTTACGGACGATCCAGTGCTTCTCAGCCGCCTCGTTCATCGGCGTCAGGATCATGCCCGGTGCGATCGCGTTCACGGTAATGCCATCTGACGCGACCTCTAACGCAAGTGTTTCGACAAAGTTCTTTACCCCCGCCTTGGCTGATGCGTAGACCGAACTGCCTGACCGGACGACCTCGGCATGCACCGAACTGATCGCGATAATCGTGCCCATCATCTTCTTCTCGCGCAGGCTACGGATGCAGCGGCGCGAAGCTAGGAAGGTGCCGGTCAGGTCGGTCCTCAGCATGTTATCCCATTGCTCGAGAGTCAGCTTGGCGACCTCAATGCCATAGGTGTTGATGCCAGCGGAGGTGACCAGAATATCGACGGTGCCAAGCTCCTGCTCGATCTTGTCGAAGCACTCCTCGATCGCCACCTCATCTCGCGTGTCGCTTCTGAGCGCCATGGCTCGTCGTCCAACTGAACGCACGGCATCTGCTGTTTCGCGCGCGCCTTCGTCGTCATGGAGATAGGTGACTACAACATCGGCGCCTGCTGCCGCCAGCGCCTTTGCGCAGGCTGCTCCGATGCCCGAGTCTCCACCAGTCACCAAAGCTACGCGGCCCATCAACGTGCCAGCGAACATCTGTGTTGTTTTCGTTGCCATTATCTTCTCCAAATTTTCGAACTTGGTACGCGCAACTACCGGTTTCGACGGACTGGATAATTTCGACCAGTCGTCACCGGACTTCAAAGTGGCGCACGATACCGCGGAGCCCTGGATCGACCCGCAAAATCGCGCCGGCAAGCGGTTCGTTCGCCTTTTTCTCAGGGCTCATGTGGTTTGACGCAGTCGTCACGTAGAGCGTCGCCAAGTCTTCGCCAGCGAACGCGGGCATTGTTGGCTGACTGACGGGAAGATCAATGTCGCGGTCGAGCGTGCCGTCCGCGCCGAACCGCCGCAACCGACCGCCACCATGCAGCGCCGTCCAGTATCCACCATCGGTGTCAATCGCGGCGCCGTCCGGAATACCAAGCTCGCTCGGGACGGTCGCAAAGACACGCCGGTTGGACAGGGTGCCCGCAGTCGCGTCGTAATCGAAGCGAAAGATCTCACCGCTGTTACTGTGGGAAAGAAAAAAGCCGCGATCGTCCGCGCTCCACGCCATACTGTTATGCAATTCCGCCGCGTCTGGTTCCGCTCTCAATCCGCCGCTTAACGTAAAGCTGTACAGGCTGCCTTTTTGTGGCGGCAGCTTGCTGTCTATAGGATCGAACATTACGCCGATCCACATTCTGCCCCTTACATCACACGCTGCTTCGTTGAATCTGAACAACGCTGGGTCGAATGGAGCCGGAGTCAACAGGTGCAACGCTCCGCTATCGAGATTTAGCCTATGGATCCCGTCCCTAAGCGCGACAATTGCGGCACCGTCGTCCGTCAAACCAAACCCGCCGACGTCACTCGTCAGTGGCCACATCCGCGTCGTGCCATCGCGAGGAGAGAAGCGATGTAAAGCCGGTGCCTTTACATCACACCAGTAAAGTGCCTGCAGAGCAGGAACCCATGTCGCTGATTCACCGATGATCGCATGACTGTTGAGCGCCGTCTCGATGGTCATCTGAACTTCTCTGTTCGCTGGCCTAAAGTTCACCCGCCGATGCCAGTTTCGCAATGCGGTCGGCGGTGCGGATCGCGATGGCCTGAATGGTTAGTGACGGGTTCACGCCGCCGACGGTGGGAAACACTGATCCGTCGCACACCCACAGGTTCGGTATATCCCAGCTGCGGCAATCGACGTTGACGACGCTGGATCGCCTGTCATGACCCATCCGAGCAGTGCCGCCAAGGTGGCAGGTGTCGTCGGGTTGCTCAAACATATCCTTCGCACCGATCGCTTCGATCGAGGCACCCATTCGCTCAAGCGCGTGTTTCACCAATATCTTGTCGTTCTCGCCCCAAGCGTAAGTGATCCGCGCGACGCGCAGACCATATTGATCGAGGTCATCAGCCAGTGTCACTCGGTTAGCTTCGTTTGGCAGCATCTCGCCGACCATCTTGACGCCGATCATCTGATTATAGTGCCGCATTTCTTCGCGCAGGGAAGCGCCCCATAGCCCTTTTGCGCCGGTCAGCACCGAGGCCCATTCATTGGGCAACGGCCCTTGCCCCATCCAGCAATAGCCGCCGTGGAAATCCTTTTTGTCATCATAGTTCCAGTGTTCGGTTATCGCCAGGCTCGGCGGCCCTTTATACCAGCGAACCGGCTCGTCCATCCTGCCCCACACGGCAGCATTGGTCTGCGTCATCAGGTTCTTGCCGACAAGGCCCGAACTGTTGGCGAGCCCATTAGGAAAATCCTGGTTGGCCGATGCGAGCAACAGCCGCGGCGTCTCAATGGCATAGCCGGCGACGACGACGTTCTTCGCGCGCTGGAAATTCCATGCGCCGTTGCGGTGATAATGAACGCCGGTCGCGCCACCGTCCCTACCTGTCTCGATCCGTCCGACCATCGCGAGATCGCGTACTTCGGCGCCAGCGGCAAGCGCGCGGGGAACCCACACGGTCAACGCCGATCGCTTCGCGTTAGTAGTGCAGCCAAAACGGCAGAAGCCGCGATAAGCGCAGGGAGGTGACTTGCCTTCCGGTCCGGCATGCGGGGCCGAGAGCGTCGCGAGCGGCGTCTCGGTCCAATCGATACCGATCGCCTCACAACCTTTTGCCAGCAGCTTGCCAGCAGTATTCAGTTCATGCGCGCGGTAGGGATAGCTCGGACGCTTCGGGCCCCAAGGATAGGTCAGCGGCCCAGCAATATTGATCTGCTTCTCCGCGAGATCGTAATAATGCCACATCTCTGTCCAGGAGATCGGCCAATCTGTACCGTAGCCCAGCGTCGTTCTCGCGGCGAACCACTCCGGGCGAAAACGCAGTGCAACCATCGCATAATGGACGGTCGAGCCGCCTACTGCCTTGCCCGAGTTGTTGCCGCCCATCTTGATCGGATTGGCGCCGTCGACGAGCCGCTTGTCAGTCCAGTAGAGCTGATTTTGCGCAGTCTCGTCCGAGGCGAAGTCCTCCAGCGGCCTGAAATAGCCGCCGGCATCGAAGCTGACGACCGAGAACCCGTGTTCAGCCAGCAGTGCCGCGAGCGTGCCCCCGCCGGCGCCAGTGCCAACGATCACGAAGTCGACCGCGTCTGTCTCCCGATATTCCCGCATCGGCACCCAGGCACCTTTCCTGAATATGTCGGGCGCGCGGCCAGCAGTTGCACGGGGCACTGTGCTTGGGTCAGACGACATGTCGACTTTCCTGCTCCACGCACTGTTCCTTGCCCGGCGTCGCCTCCGCCGCTTCCCATGGATCGAGCCGGTCCCCATCCAGCCGGACATAGCCGCGCGGTGACGCCGGACCGCCGAAGCCGATCTCGCTCCATGCCTTGGGCAGGCTGTAATAGAGCGCGGGGACATCGACGAGGATGCGGCGCTCAAAGAAGGCCTTGGCGGGCAGACTGTCCCACCGCTCGCCTTTGATCTCGCCGGAATGCATGGCGGACAGGAGCGAGTCTTGTACCGTAACTGCGAGATCCGCAAAGCCTGATCCGTGACGCTCGACGGCTTCGTCATTAAGTAACGCTAGTCCGCGCTGCCATGCGCCCTGCATATAAGGCATGTCCGCCTCACGAAAGCCATCACCCTGGTCTGCGAGCAGCTTGGCGTCGAGCAGTACGACCAGTGATACCGCTTCTTTGCCGCTCGCCTGGGGCAGGATACGGCGGCACAGCGCATCGGCAACAGCCCATTCCGGCGCGCTCAGGAAGCGGGGATGATCGGGAATCATCATCCGCGCGGCGACGACGTCTCGGGTCTTGGCGTTCCAGGATGGCGTGTTCCATTTGGCGAGCACGTCGTAACCTGGATAACGCGGTGGCTCAGTCACGTGCGTGTTCTTTCAGCAGGGCGAGCGCCGCAATTCCGGCGAGTGCGAGGCCGGTGAATGACGGCGGCGCTGGCAGAGGCGGCCCGGCGAAAAGATTCTGTTGCCAATTGTGCCAGCCGCCATTGCCGCGTGACACACCATATGCATGAAAGACGACGCCCGCGATACCCATCGCCGCCGTCGCGGCCATCCAGTAACGCGACGTGGAACGTTCCTCGCCGGCATCCCCGACCGCCGCGGCGGCAAGCAGCGCAGCCGCGACGGGCGGCATCGTTACCGGCAAGAGCATCGCTGGATTGTGGAACGCGCCGCGAAAGTGCAGCAGCCCTGCTTCGGCCGTCGTACCTACCAGCGATAGCGCCGTCGCTGCTGCCGTGACACGACCGGCAGGCAAGCCGAACACCGTCGGCTCGCCCTTGGGATCATTGTCCCTCACGCGTTCGGCGAGGAAGCCCATCAGCCCAGCGAGCGACATTGCCGCCGGCGCGCCGAGCGGGGCAGAATAGAACAGGTTTTGCCAGTCGAACCCGCCAACCTTCTTGGTGACGTTGAAGAGATGGAACGCAGTGCCGATTGCGCCCACTGCTCCTGCAGCAACATAAACTACATCGCGTACTGGATGGGCACGATGGCGATTGTCCGACAGCCCATGGACGCTGACTGCAATCGACAGTGAGGCAGTCACCAGCGGTGTCAACATTGCCGGATTGTAAAAGTTTCCCCGGTAATGCTCCATTGCGCTGTCGATGAGAACCGACGTTGCAATTATTCCTGCTGCCCGATTGAGCCCGCGCGCCGCCATGACGACTGACGTCGGTGAACCTGAGACAATCGAGGACCGCGACGCCAGGGAGTCTGCGAGCGGAACTTCAGCCTTGAGTTCGGGCAACAGCATGCCGACTACTAGCGTGGAAGCGGCTCCCATTGTCTAATCCATGCTCGGCATAATGCCGGCCAGCATCTGCCTGGCACTATTTTTGATAACGCTTGCTAACTCAGGTTCGTCTTTCATCATCGTCACGAAGTGGTTAGCGTCCTTCACCGTGATGTGCGGCGGCAGCGGCGGAACGTTGGGATCGGCCTTCATGTTCATGATAACCGGCCGCTCGCTTTTCAGCGCCTCATCCCACGCCGTGGCGATCTTGTCGGGATCGTCGCAATAGATGCCCTTAAATCCGAGCAATTCAGCATATTCGTGATAGGGGAAATTCGGGATCGTCTGAGTAAGCGGCGTCTTGCCTTCGCCAAGCTGGACGCGCTCCTCCCAAGTGACCTGATTGAGGTCCTCGTTATTCAGCACCATGATGATGAAACGCGGATCGGACCATTGCTTCCAGTATTTGCTCACCGTGATCATGACGTTGAGGCCGTTCATCTGCATTGCGCCATCGCCGATGAAGCCGATCACGGGGCGATCGGGATAGGCCATCTTCGCGGCAACGGCATAGGGAGTGGCGGCGCCCAGCGACGCGAGGCCACCAGACAGCGAGCCCATCATTCCCCGACGGATACGGATATCGCGCGCATACCAGTTGGCCACCGATCCGCTGTCACCGGTCATGATGACGTTGTCGGGCAGTCTCGGCGAAAGCTCGTGGAAGATGCGCTGCGGGTTAACCGGGTCCGCTGGCTCCATCGCCCGGTCCGTGAGCAGCTCCCACCAATTGGCGACGCCCTTTTCGATGCCTTCACGCCATGAGTGATTATCGTTCTGCTTCAACAGCGTGAGAAGCGCCGCGAGTGTCTGCTTGCTATCTCCGATCAGGCTGTATTCCATCGGGTAGCGCAGTGAAACATTCGCACCGTCGATATCGATCTGAACACCGCGTGCATTGTCGGGTTTGGGGAGAAACTCGCTATAGGGGAACGCGGATCCGACCATCAAAAATGTGTCACACTCCTTCATCAGATCCCAGCTTGGCTTGGTGCCCAGCAGGCCCAGAGTCCCGGTCACAAACGGCAGATCATCGGGTAGCACCGCTTTGCCGAGCAGGGCTTTTGCAACGCCGGCATTGAGGCGGTTGGCAACCGCGACCACTTCGTCGGTCGCTTGCAACGCACCAGCGCCGACGAGAATGGCGACCTTCTTGCCCGCGTTCAGGATCTCCGCAGCCTTGTGAATATCGACCATGTCCGGAAGCGACGCCGCGCCGGGATAGCCTACGCCGGTATGCGTCGCTCCATGTACCATCGGCGCGTCTTCATAGGCGAGTACCTGCAGGTCATTGGGGATGATGACCGTGCAAACCGCGCGCTTGGCCTGGGCGATCCGCACGGCGCGATCAATGCAGGTTCTCACCTGCTCGGGCACGACCGCGGTGATGACGTACTCGCTAACGTCGGAAAATAGCGTCTGGAGGTCGACTTCCTGCTGATAACTGGCGCCGAGCGCGCTACGCGCCTGCTGGCCGACCACCGCGACGACCGGCATATGATCCGCCTTGGCGTCGTAAAGTCCGGTCAACAGATGGATCGCACCGGGGCCGGAGGTGGCGTAGCAGAGCCCGGCCTGCCCGGTGAATTTGGCATGAGCAGACGCCATGAACGCGGCCATCTCTTCATGGCGAACCTGAACATAGTCCATGAAGTCCTTGGCTTTCTCCAGCGCGACGTCGAGACCGCCGACCCCATCGCCAGGATAGCCATAAACCCGCGAGAGCCCCCATTCATTAAGGCGTTTCCAGACGAACTCGGCGACGTTTTGCGACATCAAGATTTCTCCGCAGTGTTGCTCGCAAGGAACGAGCCAGACGTGCCAAATCTCCATCACGACTAGATTCTATCGGTATAAGCTGTCCCGTTGATTGGTTGATGATTAAAATGCTCTGGCTGCGCAATCACGGCTGATCGGCGCCTGCAATTCAATGTAAGCTGTCCATCGCGAGTCGAAACTATCACCTAAAGCCTTGGATTATCGCAAATTGCCCGTCACGCCGGGCTGATGGCGTTCAACCGCAAACACGCGCGGTGCGGGAGCGAGTGTGTCAGCGGGGTAGCTGCGTTGCATCACGGCGAATTGCCGCGGCGATATGCCCGGCAATGCCTTGAGGAACGCAACGATGCTCCAGATCTGGTCGGCAGTACGGGTTGCTCCCCAAGACGGCATGGCACTCATTTTAACGCCGTCTTCGAGAATATAGTCGAGTTCGGCCGCGCTCCAGCGTTTGCCGGCGTCGAGCAGGAAGGGCGGCGTTGGCTCCAGCCCCTTGACCCAGTCCGCGCGCGCGATGCCTGGGCCGCCATGACACATCATGCAGTCGGCCTGATACTGCTTGAAGCCGGAGATGACCTGCGCCTGCGTAAACCTTGCGGGCGCAACGATATGGCGGGACCGCAGCTTAACGGACTGCTTAAACGTCTTGTGGAGTGCCCAACTGACCGGTTTGGTGTGCGGACTGAGTGCGGCTGTATTGTAGAGGCCGAACACGACGGTGGTGAGCGCGCCAATTCCTGCAATGACGCTCGCAGCGGCAAGACCGCCGCTAAACGCCAAGATAAGCGACTTTCGTCGTACCCAGAAAGCACTCAGCCACTCGCGCGTCACTCAATCCAGACCTTGAAGATAGGCAGCGATGTCGCGCGCCTGTTTATTCGTCAGCCCTGCTTCGGGCATTGCGTTGCCTGGTGCGATTTGCTGCGGATGCTGTAACCAGTTCACCAGATTTGCCGGCGTATTGGGCAAATAGCCGGCGACGATCGTCCGCTTCGAGAAATGGATTAGTGGTGGCCCAACCAACCCGTTGGCATGCATGATGCCGGGAATTATGTGGCATGATCCGCAACCCGAGCGTCCTATCCAAAGTGCACCTGCCTTGGCGTCGCCGATTGCCGCCTTCGTCGGCTGATTCGCATTCGTGCCGCCGCACGCAGTGAGTATCAGACTGGCGGCCAGTGCCAGCCGACTCTGTTGAAAGCCAAGCGCCGTCATCGAAAGCTCCAACATAGTGGAATCAAGAGCGGTTCAAGCAGGTTGAAAGTAATGGCTATACCAAAAATGCCGGCAGTCAGCATACCGGCCAGCGCCACGAACTGTGTTCGCCCTTCGCCTAATGTCAGGTGCGAATGCTCGCTATCGGTCTTCTCAGCGCGAACGGAGCACCAATTCCTCCACGACATGACACCCGAGCCGATAGCGATGCCAAGGAAGACGAGTTGCACGACAATCATGATTGTCACCTCGCCGCTGAACCCTGCCATCTCGCGCTGGCCATGATGTCCTTGGGTTAGTGTACACGCATTGCTGGCAATGCCGTACGCGATCAGCATCTCCAGCGCCCAGGCGGACGCCGGCATTACAAGTCCGGCCAGCAGCCAAGGCACCGATACGTGATGCCGGTGCGGCGAGGGATGCTCGATCTGGGCGGGGTCGCTACTCATGCCGTCAGATAAGGCGCAATGAAGAAGGTCGTGAAGACGAACGCCCATACGGCATCTACGAAATGCCAGTACACGCCGCTGATCGTGACATGCATGTGGCGCTTCGGCGTGAAGTACCCTGCCAGCGACCAGCACAGCACGGCGATCAGGACCGAGACTCCGACGATGACGTGCAGCAGGTGAAAGCCGGTGATGGTGAAGTAGAATGACCCGTAGGCGCGACTGGACAGGGAAAATCGCTTGTCGTGCCAGTCGAGTAATTCAAGACCCACAAAGATTAGCCCGAGCAGGATCGTCACTATCAGTCCGATGATATGCTGGCGATGATCGCCGCGCTTCATTCCTCGCTCGCTCCACCAGATCGTACCGCTCGACGAGAACAGTACGATCGTACCGGGCAGACCGTATTTGAAAGAGGGATGCGTCGAAGGCAGCCAGTCAGCGGTACGCTGCACGCCGATATAGGCGTAGCTGAACAGCAAATAGGCGAATAAAGACGCTTCCGTTGCGATCAGGCACCATACGCCCAGCCATGCGGTCGAATTGTGTCCATCGGACGCGACCGGCAGCGGGATATCGGGGATCAAGGCGTTAGCCACGTGCGTTTTCCGCACCCGCATGGACGCCACGCGGCCAGAACCAGTCCGCTAACGAGATGACGATCGCGACGACGCCGACCGCGACCAGCCACCACTGTCGGAGAACCGCGCCGGTGAACATTGCAGTTAGCCCCGCCGTCATCGTGAACGGTGCCAAGCTGTCGCCCGGCATTTCCAGGATCAGATTGGGTTCCGCGTCGAGAGATGAAGTCGCAATTGTCTCGCGCCCGTTGTCGAGCAGCAACCCGCGTTGAATACTGCTGCGCTCCTCGCTCTCGCCCATTGCTTCCTCCCATAACGGGTGCCGGCTGGCGACGATCGGCAGAACCTTGAAGTTATAGGGCGGCGGTGGTGACGAGGTTGCCCATTCCAAGGTTCCCGCGCCCCAGGGATTGTCGCCGGCCGGTTGACCGCGCCTGAGCGACACCGCAACGTTGATGAAGAACATCAGCACACCGAGCGCGAAAAGCGCTGAGCCCAGCGACACGATCAGGTTCTGCGTCGACCACCCCATATCCGCGCCATAGGTGTAGATGCGTCGCGGCATGCCCAATAGTCCCAGCGTGTGCATCGGCAGGAACCCCAGGTTAAAGCCGAAGAACATCACCCAGAAGTTCCACTTGCCTAGCCGCTCGTCCATCATCCGGCCACTCATCTTGGGGAACCAGTAATATACCGCGCCGACGACCGGAAAGACGTTGATCCCGATCAGCGTGTAGTGAAGGTGCGCGACGATGAAATAGGTATCGGTCAACTGCCAGTCCGCCGCCGCCGCTGCTGTCACGACGCCCGACACGCCGCCGATCACGAACAGGATGATCATGCTGGCGAAGAACAGGAAGGCCGTAGTAACGACCGGCCGGCCAGTCCAGATCGTCGCGGTCCAGCACAACACAGCGATGGCGCTCGGGATCGTGATGATCAGTGAAGCGCCGCTGAATAACGAGAGTGAGAGATTGGGAAGACCGGTCGCGAACATGTGATGGATCCACACGCCGAACCCGAACGCCATCGTGCTGACCGTGCCAAGCGCCACTAGCGTATAACCGACCAATGGCCGCCGGCAGAAGGTCGGCAGTCCGTCCGACACCATCCCCATCGCCGGCAATACGATTGCGTAGACCCAAGGGTGCGCGAACATCCAAAACAGGTGTTGCCACAAGAGCGGCTGCCCAGCGCTTGCGTCATAGAAATGCGTGCCGAACTGTCGGTCCATCCATAATAGAAAGAATGCCAGGCTGACGCTCGGTACCGCCATAACGTTTGCCGCCGAGGCGGTCAGCGTTCCCCATAACAGCACTGGCACGCGGTTGAGCGACATGCCGGGCGCGCGGTTGCGCAGGAAAGTAACAATGAAGTTGGCCGCGCCCACCGTGGTCGAAATACCCAGCAGGATCATGCCCAGCGAATAGACGTCCATGTTGACGCCCGGACTATATTCCTTGAGCGCGTAAGGAACATAGTTGAACCAGCCGTCGTCCGGCCCGTTGCCGGTCACGAAACCGGCATAGATGAACAACCCAGCCGACAGGTAAATCCAGTAGGACAGCGCATTCAGCCGCGGGAACGCCATGTCACGCGATCCCAGCAGCAACGGCCATAGATAGTTGCTGAAGCCGGTGAGGATTGGCCCGGCGTATAGGAAGATCATGCTGATCCCGTGCATCGAGAACAGGATATTGTACTGTTCCGGGCTTAGCAGCGTCTCTCCCGGCGCGCCGAGTTGCACGCGCATCACCAGCGCCTCAATTCCACCAAGCACAAGGAAGACAAAGGCGGTGACAATATAGCGGATGCCGATCTCCTTGTGATCGACCGTCCCCAACCAGCCACGCCAACCCGGCCCCGTCTCCCAGATAGCCCGCAGCCGCTCGCCCAGATAGTCACCGTCGATCGTGGTTATGCGCGGTGTTCGCGATTCTTCCCAGCCCTCGAAACGCTGCACGTTCATCGCTGAGCCCTCAGATAGGCGACCACCGCCTGAAGCTGCGGACCGCTCAAATCAGTAGTCGGCATGTGCACGCCGGGCTTTTGCGCGTGCGGATCGGAAATCCATCCTGACAGATTGTTGATCGTATTCGTCAGCGTCCCAGCAGCCAAAGTCCGGCGGCTCATCAGATGGGTCAAGTTCGGACCTTCATGTCCACTGGCCGACGTTCCATCGATCGCGTGGCACATACCGCAATGCTCGACAAACAGCGATTGGCCCTGTCCCGCCATAACGCGTAAGCGCGGTACCGTATAAGTGGCTGGCGTAAATCGAGGTGTTGCAGTTGTCTCTTGCACCGCCGGCCTTGCAAGCTCCTCCTGATTACGCCGCCATGCCGCAAAGGCTCGGGGCGTATCGGCGAAGACGAAGAATCCCATGTGCGCGTGCTGTGCTCCGCAATATTCGGTGCATTGCCCCCGGTAGATGCCGGGTCGATCCGCTTGAAGCCACGTCACGTTATCGCGGCCAGGGATCGTATCGGTCTTGCCTGCCAGCGCCGGCACCCAGAAGCTGTGGATCACGTCGCCGCCACGCAGCTTCACCAGCACTGGTTCGCCGACGGGAATGTGAATCTCATTGGCAGTTTCGAACGCACGACCATTGCCCTTGGCCGGATACCTGACCTGCCACCACCATTGCCGCCCCGTCACCTCTATGGTCATCACTGACTTATTTGCCGGCCGGTCGATCTTGGCCATCACCAGCATCGTCCAGAACAGCGCGACGATCAGCGTGACGAGCGTTAATGGCATGCCGATATAGATCCAGCCGAGACCGCCATGACTTCGCCCGATTACATCCGCCGACAGCGCTTCGTCCGTCATCCGCTGCCTTTTGGCGATCACGCCCCAAGTCACAGCGACGGTGAAGATGATGATGACCATGACCGAAACCGTCAGCAGGAACCAATTAAGTCCGGTCACCGGGTCGGCATGTGCGCCCGCGCTGGTCAGATATTGCAGCGGCCATCGTCCCGCCATCTGGTCGGGAGCCGGCGGCATATTCACGTGCGGCGCAATATATGAGGTGAGCGCATCGCCACTGCCAGCGGCACGACGATTGCGGCCAGGAAGATTGCGCCGCCTGGTACCCACATCAACACACCGCCGAGCTGTTGATCGGCGATCGGCGTCAGCCCCCATTGGTACGGTGTCACGAAGTGCGGCGCGTAGAGCGGCTCGCGCGCCCAAGTGATGACCGCGCCGAGCAGCGCCATCTGCAACCCCGTCGCCACGGTTGCCGCCGTCGCGATTCCTAGTCGTCTCGTCGGAGCGCGTAGTACGGTCCACCAGAAGAATACCGCCGGGCCCCAGGTCGTGACGTGCATCGTCCAATAGATTGCATCGCTCTCGAAGGTCGCGTCATACGGCCCCGGCGAATGCCATGCCCATAATGCGGCGGCGAAGGCGAGCGCTGCCAGCAGTTCCTGCCCCGCCATCCGGTAACGTGATGACGGGAGGCCGAGCGCAATCAGCGGTGCTGCGATCAGAGTCAGGATCATGTGCTGTCCCACGCGTGCCGCGAACAGCGATACCGACAGCGCACACAAAGGCGAGATCAGCGCAAGAGCTGTTATCAGCCAACCGCCACCGAAGCAGTACAACTCTAAACGGTACGATCGTTGCCATGACCAACAACCGTAGCCGATAGCTCCGACCAGCAGTGCCGTCACCAGAACGGGATCAAGGTTCCAACGCCCCGCAAGCGTAGCGGCGGTTGGTGCAACGCCGCAATAGGAAGAAAAGCCGCTCGTCGATGTCATCGACTACCCCTTTTCCAAGCATCATGATGATCAACATCACCGATAGCGTTAAGCCGCAAGGGCTTGTCCTGCAATCGCTTTAAAGGCCTTGCGATTGCGATCCAAATCTCGGCAAGGGGGGATAACATTGCACGAGATTGACCCGATTGAAGGCCAAACGCTTTTGATAAGCCCGACATAAAGTTCTAAGTGTTTGACGCGACCAAAAACCTGCCGTTTACGGCGGTTCCCATGACTGGACACTGGTCATATGAAGCTCTTCAGCTTGGCCCAGCCATGGACCGCTATTCACTTTTGGATCACGAGGACGGCAAAGCCACCTTTCCTTCACGCACCTTTTAAATCACCGTCAGTTTAATCGGCATCGTTCAACTCATACGGTCTGCCAGCGAATTCTTGCAGTCAAACGTCCTTCTGGACATCGCCACAAGAGCGCAGACAGAGCCGAAGATGGGCAACTGTGGGTTTTGGCGCATCCCCCAGGAATGTCGGGATAATCGATTGACGTCGAGCCCTGTTCCGAACTGTTGCAGCCAAATTGCCGTATATCGGTTTATTCCGGATTAACGCCATAATTGGAAACGGATGTCTAATACTCATTATGATCTGATCGTCATCGGGAGCGGTCCGGGAGGCGCTTCGCTAGCCCAGCGACTAGCCCACACCGGCAAGCGTATCCTGATTCTGGAACGCGGCGGATACCTCGCGCGTGAAGAAGCCAATTGGGACTCGCAGGCAGTCTTTGTCGAAGGCCGCTATCAGGTCGACGAAACGTGGACCAACAAGGACGGCGGCTCCTTCAAGCCTGGTCTGCATTATTATGTCGGCGGCAATTCCAAAGTCTATGGCGCGGCGCTCTTTCGCCTGCGCGAAGGGGATTTCGAAGAGGTGTTGCATGCGGGCGGCATCTCGCCGGCATGGCCCCTGAAATACAACGCGTTCGCCAGCTATTATGACGATGCGGAGCGCCTTTTTCATGTGCACGGCGCACGTGGCGAGGATCCGCTCGAGCCGCCCGCCGGCACACCCTACCCTTTCTCACCCGTCATGCATGAGGCAAAGATCGCCGAGTTCTCGGACAAGCTGTCGGGGATCGGACTGAAGCCCTTTCATCTCCCGCTCGGCATCCTGCTTGATCAGCAGGCCGACGGCAGCCCGACACCAACCAGCGTTTGTATGCGGTGCAGCTATTTCGACGGCTTCCCCTGCCTGCTGAACGGCAAGGCGGATGCGCAGGTCGTGTGCATCGATCCTATGCTCGCTGCTCATGACAACGTCACGCTGATAACCGAAGCGTACGTCACGCGCCTGGGGACGGACGAAACCGGGCGGCGCATCGATGCCGTCCATGTCGAGCGGGTCGGCGATGAGGTGATCTACAACGCAGCCACCGTCGTCGTTGCATGTGGAGCCCTGTCGTCCGCGCTGCTGCTGCTGCGATCGGCGAATGACCAGCATCCGGACGGCCTTGCCAACGGCTCGGGCCAGGTCGGGCGCAACTATATGCGGCATAACATGAGCGTCCTGATGGCGGTCATGACGCACGCGAACGAAACCGTGTTCCAGAAGACGCTGGCGCTGAGCGACTTTTATTTCGGCAGCGACGATTGGGACTATCCGCTGGGCCTCATTCAGATGTGCGCGACCAGCCATGCCGACCAGGTGAAGGGCGAGGCGCCGCTGGCAGGCTTGATGGCACACCTACCCGACATGCCGTTCGATCAGATCGCTCGTCACTCGATGGATTTCTGGCTGCAGGCCGAAGACCTGCCGCATCCCGACAACCGGGTCTATTACAGGGACGGGCAAGTCCATCTCGATCTGGTCGAGACCAATCCTGAGGCACTGAAACACCTGAAGCGCAAGCTGAAGCAGGTGCTGTCCGACATCGGCTGGCCGGCCGTGCTGCTTGAGCGTTCGCTATATCTCGGCAAGGACATTCCGATCAACGGCACCTCGCACCAGGCGGGCACCTGCCGGTTCGGCACCGATCCAGCGACCTCGGTGCTCAATCTCGACTGCCGCGCGCACGAGGTCGACAATCTCTACGTGACCGATGCCAGCTTCTTTCCCTCGATCGGAGCGGTCAATCCGACCCTGACGATCATCGCCAACGCACTGCGCGTCGCCGACATCATCGCTGATCGCCTGTGAGCGCGGCAGCGATCACCGCCCCGCTCTTGTCGACGGCGCGGTACAGATACGCCCAGCGTCCTTTCACCTTCACGTAGGTCTCGTCGACCCGCCAGCTACGGCACACCGATGGGCGCTTCCAGTACCAGCGCAGCCGCTTATTTTATCTCGGGCGCGTAGTGCTTAGCGACCTGATCATCGAATAAGAAACTCCACACGTGAAGCCTCGAGGAACATATGAGTTCTCGATTAGCGACCCAAATGGCCTGCTCTTGCGCGTCGGCCACAGTATCGGCCAGGAATAGTCAATTGCGGCCTCCAGCTAACCCAGATTGGATGCCTTGTCGCCGATCAGCCACCCCAGTGAAATCAGCGCGCGTCAACCCTCGCCGTAAATGAGCATTGCGCCGCATCGTTTGCCAGATCATTCGTAAGCGTCCGGTTAGCGAATGCGCTGACCGGACGCTTACGCATAGTCGTTGTCTTTGCGTGCAGCGCTCGGAAGTCTACGAAGCACCGCCGCCGCTCGGACAGCGCTCAGGCCTTGCACCGCGCGTTAAGGCTGCAGGCGCAAGCAGCCACATCATGCCGAGCTAGCTGTTAAAGAAAGGCGCTAGCAATTTCTTGCTGTCGTTTCTAAGTTATGGCTGTGTCGCAACCAAGCTCCACTCAACTCAATATCCGCTCCCGCTTCGCATGCGAGCGCGCAGCAGCGCTGGCGGCGCACTCCGGGATGACCATCACGCAGGTCATAGAGGAGGCGCTTCGCTGCTTCCATCCTCCGGTCGAGCGCTCGCCCGCCGGTTTCCTCGTCCGCAAGGGCGCGCTGCTCGTGAAGCCGTCCGACCAGGGGCGCATCTCGCTGCAGGACGCGAACCTTGCTCTGGAGGAAGTGCGAACCGAGCGGCAATAATGACCGGGATCGAGGGATTGCTCGACAGCAACGTCGTCATCGCGATGGTTGCAGGAGCGCATGAGCATCACGCCGCATCGGTCGGTTTGGGTGCACAAGGTTCTGAGGGGCGCTACGCGGTTGCAGCGCACAGCTTTGCGGAAGCCTATTCCACGCTGACCCGCAGGACGGCCGCGGCGCCGTTTCGCTGGAGCTCCGAGGAAGCTTGGTACGTGCTGGAAAGTGTAGCGGCGATCACGCGGCTGGTAGGCCTTTCGCCTGCGCAGACATTGGAGGCGATCCGAGCTTATGCCGAGGAGGGCGGTTTGGGAGCACGGCTTTACGACCGGCTAATCGGCCAGGTAGCAATGCAATATGGCATTCCCCGCATCATTACCTGGAACACAGGTCATATGCGCAACCTGTTTCCAACGCTTCAGATAGTCTCCCCAGCTGATATTCTAGAGCCGCGTCGATGAGCCGTTTGTTGCGGTCCGCATACGGTGTGCAGATCCTCCTCGGCCACGCCAAAATCGACAGCACGGTGCGCTATCTCGGGGTCGACGTGGAGGATGCCCTGGAACTGGCAGAACGAACTGAGGTCTGAGCGACCCACTTGCGGTCATTGGCAGGTCTTTTCGCTTGCCAGCCCCGGCCGCTCGTTCATTTGTAATCGCCGGGTTCGTCATCCGGCGCCGCAACCCCCATCAACAAATACATGACGAAGGTTTAGCCATCGGCATCGGCCGTGCCGGGTTGCGCAAGACGCAAGCGTCGCGCACTGCAACCCGAGCAACAACGGCAGGATGCTCGTAATGACCGAAGACCCGAAAGTCGTGATCCGTGACGGTCAGCTAATTAGCAGCGGCGACCTGTATGCGGACTATGGCGATGAGGAAGTGACCGTCGCGTTCGGCGACGAAGCGGTCGAATATCCCGCATTGGCCGATTTGCCCGACAACGAGATGGGGCAGCGGGTCCAGTCGTCGCGGGAAGCGATGTATCTGGCCAGCGCCGCAGCGACGATCGCGAAAGAGCGAGGAAACGTGGATGACGACGATCGCATCCTAGTCGAGGTCCAAGATATCGAGGCGGCGGCGCAGTAACCCGGAACTGATCATAAGAGAAAAGGCATCAGCATCACGCTGGCTTTCGGCAGCGTCACCGCCCTGCGGTCGTTGACGCCGACGGACATGTCGCCTTCGCTGTCCTGCCCTCCGATCCGAGGGAAACGGGCACGGAAACGATCGCATCGCAAGCAAAAGCAATCGCTCTGGTCAATGAGGTAACGATGACCATCGATCCAGGCGCACTAATGATCATTTCGAGCTGGATCCGTTCGGCGGTCGCTTCATGGTCCAAGTGCGGGCGTTCACCGTGGTGATCGCACTGCCCGGATCCCGACTTTTGTTCGTCAGTGGTGTGGACGCCTGGAGCCTCCTGGGGCCATGTCGGGTGTACTTGTCCACCAAGCCGGGGCTATCTTGCGGCGCTTAGAAGTGCATGATCGGGCGCATGTCTCTGTTACGCCGCCTCCTGATCGTTTTCAGCTTTCTCGCAGGAACGCCGACCGTTTTTGCTCAGGATGCCCCGACCGCTTCCACCGAAGCGCCTGCGCCGCCGTCGACCGCCATTGCGACGAAGACCGCGAGTACGGAAAACGCCGACATCGCCGGGCGCATCCGCCGTATCTTTTCCGAGATCGCAGCGCTCAAGGCGGTTCGGATCCGGGTTTCGGCGGGCGTGGTCACGCTTAGCGGCACGGTGTCCAGTACCGAGGATGTCAAGCGTGCCGAGGGGATCGCCGGTCGCGTCGCCGGTGTCGTTACGGTGCAGAACGATCTCACACGCGATCTTGCCGTCAAAACGAACCTAACGCCGGCGTTGGGCCAGTTTGGAAACGACTTGCGTGGCCTGGTGCAGGCGCTGCCGCTGCTCGGCGTGGCCGTGGCGATCGCTCTCGTCATCGGCGTGCTGGGGTATCTGCTGGCCTCGATCGAACGCTTTTGGCGATGGATTACGCCCAACCCCTTCCTTGCCGAGCTGGCCGCCACCTTTGTCCGGTTCGTGTTCGTCATCCTCGGGTTGATCGCCGCGCTCGAGGTCGTCGGTGCGACCGCGCTGCTCGGTGGCGTGCTCGGCGGCGCCGGGGTCATCGGCATCGCGCTCGGCTTCGCGGTACGCGACACGGTCGACAATTACGTGTCTAGTCTGATGCTCAGCCTGCGTCAGCCGTTCCGCGCCAACGATCATGTCGTGATCGAGGGCAATGAAGGCCGGGTCGTCCGTCTGACCTCCCGCGCAACGGTGTTGATGACTCTCGACGGTAATCACCTGCGGATCCCGAACTCAATTGTCTTCAAGTCAGTGATCTTGAACTATACCCGCAACTCCGAACGCCGCTTCGCCTTCGATCTCGGGGTCGACGCCGACGATGATCCGGTCGATGGCATGGCGGTCGGGCTTGCAGCCGTGAACGCGCTTTCGTTTGTGCTCGATACGCCCAAGGCGACCGCGATCATCCAGGACGTTGGTGACTCGAATATCGTACTGCGCTTCTTTGGGTGGGTGGATCAGAAGAACACCGACTTTCTGAAAGGCCGCAGTCTCGCCATCAATGCAGCTGCACAAGCGCTGACGAGCGGTGGGTTCGCGCTGCCCGAGCCGATCTATCGCCTGCGCTTCGACGAAGGCGCGCCGCTACCGCTAAAGAGCATGGATGCCACGCCTGCTCGCAAACCCCAGCCAGCCAGGCCGACCGAGAAGGTTGTGCCCGATCAGGACACCAGCCCCGACACGCACGTCGAACAGTTGGTCGACGATGAGCGCCGCACCACCAATGGTGAAGATCTGCTGGATAGCGACCGCCCGATCGAATGATCCGAGAGTGGCTTGTCCACTGTGGGTACTCTAATTCGAGCGAGCACCAAAATACTAGTCGTATAGTGTAAATGCAGTTTGGATTGATTCCAGATGAGATTCTTACGGAGTAAGACGATCTGGTGCCTAACTGTCAAATATCATATTTGGCCCGATGCGGAACTTTTATCAATTCCAGGTATTGTTATTATATAAATCGAAAGGAAACTATTTAAATGACCACTATGACCGAACAGACCCAGCAAGTCATCTCTGCCAATGATGTCGCCGGCACCGCAGTATACGGCAGCAATAAGGAAAAGCTGGGAACGGTCGACACGGTCATGTTAGGCAAGCGCGACGGCAAAATTCATCATGCCATTCTGTCGGTCGGCGGCTTTTTCGGAATGGGGGATAAGCTTCATAGCATTCCATGGTCGAAGCTCGATTACGACACCGATCTTGAGGGGTACAAGCTGAACGTCACCGAGGATCAATTGAAGGGGGCGCCTTCATTCGACAAGTCAGATCGGTCCATGGCGTCAGACCGCGACTTTCAAGCGAAGTCGTACAGTCATTTTGGTGAAAGCTGGACTTTGTAAATCGGAACGAATCTGTGAAGGCGGCGCCGATACCATCGGCGACCTTTTCACGTCTTGCCGTTACTTCCTCTGAACGGAAGGCGAGCGTTTTGCCTTCTGCGCCCGTTGCAGTAACAGTCTCTGGCAACGCCGCCCTCGGCGTGCGCGATCTTTGCAGTACTTACTGCCGCGATACGCTTAGCAAGACCGCATCGCAAACTCTCAGGCCGTTCTCTCCGCGCCCCGGTATCGAACACTCGTTCATCGAGACTTGATCGGCTAAGCCTTGCCCCGATGCTACTAGTAGCGGCACAGTCGAAACTCGGGTAGCGTCCCCTTCGACCGTCTCACGAACCCGGCACATGGCGGGCACCCGCCGTCTTGTTAAATGCGGGGCTTGCTGACGCGCTCGGATCACCGTCTATTAAGTGGCTTGAGCGTCCTTTCTACTCGGCGATGCCGCAGCGCGGCACGCAACTGCGGAACGGGCTGAGGCTCCGTGCCTTCAACCTTCTGCTCGCGGCGGTCGTGCGTGACGCGGGGCTTTGTTGCAAAATTGCCGTGATGCCGATCTGGCGGCTTTGAACTGGAGGCGGAGCGGGCGTGAACGATTTCAAATGGCGGCATTTTCGGGGTGAGATCATTCTCTGGGGCGTTCGTTGGTATTGCAAATACGGCATCAGCTACCGGAACCTTGAGGAGATGCTGGAGGAGCGGGGCGTCAGTGTCGATCACACGACGCTTTACCGCTGGATCCAGCATTATGCGCCCGAGGTGGAGAAGCGTCTGCGCTGGTATTGGAAGCGGCCAGGACTTTCACGCAGCTGGCGCGCCGACGAGACGCACGTCAAGGTCAAAGGCAAATGGGCCTATCTCTATCGGGCCGTCGACAAGGATGGCGACACCATCGACTTTTACCTGTCGGCGACGCGGAACATGAAAGCCGCCAGGCGCTTCCTGGGCAAGGCCCTCAACGGTTTGAAGGATTGGGAAAAGCCCTTGAAGATCAACACCGACAAGGCGCCCACCTATGGTCCGGCGATCGCGCACCTCAAGAAGGAAGGCAAGTTGCCAGAGGAGACGCTGCACCGCCAGGTCAACTTTCTCAACAACGTTGTCGAAGCCGATCACGGCAAGCTGAAACAGCTGATCAAGCCAGTGCGTGGGTTCAAATCGATGAAGACCGCCTATGCCACGATCAAGGGCTTCGAGGTCATGCACGCCCTGCGCAAAGGTCAGGCCGCCATCTTCCAATATGGCGGCGGCATCATGGGAGAAGTGCGTCTGATCGAGATGCAGTTCAACGTCTACACCGCCTGAACCAATCGACGCGACCGCCCCGCCCGGCTCAGCCGAATTCTTGCAACAGAGCCCAGCACGACGCCCTCGTCCGTTTCCTCGAGCAGAACCGCGCCGCCGCCTTCAAGGCCCAAGCGCTTGCGGATGGCTGCGGGCAGACTCATGCGCCCGTTTGCGGTGATGTTCACTTGCAGCGTCATCGAGCACTCATTCCCATCTGTGGTATAAGAGGACAGGCATACCAAATCCTATCGCCGCGCACAGCCTTGGTCTGCGGTCACCGCCTTGCGTATACTGCCACATCACGTTTTTAGCGATAACGCTTATTCCTGCTAATTACATGCTGGTCTCAAATCGATCGGTCGCGTATCGATTCCGACGGTTCCGGGACGGTCGCCGACGCGTCTGTTTCGGTTTGGACGAAGGCAACGTAGGAGGTCGGCGTGACCGACGATGGTGGCATCGACGACGTAGCGCGTCGATCCTTCGGATCTGGCTGGTATCGTGGCTGATGCGCTAGTGGTCGTCGACCAGGTTCAGTCCCTCGAACCGTATCTTCCACAGCTTGCGCCAGATGATCGCGAACGGGTCGACGACTATGTCCGCCGGGCCTCGGCCGACGCGACGTTGCGCGCCTACGAATCGGATTGGCGTCTGTTCTGCGCCTGGTGCCAGGAAAGCGGTTATCGGCCGCTCCCAGCGACGCCGTCGACGGTCGCCGCGTTTTTGACGCTGCTTGCCGAGAGCGGATTCAGTCCTCAGGAGCTCCGCCGGACGAAGCGCGGGACGGTGCTGCCGCGCAAGGAGCCGGTGCCGCTCGGCCGCGCGACGATCGGCCGAAGGCTTGCGGCGATCGTGTTTGCCCATCGCGCCGCCGACGTTGAGCCGCCGACTTCACAGCCCGACGCCGCGCGCCTCGAACGGGCGATGCGCGGAATCCGCAAAAACAAGCGCGGCGAACTGCCCGGGAAGAAGCGTCCTGCCGACGGCGACGTTTTGCGTGACATGGTGCGCGCAATTGTTGGTGAGGATTTGCGCAGCTACCGCGACCGCGCGCTACTCGCGATCGGGATGGCCGGAGCGTTCCGCCGTTCCGAGCTCGTGGCGATCACCGTTGCGCGTGTGAGCGAGGATAGCCGCGGGCTACTAGTGCGCATCGCGGCATCGAAGACTGACCAGGAGGGCAAGGGTCACACCGTCGCGATCCCCGACGGCCGCAGGCTTGAACCAGTGAGGCATTACCGCACCTGGCTCGAGCAGGCAGGCATCACCAGCGGGTCGGTATTCCGCAAACTGACGCCACAGGGCCGGTTAACCGACAAGCCAATGAGCGCCCAAGGCGTGGCATTGGTAGTAAAGGCGGCTGCGATCGCCGCGGGCTATTCACCGGAGCTGTTCTCAGGCCACTCTCTCCGCGCCGGGTTTCTTACGGAGGCCGGTCGCCAGAACGCCAATTTGTTCAAAATGAAGGAGCATAGCCGGCATTCATCTTTGGAGATGGTAGCGGAATATGTGCGGGACCATGAGCGGTTCCGCGAGCATGCGGGCGAGGGATTCTTGTAACTACGACCCACAGCACGAAGCCGCTGCGCGGCAGTGGTGTTGGCGGTGAGGTAGCGCGGCTACGCTGAGGTTTGGCCCTGCGGCGGCGGTGGCGGACGATGGAGTTCCTTCAACCAGAGGAACCCATCATGGCGACTCAACCGATCGACCGACCTGTGACCCCGCTGCGTCAGCGCATGCTCGACGACATGTCGATGCGCGCGATGAGATCGCGGACTCAACATGACTATGTCCGCCACGTCCGTGCCTTCGCGGGCTTTCTGGGGCGTTCGCCCGACACCGCGATTGCCGAGGATGTACGCCGCTTCCAACTCTATCAGCGCGAGCACGGCGTTAGCGAGTCCGTCATCAACGGCGCGGTGTCGGCGCTGCGCTTCCTGTTCGACGTGACGCTCGAGCGACCTGATCTGTCGCGGCGGCTGGTGCTGGCGCGTCGTCCCAGGAAGCTGCCCGACGTGCTGAGTGTCGATGAGGTGGCGAAGCTGCTCGAGGCGGCACCGGGCATCAAGTACCGGGCGGCGCTCGGCGTCGCTTACGGCGCTGGCCTGCGCGTGTCGGAGGTCGCGCATCTCAAAGCCGACGATATCGACAGCAAGCGGATGCTGATCCGGATCGAGGAGGGCAAGGGGCGCAAGGACCGCAATGCCATGCTCTCGCCGCAACTGCTCGAGCTGCTCAGGCTGTGGTGGCGCGAAGGCAAGCGGCGCAGCGTGTTGTTGCCACACGGCTGGCTGTTCCCTGGGCGCAGCTACACCGATCCGATCTCGACCCGGCAGTTGCACCGCGCGGTCCATGAGGCTGCCGAGGCGTCCGGGATCCGCAAGCGCGTCAGCCCGCACACGCTGCGGCACAGCTTCGCGACGCACCTGCTCGAGCAGGATGTCGATATCCGCGTTATTCAAGTGCTGCTGGGGCACAGCAAGCTCGAGACGACCGCGCTCTACACCAAGGTCGCCACCCGGACGATCCGCGCCGTCACCGGTCCGCTTGACCGACTGATGGCGCTGATGGAGGGGAAGACGGCACCCGGTTGACGCCGCGTGCGGGCCTCCCTTGAGGCCGCTGACATCTTCCGCAGCGCCGGCCCCGCATATCGAACGGCGCATGCGGGGCACCTGAGCCTGCACCAGCTGAAGGTCATGTCGGCGATCGAGCATTGCCGCACCGCCGTCATGGGCGGGCATGTCGAGGCCTGCACCGACTGCGGGCACTGGCGGGTCGCCTATAACAGCTGCCGTAACCGTCACTGCCCGCGGTGCCAGGGTGCAGCCGCGCGCACCTGGCTCGCCGAGCGCGAGGCCGACCTGCTGCCGGTCGGCTACTTCCACGTCGTGTTCACGCTGCCCGCCGAGGTCGCCGACATTGCCCTCCAGAACAAGGCGGCAGTCTACGGCCTGCTGTTCCAGGCGGCGTCCGAGACGATGATGACGATCGCCGCGGACCCGAAGCATCTGGGTGCCCGCATCGGCATCACCGCTGTCCTGCACACGTGGGGGTCTGCGATGACCCATCACCCCCACATCCACATGATCGTGCCGGGCGGCGGGCTATCGCCTGATAGGCACCGCTGGGTGGCGTCGCGCCCGGCGTTCCTGCTGCCCGTGCGTGTGTTGGGAAAGCTGTTCCGTCGCCTGTTCCTGACGCGACTGATGGCACTCCACGATGCCGGCAAGCTCGGCTTCTTCGGCAGTATGACGCACCTCGCCGACCGGCGCGCGTTCCTGCGCCACCTGTCCCCGGTCCGGAAGAAGAACTGGGTGGTCTATGCCAAGCCGCCGTTCGCCGGACCCCAGGCAGTGCTCACCTATCTGTCGCGCTACACCCACCGGGTCGCGATCTCGAACAGTCGCCTCCTGCGCTTCGACGAAGCCGGGGTGACGTTCCGCTACAAGGATTACCGCCGCGACGGTGCCGACCGGCAGCAGAGCATGACGATCTCCGCCGACGAGTTCATCCGCCGGTTCCTGCTCCACGTCCTGCCCAAGGGCTTTCACCGCATCCGCCATTACGGCCTGCTCGCCGGCGCCACCCGCAAGGGCCAGCTCAACTACGCCCGACGGTTGCTCGGCGTCGCGCCGCCGCCTGAGGACGACAAGCTCGACGAACCAGCCGATGTCCGACCGCCTTGCCCATGCTGCGGCGGACACATGGTTGTCATCGAGACCTTCGAGCGCTGGCAACAGCCCCGCGCACCACCGTACAGCACCACGTCGACCGGGATGATCGCGCCATGACCCGGCATGGCCAGATCTTACCACGCCTCGCAGTTCCTGCGGCTCCGGGGATGATGCCGCTCGCGCCGGCAACGACACCCACCGCTGCGGTGGCCAGATCATGCCCAGATCCCGGCCAACATCGCTACCGAACGCCGCCCCTGGTGCCTATACGCTCGACCGCAGAGGGACATCCCGATGGCCGTTGCGCGTGCCCCAGAACGAGCCAAAAACCGAAAAACCCATAACTCACCGCCCGGGGCACGCGGCTTCCTGCTTTGGAGGATATCGTACACCTGCCGGTGCCCGATTTCCTTCACATAAGGAGACATGCAGAGCACCCCACCATTTCCCAGAACCGGCCATTTGTTCATCTACGCGATGTGGCCGTCTCAACACCATGCCGTCCGGCCTGAACGGCGCGGCTGTCATTGATGTACCCTCAGTCTCTCCGGACGGGCGCAAGTATCGGAACAGTTGGTTCCGGATACCTCGTTGAGGTCCGCTGTCGGTCCGGCTGGTAGGTCAAACGTCGTATTGTTGCGATCGGCCAGGCAGCCGATGCAGCGAAGGAGAGATGACATTCATGTGGAAAGCCGTTCGAAACTTGATTCTCGCGTCCTCATCCATGGGTGCCCCGATTGCTGCCCAGCCACAACAAGCTGCGGTTGCAGCTGTCGAGGCGAAAGCCGCATCCTTCGTTCCGACAGGCTTTGACCCTCCGACCTCGGTCGAGGCCGAAGATTTTAAACTCGTGCCTTTAAAGCCCGCGTTGGTTAAGGTCGATTTCGACCCCTATATGTCGTCGGTCGAACATTGGCAGACGACCTTCACGCACGGCACCGAATGGCCGCACAAGGGTATTTCCGACGCCGACGCCATGCGGGACATGCAGAGCGAGGCGGCACGCTTCACGAACCGCCGGTCGTTTGCCTATGCCGTGCTCACGCCCGATGGCCGTCGCGAGCGCGGGTCGGTATATCTCTCGCCCAGTCCGATCGCCGGCCATGATGCGGTCGTCAGGATGTGGCTGACCAAGGCCGAATATGACGCCGGCTTCGACGCCCGACTCTACAGCTGGGTGAAGAAGGACTGGCCGTTCCGGACCGCCATCTATCCTGGACGCTCGGTAGATTGGCGAAGCTGGCAAGCGATGGTGGCAGCGAACACGCGGCGAGAGGCCGCGCCGGGAGAGAAGATTTCGTGAAACGATGATCCGATCTCAAGGGAAGCCGACGTCGCACCTGTCGCCTCCCTCGAGATCGGTCGAGCCTCTTCCTCAATAATGGAACCTCAGGTCTACGCCCACACGCCGCGGCGTCAGCACGCCGCGCGCATAGTATCGCTCGACCACATCGGTGCGGACCTGATTGAACGAGGATATGTCGTTGCTGATCGCGGTCACGGCATATTTGTCGAAGATATTGTCGGCAAAGAGCCCGACCTCGAAACGATCGCCGATGTAGTTCACGCTGGCGCTATGGGTGACGTACGACGGGATGACCTCGCCGTTGCCGCGCAGGCCGACGCGCGAGTAGATGCTGCCCCGATAGACCGTCGCCCAGATCGCTTCGATCTTGCCTCCGCCGGATAGCGGATAGCTGTAGACCAGCTGCGCGCTGCCCGAGTTCTTGGACGAGCCCGGCAGGCGATCGCCGCTAGACGCATCGTAGCGGATGCCCTGGCTGACGGCGAGACCGGCCGAGTCCTCCGTCAGGTGCGCGTCGACGTAGGAGTAGGAGCCGACCACTCGGAGCTCGGGGGTGATGCGCAGTGTCGCCTGGACATCGAAGCCCTTCGAAACCGCCTTCGCACCGTTGGTCGTGATGCCGATCGCGCCGTTCACCGTCTGGCTCGGCACCTGGACGTCGGTCCAGTCGACGTGAAAACCGTCGACGGTGACTTGCAGCCGCTTGTCGAACAGGCTGGCGCGGACACCGATTTCGGCATTCTTTGTCCTGTCGGGACCGAACACGAGTTCGTTGGGCAGCGCGCACAGGTTCTGCCCGGCGGCCAGCGGCAGGATACAGGGCACGACCCGGTTGACACCGCCGATGCGATAGCCCGTGGAATAGGTGCCGTAAGCGAGCAGGTTGTCGCTGAACTTGTATGACGTGTTCGCCTTGAACACCGTGCCGCTCTTCTTCGTGTCGCCGGCGCGGAGGCGGCTGGCCGCGATCGTCTTGGACGGAAACGGCATGCGCCGGATGCCGCCCCCCAGCAGCGGCAGATCGGACCCGCCTAGTACGTGTGCATTGTAGTCGAAGTAGCGGATGCCGCCTGTTACTTGCCATTTGTCGAAAATGTGCAGCGTGCCTTCGCCATAGATCGCACGCTCAACCGTGTTGGTGCGCACCAGCGAGATGTATTCAAGATTATCCGGGCGCGGGATGTCGAAGTATTGGGCATAGCCCGGCGTATATTCCTCGCGGTCGGATGCAAACTTCATCCGGTTGTAGAAGCCGCCGATAACCCAGTTGAACGGCCCGCCATGCGTCGATACAAGGCGGACTTCCTGATTAAACTGTCTGCGCTCCTGCCGATTGTTCGCAAAGGACGAGAAGTTGGGAAAAGCCTCGTAACCGTAATCGAGGTCGAGCAGCAGATCGGTATTGTCGTCCGTATTGTGCGACCGCTGCTTGGTATACGCGGTCGTGCTGACCAACTGCGCGATGTTGAACAGGTTGAGGTACAGCTCGCCGGAGAACAGGTCGAACTTGCGCGCGAACGGCTCGAGGTAGCGCCCTGGACTCTCATACCGTCCCGTGCCGAGGACCCCCGCGCCGTTAGCCTGCTGCCCGCCGGTCTTTGTCGTCTGATGCGCGTACGTCAGATACGCTTTGATGTTGGGATTGTATTCGAGGAGCAGCTGGTTGCGGGACGTGAACGTGTGTTCGTAGTTCACGTCGCGGTACCTGCGAAAATTCGCGGCGTAATCGGTGGTGGTCCCGAACGATCCCGTCGACGTGTCCGTCGCACGCACCGGCTGCGGGTTCGAAACGCCGGGGTTCTGGAGAACGTAGGGATAGTCGATAAAGCCGGCGTTGCTGTAATATCCGGTCGCCGAGCGAAAGGCGACGTGATCGGACAAGATCGGCACGTTGACGGCAGCATCGCCGACGTAACCGAAATCGGCCGAGTGCGATTGGGCATAGCCGCGCGCATGGCCGTCGACGGAGAATTTGTTGGTGTCGGGCCGCGCGGGGATGTAGCGCACCGCACCGGCAAGTGTGCCCAGGCCGTAGAGCGTACCCTGCGGCCCCTGGAGCACCTCGACCCGTTCGATGTCGATCAGCTTGAAATCAAGATAAAGCGGGACTTCGCCTAGGTACACGCCGACGGAATCGTTGGAGTTCGCGCCGGTGACGCTCGTATCGCCGGACGAGATGCCGCGCATGATGATGTTGCCGGTCGTGGCGGGGCCGGTGTCGGCAACCGTGATGCCGGGCGTGAAACCGGACAGCGCGCGGATGTCGTCCAGCCGTTGCGACTGGATCGTCTCGGAGGATACCGCGCTGATGTTGATCGGTGCGTCTTGCAGCGTGGTGCGCCGCCGGCTGCCGGTGACGATGATCTCGTTCGCGTCGCCGGGTTGGTCCGGATCGGCGGCGGCGGCGGTGGGATCGGCAGGGGCCTCCTGCGCGAACGCGGGCGTAGCCAAGGCAGTGACGAGAGCCGTCGCGCAAAGCAGATGCGCACGCAGAACAGAATATGGCATTGAACGCCCCCCCAAACGAGATACTTAGCCTTTACCCTTTCCCTGCGGCGGCGACGGTGTCCTCGTTCGGGATGCCTGTCGTTGATGAGAATGCAGACACCGCCCGACCATCGACATGGGTTGTTTGACGTATGCAGCAGGCGGGCAGCCCGCATCTACGTCAAATAGCCAATTCCGGCTGTGCTGCAGCGCGATAAACCGCAGCAATGGATTATTGGCTATCCGCTCTCGGTCGCTTTGCTCTGGCGGGCGCATGCATCGCAGCCGCTGGTGCCACGCCCGCGTTCGCGACGGAGGCCCGGCTGGTCCATTGCGGCACCGACACCTGCCTGCGTCTGTCCGGCCGCCGCGCGGACCCGGCGGTGGCCATTCAGGTCGCCGAACGCGATCTGCAGGTACTGGGCGGGCGGAGGTGGCGCATTGACGTCCCGCTCGCCGCCGCCCGCCTGTGGCAGGGGGTCGCGCGCGATCGGCTGACGATCACCCTCGCCGATGCGCGAACGGGAAGCCGGCGGAGCGAAACCGCGCTGCTGCCTCCCGGTGCCCTTGCTGGGCGGATCGAACTGGCGGAGCTTGTCATCGGCACCAATTGATCGCGGAACCATTCACCATCATCTTGCTTGTAGCGACAGGCGGTCAGCTTTATATGGCCGCAACCCGGCGCTGTACGTGTTCGAGCGCTTCAACAGGAGACGATGATGAAGATCGGCCTTGCGGCACTGGCCGCACTTCTTGCGGCATCGCCCGCGTTATCGGCACGTTCGCACAACCCGCTCTCGGCAGACAGCGCCGTGCTGAACCTGCGCGGCCTCGACCTGTCGAGCGTCGAGGGTCAGCAGCGCCTTGCAATCCGCATGGATCAGGTCGCGACGACGGTCTGCGGACAGGGCATGAGCCGCATCCATCTGGCGCTGGAGGCTCAGGCGCGCGAGTGCCGGGCCGATGTCATGGCCGACATCCGCTCGCGCATCGCCACCGCGACGGCGGCGCGCACGCCCGCCAAGCCGGTGCAGCTCGCGCTCAACTGATCGATCAAGGAGGCTTCGGCGTCGGCCGGAGCCTCCCGCTTCGTCGCATGACAGGGCCGGCCTGCCCTCGCTCGCGCGGGCATTCGACGTATGGCCGCGGGCTTGTCAGTCGATAGACCGCCCCTGATGCCGTCCGCGACCTTCTCCCTGCCGCGCTCGAGAAGAGCGCCCAAGCTGTTGGTATTGTTAGCCGCAGCTGCGTCGAGCGGCGCGGCCGCGCCGCTCGCCGCCGGACCCCGACTCGCGCCCTGGATCGACGGCACCGCCGCGAGCGAGCCCGAGACTCAGGTCCAGTCGGTCGACGACGACGACACGTTCGTCGTGCGCCAGTCGGTCCGGACCAATTTCGAGGCACCGTTCCTCTATCTGCTGTTCGGACGCGACCGGGCACTGCTTATCGACAGCGGCGCGGGCGGATTGACTGTGCGGCCGACGATCGATCGCCTGATCGAGGCCTGGCGGGCGAGGCACGGCGGCCGGTCGCTCCGTCTCGTCGTTGCGCATTCGCACGGGCATGGCGACCATCACCAGGGCGACGACGAGTTCCGCGACCGGCCCGACACCGATGTCGTCGGATTGAAGGCCGAGGAGGTCGCGACGTACTTCAAGCTGGCGGACTGGCCCGACCGCGTCGGGCGCTTCGACCTCGGCGGGCGCGTGCTGGAGATCGTTCCGACGCCCGGCCACGAGCCCGCGCACATCATGATCTATGACCCGCGAACTCGGCTGCTGTTCTCGGGCGACATGCTGTATCCCGGGCGGCTCTATGTGCCGGTCGACCAGTTCGCCACGTTTCGCGCGAGCACCGCGCGACTCGCCGCCTTTGCGCGCAGCCATCCCATCCGCGCGTTGCTCGGCGCGCATATCGAGATGACGACGACACCCGGGCAGGTCTATCCGATGAAAGCGCCCGCGCACCCGTCCGAACACCCGCTGCCCCTGCCCACATCCGCGATCGACGAATTGCGCCGGACGGTCGAGGCAGCGCCACCGACTCCCGTGATCGCGAGGCGCGCGGATTTCATCCTCTACCCGGTACCGCCCCGCCCGCGATCCTGATCATCGTTCCCGCTCAGCGGCCGATCGCGTCGGGGTTCGGCCACCACGACAATGTGTGCAGGTCGTGCGCCGAGGTCCACACGCCGCCGGGCGTGTGGCGCAGCGCGCCGCTGCCGCTCGCCTTGCCGACCCGCGCAAGGATCGCGAGCGAACTTGGATCGATGACGACGAAGCTCTGCTCCGCCGTCGTGCGCAGCCACACCTTGCCCCCGGCGGCGTCTATGTCGCCATAGGTCAGCGTCAGGTCGACCTTGACCCGGCCGGTCACCTGACCCGTGACCGGATCGACCCGCGCCACGGTGCCGTCGCCCTGCTCCTGGACCCACACGCCGCCCTCCCCCGCGGCGGTGAAGCCCGGCATCGCGCCGACGTCCGCGCGCGCAACGACGCGGTTCTGCTGGGGGTCGACCTTCTGCACGCTGCGCGCGGTCGGGCTTACCACCCAGAGCGCGTCGAAGCCGTAAGCCAGGTAGAAGCTGTCCGGGTCGACCTTGACCGTGGCGATCACCGTGTTGGTCCCGGGATCAATGCGCGAGATCACGCCGACCGCTTCGCTCGGCACCCAGATCGAGCCTGCGCCCGCGACGACGTTCGTCTCGCCCTTCGGGTTGGCGATGCCGGTTGGGACAACGGCGGTGATCTTCGCGGTGCCCAGGTCGATCCGGTTGACGACCTTCTCCTTGCAATCGGCGACCCAGAGCGAGCCGGACGCGATCGTCATGGCCCCGCACGGGTGCGCCATGACGACCTCCGCCAGCTTGCCCTGGCGAGACCAATGCTCGACGCGTCCGCGATTGGTCGCCCACACCGTCTCGCCGTCGGGAGCGAGAAAGTCTGCGAAACCGGGAACGGCAATCACCTGCTCGACGGGCTCTGCGGCAATTGAGCCCGTTGCAGAGAACAGAGCCGCCACGCCCGCCAACGCGTTCCTTATGCCGTGTCCCATCCGCATCGCCCCTGTCTCCACGCGCAAACCGCCACCGGGGTAGCCGGGTCGGCCATGCCCGGTAGGTGGTCGAATGACGTACGACCGGATCACTCGACGTCGATGCCGTTCGCTTGGAGGAACCGGCGCGCGGGCTCCAGCGCATCGGCGTGCAGCCGCCAGCGTGCGACCGCGTCGCGGTACAACGGCCGCCGTACCTGCGCCGCGCTCGGCGTCGACACAGGAGCGGCGTTGGTGTGGAAGTGGAGGCAGGCGTCCGACCAGGACAGGCCGCAATGCGCCAGCAGGCGCGCGGTCTCCCCTTCTTGATCCGCGACCAAGCTCTCGTAGCTCAGATGGAGGATGCGGCCCGGCAGCAGCTGGTGCCACCGCGCCATCAGCCGGTCGAACCGCAGGTAGTAAGCGGCGATGTCGAGCAGGTCGTAGCTGTAATCGTAATAGCGCGATCCGATCGCGAACAGGTTACGGAAATTGGCGAGGATCGTGTCCATCGGGTGACGCCGCAGGCACACGATCCGGGCGTTCGGCAGGGCTCGCGCGAGCATCCCCAGGTAGAAGAAGTTGCCGGGAAACTTGTCGGCGAAGCGGGCGCGCGCACCCGGCACATGCGAGGCCGCGCGCGACAGATAGTCATGGCCGATCCGCGCGGGGTCCGCCGCAGCTGTGGCACGAACCGTGTCGGGGTCGAGCACGGTGCGCGTCCGGGTTCCGGCGGCGAACTTCACCGCGAGCGGCAGCGCCTGGAGCTCGCCCGCGCTCTCGACCTCCCCGTGCGAGGACAGGATGCGGTCGACCAGCGTCGTTCCCGTTCGCGGCATGCCGACGACGAAGATCGGGGCGGCATCCGGTGCCTCCGCGCGCGCCCCCGCAAGACCGGTCCACACCTCCTCGACCGCGTCGAAGACAGCGGCGTCGTTCGCGAATTGGTACGGAAGCCGCGCGCGATGTTCGGCATTGGCCTCCGCCAGGACGGCGAAGGCGCGCTGCGGCTCACGCAGGTCGTCGAGCTCCTTGGCGAGCGCATAGCCGAGCAGCAGCCGGTCGCGGGGATCGCGCGCCGTCTCGCGGGCGCCAAGGAGGCGATCGGCGTGGTTGTGCTCGGCGGTCTGACGACGGAGTCCGGCGAGCAGATGGTGCGCCCGGGCATTGTCCGGCGCAGTCTCGAGCAGCACCTCGATCTGCCGCTCGGCCTCGTCCACCGCGCCGACGAAGCTGCACGCGGCGGCGAGATTGTAGCGAAAGGCGGTGTTCGCCGGATCGAGCCGCACCGCTTCGGCGAAATGCGGCACCGAGGCTGCATGATCTCCGAGCCGGGCATAGACGCACCCCATCGTGTCGCGACCCAGCGCGTCGGCGGGGGGTCGAGCCTCGGCACGGGCGAGCGCGGCCGCGGCGTCGGCGTCGCGGCGGAGCAGCACGAGGAGCCGGGCGAGTTGCGCCAGATACTCGCCGCGCGCGTCGATCGTGATCGCGGCCTCCAGCGCGACTACGCCGTCTCTGACACGCCCGCGCATCTCGGTTGCGAGACCGCTGAGAAAATGCGCCTCCGCGGCACCCGGCACCGCCCGTCGCCAGCGATCGGCCATCTCGAACGCGCGCTGCCCATCGCCGCGCGCCAAAGCGGCTCGAATGGCCGCGGCATCGCCCAGCGCCGTCATCGGCTCAGCGTGCCAGGGTCGTGACCGCGATCGCGGTCGCCGATGCGCGGTTCTCGACGCCCATCTTCTCGAAGATCTGCTCCAGGTGCTTGTTGACCGTCCGCGGGCTGATTCGCAGGATGTCGCTGACCTCCCGGTTCTGCTTGCCGCGGCTGATCCACAGCAGCACTTCGGCCTCGCGCGCGGTCAGCCCATGCTGGGCGGCGAGCAGCCGCTGCTCCTCGCCGTCATAGCGGCCGGCAACGCGGAACAGCCACTGGTCGGCCGGCGTGCGGCGCAGAAAGCCCGCTTCCAGAACGCGATCGCCGACCGGGACCGTGGCTTTGGCACCGGGCGCGGCCTTGTCCGCCTGCATGGTCCGCAGCGCCAGCGCCAGGGACTCGGGCAGGCTCCCGGCGCTCGAATCCCACCCTTCGAACAGTTGCTCGAGCATCGCCGCCGCGCTCGGCGTCAGCCATTGCAGCTTGCCGGCACCGTCGATCGCCAGCGCCGGGCGACCGCTGGTGTCGAGCGCCAGCTGGCTGTCCTGCGCCACCCGCGCGGTGGCGAGATGGACGCGGATGCGGGCGAGCAGCTCGTCGATGTTGATCGGCTTGGTGACGAAATCGACGCCGCCGGCACCCAAACCACGCACGACATGTTCGGTCTCGGTCAACCCGGTCATGAAAACGATCGGCACGTGCCGGAACGCCGGATTGGCCTTGATCCGCCCCGTCGTCTCGAACCCGTCGATCCCGGGCATGACCGCATCCATGAGGATCAGGTCGGGTGTCTCCCGCTCGACGGCCGCGAGTGCCGCCAGCCCGTCGAGCGCGATGAGCACCGCCATCCCCTCCCGCTCCAACGTGCGGGTCAGAAACTGCAAGGCCTCAGGCGTATCGTCGACCAGGAGCACCGTCGGTCGCACGGCGGCATCAGGCGACGGCATCGGCATGCTCCCAACGCACATCAAGCAGCGACCCGATCAGCGCCAGCAGCGCGTCCAGCTCGATCGGCTTGGTGATGAACGCATCGTGGCTGCTGTCGCCGTCGCCCCCGGCGCGGAACTCGTGCGCGTTCGCAGACGCCATCACGATCTTGAGGGCGGGCCCCCTCACCGCGCGCAGCCGCGTCGCGACCTCCCAGCCGCTCGCGCCGGGCATCTGGATGTCCAGCAGGACGAGATCGGGTGAGCAGGCTTCGGCGAGCGCGAGGCCTTCCGACCCGTTACCCGCCGCCTCGACGACAAAGCCGAGCGGGCGGAGCAGGGCAGCGACGATCGCCCGCTGCGACGGGTCGTCGTCGATGACCAGCACTGTCCGGCGCGGACCCGCATAGCCGACGACGCGGTTTTCGTGCGTGATCCGGCCGGGCGAGGCCGCCACTTCGGCCAGCATCAGGCGGAGGCGGAACACGCTGCCTTGCCCGGGGGTGCTCGTCAACGCGATGTCGCCGCCCATCACGCGCGCCAGCACCTGCGTGATCGCGAGGCCCAGGCCGATCCCGGGCTGGCTCTGCGCCTCCGCGGTGCTGCCGCGCTCGAACGGCTCGAAAACGCGCGCCAGATCGCCCTCGGCAATGCCGATCCCCGTGTCCTCGACATCGATCGTCGCGACCTGGCTGCGGTACCGGATGCGGAGCGTCACACGCCCCTCGCGTGTATATTTCACTGCGTTCGACACGAGGTTGATGAGGATTTGCCGCAGCCGTTTCTCGTCGGTGCGGACGCATGGCGGCAGCCGGTCGACGAAGACGAGATCGAGCTTGAGGCCTTTGGCCGCCGCCTGGGGGCGAAACATGTCGAGCACATGGTCGAGCAGGCTGCGGATGGCGACCACGTCGCTGCGCAGCTTCAGGACGCCGCTCTCGATTCGCGAAATCTCGAGAAGGCCTTCCACCAGGTTGGTGACATGCTCGGCCGAGCGGCGAATGATCGTTCCGGCTTCCGCGCCCGACATGGTGTCGTCGCGCTCCAGCAACTGGGCATAGCCGTAGATCACGTTGAGCGGCGAGCGGATCTCGTGGCTGAGCGCCATCAGGTAGCGGGTCTTGGCATCGTTCGCCGCCTCGGCCGCGGCCTTGGCGCGCGTCAGTTCGGCCAGATTGGGCGCGTTCCCGGTCATGTCTGCCCGAGGCTGGCGATGTACGGACGCCAACCGCCCAATTCGGTGATGTCGGTCGCGCCATCGATCGCGCGCGGCTCGGCGACGAAGCCCTTGACAATGCTGCCGTCGGCCAGCGTCACCGAGCCGATCGCGAGCGGCGCGGGAACTTCGACCACGAAGCTGCCGAAGGCGGCGACGTCGAGCTCGTAGACTTCGACGGCGATCGCCGCCCCGTCCGCCGCGTGGATCAGCGCCGGCTTGGGCGGGGTCGAGTTCGCCATGGCGTAGAGGCGGTAGGTCGGCGCGGTCTGCGTCGCGGCGACCAACCGGGCGTTGCGCGATGTCAGCTGCCAGTGCAGCGGCATGCCTTCGAGGTGAGCGCCTACGACGGCGAGTTTGACGATGTCCATGCGGTCCTCGAGATCGATTGGAGGGGAAGGAAACGCGTGCGTGCGCAGGAAGGCGTCGCCCGTGTCGAGCAATGCCCGGTCGGTCCAGGCAGGACCGATCAGCGTGATGCCGAAGCCGGTGCCATTGTCGCGCCCACCGGCCGGCAGCGCCAGCGCCGCCATGTCGAGCAAGTTCACGAAATTCGTGTAAAGGCCGAGGCTGCTGTTGAGCGCGACCGGTGCCGCGCGCATCTCGGCGATACGGTAGATGGTCGGAGCCGTCGGTAACGCGAGCAGGTCGATGTCGCGCCACATCCGGTCGGCGACGCGTTGCAGCGCCGCCAACCGATATTGGCCGCGGAACGCATCGGTACCGCCAACCGTGCGCCCTTCCTCCAGGATGCCGCGCACGACCGGGTCGATCGAGTCCGGCGAACGGTCGAGCAGCGGCTGCGCCGCGGCAGTGCGCTCGGCGACCCAGGGGCCGTTGTAGAGCAGCGCCGCCGCCTCGCGCAGCGGCGTCATGTCGACCTCAACGAGGTCGGCGGTGGCACTCAGCACATCAAGCGCCATGCCGTACAACCGCTCCGCCGCGGCATCGCCCAGGAATAGCCGCTGGTCGGGCTTGGGTACGCCGATGCGGCGCACGGTGACCGGTCGGTCGTCGAGCGGGCGTGAATAGGCGTCGGCCTCGTCAAATCCGGCGACGATCGCGTCGACGGCGCGCGCGTCCGCTATCGTGTGGGCGAGCACGCTGACGCAGTCGAGCGTGCGGCAGGCCGGGACCACGCCGGCCGTGCTCCAGCGTCCCTTGGTCGGCTTCATTCCGACCAAGCCATTGAACGCGGCGGGCACGCGCCCCGATCCGGCGGTATCGGTGCCCAGCGCGAAGGCGACCAGACCCGCCGCTACCGCGACCGCCGAGCCCGAGCTCGATCCCCCGCTCACATAGGCGCGGTTGAAGACGCAGGCGGGCGCGCCATAGGGGCTGCGCGTGCCGTTGAGGCCGGTGGCGAACTGGTCGAGGTTGGTCTTGCCGATCGGCACGGCACCAGCCGCGACCAGTTGCTCGACCACTGTTGCCGACCGCGAAGGGACGTAGGCGAAGTCCGGGCAGCCGGCGGTGGTCGGCACGCCGGCGATATCGATGTTGTCCTTGATCGCGAACGGTACGCCGGCGAACGGCAGAGTCTCGCCCGCGGCGATCCTCCCGTCCACCCGTTCCGCGGCATCGAGCACGGCGGCATCGGACAGCCGGGTGATCCAGACCGCGGGCTGGACCTCCGCATATCGCTCGACGCGGGCGAGCGCCTCGCGCGCCACGTCGACCGCCCGCATCTCGCCGCTGGCGACGGCCGCGGCCAATGGGCCGACTTCGAAGCGCGGCAGGCTCATGCCGGCCCCACCGCGAGCATCGCACCACCCGGGGCGACCGCCTGCCGCTCCCCCACGTACAGCCGGCGCACGATGCCCGCGACCGGCGTGACGACCGGCGATTCCATCTTCATCGCTTCGATCACCGCGATCGTGTCCCCCGCCGCGACGGGATCGCCCTCTCCGACGAGCAATTTCCAAATACTGCCGCCGAACGGCGCCTCGACGATCTCGCAACCATCTGGGATGTCGATCGCGGCCGCGTCTGCCCCGCCGCCGTCCTCTTCGGTGAGTGCCGCAACCCGGCCGAACTCGCCATCGCGTGCCCATGCCGCGCGCTCGGCATCGAACGCGGCCTGGCGTGTCGCCTGAAAGGCGGCGATCGACTCCGCCTCTTCGGCCAGTAGCCGGCGATAGTCGGACAAGCGGAACTCGCCATCCTCGATTGCGATCGCACGACGGCCGAGCGGGAAGTCGCGCCGCCATTCGGCCAGCTCGTCATGGCTCACGGGGAAGAAGCGGATGCGGTCGAAAAAGCGCAGCAGCCACGGCTTGCCGTCGCGGAACGCCTCCGTCTGGCGCCAGGCATTCCACACCTGGATCGTGCGGCCGAACAATTGGTAGCCGCCCGGTCCCTCCATGCCATAGATGCACATGTACGCGCCGCCGATGCCGACGACGTTGGGCGGGGTCCAGGTGCGCGCCGGATTGTATTTGGTGGTGACAAGCCGGTGGCGCGGGTCGATCGGAGTCGCGACCGGCGCACCCAGATAGACGTCGCCCAGCCCCATTACGAGATATTCGGCATCGAAGACGATGCGCCGGACCTCCTCGATGCTGCCGAGGCCGTTCACGCGGCGAATGAACTCAATATTGTCGGGGCACCACGGCGCGTCCGCGCGCACGGCTTCCATATATTTGTCGATCGTCTGGTAGATCGCGGGATCCTGCCATGACAGCGGCAGGTGGACGGTGCGCGAGGGAATGGAGAAATCGTCCAGCGTGCCGAGCCGCTCCTCCGCTCCCGCAAGCGCGTCGATCAGCGCCCCTTGCGACAACAGCCTGCTGTCATAATGGATCTGCAGCGAGCGGATGCCGGGGGTGACGTCGATGATGCCCGGCAGCGCGGCCTCGTCGATGGCGAGCATCAGTGCGTGGACCCGCAGCCGCAGCTCGAGGTCGAGCACGATCGGGCCGTATTCGACCAACAGGTTGCGGTCGCCCTGCTGGCGATAGGTGACCGCGGGCGTGCTGCCCGTGGCCGTCGCCGAGCGGACGATAGGGCTTCCGATCGCGCTGCCGGGAACCGAGGGCGGCGCGTCGGAGAGGGTCGCGACCAGCCGGTCCTGCGCCTGCTCGGCCGCCACCGCCGCCGGGACGGCGACCGGGCGGAAGCGGACGAAGTCGTCGGGCGCCAGCTGCCCGACCTTCCACAGGTCCGCCTGCACCACCACGAACGGACACACGAAACCGCCGAGCGAAGGGCCGTCGGGGCCCAAAATGATCGGCATGTCACCGGTGAAGTCGACCGCGCCGATCGCGTAAGCGTTGTCGTGGATGTTCGACGGGTGCAGTCCCGCCTCGCCGCCATCGGTGCGCGCCCATCGCGGCTTGGGACCGATCAGGCGGACGCCGGTCCGGCTCGAATTGTAATGGACGCGCCACGCGGTGTCACACAGCATGGCGATGTCGTCGGGCGTGAAGAAGTCGGGCGCGCCGTGCGGCCCGTAGAGGACGTCCAGCGTCCACTCGGTCGCGATTGCGGGACGTGCCGCATCGGGCAGTGCCGCCGGCACCGCCTCCGACGCGGGGACCCGCGGCAGGTGCAGCGTGTCCCCGGTCACCACCGCGCGCGCCGCATGGCCGCCGAACTCGCCCAGCGTGAAGGTGCTGCGGCTGCCCAGATACGGCGGCACGTCGAGTCCGCCGGCGACGAGCAGATAGCCGCGCATGCCGCCGCCGGTCACGCGGCCGAGCTTCAGCACCTGACCCGCGGCGACTGCGAACGGCGCCCACGGCCGAACCGCGGTGTCATCCAGAGTCGCGCCGAAGTCCGCACCCGTCAGACACAGCAGCGCGGGCACGTTGAAGCGGAGCGTCGGGCCGGCGGCAGTGACCTCCAGCCCCGCCGCGCCCTCGTCGTTGCCGAGCAGCGCGTTGCCGAGGCGGAACGCCAGCGCGTCCATCGGCCCCGACGGCGGCACGCCGATGCTCCACAGCCCGATGCGCCCGGGATAATCCTGCACGGTCGTCGCCGCGCCGCCCGCGAGCACGCTGATCGTGCGGGGCGTGTAGCTGATCGCCGCGAGCGCGCGCGTCGACACGTTACCGCTGACGAAGGCGTCCGACCGCACCACCGTGCGCAGCCAGTCGAGGTTGGTCTCGATCCCCGCGATCGCCGTCGCGTCCAGCGCCTGTTGCAGTGCGACCACCGCCGCCTCGCGCGTCGCGGCGGTGACGATCAGCTTGGCGAGCATCGGGTCGTACCAGGCCGAGACTTGCGTGCCCGCGGCGATCCACCCGTCGACTCGCGGTCCTTCCGGAAACGCGACCGCGACGAGCCGGCCCGAACTCGGACGATAGTCCTGCGCCGGGTCCTCGGCATAGAGCCTGACCTGGATCGCGGCACCCCGCGGCTCAGCGACAGAGCCGTCGAGGAACGCGAAGTCGCCTGCCGCGCCGCGCACCATCCATTCGACCAGGTCGATGCCGGTCACCTGCTCGGTGACGCCGTGCTCGACCTGGAGCCGCGTGTTGACCTCCAGGAAAAAGAAGTCGCCGCGCTCGGCATCATAGAGGAACTCGACGGTGCCGGCGGACCGATAGCCGGCGGCGGCGGTCAGGCGCACCGCGGCGTCGATCAGCGCGGCGCGCGTCGCGGGCGGCAGGTGCGGCGCGGGCGTCTCCTCGACGACCTTCTGGTTGCGGCGCTGGAGCGAGCAGTCGCGCTCGCCCAGCGCGACGACCCGGCCCTCGCCATCGCCGAACACCTGCACCTCGATGTGCCGCGCGCGCGCCACATAGCGTTCCAGGAAGACACCGCCGTCGCCGAAATTGCCCGCGCCGAGCCGCGCGACCGTCGCGAAGCCCTCTCGCACGTCCGTGTCGGTCGCGCACACGGTCATGCCGATGCCGCCGCCGCCCGCCGTCGCCTTCAGGATGACCGGATAGCCGATCCGCGTCGCCGCCTCGACCCCGGCGGCTTCGTCGCGCAGCAGGTCGGTTCCGGGCGCGAGCGGTACGCCCTGGGCCGCCGCCAGCGCGCGCGCGGTGTGCTTCAGCCCGAAGGCGCGCATGTTCTCAGGGCTGGGCCCGATGAAGACGATGCCGCGCGCAGCGCACGCCTCGGCAAAGGCGGCGTTCTCGGACAGGAAGCCGTAGCCGGGATGGATCGCCTCCGCCCCCGTCGCCTCGGCCGCGGCGAGTATCGCCTCGACGTTCAGATAGCTTTCCGCCGCGGACGGCGGGCCGATGCGCACCGCCTCGTCCGCCTGGGCGACATGCGCCGATCCTGCGTCGGCATCGCTGAACACGGCGACGGTCGCGACACCCATCGCCTTCAGCGTGCGGATGATGCGGCAGGCGATCGCGCCCCGGTTGGCGATCAGGACCTTGTCGAACATCACGCGGTCACCACCATCCGCACGGGTGTGGGGTTGAAGCCGTTACACGGATTGTTGATCTGCGGGCAGTTCGAAACGACGACGACCACGTCCATTTCCGCCCTGAGCGACACCGACAGGCCGGGCGCGGAGATGCCGTCGACGATGCCCAACGTCCCGTCCGCCTCCACGGGGACGTTCATGAAGAAGTTGACGTTCGACACCATGTCCCGCTTGCCCCGTCCGGCGCGCAGGTTGGCGGCGAGAAAATTGTCGACGCAGCTATGCTGCGACTTGGTGTGGTAGCCATAGCGCAGCGCGTTCGATTCGCAAGAACAGGCGCCGCCTATCGTGTCGTGATAGGCAACGTCGGTGGCGGTGATCGTCATCATCGGCCGCCCTTCGTTGGACAGCAGCACGCTGCCGACGCGCAGGAAGATGTTAGCCTGGGCGGTGATCGTGTCCTGCGCACTGTAGCGTTCGGCATCGTCCGCCGCCGCATAGACGAGGAAGTCGACCGCCTGATTGCCCTCCAGATCGATCACGGTCAGCGTTTCGCCGGTCCCAACGCGGTGCGACCAGGGTGCGCGCGCGGGGACGGTCTCGTCGTGGCGGATGCGAGGCTCGGTCATCGGCGGTACAGGTCCTCGGTGTTGAGAAACGCGCGCAGCCCTTCGGGCGTCGCCGTCCGCACGGGATCGTCCTCGCAGGCGGGGTCGCCGCGCCACGCCGTCACGCGCAACGGGGTCACGCTGAACTTCGGCCGGGGATCGAGCACGTGCGGGCAGTTCGCCAGAACGACGATCAGGTCCATCTCCGCGCGCAGCAGCAGGCTGCGGCCGGGTGAGAAGGGGCCGCCGACGAACGTGGTCGCACCGTCCTGCTCAACCCGGGCGCCCTTGAACCAGTTGACGCACGGGTGGACGTCCTTGCGCCCCAGCCCGTGCTTGGCGGCGCCGAGGAGCAGCCGGTGGCGCGCATTCGGGTGAGGACCCTGATTGTCGCCGCTGCCGTAGCGCCGCGCGTTCGCCGCGGCATTCGATGCGCCGCAAAAGGCGTCGTGGGTGGTCGCGTCATCCTCCAGGATCGACATCATCACCCGCCCCATGTCGGACAGCAGCAGCCGGCCGGCACCGAGATAGCCGTTCCACTGTACCTTGAGCGTGTCGGCGACGTTCAACCGCTCGGTCGGCATCGCGGCATTGAACAGCAGGGTCGAAGCGCACGCGTCGCCGTGGAGATCGATCAAGCGCAGGCGGGTACCGCGCGCGATCTGGCGCGAGGCATAGCCTGCGGCGGCGATCGTCTCCTCCCACACGACCTCGCCCGGTGCGTCGGCGGCGACGGGCGGCAGGATCGGCATCGCCTCCACCCGCGTGCCCGCCATTGCGCGGGCATGGGCGCGGGCGCCGGACGGATCGGCCGTGGTGGTCATGCGGATGCCTCTTCCAGGTCCTGGGCTAGCGCGGGCGGCGTCTTGCGATCGAGCGGCATATCGTAGATCGCGGTCGCGCCGAAGCGGTGCGGCGCGTGCGGGTCATGCCGCCGCTTGTCAAACGTCAGGACGCGCGTGCCGAGTTTGAACGCCTCGCGGATGTCGTGGGTGATCATTACGACCGTCAGCCCGTGCTCGGTCCAGAGCCGCGTGATCAGCGCGTGCATGTCGAGCCGTATGCCGGGATCGAGTGCGCCGAACGGCTCATCCAGCAGCAGGATGCGCGGGTGCGTGACGAGCGCCTGCGCGATCGCCAAGCGCTGCTGCATGCCGCCCGACAGCTGGGCAGGGTAGGCATCTAGACTGTGCGCCAGACCGACCGCCGCGAGCATCTCCGCCGCCGCGTCGCGCGCCGCCCGCCGCTTCGCCCCGAACAGTCGGGCGGCAACCGGCGCGCCCGCGCATTCGAGCCCGAACATGACGTTCCTGAGTGCGCTCAGGTGCGGGAACACCGAGTAACGCTGGAAGACGATGCCGCGATCCGGCCCGCATTCCGCGCGCATCGGCCTGCCGTCGAGCAGCACCTGTCCCCGGGTCGGCGCTTCCTGGCCGAGGATCAGGCGCAAGAACGTGGTCTTGCCGGCACCCGAGGGCCCGATCACCGCGACGAAGCTCCCTTCCGCCACCGAGAGCGACAGCCGTTCGAGCACGATCTTGTCGCCGTATTCGACCCAGACGTTGCGGAACTCGAGCAGCACGCTCATCGTCCGCCCCCGTGCGCCCAAGGGAAGCCGCGCCGGCTGATCGCGAGCAACAGCGCGTCCGCACTGATCGCGAGCAGCGAGATCCAGGCGACATAGGGAAGGATGATGTCCATCGCGAAATAGCGGCGGACCAGGAAGATGCGATAGCCGAGCCCGACATCCGATGCGACCGCTTCCGCGGCGATCAGGAACACCCAGGCGGGCCCGATCGACAGCCGCAGCGCCTCGAGCAGGCGCGGCATGATCTGCGGCAGGGCGACGCGCAGCGCGAGCTGCCAGCTGTTCGCGCCCAACGTCTGCGCCTTGACGAACTGTTCGGCGGGCAGCCCCGCGACGAAGCCGGTCAGGTCGCGCGTCATGAACGGCGCGATGCCGATCGCGATAAGCGCGATCTTGGACGCCTCGTCCAGCCCCAGTGCGATAAACAGGATCGGCAGCACCGCAACCGGCGGGATCACCGCGATCACCGCTACCAACGGGCCGAGCAGCGCGCGCGCGATCGGCACAACGCCGAGCAGGAGCCCGAGCAGCAGCGCCGTCGCCGTCGCGATCGCAAGACCGCTGCCGAGCCGAAACAGGCTGGCGAGCGTATCGGCGACTATCACGACCCGGCCGGTCGACGTATCCACGTCGGTCGTAAAGCCGCGGGTCGCCTCCGCCATGGCGCCAAAGGTCGGCAGCACCTTGTCCGCGGGGTTGATCGCGTGGCGCGTTTCGGATGCGAAGAGATAGACGACGAGGAGCACCAAAATCGGCAGCGCGCCGAGCAGCAGGCGGTGACCGCGCTGCGGACGAAGGTCGACGAGCCGCCTCATGCTGTGTGCCCGCTCGCCACGCCTCCTCAGAGCTTCCCGTCGGCGGCCATCCGCATGAATGTGGAATCGAACCGCAACTTGACGTTCTTGGGATCGCCGAGCGTACGGTTCCCGGGGAAGGCGATGCCGATCGCGTCGACCGACCGTGCGCTTGGCCCGAACAGCCCGTGCGCGAAGCTGAATTGGCGGACGCGATCGGTTACGGTGACTAGGTCGGGGTTCTCGGCATAGGCAGCGGCTTCGCGCGCCTGCGCGTACAGCCGTGTCGTCTTCAACTGCGCCTCGAAGCTCTGGGCGCTCGTGCCCGCCGCCTTGGCCATCGCGGCACGCGCGGCGCGGCCGGTCGCGTCGTCGCGCCCCATGATCGCCATCGTCTCATACCAGATGCCGGCAAGTGCCTTGCCCAGGTTCGGGTTGGCCTTGAGGGTCGCGGTGTCGACGTTCATCGTGTCGAGGATCTCATTGGGGATCTTCGAACTGTCGAAGACGAGCGTCGCGGCTGGCGCCGCCTTCACAGTCGACAGCTGCGGGTTCCACGTCGCGACGGCAGTCACCGCGGGCGATCCGAATGCGCCGACGATGTCTGCATCGCCGGTGTTGACCGTCTTAACGTCGGCCAGCTTCAGGTTCGACTGTTGCAGCCCGCGCGCGAGCAGGAAGTGCGACACCGACAGCGCGACCAGATTGACCGTCCGCCCCCTGATGTCGGCCATCGTTCGGCCGTTCTTGAGCACGATGCCGTCGTTGCCGTTTGAATAATCGCCGATCAGCAGGACGGTGGTGTCCTTGCCGCCCGCCGCCGGAATGGTCAGCGCATCCATGGTCGTCGCGACCACGCCGTCGAACTTGCCGGCCGCATATTGGTTCACCGACTCGACATAATCGTTAACCTGAACGAAGCGCAGGTTGAGGCCGTATTTGTCGCCCCATTTCTTTACGATCCCGGCCTGCTGCGCATAGGGCCAGGGCATCCAGCCGGTGTAGATCGACCAGCCGATGCTGAAGTCCTGCTTGGGCGCACCTGCCTGAGGGCTCGGCTTACCGCATGCGCCGAGCGATAGTAGAACCGCGAGAGCAGCGGCTCGGGCCAGCCGGCGGTGATGGGTCATTGTGAATCCCTTTGCAGCATCGCTGCTTAGCTGCCCGCGTCTCCCTCATTGCTGAACCCGCAAAATACCGATGAAAGCCATAGATGGTATCTATGATCGTCGCTGTGCCCGCAGCCGTCGGCTGACCTCGTCGAAGAACAGCTGGGTCGCGGTATCGCGCGCCGGCTCTATCCGCGCGAGCAGGAAGATGTCGTAGGACGGTTCCGCGTGGGGCGGAAGCAACGGCCAGAGCCGCTCCTTGGCGACCGCCGCCGCCGCAGCGGGCACGGGCAGGAAACCGATCCCGACGCCGAGCGTGATGAGACGCAATGCCTCCCCGATGTCCTCGGCGAGGCCGTTGACGCGCGTGCCCAGGCGATAGCGCCGGCGCAGGCTGGTGATCGCCTCCAGCTCGTCCGCGCCGGTCAGGATGAAGCCCTGCTCCTTCAGGTCGCCCAGGCGAGCGGGCCGGTGCCCGAACAAGGGATGCGCGCGCGCGCAATAGAGTTGCTGCCGCTCGACGAACAGCGGCTCATAGACGAGCGCACTGCGCACGCCATCGTCGTACCCGACGCCGATCTCCGCCTCGCCGCGCTCGAGCGCATCGAGTACCTCGCGCCAGGGTGAGACGTGAATCTCAATTCGGATGCCGGGATGACGGCGGTGAAAACTGGCGATCGCCTCGTCCAGCTCGGGGGACGCGATCGCCGAGATCATCTGGATGCGGACGATGCCCTCAACCCGTTTGGTCGCTTGGGCGACCTGATGCGGCACCATGCGCGCCGCCTCCAGCATGTCCTCGCACAATCGGAGCAGCGCGGTGCCGGCAGCGGTGGGCTCGACCCCGGAGGACGATCGGTTGAGCAGCTGGACGCCGACTTGATCCTCGAGCCGTTTAAGGGCCGCGCTGATGCTGGGCTGCTGCTTGTTGAGCTTGCGGGCTGCGGCGCCGATGCCGCCGGCGCGGACGATCTCCACGAACGTCCGCAACAGGTTCCAGTCGACCCGGCCGGCGAAGGTCTTGTCGAGCAGGACTTCTTCCTTGAACAAGGGCGCGAGCTCCGGGCGGACGATTGCCGCGCCCGCCTTGACGCCCCCGGACGTCGGCTTCAAGGCCAGCGACGCGCCGCGGCCGCCCGCCACGTCGACGGATCAGCCGGCCAGGCTCTTCCTGAACAGCGTCTTGATCAATCGGTCCTCAAGCACCCTGCCGACCAGGTAGAGGATCGCGAAGATGCCGGCGAAGACATAGGCCGGCGTGGGCGAGGGCTTGTCGTCCTCGTCGGCCTTCTTCTTGCTCTTCTTGTCCTTGTCCTTGTCCTTCTTCGCTTCGGGGGCGGGCGCGCCCAGGAACTTGTCGATCGGGTTCATCGGCAGGTGCGCGAGCTTCTCGGCCGCCTTCTTCTTCTCGGCCGCGGCCGTGGGGTTCGGCTTTTGCAGATAAGCGAGGCCGATTGTCGCTCCCGCGAACGCCAGGAACAGAAACGGGGCCAGGAAGCAGAACAGCAGAATGCGGCTGGTCATCCGATAACGCAGTACGCGCCCGTCGGCGCTTTCCTCAATGCGGAGCACACCGGCGTCGAACACCGCCATCTTGTCCTGCGCCGCCGGATCGACCTTTTGGAACGTCAGGGTGTCGCCGGAGCGTTCGCGGGTGGTGCCCGTCTGACGGAAGAGCGGGTCGAGCCTGTCGAAGGCCTGGTCCGTGGACTGACCCGCAGCCAAGTCGACGCTGCCGGACACATGCCAGATGGGCTCGAGCAGGCGCAAATTGACCCGGAGCCGCGACATCCCACGCTCCGCCGGAGTCGAAGCGAGCGAGGGAGGGGACGCGGCAGTCGCCATTACTCGGCCGGGACCATCGGTGCCGAACGGACGAACCGCTCCCGCATCGTCTTCCAGGCTTCCATGAACGGATATGTCATTTGCTCGCGGATCGACATGCGACGTCCGCCTTCCATGCCAAGCAGCTCCGCCTCTCCATCGACGCACGTGCCGAACATCCGGTCGATGAAGATGTAGGTGTTCGAATAATTGCTCCGGGTCGCCTCATAATCTCGCGAATGGTGAACGCTGTGGTGCTCCGTTGTGTTGAAGAGGAACCGCCACCACCGCGGCGAGTCGAAGCGGACGTTGATGTGCTGGTAGGTTCCGATCGCCAGCCCGATAGCGCCTGCCAGCAGCACGGCGCGGGGCAGGAAGTCGAAGAAGCCGCCGATTCCCAGGCCGATTAGGAACAGCTCGGTCGGATTGCCTACCGCGCCCTTGTTGACGTTTAGCTGGGTAATGTAATGGTGGACCGAGTGGCTCAGCCACAACGGGTACCAATTGTGCATCCCCCGATGCATCCAATATTGGCCAAAATCGAAAAGGAACGAGATCAGGAACGCCTGAATTAGGAGCGGCATGCTCGTGAACCAGGCGAATTTGTCGATGTCGACATGCTTCTGAAAAGCTTCGATGACTACGTCGCTTCCGATGTAGCTTTCCACCATCTGAAGCACCGTATAGCCGAGCCCCACATAAAACAGGTCGACGACCAGCTCCTTCCACGTCAGCTGCCAACTGTCGTGGCGCGGAAACATCCACTCGAGCCCGAGTAGCAGCACCTTAAAGCCGATGCCGATGCCGATGGCGGTCGATGCCTTGGCTATCGAGTTCGGCGCGTAGAACCAGAAGGCGATCAGCGCGAAGAGGACCGCAGGCTGAAACCAGCTGAAGAAGAGCCGCTTCACCGGCCCGCCTTCGACTTTGGGGACGTTCTCCCACCCCACGGTCACCGGCGATTGCGCGCCGATCACCCGTTTTCCGACAAGAGTTCCAGCCATGCCACGTCTGCCATTTCGAGGTCCGTCAGTAGCTTGCCTCAAAAGCCCAGGCTCACGTGATACGTCATCCGACGTACGAGCCCCTGTGCACGGCCCTGCAACAGCCCTTCCACCCCGCGTGCTCGGCTGACCTCAGCACCATTTGCAATACGGCCGGCTTACCGTAAATCGCGCCACCTTTGCCGGCCCAATCGCACACCCGGCGCCTGATCATGGGAGTGGGAATGCGCGTTTGGATAGCGGCGATTGCCGTCGTGATGGGAGTCGACCCGTCCGCGCAGGCTCAGGATGCCAGCGCTCCGATGACGGATGTGATAACCGTAACCGCGACCAAGAAGGCGAGTGGCGAGCCCCTGCAGGATGTGCCTGCGGCGATCACGGCGTTCGACGGTTCAGCGCTCGCCCATGGGCGATTCCGCGATCTCCAATCCCTCAGCTACCGCGTGCCTGGCGTGTCGCTCGACCCCGTCGGCACGTTCCGCGGTGTCGCCAACTTCTCGATCCGCGGGCTCGGAATCAACAGCTCGATCCCCTCGATCGACGCAAGCGTCGGCACGGTGATCGACGGGGTCTATGTGGCGTCCAACTTCGGGCTGGTGCTCGACCAGTTCGACCTCGCCTCGGTCGAGGTACTGCGCGGTCCGCAGGGTGTCCTGTTCGGCCGCAACACGACCGGCGGCGCAGTGCTGGTCAACACGGGCGATCCGACCTTTGCGTGGGAAGGCCATGTACGGCTTTCAGGCGAGGGACCGGTCGACGGCGGCAGAGGATCGGCGCGCGGCACCGTGCAGGCCATCCTCTCCGGGCCGATCGTCGCCGACCGCGTCGCCGTGCGGCTTGCCGCTTACCACGACAGCGACGGCGGCTATTTCCGCACAGGAGCTGGGCCGGCAGTGGACTGACCGGCCGTTGGCTGGCCGGGGCGAATTAGCAACTCCTGAGACTCGAAGGCGCCGCGCGTCGACCGGTTTAAGATCTCACGAAGGGGCGCTGTAATCTGAATTTATCTTCGCAAAGTCGCGAACCCGTTCGACCGACCACAAGGGCTCGTCGGCGTCCTGTGTCGCGCGCTGCCGTGCCCTTACCGCCATCCAGCTTCGATATTCGGGCTCGGGATGATCCTGCTCCAAGGCCTTCATTGCGGCATATGCGTCCGGCCCCGGCACTTCGGTCAGCATATTGAACAGCGTGTTGCGCGCATCCTGCGCATTGTCGCGGGTGGTCGGCGAATAGACGCCCTTTCCGGCACGCTCGATGTCCTCGGCGACCCGGATGTAGCGATGCATCAACGCATAGAGGGTCTTGAGATCGTGCGCGTTCCGGTAGGCACCGACACGCCCGCCGGTGCCGTGCCGATCGCCGAGAAGCGCGACGATGAACTGCTGCGCGAAGTCCGATCCGTCCGCCGGTGACAGACCGGCGAGATGGGCCTCCAGCACCGGAATGGCAGCTGATGGATCGGTATCGACCCACAGCGCGAACCATCGCGGCCGCTGTTCGTCCAACACCGTCCCGGTCGCCTTGGTCGCCGAAAGCTCGGCAAGGCCCTCTTGTGCCACGCCGCTGCCGGCGAGGATATTGAGACTGTAGCGCAGGGCGTCGGCATTGGGGATGTCGTTACCCCGCAACCAGTCGAGGATCAGCGGCCCGACCTCGGCATGCAGCCACGGCGCATGGTAGAGGATGTCATGCAGGACGTAGTGCCGCGACTGTTCGCCAATACTGTGCTTTAGCTCCCACAACAGCTCGGTCGTGACGGCCTCGCGACCGATCTCGGGGAACGCGCGATACAGCTGCTCGAACCAGCCGGGAAAGCCGTTCAGTTCCCAGGTCACATAGCGGAACGCCAGATGCGCTTCATCGGGCGTCAGGCGCTGGGCGAACGCGCTGTCCTCATTGGCCTCGATTGCCAGACCGGTCATCGCGAAAATCAGCGAATAGGGCGTCGATCCCGTGTCCCCGCCTTCCGAGCGCAGCGTGGGCCGGTAGATGCGCCAATGGGCAATCGCCGCGTCGCGATAGGCGCGCGCGACTGGCTCGCCGAACTCGGGGATCAACGCACGCCAGTCGGCGCCATCTTCCCGGCTTGTCGAGGCTCCGCTGCTCATCGCGCTGAGAAGCAGATGATACTGATCGCCGCTGAACTCGCCGGGCTTCAAGCCGGTCGGATGGAGGATGCGATCAGGATTGGCCTGGAGCGCGCGCACCCAATCCTCCCGATCCTTCTTGTGCTTGCGGTCGCGCGCGTCATTCTTCCGCTTCCAGCGACGATGTTCGGCGTCCATCCGCTCCATCGCCGGGGATGGCTTGGGATTGAGCCGTGTCTCAAAAAATTCAGAAAGATCCGGATCGCCGGCGACAGCCGCGCGAAGCGGGCCGAGCCATGCCGATGGCCGATCCGCCTGAATGTAGAGCTGGATGCACCGCGAGAGCGCGATGAAACGATCGTCGCCGTCCTTCTCCGCGATCCAAGCCAGGCACCGCTCGAAATCCTCGGGGCCGAACCCCCAGAAATGGCCGATGAACGCCATCTGCCAGTCATCGCGCAGCATCCCGCCCTTGACTTCCATGCGGGCGCGGCAAGCGGCGACGCTCGTCCAGTAGAGAAGGTCGTTGAGTTCGCGCCAGCGAGGCACGTTCTGCGACAGCGAGGTCTTGTATTCGTCGATGTCGCCGCTGCGCCAGAACCGCAGCGCGGGCGTGTTGCGCAACACCGCGAGCGCGGTCCGCTGCAATGCCGCCGTCGAGCGCGCGGCGACGAGGCGATCGACCGCATGCAGAGCCGCCGGCATCAGCCAGGCGAATTCCTCGGATACATGGCATTCGCCACGCTCGACATAAGGCTCGCGTTCAAGGAACCGGTTGAAGCCGTCGATGAGCTGACCCAGCGGATGGACATCGGCCGCGTCGGCCATGACCGGCAGCCGCTCGATGAATTCGCGCAGTGCGTAGACGAGACCCGTCGCGTTGAAGCGCTCATGGGGTGCGGTATGGTCGAGCGTTCGCAGGACCAGATCGACACCGTGCGTCGTCAGCGGCGCCCAATCGAGCAATTCGGCGAAGACCGCGCGATCGAGCAGCCCTGTATCATCCGCGATCCTGTTCCACAGCTGGTCCTTCAGTTCGGTGGCGCCGACAGACATGACGCCCCGGATCGCGGCGATCCGCGCATATTTGCCCCGGGTGGTGTCGGCCGCGATCTCAAGCAGGAGCGGCGCGCACGACGCCATGTCTCCCTGCCAGACGAGGCGACCGATGAAGAAGACGACATCGTCATTCGATCGATGCTGCTCGAGCAGGGCCAGCGTGTTGGCGGCAAGGTCCGGTGCCGCGATCCGCTCGATTGCGGTGTTGTCCATCAGGCTCATCCGTCCCTCCGCGTCGCAATGCGCTCGACGATATCGCCCAGCATGGCCTGGCGAACATCGAACGGAAGCCGCGAGGGGTCGCCGCCCTCGGTTGCAATTTCCGGCGCGATCGCCAGCGCCTTGTCGCGCACGGCGTCATCGAGAAGAATGAGCCAGGTGAGCGTCGGGCGCGTGCGGGGAACGATGACCTCCTCTCCGTAGCGCTCGCGGAAAAACAGATCCTCGATCCGCGGCCGTTCGCCGGGCTGCTTCAGCAGATCATTCGCCCATTCGGCGCTCAGCAACTCGCGGATCTCGCGGTGCCGGAAGCGCACGCTGGTGTAGACGATGTCGTCGAATAAGCCGGTGCGGAGCAGGGAGGCGATCTCGGCATCGGACCATCCTTCGAGCAAGATGCGGGGATCGATTCGATCGGTGCTATGCACGCCATCGGGCAGGCAAATTACCGCCTTGCCCGTCATCATCACCGCGCCAGCCAGCATTTGCACGCCGGTCCGCATCTTTGCCGCGTCAAAGCGAACCGCAGCGGTGGATGCCGATAGCGGCGCCAGCTGCAAGGCGATCATGCGCTGGAGCACCTCGAAACGGCTGCCGAGCTTGTGGTCCGCAATCCAGACGCGGATCAGCGCCTTGAGGTCGAAAGGGCGTTCGGCCAACTGCAGCAGGTTCGCGCGCTTAACGGCATCGACGAAATCCGAGACGTCATTGACGCCATAGTGGCTGGCGAAAAGACCGATCTCATCCTCATTGAGCCCGGCCAGCCGAAATAGCTTGAGGGTCGGATCGCTGTCTCGGCTTGTATCATCGTCGCGTTCGGACGGGTCGGGCTCGCCATACGGCAGGTGCTGTTCGATGAGTGTCTGGTCGGGCAGCGCGCGCCATGCATCCTCGCGGCTGGTGATGAAGATGCGCGCGCGGTCCAGCGCCGCATGGCACCGCGCCCCGAAGACCCGCACGGCGTCCTCAAGCGCGCGCGGCGTCTCCAGCTGCGCTTCGTCGACGGAATCGAGGAAGAACCACGCCTCGTCCGTCGATGCGAGCCAAGCAACGAATTCCGCGGCAGTGCCGACCTCGAAGGCCTGATCGAAATTGCTGTCGATCTTTTCGATTCGGATGAAGAAGGCGTGGCGGCCACGCTCCTTGATCCGCCGAGCACGGGTCTGCGCCTCGAATGTTTTACCGGCGCCCGGGTCGGCAATCACGAGGACACGGTACGCGTCCTCAATCTCATGCCATCGCTGCGGCTTGCCGCTCCCGGGCATGAGGAAATCCCACTCCGCAGACCGGGACGACATAGGCGTGAAGCGCCGGATCAGCTCGACGATCTTATCGGTCATGGCGCGATCCTGCGTTGGCCGGATACAGGTTGGGAAACCAGCGCTCGGCAACATCGGCCGGGAAGGCGAGCCGGAGCGGCGCGCGGTGCGACGACGCGGTGAGCACCCCGCGCTCGACCAAGCCCGACGTCACATTGCGCGCGCCACGCTCTTCATAGCCGGTGAGCGACGGAATCTTCGCGCGCTCGACCTCACCGTTCATAACGGCTTCGCGCAGGACGGCGAAGCTGCCCCGCAGCAGGCGTTTGGCGCGAACCTCCTCCTCGATGTGGATTTCCATGCGCGTCAGTAGCGTCGTCGGCTCAAGCAGTCCGCTCATGAAACGGATCTGGTCAACGGACCGATCGAGGAAGAATTTGCAGAACTCGATCAGGCCGCGCTGGGTAAGATTACCCCGACCGTCGCGGTCGCCTTCACGCGGTCCGTCCGCCTGCGCCAGAAGCGCCTTGTACCGCTTCTCGTCGCGCGCCAGCCCGCGCGCGACCGACCATAGGCTCGTGCCAATGCCGAGCCGTTTGTAGAGCGCGTGCGACATAAGGCGCGCGACGCGGCCGTTGCCGTCGAGAAACGGGTGAATCCAGAGAAACCGGTGATGCACTGCCCCCACCGTCTGTATCTGCCGCGTCTTGCTGAGCGGCGGCGATCCATAGGCCGTATCGAAGCGCGCCATGAAGCGCGGCAGGTCTTCATGCGGGGGCGGTAAGTGGCGCCCGACATCGACATCACGCTTGCGCCAGGCACCGGGCACGATTTCGAGGCGTTCGCCTGTCTTGTCGTCGGTTATGAACAGCATTTCAGGCGGAAGCCGCGAGCAGAATTCCTCATGGAGCCACGAGGCATAGGCGGCCGAAGCCGGCCAAGCATCAGGGTCGCGGCCGGTGTCGATCAGTTGCTGGACATGGATATGGGCAACAGCTTCCTTCTGCAGGTCACGCTTCTTCGGCTCGGACGAGAAGTCGTTCGCAAGCGCCCGATCGATGTCGCGCGGATGCGTGTCATGCCCCTCGATCAGGTTCGAGTAATAGCAATTCATTGACCGGACGAGATCGCCGATCGAGTCCCGGAGGATAGGGTGGATACGACCGGCCAGCTGATTGCCTTCCGCGATCAGGGGCAGAATGTCGTCGTCGAGCAGGCGGGACGCCTCCTCGGGGACTACCGGCTCCATCGTTGTCACATCCATGCCGCATCATACCGGTTTTCATACCGGATTGAAAGCCGTGTATGGCATTGAGGTAGCTCCGTATTTATAGACTCGTATTAGGGTTTATACCGGAATATGTGCCGGTTCTTATGCCGGATCGCGCTGACGCTTAAATGGAGTTGGATATGGTCCCGCTATGTAAAGCGCCAAGCTCGCGCAGGCGACTAGCTGTCCTCGCGAGAATCGAGCGCGTCGGTTAAGGAGAGAGAATGTCACCTGAGCATGTTGCCGAGATATTGGAGCGCCAGTCGGCGATTGCCGAAATGCTGAAAGCGGGGGAGCGGCGCAGCCCCGAGTTCACCAAGTGGCAGCGCGACACCGAAGTCGCGCTCGAGCGCATCTTCGGCGCTTCCAGCCGCAACGTCACCGACTTCAAGGAATTGCGTTACAGCCTTGGCGCATATTCCTCGAGTACGCCCGATAGCGCGTTTCAGGAGGCCTACGTCCGCGGGCTCGCCCGCGCCCAGGCGGTGCTGGCCTCGATGGTCGACGAGGTGCGAACATTCCCATTCGACAGCGACGATGCCCCGGGAGCACCTGATGCATTGAACCTGATCGAGCGCATCTGCCTGCGCTTCCACGTCGCGGCGCGTCAGCTGCGCCATCGCCACGACGATCGCTCGACCCTCGAGCTCAATGACGAATAAGACGTCCAGGATTTGCTGCACGCTTTCTTGCGGCTCCATTTCGATGACATTCGCCCTGAGGAATGGACACCGAGCTATGCGGGACGCTCGGCGCGGGTCGATTTTTTGCTTAAAGCCGAGCGGATCGTCGTCGAAGTCAAGAAGATGCGCCCTTCCCTCTCGGTCGGAAAGCTCGGTGAGGAATTGATCATCGACCGCGCGCGTTATGAGCAGAGCGCCGATTGCGACACGCTGATCTGCTTCGTCTATGATCCTGAAGGCCGGATCGGCAATCCGGTCGGGCTCGAGCGCGATCTCGAAGCCTATGCCGGGCGCCTCAACATGCGCGTCATCATCGCCCCTAAATCTTGACACGAGCCGCGCATGCCCTCTCCCGAGATCGACTTCAGGACCATTCGCCCGCACCAAGGCAGCCGCAATAGCGGTTTTGAAGAACTGGTTTCCCAGCTCGCCGCGCTCGACACTCCTGCCAGCATTCCCTTCCACCGCAAGGGCATTGGCGCGGACGCTGGCGTCGAGTGCTACCGGATCGAAGCCGATGACAGCGAGACCGCCTGGCAGGCCAAATATTTCTTCGAGTTCGGATCGAGCGAAGCGAGCCAGCTCAAAAAGTCGTTCGAGACCGCGGTCGCCGCCCACCCCAAGCTCGCCCGCTATATCGTCTCGATGCCGCATGATCTGTCCGATGGCCTTGTCGGCAGGCAGAAAACGGAAAAGCAGCGCTGGGACGATTGGGTACAGGCGCGCAGCGATGCGCTTGGCGAACGCAAAGTTAGCATCGAGCTATGGGGCGCGTTCGAGCTTACCGAGCGCTTGTCGCGCAGCGACCCGCTCCATGTCGGCCGCCGCAGCTATTGGTTCGATACCCTGCATTTCAGCCGGGAGTGGTTCCAGCAGCGCTTCGAGGGCACCCGCGCCGCGCTCGGCCGGCGCTATTCGCCGGAACTCAATATCGAACTGCCCGTCCGCCGCGGCCTGCTCGCATTTGCCCGCGATCCAGGCTTCGCCAGCCGGATTACAGCCTTGGCCGATGCGCTCGATGAGGCCGGCTACCGCGCGCTCGGTAGCATCGCCAAACCGCTCAAAAATCCGCAGGCGGAGCTGGTCGCGACGCTGCGCAAGGAGCTCAGCGCGATTACGGTTGCGATCCGGCTTGCGCCGCTTGGACCAACCGATCGCCTGCCCCTCGACCAGTGGCGCGCCCTGCTTGATCGGGCCGCGCAAACGCTCGATCAATGTTCCAGCATCCTATGGGACCTGCCGCGTGCCGCCGGGGCCCGCGAGGAAATCAACGCCGCGCTCTATTTCGCCGAACATCTTGGCGACGCGCTGGGTGAGGTCCGCACCGCGATCAAGGCACCTGAGACCGCTCTCGCCAATGCCCAGCGCCTGTTACTCAGCGGCGATGCCGGCGTCGGCAAATCGCATCTCCTCGCCGATATCGCGGCGCATCACCTCGCCCAGGGTTTCCCGGCGATCCTGCTGCTTGGCAGCTTCTTTAGCGACAATGATCCCTGGCGGCAGATCTCCGACCAGCTCGGCCTAAGCGGCGCAACCCCGGACGCCATCCTTGGCGCGCTCGATGCCGCGGCCGAGGCTGCCGGCACCCGCGCGCTGGTGATGATCGATGCGATCAACGAGCGAAATGGCGTGGCGGTCTGGGCCGCGCGCCTGCCCGCATTCCTGACCACTGCCGACCGCTACCCGCATGTCGCGCTGCTAGTCTCGTGCCGCACGACTTTCGTGCCGTTCATCGTGCGCGATCTCGACGAGACCTTTCTGCCGCGCATAGAGCATCCAAGCTTTGCCGGCCGCTCGGCGGAGGCCGCCAAGCGCTATCTCGACCAGCGCGGCATCGTGCGCATGACAGCGCCCAATCTCGCACCAGAGTTCGAGAATGCGCTGTTTCTTCGTACCTGCTGCGACATGCTCGAGCGCCGCGGCGAACGCGAACTGCCGCGCGGCCTAGCTGGCGTTAGCGCGATCTTCGACTTTTATTTTGGCGCAGTGGTTGAAGCGATGAATAGCCGGCTCGGCCTGTATCCGCGCGCCAAGTTGGTCGAGACTGCGCTGCAACGGCTGACCGATGCCATGGTCGAGAGCGGGTCGGGCTATCTATCCGAAGCGCGCGTTCAGGCAATCCTCGAGGACGTTCGCCCCTCTGGCGGCCAGGCCGAGCAAAGCCTGTTGTTCCAGCTTGAGAATGAAGGCGTGATCGCCGTCGAACCGGTGCGCGAAGGTGAGGATATTGTTGAGCAGGTGCGCTTCACATTCGAACGGCTGAGCGACCACCGCATCGCCGAGCGCTTGCTCGAGACCCATGTCGCAAACGGCGATCCCAGACCTGCGTTCGCCAAAGGCGCGCCGCTCAACCGCTATGTGTCGGGCAGCAACGCCGACCGGTTCGCCGGGATCGCTGAGGCGATGGCGGTCCAACTGCCCGAGCGGTACGGGATCGAGCTCCTCGATGCCGTCGAGACCAAAGGTACGCGCTGGGATCTCGTGCCCGGCTTCAAGCTGAGCCTGTTGTGGCGCAACCAGGCGTGTTTCACGCAGCGCACGCTCGACCTGGTCGAGCGCTATGCCGATCATTTTGACGGCGATGCGCTGCTCGAGGCGTTGCTCGCGGTCGCGACCGAGCCCGCCAACAAGTTCAACGCCGACCATCTCGACCGCTGGCTGCGCCCGCTCGCGCTGGCGGAGCGCGACCTGCTATGGTCGGTGCGCGCAGCCTATGTTGCCGAAGATGGCAACGAGGTCATCGAAACGCTGATCGAATGGGTTCGCGCCAACGGTCTTGATCAAATCGAACCCGAGCGCGCGCGGCTGGCGGCAATCACGCTAGCCTGGCTGACCAGTCTCAGCCACCGCTGGGTCCGCGACATGGCAACCAAGGCGCTGGCGATCCTGCTGGTACCGCGCCGCGCGCTTGCTGCCGATCTGATTGCCCAGTTCGCTGCGGTCGATGACCCCTATATCACCGACCGGGTGCTCGCTGCTGCTTATGGTGCGGCGACCCGCAGCGCGTCGGACGATGGGCTGTCGGACCTGGCACGCGCTGCATTCGATGCGGTATTCGCGGTAGCGCCGCTGAACCCCCATGCCCTGATCCGCGATCATGCCCGCGGGATCATCGAGCTTGCCGCGCATCGCGGCGTCTTGCCGGCGGATATCCCGCTTGCGCAGGTGCGCCCGCCCTACCCCAAAGGGCAAGCGCTCGAAGTGATCGGTCGCGACATTCTCGCTGGTTACGTCCAGGACTATAGCGGCAGCCTGTTCAGCGACGAGATTTGCAGCTCTGCGGTCGAGGACGGCGATTTCGCGCGCTACGAGATCGATCCACTGGCCGATGATTTTCTGCAATTGCCGCGCGAGGAATATGGCCGCACCGGGCGGGAAATCTATCAGGATTGGTACGCAATTGCGGTCGGCCCGCATCCCGATCGGCTGAGGGCGCTCCAGGCGGTTCTCGAACTTGGCCGCAAACTGGCTGGCATGCCCTTCGACTTCAGCCGCTGGGATGACGAAGCCGAAGACGAGGGATCGGAAACCCGGCGCAGCGTGGAAGCGGCGCGCGACGCAGCGATCTCGTCGTTCGAGGACCTGATGGATGAATCGGAGCGCGTCGAATTCTGGATGCGCGCCAGCGGCTATCTCAGCGGTCCGATGTGGAGCGAGCGCGACGATAGCTGGCAACCCAATTATGCCGGGGAGAAATCGCGCAACTGGGTGGCATGGCGTGCGCATGAACTTGGCTGGACGTCCGAGCGCTTCGCCGAGTTCGACCGGCGGGTGCCCGACAAGGGCCGCAACGAGCATCGCATCGAGCGGATCGGCAAGAAATATCAGTGGATCGCCTATCACGAACTGACCGGGCGTCTCTCCGACATCGCACTGTTCGGCAAAAATTATCGCCCGGATCCTGGCCTCTATGAAGGGCCGTGGCAGGTCGGCAGCCGCGACATGGACCCGACTATCTTGGTCACCCGCACTGAGCAGCGTGATTCGAGCAAGCAAGGGCCGACCTGGTGGTCGCCCCATTGCCCGCGCCTGCGAAGCGACCCGCCCCAGGCGCGGATTGCCTGGATGCAGGATCGGACGCGCGATATTCCGAACGCCGCCGAGCAGATCGAGGTAACCGACCCGGACGGCAAGCGGTGGTTGGTGCTCGACATCAATGCCGGGCGCCATCAATGGGCGCTGTTCGAAGGCCAGCGGCTCATTCACCGCACGACCTGGCATAAGGTCAAATCGCTGATCGTCGCCAGCAGCGACGCCGATCGGTTGGTGACGCGGCTGAACCGCCAGGAACATGAACGCGACCATCCCCCCGAAGTCAGCCTCAATTATTACGCTTATCTCGGCGAATATCCTTGGCACCCATCGCATGGCGAGATCGAGGATAGCGCAGACATTGGCGCCACTCGGCCGATCACGGTCTATCCCACGGTCGCCGATATGCGCTCCGAGCGTGCTGGCCATAATTATTCGATCGAGGACAGCTTCGATCTGACACTCCCTGCGCCATCGATCGTGCGCGGCCTGGGACTCCGTCTCGCCAACGGCTATGCGCTGAACTTCGTCGATGCAGGGGGGGTGGTCCGCTTTCAAGATCCCTCGGCTGAGCAGAAGGGCTTTAGCGGCGCCGTGGTCGATCGTGACGCCATGCTCGCCTATTGCCAGGACAATGACCTTGAGCTGGTTTGGATCCTCACCGGGGAAAAGAGCGTCCATGGCGGCAGGCCGCACGGCCATGCCTGGGGCGGCATGCTTGAATACTGGGGCATCTACCGTTTTTCGGCGGACCTATTGAGCGGCACTCTCGAATTCGCCGAAAAGCACCCGCGCCCCGAGCAGCTCGAAGAGCTCCTATCCAATCCGTAAAGACTTCATAGTTTAGGAGCGGCGCATTACTTGACTTCCGTTTGCCTGTACCTGCGTAGCGCGGGCGACCGGGCTGTTTTCGCGTGGGGTGCGATGAACGAACGGCAGCTTTCGGATTCGCGCACGATGAGCTCGAATTGCCGACATGAAGCCCCGAAGCGGTCGCTCCTCCCCTATGAACGAACGTCCGTTTGCGCAGTGAGCATGCTCGAAAGCAGACGGAGCGCTTTCCTGAAGAGTTTCGGGCGCCGGCAGGCGTACGAAACTCTTGGAAGCCCGAACCCGCGGGCCCAAGGGGCTGACCTATGGGGTTTTCGGGTTTGGCCCTGCTCCGGTGTCGAGCTGCACGGTAGGTGCGGGCGCAAGCCTGGATGCGGACGGCCCGGATTTCGACGGCAATGCTGGGTTCACCAGCGCTGGTGTCCCGGTTCTGCTCGGGATGGCGGCATCATTGCCGGCTATCGGCGCAGGTCTCTTCGGCTCCGCCGGCACGGGTGCCGCGGGATCTGTTGATGCCGGGCCGTGCCGGGTCACGACGCCTGTGTCCCGGATAGGCGCACAGTAGCCGGTGGCGCGCGGGGTTGGTGCTGGCGCTCGAAGGTCTCGATGACGACCATGTGCCCGCCGCAGCATGGGCATAGCGGGCGAACATCTGGCGGGTCGACGGGCACATCGGTGGTGGCGGGCGGCACGACGCCAAGCAGCTGGCGGGCATGTTCGAGATGGCCCTTGCGGGTGGCGCCGGCGAGCAGGCCGTAATGGCGGATGCGGTGAAAGCCCTTGGGCAGGACGTGGAGCAGGAACCGGCGGATGAACTCGTCGGCGGAGATCGTCATGCTCTGCTGCCGGTCGGCACCGTCGCGGCGGTAATCCTTGTAGCGGAACGTCACCCCGGCTTCGTCGAAGCGCAGGAGGCGACTGTTCGAGATCGCGACCCGGTGGGTGTAGCGCGACAGATAGGTGAGCACTGCCTGGGGTCCGGCGAACGGCGGCTTGGCATAGACCACCCAGTTCTTCTTCCGGACCGGGGACAGGTGGCGCAGGAACGCGCGCCGGTCGGCGAGGTGCGTCATACTGCCGAAGAAGCCGAGCTTGCCGGCATCGTGGAGTGCCATCAGTCGCGTCAGGAACAGGCGACGGAACAGCTTTCCCAACACACGCACGGGCAGCAGGAACGCCGGGCGCGACGCCACCCAGCGGTGCCTATCAGGCGATAGCCCGCCGCCCGGCACGATCATGTGGATGTGGGGGTGATGGGTCATCGCAGACCCCCACGTGTGCAGGACAGCGGTGATGCCGATGCGGGCACCCAGATGCTTCGGGTCCGCGGCGATCGTCATCATCGTCTCGGACGCCGCCTGGAACAGCAGGCCGTAGACTGCCGCCTTGTTCTGGAGGGCAATGTCGGCGACCTCGGCGGGCAGCGTGAACACGACGTGGAAGTAGCCGACCGGCAGCAGGTCGGCCTCGCGCTCGGCGAGCCAGGTGCGCGCGGCTGCACCCTGGCACCGCGGGCAGTGACGGTTACGGCAGCTGTTATAGGCGACCCGCCAGTGCCCGCAGTCGGTGCAGGCCTCGACATGCCCGCCCATGACGGCGGTGCGGCAATGCTCGATAGCCGACATCACCTTGAGCTGGTCGAAGCTCAGATGCCCGGCGCAGGCGGCCCGGTACGCAGGGCCCGCTGCGCGGAAGATGTCGGCAACTTCGATGGAGGCGCGCACGCCCGCTCAGCCGCTGGACGTTCTCGCTTCCATCGCGACTGTCGCCAGCCTGTCGAACGGACTGGTCACGTTGCGCAGCACCCGGGTGGCGACCTGCGTATAATAGGCGGTGGTCTCCAGCTTGGCGTGCCCCAGCAGCGCCTGGATGATGCGGACGTCGATCCCGTCCTCGAGCAGGTGGGTAGCGAAGCAGTGCCGCAACGTGTGCGGCCCAACCCGCTTGCCGATGCCCGCGGCTTGCCCCGCTTCGACCACCACCCGGTAGATCTGCCGCGTGCTGAGCGGCTTGAGATAGTGCTGGCCTGGGAACAGCCAGCCGTCGACGTGCAGGACGCCCTCCCGCCGGCCGACCCGCCACCACTCCCGCAGCAGCGCCAACAGCCCGAACGGGAGCATGGCGTTGCGATACCGCCCGCCCTTGCCGCGCTCGACCCGGAGCAGCATGCGCTCGCTGTCGATGTCGCGCACCTTGAGGGCGGCGACCTCGGCTGCGCGCAGGCCAGCGCCATAGGCGACCGACAGCGCCGCCTGATGCTTCAGGCACGTGGTCGTAGCCAACAGCTGCGCCACCTCGTCCTGACTCAGCACCACCGGCAGCTTGCGCTCATACCGCATGCGGACCAGCTTGCGCGCCAGATCCGGCCGGTCGAGCGTCTGGACGAAGAAGAACCGCAGCGCCGACACGATGGCATTCATGGTTGGCGCCGGGACGCTCAGGTCACTTTGCTCGATCTGGAAGCGGCGCACATCTTCCGCCGTCGCCGTGTCGGGCGAGCGCCCCAGGAACGTCGCGAACCGCCCGACGTCACGGATGTAGTTGCGCTGCGTCTCAAAGCCGAACCGGCGTATGTCCATCTCGTCGATGAGACGCTGGCGTAGCGGGCTGACGGCAACAGGGATCAGGGTGGTCATGACGGGCTCCTTCTCGTGGAGCCCCGATGCTCTGCCTGCCTCTCGCGGCGCTCAATGCCAGCGCGACGCTCGCCCCTTCACCTCAACCTCGCCGCAAGCACCCTTCCCGCGCAGCGGGTTCGTGCTTCCACCAGCTTTCACCCACATGCAGGCCTTCCGCTTCTCGACAGTCGCTACTGCGCGGCATTCAGGGCGATCCGATTACCAAGGTGACGAAATGCTTGATCACGACAGGTCAGCAGGATCACTGCATATCCCCGGCGACAAGAACATGCCTCGCAATCGTTGTCGGTCGCGGCCTTGCCGAGCGCGTCGATCGCGTCGAAGCGCCCCTCGGTCAGGGCAGCGCGGACGTCGCTGTCGAACCGGCCTTCGGGCTTGCCGAGCTGCCAGTCGGCAGTATGGATCAGGCGTATCATCGAATCCTTTTGATAGCTGCAGTTCGAGACGTCGAGTGTTGCATCATGCCAGCACCGCCCGGGCGGCCGCGCGCTCCCCGTGCTCGAACGCCTCCGCAAAACTGTCGAGGTCCGCGCCGGACATACCGAGCGCACATCCCTCTTCCTGCCACCCCGCGACGGCCTGCTCGACCTGCGCAAGCATCTCCTGCGCGCGCAGCAGGGTAATGCGAAAGTACGGCAGCACCGACATCAGGGCATCGATGGTAGCCTCGGGTCCAACTTCTTCCGAGACCCAGGTCTTCAGCTCGCGCAGGCGCTCGGGGAACGGATTGATGTCGAAGGCGGGCGCCAGCCGCCACAGGCCACGATCGACTTGCAGGAAGCCGTGGTTCATCAGATGGTCGTCGACGTTGGTGATCAGGATCGAAAAAGCGATCCGGCGCCATAGCTCCTCAATGTCGGCGTTGGGGCTGCTTCCGTTCACACGAAGCGCGTCGACAATCTCGGTATAGGCGTGCTCCTGCGCGTCGCCGGGCTCTGCACCGATCATTGTCGCCGCCGAGACGTACATGAGCCGCCCGCCTCCGGCGGGTCGATCGAACCGGCGGATCAACGCGATCGCGTCGCCATCGCTGTCGATCAGTCGGGCATCGGCCGCGTCGATTCCAGCGCGACGGGCAAGCCGCATCGCCAGCACCTCCCCTCGCGTGACCGAGCGCTCGTCGGCGACGCTTGGAAACTTGCCGATCGACAAGCGCCCCTTGTCATCGACGACGGTGCATTTGGGGCGCAGGCCGCCGAGCGAGGTGCCGCGACCGCGTAGGTAGGCGAGATCGGCTGCGGTTTCGGTGTTCGTTTCAACCGCCCGACTGGCGGCCAGGAGATGACCCAGCTCGATGAGCAGTGGAGTGGTGCGGCGACCATCCTCGGTCGCGCGCTGAGCGGTCCCTTGTTCGTCAATGAGACGCAGCGCGCCCACCCGGCTGACGTCGTCGACCGCCAACAGATAATCGAGACCGTTCAAAGCGCGTGCGTCGACCTCTTCGCCGCGGCGGCGGGCGTCCTGCCGCCGCTTGGCATGGTCGCGCTGAATGACGCGCTTCCCCCAGCCGTCCGGTTCGGTGTCGGCGATGGCGGCATGGAAGACGGAGCCGGTGCCAACCTTGCGGTGAAACTGCGGGCCGCCGACGAGCGGCAGCGCAGGCTCTAGGGCGAAGCGGTCGGGAGCGGCCAGCCAGCCGGCATCATATTCGAAGCCAGCGCTCTCGCGGCTCCCCTGCTGATTGTAATGCAGCAATCCCACACCGCGGGCTTCGTCGCCGATCTGGATGCCGATCGTCCGCCTCATAGCGAAACTGGCGGTTTGGGTCTGCGGACGCGCTGCGGCATACGTTCCACGTCGAGCAACAGACCCTGCTCGTCGTTCCTGGCGTCGAGGATGTCTCCAAGGCTCTCACCAAAACCCAGAACGAAGAAAGTCATGGCGTATGTACCCAACGCGACGGTCGGGTCGCCTTTTTCCAGCTTGAGATATGTACTCTTGGCCACACCGATGCGTTCGGCCATCATGACCACCGTGAGGCTGCGCTTCTTGCGCGCCAGCGCAATATCGGCGCCCAGCTTCGTCAAGCTCCGCCTCACGCGTAGCGGAAGAGTATCAGCGACAGTCGATCGCATCTAGCGTCTCATATAAGCGCCCATGAGGCCAATACGGTACGTTATACACGACCTTAAGCTGCCAGTCGAGATAGCTGGGTCGAGACGCGTTACCCGGGTTCGACAGGAGCGGATGCAAGTGCCTGCTCGGGCGGCATCGACAGAACTGGCAATCTCACACAGAGCGTCGGCCGTGGCGGCTTGCTCTTCAGGGAGCCGGCACCGCGGGGCGTGGTGGGTGCAAGTCGCATGGCTCGGGGCTATGTCGTTGGTCTACCCATCAGACCGCGCAACCTTCACGAGGTAGAATGAAAGCCCTGGACGCCCTGAAGGCTGCACCCCCTGAGGTGCGCGCAGCAGCGCTTGCCGTTCTCGATCAGGTGTCGGCGCCATTGACCGAGCGACAGCTCGCCAGCGCCTTTCGCGCACAAGGCATCGGGCTGCTCGATGCCAAACGCATGGCACGAGCCTTGCGAAAGTTCGATATCATCGCGGTCGCCCCTCGCGGCCCTTGAAGCCCGATCTTTGCGGGCTTGGGCTGGCCGGGACGCGCCCTGTCGGGCTACATTCGAAATTGCGCCGAGCACCAGACGCGAGAAGGTAGACGATCATGACAGAAGCGACCTGGGGTGAGAGCGCGAAGACCCCCGAGATCAATTGGCGGATGAGCGCGTCGCTCGAAAACGTCCCGCGCGGCGATAGCGACGTCGCTGAAGTCACCAACCTCGAGCGGGCAGTTCGTGATTGGCGGGAGCTGGACCCCGAGCATCAAGTCGCAGCCGTCCTGACGGTGGAGCATCCCGTGCAGATCGACGGCGCCTCCAGCACGACTTTCGCCGGTGAAGGCATTGCAGCACTGGCGGACCATCTGCCTGCTTCCAGCCCGAGCGAGGAGTAAGCCGGCATGGCCACTCCCAGTGTCCGTTTCGAGATGGGGGACTGGTACTGGGTTGCCGAACGCGAGAGCGTCGGCTTCACGGGCACCACCAACTTAGGAGTCGTCGAGTTCCTCATCACCGGCGAGGCCCTGACGCAGCTCCTAGATCCCGATCGCGATACGCTCGATTCCGAAACTGCGCTCGAGGTCTTCATCGAATTCGAGAGTGACATTCACCGCATAGCACAGCGCGAGTTCATCAAGCGGCTCGGCGGGGAGCCCCCGATCCTGCTGACCGCGGCCGATCTAGAGGGCTGAAGCTGCGGCAGAACGGTAGCGTCAGCTGGCTCGATCCGTCGCATCCGACGGGTGCCACCCCGAGGTGCCTCAGCCAAGGATGCGGGCGGCACGCTTTCTCACTGATCCAGCACTTCCTCATATCGGCCTGCGCGGCGCAGCTGACGGACAATGCCGTTGAACGCGGCGGTCACACCCTGCGCCCTGCCGATCTCATTCTCCTGGCGCGCCGCATCCCAATAAAGCTCGAGCGGCCAACGCTCCGGGCAATGCGGTAGGAGACACCGAAGCGCCAAGCGAATCTCTACGCCGTCCACGCGCGCGTCCGAGCAGCGGGCGACGCCGCTCCGCAGGATATGGACCGATAGCGCGATGACGACGCGCTGGTGGCGAGCGAGCTTTGCCATCGCTCAACGAAAGTCGTGCGATTTGAAGCGGACGGCGTCCTCGGGATCCATTCCCTCAGCGTGCGGCGGCCAGTAGCAATTCCGCGGCTCCGGCTTCCAACCCGCGTCACCTCGGTCGGGCGACCCGGCATGCTTGGCCCCATCGCCGCGGCCGGTCCGATGGGGGAACGACATCTCGCCCACGCGGTGGAGAAGATCGCCATGGTCGATGATCCGGTCGCAGATGACGTGGATCACCTCGCCTTCCTTCTGCACCCTGCCCTTCATGCCGATCATCGACGCGGACATGATGGTGCGCCGCTGACGCTCGAAGCGATCCGGCCACAGGATGCCGTTCGCGATCCCCGTTTCGTCCTCGATCGTGATGAACAGCACGCCCTTGGCCGACCCCGGCTTCTGGCGGACGAGGATGATGCCGGCGACCTCGACGTGCCGACCATCCCGGATGTTCGCGAGTTCCGCGCATTTGGTCACGCCACGCCTGGCCAGCTCATCGCGAACGAACGTCAACGGATGCGCCCGCAGCGACAGCTGAAGCGAGCGGTAATCCTCGATCACCTCGCGCCCGTCCGTCAACGGTCGTAGAGCCACGGACGGTTCGATCCCTTCGGCGCTGATCGTTTCCGCCGCGCGATCCGCGGCCGCGAATAGCGGCAGCGGCGCCTCGCCAAGGCCCCTCACCTTCCACAGGCCCTGCCGCCGATCCGCGCCGAAGGCGTGAAACGCATCGGCATCCGCCAGCTTTTCGATCGCGGCACGCTGGACGCCGGACCGACGCCACACGTCCTCGATGGAATCGAACAGCGTCGTGCTGCGTGCGCCTACAATCGCGGCACCGTCGGCGTTCGACAGCCCGCGCACCTGGCGCAGTCCGAGCCGCACCGCGAGGTAGCGGCCGCCTGACGGCTCCAGCGTGCAATCCCAGCGGCTCGCGTTGATACAAGGTGGCCGCACCTGGACATCGTGCGCCTGAGCGTCGCGGACGATCTGTGCGGGGGCGTAGAACCCCATCGGATAGGCATTCAGCAGCGAGGCGCAGAAGACGTCGGGATGATGGTGCTTCATCCAGCTCGACGCGTACGAAATCTTCGCGAAGCTCGCCGCGTGGCTTTCCGGAAAGCCATAGGAGCCGAAGCCCTCGAGCTGGCGGAAGGTGCGTTCGGCGAAGTCGCGGGGATAACCGCGGGAAACCATGCCCTCGACCAGCTTCTCCGAGAAGTGCGATACGCCGCCAGTGACCTTGAACGTCGCCATGGCGCGGCGCAGCTGATCCGCCTCGGCCGGCGTGAAGCCTGCGCCGACGATCGCTACCTTCATCGCCTGTTCCTGGAACAGCGGCACGCCGAGCGTCTTTTCGAGCACGGCGCGCAGTTCGGGCCGGGGATATTCGGGCTTCTCCAGCCCCTCGCGTCGACGCAGATAGGGATGAACCATGTCGCCCTGGATCGGGCCTGGCCGGACGATCGCGACCTGGATTACGAGATCGTAGAACCGGCGCGGCTTCATCCGCGGCAGCATCGACATCTGCGCGCGGCTCTCGATCTGGAAGGTGCCGAGGGTGTCCGCCTTCTGAATCATCGCGTACACCGCCGGATCGTCGTCCTGGAGGTCGGCCAGGCCGACGCGGATGCCCTTGTCCTGCTCGAGCATGTTGAAGGCACGGTTCATGCAGCCGAGCATGCCGAGGCCGAGCACATCGACCTTCATGAACTTCAGCGCATCGATGTCGTCCTTGTCCCACTCGATAATTTGACGATCTTCCATCGCGGCGGGCTCGATCGGCACGAGATCGTCGAGCCGATCATGCGTCAGGACGAACCCGCCGGGGTGCTGGCTCATATGGCGGGGCACGCCGATCAGCTTGCGGGCCAGTTCCAGAGTGAGGCGCAGCCGTCGATCGCCGATATCGAGGTTCAGCTCCTCGACCTGCTTCTCGCCCACGCCTTCGGCGGACCAGCCCCACACCAGCCCCGCTAGCGAGGATGTCAGGTCTTCCGGCAACCCCACCGCCTTGCCGACATCGCGCACCGCACCACGCGCGCGGTAGCGCTGGACGACCGCGGTCAGCGCGGATCGATCACGCCCGTAGGTTTCGTAGATCCACTGGATGATCTCTTCGCGGCGCTCATGCTCAAAGTCGACGTCGATGTCGGGTGGCTCGCGCCGCTCTCCCGACACGAAGCGCTCGAAGAGAAGCTCGTGCTTGATCGGATCGATCGAGGTGACGCCAAGTACGAAGCACACACAGGAGTTGGCGGCCGAGCCCCGCCCCTGGCAGAGGATGCCGCGGCGGCGTGCTTCGCGGACGATCGCATAGACTGTCAGGAAATAGGGCGCGTAACCCAGCTCGCCGATCAACCGCATCTCGTGGCCGATCTGGTCGGTATAGGCAGCCGGCACGTTGCCATCGAACATCCGCTCGACCGCCTCGGTGGCGAGCTTCTGCAGCGCGTCCTGCGCACTCAGGCCATCGATCAGCCGCTCGTGGGGATATTGATAGGCCAGCTCACCAAGATCGAAGGTGCAAGCCCGGGCGATATCGACGCTGGCGCGGAGCGCGTCGGGATAGTCACGAAAGCGCCGGACCATCTCCTCCGGCGATTTGAGCGAGCGGTCGGCGTTGACCTCGCGGCGGTAGCCGAGCTCGTCGACCGTGCATTTCTCGCGCACTGCCGTGACCACGTCCTGCAAGAGACGGGCCTCGGGCGCATGGTAGAGGACGTCACCGGTTGCGACCGCGCGAACGCCGGCGCCGCCAGCCTGGCTAGCCAGCGCATCGATACGCACTGCGTCGTCCGGGCGCCGTCGCTGGAACAACGCCATGTATCCGCGCCGGCCATAGACCGACTTCAGGTCGGCAAGGCCTGCGAGGTTCGCCTGATCCGCCTCGTCCGGCAGCAGGATCGCGACGATACCCTCCGACCAAGGCTGGAGGTCGTGCCAGTGCAGCAGGCAGCCCCCCTTCCCCGCCCGCTTTTTGCCGACGGTCAGGAGCCGCGTGATCCGTGACCAAGCGGGGCGATCGGTCGGATAGAGGATCAGGCGGCGCCCGCAGGAGAGATCGACGCGCGTGCCAGCGATCGAGCGGACCCCGGTCGCCTTTTGCGCCTCCCAGGCGCGCACGACGCCCGCCACCGTGCCGATGTCGCTGATCCCGATCGCGGGATACCCGAGCAGTGCCGCCGCCGCGAACAGCTCGTCGGGACTCGATGCGCCGCGCAGTAGCGAGAAGTGGGTGAGCACCTGAAGCTCGACATAGGGCGCGGTCATGCGAACACGCCGTGGATCCACCAGCTGAGATCGCCGGTATCGTCATGGGTTCCGTCACCGCGGCGGAATACCCAGAAACGGCCGCCGGCCTCATCCTCGACGCGGTAATAGTCCCGCACCGCCCAGGTCTCGGCGTCGCGACGCCACCATTCGCCGTGGATCCGCTCGGGTCCATCGCCGGCGACGATTTTGTGCGCCTGGCCCCGCCACTCGAAGCGCCGCGGCGGTTGGTCGGGCAGCAGCGCGATGACGCCCCATAAGGGTTCCGGTCTGGCGAACAGCCGCACCGGCCGCCGCCATGTCGGCCATCCTGCCGGCATGTCGATCGGGTCGGCGCGCGCGACCGCTCGCTCGGGTACATGGCTCGGGATCGGCGCGATCCGATAGACGGCATTCGCGCCGATGCGACCGGCGACGACATCGGCCAGCCGTGCAGGGTCACGCACCAAGACTTCGCCGGCAAGCACCGCCCCTAAATCGACCGCATCCAGCGGTTCGGTATGCGGTGCCATGAGCAAGAATTGTTCGAGGCCCATTCCGGGATCGATGCGCTCGATTCTGAGCTTCAGCAGGCGCAAGAGATGGGAGACGTCGCGTGTCGGCCGCGATGTACCGACCGCCACAACCTGTTCCGTCCCATCGACGCACAGCCCCGACAGGCGAAGCGATCGCGCACCAAGCCCCCTCGCCTGCAGCACCTCGGCCAGATCGCCCAGCAGGTCTTCCATCACCTGCGCGATCGCCTCTGCCGTGCCGATCGGCTCCAGCAGGCGGCACTCGACCGCCGGAACCATGATATCTTTGCGCGGCGTGATCGGTTCGGCCACGCCACCCAGCGCCTGATCAAGCCGAGTGATAGCGGGCAGGCCGAGCCGACGCGCCAGGGGCCCCCTCGCGACCGGCAAAAGGTCGGCGATGGTCTCGAAGCCGAACCGCCTGGCAGCGCCGAGCGCAGGGCCGGTCAGCCGCAAGGCGGCGACCGGTAGCGGCGATATCGCTCGTATCGTACCCCCCGCGGGCACGAACGTCAGATCTTCCCGGCCGTACCGGGCGAGCGCGTGAGCAGCGCCGGGCGTGTCGGCAACTGCGACGCGCGCGGTGAATCCGGCGCGCTGGCAAAACGCGCGCAGGCGTCGGCAAAAGCGCTCTTCTCCTCCGTAGAGGTGATCGCAGCCGGCGAGGTCGAGCCACAGGCCGTCGGTCGGCGTCGCGGCCGCAATGGGCGACCAACGCCGAACGGCAAGCAGCGCCAGGCGGTCGAGCAGGACCGCGTCCGCCTCTGGTTCGGCGGGCCGGAAGTCGAGATCGGACACCAGAGCGCGGGCATGGGTCGCGGCCATTCCGACATGGATGCCGAGCGAGGCCGCCGCAGCGCACGCCGCCACGACTTCCTCACGCCGCCCGACCTTGCCGACAAGCGCCAGCGGAGCGTGAGCGGTTGCGGGCCGTTTCACGATCATGGCCGGTCGCGTGACCGACTGGTCCTTGTACGGATGGCTCGCAGCTTCCGATCGCCGCCCGAGTTCGCGCATGGGCGGCTGTGCATGCGCCGGAAGCGCGGCTATCTGCCCGGCAACCTCGGCCTTGGTAGGCGATTGCGCCCGCGCCCAGCGCGCACCCGGCCGCCATCCACCACCCCTCGGGACAGAACATTCACCCGGATCGTCGTCGACCGGGAGCTGGAGCGACGGCGTCTCAGGCCGCGGCGTGGCGTGCCGGTCCAGCCGTCTCAGCCGCTCGATGGCCAAGTGCGGCAGGAACAGCGAGACAACCCGTCTCATCGCACCCCTCCACGATCAAAGAGAAGGACCCGCCCGTCCTTTGGCGAGCGAGTTCGACCGCCCAACGCGCTCGCCCGACGCCGGCGACTTCGAGCCGCTCGGACGGGGCACTGGCGATCCGCCAACGCGTCCAAGCAGCCGACGGCTCGCCGAGGGGGTCGTGTTCGCGACCTCGCCAGCGTCGCAGGAGAAGCACCGGAATATCGGCTTCGGCGGCAACGAGTTGAAGCCTCCGGGTCGCGACCATGGAGACCCTCGATGCCTCGGCGACCACCGCTGCAGGCGTACCGTCGCGGACGGCGTCCTCGACGACGGCCAGCAAAGCGGCATCGTCCCCCGGTTGTGCGTAGATCACACTGGCAGAGGCCAATCCTGCTTGCGCCAGGCCGGGCGCATAGAGGTCGTTGCGGCAGCTTGCCCAGAGAACGGGACCATTGGCGCTCTGGGCTTCACGCGCGGCGATGCCGGCCAGGAACAGCGTGGCAGCGGCGTCGTCGACCAGCGCACAGGTGCGCGACGCAACCTCGTGCAATGCGCCCGCACGTAGCCCGCTCCCGTTCAAGCGGCTGTCCAAGCTGCCGATGCCGAACGGCATGACCCGGAAATCGGCGACCGGCATGGCGATGCTGCGGAGGTGCGCGATACTTTGGGGCAAGGTTCCTTGGACGGCTGACATGATGGCTAGACTCGGAGTGTTCGCCTTATGTTCCGTGTTCCCTGCCGGTTGGTCAACGGCTTTATGTTGTGCCCAGTGGAGTCTTTGAGCTTGACCGCACTGAGCGGCGGGACGGAACGGAGCCGTAACGGGTCGCGTGGGCAGATGCGGATCGGCCCCCGCCCCTGCCACGTCGGCAAACCGTCGGCATTTCGAGTGCCGGGCGCGCCGGAGGCCGACTCGAAGGAGTTGGATCGTACCGATTCGGGCGAAGGGCGGATGCGTCTGCCGATTCGCCGATCGTACAGATTTCAGGTCGGATTTGACGAAACCGACCGGACATTCCGGACGGGTGGTCCCTGATACTCGGTTAATCCGCTTCCCAGCTTATCCGGTTTCCCTGCGTCCTTATAAAGTCAGGACAGACAGACCCTCTACTACCGGACGTTCTTGACCGGTCTCTATCGGACGCCCATGTCCGGTCGCTCGATCTTGTCCGGCCCGCAGATCCGGCACATGTGCAGGATACGGAGGCCCGAAATGACTGACAAGACCCCATCCGCACCCAAGGTGCCACGACCGAAGCGCCCCGCCGGTAACGGCGCATCCGCAGACAAGTGGGGCGCCAAGGTCATCGCGCTCGGCTTTTGCATTTTGCCGTCGCTGCTGCTGCGCGCGCAGCGTCGCCTACGCCTGTCTCCGACGCAGCTCGCGGTGCTGATCCAGCTCGCCGACTTCTGGTGGGACGCCGGCCGGAAGCCCTTCCCGAAGAAGGCCGACTTGGCCCAGCGTCTGGGCCTGAGCGAGCGTCAGGTCCAGCGCTACATCGCCGAGCTGGAGGAAGCCGGGTTCGTGAAGCGCATCGAACGCCGCGCGTCGCACCGCGGCAAGATCTCGAACGAATATGACCTGCAGGGTCTGGTCGATAAACTCGCCGAGATCGAACCCGATTTCCGCGAAGCTGCCGAGGGGGCTCGCGCTGCCCGGGAGGCAGCCGCCCGTCCCGGCATACGCCGCCGCGCTCAGGCCGCCGCCACTCCGGCGGAAGGGGGCTGAGTGGCTGTTCGGCTCAACAAGAAGGTACTTTGCTTCATCGACGAGTATGGAACGGCGGGAACGGCGCCGTTCCATCTCGGCGCGGTGTTCGTGCTTGCCAGCGACGCCGGACGGCTCGACAAATGCTTCAGCGATCTACTCGAAGCGAACGCCAACGAGATTCACGCGGTCGACCTTGCCGATGGCTATCTGCAGGGGCTGCTCCACCGCCTTTGGGCCGAGGCACCGCGTGATCGCGTCGTCCTGCTCAACCAGAAGTTCGCGACCCAGATCGGCGATCCACCGCTGCTTTATGCCCAGGCTGTCGTCGAGACGGTGAAGATCGGGCTGAAGCGCTTTCGGTCGGTGCTCGGCCGAGACACCATCGCCAACGTCGATGTCATCACCGACGTCAATCACCACAACGATCACCCGCAATTCACCGCAGAACTGGAGCGGGCTCGCAAGGACGATGGACGCTTTCGCGGCGTCAATCGCGTCGTGCGCCTGGATTCGGCCGCGTCGCGCCTTCTGCAACTGGCCGACGTCGTTGCCTATGCGCGCAAATGGATCGTGGCGGAGGAGTTGAACGCGCAAGGGCTGCGCGACAATTTCGGTATTGAGGTGGTCTGAAAAAGAAAGAGCCGCCCCGAAGGGCGGCCCTAGAAGAGTGCGGGAGTGGTGGCCGGCAACCAGGGTTTTTACTCCTGGGTAGCCACGGCGCTCGCCCAACACGCGGTCGGGACAAGTCGCCTTACAGGTCTCCCTGCAACACCCATGTACGCGATACACCCCACGCTTTCAAGTTCTGCATAGACAGGCTTGTCCGGTAGGTTGGGGTATTATCCTTCTTATAGGGACCGGACGTTAACGTCCGGTGACCCGGCCCCTAAACCACCGCGGTTCCGTGAAACAATCGGGCGATGGCAGCAGGCAGCGCCTCGGAACGAGTGCGCAACGGATCAACAACAAACCAAGAAGATTTCGCTTTCGTTCTGGCATCGGCTGACTCATAGAATCGAGGTGCCGATCCGCCCCGAAAACCGCTGGCTTTACCCGATCGACTGGCGCCAGCTGTCGGACGTGATCCGGTTCGATCGGGCCGGCGCGCGCTGCGAGCACTGCTCGAGGCCGCATATGCGGCGGGTCGCGCATCTTGGAGACGGTTGCTGGTGGGACGCCGATGCCGCGTTTTGGCGCTCAGGTCGTGGCAAGCGGATCGCGCTCAAGGGCGGCTTCGTCCTTGCGTCGGTGCGAACGACCTATGTCGTGCTGGCCTGTGCGCATCTCGACCACGATCCGGGCAACAGCATGCCCGGCAATCTGGCGGCGCTCTGCCAGCGTTGCCATATGATCCACGATGCGGCCGAGCACCGTTGGCGGCGCTGGTGGAACGTCTTTCGCCTGCGCGCGATCCGCGACCTCTACGAAGAACCGCGCGTCACGCGAGAGCGCAGCGCGCGTTAAAAATCCAGCCCGCGGCTTTGCATCGGCACGGCCGACAGTCTGGCGATCGGCGCCCGCCCGCACGCGGCCTGAAACACCTCGACCACGTCATGATCGGCCAGTTTGCGGACCATCAGGCGGGCGCCCGCGACTTCGCCTCGTCGAGCAGCATCATTGTATCGTCGCTCGGCATGGCTAAGGTTCGGCCGGATCCACAAGGGAGAGTAAGTAGCATGAACATCAGTGAGCTGGCGAAGGGTGTCGCCGGGACGACAGGCACGAGCGAGGCACAAGCCAAGGCCGCGATCGCCGCCGTGTTCGAGCAGATCGCAGGCGCAGCCGCAAAGGGCGAAGAGGTCTCGATCGCCGGCTTCGGCAAATTCGCGGTCAAGGATCGTCCTGAGCGCCAGGGCCGCAATCCGTCGACCGGCGAGGCGATGACGATCGCTGCATCGAAGAAGGTCTCGTTCACGCCCGCCAAGGGCCTGAAGGATAAGCTCTAAGACCAGAGTGCCGGCAGGCGGAACTTGCCGGCACCACGAAAGGGTGGTCGGATGTGCAATCGATACAGGCTGACGGCGAAGCAGGCGGAGATCGCCGCGATGTTCGGCATCCGGCCGCCTTACGAGCCCGACGAGACGTACCCGGCCCCCGATATCTTCCCGACGGGCAAGAAGACGCCGTTCTACGGCCAGGTGGTCATCCAAGACGGCGCCAACCGGAAGATCGAGCGGATGGAGTGGGGTGTGCCGACCCAGGTGCCGAGCAAGCGCGACCCAGCGGTCTTGATTTTATCATCACCAGTGCGGCGACGCGCTCCGGCTTTGCGTCGATCGCCCGGCCTGTGCGATCGATCCGATCGCATCGTAGTCACCCACCATCTTAACCCTGCATTGAACTTGATCGTCTAGCAGGCGCCTTGGTGCACCAGGGTCCGGACAAGCCGGACCACGCAACCGGGGGACTCTATGAACCGACGACTTCTTGGCTTTGCAATGCTGTTCGCATCGGCGACCGCGCCTGGGGCCGCGCCTGCGCAGACGATCGCGCCGAGCGCAGCGCAGACATCCAATATGGCGGTGCTGCGCACCGGCACCGAAGTGCCGCTGAGGACCTCGGAGGAACTGACAACCAAGGGCAAGAAGCTCAAGGTGGGACAACGTTTCCGCATGGAGACAGCCGAGGCGGTACTCGTCAACGGCGTGGTCGTGATCCCGGCCGGCAGCCCCGCGATGGGCGAGCTCACCGATGTGCGCAACAAGGGCATGTGGGGCAAGTCCGGCAAGCTGAACGCGCGCGTGCTCTATGTGACCGTCGCCGGGCGGCAGATCCGGATGAGCGGCGCGTTCGACGACAAAGGCACCGCAGGCGGCATCGGCGCTGTCGCGACGTCGGCGATCGTCTTTGCGCCGGCGGGCTTCTTCATGACCGGCACGAGCGCGAAGGTGGCGATCGGAACGCCAGTCAAGGGGTTCGTCGACGAGGATGTGCCGCTCGCTTTCGCCTCCGCTACCCCGGCGCCCCTCTCGGTCAGCACACCCGTGACCCCAACCACGCCGCAAGCGGTCACCGCGCCGTCATCATCCGCTCGGCCCGCCGTCCTTGAGACCGTCGCCAGCCACGCGCCAATGGATTGAGACGACGCAGCAAGGGCTGTGTCATCAAGTGCAGCCCTTGCTCGCCCGTCGGGTACAGGTTCGAACGCGGCTTTCGCATCGCTGGGCACGGCCTGGTCGGCTCGATATCCCGATACTGCACCAATGCCCGATGTGCCAGATTGACCAGCGGCGTGCGCAGCGAGGCGCTGTACCTCCTGTCCTCCGAGTCTAGGGTATTGATGGTCAGGACAGTGCGCGGAGCGAAAAAGTTGGAACGAGTCCTCATCAACAGCGCCAAATTCGCCTCGCTGCTGGGGCTCTGTGCGTTTTGGGTGCTGGTGTTCAGCATGGCCGGCTTTGGCAGCCTGGCGATCATCCTGCCGATGCTCGGACTGTTGTCACTTCTTGTTTTCGAGCGGCAGCGGCTGATCCTGCTCTACGCGCGGCTGACGTCTCCGGCGATATGCGTTGTCGGCACGTCGGCCCTTCTTTATCTGCTCCCCTCGGCAGACACCCCGTTTCTCGAGACGGCGCATCTCTGGGCCAGGGTCGTCTGCGCTGTATCCTGGGTGTTCGCGGTCAGCCGGATCGTCGATATTCGAGCCTTTCGTCGCACGGGGCGCTCGTCATGACGGACTGCGCCGCGCCAAGCGCAGATTGACAGGATGCTGCGTTCTTGCGCCTCGAACCAGCGCGAACAGCGTCTGGCATGATCGTCACGATCCGGTATCAGACCTCTCAATGCTCGCCATCGCACTTCTCGCGGCCACTGTCCCGATCGTCCCGGCCGGGCAGCGCTTTGCCTGCACGCCGACGCGCGTCTGGGATGGGGATGGCCCGGTCTGGTGCGCTGAAGGGCCGCGGCTGCGCATCGCCGGCATCGCCGCACGCGAAATGGATGGCACCTGCCGCGCCAACCAGCCCTGTCCGATGGCATCGGCAACCGCGGCCCGCGATGCGCTGGTGTCGGTTGTCGGTACGGCCTCGGGCCGTAGCCGCGACGGTCACGTCCTGGTAATTGGCCCGACCATGTCCTGCCGCTCGGCGGGTAGCGCGGGCGGGAGCAGAACCGCGGCATGGTGCACCTCGCCGAGGAGCGGCGACGTCTCGTGCGCGATGATCGCGAGCCGGACAGTGCTCGTCTGGCAGCGTTACTGGCGCAAGCACCCATGCTGACCGCAGAGCAGGAACGCTGGTCGGAGGCGCTGGCGGTACAGCGCCGCTATGGTGACGGGGCACACATTCACGTCGTCGGGCGGATCACCGCACTGGCGACCGCGGGCGACATCGACGGCGTACGACGCTGGCGCGCGACTGCCGCGCGGCTGGATCAGCTGGCTGGCGGGCGCATCCAGTGAGACGTGACGGCGACCCCCCTGCCTCGCGTTCGCGCTCGAGGCGATCGGGCTGGCCATCCTCATGGCAGCGGCGCTTCTGGCGATGGTCTGGAGCGCGATCTGATGTGCAACCGTGCACGCATGGCAGCCGAGCCTGAAACGCTCATCACCCGCTTCGCAGCGGACTGGCTCGCTGAGCGGCCGCGTGACAACCGGTTCAACCCGAAGGAGTTGTATCCCAGGTCGCGCGCCTGTGTGGTCCGGCACGAGAGCGGTGCCCATGTCCTCGACGTGATGAGCTGGGACTTATTGTCGGGTCAGGCGAAGTGGCCGATGACCAATGTCCGCCAGCTGCATCTCCCACAGTGGCAGCGACTGGCTCACGACCCTGCGAACCGCTGCCTCATCCCGCTGACCGAATTCTGCGAGTGGACGCCGACCAGGGATGCCGGGCACGGCATCAAGGGCGAGATGTGGTTCGCTGTCACCGACCAGCCAATCTTCGCGGTCGCCGGGTTCTGGCAGGCGATCGGCGATGCCCGCGGGTTCGCCATGGTCACCTGCGATGCGAACGCGCTGGTCGCGCCGGTACATCCCAAGGCGATGATCACGATCCTGGCGCCCGAGGACCATGACCGTTGGCTCACTGGCAGCGACGACGATGTCATCGCGCTCCAGCAGCCCTATGACCCTGCGCTGATGACGCTGCGCGGCCCGGTGTTTCCTACGCGCGCTTGACGGCTTGGACGAGCGCGGCTGGCGGCTTATCAGGATTGGTAAGCGTGCTGTGGCGTCCTTGCCAAGCGCCGGCCTCGTTTCTGTCTTGCCCGGGCATCGTATGACCTGCGCCTTTGGGTAACTGCCATCACAGCGACACGACAGCGCGAGGCGGCAATAATTGCCTCAGTCCGCGACATCGAGCGATAGCTTTAGTCGCCGACCATCTGGCGGCCCCATCATCCTCGTCGGTCTGACCAATCGTCGCGAGCTGCGCGGACCGGTGGTTCGGCACGGGAGCGGGATCGCGCTGGAATTAATGTGAAAGTGAGACTATCTTCTCCTGATCAGGAGACTTCGATGCCGCTAGCCATTGCTTACCCGATCACGCCGGTGCCGACCGTGCCTATAAATCTTAGCGACCGCGGTGAACGCGAGCGGCTGAGTCCAGCCGCACTTCGTGCCTTCTTTCAGATCATGAACCGCTGGAATGTTCGCGACGAGGAAGCCAGGCAATTGCTGGGCGGAATAACGAACGGACCCTATTATCAATGGCGCAAGTCGCCCGAGCGGACGCTCGACACCGATCGTCTTACCCGCGTCTCCTATCTAGTCGGTATCTTCAAGGCGCTGAACATCCTTCATGGTAAGGTGTTGGCAGATGAATGGGTCAATCTACCCAATAATAACCCGATTTTCAGAGGCAGCACGCCGCTTGCCTACATGCTGGCCGGCGGCATTCCCGCGATGCAGACGGTGCGGCGGTTGCTTGACGCGCGGCGCGGAGGCGTGTGAGCGATCCCGCGACCATCCTTGTCCGCGCCAATGATACGCATCGACTGATCCCCTCGCGCTACTCGCTGGGCGACGCAAGCGTCCTCGGCCGGATTGCCGAGAATGACGAGGATCTCGCCGCGCTGTTCGATCTCGATGGCGCGACCAACGACCGCCTGGTCGGGCAGGCTGACCTTCTGCCTGGTATCGACGCGCGCGAACTCTTGTTCGGCGTTCCCTATGCGTCGATCGTCAATGCCGCATTCTGCCATGCGCATCCGCTCGGCTCGCGGTTCAACGGCCCCGAACGCGGTGCCTGGTATGCGGCGCGAGCGCTCCGCACCGCGCAGGCCGAGGTGATTTTTCACAAGACCGTCGCGCTCGCGGAGATCGATCGATTCGAGGACAGTGTCACCTATGACGACTATCTCGCCGATCTCGGCACTGAGTTGCACGACTTGACCGACCGCAGCGCCTGGGCAGACGCGCTGGCGCCTGACAGCTATGTCGAGAGCCAGCGCCTTGCCGCCGACCTGTTGGCAGCCGGCAGTATGGGGATCGTCTACCCCAGCGTACGTGATCGCCGAGGCACCTGCTTTGCGGTGTTCCGCCCCGCGCTGGTCGGCAACGTCCGGAAAGACACCACATGGCGGTTTACCTGGGACGGAAAGCCGGGTCCGTTGGTCACGGAGGAAAATCGGGATGACGCCATTGCTGCAAGGCGCGGAGCTACCGGTTTACGGTAATTGAGCTGCTGCCGGTTCCGTGGACACCGAGATAGGGTGTTTTTGGAACTGGAGGATGGAGTGCAACGACGGAAGTTCAGCCGAGAGTTCAAGCTCGAGGCGGTGAAGCTGGTGCGGGAACGCGGGGTATCGGTTTTGCAGGCCGCCCGTGATCTGGAGCTGCACGAGAACGTGCTGCGCAAGTGGGTGCGCGAGCAGCAGGCTGACCCGGGATCGGCATTCCCCGGTCACGGCGTGATGAAGCCGGAGCAGCAGGAGATTGAGCGGCTTCGCCGCGAACTTGCCAGGATGAAGGCCGAGCGTGACATCCTAAAAAGCGGCGGCCTACTTCGCCAGGGACTCGATATGAGGTTCGAGTTCGTAGCGAAGCACCGAGGGATCTGGCCGGTGTCGTGGATCTGCGAAGCGCTCGGTGTTTCGCGTAGCGGCTTTCATGCCTGGCTGGTTCGGGCACCCAGTGCCCGCACCCGCAGCGATGAGGAGTTCGGCGCCAGGGTCCGCGCCAGCTTCATCTCCAGTTATCGGACCTACGGTGCACGCCGCGTCTGGCACGACCTTCTGGCCGAAGGCCTTTCATGTGGCTTGCATCGCATCGAGCGACTGATGCGTGTGCATGGCCTGAGGGCGCGTCCGCGACGTCGTGGCCTGCCCAAGGACGATGGTCTGCGATCGGTCATTGCCGAAAACATCCTCGACCGCCAGTTCACCGCCGAGGCGCCCAACCAGAGGTGGATCGCAGACTTCACCTACATCTGGACCGCTGAGGGATGGCTGTATGTCGCCGTCGTGATCGACCTGTTCTCGCGCCGTGCGGTCGGCTGGTCGATGAGCGACACCATGACAGCCCAACTCGTGACCGATGCGCTGATGATGGCGATCTGGCGACGCGGCAAGCCCGATGCTCTGCTTTATCACTCGGACCAGGGCAGCCAATATACGAGCGAGCAGTTCCAGCGGCTGATGGCCGACAATGGTGTCACCTGCTCGATGAGCCGGTCGGGCAACGTCTGGGACAACGCGGCAATGAAGAGCTTCTTCTCGTCGATGAAGACCGAACGGATCGGACGGAAGACATATCGAACGCGCAATCACGCGAAGGCCGACGTGTTCGATTATATCGAGCGCTTCTACAACCCGACGCGCCGGCACTCGACGCTGGGCTATCTCAGCCCCATCGACTTCGAGCGGCAAGCGCATGTAGCCTAACTTGGTGTCCATGGGACCGGCAGCAGCTCAGCGAGCTGATGAAGCGCCGCAGAGACAGCCTGTTACCGAGCGCGCCCAAAACAGAGTTTCTCGCAAACAACTATCCATGCCGCTCGTTGACCTCGACTTTGAGAACCCGCTGACATCGACTTCGAAAACTGACAGTGCGTGACTGTCGCGAGTAGATGTCCCGTTTGGGTATACCTAAACGAGTCGCGCACCTCAGGCATCGTCGTCATCGCCGTTGTCAATTTTTGGCGAAGCAGCCTTGCGGGCCTTTGCAGCATCTATCTGCCCTTGCCATTCAGACTCGATCGAGTCGGCAGCCCGACGGAACTCAGCCAGACGGGCTAATCTGTCCTCCAGTTCCTCGATGGCTGCGTCGCCGTCTGACCGTCCACGGGCAGAAATTACGATCAGCCGTCTGATTAGCTGGAGGTCGGGCGCCCCATCGGCTCCCGCCCCCTCAGCAAGGGCTACCCAGGGCTTGGCCCGGTCCGTTTCGGCTTTAGCCGCCTTGCCCAACGCGAAGACGATCACCATGCGCGCGGCTCGGTCAACTGCCTCGGCCGCCCGCAGCCATGCCCGGGCGGGTGTAAGCGGCTCGCGACTCCTCGCCTCTCGCTCCATGGCTCGCCAGGCGTGCCGAAAGTAGATCGGCTGTGCGGCCGTCGGATCGAGACGGTTCAGAAACTCGATCACCGGTCTGAGATCCATGGGTAGCCGCCCGCCGGAAAGCCCGGCCCGATGATCCCAGAGTTCAAGGATGGCCGATGCACACCGGCCTTCCGCCGCCTCGCGCTGGTCGGGGGAAGCATCACGTGCTGCGTCCATCAGCTCGGCAACGTAATGCGCCATCCAGCGACCGAGAGTATCAGTGGATCGATCGAGACCGAGTTCGGCGACCAGCGCCTGGCCGAGGTCCAGGACGGAAGGGAATGCGCCAGGCTGGGTGGCCGGGGCGGAAGAGGACGATCTCGGTGACTTTCTGGGCAACTTCGTCTTCCTCTTCACGCGCATAGCGCGCCCGGGTGGTCTTTCGGGTCAGGGTGACTTCGACTATCAGATCTAGACCGGTCGCGAGCATCAGCGCGTCTAGGCAGCCCGGCGTTGCAAGCAGGCGATCTCCGCCATTGCGCCGGTCCTCCTCGTCGTCCACCCCCTCGCTCCAAACCTGCGACCGGAGCTGCACATGACCCTCCCCGTCCAGCCAATGTCTCTCTCCGCGATCCGGCTCTAGCTCCAGGCCAGCGACGAACGGCTGAGCCGGCGCCAGCACCCGCGGGTTCATACTCGCCGCCCAAGGATCGTAGTCGTCGAGACCGCGCTCCGCGGGGCTGTCCCCCACCCACCCCTTGAACACGTATCCTGGGTGATCGATTTCGAGGCTGTCTTCAAAATCAGGCACCTTGAAGTCGTGCGGGTCGCCGGCTGTCTTCAATGCCCTCACCAGCGAGACGGACCGGTCGCGTAACGCCAGCGCACTGTTGACGCTGACGGTCTGCTGCCGTTCCCCGGCATATTGGGTCCAGTAGCCCGAGACGATCACCGCGTCGGGTGCAGGCCTAAGCAGCGCGAAAGCCTCTTCGATGTCCACCGAACCAGGCCAGTTGGCAGCGGATTCCGTCGAAATGATGGGCAGATCAGGAGGCGTCGGGTCTCGCCTATCCGCAAGCCATAAACCGTCCTGTCGCGTCAGGTCATGCCCGCGCAGCCATCCCGAGAAGCTGGACCAGCTGTCATCCGTCTCCTCTCGCGCGGGCTCCGTCTCCAGCAATTTGTCTGCAACAGTCATCAGCGCGTGAAAGGAAAGGTAAAATTGCAGGTCATCGGCCTTGGGCGTCGAGCCATGCGAGTGACGCCAGCTACTGTCCTCGAAATATCGGCGGGTGGCACGCTCGTCGCGGTCCCAATGACCATTATCGCCCAGGCCCCAATCGACTCGGATGACCTTCTCCGCCTCATCTTCGACACGCTCTTGCTCCAGCCCGAAGCACCGACCGAGTGGGGCAAGCCAATAAGGGCCAATGTCGATGCCGAAGGAGAAACGGCTCTCATCATACGGTCGACCGAAGCCGGTTCTGCCACACGATCGCTTCTCGCTGGCAAGCGGCAGCAGGCGCGAACTGTTCACGGCATGAAGGTCCGCGACGTCACTGTCGCTCAGGTGGACAAGGCCTTGCCGGTGCAGCGACACGATCGCACGTGCCGCGAAAAGGCGGAGCAGGACGTGCGGCTGATCGCGCCGGGCGTGGTGCCTTAGAAACGATACGTACGGGGCGACCGCGGGACCGCTCTCATCCGCGGCGCGAGCGAGGGCAATGAGCAGCCACAGCAGCGCATGGCGATCGTAGAATCTGAGGTCGGCATCGACAAACGCGCCCCATGCCCCCGCTTCCGCATGACCTATCAGTGCCTGCATCGCAGCGTCGCGCCGTAACAGGCAAAGAGCGCGCACAGCATGCGCCGCCTCCCATCGCCGCGCCGCAACCGGTGACGCGAGCGCCGCCCAAAGAAAACCGGCAACGGCCGTCTCGGCGTTGACGGGTGGTCGGAGCCGCGGCGACCACGGTCCGTCTCCGTCGCTCGCCTCCAGTGACGGCTCGAACAGGTCGAGACCGTACCCGAGCGCCGCGTGCGCTTGCCCCCCGTCGAGCTGATGCGAAAGAAGGCCGGCGAGCCTGAACAGCCCGGCCGCGTCGTCCGGCACTGCCGTATCCGCCATGGCCGTGATCGCTTCGCCCATAAGCTCTTGCATGCTTAGTGCGCTGACCTCTTGGGCGAGCTTCCAGGGCAGGAATTCGTAGTGGCGATCGGCCGACACGCGTGCCGCGTCCTGTCGGCACACCTTGCGGAGCAGCCGCTGCAATGCCGGGCGGACCGACATTCGCTGCTTCCACAACGAGGGTAGCACCTCCAGCAAGCTGCGCATGTCGAGCAGGCCGAGCGCCGGACCTTGTCCAACGGCATCGAGAAAGGCGGCCTCCTCGCCTGCGCGAACGCACTTGATCGCCTGGCGATAGAACTCCTCCTGCCAGAAAGGCGGCTCACCCGCCCTGAACCGATCTCGGGCCGTGAGAAGGTCCGCGACCGAGGTTACCGACACGCCTGCGAAAACGTCGTCCCAACGCGCGAGGTCTCCTTCGGCGGGGGCGTCCACGCTTCCTCACGGCTGCGCGGTCGGCTCGCCTCCACGGCTTCGGCCCGGCGAACCGCCTCCGTCGCTTCGACCAAGTCGATACCCGTCTTTTGCGCCAGCGCCTCGATCCGGCGCAGCCGCTCGACATCGCTCAAGAAGCGGGCGTAGCGGACGACGTAGCGTGCGGCAATTTGGCGGCGATCGGCATCGGGCTCAGACGCCAACGCCCGATCCAGCAACCGGTCAGGCTTCCACCAACTCCGGATCGGCAGAAGCGCCAGCGCGGTTCGCGCGTCGAATTGGCCACGCTTCACCAGGCGGGCCACCATGACCGGCAGCAGTCGCTCTTCGCGTCCGAAGCGGCGGTCCAACCAACGACTGAGGATCGCAAAGGCCGAAGAAGGTGACAGGTCGACGAGCGTCTCGGCGGTATGCTCCCAGTCGAAATGCTTGTCCCGTGCGACGAAGTCGTAGGTCAGTTCGGCTGCGCGCGCGAAACGGTACGCCGTTTCCGGATGGTCGCGACCGTCGCGCGCGGCCGCCTCTCCCACATGCAGCATCGCCTGCCAGCGGGCGAGGTTCTCCGACCCGATCTTCCCGGTGGCGACGACGGCCTCGTCGAAATAGGCTCTCGCTTCCGGCAAGCTCGCCGGCAGGACGGCGCGGGCGAGCAGGATCAGCGTCTCCGTCTTCATCTCTGCGTCTTCGCGTTCACGGGCGGCGAGGTCGAAGGCGTCGCGCGCAAGTGTCAGCGCAATGTCGCCGCGCCCGTCCAAACGTGCGGCACGCCGGGCCAGGGCGAGCAGCGTGGGCGTGAACAATGGTCGGCGCAGTTTGGCTCGCCACGCATCGAACGCCGGCCACTGCTCGTCGTCCGCGCCCGTCGCTAGGATGATCTCGCCCCAGAAGGTCGCGATCTCGTCGGCCGTAGCCGACGTTTCTCGATAGGATACTCCTTCCGCTTTTCGGGACTCAGCAGCCGTGGCCGCGAGGTCCTGACCGATCTCCGCCTGAGCGACGCGCCCCAGCGTCACCGCCGCCCACAGCTTCGCCCAAGGTAGCAGCGCGCCGACATACTCGCGAAAGCGTTCGGCATCTCCGTCGTGCCGGTGCTTGTGCGCGAGCCCCTTGCGGATTTCGGGAGCGGCGAGGCTGTCGAGCAGCAAGGGCCGGTTCGCCAGCGCCGCTCGCAGGGTATAAGCGCGCAACAATCTTTGCCGCTCACCACCAAAGCCGGCGTGCTGATCCCCTAGGGAACGGGGTGGGCGCGCCGGCAAATAGCGACTCAGAATGCTCGCGAGCTTGCGGCGCGGCACCATTTTGAATTTTGCCGCCGCAACCACCAGCGCAGTGATCGAGCTAAGTAACGGCACGCCGCCGCGCCAGTCGTCGGGCTCTTCCAGCTTTATGTGTCGGCTCGCCACGAGAGCGAGAGCGCGTCGGGTGACCGCAGGCGGCGGGTTGCGGCCTACCGCGTCCAGCTCCAGCGCAATAGCGAGCAGCAGCCCGATGTCATTGCCAGCCGCGATCGCCAGCGCATCGACGTCGTCAAACCGCGCCGCATCGATCAGCCGTGCGATCAACATCTGGCCCGCCCGGAACGCGAGGTCGCGCGGTCGCCACCCGCGCAGCTGGTCGGCGCTTCGTTCGGGGCCGTGGAGGTGCAGCTCCGCCCAGGCGAGCTCGGCGATGTCCGCGATTTCGACGCGTTCCTCGCGCCCATTCTTCTCGCGGGACGATCTGTTCCAATGATCCAGCCAGCCATGAGCGATGCGCAAGCGGCTTCGTGCGTCGCCCGCGAGTGCGGCAGCCCCCGAGAGGAACGCTGCTTCATAGGCGTGCTCCGACCCTGTCCAGCCCCCGCCGGTGACCTGGCGGCGGCTGACCTGTTCCTGCATGCGTTCGAGATCGAGAAAGTGAACACCGAGGTCGGTGTTGGCGCTGATCAGCTGCTGCTGACGCGCACCGGCCGCAATCTCACCGCCGGCCTTCAATGACAGCTTGGCAGCGGCTTCGTATTTCCCGTCACGCAGCGCCGCCTGCAACGCGAAGCGGAGCCGCTGCAGTTCCACGTCGCGACGGGCCACCGCATCGTCCCGCGGCAGCGCGCCACCTTCGAGCGATAAGCGAACCAGCTCCTCGAACTGACCGGCCTCCAGCATGAGCTGCGGTAGGGTGGCGGCGACATAGGCGCTCGCCGCAGCGAGCGGCAGCAGGCGAGTGACAAAGTCGCCCAGCTCGGCCGGCCCCGGGCGGAAGCGCTCGCGAAACCACGTCTCCGTCGGCTCGTCCCTGAACTGAACCGCGCCATCACGCACCAGGAGCGGTCGGCCCAGGTCATTGGCCAGGCTGGTGACCAGGCCGATGGGCACGTCGGCGGTTCGAGCCACGACGGCGAGCGGCACAAAGGGCCGCAATGTCGCGAGCGCGGCGCATACGCGATCGAGCTGCGCTTGCTCGACCTTGGGTGTCTCGTCCCGGACCTTGGCCACCGCGGCGTCGAGCAGCTTGGCGATCGTGTCCTGCACTGTCAGCGGCTCGGGCCCCAACCCGGCGAGGACCGATGGGAGGCTGGCGCCGCCGTCCAGCGCCGTCGCCTGCACCCGAGGGTTGAACGACGTGAGGCGGTGAAACTCGTCAATGTCCCCTTCGGTAGCCTCCGGATATGCAGCGCGAAGGTTCTTTGCAGTTTCCTCTCGCGAGAATGGCAGAAGGTCGATGCGCGGTGTCGTCGGGGGCGGGTCGAGCGAGTCTACCCGGTGCGTACGCGCCGTGAGAACCAGCCGCACATTGTCCGGCAGTGGCTCTCGCAACAGCAGACGAGCAAAACTGGCGCCGTCATGCGCCTCGGCCGCGGCCGTTTCGGCATTGTCGGCTGCGTCGATCACGAGACAGAGCAGCGCCGCGCCGCCCCGCTCTCCTAGCGTAGCGCTCGCCTGTCTCACCCGTGCGCCGAACGCACGGGCATAGGCCTTGCCGTCCGCCTGACTCGTCGGGATAAGCGGGTCGCACAAAGCGAGCCCCGCGAGCTCGTTGGCCAGCTGGACGAAGCCGTCCTTGGGACGGTGCCGATAGCCGCTGAGGCTGCGATAGGCACCGTTGCCGAAACAATCGTAGACCAGCGTCACGCTGCCAGGCGGCAGGTAATCGGCGAGCCGTGTGGCGAGGACCGACTTGCCGATGCCGCCATCGGCCTGGATGATGGCCCCGCCGGGCTGAGCGACGATCGCGGCGGCGAGGTTCGGCAATTGCTCGCGGTCGACCAGCGAAGCCGGCACATCGATCAGCGAGGGCGCCGGGAACAGGTCCAGTTCGCTCGCACCGATCGCCTTCAATACGTCGTGGCGCGTGATCGAGGGGCTGCTGGCGAACTCGGACGTCGCCTTGCGCGTTACCAAATCCTTCAGCTGAAGCGGTGCATCCTTGTCGCTGTCGGGCAGGTAGGCGAACAGGTCACTACCGAGTAGCCTGCGTTGCTCGAGGTAGTTGGCGGCCTGAGCGTTGAGGCTGAGCTGAGCAATGAAGCCGCGCAGGGTAGCGCCGGTCAGGCCCGTGGCCTTGGCGAGTGACGTGTCTTCCACACCGGGCTCGTCCGCCTTGATGGCGGCGATCGCGTCGGTCACTGCCGCGGCGATCGGCCGGTTGGTCTCCCATGCGAAGAAGAACCGCTTTGCCACATCGTCGTGGCCGAAACGCGTCACCAGCGCGACATAGCGAGCCGCGAACTTCGCGAGCGTCGGCTTCAGGCCGCTCACCTGCCACGGCGCACCGACCTGCTGCGTCGAATGTTTGAGCTGGAGATAGGTGACGCGGGTGGCGGACGCGATGTCGGTGCTGCCCTCATATTCCGCTACATCGATGACATCGAGACCGGCGGTAATGTCCTCGCCTTCATCGGGTGCGATCCCCTCGATGCTGACCGCCACCAGCGCGGCATCGGGGCGCAGCATCGCGAGCGTGCGCCGTGCCGCCCAGAGATAGTGGAACTGGTCGCCATCGCGGCTGAAGCGGACGAGGCCGGCATGGCCGGAATCCTTCGCCGCCGTCATTGCGCCTGGCCCAGCGCCGCCCGAATCTGGCCGCGCACGTCCAGACCGTCACGCTCCCGCTCCGCGAAGACGTACACGCCACCGCCGGCCTGCGCCCACATCTCGCCGACTAGCCGCTTCTCCGCCGCGTCGCGGACCAGGTGGGCGCCCTTGTATTCGACGACCAGCATGCGGCCGTCCTTCAGCTTGGCGACGAAGTCGGGAAAGGTGCGCCCGCCCGCGAGCGGCAGGGAGAAAGCGTTCGGATGGTTCGCGACGTTGCGCCCCCAATATTCGACCTCCGACGTCGCATCGAGGAGCTTGGCCGCCGCGAACTCCTCGCCACCCTCGTCGCTGTCGAAGGCGGGAACGGCGGGGAGGAAGTGCTTGGCGAAGCGATAGCCGCCCCGGTGCGTCGGCACGCCGTCGAACATGCCGTCGGCGAAGCGGAAGCCGTGCTCAGCCGACACGCTGGGCGCCGCGTCGGGGCCGAACAGGCAAGTCTGATACGCCCGCCCCCTCACCTCCTGCCGCACCTGCGCGATGCGCTCGCGCAGCCGCCGGGCGAGGATGAAACGGCAGCGCATCAGCGCGGACAACGGGATGCGCCGGTCGGTCACGAGGAACGCGACCACGTCGCTGAGCCACGCCAGCAGCTCGGCCGGGCGAATGTCGTCCTGCCGCACCTGCTTGGCCAGCAGCGCGACTAGCCCCCGCTCGGTCCAGCCCTCGACCGGGACGTCGAACAGCAACTGGTCGCTCTGGTCCGAATGGCTCAGCATTAGTCGGTCGCCGTCCAGGTCGATCTCGAATGCGTCCGCTGTCTCCGCGACACCAGACTGAGCGGGCGTCAGCTGATGCCCGGCGTCCGCCAGCGACCAGTCGAAATATTCGACCAGCCGCTCGGCTTCGGCGAAGACCAGCTCGCCCTGCACCTGCGCCATCAGCCGGGGGATCGTGAACGTCTCCCCGCGTTCGGCAGGCGAGGCACTGTGCGCATGCTCGGCCTCGTAGGCCGCGACTTGTTCGCGCACCGCGGACGCGACCGCAGGCGGCAGCGCGGCATAGACCGCCGCCTTCTCCGTTTCCCTGAGGAAACCCGTCACCCGGATCGCGCCCTCTTCCACGCTCACCCGCTCGGGCGCGGCGGCCTTGAGCGCCGCCAGCGTGTCAGCACCCGCATCTACCACGATCCGAGTCGAGGGCAGCGGTCGCCTGCGCTCGCCGAAAAGCCCCTCCCCCAGCGTCGGGTCGGCCTCGATCGCGGCCTCCGCCTCGCTCTCCTCGAATCCCATGTCGACCAGCCGGTCCTTGAGCGCCCCTGCGGCCTCCGCGAACGACCGCGAGACTAGGTGTGCATAGGCCTTGTTGAGCAGCGGCGACTTGCGCCGGGTCGCATAGGGCATGCGCAGCACACGGCCGAGCAGCTGTTCGGCGTCGGTGGCGCTGCGGATATTGGCGACCGAGCAGAAGACATAAGCGAAGGAACAATCCCACCCCTCCTTCAGCGCCTCCACCGTGATAATGAAGTCGATCCGGCAATCGGGGGAGAACAGGTCGATGCCGTCCACCCCTCGGCTGTCGCCCGTTGCGACCGCAATGCGGTCGCGGCCGATACGGTGCGCGGTGACGAGGTGGTCGAGCAGTATGTCGACCGTTACCTCGCGGCCCTTGTCCTCCGCCTGGAACAGCACCAGCGGGCGGATATAGCCGTCGCGGTCGCGCGCCGCCTCGTCGGCCAGCTCGGCGCGCTGCGCGATCGCGCCGGTCACCGCGCCTTCCCAGGTCGGGTGCTCCTCCAGCCGGACGGGCAGCTTGATCATCTGCGCGTCCTTCACCTCCAGCGCGCTGACCGCGTGAAGGATGTTGCTGTACCGATGCGGCGTCGCGGTGAACTCGATGATGGCGGTCGGGTTGACGCGGCGCTGCATGTCGCGGCTGAGGCCGGTCACCGCCTTGTGCGCCTCGTCGACGATCATCAGCGGGCGGCGGAGGCGGAGCAGATTGGCGAAGGAATAGCGGATGTCGTCCGGGTGCGCGCCGGTCCGCGCCGCCACGTCTTCGCCAAGCGTCTCCAAGCCGGCCGTGCGCTTGCTCACGCCCGCGAACAGCGGCTCCAGCGCCTCATTATGCGCATAGACGCGCCGCCCCTCGGTATTCTCGACGCGCAGGGTCTGGATCGTCGCGACGAACACGCACAGGTGCCGCCCGAGATCGTGCGCGCGCATCTGCGCGAAATCGCCGATGTCGAACACGCGCACCGGCTCGCCGAACGCATCCGCCAGCGCGCGGCGGTATGGATGGCGCGGGTCGTTCAGCGCGTCGACCGTCTGCCGCCGGATCGTCGTGGTCGGCACCAGCCAGAGGACGAGCGGATAGTCTTCCTCGATCCACGCGTCGCGCGCCACGGCGATCGAGTGCGCGGCGAGCAAGGTCTTGCCACCCCCGGTCGGCAGCCGCAGGCAGACATAGGGCATCGCCTCCTGCCCGAGCAGCGCGGCGTAGCGCCCGCCATAGCCGCGCAGCCGCTTCGCCTGATCGGGCTCAGCGGTGATCGCCTCATACGCCATTTTGGGACCGCGCACGCGCGCGTCCTCGAAGAAGCGGCGCAGCGTGGCGAGCGTGTCCCGCTGGTAAAGCTTGAGGTCCATCTAGCGCGCTCTCACGTCATAGGGCGTTTGCTTGAACGTCACCCGTTCCGCCGCCAATGCTGCCGCGCCCAGCCGCGTCGCCTCGCCATAGACGGTGATCGGCCCGTCGAACCCGCCCGCGTCGGCGCGGATGATCGCCAGCGTCGCGCGGGTCAGCACGTTGCCCCCGCCCACGCGCTTGTCGCCGAGGATGCCGTTGTAGAGGAGTGCGAGGCCCCTCCCCTCGCATGTGCCCAGGAACGGCGCTGCTACGTCGCCGCTGAACGGCGTCCCCATCTCCGCGAACCACACATGCGCGGCGAGCGGCGCGAAAGCGATCCCCGCGGCGATCGTGCCGTCCGCGTCGAACACCGTCGGTCCAAGCCGGTAGAAGTCGAACCCGCCCCCACCCTGCCAGCCGACGGCGGCGCTGATCCCCCCGCCCTCGCCCGCGATCACCTTGGCGAGCCGCGGCTGGCAGTGGGTTACGGCGTGGTCGCCCATCTCCACCCCGATCCACCGCCGCCCCATCTTGTGCGCCACCGCCGCGGTCGTCCCCGAGCCGAGGAAGGAGTCGAGCACGAGGTCGCCGGGGTTGCTCGCGATGTGAAGGATGCGCTGGAGCAACTGCTCTGGTTTCGGAGTCTCGAATGAAGCCTTGGTGCCGAACAGCACCTCAATCTGCCGACTCGCATGCTGATTGAAGGCAAGCTCGTTCCATACAGATGACGTGGTCATCCCTTGCTTGGCTTCCGACAGGAATAGCTTGCGCATCGGGGTGCGCGCCTCTCCTTTAACGCCCCAATAAAGCCGCTTCTCCTGCTGTAGGCGCTGCATCTCCTCGCGATTGTGTCGCCAGCACGTGCCCTCTCTGGGCAACACATCTTCGCCGGAGAATGGGTTGCGAATTGGGTAAATCAGACTTTTGACCGATCGACCTCCCTTTCCGTTCGCCGTGGTGTCAATCTTCCGAAAAGGCCCTCGAGGGTCGATGCCCTCGGGGTCGGCGTACTCGCGATACTGAGCATCAGCTTTGTCAGTTCGCGGCATGAGATTGAATTGTTCTTCGGCGATCGTGCGGTTCTCGCCGACGCGCTTTGCCGAACCCCAAACAAGCACGTGCTCATGGATGGAGGCGATAGTTCTATCATTAGGAGGTCCATCCCGCTTCTGCCAAGTTACGTCGACGATGAAATTCCCCCGCCCGAACACTTCGTCCATGATAACCTTGAAGTAATGCCCCTCATTGTCGTCGATCGACACCCAGATGCTGCCGTCCTCGCTGAGCAGCTCGCGCAACAGCACCAGACGCGGCCAGATCATCGCCAGCCATTCGGCATGCTGGAGGTTGTCGTCGTAATGTTCGAACGCGCTGCGCGTGTTGTACGGCGGGTCGATGTAGATGCATTTCACTTGCCCCCGGTAATAGGGCAGCAGGCTTTTCAGCGCCTCCAGATTGTCGCCCTGGATCATCATGTTGCCGCTTGCGCCCTGGCCGGCCGACAGCGATTCGTCGCGCTCCAGCAGGCGATACGGCACGCCGTCCGCCGCCTTCACGTCGCGCTCGCGCGTAAGCCAGGATAGTGTTGGCATGCGGCCCCTCTCACGCGTTCTTGACCCTTCCTTGCCGACCTGAATGAAATATGGCAAGCGGGTGGATGAAAAGGTTCAAGGGGCTTGCGCGTGGCGGCGGATCATTCAGTCGTGAACCAGATCGGCGACCTCGCCGACGCCGGCGAGCGGATGATCGAGCGACTGCGGCGCAAGGCATTTCTGCCCGAGAGCCGCAAGGGGCTCAACATCCGGTTCGGCATCGCGGAGGCGGCGCAGCTGCTCGGCTGTTCGACCAACCGTATCCGCATGGCCGAGGACGACGGGCGGCTCCCCCCTGCCCCCGCGTCCGAAACCGGTCGTCGCCTTGGCTATACGGTCGAGGAGCTGCTCCACATGCGCGAGGTGCTGGGAGCCTCCCCTGCCCGTGCCCCGCTCGACGTGCCCGCAGTCATCGCGGTGCAGAACTTCAAGGGCGGCGTCGGCAAGTCGACCGTAACGACGCACCTCGCGCATTATCTCGGCGTCCAGGGCTATCGCGTGCTGGTGGTCGATTGCGACAGCCAGGCGACGACGACGACGCTGTTCGGCTTCAACCCGCATTTCAACATCACGCGGGGCGAGACGCTTTATCCCTATCTCTCTATCGAGCCGACCCAGGCCGACCTGCTCTACGCGGTCAAGCGGACGCCGTGGCCCAACGTCGACCTGATCCCGTCCAACCTGGAGCTGTTCGACGTCGAGTATGAGCTGGCCGCGGCGGGCAGCGATGGCGGGTCGGTGCTGGCGGCGCGGTTCCGCAAGCTCAAACAGGGGCTGGCCGACCTCGCGCGACAATACGACATCGTGCTGCTCGATCCGCCGCCTGCGCTCGGCACGATCAGCCTGGCGGTGATGCAGGCGGCGAACGCACTGCTCGTGCCGCTCGCCGCGACGACGCCGGATTTCTGCTCGACGGTACAGTTTCTGTCGATGATGGATCAGGTGCTCGCGCAGCTGGCTGGCGCGGGGATCGAGGTGGATTACAGCTTCGTGCGGCTGATCTGTTCGAAGTTCGACGGCAACGATCCCAGCCACGCGATGGTGCGGGCGATTATGGAGCAAAGCTTCGGCCCTGCTCTCCTCCCCGTGCCGATTCTCGAATCGGCCGAGATCAGCCACGCGGCGATGCGCATGATGACGGTATACGAACTGGAGAAGCCGATCGGCACCCCTAAGACACACAAACGCAGCCGCTCCAATCTCGACGAGGCGATGCGCCAGGTCGAGCAACTCGTCCGCCAGGGCTGGGGCCGGGTGACGCCGGCGAGCGAGGAGGAGCTGGTTCATGCCGCGGCGTGAGGGGCTTTCCTACAACAATCCGTTCTGCTTACGTTCTGCTTCAGAGGTGGGGCATGGCGGGTAAGCAATCGGACTATCTGGCGGCACTGCTGTCGGACGAAGAGGCCGGCGCCCCCTCCCCGGTTCCGGCGGCGCAGATACCGGAGAGGGCGCGCGGCACGACGCTGCTCGGCCGCGAGTCGGCACTGGCCCGGGTCGCCAGTGGCGAGGTGCGTCAGGTCACGCAGTTGCTGCTCGATCCGGGGCGGGTCCGGATCTGGCCGGGCAACGCGCGCGCCTATACGCACCTGTCGGAAGAGAACTGCCGCGAGCTTATCGACTCGATCGTTGCGGAGGGTGGGCAGAAGGTGCCCGCGGTCGTGCGCCGCGTCGAGGGCGATCCTGCGCATGATTACGAGGTGATCGCGGGCACACGGCGGCACTGGTCGATCTCGTGGCTGCGCTCGCACAGCTATCCCGACCTGCAGTTCGTCGCGCAGGTGGCACAGCTCGATGACGAAGCCGCTTTCCGGCTCGCGGATTTGGAGAACCGGGCGCGCAAGGATGTGTCCGACCTTGAGCGTGCGCGTAATTACGCGACCGCGCTCGCCGATCATTATGGCAACCACCTGACCCGCATGGCCGAGCGGCTGAAGCTGTCCAAGGGCTGGTTGTCGAAGATGATCAAGGTGGCGGGCATTCCTGATACGGTGATCTCCGCCTTCGCTTCGCCCGGCGACGTGCAGTTGAAGCCCGCTTACGCGCTCGCCCAGGCGCTCGATGACAAGGGCGTGGCCAAGGCGATCACGGCAGTCGCAAAGCAGGTCGCTAAGGAGCAGGCCGCGCGGCGCGAGGATGGGCACCCCCCCTATCCTGCCGCGGACGTGCTCCGCCGCTTGCTTGACGCGCCGGCGTCCACCAGCGGCGAGGACAAGCCCGAGCCGTACCGCTACGCGACCAAATATGGCCGTACCGCACTCAGTGTACAGTCGGCTAACCGCCAAGGCGTGACGATCCGGCTTCACGCGGGCTCGGGCGCGGACACCGACGAGCTGGTGGAGGCCCTGCGCGATGCACTCTCGCACCTGGAGGCGACGGGCAAGGGTCTTCAGCGATGATCCGTTTCCCCGGGGAAACACCGACTGCGCCTTGGGCCATGTTTCCCCGGGGAAACGTCCGTGTGCGATGTACGCGACCTTCGAGAAGTTCACCGCGATGACCCGCGCGCGCCGTGAGGGCGTCTCCGACCAGTTCGACCTGTTCCTCCCGTACCTCGCCGACCTGCCACTGCGCGACCAGCGCGAGATGATGGAACGGCCGTTCTTCAGCCTCGCCAAGTCGAAGCGGGTCAAGCCGATCGACTACCGCTCGCCCGACGGCAAGCTCTGGGTCCACGTCTCGGCCAGCCCCGACTACGGCATGGCGACGATCTGGGACGCCGACATCCTGATCTACTGCGCGAGCATGCTCGCCGACATGGCGCGGCGCGGGGTGAACGACGTGCCGCGCAAACTCCACCTGATGCCCTACGACCTGCTCCGCGCGATCGGCCGCCAGCCGACCGGGCGGGCCTACGAGCTGCTAGGCCAATCGCTCGATCGGCTGGTCGCGACCACGGTCAAGACCAATATCCGCGCCGAGAACCGGCGCGAAGCGACCTTCTCTTGGCTCGACGGCTGGACGCAGCTCGTCGACGAGAAGACCGAGCGGTCGCGCGGCATGACGATCGAGCTATCGAACTGGTTTTGGGAAGGCGTGATGATGACCGGCGGCGTGCTGTCGATCGACCGCGCTTATTTCGACATCTCGGGCGGCCGCGAGCGGTGGCTTTACAAGGTCGCGCGCAAGCACGCAGGCGGGGCAGGGGAGGCGGGCTTCGCCATCTCAATGCCGACGCTGTTCGAGAAGTCGGGCGCCGAAGGCCAGTATCGCCGTTTCAAGTTCGAGATCGCCAAGATCGCCGAACGCGACGAGCTGCCGGGTTATGCGCTCGCGATAGAGACGCCCGCTGGCAAAAGCGAACCCAGCTTACGGATGCGTCGCCGCCCCGAGAAGGAGGCGCGCGCCACGACGCTGCGACCCCCAGACGCCCCGACAGACGCTAAACCGTCCTCCCCCGCTCCCCCCGCCGAGCCAGCGGTCGACGCCGCGGCGCTGATCCGGCGCAGCGTCAAGGGCCTGTCGACCCGAGCGACCGCCGGCGAGATCACCGACGCGACGCTGGCGCTGCTCCGCGCCGAATGCCCCGGCTGGGATTATCAGACGCTCCACGCCGACTTTCGTACCTGGGTAGAGGGCGATCCGGCGCGCACCCCAGTCAGCTACCAGAACGCCTTCATCGGCTACGTTCGCCGCTTCGATGCCAAGAACCGGCATACGCTGCGGTAGCGTCGCGTTCCCGATGTATCGGCTTCTCGCTGGACTTACCCCGCGTTTGCCGCTGACCGTGCGCTACGCTTCTCGACTTTGAACGTCCGCAGCAGTGGGCTGCCCGAAACTGATTCAATCCGGTCGTCTCATCAGAGCGCAAAGGTGGTGTTTCGACATATCAGGAACGGCACTCGACACTCCGGGAACGATGCGCCGATACTTCGGGAACAGCAGCATCGAACTTTCAGGAACGCATCCGCGATACTCCGGGAACGCGCCATAGGCGACGAATCGCGGATTTGCGCGCGTCCCCGGACCTTCGCCGACCGCTTAACCCTGTAACCTTTATTGAACCCTCTAACGGGTAGGAGATATTTTTTTTGGAATTTGAGAGGAGTAGGCCGTCCGTGTACCGCAGACTGCTTACGTTAGCAGAATTTGCTTCGTCGCGATCAATCCCGGTCGGTCGATCCGCGAACACCATCGGATCGATACGCGACGCCGATACGGACGCGGGCGGATGCGCGGCGTACCAGCAATGCTCGGATGTAGCGGTGAGCCTCGGCATCATCCTTAAAGCTGCGCACCAAAGAGCGTCCGCGCTCGCCGATCCGGCCCCAGCCGGTTTCAACCATGACGTGGCCGAACAGATCGCGACGCGCAATGACACTCCAGCGGCGTCGAATATTGCGGGCGGCATCAATCGCGCGCAGCTCAACGGGCTCGAAGGGTAGAGCGTCCATTTCCCATGTCTATCTCCTCGACGGCAGGGCTGTCCGACGAGTAATTTGAATCACACCGGCGTTTTTGATTCACTGGCTGAATCAGCAGCGATCACCTCGGCTAGGGTGGCAACGGGATCGATGCCGATGGCCTGTGCGATGGCGACATATTCGTCGACGCCAAGCTGGCGCTCTCCAGTCTCGAACCGCGACACATAGACCTGTTGCCAACCCAACAGCGCCGCCAAGTCGATCTGCCTGAGCTTCGCCGCCCGGCGCGCGTCTGCCAGACGGGCTACGATGCGCGCATGCAGGTCGGGCGGGGCACGGGAGGCGGGCACGTCCTATTACCTAGCCCGCGTTGCTAGCTATACGGAAAGCATATGTCATCTGACGCCGTCTAAACGATGTTGTGTTGCGACCGGCTGCTCGCCGTAAGTATGCGTCCGAGCGTATACTGCGGCAATAAACGCTTTGGCGTATATTGACCGCCTATACGTCCTGCAGTATATGCCTTTCGGAGGTTCCTATGGCTCAGCTCGCACGATCAGCAGCGCAGATCGGCAATATCGTCAAGCGCAGGCGTCAGGCGGCAGGTCTCACGCAGAGCGATCTCGCCGCGCGGTTAGGGGTGCGTCAAGCCACCGTGTCCAGCGTCGAGAGGGGAGGGGAGGGGACGAAGCTTTCTACCCTGCTGGACCTGCTGGGCGCACTCGACCTAGAATTTACGATTGCTCCGCGAAGCGAGGGCCAGTCCACCGCGCTCGAGGACATCTTCTAATGGCGCGTCGCCGGGCGCACGTTCCGCTCAACGTCTTCCTCAACAATCGCCTGGTCGGGCGGCTTAACAAGCAGGCGAGCGGCGCGATCGAGTTCGCCTATGACCGGTCTTGGCTCGATTGGGAGCACGCGCTGCCGGTCTCGCTCTCGCTGCAGCTCCGTGAGGCGCGTTACACGGGTGCGGCAGTGACCGCGGTGTTCGACAACCTGCTGCCCGATGCCGCGCCGATCCGCACGCGCGTCGCCGAGCGGGTAGGGGCTGTCGGGACCGACTCCTACAGCCTGTTGAGCCGGATCGGCCGCGATTGCGTCGGTGCGCTGCAGTTCCTGCCCGATGGCGACGAGATGGCGGTGACCGGCGCACTCGACGGCGAGGCGCTGGACGAGACGGCGATCGAGGCGATCCTGCTCGATCTTGCGCGTGCCCCGCTCGGGCTGCATGGCGATGACGCCTTCCGCATCTCCATCGCCGGCGCGCAGGAAAAGACCGCGCTGCTGCGCGACGGCGACCGCTGGCTGCGCCCGGTCGGCACCACGCCGACCACGCACATCCTCAAACCCCAGATAGGGCATATCGAAACGGGCAGCGGCACGATTGACCTCACGAACAGCGTTGAGAACGAATGGTATTGCCTCAAGCTGCTCGAGGCATTCGGGCTTGAGGTAAACCGGGTCGAGATGGCGTCCTTCGGCCGCGTTCGTGTGCTGGTCATTGAACGGTTCGACCGCTTGCACACCCGTGACGGTCGCCTGATCCGCTTGCCACAGGAGGATTGCTGCCAGGCGCTGTCGGTCCCGCCCACCCGTAAATACCAGAGCGAGGGCGGACCGGGCATCGGCGACATCGTCAAGCTGCTCGGCGCCAGCGACCGGCCCGGAACCGACCAGCTCGCGTTCTTCAAAGCGCAGATCATCTTCTGGCTAATCGGCGCGACTGATGGGCATGCCAAGAACTTCAGCGTGGCGCTGTTGCCGGGTGGACGCTTCCACCTCACGCCGTTCTACGACGTGCTGACAGCGCAACCGAGCGTGGACAGCCGGCAAGTGCCGCAGAAGGCCTTCAAGCTCGCCATGTCGATCGGCGGTGGACGTTACCGGATCGCCGACATCCACGGCCGCCATTTCGTCGAGATCGGTCGGGCAGCGAGGCTTGGCCCGGCGGTAACTCGGCAGGCGCTTGATGAAGTTCGCGCGTCGGTCGAGCCGTTAGCGGCGCGTATGGAAGTGGTGCTGCCCCGCGACTTTCCCGAGGCGATCCACGCGAGCGTACAACGGGCGGTGACAAGCCGATTGGAGCGGCTGGCGACGGGAGAAGGTCTCCCGCTGTAGGGAGACGGGCACACACAATTACTCACCCATCATTGTCGTTTATACAAAAGCGTATATTGTCAGGTTCCACATCGGAGACGCTCACATGCGACTGTTCGACCGGTTGGAGCGGCTCTTCGGCGACCTGCATTCGCCGTCGAAGGAGACCGGTCGAGTTGCGACCGAACCCGACGCCATCAATCCCGCAACCGGACTGCCGACAGTGGCCGGGGCGGGCAGCCCCGACATTGCCGGCGATCCTTCCGGTTGAATCTGGCTCAGCGGCACGAACAGGACTGGGATCGTCACGATCGATGGAACACAGGTTCGTCGTTCGGTGGTCATGTCCGGTGCCATGACAGCGGGTTATCGAGCGATATAGGAGGCGGGCATAACCGCCTTGTTATATGAAAGTGCCTCTTCTGTTCCCGCTGCGGGGGAGGAGGGCATCCCAAGGAACGAGCGTGGCCGACCGCGATAAACTGTAGCTCGCGATTTATACGATCTCCACGGTCGTGCTTTCAGCCTTACTGGACAATGAACCAAGTGGCATTTGAGAAAAGGACAAGGGAAGGAACGGCCAAATGATTGGTCTGAGCGATTGACCATGCGGTACCAAAAGCAAATGGATGACGACTTACATCCGAGCGATTATTGCCGTTGAGCGGACCTGCGCAACTAGTTCTGCGGCATCGCAGGGCGCCATCGCCAACCCATAGACGTCACCGATAGATTGTCAGAAGCCGACGACCGATAATACCAGCTGCTCGGGCAGAGCAAACCACGTTTCCCCCATCATACCTTGTTCAGGTTCCTTTTTTTGAATCCATTTGCAACGCACCGTCAACGTGATCAGATGGCCGTTGGCGGGGTCCTTAGCCAACCGGCGCTATCGTCGAAGATGAAGCTGGCTGACATTCCAGACCGTGCGAAAGCTCCTGATCAGACCTCAGGAGTGTAATATAGATTCGGCACTATGGAGCATGGTGCTCCATCAATATAGCCAAGCCGGCTCCGGGAAACAGGAACATGCGTCAAGCCCGCACTGATTGCGATTGGGGGGAAATCTTCGCGCAATCTGATTCTTTATAGAGAAAATATCTGACCGGCGACAACATTCCAAGTCATTAGGTCAGCCACGCGGCATCGTATCGCTCGACTATGTCTCTGAATTGTCGCCTATTCGCGTGCGGCTGTATATCGCAGGCAGCACAGAAGCGACGCGACGAAAGCCTCGCCCATCACGATGGATAGTCCAACTGCATTCACTGCGAAGACCAACCCGCCCGGCTTGGCGAGAGGAAGCGTGGGGCGTTGAGTAAATCGTCCGCAGGGTCGCTGTGCCACGTGGGGATCATGAAACCACTCACGACAACATGTTAGTTGACCAATGCCCCACGAGACGGGGACTTCAGCAAAGCGGTATTTTGATTCAGCGACCTCGCCAGATCCGTCCTACAGCTTGTCCTTCAGCCCTTTTGCAGCGCTGAACGAGGCGCGCTTCGATGCAGCGATAGACATGGCCTCACCGGTACGAGGATTGCGGCCTTCACGTGCAGCCGTGTCCTTCACACTGAACTTGCCAAACCCCGCGATAGAGATCACTTCCCCGCGTGCCATTGCCGCAGCGAGCTGCTCAAAGATTGCATGAGTGGCGGACTTGGCACCGGCGCCATCCATCTTCGTCGTATCGGCTACCGCACGCGACAATTCGGTAATGTTCATTCTAGCATCTCCCGGTATGTTGCCCGCATACGCGAGAGATAGAGTAAATCAACCGCCAGCCGGCAATTGGTTCCAAATGACCGACGTCTACTTGATTCTCGACATGCAGCTTCATTAATTATGGTTAAGATCGCGACGTTGCGATCGAGCGCACTAACGAGATGATCGACATTCAATACGGCACGCTGCATGCCGGCGGCGGCGATCATGGCCCCTCGACTCAATAATAATTGAGGCGAATATTAGACGATAGTACTCCCAATCCCAAGGCGGTGTTTGCGCGCCTGAGCGAACTATCTTGGGGACCAGTTTTGCGCGCAGAGCCCCCGCACCAGCGCTTAGTGCCTCGCCAGCTCGTTGTTTTTCACCATTAGGCCGATGAGTGCAAACAGATAAGTCGCCGCGGCAAGAGCCAGAATTGCGACGGAATAATTCACTGCATCTCCATGATTCGCGACGGCAGGATTGTCGCCGCCAGATGGGCTAAGACGGGGATGCGAAACCCGCTACCAATTTGACGGCTTTCTCGTTGGGCCGCGTCGAGGCATCGTCGTAGTATTGATAATGGAGCTGTAGGCAAAAAAATGGCCGAAGATAAAAAATGACCAATCGTGTGCTGACCTGGAAGGTCGGCAATCAGCGCTTCGAGTTTGCCGCCCGACTAAACGCTTCCGAGCTTCTGCTTGCCGATGGTCAGATCATTGACCTTGGCAATACCAAATGGACCACGCTCGCCGACGCGATCAGCATGATGATGCGCACAAGCAACGGCAGGCGAGGGGCAAAACCCCGAGGGGCGAGCTACCGAAAGACAGGGGCGGTCAGTCAGGCAGACGTTGGAGCGAAGACGACGACCCACGGTTGCTGGAGCTATGGCAACAGAATGACGTCACGATCGCCGAGTTGATAAAGCTATTCGACCGGAACGAAGGCGGTATCGCCTCGCGACTTGTGCGGCTCCGTGGTAGAGAATCGGAAACTGCGCGGGCCGGAGCGATCGGGGCGGGAGTGCGCCTTAGTCGTAGCGTAAAAAGGGCCTCGGCAATGCCGAGACCCCCCGTCGATCAGAACTGAAAGATCAGCTTTCTGGCTTAATGCCAGTAACCGCCGCCAAGCCAGCTCCAGAACCCACGTGTCGGCTTGATTTTCTTCATGCTCATAGCACGTCTCCCTTGACAGGCAAATGCCTGCGTCGGTTAACCTGCCATTAACCCACTTTGCTTGCAATACGTAGTTGTTGCGTCGCATCGCTTTTCCGCGACCGCACGCGCTCTATATTCCCAAGGAAGCGGATCAGTTGGTCGATGGGTACTGGCCGGCCGACGATGTAGCCCTGGATCACATCGCAGCCATACTCGACCAATGTAGTAAATACTTGCGGCTCCTCAACGCCCTCAGCGACGACCTTCAGCCCCAAATCATGAGCCATTCTGATCGTTGACGAAACCATCACGAGGTCGCCGTGGCTTGTGTCCATCCGACGGACGAACTGCTGGTCGATCTTGATCTCAGATGCAGGAAGCTGGCGGACATATTCCAGGTTCGAGAATTTTGTGCCGTAATCGTCGATCGAGATGATGACGCCCAGTCGCTGAAGATCCGTAAGAACGCCAATCACGTCGCCGATGGCACTGATCTCGAAGCTCTCCGTGATTTCGAGCGTCAGTCTTTTCGGCGCGACATGGTGCCGATCAAGGAGCAACCTCACCCGATCGCCAAACTCCAGGTCAGCCAGTGTCCTAGCAGAGATGTTGACCGATACCGAAAAATCTCGGTCAAAGTCGTTCGTCAACCGGAGGTCGGCGAGCGCTTGACCGAGAACGAAATAGGTTAAGGCATCAATCCGGTTGGCTTTCTCGGCACCGGGGATGAACTGGTCGGGTCTGATATTGCCGCGATCGGGATGGGTCCAGCGAACGAGCGCTTCGGCACCGCAGAGTCGCTTTGTCTTCATGTCGAGCTTGGGCTGATACGCGACCCACATCTGACCGCTGGCAATGGCTTCGTGGATGCGGCTTGGCAGTGACAGCCGAAAATCAGCGTCATGCAGTTCATGTGGGTCGTACACAGACCATTTAGCACCCGCTCCCGCAGCTCGGTCAGCCGCAATCCGCACGCTGCCAACACGACTCCGAAGCGGACGGTCGCGGTCGCCATCGATGCCAAATGCCAATCCAAGATCTACCCGCTTGCGGCCGACAACGAGCGGGGCTGACAGAAGAGCGTAAAGTCCGTCGACATGGTCGAAGAGTTCGCGGCAGACCCCATGGCTACTTCGCCATATAAAGATGTCATCGGCATGCATCAGACCGTCATCTTGCCCAACGGCTACGCGGAGGCGCTTGACGATTTCACTAAATAGCTCGCCTTCCTCCATGCCAGATAGCGATGCGCGAAGATCACCATAGTTCGTCAGTTTGAACCCGAGGACAGTGAGCCCGGTGAAAAGAGTCGAATCCAGTGAGTCAAGTGTCGGCAAATTGGTCAACCGGTTCAGTGTACGCCGGGTGATCCAATTTATCCTAACCGCGACAGTTGCGAGCAACGTCAAAGCCGCGAATATATCGGTATTGATATTTTGAGCATCGAGAAGAACGGGTAAAAATAGTAATAGTATAAAGCCCAGTATTGCAATGACAACTCGGTGCTTCCGCTTCCGGTTCAACGCTAATCCAACAGCGGTAATCAGTGCAAATACAAATGCTGGCAGCCATCCCAGATTTATGGGTTCGCCGTGCCGCAGCGTCTCGGCAGCGATAGCGTGAAGGAATGCTCCAGGTGCGGCACCTTGTCTTGGAATCGTCCTCGTGTCACCCAGGCGATCCGCCGTCGTGCCGACAATGATATCACGGCCTCCGACCAGCTTGGCGTCAGGCAATCGGTGCATGACGTGGAATAAACTGATACTTGGTATCGTACGAAATTCAATCGAGTAGTCCGGACGAAAAGGCGATACTGTGCCATATTTACGATTTGAGAGGATCGTAGCAAAAGATGGGTATACCGTCGATCCCACCATCATTTGAGCAGGGACTAGGCTTTCATAGCCTATGATGTCCCGCCATAGCACTACTTTGGCAGGTTGAAGGAACCGACTGGAATCGTCGTTGATTCGCGTGTCAGTATGGGCTGACAGGTTGAGCGACGATGGCGGTGGACGCGAACTGGCGGGATGATCTGGAGCGATGGCTCGACCCGTTTCTGGTGGGGCTTTCGCATCCAGCGCGGCGCAGGATGTGTCCACTCTACATTGCTGGGCTGATTGGACCGGGCGACCGCAAGAGCATCCAGCCGATGGCAGCTCGTGCTGGCGATGTCGGCTACGATCAGCTTCATCATTTTGTCGCGGCTGGGGTTTGGGACAGCGTTCCGCTTGAGGCGACCTTGCTGAAGGAAGCGGATCGCTTGGTTGGCGACCGCGCAGGTTTTCTGGTCATCGACGACACGGCGTTGCCGAAGAAGGGGCGCCACTCGGTTGGGGTCGCGCCTCAATATGCGTCGTCGCTCGGCAAGACATCCAACTGCCAGTCGCTGGTGTCGGTGACGCTGGCGTCGCGCGAGGTGCCCGTGATGGTGGGTCTTCGGCTCTTCCTTCCCGAGACCTGGACCGATGATCCCGAGCGCATGACGCGTGCCCAGGTCCCTGCGGATCGCCAACAGGCGCGCACAAAGCCGGAGATCGCGATCGAGGAGATCGATCGCGTCGTCGCCTCCGGAGCCAGGTTCGGTTGCGTGCTGGCCGATGCGGGATACGGGTCGAGCAGCTCGTTCCGCCAGGCGTTGAGCGAACGCGGTCTGTTCTGGGCGGTTGGACTGTCGCGACGCCAGACCGCCTATCCGGCCGACGTTGCCCTGGTCTTCCCTGTCGCCAAGACCGGCAGGCGGCGCCAGTATCATATGCCCGATCAGCCAGCGATCTCTGCTGAGGCAATGATGGCCGGTGAGAAATGGCGCAAGATCAGCTGGCGTCGCGGCACCAAAGGTCGGCTGACCTGCCTGTTTGCTGCCCGCCGCGTCCGCCTCGCGGAAGGGCATAAACACCGGATGCTCGACAATCGAATGCAGCGCATGCCCGGCGACGAGGTGTGGCTCGTCGGTGAGCGCCGATCGACCGGGGAACAGAAATACTACGTGTCCAACTTATCGACCGACGCCACGCTCAAGATGCTCGCCGCGACGATCAAGGCGAGATGGATTTGCGAACAGGCGCATCAGCAGCTCAAGGAAGAGCTCGGCCTCGACCACTTCGAAGGGAGATCATGGACCGGATTACACCGACACGCCCTTATGACAATGATCGCCTACGCCTTCCTTCAAACCCGCCGCCTCAAGGCAGCGGGGCGGAAAAAAAAGAGTCGGCGGGCCACCGCCGCAACCGAGCATGCCCGCGATCAGACAGGCCACTCTCGACCTCTTCGCACGTCCGCCGCCGTTGCGATGCCCTCACTGTGAAATGCCCCTCGTGAGCATCGTTGATCCCAATGTGCCAAAGTAGTGATAGATTGTAGACGCCTAGCGTAGCGTCACGACGCAGAACCGGTATTGGTAGTAAAGGCTGTTGTTGATGCGTCGATCGGTCGTAATCGATCTTTACGCCGAGAATGATTCTGCGGGGATGACGCGCCATAAGGTCGGCAAGTACCCGATCATCCCCAAAGCTACTGCGCTCGCTAAAGGCCGTATTGAAGACAATGCGCTTTGCACCAAGTGCAAACAATGCATCGGCGATCTGAGCCGTTCGCGCGCGACGTGTTGCCCAATCAGGGTACGCCTCGAAGGACTTGTCGTCGATCTTGACGACCGCAACAGCGCCATCGGAGGCGTGGGATCGCAACGCGTCTCTGCCAGCCCGCAAAATAGTTTCGACCGGCTCTCCAAAATCGACGGCTCCGACGATCAGTGTAGCAAGTATCGGCCAAAGTAAGACGTTTACCAACGGGTTGGAACGGAGCCACGACCGGATTGCCTTAATCGTCAAACTCCACTGAATTGAGCGACGCAAAACACGCATGACGAGCGTCGTTACCAACGCAATAATAAAGACCGATTAATGCCCCAGCACCGCGGTAGTGGCAGCTTCCCGTTGGGAGCCTATCGACAAATTCGACGTTATGCTGCTTGTCCCGGCAAGACCAGAGACTTGTCATGCAGCAACCGAGTCGGGTCGAACTACAGAACTGGATTGCCATTTGTCTCGCGACCGCGATCTGTTGCGAGTTCGCCATGGCACTCTCGGTCGGCACCGTCGCTACGAGATGATCGGTGAGCGTGCCGGGCGATCGGCGACAAGCCTGAAGGGCGCGGTCCTGTTCATTCCGAAGACCTGGTGGCGCTGGCAGAAACGCTATTTGGCGGCGTTTCCGATCACCATTGTGATCGTCGTCGCTTTTGGTCTCAGCCTACAGAGGTGAGAACCCGAGCACCTGCGCCAACCCGCGCGCGCTGATCGGTTGGCCAGCATTTGCGGTATGAACCTGCCAATAGCCGAGCACCCGTCCGACATAGGTCGGCGTCTCCCGGTTCATCGGGATGCGACCATGTCGCCGCACCGCACCCGGCCCCGCGTTATACGCCGCGACTGCCAGCGGCACTGACCGGAAATCGTCGAGCAATCCGCGCAGATAGCGCGCACCGCCATCGATATTCGCGGTAGGATTGAACCGGTTGGTGACGCCCAGTTGGCGTGCGGTCCCCGGCATGAGCTGTGCGAGGCCCGCAGCCCCAACCGGGCTGATCGCACCGACTTGATAGCGGGACTCCGTGATAACGACGCTATCCAGCAGCCCGGTCGGCAAGCGGTAACGGCACTCTGCATCGCGGACGATCGGCCAGTATAATTGTCTTGCCACTTTGGCTTTCAACGATAGCCCCGCCATTGGAAGCGGCGCAACTGAACGGCAGATATCGAACCCGGCCATCGGTGAGGAAGGTATGGCGCGCGCCGACTGAACGCCTGGTCCCTGCATCTGGATTAACGCCTGCATCATCGATGCCTCGACCGCATCCGGCACCGACGGCTGGACGGGTACGGGCGCTGCCATCGTATGTGCAATCTCGGCCGATCTGAGTGTTTGCTGGGCGACCGGCTTCCACTGGTTCATTTCATAAAGCGTGAACCCGCTCGATGCGCGCTGGACCGTCCCGTTCGCTTGCTCGATCGTGCCATCCGACACCGGGCCGAACACCTTGACCCGCGCTTCCTGGGCGTGCGCCGAGGCGCCGGCCATCGCCAGTATGATTGCAGACGCGAGAGCGATGCTCCTGACCATGAATCGTTTACAGCGCTCAAGCCTGACGACCGTCAATGCGCGGTGCGCCACCGCCAGTAAGCGCTGCGACGAACTGTTCCGTCAGGGAGATGGAGAGAGGAACACTGGCGTAGGATCATTGAGGGGAGTCAGGATATGACCACGCATTTCGCTCTTCAGTCGCAAGGTGCCGCGATTGTCATCGCCTTTGGTGGCAAATGGAGCGCCAGAGGCGGCATGTGCCGTTGCCCGGCGCACACTGACAAGGATCCGAGCTTGTCGGTGAGGGTCGGCCATTCGAGCCTGCTCTTCAAATGCTTTGCGGGCTGCGATCCCGTCGACATCATCCGGGCGATCCGCGCCGCGCATGTCCTGGGCCAAAGCTATATCCATTCGGCACCGCGACAGGATCAGACCGACACCGCCAGTGAGGCGTGGCGCCAGACCCGCGCGCGCGACATCTGGGATCAGGCCCGCGCGCTAAAAGGCTCGCCCGCCGAGCGCTATCTGCAAGAGCGGGGCCTCTCTGGTCCCTGGTCGGACGCGCTGCGCTTTCTCGCGGGCACCCCGATCGGCACGCCGCAAGGCCTGCGCCGACGCCCGGCGATGATCGCCGCGGTGCGTGACGAACGCGGCCTGGTCGGCATCCAGCGCACGTTCCTCGATACGACCCGGCACACCAGGGCGCGCGATCTCGACAAGGCCAAACTGGCGCTCGGGACGCCGGGCGAGGGCGCAATTCGTCTTGCGCCCGTCACCGAAACGCTCGGCATCGCCGAGGGCACCGAAACCGCGATCGCCGCGATGATCCTGCATGGTATACCGGTCTGGGCGACCATGGGCAACGAGCGCATGTCGCTCGTCGCCATCCCTTCGAGCGTCACCCGGCTGATTATTCTGCCCGATATGGGTCAGGCGGGACATCGCGCCAGCGCGCGCTCGCGGGAGGCGTATGCAAAGCCGGGCCGCACGATCGAGACCAGATGGCCGACCCGCGACGACTGGAACACCACACTCCTTGACCGGCTCGCACCTCCCCAATGCGCCGCGACCTGACGACCGGCCGCGCACGCCAGCCCTCCATGGAGGGGAGGGGAAGGGGAGAAAGGCGGAGCGGATGAGGGCCCAGTGAAGAAGGGTGACGTGCGCTCCATGCCCATGATCGGCGTCGATGGGACGGCCGGGGGCTAATCGGAGACCAGCCATGACAAAGATCATATCCATCGCCGCCTCGATGCTGAGCGTCTCGCCGCTCAATGTCCGCAAAACGCAGGACGAGGCCGCCAACGCGCAGATGCGCGCGAGCATCGTCGCCAGCGGCATCGTCCAGAACCTCGTCGGCGTACCGGTCCCGCGCAAGAAGGGTCGCTATGAGATCACCGCGGGCGGTCGCCGCCTGACCCAGGTTCATGCCGCGATCGCGCTGGGGGAGCTTCCGGCCGACTTCGCGGTCCCCGTGCTGGTCATGACCGACAAGGAGGATGCCCAGGAGGCAAGCCTGGTCGAGAACTTCCAGCGTCTTGGAATGGGCGCGGCCGATGAGTGCATCGCGTTCCAGCATCTGATGACCCGGGGCCACGCGACGATCGCCGATGTCGCCAAGCGGTTCGGCGTCACCGAACGATTTGTCGCAGGGCGCCTGCGCCTCGCCAGCCTGGCCGAGCCGGTGTTTACGGCACTTCGTGACGGCAAGATCACGCTTGACTTCGCAATGGCCTATGCATCGACCAGCGATACCGAACGGCAGGCGGTCGTATTCGAGCAGATGGGCGACACTAGCGGCTACGGCTGCAATGCGACTACCATCAGGCGGATGATGACGGATGGCGGCTATCGGGGCACGCACCCCAAGGCACTGCTGGTCGGAAGCGAGGCGTATCAGGCGGCAGGCGGCAGGATCGCACGTGATCTGTTCTCGGACGCAGCCGAGGAGACGTGGCTCGACCGTGAACTGCTCGACACGCTTGCGGCAGCCCGGCTCGGCGAGATCGCCGAAACCACCAAGACTACCAACGGCTACGGCGAAGTCCGCATTCTCGAGAGCCAGCGTGACATCTGGACCGCGACACGCGACCTCGACACGCTGGAGGGCGAGACACCCGGGGTCAGCGACGCCGACGCCACCCGGATCACTGAGATCGAGGTGCAACTCGAGGCGATGGAAGCGGATGACGAGTCCGAAGGCATGACGGATGAGGATGCCGAGTTGTTCGAAACCCTCGAGGCCGAGCGCAACCGGCTGGAAGCGCCGGCGACGGTCCTGAGCGACGAGCAGAAGGCTGGTGCGATCGCCTTCGTGTTCCTCGACTCGGACGGCAAATGCTACCTTCACCATGAGGCCTATGCAGCGCCGGCACCGATCGACGAAACCGGTACTGGCGAAGATGGTGACGGGGCTAGCGGGGACAGCGGAGCGGTCGCCCGTCCGGTCGCCGAGGCCCCCGAGAAGTCAGGGATCACCCAGCGGCTGGCGGACGAGCTGGCCTATCAGAAGACCGAACTGGTAGCGCTGCACGTCGCCAGCGATCCGCACTTCGCTTTAATCCTGGGGACGTTCATGATGGTCGATGCCGGCTGGCAACGCAGAAATGCTCGGTATAATTACTATACCAGCCAGCTTCCCTCGACCTTGCGCGCCGAGGCGCCCCAGTCCCGGTTGCCGGACTTCAAGAGTTGTACGCAAGCGGCCGATGGCTGGACAAAGCTCGAGGAAGCGCTCGACGATAGCTGGACGACTGCGGAGACTGCGATTGAGCGGTTCGATGCGTTCACACAGATGGACGAAGACGTTCGGGCCGCATGGCTGGGATGGACGATCGCGCGGACGCTCGAGCCGGTGCCTCACGGACAGGCGGGTGCGAGGTTCACCGACCATATCGGCGCGACGCTCGGCATCGACAGCGCCGCATGGTGGCGTCCGACCGCGGCCAATTACTTCGACCGCGTATCGAAGACGATGGTCTTGGGCGCGTTCACCGAGGTCGGAGGGACCGAACTGGCGGCCCGCTACGGTGCGTCCAAGAAGGCGGACCTGGCTGCCGCTGCCGAGAAGCTGTTCGCCGGCGACACCATCGTCGAGGCCGAGACGAAGACGGCCGCGCTCGCCTGGGTGCCGCCCAGCATGGCGTTCAGCCTCGCAGCCGTCGCCGGGGACGATGAGACGGCGACCGATGATGATGGTGCGCTATCGGACGGCGACGATGCCGTGGCCGAAGATGACACCTCGTCGCAAGACGAAGCCCCGTCCGAGGACGACGGCCTGATCGTCGGATTGGACGTCGCCGACGACGACGGGATGTGTGTCGCAGCCTGATCCTCTAAACCCGCGTTCTCCGTACCTGGGGCTTCCACAACCTTTACCGGTCGTCGGAGCCCCTTTTTTGTCGACCATGACGTCACCACCGACGCGCACGATTGACGGCGACATCGAGGCGCACCCGGGGCGAGCCGGAGAAGAGAGGAAGGGGAAGTGGGCAAGGGCAATAAGGCCCGAGCGGAGAAGCACCATGGCTAGTTTGGCGCACGACATATTCGACCTGCCCGACCCCACCGGCGACAAGCTGGCCTCGCTCGTCAAGGTTGCCGGGACAATCGCTAGCGCGATCAGTGCTGGTACTGCCGTCACCCGGCAGTCCCTGTCGATGATGATGACCGGCCAGCACGGCGCGACCGATGCCACCGGCGCCTGGTCGATGCGCGATGCCTATGACGCGCTCGAGGCGGCACAGGCAATCGTGATCCGCGACCTCAAAGCCGACATCACCGGCGTGGCGCTGCTTGAACGACTGGAAAGTATCGCAAAGCTCCTGCCCAAGCAGAGCTATCGCTCCGAGGAACAGGTCGCGCGCCAGCAATTCTCGACGCCGCTGCCGCTCGCCTATATCGCCGCTTGCGCAACCAAGGCGCAAGCGAGCGATACCGTCCTCGAGCCATCGGCCGGCACCGGCATGCTCGCCGCCTGGATTGCCCGCATCGGCGCCAGGCTCACCTTGAACGAGATCGACGCCAGGCGCGCCGGCCTGCTCCGCGCGGTCTTCAACACCACCGTCACCACGCATGATGCCGAGTTCATCGACGATTTGCTGGGAAACGCGAGCAAACCCTTGACGGTGTTGATGAACCCGCCGTTCAGCCGCAGCGAAACGCGCGGCGACGACGCCCATGCCGGCGCGCGGCATCTGCGCTCCGCCTTGAAGCGCCTCGCACCGATGGGCCGCTGCGTCGCTATCATGCCCGCTTGGTTCGCGCCCGGCCGCAGCGGTCGTGACGGCTACGCTGCTGTCAGCAAGATCGTCGCACCCCGGCTCGATATGCTGATAGAGGGCGGTGCGTTCGCCAAGCATGGAACCGGCATCGACGTTCGCATCCTGATCTACGACCGCGATAGTGACCGTGCGACCCAGCGTGTCGAGACCAGCGACCTCGCCGAGGCGCCGGCGATCGTCGACGCCTTTGAACGCATCCGCCCGGCGACCGGCAAGACCCAGCCGATCAGGCCCGCGACCGCCAGCGCGCTCATGACCCGCAGGCCGGCACTGCCGGCACGGCGTCCTGCCGGCGGCCTGTTCGGCCGCACCGGCGCACGACCTGCACTCGTGCCGAAGACGGTGACCGTCGCCGACACCCAGGCCAAGCCGCTCGGCTATACCGTCCTCGCCGAACCACGCGCGGCCGAGGCACCCGTGGGCATCTATGTGCCCTACCGGGTTGCGCGGCTCACTATCGGCGGCGCGTCGGCGCATCCGACACCGCTGGTTGAGTCGATCGCGATGGCGTCGATCCTGCCACCTGTCCCCACCTATCAGCCGGTCCTGCCACCCAGCGCCGCGGCCGCGCTGTCCGACGCGCAGCTGGAAACCGTCATCCATGCAGGACAAGCATATGCGTGCGATCTCGCCGGGCGCTTCAACCCCAACGAAGCGGGCACGATCCTCGAGGAACACACCGAGGGGTCCGCCTACCGCCAGGGCTATTTCCTCGGCGACGGGACCGGGGCAGGGAAGGGGCGGCAGGTGGCCGCCATCATCTTCGACAATTGGTCTCAGGGCCGACGCAAGGCGCTCTGGGTCTCCAAGACCACAGCTTTGCTCGAAGACGCACGGCGCGACTGGTCCGCGCTGGGCGGCGTCGCACTCGACATCCAGCCGCTTGATGCCTTCCCGATTGGGACGAGCATCACGATGAACGACGGCATCCTGTTCGTCACCTATGCGACGCTACGCTCGCAGCGCCACGACGAGGCCTCGCGACTTCAGCAGATCCTCGCCTGGCTGGGCGACGAGCATGACGGAATGATCGTCTTCGACGAAGCGCACGCGATGGCAAATGCGGCCGGCACCGAGACCAGCTTTGGGACCCAGAAGGGCTCCGAACAGGGTCTTGCTGGCGTACGCCTGCAGAACCGGCTTCCCCGCGCGCGCATCCTCTATGTGTCGGCGACCGGCGCGACCGACATCGCCAACCTCTGCTACGCCAGCCGGCTCGGACTGTGGGGACCGTCGACCGCGTTCGAGACCCGCGAAGCGTTCATGTCCAAGATGACCGATGGCGGGATCGCGGCGATGGAGCTGGTCGCTCGCGACCTGAAGGCGCAAGGCCTCTACACTGCACGCGCTCTGTCGTTCGCCGGTGTCGAATATGACATGCTCGAACACAGGCTGACGGCGCCGCAGATCGAGATCTACGACGCTTATGCCGACGCCTGGGCAATCATCCACCAGAACCTGGAGGCAGCGCTCGAGACGACCAACATCGTCGATGTAGTCGAGGACGCGACCTTGAACGCGCACGCGCGCAACTCCGCGCTGTCACGCTTCGAGTCTTCCAAGCAGCGTTTCTTCGGCCAGCTCCTCATCTCGATGAAGCTGCCGACGCTCATCGCCGAGATCGAGCGCGAATTGGCGGCCGGCAACGCCGTCGTCATCCAGCTGGTCACGACCGCTGAGGCGATGCTGGGAAGACGCCTCGCCGAACTCTCGGCCGAGGATCGCGCCAATCTCGATATCGAGCTGTCGCCGCGCGAATATTGCATCGACTATCTGACGAACGCGTTTCCGACCGTGCAGATGCAGACCTATGTCGATGAGGGCGGCAATGTCCGCTCCGAGCCGATGATTGATGACCAGGGCAATCTCGTCCACAGCCAGGAAGCGCTCTCGCGCCGCGACACACTGGTCGAGACGCTGTGCGCGATGCCCGCCGTTTCGTCCGCGCTGGACGAGATATTGCGCCGGTTCGGCACGACGCAAGTCGCCGAGGTGACGGGGCGCACCAAGCGGCTGGTCTGGGACACGGACGGGACGCAAAAACTAGAGACCCGCTCGGCCCGTACTAACCTCGTCGAGACCTCCGCGTTCATGGACGCAACCAAGCGTATCCTCGTGTTCAGCGATGCGGGCGGGACGGGGCGCAGCTATCACGCCGATCTCGGCTCGAAGAGCGCGAGCTTACGCCGCACGCATTTCCTGCTCGAGCCCGGCTGGAAAGCAGCCGAGGCGATCCAGGGGCTGGGACGCACCAACCGCACCAATCAGGCGACCGCGCCGGTATTTCGGCCTTGCAATACGAACTGCAAGGGGGAGCGCCGGTTCATCTCCACCATTGCGCGACGTCTCGACAGTCTGGGCGCTCTGACACGTGGCCAGCGCCAGACAGGCGGACAGAATCTGTTCAACCCGGCCGACAATCTGGAATCAGGCTATGCAATGGAGGCGCTGAACCAATGGTATCTCCTGCTCCATCAGGGCAAGCTGACATCGGTCACATTGGAGGACTTCTGCCGGATGACTGCCCTTGTCATCTGCGAAAAGGACTCAGGCGTACTCCTTGAGAGGCTGCCGCCCATCCAGCGTTGGCTGAACCGGCTGCTGGCGCTGCGCATCGGCGTGCAAGACGCGATCTTCGAGGAGTATCTGGGGCTGATCGAAGCGCGTGTTGAGGCCGCGCGCGAGGCGGGCACGCTCGATGTCGGTGTCGAGACGATTACGGCTGAACAGATGATCGTCCAGGACGAGCATGTACTGCGTACCGACCAACATACCGGCGCTGAAACTAAACTGGTTCGTCTGGAGCTTCACCGCAGGCGGCGAACGACGAGCTTCGAGAGGCTGATGAAGATCTGGGACGGCACGGATCAGATCATCCGGCTGAAGAACGGCCGCTCGGGCAAGGTCGCGCTGCGTGTGCCCTCCTACTCGATCACGACCGACGACGGTGAGACGATCCGGATGTATCAGCTGGTCCGCCCGACCGGGGCGGAGCGCATCCGCGAGCACCAGCTCTTCGAGAGCCACTGGAAGCACTGCGACACAGCAACCTTTACAGAGCTGTGGGACGCCGAGGTCGAGATCGCCAACGACACAATCGACATCGAGACGATTCACCTTGCGACAGGGCTTCTCCTGCCGGTCTGGGATAAGTTGCCTGAGGACTCGGTCCAGGTCTGGCGCGTCACAAGCACCGATGGTCAGGCGATGCTCGGGCGCATCGTCCCCGCGCGTCATGTCGCCAAACTGGCGGAAGTCATGGGCGTCGATGTCAACTTCACGCTATCGGTCGGCGAGATCGTGACCGCCGCGCGAACGCGCAACGGAATCGTCGTGCCAGCACTCGGCGATGCCAAGCTGATGCTCAGTCTCGTCAACGGCACGCAGCGCATCGAGATCAAGGACTATTCGCCGACACGGCTGGCGGCCTGGAAGTCGCTCGGCGTCTTCACCGAGATTGTTGCCTACAAGACGCGTGCGTTCATCCCCGTCGACCGCGCCGATGAAATCATCGCAGCCCTGATTGGCTGACTGGAATTGGCTGATCGGGATTGGATGAGACGATCGACGTAGAAGTATTGAGATTTACATGGATAATCCGTATTATGGAGAAATCAGGAGAAGCGATATGCCCGAGCAAAGCATATCATCCGTGGACTATCAAAAGGCGGTCGGCCGCTTCGGCCGCGAAGCGCTGCAAGGCCCGATCAAGATCACACATCATGGCCGCGACAGTCTCGTCCTCATGTCGATCGCTGAATATGACCGCCTCAAACGCAGTGATCGCCGGTCTCTCATTATCGAAGATTTCACCGATGAAGACCGCGCTCGTCGCGGCTTCAAACGCGTCACCAGAGGCAAAGGCGTTCGACCACGAACTCAAGGAATAACCGATGATGAAACCACCTCCAGTCCCAGGGATAATATTCAGATATGATTTCCTTTGGAGGCATCAGGCCGACAGGGATCGAGAGCAGGGTAGCAAGGATCGCCTTGCGCCTTGCTGTTGGCCGCGAAGGACAAGCACGCTCATGTAGAGGTTTCTGCCCTTCCGATCACGCACAGCTAGCCGACAGACATGCGCTACGCGGTCGAAATCACCGCTGCGTCAAGAAACGCCTTGGACTTGACGGCGAGCGCTAGTGGGTAGTCGTCACCTTGGCAAACAGATTCAACTGGACCGATGTCTCGACCATCACGCCGATCGTGGGCAGGGACCCGGCAACAATCGTCTACGACTTGTTATCGAACGGACTATACGCAAAAATCAAGACCAGGTGGCTCGCTGCTTACGACGCCAAGAAGGTCAGCCAGGTCATCCGGACCCCATAGAGAGGAGAGGGGAAGCGGGCAGGCGAACCGGCGCAATAGAGCGTCCGGCCGTCACCCGGAAAGCACCTCTCATGGCTAGGACAACCAAGCGCAATGCAGTGCGCGCCGATATTCCGTCACCCGCGCAAATCATCACCGATGCGATCATCGCGCGCCTGGAGGCAGGCACCCGCCCCTGGAAGAAGTCCTGGGCCGGCATCGCGCCGAGCCGGCCGCTTCGCGCCTGTGGCACGCCCTACAAGGGCGGTAACATCTTCTGGCTCTGGCTGGTCGCCGACATGATGGGCTTTGCCTCGCCCTATTGGATGACCTACCGCCAATCTAGCGAACTCGGAGGCCAGGTCCGTCGCGGTGAGAAGTCGACCATCGCCATCTTCTACAAAAGCTACGGCAAGACCACGACCGATGCGACCGGCGTCGAGCGCGACGAGAAGCGCATGGTGCTGCGGTCCTACCCGGTGTTCAACTGTTCGCAGATCGACGGCCTGCCCGAGCGTTACTACCCCGCGCCACTGACGAAGCCGAACGGCGACAGCAATGAAGCGCACGTCGCCGAGGTGATGAAATTTTTCGAAGCTGTGCCGGCCGATACCCGCCATGGCGGTGATGCCGCGTATTACTCTCGCGCGACGGATCATATTCAGCTACCACCTGTCGACGCGTTCATTGACTTCAACACGTACAGCGCCACACGAACCCACGAACTTGCGCATTGGTCCGGGAACGCGAAGCGCCTCGACCGAGAGTTCGGCAAAAGGTTCGGCGATGATGCCTATGCGGTCGAAGAACTCACAGCCGAACTTACCTCTGCAATAATCGGCTCTGAACTTGCACTCCCCGTCGATCATCTGGACGATCACGCCAGCTACCTTGCGCACTGGTTGCGTGTTCTGAAGGCAGACAACCGCGCGATCCTGACCGTCGCCTCGAAGGCCGATCAGGCAGCGACCTATCTGATGACGCTCGCCGGGCGACGCCCCGATCCGGCAGACGAACAGGAAGAGGAGATCGAGTCGATCGCAAACGACTATACGGTCATGACGGTTGCGAACGCCGCCTGAAGACCCATTTGAAACGCGGTAAAGCCTCCCCTTTACCCCGACCCTATAGCGCCCCGCCCCATAACCGGACGGGGCGCTTTTTTCATGTTGCCATTCGCTGCTGGGACGCAGGGAGAAAAGAGGGTGGGGTGCCGGTGTTAAACCCGGCTGAGGAGCGCCCCCATGTCCCATGGAACGTCTCGTGTGATGCTCCGGCAGACGTCGCAGCAGATCGCCTATATCGGCTGCGTATCGAGTGAAGAGCGGTGCGCGCAGGTCGGCGTCTCCCCGCAATACAGCCGCTATGCCAGCCCTGAGACCAAAACCTACCGCGCCGCGCTAGTTGCCCGTCAAGGCGTGCCGCCTGCCGGCGTGACGCTACGCAGGGAGCCGCAAGGCCATGACTTCGGCAATTACCTGGAATTGATCGCGCGCTACGACGATTCCAATGCGGTCGCATGCGCCTATGTCGCCGCGATCGAGCAGGGCTTGCGCCGCTGGAGCGATGCGGGCTTCCAGCCACCTGTTCTCTACGATGATGGGTCGCAGGCGCGCGAGACCCACTATGTCGATCATTTCGAGGCAGTGCGCTGCGTAACTCTGGCCCTCGAGCGCAAGCGGATCGACGGGACCGCGACGCTGGCCCAAACGAGGATGATTGCGAACGTGCGTACCGCCTATCCGCGTGAAGCCGGTGATGTCGACCGGCTCCTGCATCAGATCGCAACCGAGCGCGCCGTCCGTGCGGAGCGCGATCGGCGTATCGGCCTTTACGCCCCCTTATCGACTGGCCTTTATGCCGGCCGCCTTCAACGATCATGCCGCTGCGATTTCACGGGACGCCTCGATATAACCGGAGACGTCATCGACATCGAGGCGCACGAGTTCCGCCTTGGCTACCGCCACCACATTATCTGTCCGCTTGGCAGTGCCCGCACGCTCGATGACGCGCTCGAGACATGTTGGGAGCACCTGGCGCGCTACGGCATCGCCTGACAGCCGGGTCAGCCACGCCCGGCTACACCTGACGGCGAACCCGGGACGGCCAGGAGGGAAGGGGGCGGGAGGCGGCTTGAGCGCAAGGAAATGCGCTTTAGACCCTTCGAGGAGCCGTCCCATGTCCACCGTCAAATCCTACGACGTGGCGTTCCGTCACAATCAGGCGCTCGACCCGAGCGCGCTCAACACGATCACGAACGCACTCTTTGCGCTGGTCACCGCGATCGACGATTGCCGCAATTCCGGCACCAACGCCGAGACCGATGCAGCCGTCGTCCTGCTTGCCCGCCATCTGGGCAGCATCGCGACCGCCGATCGCCCGGCTGCCATTCAGCTGCGCCGGCAGTGCATTGACGCGATCGCCGAGATCAAGCGCAACCCCGCACTCCTCGTCCTCGCCATTCGCGGCGTCTCCCATGACGAGGACGCCAAGCGACAGTTTCACGCCGACGGCAAGCGCGCGATGAAGCGGCTCGCCGACGAGCTCGGGCTTGGTGCCAGCGACTATGATCTTCGCTCGAACCGTGGCGGAATCGCTGTCTCCGGTGAAATCACGCTCCACAGTGACGAGGTGTACGTTCAGCTTTCGCTTGGCAGCATGGGTCCCGACCGCGAGGTGATGTACCGACGCGTGCGCTCACGCAACGACTATACCGGCGAGCGCAACCACTTCGCGTCGGTGCGCGACCTGCTGGCTCCCGACCGCTTCGCCGACCGCCTCGCCCGCGAACTCACCCTCAGACGCTCTTTGCCCGAGCCGACCAGGCTATTCGCCTGATCCGGCTGTCCGCCCGATCCTCCTTTTCGCCTGAAAGGAATATCCAATGCAGATCCTTGTCACGCGCAAGCGTATTTCCGGCGTGCGCCCGCTCTTCGAGTACCGCGTCCTCGTCCCCTTCGATCAGATCTCGCTCGAGCGGCAGCACCTCATTCACTACCGCTCGAATTTCGGCTTTCGCGGCGCGCTCTATGCGCGCCTGAGCGAGATCATCGCGCCGATGGCGTTCTTGCGCATGGCGCCGAGCCTGGCCAAACACGAGCATGGATTGGACATCCTCGCGGTCGCCCGGCGTCTCGAGGCGACGATCATCCGCGCGCTTTACCCCGAGATGACCGCCGATCGCGTCCCGATCATTTTTACCGCCGAGGCCGATCATGACGACCGTCAGGTACATACCGACGTCGACGATCTGATCGGCAGCTATCGCCACTATGCAAGCGGTCATTCAGCGCTCACCTCGGATGATGTCGGACTGACGACCAACGTAGGTGCCGCATGACCGTGCGCGACAGGCTGGCGAGGCGCATCCAACCCGATTTCACCGCTATCGGCGCGCATATGGCCAGATCCTACGCCGTGCCAGGTCATGACTGGCAAGCTCGCCCGCTCGAACACAGGTGGTGGAAGGGCAATGTCCTGCAATCGACGAGAAACGGCGCATCGGTAATGATGCGCCGCTGTACCCCGGACGATCATGACCAGCGGCAGCTTCACATCGAGTTACGGCTATTCTGGTGCGAGAATGATCGCAAGCCACATCGCAAGATTGGGCACCGCGCGATCCTCTGGGTAACCTATGGCGGCCGCATCTGCGGGCATAACCGGTCGATCCTGGCTTCATCAGCGGCTCACCTCACCGCGCCCTCGATCGAGGCGCTGATCGAACAAGTCGATCTGACCATCGCACCGGCGATCGACTGGTATCTGACGATGTTCAATGCGTGCGCGGCAGCCTCATGAACGCGCGTACAGCCATGGCTGCAACTGTCGAGCGGGCTGACGTTCGCTTCGATGTCGCGCACGATCCACGTATCGAGCGCGCGATCGAGGAAGGCGCATGGTTCGCGTTCAGCCTGTCGGGCGGCAAGGACAGCACCGCGGCGGCGTTCGCCGCAACGCACCATCTCGATGCCCGCGGTCACCGGCGCGACCAGAGGATCGCCATCCACGCTGATATCGGCCGCGCCGAATGGGCAACCACGCCTGCCAGGGTCGAGCGCATCGCCAGTATGCTTGGACTGCCGCTCGTCGTTGTTCGGCGCCGCGCCGGCAATATGGTCGATCGCTGGGAGCAGCGCTTCACAAACGGCAAGGCGCGCTACGAGGCGCTTGAGACCTATTGCCTGATCGGCCCCTGGTCATCGAGTGCGCTCAGATTCTTTACGTCAGAATTCGAGGCGCAAGTCATTGGCCCGCGCCTTGCCCGCGATTATCGCGGCGAGACGATCGTCTCGGTCATCGGTATCCGTCGCGAGGAAAGCGCATCGCGTGCGATGACACCGACCGCCAAGGTGGATGAACGCTTCGCGCGCACCGGCAACAAATACGGAACGACCATGCTCACCTGACACCCGATCGCCGACTGGACCACGGCCGAGGTCTTTGACTGCCATAAACGTCATCATCTGCCGCTCCATGAAGCCTATCGGCGCTATAGCTCGACCCGGCTTTCCTGCAGGTTCTGCGTCCTCGCCCCGCTCGGCGACCTGACCGCCGCCACGAGCGCGCCCGCCAATATCGAGCATTATCTGCATCTGATCGGCATGGAGGCGTCTTCCACCTTCTCGTTCCAACCCGCGCGTTTGCTCGGCGATGTCGCGCCGCGCTTGCTCCCGGCATCAATGGCGCGCGATCTCGAGCGCGCCAAGCGCGAGGCGCCGGATGAGACGCATCCTGGAGGCGTCAATGCCACCCGCTTTGCGTTTCGTGAAAGGTTGGCCGCCCCGCGCGCCGAGCATCGCCGAGGCTAGCATCATCGCGGACGTACGCACGACGATCCTGACACGGCTCCGTCTCGAGAACCGCTATCCGACACCCACTGACGTCATCCCCCGGTTCGAGGAGCTGATGGCGACCTGACGCTCAGGAGGGAAGGGGGAGAGGGGGATCGGCCGGTGAGGGGTAGTCGACACACAACGCCGCCCCGGCCGACAACAGGAGCATATCATGACCGACACCGCCCGTATCATCTATGAGACCGTGCCACTTGGCGCGATCGTCCGCTTCAGCGATGGGACACCGAGGCCGCCCGAGCGGTTCAATAAAAAGCTCTCGACCTGGAAGAACAGCAATAGCAGCGGCAGGCTGACCGCGAAGTCGCCACACGGCTTCACACTGCATGAAGGTGACATCGGCAGTCGCGCCGTGATCGTCATGAAGGTGTATCGCAGCTTCAGCATCGGCAGTGCGCTCACTTTCACGGTCGAGAGTGTGCCGCAACCGGGACAGTATCTGGTGCTTACCCACTTCGCGGGCAGTGACGAGCTTCAGCGGGTCGCCGACAGCCGCGAGGAGGCCGAACGCTGCCTGGGACGACATCAATACAGCCAGGCACGCATCGAGGCGGTCGGCGCCGAACGCGACACATTACCGCTGACGATCGCGGCCTGACGCTCAGGAGGAGAGGGGGGAGCGTCGGGCGAGGCCAAGGAGGCTCCGCTCGATGCTCACCACCCGCAGCCAGCGCTGGCGCGAACGCCGCGCGCGCTATGTCGATGATCTCTCGGTCATCACGCCGTCGCGCTTCTCGGTCGCCACGATCAAGGCGCATACCGCGCCCGCGTTCATCGAGCGACATCATTACCTGCCCCGCTACCCGGCCGCGCAGCTTGCCGTCGGGCTCTTCGGGCCGGGACCGGGCAAGACCAGCGCCCTAGTCGGCGTAGCCGTGTTCGCGGTGCCGTCGACCAATGCGGTCATCACCCGGCATACCGGGCTCGCGGCTGCCAGCGGCACGATGCTCGCCCGGTTCATCCTCACCGATGACGTTGCCGGCAATGGCGAAACCTTCTTCCTCTCCCGCGCGCTGCGCTGCCTTTGCGCCGAAAAGCCCGGCATCGAGGCCATAGTATCCTATTCGGATCCCACTGCTGGTCACATCGGCCAGATCTACGCCGCGATGTCGAGTGCATACCGGGGACAGATGCCGGCACGCACCGGCTACCGGGTGGGCGATACCCCGATATCGGGGCGTACGCTCTCGAAGATCCGCCTCGGCGAACGAGGCGCATCGGGGGCAGTCGACCAGCTCGTCACCGCCGGGGCACCGCGACCGATGATCTCGGAGCCACTGCCTGTCTGGCTCGATCGACTGTCACGCACGCACGTGCTGCTGCGCGCGAAACATCCCGGCCTCCATGCCTATGCGTTCGCGATCACCCGTCGTGCACGCCGCATCGGCGCGAAGCTGCCGACGCGACCATATCCGAAGGTGCTGGTCCTGCCCGTCCCCAAACTTCCCCTGTTCACCGCCGGTTATGGCAACACTGATAGGAACGATTTATGAGCGATATTACCCAACTGCCGGTAATGACCGCGACCGATGCGCAAAGCTGCGGCTTTGCGCGGTTCAACGACGTGCCGACGCTGCCGGTCGACGTGCCCGATGGCGGCTTTACGATCAGCGCGAAGACGACCGAGGGCAGACGACTCACCATCTACTTCGGGGCGAATACCCATGGCGGTCCCGCCCGCTTTGTCGACATCCAGTACCACGACAAGGGGACAACGATCGCCAACGCCGATCGCGGCCGGTCTCCGACGTTCGACTTCATCGGCATCGGGCGGGGCGGCAAGTTTGTGGCCGATACCCGCAGACTGGACGATCCGGCCAAGCCCTCGATCCTGTGCGTCTTCATGGACACCAAGGATGACACCGACTGACGGCCTATGTGCGCACCAACGGGTACGGCAGATCCTTGGCTATTCTGGCCAGTCTGGCTATTGTCCACCCAAACCCAGCACTAGCACTACTTTGGCACATTGGGATCAACGATGCTCACGAGGGGCATTTCACAGTGAGGGCATCGCAACGGCGGCGGACGTGCGAAGAGGTCGAGAATGGCCTGTCTGATCGCGGGCATGCTCGGTTGCGGCGGTGGCCCGCCGACTCTTTTTTTTCCGCCCCGCTGCCTTGAGGCGGCGGGTTTGAAGGAAGGCGTAGGCGATCATTGTCATAAGGGCGTGTCGGTGTAATCCGGTCCATGATCTCCCTTCGAAGTGGTCGAGGCCGAGCTCTTCCTTGAGCTGCTGATGCGCCTGTTCGCAAATCCATCTCGCCTTGATCGTCGCGGCGAGCATCTTGAGCGTGGCGTCGGTCGATAAGTTGGACACGTAGTATTTCTGTTCCCCGGTCGATCGGCGCTCACCGACGAGCCACACCTCGTCGCCGGGCATGCGCTGCATTCGATTGTCGAGCATCCGGTGTTTATGCCCTTCCGCGAGGCGGACGCGGCGGGCAGCAAACAGGCAGGTCAGCCGACCTTTGGTGCCGCGACGCCAGCTGATCTTGCGCCATTTCTCACCGGCCATCATTGCCTCAGCAGAGATCGCTGGCTGATCGGGCATATGATACTGGCGCCGCCTGCCGGTCTTGGCGACAGGGAAGACCAGGGCAACGTCGGCCGGATAGGCGGTCTGGCGTCGCGACAGTCCAACCGCCCAGAACAGACCGCGTTCGCTCAACGCCTGGCGGAACGAGCTGCTCGACCCGTATCCCGCATCGGCCAGCACGCAACCGAACCTGGCTCCGGAGGCGACGACGCGATCGATCTCCTCGATCGCGATCTCCGGCTTTGTGCGCGCCTGTTGGCGATCCGCAGGGACCTGGGCACGCGTCATGCGCTCGGGATCATCGGTCCAGGTCTCGGGAAGGAAGAGCCGAAGACCCACCATCACGGGCACCTCGCGCGACGCCAGCGTCACCGACACCAGCGACTGGCAGTTGGATGTCTTGCCGAGCGACGACGCATATTGAGGCGCGACCCCAACCGAGTGGCGCCCCTTCTTCGGCAACGCCGTGTCGTCGATGACCAGAAAACCTGCGCGGTCGCCAACCAAGCGATCCGCTTCCTTCAGCAAGGTCGCCTCAAGCGGAACGCTGTCCCAAACCCCAGCCGCGACAAAATGATGAAGCTGATCGTAGCCGACATCGCCAGCACGAGCTGCCATCGGCTGGATGCTCTTGCGGTCGCCCGGTCCAATCAGCCCAGCAATGTAGAGTGGACACATCCTGCGCCGCGCTGGATGCGAAAGCCCCACCAGAAACGGGTCGAGCCATCGCTCCAGATCATCCCGCCAGTTCGCGTCCACCGCCATCGTCGCTCAACCTGTCAGCCCATACTGACACGCGAATCAACGACGATTCCAGTCGGTTCCTTCAACCTGCCAAAGTAGTGCTAGAGACTAGCAGCATGGCGATCCTCGCCGATACCTTCACCTCGGTCGCCCTGACCGACTTCCATAATTGACCTGGCGCCGTCGTCGACCAGAGCCAGCACGCCTCCGTTGTTCTGACCAGGAACAACCGCCGATACGCAGCTGTCGTCAGCATCGACTATCTCGATCGTGCGGCATCGGCGATGGCTACCTTGCATGCCAACAGACGGGTCAGCACCAGCTAGACCATGACCGATGACGACGCGGCGCGTATTGAAGCCTGTATCCCCAGCGACGCCGAAATCGCCTCGGGCCGCTACAACTGGCAAGACGTAGAACCTACCTAATATCGATGTTGTGATAAACTACCCGTTTCTGTTTGCGTCCGAACACGCACGAGGGATCACCGAAGGCGCGAAAGAACGCCCCGTTATTATCCTCGCAGCGGACACCAGTGGCTTTGTCGTGACGCCCGTCACGACCCGCGGCGAGATCGAGCCGGCGACCTCGATCCCTATCCCCAGCGAAGTCGGCACCGCGATGGGACTAGCTCGTGCCGAACACAGCGCCGTCGCGGTCGTCGAGGCCAACATCTTCGACTGGATGAGACATGATGTTCGCGAGCGACCGAACGGCCGAAACGATTACACCACCGGGATTTCTGGCAAAGATCTCGCGCGAGCTACTCTCACGCCGGGTCAAGCCGATCGATCGGCGCTGAGATGCGACAACACCGGGGGAGGGCGCCGGCCTACCCCTTTTTTATCGTCGACTGCCGAGACCGCGACAGCTCAAGGCTGGCGAAAGGGGAGAGGGAAGGGTGAAGGCAGTCGGGCAATGAACGCCCGACGATAATCCCGGAGCCATTCGATGATCCCCACATCTACTCTCCCGACCACGATCCGCACCACGGTCAGCCAATCCGCGATAACCCGCGTCAGCCGCCTCTTCAACGGCACCGCCAGCGACGTCCTGGCCGAGCTGTTCCAGAACGCGCGTCGCGCCGGCGCCACCTGCCTCAAGCTGGAGACCACCCTGCAGCGCGACCGGCTGATCCTGAGCATCCGCGACGACGGGTACGGGATTGATAATCCGGCCGACCTCATCACGCTCGGCCAGTCCGGCTGGGATGACAATATCGCTACCCGCGAGGATCCGGCCGGCATGGGTATGTTCAGCCTGGCCGGTCACCATGTCGGCGTGCGCTCCTATTCGCCCGCTCACGCGCAAGGCTGGTCCGTCGTCATCGATCCCGACGCCTTGGAGACGAGCAAGCCAGCGACGGTCAAGGCGGACACGATCAGGGTCGGCACCGAAATCATCATCGTACCGCCGGACCCGTGGCACGATACGCTCGATAAGGCGGTCGCACACGCCAGCCTCTATTACCCGCTGCCCGTAACGCTCAACGGCGAGACGCAAGCGCAATCGGCGTGGCTGGCCGACGCGGTCCGTATCGAGGAATGGCAGGGCAGCCGGATCGGCGTCTTTCACGAGCGATGCCATACCCAGGGCAACCCGACGATCAATTTCCATGGTCTGACCGTCGCGTGCGATCTCCCGACGCAAGGCGAAGTCGACCGTAGCGGCACTTGGTCGGTCCGCGTCGAAATCGGTGACACGCCCTCGTTGCAGCTCGTCCTGCCGGCCCGCAAGGAAATGGTCGCGAACGCGGCGCTCGAGGATCTTCGCGCCGCTTGTCGCCGGACGATTTTCGAGGCGATCCGCATCAAGGGAGCGCACCGGCTGTCGTTTCGTGATTACGAGACCGGCCGCGAACTCGGCGTCGATCTGCCCCAGGCAACGCCATATTTGTTCACCTGGACGCCGGCCCAGCGCGATCACGCCTCGACCGGCATCATGGGCAGACTCGTCACCAACCTTATAGAACCGCCTGTTCTCATCATGCCGGAGCTGGAAGCCGATCTCGGACAATGTGCGCGGCGCGGCCTCCAAGGTGGGGCGTTAATCGGGTGTACACTGGTCGAACCGGTGCCCAAGTTCGCCGGCTACCCCTGGTATGACGCCATCGAGCACCTTCATGAGCCGCACTTTGTCATCGAGAAGGACGGCATTGTGAGCCGATATGACGAGAGAGGCGTACTCGATAACGACCTCGCTAGCGGCACCGTCGACAGCCTCGCATTCGCATTCGCCTTCACCGCCTCGGCGAGCAAGAATCTGACGACGCTGGGTGCCGACGTCCTGGCCGCGTTCGTCGACGACCTCTGCACCGACGTCGATGCGACAACCGTCCTCATTGCGCAGGCCGCGCGGGTGACCGTGCCGTAGCTGGCCGATCTGCTCGAGCGGACAAGCTTTTGCTCCAGCGATGATTGCGACGCCGACAGCCACTGGACGCAGACTAAACGCTTCCGGACCGAGGCCACGCAGCTCGCGACCTCGCTGCTGCTCGGCGAGGACGAGTCCGTCCTCTTGCGCGTCCGAGAGTTGCTCGCCGACCACGGGCATATCGTCCCCAAGGGACGCACGATCGCCATCACCCTCACTGACACCGCGATCGATGCTGCGTTCGTGGACGCCACGCAGACCGTCAGCGGCGCCTGACGGACGCGCCTTCCACCATCATCACGAAAGGAACGGACCCATGCGCCGGACCACCCTGTTCGTCTGCGCAACCGCACACCTGCCCGCAGCGGAGCGTACCGAAATCGACGCGCTGATCGACACCGCTGTCCGCGACAACGGACGGCTCGTCGTCGATCATCCAGTGCTCGCGATCGAGGCGCACCGATACGGCTTCTTCGTCGCGACGGCGATCATCGGCACCGGCGAGCGACCTGCTTGCGTCTCACCCGCGCTCTGGGATTTGCTGGCTATCGCCCACCGGCTCGAGGCCGAGTGGGTACTCTTCGACCATGACGAAGAACCCGACCTGAATCTGCCGGTATTCTGACCCGCCACACTCCAAACCACCGGAGACATAGCATGCCTGTTCCCCCCTCGCTTGCGCGGCTGTCGCCGCGCCGGGCGATCCTTTGCTCGTTCGAGAGTGCCTATGCGGTTGCCGTCCAGACCCGCCGCGCGAGCGGCGTCGAACAATTTGTCGTCGCGACGGGCGATCCCATCCAGCCCTACCGCGTGACGCGCGTTTGCCCCCCCTGCGCTGACGCCATTATGGCGATGGTCGCATGAGTGGCCGTCATCGTGCCAAGCGAGACCACCACTACACCGTCCAACGAGAATGGTCTGGACACGCGCGACCGCGCCATGTCGCGCGTTTTTGCGGAGAGTGGATCGGCTGCGCCACGACCCGACCCGGTGGCCTGCAGCTTGTCGCTGCGCATAGCGAAGACTGGCAGGCGATGCTTGGTGGAGGGCGAGGGCAATGACTGACGACGCTCGAAACAAGCGCCTGCCCGGCGTTGCCGCCTGCGCATGATCGTCCGCATGGAAGCGCGCGCCAAGCCTCGGCTTCGGACCATCGACGGACGCTGGAGAAAATCGACCAAGGCGCAGCCCGGCTCGATGACGATGTTCATTCGCGAACAAGGACTTTGCTTGCGGCCGAGACCGACCCCATCGAACACGGTGCTCCTAGCGACCTGACTGAATATCAGCGCATTGCGGCAGACATTCCGATTGGGGCGGGACCGACGATCCGTACATGGATTGATCGCTTCAACGGGGGCGTCGATCGCCTGGCAGCCTGAAGATAGCGGCGACATTGTTTACGGACCGACGGAAACGGCGTTCTGCCGCAAATAGCGAACATATGGTATCTTAGAACTAGCACCTTCTGGCGACTCGACCAAGGATCGTGCGCCATGAACGACAATGATCCCGACTGGAAAATCAAGCATCTAAAGGCGACGATCGACGGCGCGGACTACATTATCTCGGAATTGAAGCGAAAAGGGTTTCCGCCCGAGATGATCGAGACTGCAAGGCTACTGCAGCAACAAGTCCAGGGCACCCTCAAATGCGATGTTCAGCGTCGCCCCGAACTGGAGACGGTGCCGGATTCTGGCTGACGCTGCCGAGCTGCACAAAGGCCCGCCCCGTCGATGCCGGAACGGGCCGCTTTTATTACGATCGTCTCAATGCGGGTAGGGCGGACATCCGATCGGCTCTGTCGGGCCGTTATAACCGGGAGGAACCAGCCCTCGCACTCCGGCCGCCTGGATGATACGGTACATCTGACCACGCACCGTCAGGATCGCCATCAGCCATTTCAGATCGCTGAGCGCTTCGTCGACCGGCGTCTCCGAGAGCAGGTAATAAACCCGCCGCTGGTAATCGTCGCCACCAGCTTCGAGCATATGCGCGATCCGGTCCGCGCCCTCGCTATCGGCGCCGGTGATGTCCGCCTTTGCATCGGACGCGAGACACTCGAACGCCTCGATCAGTTCACCGGTAGCGCCCCAGGCTTCAGTCAGACCTTCTTTCATCGACACCGCCGCGATCAACCGCCGCGTCATCGAGTTCTCAATGTCCTTGAACGCGTCCAGCAGCGGCAGATTGTAATCGTAGGTCTGGAGATAATCCTTCATCATGACTTAGGGTCCTTTTCGGTTGCAATCTCAAGGACACCTAGAACACATCGGGAACGTACTTGACAAGCGCCATCTTCATCGAAGGGCGCGGGTGTCATCCGTTGCGATCGGTGGTGGGGGAGCGGCGATGGAGGGAAGCGGCGCGACGAGGGTGAGCGTTGCTCTCAAGCCCACATGACGCGGTTTCTGCCTGCCTCCTTTGCCTTGTAGAGCAGCTTGTCCGCCCGGTGCAGCGCCGATACGCCGTCCCGGCTGCCGCCTCTTACCATTACAGCGCCAGCCGAAAACGTGACCGGATCGAGCGGCTCGTCGGTATCTCGCAGCTTCAGCCTGCGGCCACCCAGTTCCTCGCGCGCGCGGTCGAGGATTTCGACCCCGCCGGCCAGTGTCGTGCCGGCGATCGCCACCACGAACTCCTCGCCGCCCCAGCGTCCCACGAAATGCGGCGCGCACGTCCCCGCGATCGACTGGCCGACCAGCTTCAGCACCCGGTCGCCGACGCCGTGGCCGTAGCGATCGTTGATCCCCTTGAACCGATCGACGTCGCACACCGCGATCACCCAAGGCTCCTTGCCGGTCTCCATTCGCGCAAGGTGCGCGTCGATCGCGCGCCGGTTGGCAAGCCCGGTCAGCACGTCCTTAAACGCATCGTCCCGCGCCGTCTCCAGATCCTGCCTGAGTACCTCCACCTCGCTCGCCATCGCCGACATTTCCGTCTCCGCCGCGATCGCCCGCGCGATCATCCGCTGCACGATCGTGCCTGTCTTGTCTGCGCCCAGATCGTCGGCCTCGGCGCTCAAATCGCGGCCGAACGCGCCACTGGCGCCGGCGGCGTCTGCCGTCAACGCCGCCAGCCGGATCGTCTGGTGCCGGACCTGATCGCGCGCCTGCGCCGTCTCATCAGTCCCTTGGTCTCTTCCGGCGCCGATATGCACCCCGTGCAGCCGATCCGCATCGGCCTGTGCCATACGCACCCCGCCATCGGTCAGCGCCAGCATCGCCCGCCCGAGCGGTCCGTCCGGTTCCGACATCGCCCGGTAGGCCAGCGTGTAATTGTCCCCGTGTGGCTCCAGCCGCTGTGCTTCCAGAAATCCGAGCACGTCCTTCGCCCGCGCCTGCGCCGCCTTCATCCGCTCAACCCCCGTTGCGGTCCCCGTTATCGCCTAAGCAGTTGCCGCGCGACCGGTCTAGCACGACAGGATGAACGGACGGTTTCGTCCTTGGCTGGTAAAGCCTCGCTCGACGTTCGCCTCAACGGCCCGAACGATCAGACCCGGTCGAGAATAGTGTTTGCCGATTGTCAGGCCATCATCGATGCGCGCTGCACCATCTATGGACGCGCAATCACCGATGTCCCATCTTTCCAACATGGCGAGCATCATGACGATCGACGAGCAGCGCCGCGCAGGAGCCGCAACCCACAAGGCCGGAGGCTATGATGAACTCATTCGCCTGGAGGCCGAACGTCGTGCATTCAACGGGTCTGGAACCCTCGTTCGTGCGTCCGATGGCCAATTCAGCTTCAAGTCCGGTGCCAAGCCCGACCGAAAAAATAGCCTGTGAATATCACGCTGGGGTTTCTGACCAGCGTCCTCATTCTGCTCCCCGGCCTCGTCTCGCTCCTCGTTCATTCCCTCGGCTTCTGGACAGCATCCAGCGCGATCGACCTTGTCCTGGCGATTTACGAGGCATTTCCCGGCGTCAATCTCGGGCCGGTCCTGCCCAACCCGATCAGTGCCTTCTACCTCGCACTCGTCACGATCACACAGATGTCGGTACAAACCGCCATCGCGCTGATGATCCTGCTCGCTGGCGAAATGGCCTTTAGCATCAGTGACACGGCAGACCTTCTGCTCGATCGCTTCGACCTGGGCGGCAAGAGCTGGGTCTTCCAGCATATGACCCAGCCGGCCGAGAACGAATATGCGCCCATCGCAACCGTGTTCACATCGGTCACGAACGGTGCGTACGGCGTCGCCTACGAAGGACTCGTCTTCGATATTCGCCAAGGCGAAAAGGGCGATATACTGTCCATCGCCCTGAGCCGGCCCGAACGGTTCCTCTACGAGACAGGGGCATTCGCCCAACCGCGATTTCGCCGCTGGCCCTGGCGGTTCGACACGAAAAGGGGGCCACGACAGGCTTTCAGCATCACGAAAGCGACTATGTTGGCGGCGTCGTGTCACTGGACATAAGGGCGATCAGCAACATCGTCGTTCAGAACATCGCACAGAGCCTGCTCGTGCAAATCACTGGGGATGCCGAACCCGATAGCCGGGGCGGAGTCCCATGAGCGCGCTTTGGATGAACGCAGGAATGGCGATCGGGTACGTCCTCGCAATTCCTTTCGTCCTGATCGGCGCCGCCATCGGGTTGTTTGTCTTCTATAACCTCATCGACTGCCTCTGGCAGATGCGATACATGAACGGGCTTCAGCCAAGGATCGGCAGCCCGGTAGTCGGGTCCCTTCTCGTTCTGACCTTCTCCGTCACGGGAATTGTTCTAGGCTTCGATCATACCAGAGCATTGCGTTCGCAACGACGCTCCTCGTTCCCTGACCGGCTCTTCATCTGACCTCCTGGATTGTCTGGAAGCGCAATAAGATACTGAGAGACGCCGCTGCCAACATGCGGAACGAAACTGTCGACCGCCTGGGTGGCAGGATCGTCATCAAGGACAGGAACTGGCGTAGCTTCGTCTTCGACATCGAACGAGCAAGACGCCGCAAGGACTATCAACCGCCGCCCATCTGACCGGTTCGTTGTGAAATCGCAAATGTAAGAGCCCGACTCACAATTCGAGCTTGGCAATACGGCGCGTCATTCGCCTGATGGATGAGACGACCATCCATGCCTCGGACGATGCAATGGAGGCTTCCCAGTCTTTGGCCAGGCGACGGCACCGGTTGAGCCACGCCAGGGTGCGTTCGACGACCCAGCGCCGGGGTAGGACGACAAAGCCTGTCAGATCGGAGCGCCGGATGATTTCGATCGTCAGCCGATCGATGTGCGCGACCGCTGCTTCGAGTTTCTGCCCGGCATAGCCGCCATCGGCGAACAGCCTGACGAGCGTGGGATACGCGCCGCAGGATCGCTCGATCAGGTCTGGAGCTCCGTCGCGATCCTGGACGTCGGCACCATGCACCGTGCCTTCCAGCATGTTGCCAAGCGTATCGGTCACGATGTGGCGTTTGCGCCCTTTGATCTTCTTGCCAGCGTCGTATCCGCGAGGCCCTCCCGCCTCGGTGGTCTTCACCGATTGGCTATCGATGACGCCCGCGGTCGGTGCCGGTGAGCGCCCTTCCGATACGCGCACCCATGCCACCAGCACCGCGTTAATGACATCGAGCAGGCCGTTGTCGCGCATCCGGTAGAAATGATACTGCACGCTCGTGAAGGGCGGAAAGTCCTTGGGCAGTTGCGCCCATTGGCATCCTGTCGTGGCGATATACTGGATCGCATTCCACAGCGTCCGCGCCTTGTGCTTGCGCGGCCGTCCCACCCTGGAGGTTCGCCTCAATAATGGTCGGACGACCGCCCATTCCTCATCCGTGCAGTCGCTTGCATAGCGCAGCCCGCTTCTGTCATGCTCGCGGCGAGCGGTTTCAGTCCAGCCCATGTGATCCTCGTGGTCTTCGCAACCCCCGCTGAATCACAAGCTACTGAAATCGTTCAACTCAATTTTCGGTCGGGCTCTAAGTCAGGACGATTGCCGCCTTCGGCAGCACCGGCGCTCTATCTCCGCAAGCTGACGCTCGCTCCGACCAAGCCCCGCTCGCGGGTCTTGGCCCTTCGGGTCACGATCGCCTATCGCAAAGGAAAGGGCAGGGGGGTCGGACCGGAGTGTGCGTTCCTGTTTGCCATCGATACTTCTCGAACAGCTGCCAGCGCACAGCAGCCTGCGGCTATGGAATTGCGCGCCAGGCGCGCAATGGTCCTTTTGAGCCGATGATCCCATCGCCCCCTTCACCGCCTCCCAGTGTCCCTTCGTTGCAGACCTGCCCGCCGGCGTCGCCGCCAATAGGGGATTGCCCGCCAAGGCGGTCAATGCGTTTGTTTGTCATGAAGGCGGCTCAACAAAAATACCGGGCCTGAAGGCCCTACGGTTTCCACCCCGCAAGCGGGGCGGAGCCTCCGTCATTTGTGTTGACCCCGTCGTACAGCCCCGCGCCTAGTGACCCTGCGAGGACGGCTCCGGGTGCGATGAGATCAAGGGCTAAGTCAGCTCAACGTCCCGCCCGGACAGTATTGCCCGCTGGCGCGGTCAATGCGTTGCTTGTCTTTGTTGGTTACGCTCGCTGGTCGCGAGCTTTTCTTTGCTCGGACTCACCAGGTACGATGGAATGCTGTCAACAAAACAATCACTTAGACTACATAGAGGGGAGGGAGTATTAAGAATGTGCGGCAGGGGAGAGGCCCCGGCAGCGGAACAGGGGGGACCAGCCCCCCGCTAGACGGAGTAAGTGCCATGAACATCGGTCAATTCAAGAGCGTCAACGGTCAGCTTCTAGGTTCGGTCAACACGGCCAATCTTTCCCTGCCGCGCCTAAGTTTGCGCCCGGTCAAGAGCAACAACACCCGCGCCCCCGCCTATGAGGTTGTCAGCCTTAATCCCGGCAAGCAATGGGTACAGGTCGGCGCCATTTGGGAAGCCGTCAGCAAAGGTTCGGGCGAAATCTTCTATCAGGGCCAAATTGACGACCCCAGCATGGCGCAGCCGCTCCCCATCGCGCTCTTTGGCGACGACGAGGAAGGCTACCGAGTCGCATGGAGCCGCAATACCACGAAGCGCGACAGCATGACGGACAGCAAGCCCAGCCGTAACGCCGCGCCCGATTTTGGCGAAGGTAACGCCACCGAGACGGGCGAACTGGCAGGCGCGGACGACCTTGGCGACGAGGTGCCGTTCTAAGCCACGCCGAAACGGGAGGGGGGAAGCGGTTCAAGCGCTCCCCCCGCCCTAAGCCGCAGCATCCAAGCCAAGGATTGCAACCATGACCAAAGAGACGACCTACCGCCGCCTTAGCAGCTTCACCGATCTAGGCGAAGCCTATGCAGCGATGACCGCGACAGACGAGTTTAACGCAGCGTTCGACAATGTCGGCGCACTGTCCATCGTCGACGGATCGAACGGACCGCAGGAGCTCGACATGCCCGAGCCGATCGAAGCCCAGCATAATTGCGCCGCGATCATCGCTACCGTTTTCGACCTGTTCCGCGACACCCGCCTAGAGGCGAGCGCGCAGGCGATCGCATGGGGCATCGTCAACAGCTTTCACCACGAGGCGCAAAAACTGGATCGGCAGGAGGATAGCTTGAGCCGCGGACTCGGCGACAAGGCGCGCGATCCCGACCCGTCCGAGATTTACAACGTGGAAATGGAGGAACTGACAACAAGATGTCAAACCGCCGCCGAACAGCGCGCCGCCATCGAGTGCATGCGCGACTATGCCGCCGAGGTTTACCGCGCCGAGACGGGCCGGCCATGGAGCGCCGCGCGCGGCACCAAGGTTTCGAGCGCGACGACCGCCAGCCAGATCGCCGCTATCGACTTTTTGAAAGCACGCGCCGCCGACGCCCGCGAGAAACGCGCCCCGTCAGGCCCCGTTGTCGTCTTTTCAGGCGGCCAGGAGTGGCACGACCACGCCCAGCTTTACGATCGCCTCGACCAGATCAAGGCGCGCGTGCCCCACATGACGCTGGCGACGACTGCGCAGCGGAAAGGAGCCGACGCCATCGCCGCCGCATGGTGCGCCAGCCGAGGCGTGCCGCTGGTCGCGTTCACCCCGAACAGCTATCTAGGCAAACGCGCAGGGTTCGACCGTAACAAGCGCCTCATAGGATTGCGCCCCGTCGAGGCGATCGTTTGTCAGGGATCAGGCTTGCAGTCCAACCTGTTGGACGAACTGAAAGCCGCTGGCGTCCCCACCCACGCGTTTCGCGCCGACCGTCAGGCTCCGATCGCTGAGAAGCCCAGCCCGGCCGCGTTGATCGACCGGGCGAGCCGCAGGGCATGACCTAGACCGGGCGCGGCTAAATACCGCGCCCGACAATAAGACCAGCGGCAACGCGCCGCCATCAGGCCAGCTTGAAGGGAGGGGAAACCCGCCCGCGGGGCCGGCATCCTTCCCCCTTCCGGTAATGCAGCGTGGGCACGCGTTCAAATTAAGCGTGCCGCCTAACTTCGAGCGCGGTCACTCAACCGCCGGGATAGCGTGAGTCGGGCATCGAACCCGGCTCATGCTGCTGCCGCGAGTGGAACACCACAGCGTCGTTCTATTTCGGGACGAAAGAGAGTGATTCTTTCCTAAACTTCACGCCGCTTCTACGTGTTGTTAACCTGACGTGACTGTCATAAGGCGAGTCCTGCCCTGACGGAAAGGTCTATGGCACGAAGCGGCGATAAGGCGACCGGTCACTCGAACGTCACTCGCCGGGGAGGGTCCTCGATGACGAGTAGCACGCAACCGCACCGATCCCGCAACGGCTCGATATTCTACATCACCTCGATGTCAAACCGCTTCAATGTCAATGACGAGCAAACCTTTAGAGAATGGGTCGCTAATCATGGCGACATTTTCGATCTTCCACCGATCACAATCAAAATGGAAGGCATACAATGGTATGCGCTTCACGGCGATCGCCGCTGGATGAGCAACCCTAGCTTCGACGCCATGATTGAGCATTTTGCAGTGAATATCCTGCATCCAGGCAGCATTTTCATGGCCATGGAGATTGCAAACGACCCTGTTCACGGACCATCCGCGAACGCATGCGCTTATGATAGCAACGGGCAGAACTCGCAGCACAGTCTCGCCGAAATCTACCATGAGGTCAGCGGTTTCAGAGGCATCGCGACGAGCATGATGCCATGACACGCAAGTTACACCTGAGTCACGTTCACCTGACCAGCACCATCACCCGGGACGGCAAGCTTCGTGCACTGACCCTGCCCCTGAAGATAGTAAAGGCCGAGCGCCGTCGCAAACTCTGGCGCTCGACCTACTCCATACGGACAATGGCGATCGTCTGTATCGTTGCGACCACGCTGATCGCCTACGGCCATGCCGTTCTCGCCGCCACCGGAATGATGGCAACGGGTCTCTGGATCGTGACCGGTCAGGCGCGTCGCGCCGCCAGACTCGATGGATCGATCCCCGGTTGGTGGGTCGAGGAAGCGATTGCGACAGACCTCAGCGACGAGGGAAGGTCGGCTCTTACCGACTTGCTCCTTCAGCCCTCTTTGTCTTCCGAACAAGCGTTGCGTTGGGCTCATGCCGAGCTGCGCAGGCCTTTGCCCAGGTCCGGCGATCGCCACGGCATTGCCGAGGCCGTAAGGTTCTGACAAACTCACGACCATGTGGCTGGCATGTGGCTGGTTGATAAACTTCATCGCGGTCTCGAGCCCCAACGCGAAAGCGTTCCACCCGCGACCCATGCGCAGCTGATCCGCTGGTACGTCGGACACGGGACCGAGGCCGATGAGAAGGTCGGGGTGCAGCTCGTGCGCAATGCCAAGATGTTCGAGCGCTGGATCGCTTGCGACTGTCTTGGCGCTGCTCTCGCACCGCCTCTTCTATCCCCTGCCTATCTCTCCGAAGCAGAGACATATTATCTGCGCCGATTGACGGGCGAGGACCGCCCTGAGCATCACATCGATTGCCCGTTCTTTTGCGATCAGGCCGCCTATAGTCGTGACCGGGAACGCCACAACGTCAAGCCGCTGACGCGCCCTGACGGCTTCTTCGCAGCACTCAAACCCATGGGTGAGCATCTCGCTCAGCAGCCTATCGACGATGCTGATGACAACCGTATCCGGAGCGGGTCCGTGCCGCGTCTGGCGAGGCTTTTATGGAACCTGATGGACCTTGCCGCGATCAACATCGTGGAAGCAATCGGCCAGCGTCCACGCCCCGAAATCCGGCTGGAGTTCGACGCCATCCGACGCGCCGCCGGCAATCTCTGGATAGCGCCCGGACGCTCGTTGTCATCCTATCTGTTCACCCACCCGGACGCGCTGCGTACCCGGCGTATCTACGCCAAGCTGCGTGAAGCAGCGGCGACATGGCCCGACGGCCATGAGCCGCAGGCATTCCTCCTGCTGTACGCCAGAACCGTAACCCGTCGTGTGGTCGACCTGGGGAACGGTGACCCGATTGTCATAACTTCGGACGTCGTCAAACCCCCGCAGCGGATGATCGATCGCGGTCCCTATCTGGTCCTGATCGCGATCGGCCAGCACCCTCAGGCGCGTGGCCTTGCGCCCGTTCGTGCCTATGCTCAGCCGGTGTTGAACGGTCGCCAGTTCATCCCCGTCGACAGCAATGCCGAGCGGCACTTCCTCTCCGTCCTGCTCGATTGCCAATGGAAGCTCCATGACGCCGGTATCGCTAGCAGGATCAAAAAGCCCTTGTTCGATCTCGTCACAGATGAAGGACCATGCCGTCCCGACTTCATGATCGATATGCTAGAACGCACAACTCAACGCCGTCGGCTGCGCATCGCCGAGCTTACGGGCTATGAGAATGACCGCTACCGCGCGTCCAAGGCTCGCACGATCCCCATCATGGAGCATATCGCGCCCATGACCGAGTACGCGATCGACGAGCTGGACGATGACGATGCCCTACGGGCGCGCATCCTTTACGCTCTCAGCGCCTGATACCCGCCCCGGCTACGGCAAGCATAGCATCGGCACGCTCGCCCAGAATTACCGCCAGCAGCTCGGCATCGCTCGCCGCGTCGATCGGATCGACATCGAGCGCGTGAAGCAGCGCCGACTTTACCCAATCCCTGACCGATGGGTCTCTCAACACGGCATTGATCTTATGGTCAGCAATCGCCCAGACGTTCGAGCCGGAATCGTTCGCCGCATCAGCCATGATGATCGAGACGCTTCAACGCCTCATCCTCACCAAGATCGACGACCTTGGCGACGATCTTCGACAGCGTCTTCGGGTCAATCATATGCGCCCCTGCCGCAACCATGACCTCGCCGAGTTCCGCTGCGACTTCCTGCTTTAACTTTGCTTCTTTCGCATCGAGCGCTAATCGCTCTTCCTGAAGCTTTGCCAGCCCCTTTAGCGCTCCGACCGATCCCCTTGGCATCTCATCTCTCCGCTCATTATTGATGCCGCGCTTATCTGCTTCGATCGATTGAGGTTCAAGGAAGAACGCATTCACAATTCGATGACGTACCTGCCAGTACGTAACATGCAGCTCGACGGTCTGGCGACCGTCCTTTAACCCCTCGGGACAACCCATGGCATCACCGGACCGACAACAATGGACGACCTGTTTCATCACCTGGAACCGGGAGAAGAGGGAGCACACCGTATACAGCGGCGCTGTTGGCACGAATGGCGGTTTTCTGCCGTGATAGGCGCCATGAGGGTACGGGCGAACTATACTTCTCGTGAAGTATATAATTCTTGGTCACGATCGAGAACGGCTAGACATGCTAGAACGACGCATTTCCGGCGGAAAGCTCTTGGCAGGTGAAACGCTGGCGAGTATAACGCCAAGGCCTATCTGAAGCCGACCATGCAGCGATCGCCGAAAGGCGATTATGGCAAGAGAGATGAAGGGTCTGTGCGTCTATCTGTCCGATGACGTCAGATCGCGGCTCGAGGAAGCCGCAAGTACGCTGGGTATAACTCGTAGCCTTTTCGTCCGAGAGGCAATCGAGTCTTATCTGCAAATTGATACGGCACCGATGAGGCTGCAGCGAACCGACAAGACGCTCAGGTTCCTCGAAATCGGCGTCGATGCGATACTCAAATATCACCCCGTCGAGAACCTCCGGGAGATCGTCCACACGACCCACAAACGTCGCCTTCAGGGGCGGCAGGCGCGGGGAGAGGAGCGGTGAAGCAGAACCTCAAAAACTTCACCAGCGGCAGTCAGCTGATCGAGAACTTCGGGCTGATGTTCGCGGCCGGACTGAAGCTGCCGTTCTGGATCACGGTCGCGGCCTGGGGATGCGCGATCTGGTACAAGGTCCACACCATGCTCACCGAGCATGAGGTCTATCTCGTCTGGATGCGGATCGAGGCACTCGTCTACCGCTGGATGAACTTCGATCCGACCAAGGCCGTCAACGTTCAGTTGCTGAGTGGCGGCCTCAATCGCCTGAGCTGGGGCGAGCTGGTCGACTATCCGCCGGTGATAATCGCGTGGAGCGACTTCACGGCGTCGATAAAGGCGGCGACGTTCGCGACCTTCATCGTCATCATCCCGCTCTTTGCGTTCTACTATTGGTACTGCCAGCGCTTCGGCGTGCTCGCCAAGCAGCGCAAGCACCTGCGCGGCGCCAAGCTGACCACGGCGCCCGAACTCGCGCAGATCATCAAGGCGGCAAACGCCATCGAGCGCGCGAAGGACTACAAGAGGATCTTCGGCTATGACTGGCGCCTGCGCTCGAAGCTGGCGACCAAGAAGGAGCTGGACTCAGCCGGCATCTACCGGCCCTATGTGTTCGCCGGGCTGCCCTATCCGTGGCGGCTCGAGCAGAGCCATGCGATGCTCATCGGCACGACCGGTACGGGCAAGACCGTCGAGCTTTCCTCGATCGTCGCGCAGATCAAGGAACGCCGGCACCGCGCGGTCATCTTCGATCTGACCGGCGCGTTCATCGAGCGCTTCTACGACCCCGGGCGCGACATCATCCTGAACCCGCTCGATGCCCGCTGCCCGCAATGGTCGATCTTCAACGAATGTGCCTCCGAGGCCGAGTTCACCACCGCCTGGGAGGCGCTCGTCCCCCACGATGGCGGCACGTCCGAGCCGTTCTGGGTCCAGGCCGCGCGGATGCTCGGGGTCGAGACCTGCATGAAGCTCATGAAGGAAGGCAGGGCCACCAACCGCGCGCTCTACCACGAGTTGATGACCGCCGACCTGAAGCACGTCCACAAGCTCGTCGAGAAGACGCTCGCCGATCCGATCACCGCGCCCGAAGCCGCGCGCATGGCGGAGTCCGTCCGGGCGGTGCTCAATACCAACGCCAAGTCGATCCGGCTGATCCCGACCGACGGCCCGATGTTCTCGATCAAGAACTGGATGCGCGGCGATAGCGCCGAGGGGAGCCTGCTCTTTCTCTCGTCGCGCTATGTCGACATGTCGGTCAACCGGACCATGCTGACGACCTGGATGGATACCGCGCTCAATACGCTGATGACCATGAGCCGGTCACAGGACGTTCGCATGTGGTTCCTGGTCGACGAGCTCGGCGCGCTCCACCGGTTGTCCGCGCTCGAAAAGGGTCTCCAGACCGCGCGCAACTATGGCGGCGCGGTCGTGCTCGGCATCCACGCTTTCGGCAAACTGAAGGAGACTTACGGCCAGAACGTCGCCGAGACGCTCGCCTCGCTCGCGCGCACCAAACTGCTCCTCGCGACCGACGACCGGCCGACCGCTACGTTCGAGAGCGACTCGATCGGACACCGGCAGTTCCGCGAGATGGAGGAGGGGTATTCCTATGGCTATGACAATGTCCGCGATGCGGTAACGCTCACCTCGCGGCGCAACCTGGAGCCGCTGGTACTGCCCGACGACATCATGTCGCTCCCCAAGCTGACGGGTTATGTTCGCTTTCCGGGCGGCTTTCCGGCAGCGCCCGTCGAGCTTCGGATCGTCGATTATCCGACCGTTGCCAACGGGTTCATCCAGCGCGACATCAAGGATATCGGCGACCCGGAGGAACCGACCGCGGAACCGCCCGAGAAGCCCGGCGATCCCCCGCCGACCCCGCCCGATGGCGGCACCGGCATGGCGGTCGAGTTGCCCGAGGCAGCGAAGATGCGCGCAGAAGGCGTGAAGCCCGGCCTGGCGGTCATCGTGCGCAACGACGCTCCCGTCGACGCCGAGATGGCCGCGGCCATCATCCGTAATCCGGTGCTCGGCAAGGGCGAAGTCGTGGGGGAAGAAGGGGCAGGGCAGGGCGGTACGCGGCGCAAGGAAGACGACGAAGCGGCGCGCGGCGGCGGCGGGAAGATGGTGACGCTGGAGGACGGTTCGGTACGCGAGGAGGCGGCCGGGGAGCGGCGAGGGGTGCCGGTCCTGAAAGGTCCGCCCGAGGTTGATCTCACGACCCTGGAACTGCGGCAGAACTTCACCGACGAGCATGACCGGCATCACGACGACAGCCCGAACTTTGATGACGATCTTGGGCATGGAGATTGATCGATGCTCTCGATGGCGTCCGTCAAATCGTCAGGTGGAGCGTCCGGCTATTTCGCCAAGGACAACTATTACTCCCCTGCCGGAGCACAGGGTAGCTCGGGTTGGGCGGGGACCGGCGCGGACGAACTGGGACTGCACGGCGAGGTCGATGCCGAGGCGTTCAAGGCCGTCCTGGAGGGCAGGCTTCCGGACGGCACGACGCTCAAACCCGGCCCGGATGGAAAGCGCGGGTTCGGCTCGGACTTCACCTTCTCCGCGCCCAAGTCGCTGTCGCTTCTCGCCTATATCGGCGGTGACAAGCGGCTGCTCGCGCTCAATCGCAGCGCTGTCGAAAAGACCATGGCCTGGGCCGAGAAGAACCTCGCCGCCACCCGCATGGAGGTGGACGGCGAGATGCGGGTGGTGAAGACCGGCAACCTCGTCATGGCGATGTTCGAGCATGATACCAGCCGCGCGCAGGAACCCGACGCGCACATTCACGTCGTCATCGCCAACGCGACCAAAGGCCCGGACGGCAAGTGGCGCACGCTTGTCAACCGCCCCTTGTGGAAGGCCAACACGCTGCTCGGCTCGATCCACAATGCGTATTTACGCGAGGGCGCGGCCGAGCTCGGCTACAGCCCGGAGATCGCCGGCAAATACGGCAGCTTCGAGATCGGGAACATCGCCCGCTCGGTCATCATGGCGTTCTCGAGCCGGCGACAGCAGATCGTCGAGGGCCTCAAATCGTCGCTCCACACGACCCGCGCCGCGACAGATGCGGTCACCCTCCATACCCGCGAGGAAAAAGCGGCCATCGCCGATCGCGGCGCGCTCCATGATGAATGGCGCGCGAAAGCCGAGGGGCTCTGGATCGACCTGCCCGGGATCGTCGCCGGCACCCATGCGCCGGGTGCTGCCCCGGTCAGGCCGTGGGAGAAAGCAGCCGAAGGACTGCGCTCGATCGTCGACCAGGCGCGCGCGGTCGCTGCCTATTTCGCGCGGGTCGTCGGCGGAGCCGAGAAGGACCCGTTGATCCCCGAACGCATCGGCGCGCTCCCGGTCGCCGATCGCGCGGGCGCGCAGGCGGTCGCCTCGGCGATCCGTCACCTCGCCGAGCGCGAGGCCGCGTTCGAGACGTTCGACATCTACAAGGCGGCGCTGAACTTCGCGCTCCCCGTCACGATCGAGGGCGTCGAGGCGCGGGTGGCGGTGCTGAGAGACCGCGGCGTGCTCGTTCAGGGCAAGGGCCGGTCCGAGAGCTTCATGACGACCGAGCAGGCGATCCGCACCGAGCGGCAGATCGTCTCCGAGATCGGCAGCGGACGCGGCGCCTCGGACGCGCTGATGTCCCTGGAGGCGGCTGGGACGGCGCTACAGGAGCAGAGCCACGCGATCGCGGGCTTTGCCCTCAACGGCGGGCAGGAGGCGGCCGGGAGGCTCGTACTGGCAAGCACGGACCGGATCGTCGCCATCCAGGGCGTCGCGGGCGCCGGCAAGACCACCGCGCTCCAGCCGCTGCAGGCGGTGCTCGTCGATCACGGCAAGGAGATGCTCGGCCTCGCGTTCCAGAACAAGATGGTCGACGACCTGGCGCGCGCTGGCATCCCGTCGCGTACGATCGCCTCGTTCATCGGCCGTCACCAGCGCCTTCTCGAGCCCGGCACGCCGCAGGTCTGGATCGACCGCGCGCGCGAGGAATACAAGGACACCTATATCGTCGTCGACGAAAGCTCGATGACGTCGAACGGCGACCAGCTCAAGCTGAACCGGCTCGCGAACCTCCTTGAGGTCCCGCGCATGGTGACGATGGGCGACGAGAGGCAGCTGGGCGCGATCGATGCCGGCAAGCCGTTCGAGATCATGCAGCGGCTCGGAATCGACATGGCGACGATGCCCGACAATCTGCGCGCGCGCGGCGACGTCGTGAAGACGGTCGCGGCCGCGCTCCAGGACCGCGATCCGGCCAAGGCGATGAAGGCGCTGGAGCCGTTCACGATCACCGCGCCCGAGACGATCGCCGAGACCGCGGTCGAACAGTGGATGGGTCTGGCACCCGAGGTCCGCGAGCGGACCGGACTCTACGCCTCGGGGCGGGTGCACAAGGCGACGATCAACGAGCAGGTCCAGGAAGCGCGGCTGGCGGCCGGCGAGATCAGCGATACCGCGCTCGGGATAACGGTTCTCGACCGAGTGTCGCTGACAGGTGAGGAAATGCGCTACGCGCGGTCCTACGCGCCGGGAATGGTGGTCGAGTTCGAGCGACGGATCCGCGAGCAGGGCATCCAGCCGGGGAAGTATGAGGTCATGTCGACCGACACGAAGACGAATAGCGTCATGGTCAAAGCGCCCGACGGCAAGCTGAAGACCTACATGCCCGACCGCATCCAGCCATCCAAGGAGGATCGAACCGCCCGGCTTTACACGTTGAAGAACCTGAAGCTCCACGCCGAGGACCGCGTCCGCTGGGGCGACAACGACCGCGATCGCGGGCTGCTCAACGCCTCGCAGGCGCGGGTCGTCTCCTGGGACAGGCACGGCGTGACGATCGAGACCGACACGAAGATGGTCCATACCCTCGCTCACGGCGATCCGATGCTGGCCAAGATCGATCTCAGCTATGCGCTCAACGCCCACATGGCGCAGGGCGTGACGTCCGATTACGGCATCGCGGTCATGGACAGCCGCGAGACGCATCTTGCCAATCTGCGCCTGGCGCTCGTCACCGCGACCCGGGTGCGCGACGGCATCACCGTCGTCACCGATGATCCGGCTCGGCTGACGAGGGGGCTGGAGACCAATCTCGGCGACAAGACATCCGCGCTCGAGATCATCGGCGAGGTGCCCGCGCGCGTCGAGGGCGCCGGGACCGCGGCCGGGGCTGCCCGCAACGAGGCATCGAACGAATGGGATCGCGCGGCCGCCAAGGCGTTCGACGATCCAAAGGTCGCCGATATCACCACATCGACCGCTACGACCACCGGAGCGGGCACCGACGCCGCGAAGACCGCCACGCCGGCGAAACCCGAGCTTGAGAAGAAGATCGACGATAGCTCGTCACGCACCCGTCAGATCGAGTTCGACCTGTGATCGCGGTGCCGTGGAACGGCGTTCCTCTCGTTGCCGGAGGCGCCTTGACTGGCGACTCCTCAAATCCGATTATCGTTCAAGAAGGAGGGTCCGATGGGCCAATATGACCGCAAGCGCGGATTCGTCGCATCATGGCTGCACGATCACAGCCTGCCCAGGTTCTTCGGCATTGTGGGATTTGCATCGATCTTGCTGATCTGGGGGTGTCTAACCTTCGCGCTGCCCCCTGCGATCGGCTGGTACTTTGGCTACGCATTCTGTATGCTTTGCACTGCCGTTACCGTCAGTGCCCTGTTAAGTGGCACGGTATCGGAACCGTCGACAAAGCTGACGCACACCTTCTATTGGCTTTTGGTGGTATCTCTCACCGCCGGTGCCGGCGTTTACGAATGGAACGCTTTGCCCCTCCCGATCCAGGCCACGTCCTCCGGACCAGCATCCTGGATCATCGGCGGCATCCTCGTACTGACGACGCTCTATCTGGCTAATTCGTTCTCGACAAAGCAGCGGCTGTTTTCCAGGATAGACGAGACTGGCAGAATCGCCTGATGCTCATCTGGACCGGTCTCATCGGATCACGCCTCGTCTGCTCGACCGTCATGAGGAAGGTTCTCCTTCCCCGAGGCGATCGGTAAGCCGTCCTGGCGGTCGAGCAGATCACCGCCAGATCAATTGGATCGGTCCGCTATGCGAGCATCGTCGAACGGATTCGGTGAAACGGATCGTCGTCGATCGAGCCGTCGTCGAAGACGATCTCGCCCTGCTCGCCGGGCGTCGCCGATAGCCAGTCGCTGCGGTAGGAGGTCGGCTGGTTCGTCACGAAGTCGATCAACAGGTGCATGTCGCGCGAGATGCTGACCTGTGCCGCGGCAGCCGCATAGTCGCTGTCCTTGACCTCGATCGCCTCGAGGATGGTCCGGCGATGCCGGCAGGCAGCAACCATCGCTTCGCGGTCCGAGGCGCGCGCGATCCAGCGAAAGAGTGACGGCCGCATCCCCCGGACACCCGTCTGGATCATCATGCGATTGCCGCTTGCCATCATCATCTCGGTGTCGAACGACATCATCGCCCGGGTTAACGTATCGGCATCGACCTCCTCGTGTGCCAGCGCCGCCTTCATCGCATCATGCGCGGTCATCAAGGGGACCAGCTGCTCGGGACCGGCAGTCGACGCGACGAGGGCGACGGCCTTGGGATCGACCATGGTCTTGAGCGTAAAGGTCTCGCGGATGCTGGCTTCGTCGAACCGCGCGATCACATAGCCCACCGAGCGTCCGGTTGCGGCATAGCCATCGACCATGAGCCGGGCGACGGCGTCGCTCGCATTGATGGGCGCTACCCGGAATTGACGCGCGACGTCCGACGCCATGATGCGGGTTCCCGGCTCGGCGACCCTCTCCAGGATCAGGCGCCGGATCGCCAGGAAAACCTCTTCAGCCTTGAGCATCGTCACCTTCGCGCTTTTGCGTCCCATGGCGACTAACCCATGATTGGTGAAGTAACGCTGACTCGAAGGTGGCGGATGTCATGGGGTATTGGGTGCCGGGACCGGCTGAGGCTGCCTTGCGGCGAGTTGTCGTGCGAGCGTCGCCTCGAGCTGTGGTTCGAGATGCGAGAACGCATCGACCAGTCTGGCCGCGGTCAGCTTGCCGATATCGGTCGAGTCAGCGCCGCCAAGCGCGCCGTTGCCAAGACCGACCAGGCCGCCCGCCAGCACCTTCAGGTCGCGCTTGCGCGCCTGGCCGCTGGCGATAGTTTCCTGGATACCCGTCTTGACCGCGGTGACCGAGAGTACCGTCTGTGTCTCGAGCTTCTTGGACTTGAGTCCGCCCAGTCCGCCAAAACCGCGACCGAGCCCGCCCAGCGCACCGCCTCCCGAACCCACATTCTCGTCCTGATAGACGATATTGGCGGTCAGCAGGTAATCGGCCAGGGTCAGCGTCGCCGCGGCCGAGCCGCCCGTCGTCTGCTGGCCGGACGCAAGCGCCCGCTCGCGCTGCAGGGCATCGAACCCCTCGCCGCGGTCGACCACCTGGAAGCATCCGCTCCGCGCGATTATCATCCGCAAGAGCGGCATCGGGTCGACCTGTGCGTCCGACATGCCGTTCTGCGCACGCGCCATCGCCATCAGCGCGGCCAGTCCTGGCGGCAGCTGCCCGCTGGCATTGTCCTGCTTCTTCGTCTCGACGAGCGCCACGGTGCCGAGCGAGGCCGAGCAGCGCGGGATCTCGAGCTGGTCGTTGACCATCGTCCCGCCCTTGCCGAGCTTCTGCGCCGCCAGACCAGCGGGTGAGCATGAGAGCGCGACCGCGGTGCTCCCGAGGATGATCGTTTTCAATCTCGTCGCCATGTCGCTCTCCCTCATTGAAACGGGTTCTTCAGATGACCGGTCGACGCGAGCGGTGAGGCCGTATTCGGCAGCTCCGGCACCGCTTCGAGCTTGGCGACGATGGTGTCGATCGTCGCCTTGAGCCGCTGCGCGGCTTCCAGCCCCTGCCGGTCGGCATTCAGATCGATATCGCCGTAGATCGCGATCGAGCTCGTGCTGCTCTCGATCGTCAGCCCGCCGATCGTCATCGACTGACCGGCCGAGAAAGGTTCGATCACCTCATCGCTCATCTCGGCCTCCCGGCCAGACTCGTGCCGCCGAGCGGCATGATGACCCTTTTGTCACCTGCCGGTGCCGTTGGGAACGGCTCGATGCCGGATAGTCGCGTGAATTGATCGAGACTCAGCGTGCGAGTGACCGGACGAGCGGTGTTGCTCGTTACGATTGCGACGGCACCACGTCCTGGCACATAGACCGCCTTGTAGATCGACGTCGGGACCGCGACGCGGTGGTTGAGCGTGACCAGCTCGTCGCGCTCGAAAAGTGGACCCGTCACCACGAAAACGCGGGGCGCCGTCAGCACCAGCTCGCGCAAGTCATTTTCGATGTCGCTCCACGCATGGCGGTTGAGCGCGGGCGTCTGCGGCACGATGTTCGCCAGGCTGAAACTCTCTTCCTGCGACGCCGGCGTCGCCATGTCGCCCGATGGCGCCATGTGGCCCCGTTCGTAGCCCGAGCCTCGATAGTCCGCGAGGCTGGCGCCGATCGCCGGAGACAATGCGGGATCGAAATGGAAATCATCGACGCGCTCGATCCTACGCGCCGCGCGGACCCGCGCCGGGGTCAGCCGCTCGGCCGACCAGAGCGGGGTGCGGGTCAGGCCTGAGAACAGGACCGCATAGCCTTCATGGCAGATCGGCACGGCTGCTTGCGCCAGCTTCGTGTTGACGAGACGCGGCGCAGTGTTCCCCGCGAACTCGGCCGAGCACGCCGGCAACGGCAAGACGCGGCTCGCGACGACATCGGCCCGCGGCTGAACAGCCGAGCAGTGCGTCTCCATCATCGCCACGAACGACAGGACGATGAGGGCGAGCAGCTTCATGAACTACATGCTGCCGCGCGCTAGTCGACGATGAGATACCCCGTACCGATCCGCTTCGTCGCGCTCGACCGGCGCCGGAAGATATCGCGCAGCCGCCGGTCGACATCCTCGATCCGCTCGCACGCCCATGACTGCCGGCGACCGGCCGCGTGGACCCGGCCCCAACGCACGCTGACCAAGATCAATCCGAACAGATCGCGGCTGACCTCGATCGCATATTCGCGGTAGACATTTCTTGCTGGGTCGACCGCGCGCAACAGGACGGTTCCGCCCTCGCGCAGCCGGGCGCATCGATCCGCATAGCGAGCGTTCATCGGTTCCTATTAGCGCCTTCGTTTGATGATGGAACATTAGCTGTTCCCGTGATATTGATGCCCATATGTTCTCATATGAGGAGGGCGACCGATGGAAGACGGCAGAATCAACACGGCGACGGGCCAATTGATGCTCGGCGCGTTCGATACGTCTGGCACGCCGTTTGGTGGCCTTGGGCCTGGCTCCGACTGGACCATATCAAAACCGAATCTTGAGGCTATCGATCTTACTGCAAAGAGATCAGGCGAGGTCGGTGAGTCATCGAAAGTCGTTAAAGTAATTCTTGGTGGCATTGTACTTGGCTGGATTACGATCCTTACTTTAGGGATTTCGCACTTCATACTGTAAGCCGCTACCATTTCCGAGGTCTGCCAAAGGTCTTGTTGGAAAGGTTCTTGACCTTTTCCGGGTCAGCATCAGCCCCATGCAAGCTATCGATCCCGCCGAGATCGGCCTTGGCCCTGTGCTCAGCCCGAGCAATGGAATCGGATCCTTCGCGAACGTGATCGCCGATGACCGTTCGACGTTCACGCACCTTGTCAGCAATCGAAGCGGCTGACGGCGCGGATCCAGCACTGTCGCCGCCCGAGAGGTGACCAAGGCCTCGTTGCGAGGTTACGCCCGATTCATCATGGAACGATAGACCCGTAATACCGTCTCGCGAAGGCTCTTTCAGCTGCTCGGTAGTGGTTCGGACGAACTCTGCAGACTCATACTGGATAAACTTCTTCTCCAACAACCGTCGCTGACGAGCGATCTCAGGATCGGCATTAGTGTAATCCGGTGCGCTTCGAGGATCGAACCTGTGACCCGCAGGATAAATTTCCGGGTGCTGACTCACCTCTCGCGATGACCACTCGATAAAGTCGTTATTGACGTTCTCTGTGAACGTGACACCCTCGCCCCCTTTCAGTGAAACACGGCTTTGCAGCGATTTCGACAGCTCGTAGCTTCGGGAACTTTCATGCTCGAAACTGCGTGTCTGGCTGACGCTATTGGATAGACCACTTGCCTGATTGGCGAACGTCCCGTTCGTGGTGTTGGCCGACGACTTGATGAACGAGTCCTTGCCCTCCGACCATTTCTGGTCGTGACTACGCTGCTCGGCAAGGCCTCGTATCTTATCGGCATTCTGAGAATAGATCTTGCGATCAGTATCGGTCCACCGCCAATCATTACCGCCGCTGCCGCCCAAAGAACCTTTGACTCCACCTTTGAACCCCCCAACCTCTTTTTGATAACCAGCTTCGCCGGTAATACTTCCCTGAACTCCCAGAAAAAAGGCCGTGGCATAGTCACGCGATGCCTGGTTGCTTAGGCCAGTTGTCGCCCGCAAATCATTGGAGAGCTGGTCGATAGCATTGAACGATCGCAGCATGTTAGCCGTATCGCTCGCGCCATAGCCCGTCTCCGTGCTGCTGCCAGACTGAACGCCATGCCGGAACTCATTGAACTGGCCGACGCTGCTGGCGGTGCCTTGTCGTGCCTGTACCGCCAAACGGTCTCCTCGCGTCTTCGCCTCGGTCGCCGCACGCTCTGTCTCCGCGCTGACGGATTGAGACAGCGAAGCGCTGATCGGCAGGTTCGATACGGTGGCATGCAGATCCGTCGCGGACGTCCCGCCCTCGAACCCGGTCTGCACGCCGCCATAGGCATCGCGGCTGGCGATCTGGCTCGCTCCCCCGAACAGGTTCGGCGCGGTGTTCCACGCGCTGCCCTGCCTGTTGTTATAGCTGGCATTGTCGAGCGTCGTGTTGCCGAGTGATACGTTGCCCGTCGACGCCTCGCGCGCGGCTTCCTCGGCCGCGTTCTGGCTCGGTGCCAGGAAGCTCGTCGCCTGCCCCGAGATCGCCATCGCGCCCTTCGCCATCCCGGCCGCCAGGAACGGCACCGAGGCGATGAGGTAACCGGCAAGGACGGCCGTGTTCGAGTTGACCGCCTGGATGTCGTTGAACGAAACCAGCGACATGCTGGCACCGGCGCCGACCGTGACATGCTCCCTGAGCGTCACGATCATGTTCAGGATGACATAGATCGGACCCCAGGCGGCAAGATAGAAGAACCCGGTCGCATAGCCCTTCAGGGCGCCTGGCCCGGTTCCCGGTATCAGGAAGAGCGGGAAGATGATCGGGAAGAGCGCGTAGAAGACGACCGTCAGCACGATGTTGAGGATCGGCACCCACTCCATCGCGTTGTGCGCGATCGCGTTATAGGTGTTGCGCGTCTGGATGTCGGCGCGGGTCTGCGCATAGACGTCGACCGCGCCGCCCCCCGACGATCCCGACATGGTGTGCATCGCCTGCGTCATCGCGTTGACCGAGAGCGTCTGCTTCATGAGGTCGGACGCATCGCGCGAGACACCGGTCAGATAATCGTAGGCGATCGGCAGATCGGCATAGAGCTTGGCCCTGGCGAGTGCGGCCGTGTTGGCTGGATAGAGCTTCTTGCCCAGCACGGTTATCATGCCGTCGGTCACGTCCTTCCACTGGGCGCTCAGCCGCTGGTACGCCTCGCGGCAGGTGATGATCTCGGAGCTGACCGTGCCGTCCGCCTGGCGGGTCAGGAACGGCTGCGAGCGCGCGGGCGAGCCGGGTCCCACTGCCGCCCAGATGTCCTCGGCGTTCGCCAGCTCGTCCATCGACTTCCTGCCCAGCAGGATGTCGTAGAACACGCACATGCGGTACTGCGCGTCGATGTTCGCTGCGAACTCGGGATCGCTGATGCTCAGCCCCTGCGTCGCCTCGAGCAGCCGCGAACCGTAGATCATGCCGTTGCGGCTATAGGCCAGATCATCGGGCATCCCGAACACCAGCTCGGCCGACTGGACCAGATACTCACCCGCCTGCGAGGTAAAGCCAGCGAGATAGGCAAGCCCCACCGGCACGTTGGCGACATGCGCGGCGCGAAGCCCCGGGTTGATGCGATCGGTCACCTGCACGTCGACCCTGGGCACCATCAGACACATGTACATGAGCGTCGCCTGGAGGAACCAGTTCATCCACGCGCGCCAGTTCTGGTCGAACGCGACGACCATCGTCGCCATTGCGAACGTCATCACCATGACGCACTGGATCATCGACTTGTAGCCGCCCGAGCCGGTCCAGGCGGCGACCGCGTTGAAGGTGTTGACGATATAGTCGCCACCCCCGATCGTGAAGACCTCGACTGTGCCCGGCATCGACTACACCCCTGACCCTTTGCTCACCCGCGCCTAGTTCAGCGCACCCTTCGAGACGCCGCGCGCGAAATCGAGCGATGCGCTCATCTGCGGGCTCATCTGGCTTTGCAGGACGTTCTCGATGAACGCGGTCTGCTGGACGATCTGCATGACGACCTGGACGCGCTGCTGGGTCGCGGTCTGCTGCTCGACCAGCTTGATCCGCGACTGGTCGAGCGTCTGCCCCCAGGCGGTCAGCTTGTCGGCATCGGCCGCGACGAAGCTCGCCTTCGACTTGGCGACCTCCTCCATGATCTGCTTCATCATCGAGAACATGAGATCGACCGCGGTCACCTCGGTCAGCGTGTCGACGTTCGCGACCGACAGGCCGTGGCTGTAGGCGGTCTGGACCGCGAGGATCTTGTAGAGCGGTAACGACGCGATCTGGAGCAGCTGCTTCTGGTCCTCGGTAAGCGCGGTATCCGCGTTGATCGCGCTGACCATGCCGAGGATCAAGGCATTGACGCGCGGCTTGATCGCCTGTGCGGGCGGGACATTGGCATGCTGCGCGACCGGCGACAGGCAGTCGTCATCGGGACACGTCTGAATCTCGGCGTCGGAACCGGCCGGCGTCCCCTCCAGGATCACCTTCGCGACCGTCGCGTCACCGGGCACGAGGTTATACGTGCCGGCCTTGTCCTTGCCGGCCGGCACGTAGATGAGCGTACCGACGAGCGTCATGGCATATTCCGCCAGCTGCTTGTCGAACACGCCGCCCGGGTTGAAGAAGGGTGACTTCTTCAGGACCGTCCAGGTGAAATTGCGCGCGACGCCTGTATCGACGTCCTTGAAGTCCGGGTCCGTTGCCGCCCCCTCCAACGTATCCACGCGCTGTCCGGCCGAGCCACAGCCATGCTTGGAGGCGGCCGCGTCGCTGAAGATGCCCTTGGCACCCCCGATCGCCTCGCAGATCGCCTGGTCGGCCTGATCGGACTTCGGCCAGGCACCACCGACCAGCCCCGCCGCGAGCTGGCAGCTGCTCAGGACCTGGTTGTTCATCTGCTGGACCTTCTGGCCGAGCTCGGCCATCGTCGCGCCGCACTCGGGGCATAGCGTGTCGATCGCCAGCTTGAACGCGAACCCGAGCGCGTTGTTGGCGACCGCTTTCATCATCGCGATCAGCTCGGCCGAGTTGATGAACGAGAAGCTCCCTGCGAAGATATCGATGCCCCCGCAGCCCGCGCGGTAACCGGGCAGCTGGAGGTTCGCGAGCTGGATCTGCTTTTGCGGAAAGCGCGTATAGACGTTGCCGAGGCTGTAATAGCCCGCTGACTGGCCCTGGAAGGCGGACGGGCCGGTGACGTTCCCGACCGCGCCCATGCTGCGATAATAATCGTTCATCGATCCCGCGACATCGGCCTCGGCCGCGGTCGTCAGGATCGGCGAGGCGAGTGACACGATCGCGACGGTGAGCGTAACGACCATGCGCCGCAGCCGCTTCGCGGACGACAAGGCGCGGGAGAAGGAAAGCCTCATTTGGGATCTCCGGTCTTGGAGGTTTGCGCAGCTTCATGTCGACGCGCGGCTTCGGACGCATCCTGGTGGACGAGCCGCTGAAGAACTTCCTGCGGGTCGAAATGCGCGCCGATGGGAGTGGTAAGGCCAAGTCCGAGCGCGCGGTTGGCGAAGGCGACCGCTTCAGGCTTCGCGCTCGGACCTGCGTAGTGAAGATTGAAGAGGTCGACGACACCGGCGCATTTGATGCGCTCGAACGGGTTCTTGTACGGACAGACGGTCCCGATCTTCAGCTGCTCGAGGTAGTCCGCGGGAAATCCAAACCGCCTGATATCAATGCCGGGGTCCGCGAAGGACCTCAGCGCAATCATCGTTGCGGCTACGCAGTCCGAATACGCGTTTATATCGTATCCGTCCGAGAGGCAGTAGAGATTGTCTCCAGTCCGCCAGATCTTGAGCACCTGCTCGTCCGTCAGACGAACATAAGGCTTGTTCGAGGTCTCCGAGGACGACTCCTGAGCGCAAACAGCGACCGGCGCGAAGAGCGCCGCAAGTCCGGCAAACAGCACGGATGGGAAGAACGCGCGCATCTCAGTAGTCCCGCCCGGGCTGGGTCGCGACCAGCTGGTAGATGCGGTCCATGAGCTCGTCGGCCGCCATGACGCCGTAGCCGATCGGTAGCGGCCGGTTGGTCCTGGTATCGAACAGGATGACCGCGGGCGTCACCTTGTCGCGCAGGCCCATCCGCTCGCGCTGGCCGGAATCGACCACGTAGTTGCGAAACGTCGAGGACGGGCCGCCATCGGTCGAGACCGCCATCACATGGATGCCGTGGCTGTCCGCGACCGATTTGAGGATCGGCGAGAAGACCTCGCAGGCAGCACAGCTCTGCGCGAAGAAATAGAAGATGCCGTAGCGCTCGCCCAGATGCGCCAGTACCGTGTCGCGGTCGGCCTTCCTGTTGTCGGTCCATTGCCGCTTGGCCAGCGTGCTGACCGGACGCTGGAGCGTATAGTCGAGGGCGGGGTTCTGCCAGACCGCGCGCTGCCACATGTCGGCGAACATGCTGGAGCGATCGAGCTGCGCGCGCTGGAAGGTGATATAGGCCCTGATATTCTCCTCGGTCGGCTCCAGGATCGCCTTCGCCTTCAGCTCGCGCAGCTCGGCCGTCACCGCGTCGAGCCGCTCGGCCGCGGTCCGTACCGGCGCTGACGCCTCGGGCGTCTCGGCCTTCGGCTTGGGTTTGGGCTTCGTGCAGTAGAACCAGGTGCCGAGATGCCGCTCCTGGCAATAGAACGGATCGTTCCCCGTCGGATCGGCGACCGCGCCGAGCGTCGCGGGCTCGGCCGGCTTCGTATCCTCAGCCGATACAGGTGAAATATACACAGCGCCCAGCAGCGCCGCACGCAGATGACGGGAGAGCCTCACAGTCGTTCAGTTCCTCTTCTTGTCGTAAGCGGTCTTGATGACCTGGAACATGCGCCCGACAACCCAGCGGCCTTCGCCGGCGTCGATGAACAGGATCAGGCCCCTCAGCACGCGCTCGACCATCTCCTCGCCCTTGTCGCTCAGCAGGTAGCCGCCCGCGCGCCCGGGATGCGGCAGCAGGACATCGCACTCGACCATCCGCAGCACCTGCGCGCTTGCCTCGGCGCTCGAGAACGACGCCTCGAACCATGCCTCGATCTCGCTTCGCGCGCGCTCGAGCGTCCCGCCGCGCAGGAACGCCAGCCCCAGGCAAAGCTCCGCGATCGTCGCCTTGCCAACGGTATCGAAGTCGGATCCCATCCATGTCCCCTTCATCTTGGATGCGCGGCGTAATAGGCGGTGATCCGCGCCTGCAGGTCGTTTGCGGTCGACAGTTCATCGGGGAGCCTGGCGGCGTCGGTGAACTCGGCCATCACCTCGGAGAAATCCATGCGGCTCAGATCAAGCCGCTGGAACTGCTCGATCGTGAACCCGTCGCAGACCGTCCGCTTCGCGGTCCCGAACGCGAGGCCCAGCTGCGGGCGGCCCTGCTCCTGGATGATGCGCGACAGCTTGCTCGCATAGCAGCAATGCGCCTCCTTCTTCTTGAGGCACACACCCAGGATCGAGGACGAGCAATAGCTGCCGACATAGTGGCACAGCCCCTTCTCGCGCTGCTTCTTCAGGATCTTGTCCTCGCTCGAGCAGCCCCCGCCCACAATCGGCAGCCCGCGCGGCGCGCAGCAGTTGGTCAGCCCCGCGATCGTCTTGGAGCAGGTGTTGCGGGTGCCGTCGAAGATCTTCAGCGTCGCGGGATCGAACTCGCGCCCCGCCTGCGCTGCCGCATTGAGCGCGACCGCGGCCTGCCCGAACTCGTTGTTGGCGGTGCGCTCGATCGTCTCGCACTCGCCGTTGATGCAATAGACCTCGCCGTCGCAGATATACTGCCGCTCACCCGTCGCCGCGACCGGGTTGGGGCATTGATAGACGTCCTCATAGGTCCTGCACGGGCTGTCGTCGGTCAGGCACTCGCGCCGCTTGAACGTGCAGCCCATGCCCCTGAGTCCCGAACAGTCATCGGCGGTGACGGTTCTGCGGCACTGGTAGGTGCGCTTCCACGACCAGCAGCTCTGGGTGACCGCCACGCCCTCGACGATGCGCGTCTGCGGCGCGCTGTCGGTGCAGACCTCGCTCGGCTCCTCGCACGTCTCGTTGGTGGGCGGGAGGTCCCGGCACTGCGTCTCGTCGCGGTCGGAGCGAACCCAGGTCCTGCCGCTCGCCAGTGTCACGGGCGGGGCCGGGGTCACCCGCCAGAACGGCAGGCTGGACCCCGGCGCCGCGGTCGAGGATGCCGGCGCGGTACAGTCATAGACCCGATACGAGACGGTCGAGACGTACGGGTAGCGATCGGCGGTGAACCTACGCGCGTTGTCGATGAACGTCTCGGAGGCCAGCGTGCACTGCGGCGCGGCCTCGAAGCCCTGGCAGCTGTTGAGGTCGGCGACCTCTTCGTCGACATAATCGGGCTCGAAGCACTTGCCGCCGCCCACGCCGGCCGAGCGGCAGATCATGCCCTTCATCTGGAGATGCGCATAGCCGCAGGAATATCGGTAGCCGGACGTGAATTGGTGCCGCAGCCCGATCGTGCAGCTATGCTCGGCCGCATCGCCCAGCGTGACCCCTGTGTTGCAGGCCTGTTCCGAGCTGCCGGCCGTGGCGGCCCCGGGCGGCAGCTCGTGACACGACCCCGAGGTGCCTCCGGCCGTAAAACCCGAGACATAAGGGTTGGGGTTATCCTGGATCGCGACCGAGCGGGTGATCGTCGCATCGAGATCGGCCTGGGGGATTGTCGCTTTCTGCCGGCTGCTGGCGCGGACATCGCCATACGCCTCGTTCGATGCAGCGGCCGACGCCTTGTCGGCGTCGAGGCGGTCGGGATCGCTGTAATAAGCAGCCTCGGGCGGTGTGCCCGGGCGGTAGCTGGGCATGGTATCGGCGGTCGGCGTGGTCGAGGCGTCGCGCTTGACGCCCGGGATGAGGCCCCTGGCGAACGCCCTGGCGTCGGCCTTCAGCTCGGCGCGGGTCTGGGCGCCCGCCAGCGTCATGCTACCCTCGAACCCGGCGAGGAGTGCGATCCCGAGCAGCGATGCGCGCGCGAGGCCGCGGCCGATCCGGCTCATGGCAGCACATGAAAGCCGGGGCCGAGGTGCGCGATCCAAAGCGGCACCGACGTCATCATGACAGCGGCCGCGGAGGCGGCCGCGTCGCGCACCCAGCGCCCATGCAGCAGCCCGAATGTCGCGGCCGAGGACAGGCCGAACACGAAGGATGACGACAGAATCGCGAGCGCCTGGATCATCGCCGCCTCAGCTTTTCGAGCGACGACAGATAGACGCGCGCGATCGCCGCACCGGGTCCGCCGCCACCCGCGATCGTCTCCAGCGCATAGGCGGGCGTGACATTGCCCTCGAGCCGGTCGTGAGGCGGCAGCGGCGTCGTGCAGTGGAAGCCGTCGCAAATCTTGAAATCAGTCGATGCGACGACATAGGTCGGGACGGCACTGACCTCGAAGGCGCGGAACAGCCGCGGGTCGATCCCGACGCCGTTCAGTGCCTGTCCCTTGTCGAGGACCCTGGCGATCCCCGCCATGAACTGCTTGGCCGAATTGTTCGGGAACCCCCGGAACACGACGATCCCGCCCGCGCCGCCCACATCGCGCATCATCTGCTTCAAGGCGGCAGGCGGCATCGAGAGCGAGGCGAACGCGATGAAACGCGGCTGCGTGTTCCTGCTCGCGCGCGCCATGTCTTTCGACGAGGCCAGCATCTGGTCGAGATCGATGCCGTTCGCACCCGGCCGGTGCGGCCCTTTGACGTCACCGAGTCGGACGCGGTTGGCGCGCGCGCCGGCGTCAGCCTCGGCCGCGGCCGCGCGCATCCGGCTCCCACGCCTGGCGACCTCGCGCGCGAACTCGGCCTGCTCGCGCCGCTGGCCCTCGGCCGAGCGCCGCACGCGCTGGACATCGAGGCCCGAGACGGTCTGGCTGATCGCGGCGACCGAGCCGACGCCCGCGACGACGATCGCCGCGCCGATCAGCGTGCGCCTGCCGAGACGGCTCATTGTCCCTGCGCTTTCTTGACGGACGCCGGCAGCCGATCGAACTCCTCACGCGCCTGACGGTCTGGTTCGCGCCGATGCGCATCATCGCTTGCGGCTTGCGCAGAACCGTCGTCTCCGGACGCGGCGTCGTCGGCCGGTGCGGCATCGTCGGTCGCGGGTGAAGCATCTTCGCCCTGATCGACCGCCTCACCGTCATCGCTCGCCATGCGCTGCGAGGCGGGCAAGCTCGAAACGGCCACCCACTGCCGGTCATCCAGCAACTTGTTGAGCAGATCATCGGTCCGGATCCTGGGGCCAGGATCGCCCCACAGCACCATCATTCCCGCCAGCGCGCCAAAGACCAGCACCCCGAAGAACACGAGGAGCATCTTGAGGAGTCTCAGCTGTGTCGGCTTCGTGAACCGGTAGGGCGCCGGACGCGTGCTCGAGATCACCGCCCGGGCAACATCGATCCGCCGCTCCGCTGCCGGATCGAGGAACGGCGAGGCGTAAGGATCGAGCCGATAGGCGATCTCGGAGGGCAATTTCTGGAGCAGCTCGGCGATATCGACCACACGCCGAAAGCGCGGCGGAAGAACGTCGTCGTAATACGGGCCGTCGACAAGCGCTCGGATCTCGCGCAGACCGGCGCCGATCAGATATAGTGTCTCCCGGTTGCTCGCCAGCAGAGCCGTCCGGCTGCGCTCTTGCTCGTCCGCGACCCGCTGCTGCTTTGTGGCCTGCTCAATGCGCTGAGCGTCCTCGACGGCCCGACTGTCCGAGCTTTCCCCGGTGTCATCAAAAAAGCCGAAGCCAAGTGCCATGTCGACGCCGGGAGGAGAATAGTCGTTCATAGCAGGCAACAGTTCCGCTTGCGCCAGACAAGGTAGCCCATGTCCTCGCCGATGGCGGGGACGACCTTGGCAGCGCCCGAGACGGTGGTGGCGGCACCGATCGGCGGACAGCTGTCCGGCCCGATGGTGCCGGGAATGGGGTTGGTCAGCTGGAACCGGTACTGCGACTTGCGCATGATCGGCATCGGGTAATAGCCGCACAGGCCCTTGGCCCCGACACTGCCCCACAAGATGCCCTCGCGGTGCAGCTTGAATGCGAACCGGGCGAGCGCGAGGCGGCTGCCCTGGACATGCCCCCACTGCGCGGAGACGTTGCCGTTCAAGGGATACATCGTTCCCTGGCAACCCGCGCACCAGAACAGCGGATCGCTCGGGAGCCGCGTCGTCGAGGCCACGCAGTCGGCCGCGCACGCCGCGATCGCCAGCGGGTTGGCGAACACTGCGGCCTCGGGGTTGATGATCGTGGTGAGCGTGGAGTCCTGCCAGAGCGGATCGATCTCGGTGATATAGGCGATGTCGACCCCGCCGAGCTCGAGACAGGCGAAGTCGGTCACCAGCTCGAGCCACGAGATGAGCGGGTACATGTACCAATGGACCTGCCAGCCGCCCGTATTCTGGTTGTTGCCCCCGATCGCCGACATGCCGGTGAACTGCTTTTGTCCCACGAACAGCCCCGGCGCGATCTTCATCCCGCCCAGGTTCACGAAGCACCACGGCTTCATCGTGACGTCAGCCAGCCGTGCGGGCTCCCAGAACCCCATCGCGACGCCGACGCGCGGCACCGGCGATCCGCATGCGCATACCGGCAGGTCCGGGTTGGGCGTGTCGGGCTTGGAGCTCGGCCAGATCGGCAACCCGCCCACCGAGAAAGGAAACAGGCATCCCCAGCAGATGTCGGTGATCGGGTTGACGAGATGACCCGTGCACGAGCCGGGCGTGCCCGCCTCGGCGGGGGTCGCCGCGCCCAGCCCGGTGATGAAGCTGATGAGCAGGAACAAGGACGCGAGCAGACTCATGACGATGGCCCCTCCGCCGCGCCGTCACGCTCGCGCGCGCTGCGTACAGCGACGAGGATCGCGTCCTGATGCTCGCTGTCGAGGCGCTGTTTGGTGCGCCAGTAGCGGATGGTGACGAGGCTGGCGTGGACCGCGATTGCTGTGACCAGGGCGACACCCGGCCAGCCTGCCCGCGCGATCGGATCGATCAGCGCGATGCCGATCGCGGCCAGCGTGCAGGCGGCCATGCTGTGGATGCGCAGGCGTTTGAGCGATCCGGTCTCGGGCGCGGCCGGGAACGCGTGCCACACGGACACCAGCATGTCCTTCATCGCCGTGCCCCCGTATAGCTTGCGGGCTGCGCGGATACTTTCGAGCTTGGTCGCGGGGTCAACAGTTCGGTGACGAGCAGCGTCTTTCCCTTCTGGTCGACGACGGCCGGGACGTGATGGATGCCGAACTTGGCCGTAATCACGCCGTTCTGGTCGAAATAGACCCGGCGCTTGTTCGCATCCATGACCGCCAGCGGGGCGCCCCTGGTCAGCACGATCTTGGCGTTGAGGTCGGTCGTCGAGTGCATCGCCCAGGCGACCTGCGCGGGATCGTCGCCGTCGATGAACACCAGGCTCTGGCGCATCCTCACATGATCGAGCGGGTTCACATGCGTGCCACGCGCGACGATCACCCGGCCGTTCGCGTCACGAATATCTTTGCCGACCGTGATCGAGGGATCATGGGTCCAGCGCCGCGGCTCGGTCGTCGTCGAGACGCCTCGAACCGGCACCGGACGGCGTACTTTCGCCTCGGTCTTCGCCGCCCAGTCGCGCTGCATGCGCGCGAGCGTGCCGTCCGCCCTGGCCGCGAGCAGCTTGCCCTCGATCATCGCGAGCATGTCGGTCTCTAGGACCGGGAACACCGCGCCCAGCCGCCCATAGTCGCGCGCCTCGGCCGACCCGGCGGACAGTGGCCCCACGAGCAGCGCGCAGGCGAGGACACCGCTGAGCGAGGGCACGCCGGCGTTCACAGGATCGGCGTCCCGGTGCCGACGATCCGCCCGAGGCACGGCCAGCCGACCGCTGCATAGCGGCTGTCGAGGCCGTCCCTGTGCGGCGTGCCCACGAAGAAGCAGTTGCGCGGGATGACGCCGACCGGCCCGAGCGCCAGCGGCTCGCCCTGCTTCGAGGTCGGCTTGGCCAGCGCGACCCGCTTGCCGTTCACATAGAAGACACGGCCCTCCCGCGTGACGGTATCGCCCGGCATCCCGTAGACTTCCTTGCCGAAGAGCGACGGCTTGGCCCCGAAATGCCGGAGAATGAGCGGGTCGTGCGGAGGATCGAAGAAGACATAGTCGCCGCGGTGCGGGACACGTACCTTGTCGATGATGAACGCCCAGTTGGGCAGGCTCTGCGTCACGTTCACGAAGAACGCATGGCGCGCGCTCCAGCCGGCGATACCGCTCCACAGGAAATAGAGCGCCAGTGCCAGCGCGATCGCCGGATAGAGACGCTTCCTCCGCGCGTCCCAGAACGGCTGCTTCGCGGCAGCACCGCTCGCGCCATCGACACCGGGACCGACCTGCGTCCCGTCACGACCCCGCGATGGCACGGCGCGCGACGAAGCAGGCGTGGGAGAAGAGAGGGCGTCAGTGTGCTGCATCGGCCGCAATCGCGGGGACGGCGGGGCTGTTCAGCGCTTTTGCGACCGCTTCCTTTACCGCGGGCGTATAGTCGGGGACCGAGTTGCCGATGACCGCTTCGGAGGCGAGCACCGGGGTTCCATCCTTGCCGAGGTTGCGCAGCGCGGACTCGGTCGCGGCCAGATAGAGCTTTGCCTTGGCGGAGACTTCCTCCGGGCTGCCGCCCGCCTTCGACTGTTCCGCGACATAGTCGGTGATAAGCGTCGCCAGGCTCACCGAGACGATCTTCTGCTTTCTGAGCGCCAGCAGCTCGCGGGTCGACCAGATGTTCCAGGCAATCAGCAGGGCGATGACGGCCGCCAGAACGATCGTCGTCAGCCGGAACCCCGCGAAAGTGCGATCGGTAATCGGCAGGTCGGCACGTTCGGCCAGCACGTCATAATCGGGGTAGGTCGCCATCACCGTGTTCCTTGCAGCAGATCGGCGCGCAGCCGCGTGACGAAGCGCGGCAGCCGGACCGCGACGAAGATGAGCGTCATGATGCCAAGCACCCACCAGACCTGCCCCTCGAAGGTTGCGCGCCGGGCGGGGTCGGCCGCGACGAAGCGCGAGGCCAGATTGTCGAGATGGCTCATGAAGGCGTAGAAATCGGCCTCCGAAATCATAACGAACGCAACGACGACCAGGCCCAGGACCGCGAGCAAATTGCCGGCCAGCCAGAGGAGCGTCATCAGCGTCACATACGCCGCGTCCGCCATGCGCTTCCGCAGCCGCCAGTCGCGCACGAGACGCGGCACGAACGGCAGCTCGGGCGCGCCGAGCGCCGAGCGCCGGTCACTCAGCAGCGACGGCATAGCCTGCCTCCTTCATCGGGAATGCGACGCGCTCGATCGCCTCGCCGATCGACATGCCGCTCGCGGTCATCGCCTCGATGTTGGCGAAGGTGTCGGGCGAGGAGGAAAAGACGGTCGCTGAGAACGGATCGAGCACGAGGCGCCCCAACGCCTGCATGTCGGGTCCCTTGATGAACACTTCGGAATATTCAACGCCGTTGCGCTTCAAGGACCGGATCATCGTCTCGGTCGGGCCGTCCATCTCGAGGCGCTCGTGCTTCTTGAAGTCGGCGATCGTCTCGGGCTTTTGCTGGAGGATCAGCATCCAGTCCGAGTTCTCGAGCGCGGCCTGCGCGCCGCCCGACTTGTAATAGTCGTTCAGGGACTGGGTGGCGGTTGCCAGCGCACCACCATATTTGCGACAGGTTCTGGCATAGACCTCGACGAAATCCGCCATCGAGCCGCCTTTGAGCATCTGCCAGGCCTCGTCGATCAGGAGCAGCTTCTTCACCGAACGCGAGGTCCGGGTCATCATCTGCGTCGTCATGAACATGATCGCGGTCAGCACGACCGAGCGCAGCTCCTCGCGGGTCGAGAGATCGGAGAGCTCGAAGACGGTGAAGTCGGCCTCCAGCTTCAAGGTCGCCTCGCCCGCGAAGAACCCGCCATAGGTGCCTCCGCTCGTGAACGGCTTCATCGCGAGCGCCAGGTTCAAGGCGTCGTGGTTGCCGGTCGCGGTGAGCGAGGCGGCGACCGCATCGATGTTGCCGGCGCAGCCACGCGTGTTCCAGACGTCGTTGACGGCCGCGTCGATCAGCCCGCGCTCGGTGTCGTTCAACGTATCGATGAACCGGCACATCTGCCCGACGATCGATTTGAGCATCGCCATGCAGTCGAGCTTGTAATCCTCGTCGCGCGCGACCTTGTCGCCGTCGATCATCGAGAAAGGGTTGAGACAAAAGCCCGAGGCCATCGTGAACTCGATGAACGCGCCGCCCTGGATCTTGACCGAGTTCATGAAGCTGCGGCCGTCGTCGATCACCGCGACCTTGGCGCCCGCGCCGACCAGTGCCGCACACATCTCCTGGAGGAGCACCGACTTGCCCGAGCCGGACTTACCCATGATCGCGACATTGTGGTTGCCCGCACCATTCTCGAACGGCGACCAGAAGAAGGGCTGGCCGCGCCTGCCCAAGAGCAGCATGTGCGGGATCGGCCCGCCCAGATACTCGCCCTGGAACGGAGCGATATTGGCGGCGGTCGAGGAGAGCAGCGTGCGAAAGCGCTTCAGGCGCTCCATGTCCTTCGCCAGCCCATCGGCGAGCGTGAGCGGGAACGCGGCGAGCAAGCCCTGGATCTGGAGGAACCGCTCGTCCGACAGGTCCCAGCCCGCCGAGCGGTACATCGATTTCAAGGTCCGCTCGTTACGGTCGCCGTCGCCGTCGGGCGAGTAGAGCGTGACCCCGTAGAACACCTGCACGAGCTTCCTGCCCTCGCGCATCTGGTCCTGGACGTGGCGCCATTCCGACGACTGCTCGCGGATATTGGGCATGTACTTGGCGCCCTTGGAGTCCGCGAGCGAGGAGGTTCGCATGAACTTGAACCCGGCCTTGGCGTGGCTCTTCTCCTCGTCGGGATAGACGAGGCAGAGCATCGTCGCGGCCGGGCACGGCATGCGGAGCTTGTCGGTGAACAGGTCGCCGATCAGCCGCGCGCATTCCCACGGCGCCCACCGCTGCGGGAAGTTCTTCACCCCGAAATGGCGGATGTCGAAATAATCGGGGTAGACCTCGCCGATCTCGGCCGCGCCGTCTTCCTCATGTCCCGTCGGCCGAAACCGCTCGGTGCGCAGCCGGAGCCGCGCTTCCTCGACCTCGATCTGAATGTCGCGCCTCACCGCCTGGTCGGCGATCGCGTCATGCTCGTTATAGTCGTGCGCGTCGTCCTCCGACGAGGTGGTCGGCGACGACAGATCGTCGACCAGCGCGATCAGCTCGACCGGGTCCAGCTCGCGCACGTCGAGGTCGATCGAGCGGAGCGACGAGGCGAGGTTGTCGCGCACGCCCGCGAGTTCGGCGCGCGCATCGCGCGCGCCCGAGGGTAGCCCGACCGAGATGATGATGCGGTGCGCGCGGGTGTGGAACGGCGCGTCGCGCGACAGCGACTCCCACACACCTTTCAGCATCTGCTCCTGCCGGTAGCGCGCCATGTGCTCGAATACGCCGCCCTGCTCATAGCGCGGCGCGAACCACTTGCCGACGACGCGGCTGATCCGCGGCGACGACCAGCTCAGGATCTGGACGCACGCGCCCTTGGGCAGCCCTTCGGAGAAGAATTGCGTGACGATCTCGGCGGTGCGCTCGTCCGCGCCCAGCATGGGCGGCATCTCGACGATGAACCCGGTCGAGCGCGCGTTCAGATACATCCGGTCGGCCGGATCATAGACCCGCCACGGCAGGAACTGCGAGAGCATCGCAAGGCTGATGACCGGACGCTCGGGCTCGCGCTGCGCGCCCGCGCCGAAGATGCGGCCGGCAAAGTCGTCGATGAAGCTCATTGCGGCTGCTCCGAGGGGGGCTGGTCCGAGGAGGGGGACTGGTCGGTCGACGAAGACCGGTCCGGCAGTACGGACGCAGGATCCCCGCCCACGCCTTCATTCGCCGCGGTTGCGCTATCCGAGGGCTGCGAAAGCCCCGATGGCACGGTGGCGGTGGCCGTGTTCGCGGGCACCATCATCCGGTAGCGGCGCGCAGCAGCCGCCGCGTCGTTCGCGCCGGTGATCGCGGCTACCCGTTCGGCCGGGGACGACCGATCGGACGCGACCGGCCTCGCCGCGAGCCCTGCCAGCGTCCGGCGGTTGAGTTCGCGCGCGCTCGAGGCTTCCGGCACCGCGACCCGGACAAGCCGGGTACGTTTGCGACCCGAGCGTGTGCGATAGACGACATGCTTCGTGATCGCCACCGTCCCCGGGGACGCATCCGGGACGGCGACCGCGTCCGGAGCGGCAGACGCGAGAGCGACCGGCTCGCCGATCCGATGGCCCGCGCGCGCGGCCGCGATCGCCGAAATGCTCGGCGCACCCTCGCTCCCGGCCGCGACCGGCATAGTGCCGGTGCCGTCCGCGGTATCGCTGTTTGCCATCATCGTCGACGGTGCCTCGAGACCCGATGCCGCTTCGCTCAGCGTCAGCGGCGCAGTGCTCGTCGCCGCGTTCGGCCGGGCATAGGCTGCATTAGGCTCGACAGGCATTGGCATTGGCATCGTGCGCGCCGTGGCGCTGGGTGCCGATGACGTGATCGCGGCATCGAGCGAACCGGGTGCGCCGACCGCGGGCGCGGGCGTGACCGACATCGCCGGCGACATCACAGGCGACACGGCAGGTGCCGGGGTCGGCGACCAGCCCGAGCGCTCGGCCACGAAATGCGCGACCGACTGGTCGTGATAGATGCCGTTGCCGTCGGTATGCGCGGGGAACACCACCCGCATCGTCCGCTCGCGGGTGCGCACCGGCTCGCCCGCGCCGTAGCCGATGTTCATCGCCCGCGCCTCTCCGTCCAGCGTGCCCGTCGAGACCGGCGAGCCTTCGGGCGCAGCCCCGCCCAGCGACGCGATCGCCTCGGCATCGATGTTCGACATCGGCGCGCAGGTGCCCGTCGGAGCCTTGCAGGCGAAGTTGCCCTTGATGTTCGTGCCGAGCGTCGTGCAGCCGGATGAAGCGAGGAGAAGAGCGCAGAGAGAAAGGGTGTAGCGGCGAGCCTGCATCGCTGGTCTCGAAGCGGGCGGTGCGGGCGTAAAGGTCATGACGCGGGGCCTCCCTTGGCGAAGGCGGCGAGGGTCGCGGCGGGGCGGTAGCCCTGGATCACCGCGCCGTCGCCGGGCCGCACGACCACCGGCGTCCCGTTGAAGCCGTGGTCGCGCGCGAACGCCTCGTTGGCGTCCAGCCCGCGCGTGTCGCACCTGGGTGACGAGGACGGCGTCCTGCCGTCATAGGCGGCATGCAGCGCCGCGACCGGATCCTTCGCGCAGTAGACCGCGTCGCTGACCGAGCGGGTACCCAGGATCGAGATCGGCCGCTCCTCGATCCTGAGACCAAGGCTCTTCAGCTCGGCCGTCATCGCCTTGCAATAGCCGCAGTGGAAATCGGTGAAGACGACCAGCCGGGGTGCCGACGCCGGTCCCCAGTTGATCGCGCCCGCGCTCGGCAGCGCCGACAGGTCGACTGGCCTGGGCTCGGTGACCGGTGAGGGCGTCGTCGCCTCGTCGGGCGACGCTCCCTCCGTGTCCGCGTCGGCATGCGCGGATGCGGCAACCAGCGAGTCCGGCGACAGCCGCAGCAGATGCGCGGCGGTCAGATCCTGACGCGTCTCCATGTCATAGACCCGCCCGATCATCAGGTAGCGCGCGGTCGGATCGACATAGAAGATGTTGGGACCCGCGGTCACCTCGCACATGCCTGTGAAGGATTTGCAGTCGACCGCTGTGATCGTCGTCTTGGGAAGACGCTCAAGCAGCGCCTTGCGTACGCCCGCCTCGCTCGGCGCGCTACGCGTTTTCGCGTAGGAGACGACGGGCGGGACGCTGGCGCCGAGGATCGCCATGCCGATCACCGCCGCGACCGTGCGCGGGCGTGGTTTGCTGCCGACAATTCTCACCGCGAACCTCTCACATAAGCGCCATCGAGAAAGACGATGTCGACGTTGATCCCGGTCGGCATCTCGATGACGGGTTGATATTGCTCGGCGCGCTCGATCAGGTATTTCGAGACCTGATCGCCGGCCTGCGCGACGCCGTTGCCGAGACCACCCCTGATGATGTCGCCCGCGCCCAGCTGCGTGGCCCTGCCGTCGGTCGAGACCTGCAGGCCCGAGAGCGCTGCGTTGGTGTTGGCGGCAAAGCCGCGCCCGAACCCGCCCGCGATGCCTGCGAGCAGCGCCTGGCCGACCAGCGCGCCCTCGCGGCTGACCACCCGGCCGCGCACCCCCGCCTTGCCGGCAAAGCTGATGAACCCCTTGATCTCGGAGACCGCGACCCGGCCGCCCGGCTGGTCGCAGGTCATCTTGGCGAGCTTTACATAGACCTTCTCGGACGACAGGTCGCCGCGCGCCGCGCCGTTGATGATGCAGCCCTGGATCTTTGTCGTCAGCAACCGCCCGTTGGCGACCACCGAGCGCGCGGGTCCGGTGATCCTGAGCACGACCGGGAGCGGATCGGTCTGGCTGTTGACGCCCGCGCTTGCATCCACCCCGACAATGACCCGCGCGGGTGCATAGGAGTTGGGCGGCAGATAGTCGGGCGAGTCCTCGACGACGACCGGCGCCACATCCGCGCGAGCGGTGCGCCCGCCACCGCCAACGCTATCGCCCTTCGAGGCACTGAAGCTGATGATCTTGACCTCGGCGGGCGACATCGCGCCCTGCATTCCGTCGGGTCCGGCGGATGCGAACTGGCCTTGCGCGTTGTAGCCGCCGGCCGGACCATAAGCGGGCGCGCCCGCGCTTCCCGCGCTGAACGGATCACCGCCCGGCAGCGACGCGGGCGCCGCGCTCGCCGGAGGACCGGGCGGGCTTGATCGCAGCCGGCTGTTCTCATTGTCATACGCATCGATCACTCGCTGCGCGTCGGCTTTCTGCGACTGGTTCTGCGCCTGGAGCGCGGCGAGTTGCGACTGGAGTTCCGCGACCGACTGGCCCTGGCCCTCCAGCGCCTTGATCTTCTCGTCCTGGCCGTTGATCCGGTTGCCCGAGATCTGCATCCAGGCCTTGTCGTTCAGGTTCTTGTTGAACATGTCGTCGGTCGAGACCGCGATCTGCGTCTTGTCGGTCGTGCCCGCCTTGGGCTTGCCCGAGCCCGGCGCCATGATCCAGTAGCTTGCGCCCACCAGCGCGACGGCACCAAAGCCGCCCAGCACCATGCGCTGGCGCTTGAGCGTCGAGGCGTTGATCCCGCCCATCGCTTCGGCGGCCGACATCGGCCGGGCCGAGCGCTCGGTCGTGGGCGGCTGGTGAGGAGGAAGTGTCCTCGGGCCGGGCTCGGGCGCGGTATCGGGGGCCGAGCTGTCGACAGGTGGCTGGTCGGCCATCACTGGTCTCCGTTCTGGCCGACGAGATAGGCGGCGGTCGCCTGTCCGGGCGCGAGGGTCGGCTGGGCGATGGTGACCGCAAGCGTCCCTCGGGGCGCCAGATCGGCCTCGCTCAGCACGACGGGCCTGGTGCTCTTGTTCTCGATCCTGAGCGCCTTGCCCTTCAAGGCAGCGCCCCGGTACTCAGCGATCAGACGGACCGAGAGGTCGCCGACCCTGGCGGCAGCACCGGCCGGCTGACGGATGTCATAGCCATCGACACTTCCTTGGGTCGACATCGCCTTGATGAGCCGGACCGCGGTGTCCTGGAGCGGGGTTTGCCCTTCCCATTCGGCCGCCTTCTCGCTCGCCAGTCCGGGATTGGTGACGAACACCTGCTGCGCGTCGACTTGGCTGACGCCGCAGGTGAACTGATAGACATAGCCCTTCTTGGACGTCGCGAAGAAGCTGATCGTGCGCGCGGCATAGGCGTCGGGGATCGCGACATAGATGTCGCCGCGGATCGGCTCGTTGACGATCGAGAAGTCGCTATAGGGACCGCCCGTCATCCGCTTGGAGACCGACGCGATCTGGTCGCCGACCAGCGAGATGCGCGTGATGTCGTCCTTGGAGACCGTGCAGTCGACCCGCGCATTGTCGGCCGCCATGCGGTACTGGTCAGCGAACGCCGGGCTGGCCAGCATCGCGGTACCCAGCGCCAGCATCGCATAGCCGGTCATCTTGAACCCGAGCGCGCCACCTGCGAGCGAACTGCGCCACAGCGAGCCGTGGGTGATCGCGCCCGCGCCGGCTCCGGCGAGGCACATCGGGATCGCGAGCGCCATCATCTGGCCTCCGCAGGGGTTTGGGGGACGACGGCGCCGAAGCGGATGAGCGCCAGGCTGACGCCGGTATATCTCCAGGCGAAGTGATAGGTCTTCTTCTCCGACGAGATGACCTGGTCGCCGACGAACGTGCGCAGCTCGCCGCTGACCTCGCTGGTCAGCGACCTGGGATCGACCGTCATCTTCGTCGGCAGGAACGACTGCGCGATGTCGCTGTTGGCCTGCTCGTTGACGATCCTGACCAGCTGCGCCTTGATCGTGCCGTACGCCTCGGGCGCGACCAGCTTTAGGACATTGGTCATCCAGTATTCGAGCCCGTCGGGGCTGCGGTTGAGGATCAGAAAGGCGGTGTCGCGGGTGACCGCCTCGAGATAGTCGTTGGTGACGCCCGCGCTGCTGATGACCGTCGGACGCGACAGGATCGGCTGGAGCACGACCTCGCGGTCCTTGCTGGCCGCGAACGCAAAGGTCAGTGCAAGCAGCGCGCCCAGCGACGCGACGACGATCAGCAGCAGGTTGCGCTGCTTGAGGAGCGACTGGCTCCGGCTATGGAAGATATGTGCGTCCATCCGTCCCTCACCCCGCCAGAAGGCGGCAATAGGAAGGCGGGGTCAGCCTCATCGAGACGAAGCCGGGCAGATACCAGTAAAGAGCATGCACTACCCAGGTTGAAGCGCGTCCAGCTTTTGCCTTTCTGAAGCCGAACCACGCGACGACCGCTAGAGCCAACCCGATGATGATATGCCCGGCCACGACGCCCCAGCCGAACGGAACGATCATCGCCAGAAACTCATCCAGCGTCCAAAGCCCGATGAGCTCGGGATCGTCGAGATGCCTGGGGACGATGTACCGGTCCGACATGATGCCAACCCCGCCAGTTGCCGCCGTCAGATCGTGGCGGTGATGGTGGAAGTAACGATCGGAACGCCGGTGCCGACACCGATCCCGACCCCGACTGGAACCGCGACCTGCCCCATGCTGAAGCGCCCCGAGGCGAGTCCGACGACGCCGCCGGCAAGGCTGAGCACCGTGATGATCCGGCCGCCCGACCCCTCGAGGAACCCGGTGAAACGGTCGAGCGCGGTGTTGAACGTCGCATCGGTGCCGGCAATGGCGACCTCTGCTCCGCAAAACGCCACCAGCGCGACCGGAAGCCCGATCTCGAGCATTCGGGCAGCGTTCACTTTTCCTAGGCGCGACGTCAGTCGCACCAGGCTATTAGCCCGCATAATGATATCTCCGACATAGTCGTCAGTAAGGATTTGCTGACCATTAATTTGTGAACTTTTCGAACGTCGTTCACCAGCGTCGGCTGGCACAAGAAACGTAAGTCGCTCCTGTATTTGCGACGAACTGAGCGCTGGAACGACGGTTCGAGAGGTCCAGATTGATAGGTCGAGCCATTTACGACCAAGGCCGAACCAAGACTGACCGCCTCGACTCCAATTCATGCCAGCCGCAAACCAAAATGTGCCAAAATGGTGCGACCGAATCGAAGGAGGAACCGATTGCACCCTTGGCAACCAACCAAGCGCCAAACGAAGCCGACCACGTCGGTCCACCTTCGGGTTTCTGACGATTTCTTCGAGCTAGTCGCTGGTGCGATTTATTTACTGTCGATCGAGGCCGGAATCTTTGTGACGTTCAGGCAGGCGGCGATCGAGAGCTGCAGACGACTGCCGACATCGTGCAACGAGGCGTTGATTGGGGTGGTCACAGACTATGAGCGCGCCCGGTACAGTGGCGCGCGCGTACTCTCGTTCGGTGCCGAGGCTCAGGAAATTGAGGACGTTAGACGCGCCAAGACGCTGGTGTCGGCGAAGTTTGGATCATTCCTGGGAACCAGGGACGCAGTGGCTCTTGCGATGATTTACCTTTTGGAGCAGAGAAGCGGAGGGGGAATAATGGTATCTCCAGCATTCCTTAGATAACATGTACCGTATTGTCTTGGCTTTCGGGTGAGGGCTTCTGGGATGGTGACGTTATTCGACGACTTTGACGCTGCGCAGGCAATCAAGACGAGCGGCCATTCAATGCGAGAATGGCAGCGGATGACCGGTATTAATCGCAATCGGCTCAAGCGTATCGAGTTGGGCTCGGCTATTCCGACGCCATCCGAACGATTGGCGATCGCGATAAAACTTTCATCCAGCCGGCACTACGTCCGGCGTTTGATCGAGTCGCTCGGTCTCGGGGACGAGATCAGTGAGGACAAGTGGGAGTATGTGACCGAACTGGCGGATAATCTCCCCCGCCTGTTCTGCGGGCTTGTCCGCCTGGAAAGCCCCATCGAACTTGTTCCGCCAAGACAGGTTGTCGACTTCGTCGTCCGCAAGATCGACGAACGGTCGAAGGAGATCGCGCAGCGGCGTAAGGCCGAGCAATGGATTTAGCAGAATAGCTGTAGTGCCTCGCAATGATGATCGGCCGGAACTGCAATAAAGGGGAGTTCTCGGTTCACATTGCGTGAGACAGACCGTCGAGGCAGGCGCGCGATCGTTGAGACGCAAACCACGATCGGTGCGACGGAAGCCCAATAATGATCCGTTCGCGCGCGATATTGGAAACGACAGGTTCGGTTGGTCAGCCACGCCTCAGTCAAAGTGCGTCAAATCCCTGATTGTCCGTCGCAGCCAACTGAGATGATGCTTCATGAGTTTGATGTCATTAGCATAGTCCGGCTCGGGGCAGAACTCGAGATCGGGATCGATGTGCAGGGTGTTGCGCGCAACGCACTCGAACAGGTTGATGCCGTCATAGGCGGCAACGACATGGGCTATGCTGTCCGCCAGATGGTGGATCGGCGATCCCGCCGCGTTTTGGTCCCTCATTCGATGAACGTGCCGGTGGTTACCGAGCAGCAGGTCCGTTCGCATGTAGCTGTTCAGGAGCAGCAGCGAATGGGAGGGTGAAACCGGAACCGCGAAGCCCACCCTGTCCTCGGGAGGAAAGAGGCCGTTATCCGCGGTAGCCGTACTTTCCGTTATTGTCGGATCAGGCGATGGCAAAGAAGACGGTCAGCGCTCGCGTGACCGCCAGCATGGCTTCGGCATCGAGGTGGCCGATCGTCGCCCCGATCTTGTCGCGCTTCACCGACATGGCCTTGTCCACCATGACCTGCGACCGCTTACGCAAGCCGTTGGCCGGTGTCGGATCGATCGTCGTGCGGATGAGAGGCGCGTCCACCAACGTACCCGACACCAGCAGCACCGTGACGGTGCCGGTCTGGTAGAACTGGTCCGACTGGATGATGAGCGCGGGGCGTGGCTTGCCAAAGTCGCCGGGCAGCGCGATCGTCACCAGGTCACCTCGGTTCACGCCTCGCCCTCGCCCTCGGGGTCGAGATCGATCAGGGCAGCATCCATGAAGGCGCCCAGATCATGGTCCGCCGCGTCGGCCGCCGCGACCACGAGCGCCTGTCGCCGGCATTCCTCCGCGAACCCCGGTCGTCGGGTATCGGGAACCCATATCTGGATAGGGCGCAGACCTGCTGCGCGCAGGGCGTCACGACGCTTCTGGACTCGTTGTGTCACTGGTGCCGGCACCGGGGTTACTCCAATCCAACCGTTACATGTCACATGGGTGGTGCCAACGGTTGCGACAAGGAAAACGGTCGGTTTTCCGGCAACCAGCGAACGACCTCGCTGTGCAGATTTTACCGCCAGAAAACTCGATCCTGAAATCATCACGTGTATGATGCCCGCCGACCACCTTTTATTGTGGTTTCAGGCATCGCCGACGAACGGATCATCATTGTGCGTCCGTCGCACCGATTGTAATTTGCGTCTCAACGATCGTGCGCCTGCCGCATCGATCCGTCTCACGCAATGTGCGCCGGAAACCGCCCTCTATTGCAGTCCCGGGCGATCATCATTGCGAGATGGGGTGGTTGCCGCCCTCCCAGACGGCATCGCGATGTGCCAGAAAAGTGGAGTTTGAGGCCACTGAGCAGAAAGGACGGCAACCGTGACAAACGATACAATGATCGGGGTGGATTTGGCAAAGTCCGTTTTCCAGGTGCACGGCGCCTCGATGACGGGCGAGCTCAGATTTCGCAAAAAGCTATCGCGACAGAACTTCCCCAAGTTCATGGCCGACCAACCCCCGGCAGTGGTCGTGATGGAGGCGTGTGGCAGCGCGCATCACTGGGCCAGGGAGATGGTCCGGCTTGGTCATGAGGTCAGGCTGATCGCGCCGCATTACGTGAAGCCGTTCGTCAAACGTCAGAAGAATGACGAGGCCGACGCGGAAGCGATCGTGATTGCGGCGCAGCGGCCGGAAATGCGCTTTGTCCAACCCAGGACTGCCGATCAGCAGAGCAGTGCCATCCTGTACCGCTCACGGCAGCGTCTTGTCCGCCAGCGTACCGAACTCGTGAACGCGCTCAGGGCCAGTCTTTACGAATATGGCCACGTCGTTCCGTTGGGCATCCAGCATATCAAGCGCATTCGCGAGATAGTGGAGGCCCCGAACAGTGATCTGCCCGCGCTGATGCGGGAGGAGTGCGTGGAGATGCTCGATCAGATCAGCGAACAGACAGACCGGATCGCGGCCCGGACCGCAAAGATCAAGGCGTTGGCGGCCGCAACGGATAGTGCTCGACGTCTGCAGACCGTTCCGGGCGTTGGGCCACTGACGGCGATGGCGGTGGAAGCCTTTGCGACACCAATGGAGAGCTTTCGCAAGGGCCGGGATTTTGCGGCTTGGCTCGGCCTGGTCCCTCGCCAGTTTTCTTCGGGCGGCAAGGAAAGGCTTGGTCGCATCACCAAGGCGGGACAGGCCGATATCCGACAGATGCTGATCATCGGGGCAATGTCGCGGCTGAACTGGATGGGGCGAAAATCGATCCCGGAAGGTTCGTGGCTCGCTGGCATGCTGGGTCGCAAGCCCAGAATGCTCGTGGCGATCGCCCTGGCCAACAAGATGGCCCGGCAAATCTGGGCCATGCTGACCAGGAATGAGAATTATCGAGATCCGGCGCTGGCTATGACTGCTTGATATCAGAGTAGTCCATGCCACGCGGATGAAGGGAGTGTGAGAAGGCGACGACCCGAATGGGCAAAATGATCGAACAGATCTAGATCAGGAAAACCAGTTAGCGGCTCCGAGCTTCAAGCTCTCTTGCGAGATTTGGACCTGATCTGCGGATCACCATACCGGCCAGCGGTCTTTCGAAAATGCCGCGCATACAGGCCTTACAGAAGACCGCGCTCGATCACTCGCACATTGGTGTAAAAACCCTCTTGCATCACGGGCGGCAACCACAGAAGCCGCTACAAATAGCAGGCATTTGCGCGCTACGCAGGAAAGGGGGTAGCGGCTGCTCTGATCGCGGCCCAACGACCACTATTCTGACATCGAAGGAAGCATCATCAACGCTGGTCTTCGACTCGCAAGGGTTAGGAAGAAGGTGATGCCGATGGCGCGCTCGGCCTTTCAAAACGCCGGTATCGAGCGACGGCTTGACAGGCGTGCGCTCGCCCGAGGCAATGGGGTCATGCTTCCCGCGGATTACCAAGCGGCGTCATGATCGTTGATCAAGTTGCTTGCCAAGCCTGTTTGCACCAAACAGGATACGGGCATGCGTCGTCTTACCCTCATTCTCGCCGCGCTCACCGCGCTGACGCCCGCCACCGCTCAAGAGCCCGATCGGACCGAGCGATTGCTCGCCGAACTGGCCGATGCGGCTGGGCCGTCGGGGTTTGAGGAGCCGGTGCGTGCGATCGTAGTCCGCGAACTGACGCCGCTCGCCGACAAGATCAGCTATGACGGCCTTGGTTCGGTCATCGCACGAGCGGGCACGTCTGGGCCGCGCATCATGCTGGATGCGCATATGGACGAGTTGGGCGGCGTGGTCCGGCGGGTGACACCTGCCGGTTTCCTGACAATGCAGATGCTGGGCGGCTGGCTCGATCAGGCATTGCCGGACCAGCGTTGGGTCATCATCGGCAGCAAGGGGCCGGTCGAGGCGGTGACGGGGATCCGCGACATCCATGTGGTCTCCACCGAGGAGCGGACACGCGTCTTCCCGCGCGACTCAATGTACCTCGATGTCGGCGCGAAGTCTCCGGAGGAGGTCGCGGCTTTGGGGATCGGACCGGGCGATCCGGTCGTACCCGATGCACCTTTCAAACGCCTGGCCAAGGGGCGCTATCTGGGCAAGGCGTGGGATGACCGTGTCGGTGTCGCCGTCGCCATCGAGGTGATGCGCCGGCTAAAGGCGAGTGGACACCCGAACCAACTCTTCGTCGCGGCGACGGTGCAGGAAGAAGTGGGCTTGCGCGGTGCGCGTACCGCTGCCGATCTGATCAAGCCTGATGTCGGTATAGCAATTGAGGGTGGCATCACCGGCGATAGTCCTGGTCGTAACCCGGAAGAGACGCAGGCCAGGCTGGGCGAGGGGCCGGGCATCTTCCTTTACGATTCGTCCGCAATTCCCAATCGCAAGATGGTTGCGCTCACCGCCGATACGGCACAGGCGAAGGGAATTCCGCTTCAACGCGATCTAGTGCAAGGGTATGGCGACGATTCAGCGGCGATCCAGGCGACTGCCGGTGGTGTACCGACGGTCAATCTGATTGTCCCGGCGCGTTATACGCACGCGCATAACGGGGTCATCGACCGGGCGGATTTTGATGGCATGGTCGAATTGATCGTCGCGATGATCCAGCGCTTGGATGCAAAAGAGGTGCTGCGGCTGCGCGATTTTACACCGGGACGTTGAGATGGACTTCTTCGATCGCCTGAATGACGACCACCGCGCCTTTATCGAGCGGCAGCCCGTCTTCTTCGTTGCGACGGCGACCGAGGGCGCGCGGATCAATCTCAGTCCCAAGGGCATGGACAGTTTCCGTATGATCGACGAGGGCTGTGTTGCCTATCTCGATCTCGGCGGATCGGGCAACGAGACGCAGGCGCACCTGAATGCGGATGGGCGCATCACGGTGATGTTCTGCGCGTTCGACAACCCGGCGTTGATCCTGCGACTTTACGGCCAGGGGCGTGCAGTGTTGCCGCAGGACGAGGGCTTTGCCGATCTCACTCCTCACTTCGTATCGCTACCGGGCGCGCGCCAGATATTCGTCGTCGATGTCGACAGTGTGCAGACGAGTTGTGGCTGGGGCGTGCCGCACATGAATTTCGATCGCGAGCGCGCGACATTGCTTCGCTATCACGCTCAGCAGGAACCTGCCGCACGGCTCGCCAAGATCGCCGATCGGACGAACAGTATTGACGGCTTGCCGGTTCGTGTGCAGTCCGAGTTGCCGCGATGGTAATAGCGATTAACGATGATAAGCGTCCAGACGCGCAAGTGATTGTAACTTTGCGGCTCA
>CBDCJJ010000005.1:0-343142 GCA_965217805.1 Sphingomonas sp. | reverse complement strand
TCGGCTACAACGTCCAGGTCGCCGTTGACGTTAAGCACAAGCTGATCGCTGAGCAACCAGGTACTCGACCTGGGCCTGCTGGCCCGGACCGCGACTGCGGCAATGGCGGTGCTTGGTGTCGAACGGATCGAGGCTGTTGCCGACCGCGGATATTTCAAGATCGAGGATATCGAAGCCTGTGAGGCGGCGGGCGTCACTGCCTACGTACCTAAACCGATCCGCGGCCCGGCGGTGCGCGAGGGCTTTTTCAGCAAGGACGTGTTTCAGTATGAGGCCGATAAGGATGTCTTCGTCTGCCCGGCCGGCGCGACGCTCTCGCCTCGCTATTTCGGTAAATGGGGTCGGTTCCGGCTGGGGGCGAAATGACACCCTAAGCGGCGGTATCCTTGGGCCAGAGATATTCGCCGGTGAGGAGGATGTGCGCCCATCCGAGCGGTGAGATATGGGCGAGAAGGTGATCGGGCGTATCGAGTCCTTCGCGGCGTCGGGCTTCGACGGCATGGCCGAGCTGCAGGGTGTTCCAGTAGACGATGATGGCGGTGAGCAGGTTAAGTCCCGCGATCCGGTAGTGCTGACCCTCGGTGGTGCGGTCGCGGATCTCGCCCTGGCGGCCGATCCGCAGGGCGTTCTTCAGCGCATGGTGCGCCTCGCCCTTGTTGAGGCCGACCTGCGTACGGCGCTGCATGCCGGCATCAAGGATCCATTCGATAATGAACAGCGTCCGCTCGATCCGGCCGACCTCGCGCAGTGCGGCCGCCAGATCGTTCTGGCGCGGGTAGGCGGCGAGCTTGCGTAGGATGCGGCTCGGCGCGACCTGCCCCGCGCTCATGGTGGCCGCGCAGCGGAACAGGTCGGGCCAGTTGGATACGATCATCGCGTCGCGCGCCTTCCCGCCCACCAGCGGGCGCAGTTCGCTTGGTGTGGCGGCGGGATCGAACACGTAGAGCCGTTTGGACGGCAGGTCGCGGATGCGCAGCACGAGGCGGTAACCGAGCATGGCACTGATCCCGAACAGATGGTCGGTGAACCCGCCGGTATCGGCATACTGCTCCTCGATCCGTCGCCCGGCCTCGTTCATCGTCAGCCCGTCGAGCAGATAGGGTGCCTCGCTGACGGTCGCGGGGATGGTCCGCGATGAGAACGGCGCGAAGCGGTCGTTGACGTGGGTATAGGCCTTGATGCCGGGATCGTTGCCATAGCGGGCGTTGACCGTGTTCATTGCTTCGCCCTGCCGCGCGGCGGGGTAGAACTGGCCGTCGGCGGATGCCGTGGTGCCCATGCCCCAGACCCGCGCCATCGGCAGATCGCCTTGGGCGGCGACCACGTTCGCCAGCGCCTGTTCGATCGCTTCGCTTTCGACGTGCCAGCGCGCAAGGCGGGAGAGTTGCCAGTAATCGTGGGTGTTGCATGCCTCGGCCATCTTGCGCAGTCCCAGGTTCAGCCCCTCGGCGAGCAGGACGTTGAGCAGGCCGATCCGGTCGCCGCACGGTACGCCGGTGCGCAGATGGGTGAAGGCGTCTGTAAACCCGAGTGCGGCGTCCACTTCGAGCAGCAGGTCGGTGATGCGGACGGGCGGCAGGCGACGATACAGGTCGAGCACCAGATCATCGATGCCGTCCGGCGCATCGGCGGTCAGGCGATCGATGCGCAACGTGCCGCCCTCGATGCTGCCTTTCGGGATCGTGCCGTTGCGCGCGGCGCGACCAAGCCGGGCAAGGCCATCGACAAGTCGCGCCTTGCGGTCGGCGAGCCAGACATGCGGGTCGGCCGGGACCGCCAGCTTCGCGGCGCGCGCGACCTCCATCGGCACTAGGACGTTCCGGAGGTCGCCGTAGCGATGCGAGCGGTCGAGCCATATGTCGCCCGAGCGCAGCGCGTCGCGCAGGTGGAACATGACCGCGACCTCCCGGAGACGCGCGTCATCCTCGCCCTTCGCCCGCAACTGACGCCGCCATTTGGAATGCGGGCGCAGGAAATCGTCGGTCGCCTGCAGTGCGCCCTTGGTGGCGATGTCGGTCGCCGCATCCAGCAAAGGCCGGGCGACCGGTGCAGCTTCGAGGTCGAGGCAGCGCAACATGCGCGGGGCATAGCGACGGAAGCGATGATAGCCCTGATCGACATGGGCCAGCGGATCGTCGCCCAGCGTATCCGTCAGCGTTCTGGCGGTCGCAACGAGGCGGGTAAGATGCTCCCATCCGGCCGCGCGCGCGACCGCATCCTCCAGCGACGCGCCGTCGTCATGCGCTTCGAGCAGCGACTGGCCGAGCGCAGTGAAGCCGCTCAGCGTCGCAGTGACCCCACCTCTGGTTTCCGCGGCGCGTACGTCATGTAGCTGCTTCGCCTCGCGCCAGGTGCGCCCGACGATCCGGTCATGCGTCTCGATCACCGCATCCGCGGTCGCGGTCGCCCACTCGATGATGCAGACCGCGAGGATGGCGCGACGCCGGTCGGCACCGAGATCGCGCAGGCCATCGGCGAAGTAGCGTTCGCCCTGTCGGCGCAGCCGGGCGATGCGATGCGGCGGGACGCCGACGAGCAGACCGGCATCGAGGTTCATCGCGCGCAGGAACTCCAGCCGGTCGAGCAGCCGGTTCGCCGCAGCCGAATTATTGCCCGGCTCGATCCGGCGCAGCCATATGAAGCGACTGATTGTCCCCGGCAGCATCTCGGTCGTCAGACGGTCGAGCCGGGTGCAGGCGGTAGGATCGAGGCGCATGGCGATGCGCTTCTCGATGCCACGTTCGGCCGCGACCAGCGCATCCGCGCAAAGCCGCTCGATCGTCGTGATCGCCGGCAGGATGGTCATGGTGTCGCGGCAGTGGGCGATGAAGCGCCGGGCAAGGTCGTCGTTCGAGCGCGCCTGCTCGGCTTCGGCGAACAGCCAGTCACGGAAAGCCCGTGCCGGCGCGCCCTGACCCGCGAACGTTCTGTACCCGTAGATGGAACGCAGCACCTCCATATGCTGCTGGCGGGTCTGGCGCCGGACGGCGTAGCGGACGAGCGCGTCACAGGTGATACCGAGCTGGACGCCAAGGAAGGCCGACACGGCGAGCGGGATCACCTCGCCCGGCACCAGCATCCGTCCGGGATAACGCAGCGCGCAGAGTTGCAGTGCGAAGCCGATCCGGTTCTCTGGCCGGCGTCGTCGATCGATATGGATTAGGTCATCATCCGCCAGAATGTAATGCCGTAGCAGCGATGCTTCGTCGGTCGGCAAGTCGAGCAACGCCGACCGTTGCCGCGCGCTCAGAATATGGCGTCTCGGCATGCGGCAGTGTCCCTGTTGAACAGAAGTCTGTTTTGGACAACACTGACCCCACGCAGATCAAGGGTTTTCGGGGCCGGTTTTCGGAAAGGTTCAATTGGGACAACGCGCCGCCATCTATGCCCGCGTCTCGACCGCCGACCAGTCGTGCGAGCGTCAGTTGCGCGACCTTGCCGGTTTCGCCGAGCGTGGCGGCTATGAGGTGATCGAGGTCTTCCGCGAAACCGCTTCGGGCATGAAGGCCAACCGTTCGGCACGCGGCGAGGTGATGAAGCTGGCGCAGGCACGCTATATCGATGCGATCCTCGTTACCGAACTCAGCCGCTGGGGTCGTTCGACCCAAGACCTGCTCGATACGCTGGGCCGGCTGTCGGGGTGGCGCGTGTCCGTCGTCGCGATGAGCGGCATGACGTTCGAGGTCGACACCCCGCACGGGCGGATGATGGCGACGATGCTCGCCGGCATTGCACAGTTCGAGCGCGACATGCTGAGCGAGCGGGTCCGTTCCGGTCTCGCCGCGGCACGGGCGCGGGGTCGCAAGCTTGGACGGCAGACAGGCGACCGCCCCAAGTCCGACCGGCTCGCCCCCAAGGTGCTGGCCCTCGTCGCCGAGGGCCGCAGTTATCGCTGGATCGCGCGCGACCTCGGCCTCAGCAAGAATACCGTCGCCGGAATCGTCGGACGGTCGAAGGCGGACAGGTCTCCCGAGATCGAGGTAATGGCATGACCAGCCCGGCGGACGATAATCGCTCCATACCCGAGCTATTCAATGCTGCATTTGAAGGTGACAATGATGCAGCATGGGACGCTGTGGCTGCGCTACATTGGCGCGGATCGAAGGATGTGCTGGACCGGGCACTTGCCCTGGCCTGCTCACGTGATCCTAAAGAACGCGGACGGGCTGCCGACATTCTCGGGCAGATCGGCATTCCAGATCGTACATTTCCTGATCAGTGCTTTTCGGCCGTCCTCCGCCTGCTCGCGGATGATGACCAGCAGGTGGTGTTTGATGCCATCTTTGCACTTCAGCATATAGATCGGTCACGTGCTGCCCCGTACATCATCCCCTTTGCGCACCACGGCTGGGACAACATCCGGTATGCAGTCGCGTTTGCATTAGGAGCTGTTGATAGCGTCGAAGCCCAGACCACTCTGCTATCGTTGATGACAGACCGCGATCCCGAGGTACGAAATTGGGCAACTTTCGGGCTTGGTCAGCAAAGCGACGCTGACTCGGATACCATCCGACAAGCGCTAAAGAAGCAACTCTGCGACGTTGATCCTGACGTTCGCTATGAGGCAATCATTGGTCTTGGTCGTCGCCGCGATCGACGTGCGTTGGGTTTCCTTAAAACCATGCTCCATGATGATCCAGACGACGTTTTTGCACGCGAAGCGGCAGCGAAGCTCTTGGGCCTAAACGAAAGCGGGGATCGAGCAACTGACGAGCTGCTTGGTTCACTTCAGCGGCTTCAGCGATAGGGCGGCGACAGGAAAACCGATAGTTCATAACGGCTGCTGCAATCAGGCGTGCATCGCGTGAAACGGCTTCGCACTTTCTCCAACCATGCTCTTTCGGCTTAGAGTGTCATTTCGCCCTCAGCCGGAGCCGACCCCTATAGCGTCCCGCCGAATTAAGCCCGTGACTTCAAGGATCACATCGCCCGCTTCTTCTCCAGCGTTAGAGAGACGCGACCGCTTTACTCGCTCCCGCCTTTTGCGGACCGCCGATTGTGACGCGCGCGCCGAGCCTCTCCAGCGCCTAAGCGCAGCAAATGGCCGATCCCCTGTGGGTCGCCGCTGACAAAGGCGTCGCGGCCATCCACGCGCAAGCGTTCGTGATTCATTCGCGTCCGGCTCATCAGAGCGCGACGTCCGCGCCGTGCACATCCCGGGCACCACTTCACTGAGCGGTCCAGCCGCCGTCCACGGGGATGGCGGCCCCCGTGAGGTTATGTGCCTCCGGCGCGCAGAGCCATAGCGCAAGGCGAGCGATCTCCTCGGGGCTGGACAGTCGGCGCGACGGCTGCTTGTCGGCGAGCATCGAAAGGATCGCCTCAGCGCGCGGCACGTCCAGCATCCGCGCCCGGTCGGCGATCTGCGGCTCAAGGATCGGGGTGTCGACCCAGCCCGGGCAGATGCAGTTGACCGTCACCCCACCGCTCGCCGCGTCGCCCGCCGTGGCGTGCTCGAGCGCTGCGACGCGCGACAAGCCGACGAGTCCGAATTTCGCGGCGACATAGGGAGCCTTGTGGATCGAGGCGACCAGCCCGTGAACCGACGCGATGTTGATCACCCGGCCATAGCCGGCCGCCGCCATAGCTGGGAGCAGCCGGCGCATGATCCGGAATGGAGCCGAGAGGTTGATCGCCAGCACGTCGTCCCAGGTCGCATCGGCAATTTCGGCAAGCGGCGCGGTCCGCTGGATGCCGGCATTGTTGACGAGGATATCGATTGACCGCCAGGCAACAACCTCCTCGGTCAGCTGATTCACCGCAGCCGGATTGAGGAGATTGCCGCCGAAAAAGCGCGCCTCGGGAGCCCCGGCCTCTGCCATCTCGCGCACGAGCGCATCCGCTTCATCACCGTTCGCCAATCCGTGCAACGCAACACGCGCGCCTGCTCGCGAGAAGGCAATCGCAATGGCTTTGCCGATACCTCGGTCGGATCCGGTGACGAAAGCGGTGCGACCATCCAGCGGTGCCGTAATCATTGCGCCATTCTCCTTCGTGTACTCAACGCTTGCTGGATCGCATCGACCTTTCCTCTGTCGAGCCGGTAGCCGAGCAGCACAAGCGGCACCATAAGGGCGATAAGCGCCGGTAGAGGACCGGCAATCAGCCCAAGATCGCGTGTAACCATCGGGTCGATCGCGAGCCCGGGCTGGGCGATGCGATCGACTGGAAAGCGGATCAGATCGAGCCCGACGCCAGCGACCAGCGCGCCGATTCCGGTCGACGCCTTTACCGCGAGCGTCAGCCCTGCGAAGAACAGGCCTTCGCGCCGCACCCCGAACGTCGCGTCATGTTCGTCGGCAGCGTCGGCGATCATCGCTTGAAAACTTATGCCCGCCACGATCGCCGAACCGCCGGTGATGAGCGCGTTGACCGCCAGAACCGCAGGCAGCGCCGAGCGCGTCAGCGCCAGAACGCCCCAGATCTGCAATAGCGGGATGAGGCCGAGGCTCAGCGCCATTACGGCTAGACCTGCGATGGCAATCGTCTTCTTCTCGAAACGCCGTGCCGCCGGCGCCGCGATCGGCAACCCTAGGATCGGTCCCGCCGCGCTGGCGAGCACGATCAGCTGCACCTGGCTGTCCCGCAGGGCCCAGAAGTATTTTTGCATGTAGAGCAGTAGCGCCCCTGACACGCCCTGCGCCGCCCAAAAACTCAGCGTCGCGAAGAACAGAATGAGGAACGACCGGCTGCGTCGGATATCGTTGAGTTCGTCGCGAAGCACTTGCAGAATTGGCACGCGCGTGGGCGGCGGCACATGCAGGCTGTCGACGATCCGGCGCGTGCCGGCAAAACTGATCAGCCCTGCGACCAGCATGATCGCGGCGCAGGTCCAGCCATAGCCGGCATAGCCGGCTCGGTTTAGCAGGCCATTTTGTCCGCTCATGAAGATCCCGAGTCCCAGCGCCAAGCTGAGGAAGGCCGCCCCCATCAGGAAGCTGAGGCGATAGGCCACGACGCTCATCCGCTCGACGTAATCGTCCGACAGTTCGGCGCCCAGCGCATAGTAGGGCAGGTTGAAGCACGACAGCAGCACTCGAACCGCGATCATCACGACGCAAAGATACACGAACAGCGCGCTTCCGGTCAGATGAGGAAGCGAGAACAGCAGGCCGAAGGCTACGCAGAACGGCGCAATGCTGGCCAGCATGAAGACGTGACGCCGGCCGAGCCGCGACCGAGTGCGGTCGCTGATGAGGCCGATCAGCGGATCGACCAACGCGTCGACTACCAAGCTAATGAAGACCGCCGCGCCGGCCAGCGACCCTGACAGGCCGCAGACCGCTGTGAAATAGAAGAAAGCGAAATAAGTCAGGGCGTTTAGCGACACGCCGTCGATAGTGCAGCCGGTGCCGTAGAGCGTCTTGAACCTGGGACCGAGCGAGCGATTGGACATTGCGCCCGTTGACGCGGGGGGTGGCATCACTTCCCCGATAACTGCCAGACTGCGTCGGTCACGCATGGGCCTCGATTGATTCGAGGAATCGGTCGAGCGCGGCGACCGCCTCTGGCTCGTCGAGCATCGGGCAATGCCCGCGGTCAGGAACCACCACTGCCGTCGTGGCGGGGTGGCGCGCGACCATCTCGTCGAGCACCGCCTGCGGCAGGAGGTCCGAGAGCGAACCGCGGATCGCGAGCACTGGAATTTCGCCGAGCCCGTCCCACACGGGCCAGGCGTCGGGCAGCGGCTTGCTCAGATCGGCGTCGTGCATGATCTCGACGATAGCGGGATCGTAGGCGAGCACCGGCTCTCCGGCGTTGTTCTCCAGGTAGGTACGGCGCGCGAACGCGTCCCAATCGGCGTCGGTGTAGGTCGGCAATGCCGATTCATTGGCCTCCTTCGCCTGGACGGCGGCCTCGGCCCAGGTCCTCACCGGAACTTTTTTCGTGAGCATGTCCCGGATCGCTAGCAGCGCCGGCGATGGGATCGTCGGCCCGACGTCGTTGAGAATGATGCCGGCCACGCGCTGCGGCTGCATTGCCGCCATTGACATCGCGGTCAGCCCACCGTTGGACGTGCCGAGCAGCACCGCCTTGTCGATACCGAGCCCATCGAGCAGCGCGAACATGTCGCCCGCTTGCATCGCGGGATTGTAGTTCTGGCGTTCCGGATCCCAGTCGGACCGACCGCGACCGCGCTGATCGACCGCGATCACGCGGTAGCGCGACAGCCGCTCCGCCAAGTCGGTGAAGTCGAGCGAGTTGCGCGTTAATCCCCCCATGCACAACAAGGCGAGCGGCGCATCCGCCGTTCCTGTGTCGAATGCGTGCAGGTTCAGCTTGCCGCAGACACTCTTGAAGCTGATCTCATAAGTTGCGCTCATTATCTTCTCTTTCCCGGTTCCAGTCCGATCCATTTGCCGTTAGAAATCAAGCGTACCTTCGATGCCGATCACGCGCGGGTAATCGCGGGTGAAGACTGGTGCGCCGCCAGTTGGCGTTTGCGCGTAAATTGGGCCGCTTTCGTTTAGCAGGTTGGTGCCGAACGCATAAAGCCCAAGCCTTTCGTCGTGGATGCCCAAACGTGCGCGCAGGAGGTCGCGGGCATCGCCGTTGGCGTTGCTGCCGAACTGTCCCTTCTGGACGGCGATATGATTGTAGCCGATGCTGGCGAGCCCGCGCCAATCACCGCCGATCTGGCGATCGTAGGCGACCGTAGCGGCCAGTGTCCAGTCGGGCGTGAACGGCAGCCGATCGCCATTCTTCGCGCCCGTCACCGCCGCGAGCACCGGGCGCAAATTACGGAATGTGGATCGGTTCACGTTGCCGATGACGTCGATCGACAAGCCTGGAATACCCCGCGGGGTTAGCGTCACGCCAAGGTCCAGTCCGTAAAGGTGCGCGTCGCCGACCTTGTAGGTCTCGAACACACCGATCACTGGCACGCTCTGCGGAATGCCGGTCCAGTCGATATAATAGGCCGACGCGTCTACGCGCACCTGCCGGTCGAACAACGCCTGCTTGGTACCGACTTCATAACTCCACAACTTGTCCGAATCGATCGAATCCTCGCACGGATAACCCAAGCCGCGCTGCACCGCACAGACTGCCGGAATGTTGAACTGGCCGCTGCGGAAACCCTTGGCAACATTGACGTAATAGTTCGCGTCACGATTGGGCTGAAAGCTGAGATTGAAGCGTGGGTTTAAGCTGCGGAAGGTATCGGCGGTCGGCACAGCGGCGAGCCCCGGCGCGCCGATCGTTCGAGTCGAGCGGCGGTCGGTGAAGTAACGCAAGCCGACCAGCGGTGTCAGGCGGCCATCGAACAGCGCGTAGGATGCCTCGCCGAAGAACGAGACCGCATCGGACGTCAGCCGTCCGGTTCCGGCGGGGACGACTGCGGGAGTGTAAACCGTCGTCGCCTGAAAGTCCGAACCGGAATAGAATACCCCCGTCACCCACTGAAACGCGGTGCCTGGGTTGGAAACCAGCCGCGTCTCGTTGCTCACACCCTTCGCGCCGCCGGTCTGCGCGATCGAGAGAAATCCCGACGGTGAAAACGCGAACGGCAGGCTGGTCAGCAGCGGCCGGTCAAACTTGATGTAGGTGCTGGTCGATGACAAGGTCGCAAAACCAAGGTCGCCACGTGCGGTCGCGGCATAGAGCGAATATAAGTTGTTGTTGAAATCACCCGGGAATCCCGCGCCGATCGGCGGGTTGGTCGATGACAGCAGGGTGCTGCCCGATTGCTTGGCTTCGTTGCGTGAATAGGTCAGTCGCAGATCGAATTGGTCGGATGGCTTGATCAGCAAGGTCGCGCGCACGTCAAGGACATGACCGCCGTCGTAATTGCGAGCGCCGACGCGCGGCACGTCCTGGTAGCCGCCGACCCGCTCGTAGCTCCCCACCACGCGCAGCGCCACCTTATCGGTGACGATTGGAACGCTGACCGCGAGATCGCCATAATAGCCGTCGTCGGCGCCATCGCCGAAGGAATAGCCGCCCCGCGCATGCACCTCGGTGCGCGTGAGGTTGGGATCGTTGGGGATGAACCTGATTACGCCACCCATGGCACCATTGCCATAAAGCGTGCTCTGCGGACCGCGCAAAATCTCGATGCGGTTCATGTCGAACGCGCGCCCGCTCGGCGCGTAGCTCTGGCCGATAAACGTAAAGGCGGAATCGCCGAAATAGTAGCCGACTGTGGAGTCGCCCCCCAAGCCGGCGGAGATGCCGCGAATCTGGTATTTTCGCGCGCCGAGATTGTTTGACAGTTCCTCGGAAGCGCCGGGCACGAAAGTTATCACTTCGTTCAAGTCGCGCACGTGCTGGTCGGTCAGCTTCTCCGCCGTGAGTGCCTGAATGGCGAGCGGTACGGTCTGAAGTGATTGTTCGCGCTTTTGTGCGGTCACGACGATGTCGCCGCTTTCATCGGTCGTGGCACCCGTCGGCGGAGCGGTCGTGCCGGGCGGCGACGCCGCATCCTGCGCGTGGGCAGGTGCGCTTGCCGCGACAGCCATGATTGCTGCGATGATTGCCAGGACCGATGTGCCCGCGCGTGAATCGTCCATGATCACTCCCCTAAACAGATGCCGATTAGACCGGTCGATTGGACAAGATGATCGACAATCGCGTATGCTCGCAATCCTGTAGAAATACGGTGCTTCAATACCACCGACCCCGGCAATGCCGACACCTGCTTTTCAATTCCGTCCCTGACCTGGTCGGCCAAGCCGAAGTCGATCGCCTTATGCTCGACGGACACGTCGAGTTCCTCGAAGCTGCACTTGCCCAGCAGTACGTCGATCCGTTCTCGTGCGGTCAACTTACTCTTGGCACACTATGAGGCGTATTGAAGTCTGGTTCGTGGCTGTTCGACCAAGCTCGGTTAGGGCCTGAAACTGTACCCGGCCGTCTTCGCGGTGCGGGCAGGCTCCACTCCAGGAGCCGAAAAGGCGGCGCTACGATTGCCGGCATGGCCTAGAGATTGTCGGCTCTCGACGAGCGCCTGGTAGACGAGTCCGCGAATTAGCTGCCGGTACAGCGCCTTTTCCTCGAAGTCTGGCTGCGCGGTGAGGGAAACCACGACCAGTTTCTCGACCGGATCGATCCAGAAATAGGTGCCGCCGGCTCCAGCCCAGTAAAACTCGCCTACGCTCCCCGGCGCCGGGTGCAGGCCGGGATCGGTCCGGACCGCAAAGCCCAGGCCGAACCCCTGACCGAGTTGAGGCATCGGCGCGATCACCCCCAGCATGTCGGCGTGCCCTGGCGGAAACATAATGCCGTCAGGTAGGTGGTTGGACGCCATCAAGGCCACGGATCGCGGTGAAAGCAGGCGGGTGCCATCCAGCTCACCACCATTGAGCAGCATCTGGCAAAAACGAGCATAATCCCGCGCGGTGCCGTGGAGGCCACCGCCCCCGGACTGCACGGCCGGCAGTGCACGGTATACGGTTTCATATGTAGTGCGCAGCGGTCCGCCAGCGAGCTCGTCCGACCAGGCGATCGCGGCACCGCCTCGCACATGAAAGCCGGTCGAGTGCATCTGAAGCGGCACCGCGATCCGCTCCTCGATGAAATTGGCAATGGATAGACCGGACACGACCTCAACGACGCTGGCGAGAACGTCGGTCGCCAGCGAATATTCGTAGGTAGAACCAGGCTCGTGCGCGAGCGGCAGTGCCGCCACCTTATCGACCAGTTCGGCGAGGTTGGCGGACGTCGTGAAAAGGGAGGCTTCCAAATAGGCTTTATGGACAGGCGTGCTGCCGAACTCTCCGTAGACGAGACCGGCCGTGTGGCGCATCAAGTCGTGAACGGTCGGCTCGCGTGCCGGAGATCGCCTCTCGAGTGTTTCGCCCTCCTGGACCACCCCGACAGTGACGCTTGCGAAAGCCGGCAAATAGCGCGCCACCGGCGCGGCAAGATCAATTAAGCCCTGCTCGACCAGCATCATCGCCGCGACCGATGTGACCGGCTTCGCCATGGAAGCCAACCAGAAGACGGTCTCCTTCGTCATAGGAGTCCCCTGCGGTCGATCCGAAAAGCCGATCGCCTCTTCGTGAACGAGGTTGCCATCCCGCATGACGAGCACGACCGCTCCCGGGATTTCGCCCTCGTCCACGCCTCTCGCGAAGCGCTGAGAAAGCCGCATCAAGCGCTCCGGGTCGAAACCAGCGCGGTGGGCTGCGTCAGAAGCCATAGCCGATCCGGGCTCGTTTTCACCATTTGTCGTCGTCACTTGCTGCCTCCGATGAACTTCGCCGTTACGGCAATAGCGAAAGCGGAAGAGGCGGTCGTAATACATGACGCGAGACCGGAGGTTACGGGAAGCATCCCCCTACTAACCATCAGCCCTCTCCTCCAAGCGCATCGTTGACCACGATACGCTTTCAACTATCCGCCACCCGATCGCCCGCCGCGCTGACCGTTTTCGATCATGCTTCACCGCTTGGCGCAGGACCAAGATGGTAAAAATACGGCGTGTGTCCAAGATACTGACGGTGCGCTTTGAAGGCGTATTTCTACCATATTGGTTCCAGCGGCGCGCTCACGCACTCTCTGCGGTAAAGAGAGAGGATTTAATCGTGAACAGGCGAGCAAAGGATGGGTCGAGGTGCGCGCTCGGCATGGCCGAGCGGAGGCCAGCATGTCGGCGGTAATGATCGTCTACATGCGCATCACGGATCCGAGCTGGATCGAGCCGTATTTCGCGGCGGTTCCCGCTCTGCTTGCAGAGTATGGCGCTGTGTCGATCGCTGGCGCGCGCGAGATCCATCAGGTCGAGGGCGTGCTGCCGGTGCCCGACAGGATCGCTGCGTTCACGTTTCCCTCGCTTGATGCCATCCACCGCTTCCTCGCGGACGAGCGCTATCAAGCGAACCGCGCTGCCCGAGAGCGTGGCTCCTACTCAGACATCTTTATTTTCGAGAACGCCGTGACGAGCGGCGAGCTCGTCTGAACCAAGGAAACGATTATGGAACCTATCATCGTAGGCTGGGGCCACACCAAGTTCGGCAAGCTGGACGCGCTCAGCCTGGAGGACCTGATCCAGCAAGCAGGGCGCGAGGCCTTGGACGACGCGGGCATCGAAGCATCCCAGGTCGATGCGGTCTGGCTGGGTCATTTCAACTCAGGCCTGGTCGCGGACGGCTTCTGTTCATCGATGATCCTCGGGATCGATCCGGCGCTACGCTTCAAGCCGGCGACCCGCCTCGAGAACGCGTGTGCGTCTGGCTCGGCCGCATTGTTCGGCGCCATCGACGCAATCCGGAGCGGACGAATTAAGGTGGCGCTAGTGGTCGGCGCCGAGAAGATGAGCGGGCTCGATACGCCTGGTGTAACCAAAGCTCTGGGAGGCGCCAGTTACCAGAAGGAGGAGCGCGGGATGTCGTTCCCGGGCATCTTCGCGCGCTTCGCCCAGGCGTACGACGCCGAGTTCGGGGACCCCACCGAGGCTATGGCCCATATTGCGGTGAAGAACCACGAGAACGCCATGGCCAATCCGCTCGCTCAGATGCACCGCCCGCTTACGCTCGATTACGCGCTGCACGTCTCGGACAAGAATCCCATGATCGCCGACCCGATCAAGCTCAGCGACTGTTCGCTGGTCTCTGATGGTGCGGCGGCGGTGGTGCTGGTCGCCGAGGACATGCTCGGCGACTTCCGCCGCGGCGTTCGCTTTCGCGCTGCCGAACATGTCAGCGACGTGCTCCCGCTATCGGGCAAGGATCTCGCGAAGTTCGAGGGGCCGACGCGCGCTGTCGCACAGGCCTACGCAGCGGCCGGGATCGGCGTCGGCGACCTCAGCCTGGCCGAGGTCCATGACTGTTTCACCATCGCCGAGCTACTCTCAGTCGAGGCGCTGCAACTCGCTAACCCGGGCGAGGGCCGCGACGCCGTGATCTCCGGCGAGACCAAGCGGGCCGGCAGGCTGCCGATCAACCTGTCCGGGGGTTTGAAAGCAAAGGGCCACCCCGTCGGTGCCACCGGCGTGTCGATGCACGTCCTCAACGCCCGCCAGCTAGTCGGCGAGGCGGGCGATATGCAACTGCCCGACGCCGAGTTGGCTGCGGCGATCAACATGGGCGGCGGCGCAGTTGCGAGCTATGCGACCATCATGGAGCGCGCAAAGTGAAGCCGATCTACGAGGATGCAAACGAAGCGCTCCATGACATCCTGAAGGACGGTCAAACGCTGATGGTGGGCGGTTTCGGCCTGTGCGGGATCCCGGGAGCGCTGATCGACGCGATCGCCTCGCTCGGCACGACCGGGCTGACCTGCATCTCGAACAACGCCGGCATCGATGGGGTCGGCCTGGGCAGGCTGCTGCGCACCCGGCAGATCAGGAAGATGGTCGCTTCGTACGTCGGCGAGAACAAGGAGTTCGAGCGACAGTACCTCGCCGGCGAACTCGAGCTCGAGTTCGTTCCCCAGGGATCGCTCGCCGAACGCTGCCGCGCAGGCGGAGCCGGCATTCCGGCATTCTTCACTCGCACGGGCGTGGGCACCGTCGTGGCTGACGAGAAGGAAGTAAGAGAGTTCAGTGGAATTGAGTACGTGATGGAGACGGCGCTCACCGCCGACATTGCGCTCATCAAGGCCTGGAAGGCCGATGAGGCAGGCAACCTTGTGTTCCATCGGACGGCCCGCAACTTCAACCAGCCGATGGCGACCGCCGGCAAGATCTGCGTCGTCGAGGTAGAGGAGATCGTGCCGGTCGGCACGTTCGACCCCGACGGGATCCACCTTCCCGGCATTTACGTCCAGCGTCTGCTGCTCAATCCCCATCCCAACAAGCAGATCGAGTTCCGCACCACCCGCCAGCGTACGGAAGCGCCGGCCGCCGCAACGGGAAATGAAATATGATGGTTCAGGAGATCAAGGGCTGGGACCGCAACCAGATCGCCGCACGTGCGGCCAAGGAGTTGCGCGACGGCTTCTACGTCAACCTCGGCATCGGTATCCCGACCTTGGTCGCGAACAACATCCCCGATGGCATGACCGTGACGCTCCAGTCGGAGAACGGGATGCTCGGGATCGGACCGTTCCCGTATGACGAAGAGGTCGATCCCGACCTCATCAACGCGGGCAAGCAGACGATCAGCGCCCTCCCCTCGTCCAGCTTCTTCTCCTCGGCTGACAGCTTCGCCATGATACGCGGCGGGCACATCGATCTGACGATCCTGGGCGCTATGGAGGTGTCCGAAGACGGGGATCTCGCCAACTGGATGATCCCGGGCAAGGTCATCAAGGGCATGGGCGGCGCCATGGACCTGGTGGCGGGCGTACGGCGCGTGGTAGTCACGATGGACCATGTTTCCAAGCACGGCGAGCCGAAGGTGAGGCAGAAGTGCAGCTTGCCCCTAACGGGCAAGGGCGTGGTCGATATGATCATCACCGACCTTTGCGTGCTGGAGCGCGCAGAACCGGGTGAGCCATTCCGGCTTATCGAATGCGCCCCCGGCGTCAAGCCCGATGAGGTCTTCAGGAAAACCGAAGCGCAGATTTTAATTTAAAGAGAAAGTGTCGAAAACATGAGCGAACGGCTGGCGGGCAAGGTAGCTCTCATAATCGGTGCCGGGTCCAGCGGACCCGGGTGGGGAAACGGAAAAGCGACCGCCGCACTCTTCGCCCGAGAGGGCGCAAAGGTCGTGTGCGTCGACGTCAATGAAGCGGCGGCCGAGGAAACCGCCGCCCTGATCGCCGCTGAGGGCGGCGTGGCGACGGCAATGGCGGCCGACGCCACCCGCAGCGACGACGTCAAGCGGATCGTTGAGGCGACGCTTCAGCAATTCGGCCGCATCGACATCCTCGACAATAACGTCGGCATCGCGGTGCTCGGCGGGGTAGAGGACCTTGAGGAGAGCGAGTGGGATCGCGTCTTCGCCGTCAACCTCAAGAGCTGCTTTCTAGCCATGAAGCATGTCGTGCCGGTGATGAAGGCGCAGGGCGGCGGGAGCATCATCAACATCTCCTCGCTCGTCAGTATTAGCTACACCGGTGTGCCGTACGTCTCCTACGCATCGAGCAAGGCGGCCCTGAATAATCTGACCAAGGCATCGGCGGTCGAGCATGCGCGCTCGCGCATCCGCATCAACGCGATCCTGCCGGGATTGATGAAGACTCCGATGGTTGCGAACGCGGCGTTCGGTAAGACTTATGGCAAGGACGAAGACGCGATATGGCGAGCGCGGGATGCTCAGGTCCCAATGGGCCACCAAGGAGACGCGTGGGACGTCGCTGAGGCGGCGCTGTTTCTGGCTTCAGACGCCTCGAAATATGTTACCGGGATCGAGCTGGTGGTCGACGGCGGAATTACGCTTCGATGCGCCGGGTAGCGCGGCCGCTCAGGCTTGCCGAGCCCCGCTTTCGGGCCTGATCCGGGAAACCAGTTCCGCGACGTTGCGAACGGCCAGCTTATGCTTCAACTTCGCGAGATAGGCCTCGACAGTGCGCGGAGAGAGTTCCAGTAAACGGGCAATCTCCTTGGCCGTCCGCCCTTCACACGTCAGGATCGCGATCTCGCGATCTCGCGGCGATAGCCCGCTCAGGTTCCACAGCTTGGACAAATCGGTGAAGCACCAGATCACTCGGGCAAGCGGGTCTTCCGGCGTTATCGAGTGGCCGGTCACTCCGCACCAGAACAGCGCACCGTCAACGCGTTGCATCGTTCTCTCGTCGGAGTAATGACCCGTAGACCGCAAGGGGTCCTGAACGTTCGCGACAACCCGCTCCGAGTCGGCGTGAGAAGGGTAGAACATTTCAAGCTCCACTCCCTCCACGGCGCTGTCGCCGAGTTCAAACATGGCTATGAAGGCGGCGTTGGCTTTCCTGATGATCCGGTGCTCGGCATAGACCATTCCGAGAGGCGCGAACTGAAAAGCCAGAGCGCCGAGATCGTTGACAATGACATCCACGGCGGCCGTCAACTTCTATGCTCCACTCTAGCTTGCCGACACGGGAAAAGTGCGCTCGCCATAACTTTGTATGGAAAACAACACGGATTGTCATCAACGTCATAGCTGGGGGCGTCCCACCCCGATCTGCGGCCTCGCCACTCGGATCGCGGTTGAGCGATGAGCGATGAGCTAGCGAGCTTCGCAGTTGTGCGAGAAGACGCTTGCGAGCGCTGCGCCTCCGTTATCGACGAAAGCGACACCAGTCTCGTCAAACGGGATATACAACGGTGTCGCCTTGCACCTCCATAGCTGCAGTGAACCCACTCGCCTGAATCGCGTCGATCAGCCGTTCCGGAATGCCGCACAGGCCGAACCCGCCCGCGCAGATAGTCATGCCATCATGGAGCAGACCGTCCAGCGCGGCCGAGGCGTCGGGATAGAGCTTGTTCATGGCCGATCTTCCGCTCAGAGGGACCGGGTCACTTCATCGAACGCCAGCCTTGGCAGTCGATGGAGCACCTTGCTGTGATCGCCGTGGCCTATCCCGCAGATGAAATTGGCTCGCCACGACGAGTCCGCGAAGAACTCGGTGTCGACCTTGGCCGCGTCGAAACCTGACATCGGGCCTACGTCGAGGCCGACCGCCCGCAGGGCGAGCATGTAATAGGCGGCTTGGAGAGTACCGTTCCGGAACCCGGTGGCCTGTGCCAATCCGGCGTTGTCCTCGAACATACCCTGTGCCGCTGGATTGTGAGGAAACGTCTTGGGCAACTCAGCAAAAAAGCGCGAGTCGTTTGCGAAGATCGCGACCACGGGCGCGCTCATCACCTTGTCGACGTTCCTCGGGCCGACCGCCGGCTTCAGCCTCTCCTTCGCTTCGGCCGAACGGAGGAACACCAGCCGCATCGGCTGCGTGTTCATAGACGTTGGACCCCATTTGGCGATTTCATAGGCTTCGGCGAGTTCGGCGTCGCTCACCGGGTCGGGAAGCCACCCATTCTGCGATCGGGCGTTCTTGAACAGGCGTTGGAGCATCATCTCGTCGGCGTTCACGCAGCGATTCCTTCTACAACCGGTTGATCGGCACCCTCACATGCTGCGGGCGGCACCATTTGCCTTGCCTCTGCGGCCGCGGGCGGCACCTGACAGCCTTCGAAGTTGCGGCGGAGCCGCGCTCGGTCGAGCTTCCGGCCGATCACGACGAGCTTGGAGTAACGATCGGTCGCCGGCCATTCATCGAGGAAGTCGCCGTCCATCACGCGGTGCACCGCCTGGAACGCGAAGCGCTCGTCACGTCCCTGCACGTCCAGGATGGCTTTGACGCGCAGCACATCTCCACCCTGCAGCGCGAGAACGCTGTCTATCCACCTCAGGAACCGGTCCATTTCGATCGGACGATCTGTCCTGAAGCTGACAGCCTCGACCGACGCGGCGTGACGTGCGGGCCGCTCAGCGTAGGCGGGCACCAGCTCGACGACGCGGCTTAGGTCGAAGGCTCGCCGATCGAGCACATCGGCGACCGGCAGCGCCGAGCGGGTAGTACGGCGTACGTCGGCGAACGGATTGAACGCTCGGATGGCCGCTTCCGCGTCCTCCACCTCGGCAGCAGAAGCGAGGTCGGTCTTGTTCAGGATCACGAGGTCGGCGGCGACAATCTGCGCCCCGATCTCGGGGGCGTCCGTCAGCCGGGCATGGACGTGCTTGGTGTCGACCACCGCTACCACCGCGTCGAGCCGGGTGCCCGCGTTAACCTCTGCGTCCATGAAGAAGGTCTGGACGATGGGTGCCGGGTCGGCGAGGCCGGAGGTCTCCACGATGATGCCGTCTAGGTCCGCAGCACGCGACAGGAGCGCTTTGATCGTCCGAAGCAGGTCGCCCCGCACGTCGCAGCACAAGCAACCGTTGCTAAGTGTGACCACCTCCTCGTCCGAGCTGAGCACCAGATCGCCGTCGATTCCGAGCTCGCCGAACTCGTTCACCACCACGGCGAAGCGGCGGCCGTGCTGCTCGGACAGAATTCTATTCAGCAGGGTGGTCTTACCCGCGCCCAGATAGCCGGTCAGCACCGTCACTGGGATTGGCGTCCCGCTTTCACGGTCACCGCTTGTCAACGACCACCTCGCCATTTTGCACGGTTAAGACAAGCGTGCGGAGATTGCTGATCGAGGCCAGCGGGTCAGCGCGGAGCAGGATCAGGTCGGCGCGCTTGCCGGGAGCAACCGCGCCGAGATCGGTGCGGCCGATGTGACGCGCGGCAACACTGGTGGCTGCCGCCAGCACTTGTCGCGGTGCCATCCCGGAGGCCTCCATCAACTCGGCCTCTTCCAGCGTGTTCTCGCCGAAGGCGCCGCGGCCGTGAAAGCTGTCGCTGCCGAGCACGATCGTCACACCGGCTTCGGCCATCAGCTTAACATTCGGCCGCGTCTGGGGATGCACCGCGTCGTGGATCCACAGCGTCGGCGTGTAGCTCACCTTGCGTTCGACCATGAGGTCGATCAGCGCCTGGTCTGTGATCGGCTCGACGGTGACGCCGTGCTCCAACCCGTCTGCGCCCGCCTCCACGGCTTCCTTGGCAGCATCCTGCTGAACGGTATGGACCGTGACGCGCAATCCGCGCTCATGCGCCGCCTCGATCCCGGCACGAAGAATGCTGGTCGGCAGACGGGTGAGCTCAACCGCATTCGGGAAGACAGGGTTAGCCCAGAGATACTTCGGCGAACCGGGGCACCAGCAGGCGCCCTCCGAGAGCAGCTTGATGGCATCCACCTTGCGGTCCGCGAGGTGGTGGACGAGGTCGCGCATCATCCGCGGGCTGTCGACCTCGCCGGTCGCGCGAGCGCGGAACCACGGGTTGCCGCCAAAGATCGTCGACGCAGGGTGGCCGTCCTTCCCAGTCAGCCCAGGTCCGGTGGCGAGAAGTTGCGGTCCCCGCAGGCTGCCCCCGGCGAGCCTCGCCTGAAGCGCGAGGATCTCGGTCGCGGGATCGCCCACCGACTTAATCGTGGTCACGCCTGCGTTGAGAAACTGGTCGAGCACCATCGGCGCAGCGTCCTGTACGAACGCGTCCAGAGTGTCGGGGTCGGTCACGACGCGGAAGTCAAAGAAGTGCACGTGCGTGTCGATGATGCCCGGCATGAGCCATCCGCCGTCGGCGTCCACTTCGCGACGACCCTGAAGCGGCGCTTCGGAAACGGCGGCGATCTCCCGGCCACGGATGCCCACGTCGCGAAGCCCCGGCAGCAACTGCTCACCGTCGAATACGTGTGCGCGGCGAATTACCAGGTCGTACTGGACCGCAGGATATGTTGCCGTCGCGGCTAGGGGGTCAGTCATCAAGCGCTCCCGGTCAGTGGTCAGGTCTTCAGCCCGGCATCCCGAACGCGACAGAGGCGAGGTCAAACTCGTATTTGGTGTCCCACCGGGTCATTGCCGTGACCGGCCAGTGCTTGGGGTATTGCGGTCGATCACCGTGCCATGGGCGCGGCTCGCAGTAGCCGAGCTCGGGCACAAACACGTCCATGTCGTTGTAGAGCTCGATCAGGGCACTGTCCGCGCCGTAGTGATAGGACGCTATGTTGTGCCCAGCGGTGTGGCGAGCTGGGCCCCAGAGGGTGGGGATGTCGCGTTTGGCCAGCAAGTCGGCCGCGCGGATTTGGTGCTCGTCGCCGCGCACCTCGAAGGCGAGGTGATGCATGGTTGCGATAGGCGCGGAGATTACGTTCAGGACATGATGATCGCGGTTGCAGGTGACGAAGGTAACCATGTCCTCGAACCAGTCTGTGGTCGAGAAGCCGAGACCCTGGGTCACGAACTCGACGATCTTGGCAGCGTCTGTTGACGTGATCGCGACATGGCCCATGCGCAGAGGTGCGATGCCGTCGCCGGTGAATCCGGCGTCGTTAAGCGCGAACTCTGGGAGGAGGTGGAAGGTGTGTCCGCCGATGTCGGTCAGCTCGATGAGCGCGGGGACACCCGGTCGGGCGTCATGCTTAACCTGCGGCGCCAGCCCTAGGCGGGTCAGGTTCTTGCTGAGCTCCGCCAAGGTGACGCCGCCGTCCACCTGAAGCCCGATCGCGTTGATTCCCGCGTTTTCAGCCTGGTGCAGTGCGATGGAGTGGTGATCCAGTCCAAGCGCAAGAAAGGCCGATTGGCCGGTGGACTCGGTCTCGCTCAACCCGACGACGTCGCGATAGTAGGATCTGGCCCGGTCCAACGAGGCAGTGGCGAGGTCGACATAGGCGAGGCGGAAGGCGGTGGGCATGGCGGCTCCTGGACGAGAGTTGTGGTGATCGGCTGTCACGCCGCGAAAGCTTCGGGTTCAATCGAGTAGAGGACTTCGGCGGTGGCGCTGGCCGCGGCGCGCAGGCCGAGCGCCTCGGGCACGATCTGCTCCAGATAGAGCCGGGCAGTGGCGCGCTGGAGGCGCCCTGCCGCGCTGTCATCCCCTACGCGCCCGAGCCGCTCCATCAGCCAGCCGCAGACCGCGACCGAAATCATGGAGAGGAATGGGTAGGATGCCGCTAGTCTGTCGTCATGCGCCGCTTGCCTCAGCTGGTGGCCGATTTCCTCGCAAGCGTGGACAAGGGCGAGCAGGTTTTCGCTTTTCACCTCGTCCAGCATGTCCGAGATCAGACCGGCGAATGCCCGGCCGCCATCAAGCCCAAGCTTGCGGCCGACCAGATCGGCTGCCTGAATGCCATTGGTCCCCTCGTAAATCGGGGTGATGCGGGCGTCGCGGAAGAACTGCGCCGCGCCCGTTTCCTCGACATAGCCCATGCCACCATGGATCTGGATGCCGAGCGAGGCGACCTCATTGCCGATGTCAGTGGCGTGCGCCTTAGCGAGCGGCGTGACGAGCTCGAGACGATCCTTCGCGGCCGCGTCTCCCAGCGTCGCGCGGTCGACCTGGCCGGCGGCGTAGTAGACGAGCGCACGAGCGGCCTGGGTCTGGGCCTTCATGCGCAGAAGCATGCGGCGAACATCGGGGTGCTCGACGATCCGCACCGAGTCACGGCTTGCCGAGCCGGCGCGAGCCGACTGGACGCGGTCCAATGCATAGGCGACCGCCGCTTGCGTGGCGCCCTCCGCGACCTGCACGCCCTGTAGCCCCACATTGAGCCGGGCATTGTTCATCATCGTGAACATGGCGCGCATCCCGCCATGCTCGGGACCGATAAGCTCGCCGACGCAGTCATCGTGGTCACCGAACGAGAGCACGCAGGTGGGAGAGGCATGGAGCCCCATCTTATGTTCGATCGACACGACGCGAACATCGTTGAAGGCCCCCGGCTCGCCGTTCGCGTCGAGCCGGTATTTGGGGACTAGGAAGAGACTGATCCCGCGCGTTCCGGCCGGGGCGTCGGGTGTCCTCGCGAGAACGAGGTGAACGATGTTGGGCGACATGTCGTGATCGCCGAATGAAATGAAGATCTTGGTCCCTTTAACCAGCCACGTCCCGTCTCCCCTCGGGACGGCGTTAGCTTTAAGGGCACCTACGTCGGAGCCTGCCTGCGGCTCGGTCAGGTTCATCGTGCCGGTCCACTCGCCGGTCGCGAGCCTCGGCAGATACGTCGCCTGCTGCTCCGGCGTGCCATGGTGGGCGAGCGCCTCGACCGCACCGGCGGTCAGCGTCGGGCAGAGCGCGAAGCTCATGTTTGCTGCGCCCAGCGTCTCCAGCACGGCGGTCTGAATTGCGAAAGGCAGCCCCTGCCCGCCCCACGCCTCGTCGACGCCGATCGTGCCCCAGCCGCCGTCGACATAATCCTTGTAGGCGCGGGCGAAGCCTTCAGGCATTCGGACGCCCTGTGGGGTCCATCGCGCGCCTACCGTGTCACCGATCCGGTTGAGCGGTGCCCATTCGCCCGCCGCGAACTGGCCCGCCCCCTCCAGCACCGCATCGACCATGTCGGAGGTAGCCGCGGCAAAGCGCTCAGCCCTCGCCAACTCCGGCATGCGGACCACGGTATCGAGGACGAGGCGCTGCTCGGACGTTGGAGGGGTGAACGGCATCTGATGTTTCCTGGCTAGACGGCCGCGCTCAGAAGCCGACCCGGTCGCTGCCCTTGAGCTGCAGGATCTCGCGGGCTTCGTCCGGGCTGGCGACTTCGAGACCCAGGCCTTCGATTATCTTTCGCACCTGTGTCACTTGCGCAGCGTTAGTCTCAGCCAGCCTACCGGCGCCGAGCCAAAGAGAATCCTCGAGCCCGACGCGGACGTTGCCACCCATCGCCGCCGCCATCGCCGCGACCGCCATCTGGGCCCGCCCAGCGCCCAGTACCGACCATCGATACTGATCGCCAAAGAGGCGATCGGCCGTGCGCTTCATGTGCAGCACTTCGTCCGGATGTGAGCCAATGCCGCCGAGCAGGCCGAACACGGTCTGTATGAAGAATGGCGGCTTCACCAAGCCCTCCGCCACAAAATACGCGAGGTTGTGAAGGTGTGCGGTGTCGTAGCATTCGAACTCGTAGCGTGCGCCGGTCTCGTTCAAGGTCTCGAGGACGTGGCGAATGTCTTTGTAGGTGTTGCGGAAGATCACGTCGTCGGTGCTCGCCAGCATCGCCGGCTCCCAGTCGTGCTTCCAGTCCTTGTACCGCTTCAGCATCGGGAACAGGCCGAAGTTCATCGAGCCCATGTTCAGGCTCGCGACTTCCGGCTTCCACGCCTTCGCCGGCATGATCCGCTCCTCGACGGTCATGCCCGGCGCTCCGCCGGTGGTGAGGTTGCAGACCACGTCCGAGCGCTGCTTGATCGACCGAAGGAACGGCTCGAAGAGTTCGGGAGCCTGGCTTGGTCGACCGTCCGCCGGATTACGCGCGTGCAGGTGGACGATCGCGGCCCCCGCTTCCGCCGCGCCCACCGCCGCGTCTGCTATCTCCTCCGCCGTGATCGGAAGGTGGGGCGACATCGTCGGGGTATGGATCCCGCCCGTTATCGCGCAGGTGATGATGATTTTGCGACTGGCCACGACTGTATGCTCCTCAAGTCCGCGACGCGCGGGCATCGGCTGACGAATGGTGGTAGGTGCCGATCAGCACTGCCGCGATGAGCGGCCCGATTGCGAAGATCAGCGAAACGCCGGCGCGGGTCATCCCGTGCGCGAACAATACTCCTGCGATCGCCGGCCCGGCCGCGCTCGCTATGCGCGCTGCGCCCATCACCAGGCCGATGCCGGACGCGCGCAGCGACGCCGGGAAGCTCTCGGTCATGATCGCGTAGAGCATGCCCGTGGTGCCGGCCATGCAGAAGCCCAGCACCCCAGCCGACATTACGAAGAGCGGGATCAGCGGGGGAACGAGACCGACCGCGGCCAGTCCGAAGGCGCCGCCGACCATCGCGACGGCCGCCACCCGCGTAGGACGGAACCGATTGGCGAACCCTGCGAACGCAACGCCGCCAACGAAGCCGACCAGTCCCGACAAAGCCGACACAAGGCTGCCCTGTGCGGGAGTGAAGCCGGCATCGACGACCATCTGCGGTAGCCAGTTGATGATGTAGTAGGACGATGTCGCGATCAGGATGGCGGTCGCCATCAGGCGCAAAACGATCGGCAGCAGCTCGGACCCGAACAGCAAACCGTATCTGGCGCGGGGACCCGCTTCCACGACGGGCAATTCGGTCATGCCAGGTTGCCCGAGACGCGCCAGCACCCGATTGGCTGCGGCGAGCGCGTTGGGTGAGCGGCGGGCGATCAGGAAGGCGGGCGAGTCGGGCAGCGTGAATGCGACCAGCAGGAACATGATCACGCCAAAGATGGAGCCGGTGAGAAAAACCCAGTGCCAGGTCGCGTGCCGGAGCAAGGCAGCTGACGCGAGACCGCCCATGATTCCGCCGATCGGAAATCCGAGCGTCGCCACAGCTGCGACCGCGATTGGTCGGCGCCGCGCGTTCGCGAACTCGGCCGAAATCAAGGTCGTCATGGCTACCATCACCCCGATACCGGTCCCGGTCAGCACGCGAGACGCGGCCAACGCCGGGACGGAGCCGGAAGCGGCCGATAGCGCAGCGCCTAGCGTTAGGATCACCACGGCGCCCAGCACGACAGCCCGCCGGCCCAGTTTGTCCGCAAGCGGCGAGAGCACGATGGCGCCGAGCGCCATGCCGACCAAGCTACTTGAGAGCAGCACGCCGACCACACTCTTGCTCAGATGCCAGTCCCGGGTGAGGGCTGGCGCGACGAGCGCCATCGAAAGGGCGTCGTAGCCATCCAATGCGGCTAGAAGGACGGCGGTGATAAGCACGAGAACCTGCCGCCCGCGGATCGGCTGGTCGTCGAGCGGGTTTGCACTGGCACCGACAAGCGTCGAGGTCGCCAGCAGCGAACCCTGCGTCACATAGGGTGGGCCAGCGGCCGGTTTGCTCGCCGCGACCATCACCCGGCTACGCGATTTTCAATCGCCCCGATACGATCGACCTCGCAACGCACCACGTCGCCAGGCTGCAGAAAGCGCGGCGGCTGCATACCGATGCCGACGCCCGAAGGGGTTCCGGTCGCGATGAGGTCCCCCGGTTCAAGGGTGAACGCGGTAGAGAGGTAGGAGATCTGCTGCCAGACGTTGTAAACGAGTTCGCTCGTCTCGCTGTCCTGTCGGAGTTCACCATTAACCAAGCTCTTCAGACCCAGGTGGTGAGGGTCCGGGATTTCGTCCGCGGTGACGATCCATGGACCGATCGGACCGTGCGTGTCGAACGACTTCCCCATGGTAAAGGTCGGCGAGTGCCGCTGCCAGTCGCGCGCCGAGACGTCGTTGACGACCGTGTAGCCGAACACGTGGTCCTTCGCATCGGCCTCGCTCACCCCCTTGGCGGGGCGGCCGATCAGGACTCCCAGCTCTACCTCGTAGTCGAGCTGCTCGGTCACACCCGGAACGATCTCGTCGAACGGACCAGAAAGGCAGCTAGTCTGCTTGTTGAACCAGAATTGCTGGGTGGGCGTCGGCTGACCGAGACGCTTCGCCTCTTCGATGTGCTTAGCGTAGTTCATGCCGATGGCGAGGAACTTGCCGGGGCGCTCGATCGGCGCGAGCAGACGGACGCTGCTCAGATCGATCGCACCATTGCCTCGGTCCGCAAGAGCACGCACCTTGTCCATCGTGGCGTCGCCGCCCGCGATGATGGACAGCATGGTTGGATAATCGTGCGCTACCGGCGCAAGGGGCACGACGCTGTCGTTGTGCCCTGGCCGAAGCACTCCCAGCCCGATCTGCCCGTCAAGCGAATACCGAATAAGCTTCATCGCATTTTCCTTGTCTGTCCCGAGGGCTCAACCTGCATCAGAACCGCGTCGATGCGCGCAGCCCGTAGGTCCGCGGCGGCGCGATGATCGAAACGATCAGACTTGAGCCAGGAACGGGTGTCCCATAGATTTGCGGGCGGTTGTTCTCGATGTTTCGGACGAATGCCCCAATGGTGAATTTTCCATCTTTGGCACCGAACGAGATCGACGCATTGGACACCCAGCTATGGTCGACGAATTCCTGCGAGATGTAGTCGAAGCCGGTGTACCGGCTTGACCGATACTGGGTGTCTGCGCTGAGCACGATCTGGCTTTCGCCGATGGGCACGACCTGCTGGGCACCCAGGTTCACCGTCCACTTCGGCGAGTTAAGGGCCGTCCGGCCGGAGCAATTTACCGTGAACAAAGCGCCAGTTGGCGAAACTGTGCAGCCAGAATATAATGGTGCCGGGGAAACGTAGCTGAATTGATCGTAGCGAGCATCCAGATACTGCACATTCGCGGTCAGCGTCGTCGTTCTCGTAACGAGCGCGCGTGCCTCAGCCTCGGCACCCTTGATCGTGGATCGCCCGACGTTCGCGGTGATGATCCCGAGCCGACCTGTCGGATCGATGCCGAAATAGGTTAGCTGCTGGTCCTTATACTTCCACAGGAAACCTTCCAGGTTGAGCTGGAGTCGATTGTCCAGGAAGCGGTTCTTCGAACCGACCGTGTACGCTGTGATGTTCTCGGGATTGTAGGTGTTGAAGGCGTTAAACCCGCCGGCGCGATAGCCCGTCTCGACACTAGCATAGAGCAGCGAGCGCGGCCCAATGTCGAGTTCGATCGCGCCGCGGTACGTCACTTTGTTCGTATTCAGCTTGCCGCCAGGGAACGTGTCAGCGCGTGCGATCAGCACTCCTGGCGCGCGGAGGACCGGGCCACCGCCGAAGGCGGGGGCGAACGGTTGCTGTGCCAAGGTGGCGGTGTAGGGCAGCAAGGGGGCCGTCGGGCAGACGGCGGGAACGGCGCAGACCACTGCAAGGGCCGTGTTCTGAGCGTCGAAGAAACGCTTGTGGTCCTCGGTGTAGCGCGCGCCGCCGGTGAACCGCAGCCAGTCGGCGGCATGGACGGTCAGCCGTCCGTAGGCAGACGGCGAATGGGTGGTGAAGCGCCCAAAGTTAAAGTTGGCGAGCGACCCGGCCGAATTGTGCACATCGTCGTCGATCAGCTCGCTGAAGTAGTAGGCGCCGACGATATAGTCGACGAGCTGCCCGCTGTTGCTGACGAGTCGCGCCTCGACCGAATATTGGTTCGCATCCTGTGTGTTGCCAACCTCCTGTGCCGATTCCGTGTTGAGGTTGTCCTTTCGCGCGTGGCGCCAGGCGGGGATGACACTAAAGGTGCCAATGGGCGTTTGCCAATCCACATGGACTGCGAACCCGTACACATCGTTGCGCTGGAAGGGCTGATTGGCGAGCGGTCCTAGGAGGCGGCCGGGTAGCCGCCCTGCAGCGCCGTTGGCGGTACGGTATGCCTGTGAAGCTGCGCTAAACAGTCCTTCGTCAAGCGAGAGGCCGGATGGGGTCGCGACGAATTGGCCGCTGGCAGGGTTGAAGGCATACTTGCCAACGTAGTTCGACCCTCCACCCACGCCACGTTGCTGGGCATAGTCGGCTTCCAACCGTACGGTCAGCGCTGGAGTAAGCTTTACCTTGAGCTGTGCTCGAACCCCTGCTGAATCATCGGTCTGAGTGCCGTCCCGCAAATAGCCGTCGTGGCGCGTGTAGGTACCCGAGAGTCTGAAGGCGGCGTCCTCACCAAGACCAACGTTAACTGCTCCTTCGGTCTGCACCTCGTTGTAGTTGCCGTAGCTTGCCGAGGCATAGCCAGACGTCTCACCAAGGAGAGGCTGCACGGGCAAAATGTTGATCGCACCTGCCGTCGCATTGCGTCCATAGAGCGTACCCTGCGGCCCCTTGAGCACCTCGACGCGCTCGAGGTCATAGAACGTGCCGAAGGTCGCACTCGATCGACCGACGTAGACGCCGTCGTAATTGTAAGCCGCGGCCGGATCGCTGCTCGCCACGAAGGAGAAATTGCCGACGCCGCGAATGAAGACAAGGTTTCCTTGGCCGCCGGCGGCGACGACGAGCGACGGAACCAGCTTGCCCAGCGTATCGATCCCGCGGACACCGGAATTGAGCAGATCCGCACCCGACACCACCGCAATGGGAACCGCGGCCTTCTGCAGGTTTTCGCCGCGCTGCTGCGCGGTGACGATGATGTCCTGCAACCCTGATTGCTCGGCTGGCGTCTGGGATGCCTCCGACTGCCCGACTTGGTTTGGCCCCTGTGGCGAGGTCGTGGAGCCCGTCGACGCTGCGGCGCCGGGCGCTGCGGTGGTCTGGTCCGATCGCGGAACCTCGACCTGACCAGGCTGCGCCTGAGCGAACGCGCTGGTCGAGCACATCGTCATCGATGCCGATAGCATCAGCCACGTCTTGCGCGAAATCATCATATCCCCTCCTCGCTGCCGGCTGTTACCGGGCTGCTACCGCGCCGCCCGTTCTTGGAAAGCGCGGGTCTGACCGAAGCTCAAGCTGGGATGAGTGATCCCGTATTGAGCTGGAGGTCATCCAACAGGGTCTGCAATGCGATCACGGGCGGACAGCGCAAAGATGCCTTTTAACCAATGTTGTTACCTGCCAGGTATAGAGCCTTCAGGGGCGTTGTTCGCCAGTGACGAAGATCGCAGACAATCTCGACACAGCACGCTGGCATGGGCAACGGATGCTTAGGCCCCGTCGCGGAGATTGTGAAGATACGTCGAAGTCGCTCGATCAGCGAGGTCATTCAAAAATTCCGCGGCTGGCGTGAGCGGCGCATTGGCGCGGCGCACGGCGCAAATCCGTGGTGCATTGGAGATACCCGCGACGGGGATGTGGGCCATGAGGCCGGTTGCTCGGATCAACTCCATCCACTGCTGCGGGACGGGTGCCAGCAAGTCCGACGTCGCCACGATGATCGCCAAGCTCATAGATGACGCCGCCTGCATGACGATGCGAGGCGGAGGCAGTCCGGCCGCGGCAAATACGCTGTTCACCTCGTTGTCGCTATCCACCGCCATCGGCGTAGTGACCCACTCGGCGCCGACCAGCTCCTCCAGGGTGTTCGCGGAACGCAAGGGGTGATCGCGACGCCCGACGATCATGCGGCTGTTCTCGAACAACGTGTCAATCACCAACGCCGGGTCGACGAAACCGGTCGCCACCGGACCATAGTAGAGGTCGACCAGCCCGTCGCGGATTTCGCCCTCCAGCATGGGGAGCGATCCCTCCACCACCTTGATCCTGGTGTCGGGATACTTGCCGTGGAAACGCTTCACGATCGTTGGCATGATCGCTAGCAACGTGGCGCTGGAGCAGCCGACGGTGATGGTGCCGCGGTCTTCCCCCTTGAGATGCTCCATCTCCTCGATCGTGCGCTGGAATTCGGCTTGGATAGCCTTGGCCCGGCGGACGAACACCTCGCCTGCCCGCGTGAGCGTCATACCAAACTTGTTGCGCACGAAGAGGATGACGCCCAGTTCCTGTTCAAGCTCCTTGATACTGCGGGAAACGGCTGGCTGGGCCAGCCCGAGATGTTTGGCACCCGCGCGGAGGCTGCCCCGATCGACCACTGCGACGACATTGCGAAGGTGGTGGAGCTTCATGGACTTCCTCTCCCGGACGAGGCCAGCCTATACCTGATTGGTAACAAGGTCGCTCAAATCGCATCTACTGCGAAGCTGTTGCGCGGTCTACCCGGAAGCAGGATTGTCCCTGGGAAGGCCGTTGGCCGGACTGCAGGGCGTTGCCGACCTCTTCACGCATGGACGGGGCGGCGAGAGGGGATGTCGAGCGATGCTGCACGTTACCGAGCATGAAACCGATTCGACCGGACAGCCCTTGCCTGACGGCTTGCTCGATCGTCTTGAGATTCGAGAGCTACTTGAAAACTGGGTTGTCTGGCGCGACGCCGGGGAGTGGGAGAGGTTCGCCACCGTCTGGCACGACGAGGGCCGAATGGTGGCGACCTGGTTCAGGGCGAGCGCCGCCGAGTTTATCGCCGGTTGCCGCAAAGGCTTCGACGCCGGCATCATCGGACTGCACTCGATGGGGGGCACGAGCATCGACGTCCGGGGCGAGCGTGCAGTTGCCCACTCCAAGATGCAGATCACGCAGCGCGGTGAGGTCGATGGAGTGGCGGTGGACGTCACCTGCTTAGGCCGGTTCGTTGATGCGTTGGAGAAGCGTGATGGTCGATGGGGCATGGTGCTCAGGCAGCCGGTGTACGAGCTGGATCGCTTGACGCCGGTCGACCCAAGCGCGATCCCCGAACTTGATCCGGAGTTGCTGGCGTCGTTTCCGGAAGGATACCAACATCTGGGCTATCTGCAGACCAAGGCCGGCTTCACGGTAGATCAAGGTTTGCCCGGCACGCGCGGGCAGGCAATCGCAGATCTCGCCGAGCGGATGGCCAAATGGCTGCGCGGCGAAGATGCTGCGTGCCTAGAATGAAGAACGCCGCCGGAATCGGGTTCGTTTGCCTATGTGAAAGGTCACTTGACTCGTGACGATCAAACAACTTGCGGAAGATCTGTTCATCATCCCCGGGCTAGTCAACGTCTACCTGCTCGATACGAATGACGGCCTGGTTCTTCTCGACACCGGCTTCCCGGGTCGCGCGAAAAACGTCCTGGCGGGTCTTCGCGCCATCGGACGCGCTCCAACCGACGTTCGACACATGATCCTGACGCACTGTCATCCCGACCACATCGGTAACGCCGCCGAACTGAAGCGCCAGACCGGGGCAGTCGTTTGGGCGCACCCGATCGATGCGCCGTTCATCGAGACGGGAACGACCGGTCGACGGCCAATGGTCCCCTCTCCAGGGCTGCGCAACCGCGTTGTGATTGCGCTGCTGGGAGGCAGGAATGGGAAGGTGAAGCAGGTTGAGTCGGTCAGAGTCGACCGGCTGCTCGACGATGGCGATAGTCCTGACTTCGCGCCCGACCTCACGACCATACACGTGCCGGGCCATAGCGCCGGGCAAGTTGCTTTTCTGTGGCGGCGACACGGGGGCGTGCTGTTTCCAGCGGACGCCTGCATCAACCGTGGCGGCCTCAAGCTCGCCATCGCTACGGAAGATCAGCCGCTGGCCATTGCGTCCGTGGCCAAGCTCGCAAAGCTCGATTTCGATAAGCTCTGCGTGATGCATGGCGCTCCGATCATGAGTGGTGCCGCAGACCAGCTCCGGCAAACTTCTTTCGCCGTCAAGATGTAACCAAAGGAACGTGTGATGGTTTGTATCTCGAACGCACTCGTCGTCGGCGGCAGCATCGCCGGCATGTCGGCCGCAATTTCGCTTGCGCGTGCCGGTGTGCGGGTCGACGTGATCGAGCGGTCGGACACGCCGCAGGGTGCGTCCCTGGCCTTCTCTGGACGCGCCGCGCAAGCTTTGGTGGATCTGGGCGTCTACGACGAGGTGCGCGCGACGGGATCGCCAGCGCTTCCGGGCTCTACCGCTGCCTCGCTGCGCGACCCGAACACGGGTGAGATGATCAGTCCCGGCCCCCAACGCCCGACTTGGCCCGGCGCCGTCGACGCGGTGGGCGTCTTTCGGCCGGCGTTCCTGGAGGTGATGACCACCGCGGCAGAAGATCTGGGCGTGCGGGTGCGCAAGGGTGTTAGCTACGAAATGATCGACAATGGTGAGGACGCCGTCACGGTTGCGTTCACCGATGGCGAGCGCGGCACCTATGACCTGCTCGTTGCAGCAGATGGGATCGGGTCGAAGATCCGCGAGATGATCTTCCCGGAAGTGCCCAAACCGACCTTCTCCGGTCAACTCAGCATTCGCTGGATGGCGCCCGGACCAAAGATCGAGGAGGAAGGCTGGTACAATTCGCCTGTCGGGCGCCTCGGCTTTTACTATCTGCCGCAGGGCTTGATCTACGTGCCCGCAGTCATCAACATGCCCGAATGGCGGTGGGTGTCGGACGAGGAGGTCCGCTCGTTGTTCATCGAGCTGCTCGACTCGATGTCGGCCCCTGCCATTCGCGAGCTACGCAGCCGTTTGACGGATGACTCGGAGCTGATCGGTCGGCCGTTCGAATGGATCTTGCTGCCCTCCCCATGGTTTCGGGGTCGGACGTTGCTGATCGGTGACGCCGCCCACGCGACCAGCGCCCATATGGGCATGGGCGGCGGTATGTCGCTCGAGGACGCGGTAGTGCTCGGCGAATGCGTCGCAGCAGCGGCGACACTTCCCGAAGCGCTTCAAACTTTCATGAAACGACGCTTCGAGCGGGTGAAGCTGGTCGTCGAGACAAGCAACAAGTTGGGACAAATGGAGCAACAAGGTGCGCCGCCGGCCGAGAATCGCGCGCTGCTAACCCATGCGTTCATGACACTGGGCCAGCCTTACTGATGAACCAGACAATCGAAACGGATGTCCTCGTTGTCGGCGCCGGCCCTGCCGGGCTCGCGGCTGCGATCGAACTGGGTACGCGCGGCGTTCGCGTTCTGCTGGTCGAGCGCAATCCCCGTGTCGGATTGGCACCGCGCGCCAAGACCACCAACGTTCGCACGCGCACCCACTTGCGCCGATGGGGGATTGCCGATCGACTCGCCGACGAAGCACCGTTCGGCGTGGATTATCCTAACAACATGGTCTTTGTGACTCGGTTGGCAGGACGCGAGCTCGCCCGCTTTAGCAACGCCTTTAATGCATCGCCGAAACGAGACCCCCGATACCCCGAACACGCGCAATGGGTTCCCCAGTACAAGCTCGAAAAGGTCTTGCTCGAGAAGGTCCAGCAGCTGCAAAGCGTCGAGGTGCGGTTCGACACGGCCCTCGTCACCGCGACGCAGGACGATGCGAACGTTCACGCGATCCTGCACGTCGAAGGTGGACAGGAGCTTCGTGTTTCAGCGCGCTACCTCATCGGCGCCGACGGCGGCCGGAGCCAGGTTCGCGAGCTGATCGGCGCGAAGCTTGAGGGCAGGCACGGGCTGTCGCACCATTATAACATCATCTTCCGCGCTCCGGGTCTTGCGGAGGCACACGGACACGGCCCTGCCGCCGTTTATTGGCAGATCGGCAAGGACGGCTTCAGCGCCATCAGTCCGATGGACAAGGGCGACCTTTGGGCTTTCGGGCCCGGCGGTGCCACGCCTGGAACCGCTCTGAGCAAAGACGACGCGGCGGCGTTGATCCGCGATCGAACAGGTATCGATCTGCCTTATGAGGTGCTGAGCGCAGACACCTGGACCGCAAGCGAACTGCTCGCCGACCGCTACGCCGATAAGCGCATCATCTTGGCGGGCGACGCCTGTCATCTGCATCCGCCGGCCGGTGGCTACGGCATGAACATGGGCGTAGGCGACGGAGTAGATCTGGGATGGAAGATCGCCGCGACACTGCAAGGTTGGGGTGGTTCGGAACTCGTCGCCAGCTACGAGGTCGAACGGCGGCCCGTCCACCGGGCCGTCATGGACGAAGCGATGGCGAATTACGCCATCTACGTTGCGCCGCCGCCGCCTGAAATCGAGGACGACACGCCCGAAGGCGCGGCAATCCGGGCGAAGGTCGGCGCCGGCATCCAGGCAACCAAGAGCCGCGAGTTCGATACGCTCGGGACGGTGCTCGGTCTCTGCTATTCCGGGTCGCCCTTGGTGCAGGCAGAGAGCGAGGCGGCCCAGGCGCACGATAGTGCGAAGTACCAACCGTCGGCGCGGCCCGGCTGCCTTGCGCCTCACGCCTGGCTCCCCGATGGCCGCTCGCTTTACGATCTGTTCGGACCGGGGTTCACGCTGGTCGTCGCCGACGCCGCCGCGAAGGGCGAGATCGGTCGGGCCGTGGCGGACGCGCTGGACCAGGGCGTGCCTCTCGAGGTCGTCCGTCCAATGAAAGTGCCGGTGCGCGATCTCTACCAGGCGGATTTGACCCTGATCCGCCCCGACCAGCACGTCGCTTGGCGTGGCGATCGTTGGACCAGCCCGCTCGCGCGCGCCACCGGCCGGGGCGGCGAAGATTAAGTTGCAGCTCGCGGAGGCAACGCAAAGGAATCCTTCTATGTTGGCTGAACCTGATCTCGTTCCTGAGGTAAATCTCGACCTGTTCTCTCAAGCGAGCCTGCGTGATCCGTTCGACGACTATCGGCGGCTACGAGACGCCGCCCCCGTTGTGCGACTAGCTCTGCCGGAGGTGTACGCAGTTGGACGGTTCAGTGACGTGCAGGCCGCCTTGCGTGCCTCCGACGCGCTGATCAGCGGCGACGGAGTTGGCTTCAGCGACGTCTTCAACGCCCCCAAGGGTATGAACGTCATTCAGTCCGATGGCGACCTTCACCGCCGCCTTCGCTCAACTGTCAGCCGCCCTCTATCGCCGGCGCAGCTGCGCGAGGTGCGTCCGGACCTGAAGGCGATGATCCGGACCCGGGTGGCGGCGCTTACCGGGGTCGGTTGGTTCGATGCGATGAAGGACTTGGCCGCCTTTCTCCCGGTCGAGGCGGTGTCCCACTTCGTGGGTCTGCCAAGCGTCGGGCGCAAACGGATGCTGGACTGGGCTGCTGCCGCGTTCAACGCAATCGGCCCCAACTTTGACCCTGCCGATGCCAGCACCCTGCGCGAGGCCGTCGGCTTCATGTCGAATCTGAGCGAAGACAAGGTCCGGGACGGTAGTTGGGCAGGCGATCTGTTCGCCGCAGCGCGGGCAGGCCGACTTTCAATGCAGGAGGCGATGGCAGCGATCAGCGCCTACGTCATTCCTAGCCTGGATACGACCATTCTCGCCAAGGGACATCTGCTCGCCAATCTCGCACGCCACCCCGACCAATGGGACGTACTTCGGAGCAACCCGGACCTAATCCCGGCGGCCGTTCTCGAGGGGGTGCGACGCGACTCGGTCATTCGATGGTTTTCGCGGATCGCTGCCGAAGAATATTGTGTTGACGGGGCCATCATACCCAAAGGCGCCCGCGTCATGCTCTTGTACGGCTGCGCCAACCGTGACGAGCGGCGCTACGCGGATCCGGCTCGGTTCAATATTGCCCGCGATGCACGCGATCATCTGGCTTGGGGCACGGGTCCGCACATGTGCGCAGGGATGCACCTCGCGCGCATCGAAATGGAGGTTCTGCTCGAGGCGTTGGTTGAGGGGAATGTAAAACTCACTGCCGGCGAGGCGGTGCTGGGGACCAATCAAGGGCTTTATGGCTTCACTGAACTCCCGTTCCGCCTCGATGCAGGTTGAAGTCGGTCCGGTAGTCATCCGCTCAGGCCACTTCGAGCGCCGGCAATTTCCCCAACAGTACAGCTAATAAAGACATAACCGCCATGAAAACCCGTGCCGCCGTCGCGTTCGAGGCAAAGCGCCCGCTGGAGGTGGTCGAGCTCGACTTGGATGGCCCGCGCGCTGGTGAGGTGCTGGTGGAGATCATGGCGACCGGCATCTGTCACACCGACGCCTATACGCTTGACGGGCTGGATTCGGAGGGGCTGTTCCCGAGCGTCCTCGGCCACGAGGGCGCGGGGGTCGTGCGCGAGGTCGGAACGGGCGTCACAAGCGTCGCGCCGGGTGACCACGTCATTCCCTTGTACACGCCCGAATGCCGCCAGTGTAAGTCGTGCCTGTCAGGCAAAACCAACCTGTGCACCGCCATTCGCGCCACTCAAGGCAAGGGGCTGATGCCTGACGGGACGACTCGCTTCAGCTACAAGGGTCAGCCAATCTTCCACTACATGGGATGCTCAACTTTCTCGAATTTCACGGTGCTCCCAGAGATCGCGGTGGCGAAGATTCGGAAGGACGCGCCGTTCAAGACCAGCTGTTACATCGGCTGCGGCGTCACCACTGGCGTCGGCGCAGTGGTCAACACCGCAAAGGTGCAGGTAGGCGAGAGCGTTGTCGTGTTCGGCTTGGGCGGCATCGGGCTGAACGTCATCCAGGGGGCAAAGCTTGCGGGCGCTGCGGTGATCGTGGGTGTCGACATAAACCCCGACCGAGAGGAATGGGGCCAGCAGTTCGGTATGACCCACTTCCTGAACTCGCGCGGGCAGAGCCGCGAGGAGACGATCGCGGCAATACTGCAGCTGACCGACGGAGGCGCAGACTACAGCTTCGATGCGACTGGCAATACCGAGGTGATGCGCACCGCGCTTGAATGCTGCCACAGAGGCTGGGGCACCTCTATCGTCATCGGTGTGGCCGAGGCGGGCAGAGAGATCGCGACCCGCCCGTTTCAGCTGGTTACCGGGCGCAACTGGCGCGGCACCGCCTTTGGCGGCGCCAAGGGGCGAACGGACGTACCCAAGATCGTCGAATGGTACATGGATGGAAAGATCGCGATTGACCCAATGATTACCCACGTCCTTTCGCTTGATGACATCAACAAGGGGTTTGATTTGATGAACCGAGGCGAAAGCATCCGCAGCGTGGTGGTCTACTGATGGCGCGCCTCATCGTCACTACACGCGAGGGCGAGACCCGCACGGTCGAGGGTCAGGCCGGCCATTCGGTTATGGAGTTGATCCGTGATGCCGGCTTCGACGAGCTGCTAGCCCTGTGTGGCGGCTGCTGCTCCTGCGCGACCTGTCATGTCCATGTCGAAGCGAACTGGCTAGGGAGGCTTGCCCCGATGAGCGCGGACGAGGACGACCTGCTGGACAGCTCGTCCGATCGTGACGTCCGCGAGGACAAGGGCAAACGCGGCCTCGACGTGATGCACTGGAACGTGTTCCACTGCGCTGCGTCGTGGCCGATGACAAATGTCAAGAACCTGACGCTTCCGCAGTGGCGAAAGCTTGCGGAGCAGCCCGCCAATCGCTGTGTCGTGCCGCTCACCGAATTCTGCGAATGGACCCCGAACAGGATTGATCCGGGCGACGGCAAACCTTTGAAGGGGGAGATGTGGTTCGCGGTCGACAATCAGCCCATCTTCACGGTTGCCGGCTTCTGGCAACAGATGGGGTCCGGTGAGAGGATGGTCGAAAACGTACGCTCTCATGACTGTCATCCGAGACGCTGGCCGAGTTTATTCCTTCGCTGGCCACAAGACCAGCGGTCGCATTGACCTTGGCGGGTGTGCCGCGGGCGCCTGATCGACGACGATTGATCACGCTCTCATCCGCGGGTTGGCTACCGCACTACCCGTATCCGCCGCTGGGCCTGTCCACCGTCTAAGATCGGGCGTCGGACGAACCTGCCCCAACGTACGCCGTGGATTGCCCATCACAGCCGGGTGCCCGCGGCACGCCGGCCAAGGCTATGCATCTGGTGCGCTGGCGCCTCCTTCATTGTCGTTCGGAAATGATCAGCCGGAGACCGCCGGCGATACCCGCCTGGCGATATCCCACGCATAGCCGACGAGTTCGCGCGCGACCGCCGTGGTCACCTTGGGCTGGGGCTTACCGTCACGGGGTTGCCGCGCGAGGCGTACAGGCCGCAACTCTACCTCGGCCGAGCCGAGCGTGATCAGACCCTGATCCGGTTCTAACTGCCATCGCGCGATAGGCGGATTTCCAAACACCATCCCTTGCGAGACAAGCGGGCCTTTTTCAACAGTCCCGGTCGGTTGTGACACGTGCGCGGATGCGGCGACCTGAGGTAAAAAGGTCGGGGTCTGAGTAGCAACGGAGCAGGATTCGGGAAAATCGCGCCTTACGGCTGAACGCTGAATCGAGCCCGCTCAGAGTCAACTCGACAAGTTTAAGGAAGCCGCCGCGCGCTAGAGTGCGATGACGACGAGACGCGCTTTGACGAATGGGTCAAGCAGCTGGTAAAGCATAAGCCGGTGGAGAAGCCGGAACCTAAACGCGGAACATGACTCCCGCCAAGAGACGCTGAGGTTTGTACCCGTCGCTTTCGTCGACCCGGCGGTACTCAGCCCTGACGCCGACGTGATCCGACAGGAATAGCCGCGCTCCCGCGCCGTATGTGAAGCTGTCGAAACTCTGGTTCGTGCGCAGTGTTGGCGCGGAAGCAATGTCGTTGGTGCCGCTGGCGAAATCGCGGCGCACGCGCTCACCCGCGAGGCCAGCCAAGCCGTAAACTGCCAATGAGCGCGTAACGTTGAACCCCGCCCGCACCGTCACCGCGTAATTCCAGTGCGGATGGACCCTTGTTCGTTCGACTACGCCGATCAACAGAGCTTCGTTAAGCTGGATGCCGTGAAACTGCTCCGCTGAGCTGCTGCCGGTCCCATGGACACCAAGTTAGGCTACATGAGCTTGCCGCTCGAAGTCCATGGGGCTGAGATAGCCCAGGGTCGAGTGCCTGCGTGTCGGGTTGTAGAAGCGCTCGATGTAATCGAACACATCTGCCTTCGCGTGATTGCGCGTTCGATATGTCTTCCGGCCGATCCGTTCGGTCTTCATCGACGAGAAGAAGCTCTCCATTGCCGCGTTGTCCCAGACGTTGCCCGACCGGCTCATCGAGCAGGTGACGCCATTGTCGGCCATCAACCGCTGGAACTGCTCGCTCGTATATTGGCTGCCCTGATCCGAGTGGTGCAGCAGCGCATCGGGTTTTCCGCGTCGCCAGATCGCCATCATCAGCGCATCGGTCACGAGCTGGGCGGTCATGGTATCGCTCATCGACCAGCCGACCGCACGGCGCGAAAACAGGTCGATGACGACAGCGACGTATAGCCATCCTTCGGCGGTCCAGATGTAGGTGAAGTCGGCGATCCACCTTTGGTTGGGCGCCTCGGCCGTGAACTGGCGGTCAAGGAGGTTGTCAGCGATGACGGATCGTAGGCCATCGTCCTTGGGCAGGCCACGACGTCGCGGACGCGCCCTCAGACCCTGCACACGCATCAGCCGTTCGATGCGATGCAGACCACATGACAGGCCTTCGGCCAGAAGATCGTGCCAGACCCGGCGCGCACCATACGTCCGATAGCTGGAGATGAAGCTGGCGCGCACCTTGGCGCCGAACTCCTCATCGCTGCGGGCGCGAGCGCTGGGTGCCCGAACCAGCCACGCGTGAAAGCCGCTGCGCGAGACACCGAGCGCTTCGCAGATCCACGATACCGGCCAGATCCCTCGGTGCTTCGCTACGAACTCGAACCTCATATCGAGTCCCTGGCGAAGTAGGCCGCCGCTTTTTTTAGGATGTCGCGCTCGGCCTTCATCCTGGCCAACTCGCGGCGCAGCCGCTCAATCTCTTGGCTCTCCGGCTTCATCACGCCGTGACCGGGGAATGCCGATCCCGGGTCAACCTGCTGCTCGCGCACCCACTTGCGCAGCACGTTCTCGTGCAGGTCCAGATCGCGAGCCGCTTGCGATACCGATACTCCGCGTTCCCGCACGAGCTTCACTGCCTCGAGCTTGAACTCGCGGCTGAACTTCCGTCGTTGCATCTCCATCCTCCAGTTCCAAAAACACCTTATCTTGGTGTCCACGGAACCGGCAGCAGCTCACTTCGCCCCGACCTGAATTAATGTCGGCTTCCGGGCGCTGGTCGGTGTGCGCTGAACGGCCAATATGGGCGCTAGTCGATCGGCAGCCGCCCGACCTCCGACAGACCAGTTTTGGCGTTAGCCGACATTCCATTCGCTACATCGGAACGGCTTGAGTTGGTCGTTGTTGGTCATCGAGCACCTCTGGATTCCGCCTGATAGCGGTCACCGGCCAACGGTTCTGTGCAAAAACTCGTCAGTGAGCGTTTGTTGGCCACCACCACCGCTTAAGGGTTGAGGCGCCTTGACAACCTCAAGCAATTCAGCGGTGAGCCGTTATTTTCATAAAACAGTCGTTAGCGGTCAAAGCGGGTTTTCGCTTTCGACACGCGTATTGCAGCTCTTCAACCTTCCGTCATCTCCTCTTCGTTGGGCGCCTCGCCGGGTCGGTAGCGTGGGTTGGGCTGCGGCAGAATCCAGTAGACTGTGGCGGCGAAGCTGAGGGCAAGGCCGAGTCGAGGAGCGACCAACGCGATCAGCACCGCAAGCGCCAGAACCGCCGCTCCCACCACGTAGCGCCGTGTCATCTGGCTGACGTAGTCGGGCGCGAGGCGACGATCGATCAGCCGACGGTGCCAGCTCGCGTAGAACCACTTCATGAGCCAGAACAGCGATGGAAGCAGTAACCCGGCAGCGAGGATCGTACTCGCCTCAGCTTCTCCCGCGCCGCCCAGGTGAAAAGCCCAAAGCCGTGCCGGGTATGGCAAAGCCCCAATGCCGAACAGGAAGCCCAGGTTGAGCAGGCTAAAGACATGATCGCTCTTGGCGTAGAGACGGCCGCTGTAATAATGCTGAAGCCAATAGATGCCGATGCCGAGGAAGCTGACGATCAGCGCCAGGTGATCCCGCCACTGTTCGGCGACCGCCCGCGCGGCGTCCGCAGCGGCGGGCGGCCCGTTGGGGCTCCCGGGCGGACTGATGTTGACGAACAGCAACGTCAACGCGATCGCGAAGACCGCGTCGGTGAATCCTTCAAAGCGCTTCAGCCCGTGTTCGGCACCATGAATGGAAGCCATCAGCCCGTCCCTGCCAAACTCTGAGCTCCCGGTTTCGAGCGTGCGCTGTAGCTGCTCGGTGGCAGGCGGGCTCCGGCCCATGACGGGAACGCCTGCTGCGCCTGCGGTCGCGACCTCATGTTGTCGGGCTTGCGAAAGTCGGCTGCCGTCCCACAGGCGGAGGCGAGGCCCGTCAGGAAGCCGTGGATGTCTTCCTTACAGTGCCAAACGAAAGCGCGCATCCTGTTTTCCTTGGTCTCGATGGGCAACCCTGATGAGATTACAATTACCCGCAATTGCGAGCGCAGATGCCTAGAGATGCGCACGCTTCGAACCATCATCGGTGCAAGGGCAAAATGACTAACCGGCGCGTTCGTTCCGATCAGAACAGTTGATTCTGATCATCGCAACGGTCGACAACTCGAGCGGAATAGCGGTTATTCTCGAAGCCGCGGAGCAACGCGCTCGGGAAAGCCGAAGATAATGAGGTACGAAGCCGACATCACCGAAGCGTGTGCGCCGCCGGTCGCTGCTCCTGGTACGACGGCGCAATTTCCGGATTACATCTCTGAGACGGTGCAGGCATAGTAAATAGAGCCAAGGAGTCCCCGACGCTTTGGCCCTGCTGTCACAGCGGCGAGCAAGCCAAGAGTTCTTGCAGCGGCCTTGCTAACAGCGCTCAACGTCGAAACATGAGTGCAAAACGGTCTAACGCGTTGGTCCGCTTCTACGGCAGCTTTCGCCCACTGCGCTCCCGAAAGCTGCCAGACTGCAAACTACCCAATCCTTGCCGTTTCAGGTCGCCAACGTAGCGCGCCGCAACGTCCGCTTTCAGGCTTCGCCGATTTGCCGAGGAACGACCATCTATGGTCGATTCCCGCCGTGCCGGCGATCGGCCGATCCGAACGGCAAGGGCTGGGACAAAACCGTCGTTCTACTCCACTAGTGGACGGCAGCTCATGTCACTAGCTGCCATTCGGCGGCAGTCCCGAAAACGATGGTGAAACGGCAAAGCTGGAGTGGAGCGGCAGCATTGGCTGTCACCCCCGTGGTGCCAGCGTCTCGATAATCAACAGACAGCGCCACCTCAGCAACCTCGACGAGTCGTGAAGACGCCTCACAAAAGTGGCACCAGTCTTTCGCCATCGATCTCAGCGGGTATCGGCTCGGCGAAACCGTTGAGCAGTTCGGGATCGCAGTGATCGCTCGCCGTCAGCGTCGTCTCGAACATCGGAACGCTGATCGTAATGGGCTTCGGTGTGTCGCTTACCGGAATTTCGGCTTTGATGCGTAGGAAGCCGCCTTCCTCCGATACGGCAACGCGCAGTTGCGCCATCTTGCCATCGGCCAGCTTCAGTCGCGCGCCGTGCATGATGTTTAGGGCGTAGAGGGTGATGTACGTGGCCGCGGACCCGAAGCCAGGCATGTCCTCAACGGCCAACGACCCTTCCTCCACGAGCAAGTCTTGGAAGTCGGGCAGGAGCACCCTGTCGCTGAACGAGAACTGCCACATCATGCTAAGCCCGAACACCTTCAGAACCTCGCCCTCCCGCTGCTTGAGCGGCTGACGCGCCTCGAATTTCCTGAGCGCCTTGTTAAAGGACTGCTTGGCAGTCTGGCGCGAGATGCCCAGCCTTTCCCTGATCCGCTCGTCCGGCATGATCCGCAAATTCGCCAGGCCGGCTTCTTCGAGGTGTGCGGCGTCGGGCATTATCCCGTCGTGCTGCTTGTGCCAGAGCCTCGCGCTGGTCTGAATGTCGATGGCACGCGCAAGGCTGATGCCAGCGTCCCTTTCGTCGCGATGAGCGGCGAAATGTCCGATCTCCTGGACGCTGGCCCGCCCCGGCTGATGCATGCGCAGGTCTGAGAAGAGACTGTGCAGGTCGGAGACCTTCCGCTCAGCGCGGAGCAAGCGCGCGACACGGCGTCGATGGTCCTCCAGAAGCACGCTCATTCCGCCAGCGCCCGAACTCTGGCCGACACGTCGACGGGCACGATCCTGCCCAGCTTCGCGTCGTAACTGACGACGACCTGTCCGCCGATCGGCTGGTAGGCGAGCAGTTCGGTATCGCAATTGCCGTCGTGGATGTTGCGCAACAAGTCTAGGAACGCGGACATGCCAGCATCCGCCTCGGCAATATTGACGTCGCGTACGAGCACGAACTTGAAGCTCAACCCGGAGGCGACCTCGCCCCTGATCGAATAGACCAACGAGAAACCACCGCTCCCGGCCGCCTCGCCTGCGCGACCCACGGCAGCGGTGCTTATACCGCGGGATCGCCGGTAGAGCTTCCCCGCCGCCTTTTTCAGTGCCGCGTGGTGTTCCTCCCCCGCCTTCTTGAAAGCTCCGCCGAAATAGCTCGAGGCAATGAACAGCGCGACCGCGCTCGGTAGATAGAGTTCCAGGCCCGCATAGGGCCCACCGAAGGCGCAGGAGCGCCGCCGGCGTGCCGGCGTCGTTCAACAGGTCGATCGCGTCCGTTGCGATGTGGTCCGGCAATCCCGGGTTCAGCGCGATTGCAAGTGGCGGACGGGTGGACCCGGACATCGGCAGCGTCCTCAGCGGTGCGGTGCGCGCGTGGCGGCGACGGTCGGTGTTGCAAGAACCGGCGACGGACGAGGAGACGGTTGCGCAGGCGATATTACTGGTGGCGAGACGGAATGAGGATCGATGGCCCTCGGAGGTCTTCCCCTCCCGGCGGGACCGGCATCGGGTCGGACCACGGCCGCGGCTCCTGTCGAGACAGGCGAGGGAGAGCGCTCGGCGGCCCACAATCCGAGGACGACGGCGAATGCGAACACCAGGACGCCGTTGCGGATGGCCGACGCCGCGGCGCTCGCCTGGTTCGCGCGGATCATGTTGTCGCGCAGCGATCCGTTCGCGGCGCGGACGAGTTCATCCTGTTTCACCTTGCCACCCGCTGCCATTAGCCGGAGGAAGCCCGGACCATAGCCGTAGCGCGGCCGCGGCCGCAGGCCATCGAAGCCGACCACGACACCTACGACGAGATAGAGTTCGGCGACCAGGAAGGTGATGGCGATCGCGGTCTTCAGCCGGGACGCGGTCACTCCCCCAAGCAACGTCTGACCCACGAGTCCGCCGACGGTGACCGCGACGGACAGCACGGCGGTCAGCTTCTGCAGCTTCTCGTCCAACTCCTTCGCGCGCGCACCGTCGGCTGCAAGAAAGGCGAGAACGTCGTCATCGCTCAGCGCGGCCACGTCGGCGTCCGAAGAACTCGTCCTACGCAGGCGCCGGTTAACCAACACCATCTCGACCGGCTCGATCGCCTCCGAAAACGCACCGACCGCGATGTCCCGCAGCGTCCGACGGATGCTCATGAGGCGCACTCCGCCAACTCTTTCGCGATCGCCGCGGCGATCTGCCGGTCGGGGGCCTCCAGCCAGCCCCACTCACCGGTCGGATTGATCTCGATGAAGTGATAACGCCCATCGCACAGGGCGAGATCGATAGCCCCGAAGCGCAGGCCCAGACGGGACACCAGCGCGAGGCAACGTTCCGCGATCTCGGGTGGCAGATCGTGCATCGGATAGGTCAGGTCCGACTTGGGCGTAAGCCGCCAGTCGCCAGCGATCGGATTGCCCCGGCTCCGCACCTCGGCGCACCAAAGCCGATCACCCACGACGGTCACACGCAAATCGAGCTTAGGGTCCAGCGATGCCTGGATCGTGACGGGCGCCAGGTGCAGATCCTCGACCGCGATGCGCTCCGGCTCGACCAGCGTCGTGTAAGCGAATATCTGCTCGTCGCCCTCGCGCAGCAGGAGCGTGTCGACGCTCTTCAGAGCAACACGCGAACCCGCGGGCCGTCCGGCCAAAACGCCGTGGTCGTTGCCCATCGCCGTTTCGGGAACATCGAAGCAAAGGGCATGCGCGACGCGAAGCTGCAACGCCTTCGTCTCGGAGGAATAGGTCGCGGCGGGATGGTTCATCCACCGCGCGCGGTCGAAGACCATCATGCTGCGCAGGAAGGCGCCCCATTGGGAACGCTGAAGCTGCGTAACGACATCCATCGACCGGTCGGCGCAGCTACGGTCAAACGTACCCACCCGCCACCAGACAGATCGCAGCGAGCCGTCCACGACCCACTCGCGGTCCTCGAAGATGCAGCGGAGCCGTGGCGCCAAGGGATCAAGTACCAGCCGCAGTTCGGACAGGCTCTCACGGTTGAGCCGCAGATAGGAGGAACCTAACCTGCCCAACTCAAGGCATACGAGGTCGGCCGCGAAGTCAAGTTCGCTGGTTAGGATCAGGACGTCGACGATCCCGGACAAGCTACTGGCCCTTCTGATCCTCGCCGGTCTCGATATCGAACTTCTTGGTCCGGGGCAGGCTATCCGGGTCCACGATCAACGGACCGGACTCGCTACGCCACATGCCCGACGCGAAATCATACGTGGCGCCTCTCGGTCGAGCCGCCTTTTCATCGATCGGTGTGCGGCGGGCCGATGCGATCAGTGGGTGCATGGTGGAATCTTTCCAGGTTGAATTCGCTGGTTATCCTGATCAGGTTTCGGTCACGAAACAAGGCGGTCTGGGCGTTCGTGTCACTTCGGGTATGACCGGGCCGCATTCGGGATTACAACGAAGGGCCGTTACGCTGATTTGGCGCTCCAAAGCGGTACGGCTGTAATCCACCAGATTCACCGTAGGTGCGGACGGTCGGGGCGATCGGCAGGTTTTATCGGGATCAGACATTCACCGACGCGGCATTGAATGGCCGGCTCTGGTCGCAATCGGTCGCGGCGGCGCAACCAAATGAATGTCCGCTATGGCCCACCAGCATCCTGAAAGCCGACCATCGCAAATCCTGCCATTGTCGCCATTCAGTGGTCAGATATGCAGAAACACGGTCGTAATCACGACCGCGCGAAAAACAGGTGATTCCGGTCAGCAGCCCCTTGATCGCCGGAAAACGCCGTCGCCGATCACGATTAGCGACTATGTGGTGTTTTCCGACAGGGCACGGCGGAGTTGGAGCTTAAAAGCGAGCGGGCCGTTTAGGGGGCGCCTTGGACGCTTTCAGGCGCGCTCGCTCCGACGAGCAGCACGATCTCCCGTCCAGCCAGCGCGTTCCACCCGATGCGATGCAATGCGCTGCCAGGAGCCTCTTAACATTTTCAACAGCCCGGCCGTGTTGCGCGCAATCTTCCACAGGTTCTATCCGAACTCGGAAACCGGTAGGCTGGAGAAACGTTGCACTTAAGCCAGTTTCTCCCGGAAAGAGCGGCTGGTCGGCTCGCTTTTGGCTGACGTTGGGGGCGAGCCGTTACAGCAGCATTATTACGGCCAGATACCTCGCAATTTGGAGCATCATGGTTTCGATGCGGTCTCGACCAACGCCGCTAAGGACTTACCGATCTTGATTACGGATGGATCGTTGCCGGCAATACCATAGCGAGCGGCAATTGCCGCTGGAGGTGTGTAGCCGATCTTTGTGATGGCCCCATCGCGCCAAACCAATACGCGTTGCGGCAGATCGATCGCAATCGCCCGGTTCTGCGCCATTAAAGGCGTCCCAAGTTTCGGATTGCCGAAAACTACGACGGTTGTCTCTGGTAACTGCATGCCCACTTTTCGCGCACCCGCGTCATGATCCACGATTGCAACAACACTTCCTCCGCCTTTCTTGATTGTTGCGGTTAGGCGTTGAACTACTAGTGCAACTGGGCGGGTTGTCGTTCGGACATTCCAGTCTTTAGGCGTCTGGGCATGCGCCAACATTGGAGCGCTCGTTAGGGCGACGATGGCAGTAACCAAATGGATCATTATGGAACCCGTTCGCCTGCGGCCGCGCAATACATCCTTCATCGTCCGTTCCTCTTTTGTACAGCGCCGACTATGGCTTCGGCCGCTTCCACTAAATTATCGGCGACGACATCCGGTTGCCGCACACCGTCCACGATAAGCGGAGCGTTGACGTTGCGCGTAACGAGGGCTGCCTTCCAGCCGAACGACTGCGCACCGATTGTGTCCCAGGTGTGGGATGCGACAAGCCATGTGTCGTCGCTGGGCACCTTCATCGCGTCACTAACCAATTGATAGGTCGCGGGGGTTGGTTTGAAGCGTTTGACCGGCTCAACCGTGAACCGCCGGTCAAATAAGGACCCCAGCCCAGCCTTGTCGAACGGGTCTGGACCGGTGCCGGCGGGCGTATTCGTCAGCGTCACTAGCGTAAAGCCGGCTTGCTTCAGCCGCTTAAGGCCTGCTGAAACATCAGCGTGCAGGGGAAGTTCGGAGATTAGACCACCAAGCTCACGGACATGTTCGTCGGTGATCTCTACTCTGTGAATATCTCCGAGCATACGAAGTACAGCCGCTCCTAGCTTCCCGAAGGGTACATAGTTGCCTGTCAGCGACAGGGTTTCGGAGTATAAGATCAATTGCGCAAACCATTCGCGCATTCGCCCTTTCGCTGAAAAGATGCGATCGAACAGGGGCTCTAATACGTCGATGTCGAGCAACGTCTCGTTGACGTCAAAGACGATCAAAGTATGATGGTTGTTCATGGGCAGATGATCCTTTCGCTGGGCGTAACCGGGGGTCGCGATGGCTGACAGGGCAAAAAGTCCGCCAAGCCCTACCGCGTCGCGCCGCGTGCAACCTTTGTTGTTCATTGTCATCGAATCCTGAAAAGTCGTTCTTCCTCACGACGCCTGCATCTTCGGAGTTAATCGTAACCCGGGCTTTCCCTGGCAAAGACAGGGCGGGCGTCAAAAAAAATGAACCGCAAGGGCAGATATGTTGATCTAGAAACGGGTGGTTAGACGGGCCAGCCAATCGGGCGACCGGTTTGTAAGTTATGCCTCCAAGCGTTCGGCGTAGTCTTGGTCGGCACCTGACACGCTCTCGTTGGAGGAACGTGATACAGCAACATCCTTGAGGGGAAGGGCGACAATTCGATGAGACTCAATCTTTGTGGCGTTGATCATCCGATCGCATTGTCGTGACGGACGCGACAATTGTTGTGACAAATTCACGATCTTCGTAGGACACGTCCGGCCACTGCATCCAGCCGGGACAGCATCATGGGATCGCGCTGTTCAGGAGCGGTGATCAGCGCATGATCCAATACGGTGTCGAGTGGTGAGGCAGCTCGGCGACCGGGCAACAGCGAGACAAACTTCTCGACCGCCGCACGTGCAATCGCCCCGTTTGCAGCCATCTGACCAAGCACTTGCGACACTTCGACAAAGGCGGATTCCTCGCGCCAGCAATCATAGTCGGTTACCATGCCGACAAGTGCGTAAGGCAGTTCGGCTTCCCGCGCGAGCCGCGCTTCGGGCATGGCAGTCATGCCGATCACGTCGGCACCCCATTGACGATAAAGCATGCTTTCAGCACGTGTCGAGAACTGAGGCCCCTCCATCGCCAGATAGGTCAAGGGCTGATGTACCGATCCACCCACTGCTGTTACCGCCTCTGCAGCAAGTCCCGATAACCTTGGGCATACCGGTTCGGCCATCGAGACGTGCGCGACCAGGCCCGTGTCGAAGAAACTTGATGGCCGCTGGACCGTGCGGTCGATGAACTGATCGACGACTACAAACCGGCCCGGCGCCAACTCCTCGCGTAACGAACCGACGGACGAGATCGCTAAGATGTCCGTGCAGCCACTGCGCTTGAGCGCATCGATATTGGCACGAGCGTTTACCTCGTGTGGCGGAATGCGATGACCGCGACCGTGACGGGGCAGGAAACGCAGGGCCACATCGCCTATCATGCCATGCAGCACTTGATCGGATGGCGCTCCCCATGGTGTCTCGACATCGCGCCATTCGGCGCTCTCGAGCGCGTCGATCGCATACAGTCCCGACCCGCCGATGATCCCGATTGTCCACTGCGTGCTACTCATGCCTACCCTCGATCTGTCGTTCGTTCACGACCCGAACGATCTCGCCGTACGTTCGATGCGCATTATGGATTTCGTGGACTTCCCACCCGGCGCAGCCGGTGGCGGGAGATGCCGATTAGGCAAAGGGGCGTATCATTTTCACAACCTCGGTCGAAATTGCGCGCGCGCTGTTCGGGATAGCTGATCAATGAGGGGTGTCACCAGTCAGGCTAATGATAGGCTTCACCCTGTCCTTCTACAGCATGCCTCACTTTCAACCGGCTCCATGGGATACACACCTGTGCGAAACGTCCTGGTTCAACCCGCCCCTAGTGTGCTTTGCGCTAGTAACACGCCTTTCGCGGCTATGCCGAACGACACATACCCTAACCGTCCGGTCTGGATATGAACGGGATGCTTAGCGGCGTGCACGACTGGTTCTTCGGTCTGGGCGCGCAATATGGCGTAGATCCCATCGTGTTCGGCGCAATCTATGTCGGAGCGATCCCGTTTTTCCTGCTTTCTATCGGCTGGTTGGTACGACGGTTGCGGGCTGGGCGATCAATCGTCATGCCTGTGCTTTCCGCGGGATTCTGTTTCGTATCCGCGTATCTCTACCTCGCCATCGTGGGGCATGACATACCAATCTGGGTATGGGTCATGCTTGGATTACTTATGGGATACGGCGCGTTTTCAACGCTCAAGGACGTACGGAAACGATCGCGCCCCTGATCTAGCGGATATGCGGATAGCGTTCACCAAGCCGAGCGTGCAGCCCCATTGCCCAGCGGATACCGACCGTAAAATAGATCCAGTTCGCCTTCCACTCACCCCACGCCGCGACCCGGCGATCGGAAGTCAGGATGATGCGGTTGACCAGTTTGATGCGACCGAACTGCGCGAACTTGACGCATAAATCGGCCTCTTCCATCACGCTCATGCCGGGATCGCAGCCACCAACCCTGAGAAAGTCTGTACGGCGAAAGAACATGGCATGATCACCGAATAACAGCCGGACGCCTTTTACGAAGAGATGCGGCCGTAGCAGCAACGGTGCGTACCAGGTCTTGATCCAGTTGTGGAACGAGGTGAACCAGCGCACCTTCTCGGGGCCACTCAGCAACGGCGTGAAACCCGCAAGCGCGACTCTTGGATCGGCCATCGTCCGGCGGATGACCGCAATCATGTCGTCCGGCGGTTGCGTGTCCGCGTGGAGGACGCATACAATTTCGCTTGAGACCGCGGCAACACCGCAGTTAATCTGTTGCGAGCGCCCCTGCTCGTGGTGCTCGATGACGACGAACCCAAGCTCCCGGGCAAGGGCAGCGGTGCCATCGCTGCTGCCGCCATCGACCACCAGCACCTCGCTAGGCGGAGGATTAAGAGCAGCTAGCAGTCGCGCCAGACGGGGCAACGTGGTCGCCTCATCGAGCGTCGGGATCACCACCGCGACGGGGACGGTCATCGAGCGGTCAGATGCGGCCAGCGGACAAGATCTTCGGGCCGGTCGCAATCCGCAAGCACGGGCAGCACCACGGGATTGATGCCAGCCGCAGCCAGACGGGCCGTCGTCTGAGCGCAGACCGCATCGGTGCTCCAGTCGATCCCTTCGAACACGCCATCGACGGCGGTGCTCAGGCCAAGCAGCCAGTAGCCCCCATCTTCGGCAGGACCGATCACGGCGGGCGCGTGGAGCAGAGCATCAGCGGCATTTCGGAGGAGTGCAGGCGTCAAATCGGGAGCATCGGCGCCGATGAATAGCGTTGGATAAGGCGGCCCCCCACGAGCCAGCCGCTCACCCAGATCCCCGTCCCCCTGATCGACGATGGAAGCAGCGCCGAGCCAATCGGTGAACGCGGCAATGGGGGCACCGGTCGAACGAATTTCAAACGGTAGCCCGGCTTTGCGAACTGCCATGATGGTTTTCTCAGTGAGGGTCCGTTGAACAGCGGCCGCGCCGGCAGCCCCCAACGCCGGGATGAGCCGTGTCTTGGCACGACCCGGTTCGGGATATCGGGTAAACAGGACAACGCGAGCGATCATTCCACAACGGTAGCTGAGCTACGCAACCGTGCATACCGTCGGCTGTTGTAATGCCATGATAAAAGCACGGAAAAATCTCGGTTTGATCGCAGGCGGGACGGTACTGGGTATGGCCGCAGTCACCCTGTTCTTGGCCGAGAAGAAACGGCCACTTCGCCCGCCCACCCAGGCAGAACCGCGACGCAGCGTGACCAATCTGGCGTTAGGGGCAATCAGCATGGCGACCGTCGCACTAGTCGAGGCGCCGCTGACCAAGCCGCTAGCCGCACGAGCCGAGCGAACCCGCAACGGCCTTGTGCAGGCACTCCCGTTTCCGGCCTGGGCGCGCGATACAGTGGCGGTGCTACTGATGGATTACACGATGTACCTCTGGCATGTTGCCACCCACCGCGTCCCACTGCTGTGGCGGTTTCATCTCGTCCACCACATTGATCTCGACCTCGATACGACGACCGCACTGCGTTTTCACGGCGTCGATATGGCGATTTCGGCGCCGTTCCGGGCGGCGCAGGTAGCGTTGATCGGCGTCTCGCCGCGCGCGTTGACGATCTGGCAAGGCTGGTTCTTCATGGCGGTGCTATTCCACCATAGCAATGTGAGGCTGCCCGAGCGGTTCGAGCGGCTGTTGTCGTTGGTCGTCACGACGCCGAGGATGCACGCTATCCATCACAGCGCAGTGCAGGATGAGACGGACTCCAACTGGTCGAGCGGGATTGCGATCTGGGATCACCTCCACCGGACCTTTCGCCTCGACGTAGCGCAGGAGAGAATTACGATTGGCGTGCCGGCGTATCGCGACCCAGCCTCGGCTTCAGTGCTACCATCTTTGACGCTACCGTTCAGTCATGAACGCGATGCATGGTCGGCGCCGCCCTTGAGGAAACCTCTGTCGACGCAATAATCGATCAGCCGCTTCAAGAATGTCGATCCGGTCGTGGGACATCTTAGCCCCGTCAGCGCCTGAAATCGATGATCGTCGAAGCGTGGATCACGCTGAAAATAGCTGCTGTAGAGTCCCGCGATACGGGCATAGAGCCTACGCTCGCGGAGCGGGAGAATGGCAGGATCGAACTGGCCGGGCGGCACCAGCAATGGTGCGTTAAACTGTGGATACGAGCCGATTGCCTCGACGAAAGTCGCGACCGGAACGGGTTCCTCCGACACAAGGTGATACCGCCCGCCTTCCGCCTCGGTCATATTCTCGGCGAGGGCGACGATGCCCGCCGCAACGTGGTCGATCGGCACGAAGTCTATCGTAGCGTTTTCGCTGGCTGCCATGTGGCGCACATGACCTTCTGCCATCAGTTTGAACGCGGCGTAGATCGTGTCGAACGTGCGGATCGCGCCAGTAACGGAATCACCCACGACGACGCTGGGTCTGGCGATCACCCAGCACAGACCACTCGATGTAACCAGCGCCTCACCGGATGCCTTGCTCGCCTCGTAATGATTGGCAAAGCCCGAGTTGGGCAAAGGATCAGCTTCGGTGATCACCCCATCGCGTGTGCCGCAGACATAGGCTGTGCTTACGTGGAGGAACGCCATGTCACGCGCCTTAGCAAACGCGATCGCATTCGCTGTGCCGACGACGTTAGTGGTAAGATAGTCATCGACCTCGAGATCAAAGCGTGTTGTCGCCGCACAGTGAATGAGCAGGTCGCCATCGACCGCCGCCCCGTCTAGTCCCAATCCGGACTGCGTTACGTCGCCATGCATCACTGCGTGAAGAAGCGGCTTGCGGCCATCGTTCCCGAGCACGTCAGGATTATTGTGAACCAGCACCGTGACCTGATGCCCACGTACGGCCAGCCGGGCTGCGACCTCGCCACCGATAAGTCCCGCTGAACCTGTGATAAAAATCCTCATCTGGCTGGCATGATGTAACCTTTGTACCAGTGCAAACGTATCTTGTTGATGAGTGAGCAATTCGACCTGATCGTGATCGGCGCCGGCTCGGCGGGTCTTACCGCTGCGGGCGGTACGGCGATGTTCGGGCTTAAAGTGGCCCTGATCGAAAGCGGTGAGATGGGTGGCGAATGCCTCAATACCGGCTGCGTGCCCTCCAAGGCGCTTCTGGCGTCCGCAGCACGTGCGCATCAGGCGCGGACGTCGGCGTCATTCGGCGTGACGGCGACGCCAGTAATCGACTGGCTGGGCGTACGCAGTCACATTGAAAGCGCGATAGCCACTATCGCCCCCCACGACGCCCAGGAACGGTTCGAGGCTATGGGTATCGAAGTCATACGGACCCGTGCGCGGTTTATTAACGGCAGGACGCTGTCAGTCGGTAATCGCCGTATCACCGCACCGAGGTTCGTGATCGCAACCGGATCCCGACCAGCGATCCCCGCAATCGAGGGCTTGGTCGACACACCCCACCTGACCAACGAAACGGTGTTCTCGCTGGAGGCGATACCAAAGCATCTCATCATCCTCGGTGCCGGCGGTGTCGGCATGGAGATGGCGCAGGCTTTCCGAAGACTCGGGGCTGCGGTAACCGTGATCGCTCGTTCGCCGCCATTAGGGCGGGACGATCGCGAAGCTGTGGGTATGGTCGTGCAGAGCTTGCAGGCCGATGGCGTCGCGTTCGAAATCGGCCGTGATATCGCCAGCGTTCACGGCAGAAACGGGGCAATCACGGTCACCCTGAGCGATGGTCATGGAATTACCGGCAGCCACGTGCTGGTCGCGACTGGCCGCAAAGCCAATATCGACGATCTGGATCTGGCAGCGGCAGCCGTCGATGTGGACGACGACGGCATCATCGTCGACCTGCGGCGCCGCACCAGCAACAGGCGCATCAGTGCGATCGGCGATTGCCGGGGAGGACCGCGGTTTACCCATGTCGCAGGATACGAAGGGTCGCTGGTCGCACTCGATGTAGCACTCGGATTGCCAGGCAAGGTCGACTGGCGCGCTCTGCCACATGTCACCTACACCGACCCCGAACTTGCTCAGATCGGCCTCACCGAGGCGGACGCACGAAAGAAATTTGCCGCGATCGATGTTGTTTGCGAGCGCTTTGCCGACAACGATCGGTCCGTGACCGAAGGTAACACGCAGGGTTTCATCAAAGTGGTCCGCCATCGTGGCAACGTTGTCGGGGTAACGATCGTCGGCGCGCATGTCGGTGACCTGCTGTTACCGTGGAGCCAGATCATCACTGGCAAGGCGTCGACCTTCGCGCTTGGTTCAGCAATCGTGGCCTATCCGACCCGGTCGGAAATCGGCAAGGCGGCAGCATTCAGCGCCCATGCCCCGACCGTATTCGGGCGTTGGTCGAAGCGATGGGCGACAACCGTCGCCAGAACGAGGAGATGGTTCGCATGAGCCGCGAAGGCGCGAAGCCTATTGGGTCGACTGGACCATCGCCATTCCGGACAGTGGCCCCGCCACTTCCGCCATCCAAGTTCGCAGACCCGCGCGTGACCGCAGCGGGCGAACCTCGTGCCTTCGTCCCGCTCGTCGCGCTCAATACTTTGTGGTTCAATACCGGTACGCTCTGCAACCTGGCGTGCGCCAACTGCTACATCGAAAGCTCGCCGACCAATGACGCATTGATCTATCTGACCGCGAGGGACGCTGCTCGCTTTCTCGACGAGATCAGGGCCGAGGCGATGCCGACATGCGAGATTGGCTTTACGGGCGGCGAGCCGTTCATGAACCCCGACATGATTGCCATGCTCAGTGACACGCTGGAGCGCGGACATGACGCTCTGGTGCTCACCAACGCAATGCGGCCGATGCGAAGGCATGAATCCTCTCTGCGCGCGCTCGGGGCCAAACACGGTGCCCGTCTGACGCTCCGAGTCAGCCTCGATCATTATTCGCAGGCCGTACACGAGGCGGAACGCGGGCAAAATACCTGGGCAATCGCGCTCGATGGCCTGCGTTGGCTGTCAGCAAACGGTTTCTCGATCGCGATTGCTGGACGTCATCTCGGCCATGAAAGCGAAGCGGACGCACGCGCTGGTTATGCGGCGCTGTTTGCAGAGGAGGGTATCCCTCTGGACGTAAACGATCCGGCGCATCTGATGTTGTTTCCCGAAATGGACGCGACAGCCGACGTCGCAGAAATCACCACGGCCTGCTGGGGTATCCTCGACAAGAGTCCTGCGGACATCATGTGCGCAACAAGCCGAATGGTCGTGCACCGCCGTGGCGAGCCAACTCCACGGGTCGCTGCTTGCACGCTGATCCCCCACGATCCCGGTTTTGACATGGGTGCGACACTGGCCGAGGCGGCTCGGCCGATCTCGCTTAACCATCCGCATTGCGCTCGGTTTTGCGTCCTTGGCGGCGCGAGTTGCTCGGCATGAGCGATCTTTATGCAGCGGGACAAGCCAGGAGGGAAATCCGCCTCAACCTGCTTGAAATGAACTGTGTCGGTGCGTGCCCCGGCCTCTGGACCCACCCGCTCGATCAGACGCTGAACTACACGTCGCTGTCTTACTGGACGAAGTTGGCGAAGGTGCTTGAACGGGGTTTGTTCGATAGCCTTTTCATCGCTGACATCTTCGGACTGTACGATGTGTTTGGCGGCAACGGCGATGCCGCGATCAGTCACGGAGTCGAATTTCCGGTCAACGATCCGTTTATGCTCGTACCTGCAATGGCTGCCGTGACCCGCCATCTTGGCTTCGGCGTGACCGGGACGCTTTCGTACGAGCCGCCCTATTCCTTTGCTCGGCGAGTCTCGACGCTCGACCATCTGACTGGAGGTCGCTTTGCCTGGAATATCGTCACCGGTTACCTCTCCAGCGCGGCCCGGGGCTTTGGCCTTGCCGATCAACTACCCCATGATGAGCGCTACGCGATGGCCGACGAATTCATGGAAGTGGTCTATAAGTTGTGGGAAGGCAGCTGGTCGGATGACGCGGTCCTTCGCGACAAGGCAACGGGCGTGTTTGCGCGACATGACCGGATCGTCCCGGTTGCTCACAAAGGGCGGTATTTCAAAGTCGACGGCTATCATCTGTGCGAGCCCTCGCCGCAGCGTACCCCGGTCCTGTTCCAGGCCGGATCGTCCGAAAAAGGCCGTGACTTTGCCGCCCGGCATGCCGAGTGCGTGTTCATTTCCGGCCTGACGCCCGCAATGGCCGCTGAAACAGTGGCCGATATACGCCAGCGCGCCGCACATTATGGCCGGAGCCGTTCCGATCTGATGATCTTCAACGCCCTGTGCGTCATAACCGGCGAGAACGACGCCGCGGCACAAGCCAAGGCTGCCGACTACGAACGTCATGTCGACCTGGACCGGATGCTGACGCTATTCAGCGGGTATACCGGCATAGATTTTGCCGAGTGGGATCCAGATGTGCCACTCGAACACTTCGAAACCGACGCGATCCGCTCATTTGTCGAAAACTTCACGCTGGCCGATCCGTCACGCAATTGGACGTTACGTGAAATAGCGCGGTTCATGGGGCTGGGCGGGTTCGCTCCGATCGAGATCGGAGCGCCTGAAACAATCGCTAAACGCATGGCACATTGGATGAACGTCGCCGATCTTGACGGCTTCAACCTGGCCTATGTCGTCAGCCCCGTCGACGTCAGCGACTTTGTCGATCTCGTCGTGCCCGAACTGCAGCAACGCGGGCTGTACAAGACGGCCTATCGTCCCGGCACGATGCGCGAAAAACTATTTCCCGCGACCGGCCCTCGGCTTGGTCGCAACCATCCAGTCGACCGGTTCAGGACCGCTGTTCCAACGAGCCGCCCATGACAAAATCCGATACGATCGGTCTACGTCTTGATCGGCTTTCGTGGAGCGGGTTCCACACGCGCGTGATGTTCGCGCTCGGCGTCGGATGGCTCCTCGATTCATTCGAGGTCAGCATCATCGGTAATGTGCTGGGTGTCCTCAAGACCGAATGGCAGCTGTCTGACCTCCAGGCCTCAGGACTCGTCTCGATCTGGCTGGTGGGTATTACTCTAGGCGCACTGGTGTTCGGCTATCTTGCCGACCGGTTCGGGCGCAAGCGGTTGTTTATCATCACGCTGCTCCTCTACGCAATCAGCACGCTGATCTCGGCAATATCGCCCAGCTACGGCATCTTCATCGTGTTCCGGCTACTGACGGCGATAGGAGTCGGTGCTGAATATTCCGCGATCAACGCAGCGATCGGCGAACTGATACCGGCGCGGGTACGCGGGCGGGCGAGCGCGCTGGTTATGTGCTTCTGGCCACTCGGCAGTATTTTGGCGGCATTCGCCAGCCTGTTCTTCCTGAACCTTCTGCCGCCATCGCTTGGATGGCGGCTGGCGTTCGGATTTGGTGCGATCATGGCTCTGGTCGCCTTATGGGCACGGCGGGTCTTACCAGAATCGCCGCGCTGGCTGGTGTCGCGCGGCCGTGCCGACGAAGCCCACGCCATCGTAACGCAGATTGAAGCCGGAGCTCCCGACTTTGGTCCGACCGGGACCGTGCCAAGTAGCCCGAGCAACGAGCCCGGCTTCTTCCGCAAGCTTGGTTTATTGTTTCGTCATCACCCATGGCGGCTCGGGCTTGGGGTCGCGCTGGATCTGTCCGGAAGCATCGGATATTACGGCATCTTCGCGTTCCTACCGCTGATCGTCTTGCCACGCATTCATATCGCTGACGGACAAGTGCCCTGGTTTTTCCTGATCGGAAACGTCGGCGCGCTGGCAGGCGGGTTGATGGTTGTCGCTCTTCTCGACGGTGCCGGTCGCAAAGTGACGGTGACGCTGTCTTATGTGCTTGCAGCGGTCGCGATGCTGGTCATGGGCTGGGCGACAGTTCGAGGAAGCTCGGGGCTGGTCCTGGCAGCCTTCGTCGCGGCCAACTTCTTCGCCACAATGAGCTGGATTTCAGCCTATCCGACGTTCTCCGAGATTTTCCCAACCCAGCTTCGCTCCACTGGCATCGGCTTCTCGGTGGCCGTCGGACATCTTGGCGCAGGATTGGCCCCGCTCGCCTTGGTTGCAATCGCCCGCAGTACGTCGATCATGGCATCGTTTGCTGTGTTGGCAGGCGCCTATCTCCTTGGAGCGATCGTGATGATTCCCTGGATCTTGAAGGGACCAGAGGGGCGCGGGCGATCGCTCGAAGAAATGGTCGCATGATCAGTTTGGTTTCTACCTGCGACGCCGTCGTAGACCTGAGCAAAGGGCTGTCGGAACCGGACCCGATGAAGCCGGGTAGGTCATCAAGTATGAGTATGAAGGAGCGTCCATGAGCACCCGCAAGAAATTTGAAGCCGGAGCGGCATTCCCGGAATTTACCTGGCCAAGCGTAGCCGGCGATACGGTCACGCCGGCGGAGGGCCCGGGTTGGCGTTTGCTCGTTGTCTATCGTGGTAAGCATTGCCCCTTGTGTAAGAAATATCTGACTATGCTCGACGGTATGCAGGACGCCTATGCAGACGCCGGGATCACGGTTTGGGCACTGTCATCGGATCCGGTCGAGCGGGCAAAAAGCGAAGTTTCAGAACAAGGCTGGACACTGCCCGTTCTGGCAGGATTAAGCGAAGACGAGATGCGCACGCTAGGCCTCTACATTTCCTCTCCGCGCTCTCCCGATGAAACTGATCGGAATTTCGCCGAGCCTGCGACCTTTGTCATCAACCCGGATGGCAAGGTCCAAATCATCGATATTTCCAATGCACCTTTTTCGCGTCCTGATCTGAATGGCCTTCTTGAGGGCATTCAGTTCGTGAACGAAAAAAATTATCCAGTTCGCGGCGTTGTCGGGTGACATAGGGCAAAGTGCATCGGCGATGATAAACTCTAGCGATCAATCGTCATGGCACCAGACAATCATTAAAGACGCGGCTTAAGCCGCACAGATTATTGGATGATATCACATGATCTACAGGATCTGTCTGGCCACAGCGGCAATTTTGTTGACGGTCAGCAGCGGAGCAATGGCAATTGATCCACGCCATCCCGTGGTAGAAGGCTATGGTGAAATAGTGCCTGTGCCCGGTGCAAAAGAGCGTCCTGACCGCTCGGTCCGTTACCGCGTCCTGTTTAGCGTCACCAAGGCAGCCAGCACACCGGCGCAGGTGAACCCAAATCTCGAAAAGGTGGCGCGGTTCTTGAATCTGCTCGGCGCTGATGGTGTCAGGGTGACACCGGGCGACGTGGTTGTCGTTATACATGGACCTGCAACAGCACTGGTGATGAACGATACTACCTATGCCGAGCGCACAAAGGTCGCCAACAACCCGAACCTGGCACTTATCGCGGCATTGCGGTCAGCCGGTGTCTCAGTTCGAGTGTGCAGCCAGGCCCTTGTTGGGAACAAGGTTGATCCGGCTACGGTCGAAAAAGGTATTGAAGTCGACGTGTCCGCGCTGACGACTATGGCGACATTGCAGCTTCGCGGGTGGGCTTTGATCCCAGATTAATGACGCCGGTCGCGCTTTCGCTTCTATATAAGTGCGCTCTTTAGTGTTTAACCCGAACGAGACTGTTTAAAAGGCCTGCGCGGTAACCGTGTAGCGGACTTCTCACAACGCGTCGTTTAGTGGGCGAATGGCGGAAAACCCCGTCGCTTTCTTAAATGCCCGACAAACAGGTGTTTTGCGACATGGCAGGTCACTCGCCTCTCACTCAATAGGGGGAAGGCTGGGACGGGTCACGAGGCCGCGCATTGTGTTCGCGTAGCGCGAGTGGCAGGTTTCGGGAGAAGCAGCCGTTCACCCCTTTGCTGAAGAACGGCGTGAGTTGGTCGGCAGGTGCCTCAAGGCATCCCGGCTTACCCCGCGCCAAGCGTTCTTCGAGTGGCCATTCTGGCCATCGGAGAATGATCATGGAGATGCCTGAAACCGAACCCAGCGCGACAAAACGCCCCGTCTGGAATGCCGGACGGACCGTCGGCGCGAAGCGCGCGCTGAAACCGAAGCAAATATGGGAGATCCGATTTTACCTCAATCAGCGCCGCCGCTTGCGAGATCGGGCGCTGTTCGACCTGGCGATCGATAGCAAACTCCAGGGCTGCGACCTGGTGCAGATGAAGATCCGCGACCTTGTCAGCGGCGGACAGATCCGAACACGTGCGATCGTGATGCAACAGAAAACCGGTCGGCCGGTTCAATTCGAGTTGCTTCCGGACGCTCGGACCAGCCTGTTGGCGTGGCTTGAACGGCGGGGCGGCGCAGTGGACGACTATGTCTTTCCCAGCAGGATTGATCATGCTGGGCATCTCAGCACTCGCCAGTATGCACGGCTTGTCGATGAATGGGTAACCGGCGTCGGTCTGATGCGAAGCGAGTATGGCACACACTCGCTTCGCCGAACGAAGGCTTCGATCATATACAGGGCGACCGGCAACCTTCGTGCCGTCCAGATCCTTCTCGGCCATAGCAAGATCGAGAACACGGTGCGCTATCTCGGCATCGACGTGGAAGACGCGCTTGCCCTTGCCGAGAACACCGAAATCTGACTCGATGGCTCCTCGCTTCCGGCGAGGGGCCTCTTCACCGTGCTTTTGGGACGAAGCCGATGTTCATAGCCCTACCTTCGAAGGGCGGTTTAGTCAAAAGCCGCCGGACCGCCAGTCGAACTGGCGATCGGCAGTTGATCTCAAGCCCCGGGCCCGCTTTGCAGGTTTCTTTAAGCGAGGTGTGGGATCGTAGGATCTAGGTAGTTTCCGATCCTCACCGCTTCTCCGGACATCGCCTAAGCCGAGCCTTCGCCAGCGTGGCTGGCGTAAATTGGTCCAGTAATCTCATTTTCCGACGAAGCGGCCCGTCAGATACATCATTTTCGAGGCCCCGCATAAACCCTTGTCCGGCGCGGCTTCGCTGCGGACGCCTGCTTCGGAGATTTCAATGGACGCCGTGACACCTTTCCAATTTTCGCTGGTCTACAACGCGTTTTCGTTCACGCTTGCGGCGATGGGCGCGGCGACCGCGTTCCTATGGCTGAGCCGCTCGCAAGTTGCCCCCGCCTACCGCACGGCACTGACCATCTCGGGGCTCGTGACCGGCATCGCCGCCTATCATTATTTCCGAATCTACGACAGCTGGAACGCCGCGTACGTGTTGAAGGACGGTGTCGTGACGGCGACCGGCTTCGCGTTCAACGATGCTTATCGCTATGTCGATTGGCTGCTGACGGTTCCGCTGCTGCTGGTCGAGCTGGTGCTGGTGATGCGGCTGTCGCGCGAAGAAACCAGCTCCAAGGCGCTTCGCCTCGGGTCGGCCGCCGCATTGATGATCATCCTCGGCTATCCCGGCGAAATCGCCAGCGACATACCAACGCGCGCAATCTGGGGTACGCTCTCGGCGATCCCGTTCCTCTACATCGTCTGGGAGCTGTTCAGCGGCCTCGGCGCGTCGATCAAGCAGCAGCCGGCCAATGCACAGAATTTGGTGCGCAAGGCGCGCTTGCTGACCTTCGCTTCGTGGGGCTTCTACCCGATCGTCTACATGGCACCCTATGTCGGGCTGACCGGCGGTACCGCGACCACGACGATCCAGATCGGCTACACCGTTGCCGATCTGCTTGCCAAGGCAGGCCTCGGCATTCTGATCTTCCTGATCGCGATGCGGAAGTCGGAAGCGGAAGCCGAAATCACCGGCGCCAAGGCGCACGCCGTCTGATCCGATGCCTAGCCTGACAAACGCCACGACACTGCCGGATCGTCGCACCCCTGAGGGGCGCGGCGATCTGGTGCATCCGGCTTATTGGTTGGCGGCGGTCGGCTTGATCGTCGCGGCGCTATTAAACCTGCCGCTCGGGCAGCCCGAGGCGGTCGCGGCGGCGGCGATCCTGTTCATCGGCGGCGGTCTGCCGCACGGCGCCTATGATATTGCGCTGCTGCGGCGCACGGGCCTGCTCAATCCAGCGCGAGTGATGCTCGCCGTCGGCGGATATGTCGCAGTGGCAGCGCTGATGGTGCTGCTGTGGGCGCTCGCGCCGTTGGCCGCGCTCATCTTGTTCTTGGTGATCGCGGCGGTACATTTCGGCGAGGATTGGCAGATGCTCGACGAGCCACTGCTGCGGGTCGCTGCCGGAGCGGCGGTGATCGGCGCGGCGACGATCGGGCATCCGGCCGAGGTCGCGGCGTTGTTCGTCGAGATGAGCGATGCGCGTGCGGCGCTCGTTGCCCAGGTCGTGACGGCCGCCGCGCCAGTGGCCCTGCTGGTAACGGCGGTCGGTATCGTGTTGGCGTGGCAAAGCGGCAGCCGGCAATGGGCGGCGGCGATGGCGCTGTGCCTCATCCTGTTGACCGTGCTGCCGCCGGTCGCCGGCTTTGCGCTGTACTTCGTCTTCCTGCATTCGCCGCGACACCTCGCGCAGACGCGCCGCGTGCTGCACGGCATGACGATGACCCGGTGGATCGGCACCGGCGGATTGCTCTCCGGCGTCGCGATCGTCGGTTGGTGGGCATTGCAACGCGTGGCGCCGCCGCACATCGCTCCGGCCTTGGTGGCACAAGCCTTCCAATTGTTGGCGGCGGTGGCTGTGCCGCATCTCTTATTGTCGTGCTGGCTTGAGCAGCGGTTGGTGCGGCCAAGTCTATCGCGTGGTTTAAGTCGAGTAACCTCGACCTGACCATCCGTGGTGCCACAGTCATGCACGCCGCGCCCATGCATGGGTGCCCGCTGAGCTCTTAATTCAGAGCGCGAATGGCTGGTTTCGTCCAGAGCAGCCGTTAGCGCACGCGTTGGGAACGTCGTGATCTGGTCGCGAGCCGCCGTTGGTTCGTGGCGGCGTGGACCCAGCATCCGACGTTCGTGCGCCCGCAACTGGTTCTCGGAAGTAGATGTCCATTCGTGCAGCTACAACATCGCGGTATCGGCTTATGGCGGCCGCTATACAGGTATTTGGATCGCCATGGCAGAGTCTCACACTAGCCCATCAGCGTCCCAATGCGGATTTGACTCGAGCCTGAACCAGTCCTGATTTCAAACCATGCCGCAACGATAGCGGGTTTCGTGAAGCCGCTTCCGATGCCGGACCGCGGACCGCGTAATCACTGCTCCTCAACCATCAAAGGCTCGTACGATCTTGCCGCGCCGATGCGATCTCGCAGCGAGATTGCGTCGGTACTGGTGACCGCTAAGAGCGTTTAAATCTCACTGATACCCCGGCGACGTGCGCGCGCGATTTCTAGAAGAAACGCATCGACAGACGGCGCGACATCGGGATCAAACGCTCGCTTTGCTCCTCTACGGTCGGGTTCGTCGCCGAGCACCAGCCGGTCGTTTCGAGCGACCCCGAGCAGGATGGTCCGCGCCGAGGCGCTCGGGCGTTGAGCGCTCGGCGGCGCGCTGCCCCGCGCCCCCCAGATCTCGGTTGCGGTTGTGCCCGGCGTTGCTGAGATCATTCGGATTCCCTCGTCCCAGAATTCGGAACGCAGCGCGAGCGTCGCCGCGTTGAGCGCAGCCTTGGTCGCGGCATACATGGACTGGAACGCCATCGGCATAAACGCCATGCCCGAGATGACGTTGACGATGGTCCCGCCGCCCTGACGATGCATCGCGGGAAGCACGGCGCGTACGCCGTTCATCGGTCCATGGAAGTTCAGCGCGAACGCGTCGGTCCAGTCGTTGTCGCCGAGATCGTCGAACGCGCCGACGAACGGCGCTCCGGCGTTATTGATCAGGAGATCAATCCTGCCGAACATCTCGATCGTCGCTTGCACGGCGTTCAGAAGGGCAACCGGGTCCGTCACGTCCACGGCCAGCGGCAGTACTCCTGCCGACGCTGCTTCCCCGAGCTCGACTGCCGTGGCCGTCAGTCCGTCCTCGTCGCGATCGATGAGCGTCACCCCATGCGCCCCGTGCGACAGCAGCTGCTCCACCAGCGCACGCCCTATGCCCCTAGCCGCGCCGGTCACGATCGCGACCTTCCCTCGGCACCAAGCGTCCAGGGCCGCATCCTCGGGCTGAGAGTCGTCGGATGGACCTGCGGCTGCGCCGGGTTCGTCGCTCACGACGCCGCCCCTTCGGAGCGGGCGGGATACGGCGGGAAGAAGGCGTCCACCATGTCGTGCTCCCCCCTGATGACGACACCGCGCGGATTGCTGAACTCGCGGTATCCATCGATGCCGTGGTGCCGCCCCATACCGCTCGTTCCGGATCCTCCGAACCCTAGCGACGGCAGCGCACTCTGCATGGCGCAGCCGTTGACGGTAGCGCCGCCGGAATGGGTGCGGTCCAGGATGGTTTCCGCCAACGCCTCGTCGGCGAACACGTACAGGCCGAGGGGACGATCGCCCGAAGCGATCGACATCACGGTCTTATCCAGATCGTCGTAGGGAACGACCGGGAGGATCGGACCGAATATCTCCTCGCGCATGACTGCAAGGTCGGAAGGCGGGTCGATCAAGAGGCTCAAACCCATGCGACGATCCGACCGGTCTCTCCCCTCCCCTTCGCCCAGCATCACGATGCGCACCCGCCGCGCCGAGGCTTCGTCGAGCATCGCCGCGAGCCGTTGCCGGTGCCTGTTCGAGACGATGCCGGTGCAGTCGGAGCCGCTCGCGTAGTCTGGCGCGGTGCGGTCCATGTGTGAGCGGGCAAAGTCGACGAACGCGTCAAGCTCGTCCCGATGGACCATGACATGATCGACCGACACGCACATCTGGCCGTTCTTGATCAGCTTGGCGCCTATAATCGCGCCCACGTTGCGCGCGTTGACCGTGCCTGGCGTCAGCAGGACAGGACACTTGCCGCCGAGCTCGAGCGTCACCGGGGTCAGATTGCACGCGGCTGCAGCCATGACTTGCCGCCCTACTGCCGGGCCACCAGTGTAGAGGAGGTGGTCCCACGGCATCGCTGCGAACGCCTCCGACAAAACCCTGCCGCCGCGCACGACGTGGACGAGATCGGGGGCGAACGCGGCATCCACTATGGCGGCTAGCAGGGCCCCGCAGGCGGGAGTGTATTCCGATGGCTTGACGATCGCCCGGTTGCCAGCCGCGAGCATCTCGACGAGCGGTCCGACCGAGAGGTCGAATGGGAAGTTCCAGGGCACGATATTGCCGATGACGCCCTTCGGTTGGAACCTCACGGATGCGCGGGCCGTGCCGAAGACGCTCGGGTCGGCGTCCCGCGGCTCTGGCGCCATCCAGGCCTCGAGGTTCGCCAGCACGTATTGTGCCCGCCCGACAACCCCCATCACCTCAATGATGTCGGAAGCCGCCTCGGGATGCGCGCCGAAGTCCGCGACGAGCGCCGTCGCGATCGCTTCGCGGTTCTCCAGCATCATTGCGACCAGCGCTTCGAGCCGGGTCCGCCTCTGGTCGAGGGAGGGCGAGCGGTCCTTAGCGAACGCCGCCCCCTGCCGCTGGAACGCGGTCCGCAGATCGTCGATCGCTTCCTGATCCTCATGCCGGCCTGGCAGCACATCGACCTCAATCGCGTCGGTCATTCGACTGTGAGCCCAGCGAGATCGCCCGCAGTACGCCAAGCCGAAAGCATCGCGAAGAACGCGGTGGATCCCTTGCCATAGGGGCTGAAGCTCGCCGCCAATGGACTGAGTTGCCCTTCACCGTTGTAGTAGCCAGGCGTGCACTCCTCGAGGAACTTGCGCCGGTCGAGCACGGCGGCCAAGATCTCGTCGGTCCAGGCCTGTTCCGCCTGGGTCGTAGGCTCGACCCGCGTTGCGCCTCGGGCGTTCACCTCCGCGATAATGTGCGCCGCGTGCGAGGCCTGCTCGCTCAAGGCATGCGGATAGTTGGCGGTGAACCCTGACTGGACCTGGGAGAACAGGAAGCAGTTCGGGAAGCCCGCGATCGTCATGCCGTGGAGCGTGCGTCCGCCGCTGGACCACTTCTCCTCCAACGTCCGACCGCCAATCCCGCGTAGATGGTATCCCCAGCGCCGCGACGAGTTCGTCCCGACCTCAAACCCCGTCGCGAAGATAAGGCAATCGAGCGGATATTCGCGACCGTCGACGACCACGCCGCCCGGCGTGATCCGCTCCACCCCCTTGCCGCCGGTGTCAACCAGATGGACGTTCTCGCCGTTGAACGCGGGCAGATAGTCGTCGTGGAAGCAGGGACGCTTGCAGAACTGGTTGTACCAGGGTTTGAGCGCATCCGCCGTCGCATCGTCTTCGACCACTTCGTCGACGCGGGCCCGCACGGCCTCCATCTTCTTGAAGTCGGCGAGCTGGACGAGGTCGTCGTTCAGCGCCGCCGACGCGTCGCCCTTCGCCGCCTTGAGCCTGGCGACGATCCCTAAGCTGCGGATGATGTCCGTCCAACCGTCGGCCACGAGATCCTCATCGGCCCAACCGCCCGAGACGAGCGTGTTGAAGTTCTCCATGCGATGCCGGTGCCAGCCGGGTTCGAGATTACCGACCCACTCCTGATCGGTCGGTCGGTCGCCGCGCACGTCGATCGACGACGGCGTCCGCTGGAACACGTAGAGTTCCTTTGCCGACGCGGCAAGGTGGGGGACGACCTGGACCGCGGTCGCACCGGTGCCGATAATCCCGACCCGCTTGTCGGCGAGACCTGTAAGATCACCGGTCGCGTCGCCGCCCGTATAGTCGTAATCCCAGCGGCTTGTGTGGAACGAATGCCCCTCGAACGTCTCGATGCCTGGAATGCCGGGCAGTTTCGGGCGATGGAGGGGGCCGTTCGCCATGATGACGTAGCGCGCGCGTAGCGCGTCGCCGCGGTCGGTCGACACCGTCCACCGCCGGGCATCTTCGTCCCATGCGAGGTCCGTGACTTCGGTCTGTAGGAGGGCATCCTTAAGCAGGTCGTAGCGCTCGGCGATCCGCCGGGAATAGGCACGGATCTCGGGTCCTACCGCATACTTGCGCGCGGGCATGAACCCGGTTTCCTCGAGCAGCGGCAGATAGACGTAGCTCTCGATATCGCACGCGGCGCCCGGGTAGCGGTTCCAATACCAGGTTCCGCCGACCTCGCCGCCCTTCTCGATCAGGCGGACATCCTCGATCCCCGCCTCGCGGAGGCGGGCGCCGGCGAGCAGTCCGCCGAAGCCGCCGCCAATGACGACGACTTCGATTTCGTCGGTTACCGGCGCGCGGTCGATCGGCGTCTCGATGTAGGGGTCGTCAAGAAAGTGGGCGAACTTGCCGGTCATGTCGGCGTATTGGGCATTGCCGTCGGCACGCAGGCGCTTGTCGCGTTCTTCGCGGTATCTGGCCCGGAGCGCTTCGGGATCGAAGCCGAGGTCGGAGTCGGGTGCGTCGTGGACGGCCTGTGGTTCGAGGGGCATGCATGTCTCGCTTCATGGATAGGGTTGCAATTGAGGCTCGCTGGCGGGCAACGGCACCGCGCGGGCGGCGTCGCGGGCCAGCGCGGCGATGCGTTCGCGATGATCGCGCTCCCCGCCCAGCGGGAAACGCCACAGGAACCAGGCGGCGATCGACGCGAGCAGGACCAGTCCGCCACAATACGTCAGCGCCAGACGGTCGAGGACCGCGATCGGCACTTCGCCCGGCTTCGCGGCCGCTGGAAAGCCGACCAGCGCGAGGACCGCACCCGAAAGGAACAGTCCCAGTCCCGACACGCACTTCTGCATGAAGAACGAGCCCGCGAAGAACAGCCCTTCGCTCCGCTGACCGGAGCGGATCTGCTCGTCCTCCACGACGTCCGCCATCATCGAGGCGCTGAGGATCGCTCCGCCGACGCCGAGGGCGGTGGCGATCAGGACCGATAGCCCGAGCCAAAACAGCAGCCAGGGATCGCCGTTCGCGGGCAGGACCCCGACGAGACGCGCGAGGTAGGGCAGCGCCGCCACAATGGGATAGGTGAGCGTCATCACGGCAGCTGCCTTGCGCTTGCCGTGACGCCGGGAGATCCTCGTCGACAGCCCGAACGCACAGCCCACGCCCGCCAACGTCACAATGACGGAAAGTGCGAGGATCGAGGAAGGGAACTGCCAGAAGAAGGTGTTGAAGTAGGTGCTCAGCGCGAACGTCAGTCCCTGCGCCGTGAAGCCGAAGATGCCGGCCGCGAGCAGCGTCCGGAAGGCACGGTTTTGGAGCGCCCTGAGGATCCCGCGGAACGTCCCGGCCATGCTGGTTCCAGAGATCTCCCCCTGCGGCAGCGCGCCGATCCGCCGATGGGTGCCCAACGCCGAGATGAGGATCGCCGCCGTCATCAGCACCGACGCGACGACCGCATAGGTTCGGTAGCCGGCCGGATTGAGCTGTCCGAGCGGATAGTCTGCGGTCGGAGCCAGCAGCACCGCGAAGGTGAGAAAGAGCATCCCCATGCCGCCGATCCAGCCGAACAGGTAACGGTAGCCGATCACCGAGGTCCGTTCGTGGTAGTCCAGCGTCAGTTCCGGCGCGAGCGCCGACGACGGAACCTCGTAAGCGGAAATCGCGGTGCGGACGAGGATCGCGACGACGACGAGATACGCCATCGTACCGAACTGGCTGCCCTGGGGTGGGCTCCAGAGCAGAAGATAGAGCACCCCGATCGGAATCGCGGCGGCATACATGTAGGGATGGCGTCGGCCCCAGCGCGAGCGCGTGTGGTCCGACAGATGCCCGATCACCGGATCGATGAACGCGTCAAGGACGAGCGCGATCATGACCGCGAAGCCCACGAGATCGGCGCGCAGCCCGATGACCTGATTGTAGAACAGCAGGAGCAAGGTCGAGAAACCGTTGTCCTTGATGCCGTACGCGATCGACCCGAACCCGTAGGCGAGCTTGGTGCCGACCCCAAGCCGGGGTCCGGAAGCAATCGGCTCAGGAGGCATAGGTGGATTTCACGTGCTTCTGATGCGCCCGTGCGAACGCCCCGTCAACTTTTCCAATATCGGTTATGGACGATGGTCGATGCAGACTGTAGTCAACGCTGCGTTGAGTTATGCAAAAAATCACGCGCATAGCGCGATGGGAGAAGAGGCGATGGACCGGCGCAGACGATCGATCTTCTTAACGGGTGCAGCCTCCGGAATGGGCGCGGCGACGGCGCGTCGATTCACGCGCGAGGGGTGGTTCGTCGGATGCCACGACGTCGACGCTCGGGGGCTGGAGGACCTTCGAGCCGAGCTCGGCGACGAAGCTGGATCGTACACCGTGCTGGACGTCACCGACGCGTCCGCATTCGCCGAGGCGATTACGGCGTTCGCCGCCACCACGGACCAAACGATGGACGTCCTGCACAACAATGCCGGGATCATCGCGCAAGGCGCATTCGACGAGATGGAATGGACGACGATCGAGCGAATCGTTCGCGTCAACCTCTTCGGCGTGATGATTGGCGTGCGGGCCGCGCTGCCTATCCTCAAGGCGACGCCGAACGCGCTCTGCTTCACGACCTGCTCCGCCTCGGCGATCTTCGGATCGGGCGGCCTCGCAGCCTATTCCGTAAGTAAGCACGCGCTGCGCGGACTGACGGAGGCCTTGTCGATCGAGTTCGCTCGGTTCGGAATCAGAGTCGGCGACGTCCTGCCCGGCATCATCGAGACCGCGATGGTCTCTCCCGAGGTGAAGCCGCTGCTTCCGCTCGAGGGGCCGTGGCGACTGATGCCAGCGGAGGCAGTCGCAGATGCGGTCTGGGATGCCTACCACGACTGTGAGGAACGGGTTCACCGCTACGTCCCCGAGGAGCTGCTGGAATACGACCGGCTGGCGACGGCACGACCCGAAGCGGTGCGGGACGAGGCCCGCCTCCGCTTCGGCGTCGGCTAGCCACAGCCCCTTTCCCACGCCTAGAACTTTCCGATCAGCTCCACACCGTAGGTTCGCGGCGCGTTGAAGGTGACCTGACGGGCGAAGCTCGACGACTCCGGTCCGAGCTGGAAGCCGTTGAAGGACCGCTCGTTGAAGGCGTTGCGCACGTATGCGTTGAGCTGGAGATGGTCGGCCGTCTCGACCACGAGCCGGAAGTCGGCCTGCGTATAGCCCCCCTGCCGGTATTTCGCGGTGGTGAACGGCGAGAAGTACTGCGCGCTGGTGTAAGTGACGGTCGCGACCGGCGTGATTGATGTGCCGCCGCCGAGATCGAAGCGGTTGAGGATGTTGCCCGTCACCTTGTTGCGCGGCGACTGCGGCAGCCGGTTGCCGCGCAGATCCTGGTTCCCCGCCATAGGGTTGGTCACGTCGAGATACCCTGAGAACCGTCGCAACTCGGCGTCGAGGTATGAGTAGCTGACCAAGACCTGGAGCGTGTCGGTCGGCGAGTATACCAATTCCGCCTCCGTGCCGATCGAGCGGGCCCTGGGCGCGTTGACGAAATTCTGCTGCAGGATGACGTTGATGAAGCTGACCGGTATCTGGATGTTGTGGTAATCGTAGTAGAACGCGGCGAGGTTCGCCTGGAAACGCCCGGGCAGGATTTTCTTGAGGCCGACTTCGTATGCGTTCAGCGTCTCCTTCTTTACCGGATCGGTGAAGTTGTAGAGATTGTATCCGCCCGATTTGTAGCCACGGCTATAGTTGGCGTAGAAGTTCGTGTTGCCGTCCGGATCGTAGGCGATCCCCGCCTTTCCCGACAGCGCCTGCCAGTGGTTCGAGACGTTCCTCTGCGCGAGCGCCGGACTGACGTCGAACGACGAGGTCACGAGCGCTCGATCGAGCGCGGCGCCGAGCGTCGGTAGGAAGCTTGCGGGGATCGTGGGAACCGCTCCGTAGAAGCTCTGCGACAGGCTGGCGCCGAGGAACGGTCCGTAGATGATATAGCGGCGGCTCTCGAATCCGTCCTTCTCATCGCGGCTGTAGCGAAGGCCCCCGGTCAACGTCACAGTCGGCACGACCTTTAGGTCGACCTGCCCGTAGCCCGCGTAGGATTTGGACGTCTGGCGCGCACCTAGATTGAGGAAGGCGCGCGTGGGGTTTGGTGCTCCCGTCGCGAAGACCGGCACGAACGTCGGGGTCAGCGTGAACGCGGGGGTCAGCACGTTGCCGAGTTGCGCTTGGTCCGGAGAGAGAAGCGAATACGTCTGCCGCTCCTTCTCGTGGTAGTAATAGGCGCCGAGGATGAACCTCAGTGGACCCTTGGTGTCCGAGGACAGGTTGACCTCGTGGCTGAAGAACCGTTTGTCGTCGGTGATGGTGTTAATGAGATTGCTCGACACCGTCTGGCCGAAGAAGCTGTAGGACGCGCGGTCGCTGCGATCATAATCCTCGGACCTCGAATAATCGAACGACTGGTAGCCGCCGATGTATTTGGCGACCACGCCGCCAAGGTCGTAGCTCGCGTTGACGACGACCTGGTTCGCGTTGCGCACCCGCTCGTAGCCTGCATAGTTCAGCCTGGACCGGAAGATGTCGGACGTACCGGGGTTCGGCGTCGTGTAGCCGAACGTCGGGTTGGGAACGAGGCTGCTGCCGGAGAAGTAGACCGTCCTGTTGTAGGGGTCGATCTGGTTGTTCAGGACCGGCGTGTTGTTCTGATTGTAGTATTGATATTTCACCCAGAGGTTGCCTCGGCTGCCGACGTCCGCCTCCAGTTGGCCCTCGAGAAGCTGGAACTGCGTACGGTAGTCTCTCGTCCCACCCGCGTCGTTCTTCAGAAAGCCATTGTTCTGATTGTATGCGCCCCCGGTCACGCGAAAGCGCAGCCAGTCGGTGATCGGGCCTGCCACCGCTCCGGCACCCGCCAGCGTCTGGTAGTCGCTCGCGATGAACCTGACCTGAGAGGTGAACTCGCGGGTCGGCCGCTGCGAGACGATGTTGACCGCACCGCCGATGGAGTTGCGCCCATAGAGGGTGCCCTGCGGCCCGCGCAGGACCTCGATCCGGTCGATGAGAATGGGCGAACTGCCGATTGCCGTCGTCTCGGAGGTGTAGAATCCGTCGACGTAGGTCGCGACCCCCGGATCACTGCCGAGCTGGTTGGTGAACCGGCCGACGCCGCGAATGAACAGGCGGTTCGGGAATTCCGAGAAGCTGACGCCGGGCGTATACTTCGCTACGTCCTGCACCGTCTCGATGCCGAGCTGGTCGCGCTTGTTCGCCGTATAGACCGACACCGCGACCGGAACGTCCTGAAGCCGCTCCGAGCGACGCTGCGCGGTCACGATAATGTCGCTGGTCTGCGTTTGCGTCGCCCTCGACGTCGAGTTAGCCGCAGGCTTTCCATCGGGACCGATGGTCGGCGGCGTCGTGGATCCGTCGGTCTGCGCGGTCGGCGGAGCCTGATCGACGGACTGCGCCATCGCCGCGCCGGGAACGGTCAGCATTGCCGTGCTTGCGAGTAACCAGCCCTTCATTTCTCTCTCCTCGATCACCGGGCCTGTCTCGACCCGTGCAGGACGTCGACCACACCGAAGTCCCTCCGTTTGGGAGGTGGCCGACCGACGAGCGACATAATGATCTTTGGACAGATGCTTTGGGTTGTCAACTTTCCAATATCGGATATGTCCCCGTCAGTAGCGCTTTTGCCATGGTTCCCATGTTCGTGATGGCGCTAAATACCTGAACTCGATGTAGCGCTTTCCGCTGGTATGGTGCTTGTGCACCCGTATAATCTGTTCATGGCGACGCGAGGCAAGCAGACGGCGGAACGCGGGTCGAGGTTCGAGCGGCGCCGGGCCGAGATTCTCGATGTCGCGTCGGCGCAAATAAATGCGTTCGGCGTGCGCGGCATGACCCTGACCGGGGTCGCGCGAGCGCTCGAACTCGATACTTCCTCGGTGACCTACTACTTCCGCCGCAAGGACGATCTGGCGTTCGCCTGTCTCGAGCGGACGCTCCTATGGATGCGGGACCAAGCTGCCCTGGCGGTCGGGCAGTCGGACGTCCGGTCGATGGTATCCTCGTTTGTCCGTGCGCATCTCGAGATACATCGGCGTGCCGGCGGCGATCGCCGCGAAACGCTGGCGCTTCTGTCCGACATGCATTCGATGCCGAACGACAAAAGGTCGGCGCTGTCGGCGCTTTATACGGAAGCCGCGATGGCCCTGCAGCACGGACTGGGTCTTCAGGACCGAGCCCGATCGCTAGTGGCGACGCTGGTCCTTCTTGCGACGGTCCATTGGATTCCGTCTTGGGCCCCGAACTACGCCGACGAGGACCACGAGCGCGTAGAGGCCCGCCTCGTCGACATCCTTATGTCGGGCCTGGCGGTGGACGACCGGTGGATGCTCTCCGCATCCGCGCCGTGCGAGCCGAGCGGGGACGGCGCGCAGGGCAGGTTCCTTCTTGCCGCCACCATGCTGATCAACCGCGACGGATATCACGGCGCCAGCGTCGAGAAGATCGCTGCCGAACTCGGCGTCAGTACCGGCAGCTTCTACCATCATCTGGAGAACAAGGATGACCTTGTCCTCGCCTGCTTCGACCGCAGCTTCGAGCTGATCGACCTTTCTCGGCGGCTCGGCGAGTCGGCAGGGGGCAGCCACGGGACCCAGCTTGCCGCGACGTTCTCCAGCCTGCTGAACCTGCAGGCCGAAAGCGACAGTCCGTTGCTTCGGAGCAGCGCGTATCAGGCGCTACCGCCGGAGTTGAGGGCGCGGATGCTCCGCCGTACGACGCAGATGACGAACCACTTCGCCGGGAAGATCTCCGATGGCGTCGTCGAAGGGAGCGTACGTGCGGTGGATCCTTCGTTGGCTGGACACTTCTTCGTGTCCGCGATGAATGCGGCTGCCGATCTTCGCGACTGGACAGATGCGGAACAAATTCCTCGAAACCTGCCATTCCTGATAGACATCATGTCGGACGGGCTTCTTTCAACCGGTTCGTAGATGTCCGTGTCTGGGACCGCTAGACTGAAATGCTCGATCGAGCACACCCCGGCCAATCAAGTTCATTCCACGTTCTGTCGATCGCGATGCAACGGCGCTCGCGACATCTACATCGCGGGTTATCGAACGCTTCGTGGTTGACCCAGAGTCGGTCATTCCAGACCGCTTTACGCCTCCCCAACTTCGGACACTCGTTCAAACCAATTCCGCGGCTGCTTTTGGCGTGGAGGTTAGCCGCTTGATGGTGGTCGCTGCCGTGCACAGTGGCTATCAGCGGAAAAAGCATCAATCAGGACGACCATGGCACGGGCAGTGAAAACGACATCAGGTGCGGATCTCGGCTTCGAGGCGGAGCTGTTCCGCGCGGCGGACAAGCTGCGCGGGAATATGGAGCCGTCCGACTACAAGCACGTCGCGCTCGGCCTGATCTTCCTCAAGCACATATCAGAGGGGTTCGAGGCGAAGCGTGCCGCTCTGCTCGCCGAATATCCCGATGGTGCCGAGGACGAGGACGAGTATCGCGCCGACAATGTATTCTGGGTCCCCCCGCTCGCGCGCTGGTCGCATCTCCAGGCGAACGCCCGCCAACCTGGCATCGGCAAGGTCGTCGACGACGCCATGCTTGAGATCGAGAAGGTGAACCCGGCGCTGAAGGGCGTGCTGCCGAAAGACTATGCCCGCCCGGGATTGAACGCGGTGATGCTGGGCGAGCTGATCGACCTCGTCTCCGGCATCGGCTTCAGGGACGGCGCCGACACGTCGCGCGACGTGCTGGGGCGCGTCTACGAATATTTCCTCGGCCAGTTCGCGGGCAGCGAGGGCAAGCGCGGCGGCGAGTTCTACTCCCCGCGCTCCGTCGTTCGCACGATGGTGGAGATGCTCGAACCCTATAAGGGCCGCGTGTACGATCCCTGCTGCGGCTCGGGCGGCATGTTCGTCCAGTCGGAGAAGTTCGTGGAAAGCCATGGCGGGCGGATCGGCGACATCGCCATCTACGGCCAGGAATCGAACCATACGACGTGGCGGCTGGCGATGATGAATCTGGCCGTGCGCGGCATCGACGCCGAGATCCGCTGGAACAGCGAAGGGTCGTTCCACAAGGACGAGCTGCCCGATCTGCGCGCCGACTATGTCCTCGCCAACCCGCCGTTCAACATATCCGACTGGGGCGGTGATCGTATCCGCGAGGATGCGCGCTGGCGGTTCGGCCCGCCCCCCGCTGGCAATGCCAACTTCGCCTGGCTCCAGCACATCATGCATCACCTGGCGCCCACCGGCACCGCAGGCGTAATTCTGGCGAACGGATCGATGTCCTCGACCCAGAATGGCGAAGGCGACATTCGCCGCGCGATGGTCGATGGCGACGTGATCGACTGCATGATCGCGATGCCGGGGCAGCTCTTCTATTCGACGCAGATCCCCGTGTGCATCTGGTTCCTGGCCCGCGACAAATCGAACGGAGTCGGCAAGACCCAGACGCTGCGCGACCGACGCGGTGAGATCCTGTTCATCGACGCACGCAAGCTCGGGCATATGGTCGACCGCACCCGCCGCGAGTTCGACGACGACGATATCGCCAAGATCGCGGGCACGTACCATGCGTGGCGCGAAGGCGAAGATTACGAGGACATCCCCGGCTTCGCCTGCGCCGCCGGCCACGACGTCATCGCTGGTCACGGCTATGTCCTGACGCCGGGCCGCTATGTCGGCGCCGAGGAAGCCGAAGCCGACGCCATTCCCTTCCCCGAACGCTTCGCCGCGCTCCGGGCCACGCTGGAGGAACAGTTCGCCGAAAGCGCGCGGCTGACCGAGGTGATACGAGAGCGGCTCGCCGACGTCATCATGCCGGCGAAATAGCCGCGATTTTTACACGTCGCGCCACCGTGGAAAGGAAACGCGCTTTTCTTTACACGTCGCCGACGATGTGCAAAAAATCCTGCGTGTCGTTTCATCAGCCCGCCCTCCGATGCTGAAGGCCAGCTACGCCATCCCGGACCTGCCGCCGCCGGGCGTGGAGGAAACGCCCGCGGTGCTGCGCGCGCTGGCCACGGCGCACCGGCATCTTGGCCAATTGAACGGCCGCGCCGCGTCGATCCCCAATCAGGGCATCCTGATCGACACGCTCGCGTTGCAGGAGGCGAAGGCGAGTTCGGAGATCGAGAATATCGTCACCACGCAGGACGAGCTGTTCCAAGCCAGCGCCTTTCCCGAAAACCCGGCCTCACCCGCAGCGAAGGAGGTGGCGCGCTACGCCGACGCGTTGCGCCACGGGTTCACCGAGCAGCGCCGGCTGGGCGGACTGCTGACCAACAACATGGTCATCGCCATGTTCCAGATGCTCAAGCGCACCGACGAGACGTTCCGCACGACGCCGGGCACCGCGCTGAAGAACGACCAGACCGGTGAAATCGTTTACATCCCGCCGCAGGAGGGCGACGCGGTGCGCGCCCACATGGCGGTGCTGGAACGCTTCATCAACGAGGACGAGATGAGTGACCTCGACCCGCTGGTGAAGATGGCGATCGTCCACCATCAGTTCGAGAGCATCCACCCGTTTAGCGACGGCAACGGTCGGCTGGGGCGGATCATCAACGTGCTGTATCTGACGCACGCCGGGCTGCTCGACGTGCCCGTGCTCTACCTCAGCCGGTGGATCACCGGACGGAAGGGCGAATATTACCGGCTGCTCCAGGCGGTGCGCAACACCAGGGGAGCGGGCGACGCCTGGGAAGCGTGGCTGCTCTACATGATCCGCGGGATCGGCGAGACGGCGAAGGGCACGCTGGCGCTGATCGAGGGGATGCGCGTGCTGATGGCCGACTACAAGCAGCGTATCCGCGCCGAGCATGGCAAAATCTATTCGCAGGATCTGCTCAACAACCTGTTCCGCCACCCCTATACGCGGATCGAATATGTCGAGAAAGAGCTGGGCGTGTCGCGCCCGACGGCGACCAAATATCTCGACACGCTGGCGGCGGCGGGGTTTCTGGACAAACAGCGGATCGGACGGAACAATTATTACATGAACCAGCGGCTGGTGGCGTTGTTCGTGGATGGGGCGGCGTGATGAATAGCGAGTGGCGCGAAGTCCGCTTCGCCGACATGCTTGAGGAGCCGGTGCGGAACGGCATCTACAAACCAAAGCAGTTTCACGGCAACGGCGCGAAGATCGTCAACATGGGGGAGCTGTTCGCTTATCCACGCCTGCGCGACGTGAAGATGAAGAGGCTCAAACTGACAGCGGCCGAGGAGAAGCGGTTTCTGCTTGCCCCCGGCGATTTGATTTTCGCGCGTCGTTCCTTGACGTCTGAAGGCGCGGGGAAGTGCTCGATCGTCATGGACATTGGCGAGACGACGACGTTCGAGTCATCGATCATCCGCGCCCGTCCGCACGCTGACCGCGCGTCGTCTCTCTTCCTCTATTATCTATTTGCTTCGCCGGTAGGGCGGTATGCGCTGGGCACAATCAAGCGCGAGGTCGCCGTTTCCGGGATCACGGGAACGGACCTTAGCAACCTTGTGATTCGACTGCCACCCGCCCGCGAACAGCGCACCATCGCTGCCGTTCTCTCCGCGCTCGACGACAAGATCGAGCTCAACCGGCGATTGAACGAGACGTTGGAGGCAAGCGCGCGCGCATTGTTCCGTGACTGGTTCGTCGATTTCGGCCCCACCCGCGCCAAGGCCGAAGGCCGCCCCGCCTACCTCGCCCCCGACCTCTGGTCCCTCTTCCCCGACCGCCTCGGCGACGATGGCGTGCCGGAGGGATGGGAAGTATCTTCCCTTGGTGAGCTATATGCCGTCAGCATCGGGCGCACTCCGCCCCGCAAGGAGCAACACCACTTCGTAAATAGCGGCCTCGGTGTACCTTGGCTGTCAATCAAAACGATGGGTTCTGGCAACGCATTCTTGTTCGAAACGGAAGAAAACCTTACCCATGACTCCGTAAAGCGGTTCAAGGTGCCGATTGTCAAAACCGGCACGGTAATGGTCAGCTTCAAATTAACGGTGGGACGTGTCGGGATCGCAGGCGTCGATATGGCTACGAATGAAGCCATAGCGCATCTCAACGACCCGAACGATGAAGCGCCCAGCGTAGCCTTCACCTTCTTTTGGATGAAGGAATTTGATTATAACAGGCTGGGAAGCACGTCATCGATTGCTACAGCGGTTAATTCTCAGTCGATCAGATCAATGCCCATCCTCGTCCCGTCACCAGCGGTGCTTGAAGCCTTCGATGAGATCGTCCAGCCGCATCTGCAAGGAGTTAGGCAGAACCTGGCTGAATCCCGCACCCTCGCCGAAACCCGCGATGCGCTTCTCCCCAAGCTGATGTCCGGCGAACTCCGCGTGCGCGACGCCGAGGCGCTGGCGGCATGACCCGCGCGGCTCCCGGCGTCGACGCCGCCTGATGGCGAAGTTCACCGAATCCGTCGTCGAGGAAGCCGCGCTCGCCTGGCTGGCCGAACAGGGCTGGCAGGTCGCCTATGGCATCGACGCCTCGCCCGACGGCAAGGCGCCCGAGCGCGCCGCCTATGCCGACGTGATCCTGCCCGCCCGCCTTGCCGCCGCCATCGACCGGCTCAACCCGGCGATCCCCGCCGATGCGCGCGCCGACGCCGTCCGCCGGGTGATGGCGGTGGAGATGCCGAGCCTGGCCGAGGAGAACCGGCGGCTCCACCGGCTGATCGTCGAGGGGGTGCCCATCGAATATCGCGACGCCGACGGCGCGATCCGCGGCGACCGCGTGCGGCTGGTCGATTTCGACGCGCCTGCGGGCGGGCTCGATATGAACGACTGGCTGGCGATCAACCAGTTCACCGTCATCGAGCCCCGTCTGGGTGGGGGCCATACCCGCCGACCCGATATGGTGCTGTTCCTCAACGGCCTACCAATCGCCGTCGTCGAATTGAAGAACCCCGGCGACGAGAACGCGACCGTCACCGGCGCATACAACCAGCTCCAGACCTACAAGCGAGAGATCGGATCGCTGTTCCGCACCAACGCGCTGCTGATCGCCTCGGACGGGATGACCGCGCGGATCGGATCGCTGACCGCCGACGAGGAACGGTTCATGCCGTGGCGGACCATCGATGGCGAGGTGATTGCGCCCAAGGGTTCGCCCGAGCTGGAGGTGATGATCGCGGGCGTGCTCGACCGCCGGCGGCTGCTGATGCTGATGCGCGACTTCACCGTCTTCGGTGACGCGGGGCGCGGGATCGTCAAGATCATCGCGGGCTATCACCAGTTCCACGCCGCCCGCGCCGCCGTCGCCGCCACGCTCCGTGCGGTGCCGGGCGTGTCGGTGGAGCGCGCGATCCGCGAACGCCCGCTCGCCTATGGCCTGCCCGATGCCGCCGCGCATCCCGACGGCGATCGCCGCATCGGCGTGATCTGGCACACGCAAGGGTCGGGCAAGAGCTTCCTGATGGCCTTCTACGCCGGGTTGCTGGTGCGCACGCCCGCGCTCGAGAACCCGACGATCGTCGTCATCACCGATCGCAACGATCTCGACGACCAACTCTTCGCGACCTTCTCGATGTGTGCCGACCTGATCCGGCAGACGCCGATCCGGATCGAGAGCCGCGAGGACCTGACCGAGCAGCTCGATCGCGCGTCCGGTGGCGTGATCTTCACCACGATGCAGAAGTTCGCGCCGCCGCCCGGGACGAGCGCCTATCCCGCGATCAGCGAGCGCCGCAACGTCATCGTCATCGCCGACGAGGCGCACCGCTCGCAATACGGCTTTCGCGCCCGCATGGATCGCAAGACCGGCGAGCTGGCCTATGGTTTCGCCAAATATCTGCGCGACGCATTGCCGAACGCCTCGTTCATCGGCTTCACCGGCACCCCGATCGAGAAGGACGACGTCAACACGCCCGCCGTGTTCGGCGATTATGTCGACGTCTATGACATCGCCCGCGCGGTCGAGGACGGCGCGACGGTGCCGATCTATTATGAGAGCCGGCTGGCGCGGATCGAGTTGCCGCCCGAGGCGCTGCCCGAGATCGACGCCGAGATCGAGGAACTGACCGAGGACGAGGCGCAGAACGAACAGGAACGGTTGAAGCAACGCTGGTCCGCGGTCGAGAAGCTGGTCGGATCGAAGGACCGGCTGGACATGGTCGCCGCCGATCTCGTCGCGCATCTGGAAGACCGGCTGGCGGCGATGGACGGCAAGGCGATGGTCGTGTGCATGAGCCGCCGCATCTGTGTCGCGCTCTATGACGCGATCATCGCGTTGCGTCCCGACTGGCACAACGACGACGACAATGCCGGTGCGATCAAGGTGGTGATGACGGGATCGGCGGCGGATGCACCCGACTGGCAGCCGCACATCGGCAACAAGGCGCGCCGCGACCTGCTCGCCAGGCGCGCCAAGGATCCGGCCGATCCGCTGCGCCTCGTGATCGTGCGCGACATGTGGCTGACCGGGTTCGATGCGCCGTCGATGCACACCATGTATGTCGACAAGCCGATGCGCGGCCACGGCCTGATGCAGGCGATCGCCCGCGTGAACCGCGTCTTCCGCGACAAACCCGCCGGGCTGGTCGTCGACTATATCGGCATCGCCCAAAATTTGAAAAAGGCGCTGGGCCAATATTCCGCGTCGGACGCCGCCGAGATCGGCATCGACGAAGCGCAGGCGGTCGCGGTGCTGCTTGAGAAGTTCGACGTGGTGGAGGCGATGTTCCACGGCTTCGACGTGACGCCGGGCGTGTCCGGTACCCCGACCGAGCGCCTGAAATGCCTTGGCGTGGCGACGGAGTTCATTCTCGCCCGCCAGCACGAGGCGGCTGCGAAGGAGACGACCGACGACGCCCGCAAGGCCGCGCACCGCCGCTTTCAGGACGCGGTGCTCGCGCTGACCAAGGCGTTCGCGCTGACAGCCGCCGGCGACGAGGCCCGCGCGATCCGCGACGACATCGCCTTCTATCAGACGATCCGCGCAGCATTGGCCAAGACCGGCGGCGGGGGCGCGTCATCGGGCGAGCGCGACTTCGCCGTCCAGCAGCTGATCGACCGCTCGGTGGTGTCGACCGAGATCGTCGACATCCTCAGCGCCGCCGGGCTGACCACGCCCGATATCTCGATCCTGTCCGACGACTTCCTCGCCGAGGTGACGGCGATGGAGCGCCCGAACCTTGCGCTTGAGGCGCTGCGCAAGCTGCTCGGCGACCAGATCCGCTCGCGCAGCCGCACCAACGTCGTCGAAAGCCGCCGCTATTCCGAACGCCTGACCGACGCCATCGCGCGCTATCACACCAACGCGGTCAGTACGGTCGAGGTGCTCCAGACGCTGATCGACCTCGCCAAGCAGATCCGCGCCGAGCAGGCCCGCGGCCAAGCCGAGGGTCTGACGTCCGACGAGATTGCCTTCTACGACGCCCTCGCTGACAACGAGAGCGCGGTCGACATTATGGGCAACGATAGCCTGAAGGTCATTGCCGCAGAGCTGGTGAACACATTGCGCGCGAGCGCGACAGTCGATTGGTCCCACCGCGAAAGCGCCCGCGCTCGGATGCGGGTGCTCGTGAAGCGAATCCTGCGCAAATACGGCTTTCCGCCGGATCTTCAGGACATCGCGGTGCAGACGGTGATACAGCAGGCTGAATTGCTGGCGGAACAATGGTGAACGCCTGCTCGGCTTCTATTGGTCGTGGGAGTACGGCCAATTAAAGTAGTACCAGTCCATGTTGCGGACCTTCGACTTGAGCTGCCGGCTGTAGGACCCAGATGCGGTCATATAGCGCACCCGTTTGGCTCCCCAGCTTTCGCCCTTTATTCAGGTCGGCTTGGATGCCGCTTCCAGCTGACTAGATCGGCCGACGGAGCTTGTGACGGGCAGTTGTACCTAAGCCTGATCCAACCCGTCTTGACGGCGGGAGCCGAGCGGCCGATGTCTGTATGTCACTACAGGAATTGATCATGACCGCCACATTCACAAGCCGCGACTTCAACCGCGAACCTGGCCGCATCAAGCGGGCTGCGACCCACGAGCATGTCATCATCACCGAACGCGGGCAGCCGACGATTGCGGTGCTGCCCTTTGCGGATTATCAGCGCATGATCAATGGCGCGGGCTCGATCCTAGACGCACTCGCCATGGACGGCGTCGGCGAGATCGACGTCGATTTCACCATGCCGAAATCCGAGCCTCGGCCGGTTAGCTTCGACTAATGTACCTGCTCGACACCAACGTCCTGTCGGAGCTTCGCAAGCATCTGAGCGGCCGCATTGATCCCGGCGTTGCTGCCTGGGCCGATACGGTCGCGCAGGACCGCATGTACCTATCGGTCATCACACTCACCGAAGTCGAGTTCGGCATAGCGCGGCTGGAGCCCAATGATCCGTCGCAGGCGAACCTCCTAAGGACTTGGCTGCACGACCGTGTGCTGCCTGCCTTCACCGGCCGCATCCTGCCGGTCGATCAGCCGGTCAGCCTACGAGCCGGCGGATTGCACATGCCCAAACCCAAGGACGCCCATGACGCGCTGATCGCGGCAACCGCGCTCATTCATGGCTTCATCGTGGTCACACGCAACGTCAGCGACTTTACCGGCACAGGCGTGTCGATCTTGGATCCGTGGACCAGCGGCAAGGTCGTCAAAGCACCGTAACGATGTCAGCGCCGGCGACGACTTTTGAGCGACGAACCTGCTTCCTGCGACACAGCCATCAGGAAGATAAAGAAACTGATAGCACGAGCCTTGCCACTTGACGCGATCCTAAAACAGGGAGCGAATCACCGTCACAAGCGACGTTTGATCATATGCGTCGCCGTGGAGGTGAACCATGGGACACTCCTCGATCGATCCTGCCTTCAAAGAGCTTCGCCCCTGGAACGAGGGACGCATGCTGGATGCAAAGCGCGACTTGAAGCCGCAGCAGGTAAAGGCCATCCGGTTCTGGCTGGACCAGCACCGACGATTTCGCGACCGGGCGCTGTTAGATTTCGCGATCGACAGCAAGCTGCGCGGGTGCGACGTTGTCAAGGTTCGCATCGGCGACATCGTAGCGGGCGGACGCATTCGTGACCGAGCCATGGTGGTGCAGCAGAAGACCAAGCGGCCTGTGCAGTTCGAGCTGGCGGAACCCGCGCGCAAGACGCTGATCGCGTGGCTTGAACGGCGCGGCGGCACGTTGGGCGATTACGTCTTTCCAAGCCGCAACGACTACATGGCGCATATGAGCACGCGCCAGTACGCTCGGCTCGTGCGGGAGTGGGTCACGGGTATCGGTCTGCAGGCAGAAGATTACGGCACTCACTCGTTGCGCCGAACGAAGGCGTCGATAATCTACAAGGCGACCGGCAATCTCCGCGCTGTGCAAATCCTTCTTGGCCACGCCAAGATCGAGAGCACCGTGCGGTATCTCGGTGTCGGCGTAGAGGATGCGCTGGAATTGGCGGAACGCACGGAGGTTTGATCAGTGACCAGCAGCATTCACGACCCAACGGCCGAGATCGACAGCGTGGAGAACGGCAACGCAGAGCAACTGCGGCCAGCAGCTGACGCGTGCTTTTCAGCGGGAGACGCGGTCAAGCGCGCTCAAGCCATCTTTAGGAGGTATGCCCATCTTCCGGATGCGTCGGTTGAAGACTTTCTGAGAAACCGCCGATCAGAGAGCGGGAACTAGACGATGGTTCAAGTCGCAATCTGACGACCCAATTCCCGCCGTTCAGGGCCAGTTTACCACTCTCAACTCCGCCCCTTTGTTCACCTCGGTCGAGCGGCGGGTGGGCGCGTTTAGTTTAGGCGGCTGAACGGCACGAGGCAGTTGAGCTCCGCCCTTCCGACCAAGCGGCCTCACGCGGCGTCAGCGGGTCTTCGACTGTCGCGCCGCTTGACGGACCGGGCCCTGATGATGACGGAAGGGCATGCCGTCCGAAACGACGCTGAATGCGAAGAACCTGGCCGCGCTTGGAGCCGAGCGCCTGGCGGAGCTATTGCTCGACGTTACCGCCGGTGACGCGGCGGGCAAGCGCCGGTTGCGGATCGAGCTGGCGAGCCGCAGCGGCGGTGACGTCGCGGGCGCAATCCGCAAGCGGCTCGTCTCGATCGCCAGATCGCGCTCGTTCGTTGACTGGCGCAAGGCGAAGGAACTCGCCCGTGATCTCGAGGCGCAGCGCGAGGCGATTGCCGCCCATGTCGCGGCGACGAGCCCGGGCGAGGCGTTCAACCTTCTTTGGCGCATGCTAGAGATGGCGCCCTCGATCTACGAACGGTGCGACGACAGCAACGGCGCGATCGTTAGCGTTATCGCTTCCGCACGGGACGATCTCGGCGCTATCGCCGCTGAGGCCGGCCAGCCGGTGGGCGCGTTGGCCGACCGGGTTTTTCAGGCGGTCTGCGCGAACGACTACGGCCAGTTCGACGATTTGATCAGCCTGACGGCGCAGGCGCTGGGACCTGACGGGCTGAACCGGCTCAAGGCGCAGTTTGAGGAGTCGGCGGCCAACGCGCTCACCGGCGCCCCAGACGGCGAACACCGGGTGATCGCGTTGAGTACACGCGGGCCGATCTACCAGGACGATTATGAGCGGGGTCGTCATGGGCGCCTCACCCGCTCGGCACTGGCCGAGATTGCCGATGCGCTCGGCGACGTCGATGGGTTCGCAGGCCGCTATTCGGACGAGGAACGGGCTAACCCCGCAATTGCGGCGGCGATCGCCGAGCGGATGCTGGCCGCCGATCGTGCAGGCGAGGCTCTTGCGGCGCTCGACGGCGCGGTAGACGGTTTTCGCCTAGGAGGGCACTGGCCCGATTGGCAGCGCGTGCGGATCGAGGTACTCGAGGCCCTAGGGCGATTTGACCACGCGCAGGGCGAGCGCTGGCAAGCGTTCGAGCGCGGTCTCGATGCCGCGTACCTCCGGGCGCACCTCAAGCTGCTGCCGGATTTCGACGACATAGAGGCGGAAGAGCGGGCTCTCAGCTTCGCGTCACGCTTCGCCAGCTTTCATCAGGCGCTCGCCTTCCTGATCGATTGGCCCGCGCTCGATCGCGCCGCCGGCCTCATCATGGCTCGGACCGGCGAACTCGACGGCGATCAATACTGGCTGCTGACCCCGGCCGCCGACGCGCTCGAGCAGCGCCATCCGCTCGCCGCCACGCTCGTGCTGCGTGCGATGATTGATCTCTCACTCGATGCCGCCAAGTACAAGCGCTACGGCCACGCCGCCCGCCATCTCCAGACCTGCGAGCATCTTGCCCGGCGGCTCGAGGATTTTGCCGGGCATTCCAACCACGCCGGATATGTGGCGGACCTCAGGCGGCGTCACGGACGAAAGAATGGCTTCTGGGATGCATGAGCGAACAAAGCGGCGCGGCACGAATCAGCGGCGACACGAACGGAACCTGATCGGGCCGACTTGACCCCATCGCAGACGCTCAGGCCGTTCTCACCACTCCCCGGTATCGGACACTCGTTCATCGAGACTCGATCGGCTAAGCCTTGCCCCGATGCGACTAGTAGCGGCACCGTCGAACCTCGGCTTACGTCCCTTGCGACCGGGTCACGAACCCGGCACATGGCGGGCACCTGCCGCCCTGTTAGACGCGGGGCTTGCTGACGCGCTCGGATCACCGTCTACTACGTGGCTTGAACGTCCTGTCTACTCGGCGATGCCGCAGCCCGGCACGCAACTGCGGAACGGGCCGAGCCTCCGTGCCTTCAACCTTCTGCTCGCGGCAGTTGTGCGTGACGCGGTGCGGCGGCGCGAGTTTGCGCTTGTTGTCGGCGGCGATTGCTCGATCCTCCTTGGTGCGCTCGTCGGCGCCCGTGCCGCAGGACCATTATCGCTGGTGCATGTCGATGGTCACAGCGACTTCCGTCATCCTGGTAACCACGATTTCGCCGAGCCGGGAGCGGCCGCGGGAATGGACCTCGCGTTGGCAACGGGGCGTGGCGAGCCGTTAGCCACAGACTGGCCGGGCATCGTTGGACCGCTGGTAGCCGACGAAGATGTCGTGCAGCTCGGCGAGCGGGAAAGCCGAGACGCGGACTTCGCTTGGCCGGACATTGCCGAAACGGAGATTGAGCAGATCGACGTCTTCGCGGCTCTGGCGATCAGCTCCGACGGCGTGTCTCGCCGCATTGCAAACCGACTGAACCGTGCTCCAAGTCAGGGTTTTTGGGTCCATCTAGACGTGGATGTGCTTGATCAGACCATCATGCCCGCAGTCGACAGCCCCGGCAGCCCAGGCATACCGGTAGACTACGTCATCGCAATCCTCGCGCCCCTGGTCTCAGATCAACGCTGCCGAGGCATGACCGTCACTGTCTTCGACCCTGACCTTGATCCCTCCGGTCGGTATGCAGCACTCATCGTGTCGATCCTCCGTGAGTTACCGTTCCGTCGCGTCTGATGCACTTCCAGCCATTCAGAGCGATGTGGCCGTTTCCTGGTATTTACTGTTGGTTCAGCTTCGCTGGGTTGCTGGGATCGGCTGTTATCGAACCGAGCGCTTGTAGTGATAGGTGCGGCCGAAGCTGGATCTCGGTCCGCTTGTGGCGTGGTTCCGAGCGCCCGACGGTTTGGCCTGACATGGCAAGAACTGCATGATATCGATTAGACAATGTTCGCGCAGCTTTTGACACCAGCCTATCTACCCTTCACGATCGCACTTGTGGTGATGATCGGGATTGGGCTGATTGAAGCAATCGGCCTGGGCCTCGGTCACCTCGATCTTGATGGCGACCTAGGCGCCGATGGTCATCACGGTGTGCTCGACTGGTTCGGCCTGGGTGGCGAGCTGCCGATCCTGATCTGGCTCACCTCGCTGCTCGGCTGCTTCACAATCGTCGGCATCGCCATCCAGCAGGTCGCAGCGGCGTATGATGGAACGCCGCTGCCGTGGACGCTGGCATCCGGCGGGGCACTGGTCATTGGTGGGCTGCTCAATACGCTGGCCGCGAACGGTCTCGTGCGGATCATGCCCGGGTTCGAGACGAGCGTGATTTCAACCGACGACCTTCTTCGCCATCGTGGCACCATTCTGGAGGGCACGGCCCGTCGGGGCACGCCGGCACGGGCCAAGGTCGTCGACCAGCATGGCCAGGCGCATTTCATCATGATCGAGCCGCACGACGATACGGACGCGATTGTGACTGGCGAAACCGCCTTGCTGGTCCGCCGTGACGGCAAGCTGTTTTTCGCCCTGCCGGACAGGAATACGTTTCTTCAATCCATCTGATACAAGACCAGACAGCTTACCGGGGGAGAGTTTCATGCCTGCATCGCTTCAAAACGTCCTGATCTACGCAGGGATTGTCCTGTTCGCTTTGATGGTGATCGGCCTAATCTTCACCCGCCTGTATCGCCGTGCGACGAAGGATGTGGCGCTGATCCGCACCGGCTTCGGCGGTGAAAAGGTAGTGCTCAACGGCGGCATCATGGTGATTCCTGTCCTCCACGAACTCATGCAGGTACGCCTGACGACGGTGAAGTTGGAGGTGTCGCGCCTCAACAAGGACGCGCTGATCACGCTCGACAAGCTGCGCGTGGACGTCGTCGGCCTGTTCCATATCAAAGTGAAGCCCGACGCGGAGTCGATCGCCGCGGCCGCACAGACGCTGGGCGATTCAGTCAACAGCCCCGACGCGGTGAAATCGTTGCTCGACGGCAAGCTGGTGTCCGCGCTGCGTTCGGTGGCCGCGACGATGACCATGGAGCATCTCCACGCCAACCGGGCCGACTTTATTCAGAAGGTTCAGGAAGCACTGATGACCGATCTGGACATGAACGGATTTCAGCTCGAGTCGGTCAGCATTACCCACTTCGACCAGACCGCGTTCGAGCATTTCAACGAGAACAACGCCTTTGACGCGGAGGGTCTGACCGTGCTCACCCGCACGATCGAGGAACGCAAGAAGATTCGCAACGACATCGTCGCCACCAACCGGGTTGAGATCGAGCAGCGCAATCTCGACGCCAACAACCAGTCGCTCGAGATCGCGCAGGCGGCCGAGCAGGCGCGGCTGTTGCAGGAGCAGACCCTGTCCGCGCGTCGAGCCGAGCAGGCGACCGCGATCGCCACCGCCGAGGCCGAGCAGACCCGTCTCGCCGAGATCGCGCGGATCACCGCCGGGCAGGCCAAGACCGTCGCGCAGACAGAGGCGGACAAGGTCGTCCAGACTGCCACCATCGCCCGCGACGGCGCGATCCAGACCGCGACGATCGAGCGCGACCGCACCATCGAGATCGCGCGCATCACCACTGCGGTGCAGACCGCGCAAAAGTCCGAGGAAGAGTCGACCGCGACCGCAGCCGCCAACGAAGCGCGCGCGCTCGCCGTCCGTGCCGAGGAAAGCGTCGCCACCGCCAAGGCGACCGAGATCGCCAACCGCAACAAGAACGTCGCCGTGATCGCTGCCACCCAGCGCGCGCAGGAGGAGGCGGTCGGCATCACCGTCGCCGCTACTGCCGAGAAGGAAGCCGCCGAAGCACGGGCAATGGCGCTGAGGACCGAGGCGACCGCTGCGGCCGATGCTGAAAAGGTACGTGCCGAGGGACGCGAGGCAGCGTTCAAGGTCGATGCCGCCGGTCAAGCTTCGCTCAACGAAGCGACCAACCTTCTCAGCGATGCGCAGACGGCGTTGCTGGTGCGCAGGGCCATGCTGGAAGCGCTGCCCGCGATCATCGCCGCAGCAGCCAAGCCGATAGAGAACATCGACCGGATCAGCATTCTCGACGCGCGCGGTCTTCACGGCGATCACCCCGGCGATGCAGGGGCAAGCGGCGGTCAGACCAACCTTGCCGACGCCGCGGTCGCCGCGGCGATGCGCTACCGCGTCGGCGGGCCTCTGATCGACGGGTTGATGGCGGAACTCGGTATGACCGGCGAGTCGCTTAACGGCATGCTCGCCGGCAGCGGACGGGCGGAAGCGAAGATACCAGAGGGTCTTCAAGACGCCGGAGGAACGTTGCCGCACGCGGCAACCGCAAATGGTAGCGGCGACCACAGCGGCGGCGCAGCGGTCTGACTTCGCTCGCGTCGATAATGACTACGCGCGGTACTGACGCCGGAGTGGACGGGCCAGTCTTTCAGCCGGCGATGATTCTGGTTTATGCCGCGAAAACTGTATCAGCAAACGGATGATTGGTTCTGACGCATTAATTTGGCAGGACAACCCCACTCCTTGGAGATGAGCAATGGGGCACTCGCCGCTCGATCCTGCGTTTTCGGAACGTCGCCCCTGGAATGAGGGACATCTGCTCGGCGCCAAACGCGCTCTTAAGCAGCAACAGGTCTGGGCGATACGCTTCTGGTTGGACCAGAACCGCCGATTGCGCGACCGGGCGCTGTTCGACTTCGCCATCGATAGCAAGTTGCGCGGCTGCGACGTCGTCAAAGTTCGGATCGGTGACGTAGTATCAGGCGGTCGCGTGCGCGACCGAGCCATTATCGTGCAGCAGAAGACCAAGCGGCCCGTCCAGTTCGAGCTGATGGACACAGCCCGGAAGACAATGCGCGCGTGGCTGGAGCGGCGCGGCGGCACGTTGGGCGACTACGTCTTCCCCAGCCGGAACGACTACATGGGCCATATGAGCACGCGCCAATATGCTCGCCTAGTTCACGAGTGGGTAGTCGGCATTGGCCTACAGCCTCAAGATTACGGCACTCACTCGCTCCGGCGAACGAAAGCCTCGATCATCTACAAAGCGACTGGAAATCTGAGGGCTGTGCAGATCCTCCTCGGCCACGCCAAAATCGACAGCACGGTGCGCTATCTCGGGGTCGACGTGGAGGATGCCCTGGAACTGGCAGAACGAACTGAGGTCTGAGCGACCCACTTGCGGTCATTGGCAGGTCTTTTTGCTTGCCAGCTCCGGCCGTTCGTTCATTTGAGATCGCCCGGTTCGTCATCCGGCGCCGCAACCCCCATCAAAGAATACATGACGAAGGTTAGCCACCGGCATCGGCCGTGCCGGGTTGCGCAAGATGCGAGCGTCGCGCACTGCAACCCAAGCAACAACGGCAGGATGCTTGTAATGACCGAAAACCCGAAAGTCGTGATCCGTGACGGTCAGCTAATTAGCAGCGGCGACCTTTATGCGGACTATGGCGATGAGGAAGTGATCGTCGCGTTCGGCGACGAAGCGGTCGAACATCCCGCATTGGCCGATTTGCCCGACAACGAGATGGGGCAGCGGGTCCAGTCGTCGCGGGAAGCGATGTATCTGGCCAGTGCCGCAGCGACGATCGCGAAAGAGCGAGGAAACGTGGATGACGACGATCGCATCCTAGTCGAGGTCCAAGATATCGAGGCGGCGGCGGAGTAACCTGGAACTGATCATAAGAGAAAAGGTATCAGCATCACGCTGGCTTTCGGCGGCGTCACCGCCTTGCACTCGTTGACGCCGACGGACATGTTGCCTTCGCTGTCCTGCTCTCCGATCCGATGGAAACGGGCACGGAAACGATCGCATCGCAAGCAAAAGCAATCGCTTTGGTCAATGAGCTAACGATGACCATCGATCCAGGCGCAATAATGATCATTTCGAGCTGGATCCGTTCGGCGGTCGCTTCATGACCCAGAACCAGACGTTCGCGCTCATCGCGCGATCTCCGGGAAGCCGACATTCATTCAGACAGTCGAATAGCGGCATTCGCCAGATGCAACGGCTGCTCTCTTATCGATATTCAATAATATTGTTGACATAGGCAAAAGACTTCTCTTATTGAATATCAATAAGGAGACTGGCAATGCGACAGCACGATTATCTGGTACAGGGCGCAGCGGCGGTCGTCCGCGTCGGTCGCGCGGTGAACGGACTCCTTCTCGCCGCCATCCTAGTCGGGCTCGCTGGAACATGGGCCTTTCCCGGCATATTTCGCGAGCTGCTGGTGAGGGCTGATCCGCTTGTCGATGCGTCCGCGGCCCTGCTCGGCGTTCGGCTCCTCATGCTGATCGGGATCGCCATGACGTTCGCCACCGATCGGCTGCTGGTTCCGCTAAAAGCCATCGTCTCGAGCGCCGAGCGTGGCGACCCCTTCGTCCCGGCGAACGCCGTCCGGTTGCGGCAGATCGGTTGGGCACTGCTGGTTCTGCAACTCCTTGATCTGCCATGCGCCCTACTGGCGCGGTTCTGGCCCAGCCTCGGTTCGGCGGCACCCACCGGTGACATATCAGTGGGCGGGTGGCTTGCGACCCTGATGGTGTTCGTGTTCGCCCGCGTTTTCGCTGCCGGATCAGTCATGCGCGACGATCTGACGGGCACTGTTTGACGATGCCGATTACGGTACATCTGGACGACGTGCTGGCCCGGCGGCGCATGTCCCTCACCGACCTCTCGCAAGCGGTCGATATCACCCTGGCAAACCTGTCGATTCTGAAAACCGGCAAGGCAAAGGCGGTCCGCTTCTCCACTCTGGAAGCGATCTGCGCGGTGCTGGACTGCCAGCCCGGAGACATTCTTTTCTTTCAATCCGACGATTTACCCGCCCGCTGAACGTAAGCAACGGCCCCTCACACCGGAGCGATCCACATGCCCGAACTCGCAATCTGGCGCGCCAACCTGCTGCGCGCTGGCTATCTCCTGCTTATCGTCGGCCTCGGCCTGACCGTATGGCCGTCGGTCCTGGATCCTACGAAGGCTTGGGCTCCGGATCGCGGCGTTATCGTCGCCATGCTTTGTGCCCTGTCGCTGCTCGCGCTTATCGGTCTGCGTCATCCGCTCCGGATGCTACCGCTCCTGTTCTGGGAGATGACGTGGAAAGCGATTTGGTTGCTGCGTGTCGCGCTGCCGTTGTGGATTGGTGGTGGCCTCAACGCTTCGGCCGCTGAGACGGCAATAGAATGCCTGATGGCTGTCCTGATCGCGTCGGTGATCCCCTGGGACTACGTGCTGCGCACCTACGTCGACGGACCCGGAGAACGGTGGCGCCGGCACGCTTCATCGTAGAACCGGTCTTCCCGCAAACGAACGTCCCGTGGGATTGCTGCCGTTGCACGAATGGCTGGCTTCGAGACCATCGGCCCGATCATCTAAAAGCATCAATCGAATAACTGCCGACCAGCATTCTCGGGGCGATAAAGACCCACAAGGCGACATTCAGCACTCTATTCGGCATCTCCAACTTCCGACATCCGTTCATCTCAGCTTGAGCCGTCGTCGAGCGGTCAGGGCAACGACGACGCGTCGGCGCTCGTCTGAAACCCGGATAATCGATCCGACCGAAAGCCGCGTGCGGCCGGTAGCTGGCTTGCCTATCCCGGAATCCTACAGCAAGAAGTAGTCGATGCCCGGCTTCGAAGATTCAAAGCGTGTGAAGGCCCTCCAGCGAGAGCTGATCGCTGAGATTCCGCGCTTTCCGAACGACCGGCCGTCGCTTGAGGCAATGAAAGCGAAAAGCCTAAACACCTATCCCACAATGGGCCTTTCGCGATCCCGTCCGTCGCGTATTCGGCGTCATCCGGTTTCGAACCACAGAGTGACTGCCGAATGAGGATTCTCGCCTACAATCCGGGCCATGATGGCGCGATCGTCAGTCTCGTGGACGGGCGCCTCGAGATGTCGTTGGAGGCGGAGAAGGACTCTAACTACCGATACTCGTCGGTCTCGAGTCCCGACGTGTTCAACGCGATCGGGGAGATCGCGGAGATCCCGGATGCGGTATGCATGGGCGGCTGGTGGCCACGTGACCATCACGAGTTCGTGCAGGGATCGATCAGCAACGCTGGCTACCGCGGCATCTCCGAGGAGGGCGTGATCGTCGGCGAGCGACGGTTCCTGGGACGGGACGTCCGCTACTTCTCGTCGTCCCACGAGCGGTCCCATGTCCTATGCGCATACGGGATGTCGCCCCTTCCGAAGGGCACGCCCTGCTACGCGCTGGTGTGGGAGGGTGCGATCGGCGCCTTCTACGAGATCGATACGGACCTGAACATCGCGAAGGTCGCCGACGTCATGGAGCAGCCTGGAAACCGCTACGGGCAGCTCTACAGCCTTGCCGACCCGACCTTCCCGAAGGATGGCCCCTACCCCCGTCCGTCGGACGCCGGGAAGCTGATGGCGCTGGCCTCGTTCTCGACCCGTGCTGTCTCGACGGCCGGAGAGCATGAGCTGCTCCGACTTCTCCTGGGCGGCCCCTTCGAGGCATTGAGCGCCCATGAGGGCATCGCGCACCTGCCGCACTACGACGTCGGGCTGGACGATCCTGAGTTCCGCAACTTCGCAGGCATCTTCAGCGACGAGATCTTCGAGACCTTCCATCGCTTCGCGAGGGAATGCCTGAAGCCGGGCCAGCCCCTCGTTGTCGCTGGCGGCTGCGGCCTGAACTGCGACTGGAACACGAGATGGAGGGAGACCGGCCTCTTCTCCGAGGTGTTCGTGCCGCCCGTCGCCAATGATTCCGGCTCCGCCATCGGGACCGCGATCGACGCACAGCTCCATTTCACCGGAAACCCCAAGATCGAGTGGGACGTCTACGCCGGACTTGCGTTCCGCCATGACGGCGGAGTGGACTCGGAGCGGTACGACATCCGCGACGTGGGCCCTGACGAGGTCGCCGCAATGCTGGCGGACGACCTCGTGCTCGGATGGGTGAGCGGCCGGTACGAGATCGGCCCGCGTGGGCTCGGCAACAGGTCGATCCTGGCGGCGCCGTTCCGCGAGGGAACCAGGGAGCGGCTTAACGTCATCAAGCAGCGCGAGCAGTTTCGTCCGATCGCGCCGGTCTGCCTGAGCGAGGATGCCGCGCGTTGGTTCGGCTGCCGTCAAGATAGCCCGCACATGCTCTACACGTTTAAGGCGTCCACCGATGCGCTGGCCGCCGTCACGCACGTGAACGGCACTGCGCGGATCCAGACCGTCACGTCCGCTTCGAACCGGGCTCTCCACGACCTCCTCGCCGCGTTCAAAGCCCGGACGGGCTACGGCGTGCTGTGCAACACGTCCCTGAACTTCAACGGGAAGGGGTTCATCAACAACCTTCGCGATCTCGACACGTACGCCGTCCAGCATGGTCTCGACGGCTTCGTGGTCGACGGTCGAGCCCATCTTCTTAGGAGATCCGAACGTTATCAGGCCCACCTCCGGGTGTCCGCCGTCCCGGCCACCGGGTCGCCGCGCGTCGCCGCCGGGGCAGCGGTCGGCCGATCAATCCCGCACCGATCAGGGTCTCGGACGTAGGGGGTGGGCGCGCCGAGCATGGACGTCTACCTTCCTGGTTTCGAGGAGATCGAGCACCGCCGCTCGGCCTTCGTCCGCGAACTCACCTTGAGTCTGATCGAGGAGCGGAAGTCGCCGAGGGCGATCGGAGCGCCCGGCCCGAAGACAGTGCCGCGGACGCTCGTACGGTACTGGCACGATCCGAAAGACCTGCCGGACGACGTGCGCGATTGCCTCGCGAGCTGGGACCGTATGGTCGACGAGGGTTTCGAGATCCGGACGTTCTGCGACTGCAGCGCGGCGACGTACATCGCGGAGCGGTACGGCGCTCGCGAGCGCGACGCCTTCGCGCGCTGTCGGCATCCGGCGATGCGCAGCGACTACCTGCGGATGTGCTTCGTGCTCGAGGAGGGCGGGCTCTACGTCGATGCGGACGACGTGCTCGTGGGCGACGGCTGGAGGCAGCTGTTCGATGACGGCAGGTTGAAGGTGCAACCGCTGTGCTACGACATCCCGACCGCTCGGATGGTGCCGGCCGCCGACATCTGGCGCGCCGATCTGCCGACCGAGGATCGCATTTTCTACGTCAACAACGACCCCATCGCCTCCCCCGCCGGCCACCCCGTGCTGCGCAGGGCGCTCTCGCGTGCGACCGGACGACTGCTCGGCGTTGATCCGCTTCCCGAAATCCAGTCTACGACGGGTCCCGGAAACCTCACTGCGGCCCTGGCCGCACATGCGCGCGATCTTATCGCGGCCGGAGCACCTCTCGACTTCGAACTGCTTGGCGATTGGGAGGCCATCGCGGAGACGCGATGGCACCTCTCCTACCGCGGCGATGGGCGCAATTGGCGCAACATGGACGCGGGCTGAGCCTCGGGATGGGCCGATGAACCTCCGAGAAGCCTCGGGCCTGCTGCGCATCCTCGCGTTCCGCGCCCTCCGGGTCGCAGCCGGCGCACTGCCCGCCGGCCGGATCACGGCCTTCGGCGCGGGTCCTGATGAGATCGGATCAATCCTGATCGTGAACCTCGACCGGAAGCCTGCGAGGTGGCGGCGGATGCTCCGGGAACTCGGCAGGTTCCGGACGTCCGAGGGCGCTCCGCTCGCGTCGATCGCAACGCGGTTCGCGGCGGTGGACGCGCGCGACGGCCGTGCCGTGGCGTCGACGGCCGACGTCGACCCGAACTACAGCCTGAGGGACCAGATGCACGTCCAGCCCGATGCGAGGCTCGAGGAGTGCTTCGGGCCCGACGAGCCGGTCCGTATGACGCGGCAGGAGGTGGCGGTCGCGAGATCGCACATCGAGGTCTGGAAGATCGTCGCGAGGGGTCGGCACGACCACGTCCTGATACTCGAGGACGACATCTGGTTCAGACCGGGCGCCGCCGCCGCGATCGACCGTGCCTGGCGCGCCGCCCTGGAGCGGTGCCGCGCCGGAGGCGGCCCGCACCTCCTGTACTTATCCTACGCCGACGCCGAAGGGACGGCCGAACGCGCCGAACCGTGCGAGGTCCTCTTCCGGCCGGTGCGCGGCCTCTGGTTCCTTTCGGGGTACGTCCTGTCCCGCGAGGGCGCCGCGGCCCTGCTTCGCGCGATGCCGGTGATCGGACCCGTCGACATGTGGATGAACTACCGGTTCCGAGAACTCGGCGCGCTCGCGCTGTCGTCTCCGGCGATCCTCCAGAGACATGACTGCGTGTCCGACAATTCGTATTCCGTGCTGCCCTATCTCGCCCGCGCAGGAGTCGTCGACACAGGTGCGGGTCCGATGCCTCCCAAGCGGACCGGCGCCGGTGCCGTGCTGGCATGGTCGGACCGCGGCGACCGGGAGGGCCTTGCGATGGCCCTGTCGATGCTTGGCCTGCGCGTCCGCGTCTTCGACGGCGCCGAGGCGATCCTCTCGGCCGACGAACTCAGCGGACTTCTCGAGATTTTCGACGCGCTCGTCGATGCCCCGGTCGCGCCCGCCGCACTCGCTGCCGCGGCCCGCCGATCTGACGTCAAATTCGTCCTGGAGAAAGGGCCTGACACTTTCCACGATCCTGATCCCGTCGGCCTGCCGCCTTCGCGAACGGCGATCCTGCCCATGGGGCGCTCCGAGGACCGCACGTGGGATCGGCTCTGTGCGCTTCTCGGCCTCGCGAGTCCGTCCGAACCCTTTCCCGCCGGTGCTCCGCGGAGATGGAGAATGTTCCGCGACGATCGGCCGCCGGGTGGCCCGACATCTTCGCCCGAGGAGCCGGGGAGGATGCCCCCGCTGGATGTCTCACCGTGGGTTCTTCCGCCCAGGAATGTCTGGCGGCCCCGGCGCCCCGCCGAGGGTGACCTCGTGCTGTCCAGCGATCCGCTCGTCCAGGCGACGATGAGGACAGCGACCTCCCTCCTCCCCGGAATGGTCGAGACCTTTCCGGGCAATCTGGCCTCGTTCGCGACGGACGGGTTGGTCCGCGACCAAGACGGCACACATCTGGTGCTCGAAAAGTCGCACACGGGGGGCAGGCCGTACCGATCCGGCGCCTTCGCATCCGCAAGCTCGTTCACCCACGGACGCTTCGAGGCCGAGATCAGGGCTGCTCGCGGTTCCGGTCTCGTCACCGGGTTCTTCCTCCATCGGGATGCGCCGCGGCAGGAGATCGACATCGAGCTGGCCGGAGGCGATCCGCGGACCATGCTGACCAACGTCTACTTCAATCCTGGCGACGAAGGGGCGGCGCTGGCCTTCGGCTATCGAGGCGCCTCGTGGCGGGTCGACCTCGGCTTCGACGCGAGCGAGGACTTCCACCTCTACGCCATCGACTGGCGGCCGGGCAGGATCGCGTGGCTGGTGGACGGCTCGATCGTCCATGAACGCGTCGGTTGGGATCCGACCCCTCTTCCCCACGTTCCACTGCGCCTTCATGCCAATCTGTGGGCCCCGCGCTCGGAAGAACTCGCGGGGCGCCTAGAGGAGCGAACGCTCCCAGCGGCGGCGACGTTTCGGAACGTGTCGGTCTGGGCATAGTCCATGTAGACAGCCGGGAGACGCCCGATGCCGGGATGGCACTCTTCAGCTCGGTGGCCGCTTCTGGCCGACAGCGGGCATGCAACGTCTTGTTGGCTAGAACTCAAAAGTAGACAGCGTCTCAGCTGGCATTGAGCTTCGCCCTTGGCGATGGTGATCGCCAACGCGAGCTTCACCGGCTCGCGTCAGCGCGTGAGGTTATTCACTCACGCTGAGATTCATTCCTGAATCCACGGGTCTGACTTCGCTGGGGTTCTTGAGGGCGGCCGGTTCGCCGCCCGCTCAGGAGCCAAGCATTATGTCCCATATCGTATTCATTGCCGTTCAGGGCCACGACCGCCTCGTCGAGGTCGACCTGCCCGGCAACGCCTCGATCGAGATCGTCCACGCCTCCGTCAAGGAGGCCGGCATCGAGATCGACGAGGAGTTCATCCTCTTCCACGATGAGGATGACGACCCGATCGAGTGGCACGGCCACAAGCGCCCGCACCACATCAAGCACGGCGCGAAGCTGCATCTCGCCAAGTGCCGCAAGATCGACGTTACCATCCACTACCTGGAGAAGATTGAGAAGCACCGCTTCGCCCCTGGCGCCCGCATGCGCCGCGTCAAGGCGTGGGCGGTCGACCACTTCAATTTGGCCGAGCGCGACGCCGCCGAGCACGTCCTGCAGGTCTGCGGCAGCACCGACCGCCCGCCGACCGACACGCCGCTGCACAAGCTAATCAAGCATGGCCACTGCGAGCTGTGCTTCGACCTCGTCCCCGACATCCGCGTCGAGGGCTGAGGTGAACGCGCCCGTGAGCCCCAGCCAGCTGCTACTTGAGCGCGACCTGGCCGCACCGGCCTTCCGGTGCGGCCAGTTTGAAGGGCGGTGGCGGATCGTGTCGCAGGCGTGGCCTCACGTGGTCATTGCCGTGTCGGCCGCCCCCCGCCCGAACTCGCCGGCCGAATTCGGACTGCGTTTCGAATGCAGCGGCTATCCGCGCCAGGCTGTTACCGCGCAGCCCTGGAGCCTCGTATCGAACGCACCGCTCGCCGCGCACCTGTGGCCGCGTGGCAAGACGATCCTGCCCTCGGTGTTCCGACCCCAATGGCTGGGAGGCACCTGCCTCTATCTCCCGTGCGACCGCATCTCGAGGAATGGCCACGAGATGTGGGTGAACCAGCATCCGAACCGCCTGTGGCAGCCGGCGCGCGGCATCATCTGCTATCTGGAGCAAGTCCATGACCTTCTCAACCAGGACGATTACACGGGCGCTGCTACGGCGTAGCCGCGGCATCCGCATCGAACCTGCGCGCTGGACCGCGCTGCAGGCCGAACTCGACCGCCGCGGCGAGCGCCGGCACGAGGCAGGCGCCTTCCTCCTCGGCACGCGCGAAGGCGACCTCCGCGAAGTCCAAGACGTCCTCTTCTACGACGACCTGGACCCCGAGGCCTACAGCTCGGGCGTCTGCGTCCTGTACGCGCGCGCGTTCGCCGCGCTGTGGTCGATGTGCCGCGCGCGCGGCCTCACCGTCGTCGGCGACGTGCACACCCACCCGGGCGGCGCCTTCCAGAGCGAGGCGGACCGCACCAACCCGATGGTCGCGCGCGAGGGCCACATCGCGATCATCGTGCCGAACTACGCCACCGGCCATCCCGCGACCGCGCGGCTCGGCGTCTACGAATATCGCGGAAATCACGAATGGGCCGACCATTCCGGCGCCCGCGCGCACCGCTTTCTTCACAACGACTTCTGGAGCACGTTCCTATGATCACCGATCCCGACCGCCTGCACCGCACGGCGAAATACTTCATGGACAGCGGCCGCGCCGCGACCGCCGATGATGCGGTCGACATGCTCTCCCGCTTCGGCCTTGCGATCAGCGTGGACCCGGCGACCGCCACGACGGTGAACGGCCAGGTCGCGCTGCTCACCCTGGTCAACACGGCACGCCGCACGATGCTCGGCGGCATCGAGGTCGAGGGCGTCGGCGATCAGGCGGTGGTCACGAAGCTGGCGACGCAGGCCACTTTGCGCGAGGCGGTCGAGGCGCTCGGCGGCAGCTTCGTCGAGCATGTCCGCCCCGACTGGCCGCGCGCGATCATCGGCGACGTGGCGGCGCCGATGGGTCCGGCACCCGCGTTGCGCCTGCAGTGGGCCGGCTGGCGCGGCGGCGTGATCCCGTCGACGTGGCCCACCGCGATGACGGGCGACGCCATATCGCTGGCGTCGGCCATGGCCGCGGCCGCCTGTGTCGGCGAGGTCTTCGCCTGGCACGCCGGCGACCACGACATGGCGGGGCGGCGTGCGTCGGGCCTCTCGATCTGGGCCCCGGGCAAACCGTGGACGGAGCCGGATCCGACCGAGCCAGCCCTGCGGCACCTTCCCACGCATCTCTGGTTCATCGGCTTGGGCAACCTCGGCCAGGCGTTCGCCTGGGCGCTGGCGTCGCTGCCCTATCCCGAGAGTGCGGAAACCCTGCTGATGCTCCAGGACTTCGACAGCATGGCGGTGTCGAACGACAGCACCTCGCTACTGGCGGTGCCCGAGCAGCCGACCGTCATGAAGACGCGGTGGGTAGGCGACTGGCTGGAGCGCCGGGGCTTCGACGTGCGGCACGAGGAGCGGCGTTTCGGTGCCTGGACCCGGCGTCACCACCTCGAGCCCGGCGCGGCGCTGTGCGGCGTGGACAACGCGGTCGCCCGCGCTGCGCTGGAGGAAGCCGAGTTCGACCTGATGATCGAGGCTGGCCTTGGCGCGGGAACACAGGGGTTCCGGAACTTCTCCCTCCACTGCTTTCCCGGGCCCAAGCGCGCGAGCGCGATCTGGGGCGGCGCGGCGGTATCGGCCACGGCTCCCGATGTCTCGGGTATGCCCGCCTACGAAGCGATGAAAAAGAAGGGCGTCGACGGCTGCGGCCTCGCCCAGATCGCGTCGCGCACGATCGGCGTGCCCTTCGTCGGGCTGACCGCCTCGATCCTTGCGGTGGGCGAGCTGCTGCGGCGCCTGCACGGCGGCTGCGCTATGGAGCTGGTGTCCGGTTCGCTGGTGGCGCTGGACGACACCGAGGCGTTCACCGGCGCCCCCGAACCCTATGCCCATGGCCACATCGACATCGATCCCCGTTGACATCGCCAAGGCGGCCTAGCCGGTTCCGGCGGCGGGGACTTCCTGCCGCCGGCGCATCGGCTATTGTTGACGCATGACCGTGATTGACGACGTCCGCGCCCTGATCGACTGCCTCGCCCCGGCGCCGATCCGCGACGACTGCGTCGCCGATCGGCTCGGCCTGTCCGTGCGGCAGCACGCCAACCACAAGACGCGCGAACTGGCCGGCTCCAACGCTTCGAGCGCCGCAAGCACATTTGCTCGATGTGCTACGGCGCGAAGCTGGTAATCCGGCAGCTGAGGTGACGGCGAGGCGACCGCACCATCCCGTGACCCCGGACGGCCGCTACTTCGTCGTGCGGGGCCGGCTGTGGCGTATCTCCGATCCGGCGTTGCCGGCAGACAGGCGCGATCAGCTGGTCAAAGAGCTGATGGCGGCCCGACGAAAGGTCGGCACGACGCGGCGGGCTGCCGACGAGGGCGGCGAGTCGGCCGCCCACGAAGCCGTCGACTGTGCGAAGCGTGCGCTGGGGGAGCGCGGCCCGGTTTGGTAGCACGACGGCTCGCCTGACCTGAACCGGCACATGGCGGGGACCACGTCTTACGCCGAATGGTATGCCGGCCTGAGCCGCCATTGAGGCGACACAACGCGGCTCACACGCCGCAAATGAAATAGCACGGACAATTCGGGCAGTAGCGCGGATCGCTCGGCTTGGCGGGAAAACTCCCCGCCTCGATCCCGGCGATCGCATCCCCGAACGCCTTGACCGCCTTGTCCTCCTTGCCAGCCGGGAAGTCGCGCGTCACGCCATCGCCCGGGTAGTAGGCCTCGACAGAGATCGCCCGGCCGGGGAACCTGCGCTGCGCCGCCAGCAGCATCGCGCCGTAGATCAGCTTGTCGCCCTCGCTCTTCGTCTGCCGCCCCGTCCTGATCCGTTGCACGCGGACCACGCCGCCGGCGTCGACCAGACGGTCGGGCTCGATCGTCAGGGTGCGACCGGCGACCGGTAGTTCGAGCGGCCCGTCCAGATAAGCTCCCTGCTCGGCTGCGACGTATGCGGCGCTGTTGGAGACCATGCGGTTCGCGGCCTGGCGATAGTAGTTCTCGAAGCCGTGACCAACTGGGCCGCGCTCGGCCCATACCGTGTCCAGCTGCGCCAAGGCCTGCGCCGCGCTCGTCGCGACGCCCTCGCCACGCCGCTGCTCAATCCACGCCAGGGTCCTCCGGACGCACCGGTGGAAGTCGAGAAAGGCGGCCCCGTCGGTGCCCGCGCGCAGGCCCATCATCTGCTCGTAGCGGTATCTCGCCGGGCAGCGAATGTAGGTGTCGATCTCGGTGGCCGAGTAGCTCGTCCGCTTCTCGACCGCGACCGGCGGCCTCGCCGGGGGGTGCGGCACGCTCGATGGCGCCGAACGGGTCCGCGTCGGTATCACAGAGATCGAGGCTAGGAACTTGGACGGCGAGGCGTTCTGGGTGGTGTATTTTTGGGCGCGGGTCAGCGACAGGTGGTCGCGAGCGCGCGAGAGGCCGACGAAGAACAGGCATTCCTCCTCGGCATCATGGTCCTCCTTGCCCATATTGAGCTGCGGATACTTGCCGAGCGTGGGCGTCCTCGACCCCTTGCGGCTCGCGGGCATGTATTTCGTCGCTAGGGCGGGGAGATGCACCGCCGGGAACTCGAGGCCCTTGCTGCCGTGGATCGTCAGCACCCGGACGGCGTCGATGTCGGTCGCCTCCGCCGATATCGCGCGGTAGGCACTGTCCTGGTTGAGCAGCTCGATCCGCCGTATGCGCGCCAGCAGGCGGCGGCGGCTCCGGTCGCCCGCCGCGTCATGCTCGCCGCACACCTTGAGCAACTGGTAGATCGCGATCAGCTTCTGACGGTCGGCGGGGTCCGAGCTCCGCACGAGCGGGTCGAGGTAGCCGCCGTTCTCGAACAGCCATCCCGTCAGCATCGTCCAGGGCGTCGTCGCGGCGCCGACGAACGCGAGCTCGCCGCCGAGCCGGGCGAGGCCGGAGCGTCCGCCGTCCGACAGGCCTTCGATCTCGGCGACACGCGACAACGCGGTTATCACCGGCAGCGTCTGCTCGCGGGCCCAACCTATCACCTTCAAAGTGTCCTGCTCCGTCGCGCCATACGCCGGCAACTGGCCCACCCGGACCAGACCAAGCCCGCCGAACTCGGCGTCGAGGGCGACCAACGACAGCAGGTCCCGAATCTCGCCGCGCTCGAACAGGTCGCCCAGATACAGAAGTGGCACGTTCAGCCGCTCGAGCAGGGACGTCAGGCGGCCGAGCGTAAGGTGGCTGCGAGCGAGTATGGCTTGGTCGCGATACGGGACGCCGGCGGCCCTCAGCCCCTCGATCCGGTCGCGTATCGCGCAGGCCTCGTCCTCCAACGTCCCGCAGACCTCCAGCGTGACCTCGCCGACGGCGCCGCGGTTGGCCTGCCACTGCGATTGCCGGCCACCGGCCATTCCGCCGGTGAAGGCGGCGAACGCCCTGACGACTGGCGTTCCAGACCGGTAGTTGATCCCGAGTGTGTGGTGTTTTCCGCCGAACTCGGCCGGAAACCGCTCGACGTTGGATGGCTCCGCACCTCGGAACCGGTAGATCGACTGGCGGTGGTCGGCCACGACCCAGATGTCGCGGCATTCGCTGGCGAACGCGCGCAGCAGCATCGAGCTCGCGTAATTCACGTCCTGGTACTCGTCGACGAGCAGGTGCCGGTAGGACCCGATGACGTCGGCCCGCACCTCACCGTCCGCCAACAACGCGACGGCATGGCGGATGAGGTCACCGAAGTCGACGGCGTCCGCCTCGGCTAGCAGCCTCTCGTAGATGTCGTAGACCTTGCCGACCTCGACCGCCTTCTCAGCTGCCTCCCGGCCCGCATCGTCGACCGCCCCCGCCAGGTCCGCCTCGGCTGCGGCTAGGTATTCTGCCGGACCGATAAGTTCGTCCTTCGCCCGCGAAATCGCGCTCACCACGAAGGCGAGCTCGAGGGCCGGCTCGAACAGGTTCTGGTAGTGCCGGAGTGGAAGCTGCTCGAGGTTGGCCTCCAGCAGCGCCAGGCTCGCCGTCGGGTCGAGGATATTGACCTTGTCCGTCCGGCCGATGCGCCCAGCGAAGCGGGTGACCAGCTCCAGGCCGAACGCGTGGAACGTCCCGACCCACATCTCGATGGCGGCGTCGGCGTCGACCGCCGAGAGGCGCTCCCGCATCTCCTCCGCGGCCTTGTTGGAAAATGTGAGCGCGAGGATCGAGGACGCCGTGTCTTCCTTGAGGATCCGCGAGACGCGCTCGACCAGGGTCCGCGTCTTACCGGTCCCCGGACCGGCGTGCACCAGCAGCGGGCCATCGTCCCATTCGACGGCGGCCTGCTGATCATCGTCCAGGCCGTAGACGACCTTCTCGCGCTCCTCGACGTCGTGACGGACGAGAGGTGGCAGCAGAAGCGCCCTGATCGCCTGCTGGAGCACGAGGTTGCGCGGCAACCCGAGTTCGGCCGCGATCCCGGAAGGCCTGGCACCGGCGAAGAGCCTATCCCTCAGCCAGTCAGAGGGACACAGGAACTCCCCCGCGAAGACGTCCGCCTGCACCTCCTTGCGCTCGCGCGAGGAATATCCGTCGACGCGCGCCCCGCCGCTCTCCACCGGCTCGCCGGAGAGCCGCATCGACACGTCGGTCACGTCGCTCTCGGGATCGGTGTGGAGCCGGAAGTGGCCGAACTCGTGGGCGATGACGACCACCTCGTTCTCCTCGGCCTGGCCACGCGCGACATGGACGATGCCAGGGCCGCGCTCGAAGAAACCTAGCACCTCCTCGCCCGCGCGCGTGCCTGGATCGAACGCGACGATCTGCAGGTCGTGGAGCTCGACCATCGCGTCGATGAGGTTGCGCGCGGTCGGAGCGGCGTTGGTCCTCGCCAAGGCGGCGGCGCGGCAATCCCGCGCGGCGAGCCGAATGTCGCTCCAGGCGTCCATCAGAGATCAGCCAGCCAGTAGTCGATCTCCTCCTCGCTCATGCCGGACGACCTCACGATCTCCTCGAAGGTGCGCTGGTTCGCGACGGGCTGGCCAACGGCCTTCGCACGGCCACCGAGCGATGGAGCCATCGCGGCGCGCGCGTGCGCCACGTTGAACGCCTCAAGGGGCACGCCGAGCTCGCGCGATATTGCGGTGGAGAAGCGGGGCCGCACATCGGACATCCGCCCGGCGAAGAGATCCGCCACCACGACGCGATCTATAGGCAACCTTCGCGCCAGCTGCGGCTGGGACAGTCCGGACCGCTTGAGCATCTCGTTGAGCGACGGCACCGGAACAGCGGCCGCCTCCGCGGCCCGGTCGTCGGCCTCCGCCGCGAACATGGCCGCCTGCACCCGGCTGCCGGCCCGGGCGATCATGTCGTCGTCCAGCTCGGCGGGCGCCTCGATGGTGTCGGCCAGCATGGCCAGACGGACAGCCGCATGCTCGCGGATGTCGTGCGCGAACTTCGGGTGAAGAACTGCCCAGCGCTCCACGTCGGCGCGGGTTGGAATGTCACATTCCTCGTGGAATGCGATCAGCACCTCGTCGCTTCCCTGCTGATTGTCTTCCATCACGAATTTCCGATCTTCTTGGCTAATTGCTTCTGGACGGCTGCGACCCTGGAGGCGGCGGTGTCCGGGCTGATCCCGAGGATGCTCGCGATCGAAGGGCCGTTCTTGCTGCTGCAGGGCACCCCCTGCATGTGGAGCACGAAGGCGGCGCGCTTGTCCTTGTCCCGGATGCTGTCCAGGATGCGCTGCACGTAAACCTCCTGCTCCGCATGGGAGAACAACTCGGTCTGCGGATCCGCCATGCCGCCGGGGTCGTCGACCATGTCTGGATTGCGCTTCATGGCGATGATGGCCTTGCGCGCGTGATCGATCGAACGCTTGCGGAGCGTGGACTTGAACCACTTCCGCAGGCCCTCGCCGTCGGCGGCGGTCGGCGACAGCAGCGCGTTCACCATGGCGGCGTGCACGTCCTCGACGATGTCGCGGCCCTGGTTAGGGAACGCGGTCGAGGAGATCTCGCCGCGGATGACCTCCAGCATGCGGCGGGAGATGAAGCGGATCATCTCCCGGACGAAGTGCTGATCGACGCCCACGCGGCGGTAGCTCGACCGGATCGCCCCGACGATAATCCCTTCCGGAAAGCCGGACAACTGGCCATGCTCGACCACGCGGCGCCAGCTGTGATGGTCGCCCGGCAGCGGAGGCTCATCGTCCGCGTCACTCATCAGTATTTCCTCCAAATCTTGACTTCGGAGACACAAGCGAAGGCTGACGCAGAAAAATCGGAAAAAAAGTTCACTTGCCCGATCACGACAGGGTGCATTCGGAATGGAGCTCGGCGCCGACCACGGACTTTGCGATCTGGACGAGGTGCGGGTGATGGGTGAAGAACAGCACCTGGGTGCTCCGGGCCACCTCGGCCAGGACCCGGAAGCCCGCCTCTGCCCGGCGGTCGTCGAAGTTCACAAATAGGTCATCGGCGAGAAACGGTAGGGCGACCCCGACCGAGACCGACTGCTCGAGCGCGGCGAGGCGGAGCGCGAGGAACAGCTGGTCGGTGGTGCCCTCGCTCATCGCGTCGACCTCGACCATCGTCCGCATGTCGTCGCGCATGCCCCGGAGCCGGGGGCTCGGCCCGTCGGTGTCCACCTTGAGCGTCGCGTAGCGGCCGGTCGTCAGCGTCGAGAACAGCTCGCCCGCGCGCAGCAGCAGCGGGTCCTGATGGCGCTCGCGATACCTTTCGATCGCCCACTTCAGGGCCACCGCCTGCGTCCGCTTCAGGATGTAGTCCTCGGCGAGGACCTGGAGCTCCGAACGGGCCTGCTCGGCGTCGGCCGCCGCGTCGACGGCGGCGGTGCCGCCGGTGTCGAGCGCCGTGAACATGGCTCGGGCGTCACCGTGCGCGGTAGCCGCCGCGTCAACCGCCACATTGAGCTCGTCGAGCCGGGACACCAGCGTCGTCAGATGCGACGCGACCTGATCGGGGTCGGTCTCCTCAACAGCGGCGACCAGCGCGTCGAGCCCGAGACCATCCCCGGTTTCGATGATCGCGCCCTCGGTCGCGGCGAGCCCCTCGACCAACGCGCGCCTCGCCCTGGACCGCTCGATCGCTGCGCCGAGAGCCGGCCGATCCGCCGCGCCGGTCTCGGCCAGCAGCGGCGCAAGGGCGTCGTCGGCCGCCTTCAGCCTGGCCTGCGCCTCCTGGAGCTCGCCTTGGCGACGCCGGTCTTCCTCGTCCAGCGATCCGTGCAGCGTCGCCGCTGTCCGCGCCGCCGCGAGCCGGTCGCGCATCGACCGGAGACGCTCGGGCAGCTCTCCCGCGGCGACGCCGAGCGTGTCGGCAAGCCGGCCGACCGCCGCCGCGTGGTCACGGGAGTCGCGAGCGATGCCTTCGATGCGTCGACGTAAGAGCGCTTCCGACGCGGCCGCCTGGCGAAGCTCGTCGAGGAGGTCGAGGACGGCGCCGCAGGCGGTGACGTCGATGTCCAGCCGCGCCTCGGCCAGGGCGGTGTTCCAGGCGGTGACGTTCTCCGCCGCCGCGTCTGCAACCGCGCGGGCCCGGCGGTCGAGCGCGGTCGTCTCGATGCCGACCTGATCGAGTTCGGCCTGCGCCAGCAGGCGCTTGCGCGAGACATCCTCGAACCCGGCGCGGCGCGTCTCCGCCCTGGCGAGCACAGGCGCGAGTAGGCCTGGCGCGTCCGGAACGCCGAGTGCGACGGCGATCGCCGCACGTGCGGCGTCGCGCCTCGACTCCGACCGCTCGACCTCAGACACGACACTGCGCACTTCGACCTGGGCCGCCTCCGCCACGACGCGATCAGCCTGCCACGATTGGAACCTGCCCGGCTCGAGTTCTGGTAGCCCCGCGTCTCCGAGCCGGCGCCGCCAGTCCGCTAGGACCTGCTCGTGGCGCTCACGCGCCGCCCGGGCGCGGACTCCGGCCTGATCGCGCGCGAGGTCGTGCGACGCCCGCGTCCACTCCAGCAGCGACAGCCGGCCCGACGCGTCCGCGGTCTCGTAGCGCGCGTCCGCGCGTGCGTCCGCCGACTCAACGCCGGCCTCGAAACTCTCTACCGCATCGGCCGGCTCCGCGAGGGGCGCTCCGCCCAAGACATGGTCGCTCAGCGGCCGCCACAGGCGATCCCGCTCGGCCCGCACCTCCGCGATATCCTCGGCCGAGACTGCGGTCCCGGTCGCCAGCTGCGAGATTTCGAGCGCCGCGGCGGACGACTGGTCCGACGCGCGCTGCGCGGCCTCCTCCTCGCGGCGGAATTCGCCGAGCAGGGCCGCCAAGGCGTCGCGCGCCTCCTGGATCTCGGTCGCGTCCACCCTTGGCCGGCGGGCGAGCGCATCCGCATCGCCCGTCCACGGCGCGAGCCGGGCAAGCGCGTCGGCGGCACTGCGTCTGGTGCCGTCCAGCCTGCCGCGCGCGGCGTCGCAGCGCGAGTCCGCTTCCGCGCCCAGCGCCCGCGCCTCGTCGACGGCCGACGCCAGCGCGTTGGCGGAGTCGTCGACCACGTTTGCGGCGAGCGCCGCCTCAGCGCGATCCCGCCGCTCCTCGACGCGCTGACGCTCGTCCTCGACCTGGCGCGCCGCCAGTCGCTGCTCGCCGTCGACGCGTGAGAGCTCCCGCAACCGCGCCGCGAGTTCGCGGGGTGGCGCCGCATCGGCGTTCGGACCAGCCTCGGCTCGGAGACGGCGGACGGTCGCCGTCGCGTCGGCACGCTCAACCTCGACGCCGACGAGGTCGCGCTTCGCCTTGATCTCGGCACCCGCCTCGGCGACGAGGCGATCGACCTCGTCCGCCTCTGCGAGCACCTGAGCGTCGGTCGAGACGGCGGAGCGCCGGTCGGCGATGTCGGCGATCAGGCTCTCGGCCGTAGCCATCGCCCGCACCGCCTCGTCCGCCTCTCGCACGAGATCCTCGGCGGCTGTCTCGCGCTGGCGTCCGAGGTCGGCGACCCCGTCGTATCCGGCGAGTGCCGCCGTCTGCTCCTCTCGGTGCCGGACGAGCGGCGCGACGCGCCGCACGCGTTCGACGAACCTGGACTCGTTCTGGAGCGCGTCGCGGTCGCGGCGCGCGGCCTCCAGCGCCTCGCGCGTCCGGTCGGTCGCGATCCTGGCGTCCGACCAAGCCTTCGGCTTCAGCGCGTCGTCCCGCGCGATCCTCGCGGATTCGGCCAGCTGGCGCTGGGCCTGTGTGAACGTCCGGCTGCCACGGGTGGTCGGACCCCAGATCGCATCGGCCTCGCCCTCCAGGCGGCGCAGCTCGTTGGACACGCCGGTCAGGCCCGAACCGGCGGCGAACAGCGTGCGGCCGACGTCGTTCTTCGCCTCGACCATGGCCTGCCCGCCCAAGCGGAGCGCCGCCTGATCCAAGCTGAAGGAGAGGCCGAACGTATCGCGGGTCTGGCCGCGTAGCATCGCGGCGAGCGGCGCCTCGTCGATCGCGGCGTCGTCGGCGCCAAGCAGCGTCCCGCCCGTCCCTTTCTTGCGGCGGCAGGCGAGCGTTTTGCCGCCATCCTCGAGCACGGCGCCCACGCGGAGCAGGGAATAGTCGAACAGGAAGTTGTATGGCGAACGCTGGGGAAAGCCGAAAAGCAGGTCCGAGACCGCGGCCAGGGACGTCGTCTTGCCGGCCTCGTTTTCGCCGTAGATGACGTGGAGGTCTGGACTGCCGGAACGGAAGTCCAACTCACAGTCCTCGAAGCGGCCGTAGCGCTCGAACGAGAGGCGGGAGAAGCGCATGCTCAGCCCTCCCTCGTAAGACGCGACCGGAGCGCAGTCGACGCGGTGCCGAGGACGCCGGCCCAGTCGCCCCGCGCCGCCGACAGCCGCAGCTCGCCATCCTCGGGATCGCCCAGCAACGTGCTCGCCGCTAGCATGAAGCGCTCGAGGTCGCGGCCGATGGCGGCGACGAGGTCCGAATCGGTCGCCGCCTCGTTGATCATCGCGCCGAGATCCTCGCCGACCGCGACCGTCGCCCGCGCTGGCTCGCTCACCTCCACGCGGACCTTCTCGACGAACAGGTCGGGGGAGATCGAGGAGGCGATAGCGCGCACGTCGTCGCGAAGCGTCGCGGCACGGTCGTGGAATGCGCCGGCCTTCGCCGTCTCGCCGACGAGAGTCACGCGGACGATCAGCGGCCGACCAGAGGCGTTCGCGCCGTGGACGCCGACGAGCGCGGACCGCAGCAGGTCCTCGGCGTCGTCCATCGCCGCCCCGGCGCAGTTTACCTCGAGGCGCGCCCAGCGGATGACATCGAGCTCGATCCGCTCGACCGACGTGACCTCGCCGTCTACGACGTCGACAAGGACCGCGCCCTTGGCACCGGTCTCCCTGATAGTCCGGCCCTGCACGTTACCGGGGAAAACGACGTAGGGCTCGTCGCTGACGACCTCGAACTCGTGAACGTGACCGAGCGCCCAGTAGTCGTAGCCGCGCGACCGCAGGTCCTCGACGCTGCAGGGCGCATAGTCCGCATGGCCCTGCCGGCCGGCTAGGGCCGTATGGAGCATCCCGATGTTGAACCTGTGCGGCTCGGCCGGCGGATAGGCGAGGACGAGGTTCTCGGTAACGGCCGGCGTCGAGAAGCTCTGGCCATGGACCGCGACGGAGATGTCGGGAAGGCTGTGGGTCTCGGGCCGCCGCGATCCGAACAGCCGGACGTTGGGCGGCCAGGGCACGGTGCGCGAGACGACCGAGGCCGCGTCGTGATTGCCGGAGAGGAGGAACGCCGGAATGCCCGCCCGGTCGAGCCGCCCCATCGCCTTCGCGAAGTAGAGGCCGGTCCCCATGTCGCGCCAATCGCCATCGAACAGGTCGCCCGCGATGACGACGAAGTCGACCGCCCCGTCGATCGCGCACTGCACGAGGTTATCGAAGGCGGCTCGCGTCGCGGAGCGGATCTCGTCAACCGGTAGGCCCTCGTATCTCGACAGACCATGCAGCGGGCTGTCGAGATGGATATCAGCGGCGTGCAGGAACCTGAAACTCGTCAACTCATCCCCCCCCGGCGGACCGACGCCTCGTGTTCGGGTGCGTCGCCAAGCTAACGGAATGTGGGAGCAATTCACCGCCATTTACAAGACCTGAGACAGGTCCGCGCCGGATCGGACCCATCCATTGGTCGTCGTATGACAGATCAAACCGGCTTCTTCGCCTTTTTGGCTCCCGGCCGACCGCTACGAACTGCGTGAAGGAAAGGTCTGCGTTCACCAATCCTCTACTTGATTGAGAACTTCTAGAATCTCCTAGCTTACTGGACGTTGATCAGCGTCCGCTTTCGAGATCACGCCCGCCCCCGTGAAACGACTGATAGGAGGGCGCTGAGCGGCTGTAGAGCCTCAGCTGAATGAACGTCTGCTCACGGCGATTACCATCCGAAACCGGACAGGCCGCTTTCCACCAGTCTTACCCAAACGCTGCGCTTCTGCTTGGACGCGGCATGAAGACTCGCGGGCGACGCGACAGACGCATAATCAGCGATCCTGATCGAAACTTCGGCCCGACATCGCTCTCCGCATGAACGCGCCAAACATCGGCACGGTGAACGCAGTCTCGCCGTAACCCGGTGTGTAGATCATACCTTTGGCGATCAGCGAAGCGCGCACGGGGCCAAAGCTCGAAGACTTTCGGCCCAGATGCTCAGCGATGGATGTTGAAGCAAACGGCCCCTCCCCCAGATCGGCCATGCCCCGAAGATAGCGTTTTTCTGAAGGGGTCAGTCTGTCGAAGCGCACACGAAAGAAGCTATCATCGAGTGCGGCGATCGCTGTGGGATGGGCGAGGTCTACATCTGCCACTGTGATTGGACACGCGTTGGCGGTATCCCAGCATTGTTTACCCCATTCCTGCAAAAAATACGGATAGCCCTCGGTCACCGCGATGATCTTTGCGACCGCATCCGGCTCGATGGCGCAATCCTCCGCTTCGATCGGATGGACAATGGCAGAACTGGCGGCCTCGGTAGGCAGCGGACCGACACTGGTGAACAGAAACAACCTTTCGGCATAGGATTTCGCCTTGCCCATCTGCCCGGCCAGTTGCGGCAAGCCTGCGGCAACCAACGCAATTGGACGCTCGTTCTGACGAGCGCGGTGGAGAGCCGTAATCAAAGCCGCCAGTTCGTGTTCGGCAACATACTGAAGTTCGTCAATAAACAGCACCAGAGCTGTCTGTCGTTCCCCGGCGGCGGCACCCGCCAAGTCAATTAAGTCGATGAGATCGCTTTCAAGATCGCCGTTGTCGGCTATGCCGACCTCACCCAAGTCGAGCGACGCCTCCAACTCGCCATAACTCAGCTTGAATGCCTTGACGAACCGCGCCAGCGCGCCGAGACCACGTTTAGCCATCGTCATCGCCGCTTGTCCGCGGTCCAGCTTCAGCATGGCCGTGCGGAGCGCGGGGACCAGCATGGCGGGCAACGACTGGCCCTCGGGAGCCTCGATCGGCACGCTCAAGATGCCCTCGCCCTCCGCCGCTCGACGCATAACGTTGAGGAGCACGGTTTTGCCGACCCCCCGCAGCCCCAGCAGGATCATGCTCTGAGCATGACGACCGTTACGGATACGATCCAGTGCGATCGCAACTGTTTCAAGGACGTCCTCTCGACCGGCAAGCTCGGGTGGACGACTGCCCGCACCGGGCGCGAAAGGGTTGCGTCGGGGATCCATTCTAAGAGGCTTATACGGTTCTAGTAATATACGGTAGAACTATTTAAGACTTGTATATCCGCGGAATTATCCGAGCGCGCTCCCTTTGCACCCTCGGCAGCACCATCGCGACCACGCCAACGGTTCACTATCAATCTCCCGGACGTCCCTTCTTCGTAACCCGGTTGCAGATTGGAACTAGCCACGTCAGCGGCGACTTCGACCACGGGTCGGTCGTCGTCCGACTAACGTGTTTGCTCACTTGTGCAGCGGGGCGCAATGTCAGCGTCCAGACTTGGTTTCGCTGCACGCAGCTGAAAGATGTCCCACGTCTTCGGTTCTTCGTTGTTGGTTTGCGGCTGTGGCGGAAAATACCGGTTCACTGCCAATATATGTCTAGCACTTCCCGAACCGCCTTTTCCGCATCTTCCCGTGATCCTCCGCCGTTAGGCAGCAAGGTCAGATGGATGCCCTTCCGATCTGAACCCTCAATACGAAGCACCGACATACCGTCGTCGCTCGAATAGGTTCGCGCCGAACCTGACCTCTTGGGGGGGGGCAGGTTTTTACCGTGGCCTGACTTTTTGGGGGGGTCTGCTTCCGCCAAAAGCGCCCTAATCACTTCAAGCACCGGCATACCCTTCCCCGTCGTTTGCTGCGCCTCCCCCAGCTTCTTGGCTGCCGCGAAGACGCTCTCGCGCCTATCTTTGGGTTTGATCAATGCCTTCAATGCGATTGCGTTGCGGATACCAAGTTCATGCGGGTGTTTAAACGCGACCATCAGTTGGTCCGGAAGCCGCGCCAGATCAAGATAACGCGTCAGCCAACTCTCGCTTACTTTGAGCCGCTCGGCCATCGTCTTCTGACGGCCATCATAATATGCATCCAGTGCGCGCAAATAGTCCTTCGCTCGCTCGAGGTCGGTCAGATCGTCTCGGGCACGGTTCTCAATATCAGCGATCCGAAACGCTTCCTCGTCACCGATTTCGCGAACGTCGATAAGAAATTTGAAGTCGGGGTAATTGTGTGATCGTAGCCAGCTGATCGCCCAATGGCGGCGGGCGCCGCAAATCACTTCAAAGTCGTAGTTGGAGTCGCCACCGACGCGCCGCACAATAGCCGCCATCTCTTGACGCCCTTGCGCCTTGATGCTTTCGATTAGATCTCTGCAGCGCTGCTCGTTCAGTAGGCCATATTCGCGATTATGCCCGGCCCACATCCGACACCGGGCAGGATCGACAAGTTCATGTGTCCGGCTCAACACGGCACCGGACGAGAGTTCGGCAAGTCGGTTCGATCGGCCAGTCAGAACGTTCGCTGCAACGTTCGAGCGCCGCGGCGTCGTATCGCTGGTGAGATCGATTCCTGAGGCAAGATCGGCGGCAAATCGGCTATTCTTTCCACTCATCGAACTGTCCAATCCCCAAAAGTTGCACGCGTGCAATTTCGCTCGTTCATGCCAACGCGTCTTGGCGTAAGCGTTTCTGATGGCTCGGCCACATCGACCTCATATCGATCTCGATTTCCGCGTTCACCCCGTCCAAATACGCAAGGCACCGATTACGAACCGCGGAGCTAGTTGCTGGTCCATCGAGTTCGTAAACCGTCATTAATCGCGCGGTCGCGTTGTCAATCTCGGCGGAGTCCTTGAGAGGAGTTCGAACCATCGCGTGTCCGAAGAGCGCGCGCATTAGGTTCAGCAGTTCCTTTTGCATCGATTTGTTCTCGTCAACCTTGGATGCAACGAAGCGCAGGAACCGCAGCTCGGGACCTAACCCGCGTTCGGCAAGCTGCTCGATTGTCTCGTCGAGCATGGAAAGAAATGCTGCCGTCGATGAAAAGTCCATGACCGTTGGCGGAACGGGAACAACCAGCGAATTTGCGGCCCGGAGAACCGAGAGCGAGATCGCACCGAGAGCAGGCGGGGGATCCATCACAATTACGTCGAAGCGGTCGGAGATGCTTAAGATCCCTTCACGAAGGCGGTCTAGAAGATCTCCGCTTCCGCGCGCCATCCGCGCTGCAAGTTCATACTCAGATTGGAACAAGCGCAGGTTAGCGGGAATGAGTTCGAGCCCATCAAAATGCGTTTTCCTCAGACCGTAATCCAGCGACGACCGCTCGCCTTCACGCAAGAACGGATACAGCGTATCGTTTTCAGTCAGATCGAGATCCGGCACGTAACCGAACAAGGTAGTGGCGGAGGCCTGACTATCGCAGTCGATTAAAGCAACTCGATATCCCTGGATAGCAAGATACTGGGCCAGATGGACCGCTATTGTCGACTTGCCTACACCACCTTTGAAATTCTGAACTGCAACAACGCAGCACGGGTCCTCGGGCGCGCGATAAGGCCGTGTGCCAAATACGCCACGCATGTCGTTCAATTGCCCGAGCGTATAGCGTTCTCTACGGTTACTACCTGTCCGCGCGGGTTCCGGTAGCCGTCCATCCTTCTCGGCGTCCCTAATCGCGGCAGAAGTACGGCCTACTAGCTGTGCAGCCTTCCCGATGGTAAAACTGGGCTCACGACGAATGTCTGCCCGAGCGCTGCGGGCCGCGTCGCGTAGCTTTTCCAAAACCGATGACGTACGATTTGCAAGCGTCGTAACCGACACGAGGCCGTTGGCATCCGCAATTTCGAGATTGTTTGACATCGGCCCGCCTTTCGAAACTGGCAACACGCTACACAGAATTGCACTTTTTGGTCAATAGACGCCGTCATTTCGAATTTCGACTGGTCGGTGATGCGGCTGATTAAATTCAGCTCCGATGCATGCGATCGGAATTGCACGCGTGCAATTTATGCTCCTGCTCTGCCACGCCGGGTTACCCAACTCTCGCAAAATCCCTTCCACGCTGCTGTAAGTTTGGATCCCCGGAGTTTTGCAAGCCGGTCGCCCATGTGATCCCGAAATCCGGATGCGATAAGATCAACGTCCCAGCCACCGCCATGCTGACGACCGATTGCAAAAAGATCTTCGCGTCTGTACCGGAGCGAATTCACAGGAAACGTCTCTTCGTCGTATGTGGCGCTTGCTGCTAGTTTCGCCTGCTCCGCAGAAGCCCCCTGCCCTATTGAGATGTTCTCAATTAACCCTTCTCGCCGCTGCTTTCGTCCGGTGGAATGCCTGTCGTTTTCGTCGACGGTCTCGATAATCTCCGGTGCCCCCTTCGGCTCGAACCGAAACTCCAGCTCGACAACCGTTCGGCCCTGCCTGATTTCCCGCCAGTCAACGCGAAAGTGTGCCAACTGGTCAATCTCTGCCTTCGCCTTCTCAAGAACCTTGCGTCTCAACTGGGCAAAATCGGCGTATACATCTGGAGGAATGCCAAGTGCTGCCCTTAGAGCTGCCATATCCCCTTTCCATGTTGCTTGCCGTCGATGCAAACGCAAAGCTCCTAATTCGTAGAGGCGAAGCGCGTAATTTGATCGGAATCCCAATACCGCTTGCCGGTTGAGGACGGCGTAAGTCTCCGATGCCTGGATTAGTTTACGGGCATCCGGAGTAAACTCCCATTCGATCCAGCCAGAGACGCCGCCGTTCTCTTCAGTTTCTTCTTTCGATCTTGAGATTAAGGAGAATAATGTCGTCGCCTTCTTTCCACGCCACGACCTGTCATCCACCGCAAAGAGTGTTCGATGAAGCTCCTGAAGCATGTCGGTGATGCGTTCATTACCTTTATGACCACGCCTGATATCCGCCTTCCGCATACGATGCGGTTGATCTTGCCAAGCGTCGCCACCGGCTGTCAGGATCATCAGTGCCAACAAGCGGGATGCTGTAAGGCTAAGTGACTCACCTTTGACGAACTTAACCTCGATAATATTACCTGGCTTCGCGAATTCGTCGCCGCCCTTGAGTCGTAGAGCAGCGGCGACCCGCATCGAACGGCCGGGCGTATCGACCGCTTGCACGTCATCCTCTGCCTCGATCGGTCGGCCAACAGTATCCTTCATGCCATTACGCGACCAGCAATCATTTCTTATGATCATCTGCTGCCTGACCTGACCTTATACGTCAAGTCAGGTCAGGTCAGGCAGCAGATGATGGTTCTGTCAGAAACGCTGTGATGAATACGTAACACGCTGCCGGAAGGAGCCAGTTTTCTTCTGACAAGTCTGCTATTCACTTCCGACTGGAAGGGCACTTTGAGCGCATCATGGGGGCAACCTTTAAAAGGTAACATGATGTATTAGTCAGTTTTGTCGCCCAAACCACCTTAGATACCCCGGCTGGTCAGGGTCGATCCCCCACGAGGTCAGGCTAAAGCCCCCAAAAGGTCAGCCATAATCCCCCATTTGGTCAGGAGAGCGGCTCTAAGCCACTGTAATCACAACGTTTTCTGTTTATGAATCAGAATCAATTTGAATCTTGAATCCTTCCGCTGCAAGCAGCGGCGATTTTAAAACCGTACTTGTATGCGACTAGCACCACGGTTTGCCTCAAAAAAACATGAAATGATCGCGGACCGGAAGACGCTGACGCGATTGCTAGACAGAGAGAATCTGTCGCCTGATAAAATAGAAAATCAGCTCACGAGGAGCTCGTTCGCGACGCCAAAAAAGCAATCATGGGTGAGTATAAAACCTAGACGCATCGCCAATAAAAATGAAAGTTCAGTTCGACGGGACGCAATGCGGGTCTCGCGCGGCCAGCTACGAAACGGCGATCGTTCAGCTTTCGAATCACGACCGCGGCTCGAGCAGGACACTCTACATGATCGTATTGAGGGAGGACGCGCCGCCTTTCCGAAGCTCATCTCCGTTGGTCCGGTGCCTGAAGCACCGAATAACCGCAGGCGGTTAGCCCACGCCAATTGAACCGACGGCTGCAGCTTGGCGACATAAGCTCAAAGGAAAGAGAGGTTTTTGCTCATCGGAAAGAAGGTGTGTGATGACCATTATAGCCCTTAAACCCGCGCAACGACTTGTTGACCTCGTAGGTGCCTTGAGAGGCAAGTGGCACGGTTATGCCGCACTATGCCGGTGCCCCGCCCATGCTGATAGGACCGCCAGCCTGTCGCTACGGCAGGGCCGAACCTCTATCCTTGTTCACTGCTTTGCCGGCTGCAATCCGGAAGATGTGTTGCGCGAACTGGACCGCATTCGGCCCGGTCGACGCTTCGATCCTCCAATTCCGGCACGCAGCGGCAGTCGCGGCAATATCGATCGACTGTGGAGCGAAGGTCTGCCGATCGAAGGGACGCTCGGCGAACGCTATTTACGGAGCAGGGGGCTATCGCCTGACTTCGCAGACCTGCTCTTCCATCCTCGGTGTCCGTGCGGTCCGGCACCCCGGACACGGTTCCTGCCCGCGCTTCTGGTCGGCGTCCGCGAGAATGCAAAATTGTGCGCGATCCAGCGCATCTTCCTCGATCCCGCGACCGGTCGCTACACCGAGAAGATGATGATCGGCTCACCCGGCGCCGGAACCTGGCGCGGCCATCCGGCAGGCGATACGCTGGCGCTTGCCGAAGGCTTCGAGACCGCTGCCGCCTTCATGCAGATCCACGACGTTCCGTGCTGGTCGCCGCTCGGTGCCTGGCGTCTCGACCGTGTGGAGTTCCCCGAACGCGTCAGGATCCTCATCATCGCCGAAGACAATGATTCCGAAGGTCACCGCGCTGCGCGCAAAGCCTGGGCCGCCTATCGTCCGCTGGAGCTTACGCTGCGCCGCATGCCCCCGCCCGCAGGCTTTGCCGATTGGGCCAAGGTCTTGGAGCCGAAATAAAGGGGAGGGGGGTCTTGGAAGGGTGACGCTGGCGAGAACAGTGGAGCCCTCAAGGAGACCCGAGATGACCGACCTGTTCGAGGCCGCAAACACCCGCATCCGCTGCTGCAACGCTGCTGCCCGTCTAATGGTCCCGCATCTCGAGGGAGACGGGAAACTGACCAGGGCGATCCTCAACGATGTGATGGCCAGCGCCTATGGCGGCACCGACGCCAACGGACACTGGACCCAGCGCGAGAGCTTCGAGGTGCTCGAACATGCGGTCGCGCTCTTCATGCGCCGCGGTCAGATCGCTGCCTGTATCGATGCGGGCATCGCACTAATCGACCGCCTGCCGACGCAGACCGTACGCAGCGAGAGCCAAGTCGACTGGCAACAATTCTCGACCCCGATCGACATCGCTGCGGTCGTCGTCAAACTCGCGAACGCGACTGCCGACGACATCGTCCTGGAGCCGAGCGCGGGAAACGGACTGCTGGTCTGCCAGCTGGGCAGGGTCGCCGCATTGCAACTGAACGAGATCGACCCCGAACGCCGCGCGCGGCTGCTCGACAGCTTCCCGGAGGCGGTCGTCTCCGGCCATGACGGCGCCACGGTCGCCAGCACTATGGCCGACTTGCCACGTCCGACCCTCATCCTGATGAACCCGCCCTTTTCGCGCTCGATCGGACGCGGCAGCGACCATCTGGCAGCCATCCGCCACCTTGCGGCCGCGATCCGGCGTCTGACCCCTGCTGGCCGGATCGTCGCCGTGATGCCCGACTGGTTCGCGCCATCGGGAAAAGTGCGCAAGATCTTCGAGAATACCCTGTCGTCGGTTTCGGTCCGCACCTCGATCCGGCTTACCGATGCCTACGGCAAGCACGGCACCGGCGTCGCGGTCAGGATCTTCGTTCTCGACAAGATCGCAAGCGGCACGGTTCCTGCCACCCTGGAGCGGGCGAACGTGCGCGAACTGATCGCGAACCTGGGCGTTCCGCCACGCTCAGCCCCCGGCTCCGCCACGGGCGTTCCGCCAAAGCGGGCAGGGGCCGTATCGCTGTTCCGCTCGATCAAGGCGAAGTCCGTACCGACGCCGAGAACCTTCCGCGCGACCGTGCGCAACGACGTACTGCCAGTCACCTATAGCACGCTCGAAACCCCGGCACCGCTGCTGGAACAGACCGGCGTCTATCTGCCTTACCGGCCAAGCCGGATCGTGTTTGAGGCCGCAGGCGAACATCCGACCGCGCTCGTCGAATCGGTCGCGATGGGTTCGATCCCGGCCCCGATCCCGACCTACGCCGCGCATCTGCCCGAGCGCACCGTCTCCGAACGGATGCTTTCCTCCTCGCAACTCGAGACCGTCGTCTATGCGGGGAGCGCCTGGGATCAGGACATCGCCGGACGCTTCCGGCCCGACAAGGAAGGCGTCGGACTCCTCATCGACGAAACCGGCGCTCGGTACCGCAAGGGCTTCTTCCTCGGCGACGGCACGGGGGCCGGCAAGGGCCGCCAAATCGCAGCCGTCATTCTCGACAACTGGCTGGCGGGCCGACGCCGCGCCATTTGGGTAACCAAGAACGAGGCGCTCCTGGAAGACGCGCGCCGCGACTGGAGTGCGCTTGGGGGGCTCACCGCAGATGTGCAGCCGCTTTCGGGAACGAAGATCGATGCAGCGCTTAGGCTTGCCGAGGGCGTGCTCTTCGTCACCTATCCGACGCTTCGCTCGACCAAAAGCGATGCCACGCGGCTCCAGCAGATCATCGACTGGGCAGGGCCAGACTATGACGGTGTCATCGCCTTTGACGAGGCGCACGAGATGGGCGGCGTCGCGGGCGGCGAAGGCGCGATGGGCACGAAAAAAGGGTCGCAGCAAGGGATCGCCGGCGTCCTTCTCCAGAACAACCTGCCGCGCGCACGAGTCATCTATGCCAGCGCAACCGGTGCATCCGAGGTCAACAATCTTGCCTACGCGGTACGGCTTGGCCTGTGGGGACCGGAGACGGCATTTCCCGGCCGTGAGCAATTCATCAGCGCGATCCGGCAGGGCGGGATCGCCGCGATGGAACTGGTCGCGCGCGACCTGAAGGCGACCGGTCTCTACATGGCACGGGCCTTGAGTTTCGCAGGCGTCGAGTACGATATCCTGCGCCACGAACTGACGCCTGCACAGATCGCGATCTACGACACCTATGCCGATGCCTGGGCGATCATCCACAAGAACATGGAAGCAGCGCTCGAGCTGACAGGCATCGTCGACGACACCGACGGGAAGGCGCTGAACTCAGGCGCGAAGGCCGCGGCGCGCTCGCGCTTCGAATCGACCAAGCAGCGCTTCTTCGGCCAGCTGCTGCTCTCGATGAAGCTGCCGACCGTCATCGCCGCGGTCGAGGCGCACCTCGCCGACGACAAATCGGTCGTGCTGCAACTGGTGATGACGGCGGAATCGATCCTCGATCGGCGCCTCGGCGAACTGTCGCCTGAAGACCGCGCCGACCTCGATATCGATTTGTCGCCGCGCGAATATGTCATCGACTATCTCGAGCGCGCCTTTCCGACCCGGCAGATGATGATCTTCACCGACGATACGGGCACCGCGCGATCGATGCCAATGGTCGACAAGGACGGACATCCCGTCATCAATCCCGAGGCCGAGGCCGCGCGGAGCGCACTGATTGAGCATCTGTGCGGTCTTCCCGCGATCGCGTCTTCGCTCGATGCGATCCTCGAACGCTTCGGTCACGACAATGTCGCCGAGATCACCGGCCGCACCAAGCGGCTGGTCCCGACTGCATCGGGCATGCAGAAACTCGAAACACGCTCGGCGAGGACGACGCAGGCCGAAGCCGCCGCCTTCATGGACGGCTCCAAACGCATTCTGATCTTCTCGGATGCGGGCGGGACCGGGCGATCCTATCATGCGAGCCTTGACGCGCCCAACCAGCAGCAGCGGGTCCATCTGCTCCTGGAGCCGGGCTGGAGAGCCGATCGCGCGATCCAGGGCCTGGGGCGCACCCACCGCACGCATCAGGCCTCCTCGCCGCTCTTCCGGCCCGTCACGACCGACTGCAAGGGCGAACTGCGTTTCACCTCGACGATCGCACGGCGTCTCGACAGTCTCGGCGCGCTGACCCGCGGCCAGCGCCAGACGGGCGGGCAAAATCTGTTCGACCCCGCCGACAATCTCGAAAGCGAGTACGCCAAGGCAGCGCTGATCACCTGGTTCCACCTCCTCGCCGCGGGTAAACTCAAAAGCATCACCATCGGCGACTTCGAGGATCGAACAGGACTCGAACTCTGCGACAAGGACGGCGTCCTGAAAGACGAGATGCCGCCTATCCAGCGCTGGCTCAACCGGCTGCTGGCGCTCCCGATCGGCTTGCAGAACGTGATCTTCGATGAATTCCTCGGCCTTGTCGAAAGCCGGGTCGCGGCCGCGCGCGAGGCGGGTACGCTCGATATCGGGGTCGAAACACTGATGGTCGACACCGCCAGGATCACCGGTGACACGTTGCTGCGCACCGATCCGCTGAGCGGCGCGACCTCGCATCTCTTGACCATCGAGATCACGCGGCGCCGCAACCCGGTATCGCTCGAACGTGTCCAGCGCCTCGCAACGCTCGACGGCACGGCTGCCTTTCTACTCAACACCCGCTCGGGCAAGGTTGCGCTCCGCACGGCCGCCAGGGCCGGGATGACCGATGACGGCGTGCCCGTACCGCGGATCGAGCTGATGCGCCCGACCCGGCGCGAATATCTGCGCGGCGCCGATCTCTTCGAGACCGCCTGGGTGGAATGCTCCGCCGAACGGTTCGCCGAACACTGGGCCGCCGAGGTAGACGAGGCCGAAACCCGAGTCGACACCGAGACCGTGCGGCTTGCAACCGGCCTCCTGCTGCCGATCTGGTCGGCGCTCCCGAGCGACCATCTCGTCGTCAACCGTATCGTCGATGCCGAGGGCAATTCGTGGCTTGGACGGATCGTATTCGCCGAGGACGTCGAGGCACTCTTCGCAAAGCTCGGTCTTGATTCCGACACGGGCGTGACGCCGCGGGAAATCGCGGCCGCGGTCCTCAAAGGCGGAACGATCGCGCTGAAACAGCCCTTCGCGTGCAGCGTCAAGCGCGCACGGGTCAACGGACAACCACGTATCGAGATCGCCGGTGCCCCGGTCGAACAACTCCCCTGGCTGAAATCGATCGGCTGCTTCACCGAGATCATCCAGTACCGGACCCGCGTCTTCATCCCCGTCGACCAGACGACCGGGATCGTCGAGCGGTTGACCGGGCGCCAAGGGGTGCGCGGCCCTGCGGTCCACGAACCGGTCGGACCTCCAGGCGAATAACAATGCAGGTCGACCCGCTCTGCCTCAGCCTCGTGCGGGGGCGGCCTCGTGCATCCGCAAGGGCCGCCGCTTCGCGGGGCCTGAAACCCGGTGCCGGAAAGGGGAGGGGGGGCAGGAGATGGTGTCCGGTGAAGAATATCCGGGCTTCTTAACCCCAAGGAGACGTCTCATGATCCAGATGATCAAACTCTCGAAGCTCCGGCTTTCGAGCGCGAACGTGCGGAAATCAACGCCGGTCCTCATCGAACAGTTCGCGGCCGATATCGAGGCGCGCGGCATCCTACAGAATCTGCTCGTCGCTCCGGCAAGCCCGCGCGGCACCTTCGCCGTCTTCGCGGGCGGGCGTCGCCTGAAAGCGCTCCAGCTGCTCGCCGAGCGCGGCACGATCAACAGCGACTTCGAGGTTCCCTGCAAGGTCATCAAGGCCGATGACGCGGTGCTGTCCGAAACCTCGCTCGCCGAGAATTTCCAGCGGCTCGCGATGACGCCGGCCGATGAATGCCGCGCGTTCGAGCATTTTCTCGGCACCGACGGCGATGTCGAGGCGGTCGCCAAACGGTTCGGCGTCACCCGCCGCTTCGTCGATGGCCGCCTGCGTCTTGCCAATCTGGCCGAGCCGGTATTCGAGGCGCTAGCGAACGGAGATATGACCCTCGACATGGCAAAGGCCTACGCCTCGACCGACGATACCGCCAAGCAGCTGCGCATCTTCGAGCAATATGCCCGTAGCAGCTATATCACCGCGGACAGCATTCGCCGCGCCATCGTCAACGACACGATGAAGGCGAGCGATCCGGTAGCGCTGCTGGTCGGCGCCGATGCCTATGTCGCAGCGGGCGGCCGCATCTCGCACGATCTGTTCAGCGACGACGGCGACAGCTGGCTCGACCCCGAGATCGCGCAAGGCCTCGCCTCCACGCTGATGGAAAACGAAGCGAAGCGCATCGGTGACGAGATGGGGCTCGCCTGGATCCGCCCGATCGCGACCAACAACCTTTACGGGGCGACCGCGGACCTCCACCGGGTGCAGCTGCCAGCCGTACCCTTCACGCCCGAGGAACAGAGCCGGGTCGATGCGATCAACGAGCGATACGAAGCGGTCGGCACCGAGATGGAGAACGAGGAACTCGACGAAGAGGCGTATACTGCGCTGAATGAAGAGTTCGATACGCTCGAGGCCGAGTACCGCGAACTGCACGATCGCCCGACAATGCTTCCCGACGAGCTGAAGGGCCAGGTCGGCACCTTTTTGAAACTCGACGACAAGGGCAAGCTCGTCCTCGAGACTTCGTATTTCAGCGAAACCCCGACCCACAGCGGCAATGAAAACGATAGCGACGAAGCGGACAGCGCGAGACGCCGGGCCGACGAGCTACCTCCGGAAGCGGTCGCGCCGGGCGGCAAGCCGCTCAGCGCGCGGCTCCAGGACGAACTGGCGATGCAGCGCCGCGACATCCTCGCCGCGGCCATCCTCGCGGACCCCGCCCTCGCGCTCGACTATGCGCTCTTCTCGATGATCGACGCCAAGCGCAGCTACGGGGGGTACGGCACGACGATCACCGCGGGCCGGGCGAACGATCCCTGCCTGATCGGCGAGCTTGGCGAAAGCCAGGCGCGCGGTGCGATGGCCGAGGCGGAAGAGTCGCTCGAGATGGCCTGGAGCGAGTCCGCGAGCATCACCGAGCGGTTCGAAGCGTTCCGCGCCCTTGCCGACGACGCCAAGGCAGGCTGGCTCGCGTTCATGGTCGCCTCCTCGCTAGAGGCGAAGCCGGGCTGTTCGAGCAAGACCAATCCGCTCCATGCGCGGCTCGCCTCGATCCTCGAAATCGATGTCGCGCGCTGGTGGCGGCCGACCGCGGCCAATTTCTTCGACCGCGTGTCGAAGGGGACGCTGCTGGCGCTTCTCGGCACGGTTGGCGGGAGCACCCTCTCGTCGCGCTATACCAATTCCAAGAAAGGCGAGGTCGCGACCAGCTGCGAGAAGCTGTTCGTAGGCGAAGCGATCACCGAGGCCGAGACCAGGGAGGCGGCACTTGCCTGGGTTCCGGACGCGATGCGCTTCATCGAGCCCGAGGCTGCGGACAGCGACCTGACCGGGGACGAGCCCGAGGACGGCATCGAGGACGGCATCGATGACGGGGACGACGACGGTGACGGGCAGGGCACGGACGACGACACGCCGGACGACGACGCGGTGACCACCGACGACGACGATAAGGCTGGCACCGACGACGAGGACGAAGTGCTGGTCGCGGCCGAATAAGGTCCCGGAGCGGCATCCTCGACCAGCCGGATTCACCCAAAGGACCCGGCTGGCTCTTTTTTTGCGCGCGAGCGCGCGGAAGGGAGCAATCAGCATGGCACGCCGTCCGACAAGCAAATCGACACCGCGCCGCGACATAGCAGCCGAGATCACTGCCCTCATCACCGCCAAGCTCGAACAAGGCGTCCTGCCCTGGTCGCGCCCCTGGGGAACGACCGGTGCGGGCGGGCGTCCGCTTCGCCACTGCGGCACACCCTATACAGGGATAAACAGGCTGATGCTCTGGGCGGTCGGCGACGCCCACGGCTATGCGAGCCGGACCTGGATGACCTACCGGCAGGCAAGCGAACTCGGCGGGCAGGTGCGTAAAGGCGAAACCGGATCGCCGAGCGTCTATTATTCCTCGTTCTCGAAAACCCATACCGAAACCGGCGCCGACAAGCGGACGGGCGAGGAGCGCGCCGCCACGATCCGCTTCCTAAAATCCTATTCGGTCTTCAACACCGACCAGATCGACGGGCTGCCCGAGCGCTTCTACGCGCCAGCGCTACCCGCAACGCCGCGGGTCGAATCCGAGCATGGCGAAGCGATCGACGCCTTCTTCGCCTCGCTCCCGGCGACCGTCCGTCATGGCGGCGACCAAGCGTATTTTACGTCCATCGGCGACTATATCCAGATGCCGAGACGCGAAGCGTTCAAGTCGGACGATCTTTACGCCAGCACGCTTGCCCACGAATATGTCCATTATTCCGGAGCGCCGGGCCGCCTCGAGCGCGATTTCGGCAAGAGATTCGGCGACAAGGCCTATGCGTTCGAGGAACTCGTCGCCTCGATCGGGCAGTGCCTCGTCTGCGCAGAGCTTGGGCTGCCCGGCGAACTCCATAACAACCACGCCAGCTATATCAGCCATTGGCTTGAAATCCTCAAAGGCGATTCATCCGCGATCATCAAGGCCGCATCGAAGGCGGAACAGGCCTGTGCTTGGCTGAAGGCCTTTGGCGCCGGCGAGACAAACGCGGCTACCGGCGAAAACGTCACGGAGACCGACGCCGGCCGCCGCGAAGACGAAAGGATCGCGGCATGACGGAGCGCTTTTCCCGTCCGGCGATCCGGCGAGGCAACCGCGATCATCACGACGAAGCTGGTCGCCGGGCGCTTCACCGCGACGCATTCTGCCGCCAGCGTCTTCGCCGATGGCGCCCGCGATCGCGCCGGCCGCGCAAGCGGACGCGTCGCCGTCACCGGCCCCGCGCGCCGTACCGGCACGAGCAGGGGCGCCGGGGAGGCAAGGAGAGGGGGAGGGAGGACGGCGAGCGCGGGACAGCGCTCGAAGGACCCGGAGATTACCATGCCCTATGATGTCGCATTCCGCCACGCCCAGGCGCTCGATCCAAGCGCGCTGACCACGATGATCGCGACGATCCACGCGATCGAGAGCGCGATGACCGATTGCCGCAATGCAGGCGTGAACGCGGACACCGACCCTGCGATCGCGCTGCTCGCCCGCCATCTCGCCGCGATCGGATCGTCTCTCGGCGACGACGCGCGCCTCAGGCGGCGCTGCATGGACAGCATCGCCGAACTCCGCCGTCATCCCGCCCTGCTCAGCCTCGCCTATCGCGGCGTCGTCCATGACGAAGCGGCCAAGGCGCTCTTTCACAGCGATGGGCGCAGGGCAATGAAGCGTCTCGCGGACGCGCTTGGTCTGAGCGCGGCCGATTACGATCTTCGCTCGAACAAATCGCACCCCGCGTCATCGGGCGAAATCACGCTGCACACAAAGAGCTGCTACGTCCAGCTGAGCCTCGGCGCGCTCGGCCCCGGCAATGAAGTGATGTTCCGTAAGGTCGCAAGCCGACGCGATCACCTGGGCGAGCGCAACCATTATGCACCCCTACGCGATCTGCTCGATCCCGACCGGTTCGCCCAGACACTCAGGCGCGCGCTTCGCCTGAGCGAAGCCGCGCGCCAGCCGGAAAGGCTTTTCGCATGAGGAAGCCGACCATGGAAATCCTCAGCTTGCGCACCCGGATCACCGGACCCGCCCCGCTGTACGAATACCGCGTGCTGGTGCCCTTCGAGGCAATCTCGGTAGAACGCCAGTCGCTGATCCATTGCCGGACCGGCTTGGCCAAGCGCGACGGGCTGTTCGCCCGCCTCGCCGACGTCATTGCGCCGATGAACCATCTGCCGACGGCATCCGGGCTCGAACGCTGTCAGCGCGCCCAACCGATCGTCACCGTTGCCAGGCGGCTCGAGACGATCATCCTGGCGCAGCTGTTCCCGGAAATGACGGCGGCGATCGTCCCGGTGCTCTTCTTCGTCGCGGCCGAACCCGATGACGCCGAAATCCATACCCGGATCGACGACATCGCCGGTCGCTACGCGCACCCCCCGCGCCGGGTCGACGATCTGACCCCAGGCGACATCGGGCTCGGCTACGCCCGCGCCGCCTGAATGCGCCGGCTATCAACCATCAACCACCAACCATCAATCACCAACCAGAAGGAGAGCAGCCATGGGATGGTTCACAATGCCGTTATCGTCGATGTATCCGCACCGGAGTGCGAAGGACTATCTCGATGCGCAGTATAACTGGTCGAGGGACCACGAGGATGGCTCGATTAGCAGCGTGCGCGTCCTCGCCTCATGTCTGCGAAACCGCGTCTATTACGCCGCGGTCGTGCCGGCCAGGAACGGGATCGACGGACCTGCGACTGCGGTCATCTGTCTGGTCCGCTGGAGCCCGCGCGACAAGGACGGCGATCAGTTCGGTTATAAGAGCATGGACGAGGACATGGGGCCCTATCAGACAGAATGTCCCGAACGCATCCTCGCCCTTCTGGGCGAGACCGATCATCCGCACGCGCTCGTCTGGCGTCGCCGCTGTCTCGAGACCCTGGCCTTGTCCCGGCGCCCGCTCGAGCACGGCATGAAGATCAGGCTCGCAGAGCCGATCAGCTTCACCGACGGTTATGAGGGCGATGAATTCACGGTCCACAAGCAAGGCCGCAAAATCTGTCTTACGCCCCCCGGCTGCGATCATCCGCGCTACCGGATCAGCAACCTGAAGATGAGGGCATGGACGCACGTTCTCGAGACCCGCGTCCACAAGACGGTGTTCACTTGAGCACTCGGCTTTCCGCGTCCAGAAAGGACATAGCATGACGATACTTACCCAGGCATCGCCCCAAAGCGCCAAGCGCCAGATCCTTTGCAGCCGTCGTCACGCCCACCGGATTGCGGGACACCTCCTCGATGCGACCGGCGAGCCGGTTTCGCTCGTTCGCACCGGTGATCCGCTGCAACCCTTTCGCGTGATGCGAGGCGACGTCGCAAGCGGCACCGTCGAGCTCGAAATGAGGAGCGCCTGATGCGCGCCGTCCTTTAAGGCCGTGATCCTGCTTGCGGGATGCGGCGCTGCAGGCCCGAGCAATACGATGGGCCAAACGATCAGCGGTCGCGCCCGCGCGCTCGACGGCGATACGATTTCGCTCGATTTCAGGTTTTCAGGCGTCGACGCGGTCGAGCGCAAGGCGTTGTGCGCAAACGCCTCGGGCTGCTACGATTGCGGAAAGCTCGCTCAGGACACGACCGCGCGCATGCTTCGCGGCAAGACGACCAACATTACGCTGACCGGCGATGAAAGCTACGGCCGGCTCGTCGCGATCGTCAGCGTCGACGGCCGCGATATTGGCGAGCAACTCGTCGCCGAGGGATGGGCGGTGCCCGTCACCCGGTACATCCGCCACGATCCACAGCGCGCCGCGCGCTACCTCGCAGCGGTCGGGGCCAGGCGCGGCATCCATTCCGGACAGTATGTCGAACCGGAACAATGGCGTCGCGGCGAACGGCTCGCCTGCGATGCTCGATAAACGATCGTCGAGCGGACGAAGAGCGGCCTCAGTCGAAAGGCCGCCATGTCGTCGCCGCATCGAGCCCCTCGCTCCACCACCAGGACGGGCCTTGCTTGAAATCGTCGGGAACCTTGCCGACCGGCCCATCGGGCTCGGCAGCGATATAGGGCGCGGCGAGCGGCTTGCGCACAATCTTCGCCTTGTGGATGATGCCTGCGATCCGGCCGCGCGCCTCGAGCAGCTGCTCGAGCCACAACAGATCCTCCATCATCAAGACGACACCGCGCCCGGCGACCGCATAGAACAGGCAGCGCTGGTAATCGTCGCATGAATTGGACAGGATCATCGCCAGCCTGCGCTTGCCGCCCTGCTCGCCTTCATGAACCCACTCGACGGCTTCGCGAAGTTCGCGCGCTGCATAATAGGCATCCTCGGGATCCATCCCGATCGCGGCATTGGCGAGCATCCGCCTCGTCGGGCGGTTCCGGGGGTCGACCGCCTCATCGCTCAGGGCGAGATCGAGATCGAATCCGTCGGTTAATTTCGAACGCTTGAGCGGCATGACGCATTCCTTCGGAAATGAACGTAACGTGAACATTGTGCCCAAGTCAACTCTGTTGTAGGCTTGCCCGCATGTGGCTGGTTCCGCGCGATACCCGTGGCCGACTTTACCGCACCGGCGTCCCCGCCGTCGTTTGCGAAGCGATCGTGCGCTGGTACACAGGGGGCGGGAGCGACGCCGATCACCGGGCGTCGGTAACCGCGATCGTCAAGGCACGCGATCATCACCAATGGATCGCATGCGACTGTCTCGGAGGCGACGCCGATCCGCCGCTGCTCAGTCCCGCCTATCTTTCGGATGCCGAAACCTATTATCTGCGCCGGCTGACCAGCGAGGCGCAAGCCCGGCCCGAGCATGATCTCGACTGCCCGTTCTTTCGCGAACAAGCGCCCGGGCGCGCGCGGGCGAAGGCGACCGAGACCCCGCGGGTGATCGACGAACCCGACGGGTTTTTCTCGGCACACCGGTTGGCGCCCGAAAAGCTCTCGCAGGCACCCGATGACAGCGAACCCGACGACCGCGCGCGCGGCGTCGCCATTCCGCGTCTTGCCCGCCTGATGTGGCAGCTGATGGCGATGGCCGGCGTCAACACCGTCGCGCCGCTCGATCGGGACCAAGGCCGCGACGCATCGATGGCGCGCGAATTCGCGGCGCTGCGCGCCGCTGCCGAACGGCTCGAAATCGCGCCCGGGGTGCCGCTTGCAAAACACTTCTACACGCATATCGACCCTTACGACCGCGACATCGTCTTCGCGCGGCTTCGCGCGGCCCAAAAGACATGGCCGAGCGGCCACGCGCCGCAGGCGTTCCTCCTCCTTTATGCGCAGGGCATATCGGGGGCGACGATCACGCTTGCCCAAGGCCGCGAACTCCGGATCAAGAACCGGATCCGGCATACCGGCATCCACCAGCGCGGGGTCGGGCCGCCCTATCTGGTGCTGGCCGTTGTCGGCGAACATAATCCACGCGACGGCTATGCGGCGCTTCGCGCCTATGCGCAGCCGATCGCGCGCCCCGCCAATTTCGTCGCCGTCCATAACGAGGGCGAGCGCCTTGCCGTCAGGGATCTCCTCGACCTGCAATACCGGTTGCGGCGCTCAGGCATCGCGCTCGGCTTTACCCGGCCGCTGTTCGATCTGATGAGCCGGATCGGGCCGGTCCGTCCCGACCTCATCCTCGACATTCGCGACGGCCGCACCGGCGAGATCGTCGATACGGCGCTCGAAATCATCCCCCGCGAGGACCCCGACTATATTCGTGTCAAACGGCGTCAGATCGAGACGCTGCGCGAACTCGGCCATGTCGTGAGCGTCAGCCAGGATCAGTTGAGGACAAGCGGGCTCGAGACCATCCTGCTGGGCGAACTCGGGATCGCCCTGAACTGAAAAGAGAAGGGGGGAGGGGCATGTCGAATCCACGGAAGGAGACGACGAGATGCCTTTTCGACCCACGCCCGCACCGACCGAGACGATCTGGGGCACGCCCGACAGGAGCGAACAGATCCTCCCTGGTATCTGGCATGTCACGACACCCAGCCATGGCGGCTTCATCCTGTCCGGCGAACGGCAGGCCGCGATGCCCGAGGCTCTGCGCCTCGAGACCCTTTCCTACGAGGAAGATGTCGACTGGGCGCTCGTCTTCTACGCCTTTGCCGGCGAGTTCGAGCGCAAGGGGCAGCCGGGCGCGAAGCTGATGACCGAGACCGCCCGGCAAAGCGTCCGCGTCTGGCATCCCGAGCGGTACGCCGCCCATACCGGCGAGAGCGTCCCCGAGGCCGTCAGTCCGATCGTCAGGCGCCGCGCCACCTACCAGGCCGTGATCGGCGAATATGTCTCGACCACCGCTTACGGTGACTGGGCAGACTGGGTGCCGGAGGGCAAGGTCGGGATTGTCGCGCGACGGGTCGAAAGCGTCGATGCGAGCGGCTTTGCCCGGTACTCAGGCACCCCGATCCACGGTCTGGTCGATGCGACGCGCTACCACACCCGCGACGAGGTCAGCACCTTCGACGCGCTCGCCGCCGTCCGCGTTGAAAGCAATGCACCGATCACGAAACAGGTCGCAGCCCCCCAACCCGCAAGCGCTGCCTGAAACACCCGAATTCCACGAAGGAGCAATCCAATGATCGACACCGATGCCATCACGCGCACCGAGCAAGTCGCGAGACTGAACGACCGCTGCCGCCGGGGCTTCGATCGCACCGCACGGATCGTCATCACACGTTCCTGCATGGCCGCGTTCGGAGGAGACGATGTCGCCTTCCGGATCGTCGCGCAGGCGCGGATCATGCGCGGCGTTAGGAATTATGTCTTTCCATCCGGCGCCCATCCCTCCCGGGACCGCGGCAATTTCGAACTCTCCGGCATCTGTGTCTATTTCGTCATCGACTATTACGACCTGGCACTCCAATACGGCTCGGAAAATCCGGCGAACACGAACGTCACGACGCGCATGCTGACGATCATGCTCCGCGAAGATCTCTGAGATGGCGATCGAGATCGTCGTGGGGCTCCCGCATCTAGCGAACGGCGCGATCCTTGCGCGTGCCCGTGCCATGCAGCAACCGATGCTCATCTCGGCGAATTGCCTGTCGAGATGGCACAAGGCCGCTGGATGGCATGAGTGGCGCGGCTGGCGAACCTCAAGCCTCCGGAATGCAAAAGGCCTGGCGAGCCTCGACCTCGACAGCGCGGGCTATAGCATGATGGTCAAATATCGCGGCCTGCCCTGGACGATCGCCGACTATATGGGGCTTGCCGCATCCTATCCGTTTCGCCGCTTCGCCGCGATCGACTATTGCTGCGAGGCAGGCGTCGCCAATGACCGCAGCGAAGTACGCGAGCGCATTTCGCGGACCATCCGGACCAACCGGGAATGCCACGCCCGCGCGGTCGATCTCGGCATCGCCGATCGGTTGATGCCCGTCCTGCAAGGCCGCACCCCCGATGATTACGAGCGCTGCCTCGACGGCATTGCGTCGCTCCTGAAACCCGGAACGATCATCGGCATCGGCAGCATGTGCCGGCGCCCGTGCCACGGTCCCGAAGGACTGGTCGCCGTCGTCGAGCGCCTCGACAACGTCCTGCCCGATGCCGTCTTCTGCCACGCCTTCGGCGTCAAAGGCTCGGCACTTCTTTGGCTGAAACCCTTCGAGCGCCGCATCGTCTCGATCGATTCCCAGGCCTACGGGATCGCCGCGCGCCGCGACGCCCGTCGCCTGGGCGTGACGAAGACCGACCGGCTGGTCGCGGCGCACATGGATCGCTGGTGCCAGGCACAGCTGATGCGAACCGCCGAGCCGCCCCGGATATCACCGATCTCGACGACAATGCCGGAGGCGCGGTTGCGTGACGACAGCCCGTGGACGGTCGCGATCGAGGCCGCTGAAGCGGAAATCCGCTCGCTGATCGAATGCGGCGAACTCGACCATGATGAGATCACCGCGCAGTGGATCGAAAGCTGGACAGCCGGCATCTACCGTGCCGCACCAACGGCCGCATGACAGCGACAGGAAAAAGACGATGAGCCGTCACGAATTTCCCGGCAAGGCCGGAGCGACCAGCGTGCTCCTCGGATGGGACCGGGCGCTCGATACGTTCTTCGTCCAGATTTTCCGGCCGGACGGAAACGATGACGAGGATTCACGCCTCATCTGGTTCGGCACCGCACCCGGTGAACTCGCGACCGCGGCGTCCGCAATCGCGGTGGCCAGGCCCTATGCCGACCTGCCCGGCGATATCGCAACGCGCCTCGAAACCGACCGGCTGAAAACGCTCGGGACATCCGATGGCGAACAGCAGATCGCCGCGAAACGGCGTCTCTTCGCTCCCTGAACCGCCAGATCAAAGAAGAGAGGGAGTGAAGATTTGGTCCAACGAAGGATCAAATGGAGGTTCCCATGGCCCATGACATCGACCTTGGCGGCGCACCCGCCAATGAACACTGCGCTCAACTCGGACGCACCCCGGATCTCGCCGAGATAAACCGTTTCGAGGTGTTCGCCTACAAGCTCGCGCTGGTCGCGCGTTACGGCAAGCCGCCCGAAGGTTGCGCGCTTCGCGGCCATTCCAACCACCATGATTTCGGCACCTACCGAACACTCGTGCTGCATATCACGGATGACAGCGACACAGCCGTTCGCGCCTATGCGGAAAAGATCGAAGAGGGTCTCGGCAGCTGGATCGAGGCGGGCTTCACGCCACCCATTCATTATGACGACGGGATCGCGGTCATTCCGCGCGAAGACCCGTGCGAACTGATCATCGGCGCGCTGCTGACCACCCGGCCGGATAGCAGCGGTCAATTCGGGCCCGCCGATTTCGAGACGCTGCACCGCAATCTGACATCCGCCTTCCCGGAGCAGACCGACGCCGCACGAACCCGTCTTGCCCAGGGAGAATTCGCATGATCGCCGATATGCTTCAGGATCCGCCCGCGATCGACCGCGCAGCGAATGCCGAGCGGCTGGTTACGCTGTCGCTTGCAACCCTCTGCCCCATCCTAGGCGCCCACGGCGTCACCGAGGCGACGATCGACTATGATGGCTATGGCGACGACGGCCAGGTCAATGACATCTTGCTGCATGACGCGGACCGGAAGCCGGTCGCCATGCCCGCGGCGCGATGTACCGCCTACCACCTGACCCACCTAGGGGCACTGGAAAGCGAGGAGGCATCGCTCGAACAGGCCCTCGACCGTTTCACGACCGAAGCGCTCGAGACGCTTCATGCCGGCTGGGAGAACAACGAGGGCGCGCTCGGTACGCTCGTCATCGACGTCGAGGCCGCTGTAGCGACGCTCGAGCACTTGACCCGCTTCATCAGTCTCGAAACCGATACGCTTCAGCTGGGAGCGTGAAACATGGCCCACAGCTATTTCCACAGCGTCAGCTCGGTCAAACGCTGGGGCGGGACGCCAGAGGATTACCGCATGATCCATGACTGGCTCGACGGGTCCAAGAAAATCCTCGCCGAACCTACGCACCGGGCGCTTCGTCACCATGCCGAGGGCGTTTATCTCGCCGAACGGCTATTCGGCCAGACGTTGACCAACAGCGATGGCCGCGTCGTGCCCGTACGGATGATCGCCGAGCGCCACATCATCGAAGACCTCGGCCACATCCCGTCCTTCACCGACTGGGCGCGCGCGATCCGCCCGGTCAGCTGGATGCTGCGCGGCAACCCCCTCGGACCCGACAACGCCGATACCGACCACTGAACTATCACCAAAGGAACAACGCGATGTCCAATTCCTATGTCAAGGCCGCGTTCGCGGTCCGGATGACCGTCTCGGATGCAGCACTCATCACGGCCGCCGAATGCGCGACCGCGATCCTCGACAGCGATACGACCGAGGACCAGTTGAAGGCCGCCTATGCCGAACTCGGTCCCCGGTTCGCCGAAGCGTTCCCGCCCGGCAAGGACAATCCGTTCGCCGGCTTTCTCGAAATCTTCGACGATCCCGATTTTCCCTATCTCGACTGCGACATCGAAATCGGCGAGCAGGATGCCGACGGCATGTGCGAGGTGATCTTCACAGGCGAACAGTTCGGGGTGGCACAGGTCGCCGAGCTGCTGTTCCGCGCCGCCAGGTCAGCTCTACCCTGCGGCTTCGACTATGCGTTCGACTGCGACAAGCTGCGCCTGGGCGAATTCGGAGGCGGGTGCGCCGCGATCACCGAAGACGGCATCACCTATCATACCACCGGACGGCACATCGAACAGTTGCTCGAACAGGCAGCAACACCGCTCCACGACGGCAAAAACGGCTTCGTGCTGGCGACGCGCGACGACGAGCACGGCCTCAGTTTCTGGAACAACGAAACCGGGTTCGGACGTCTGGCCGACGCAACCCTCTTCAGCGCTGCCGAAGCACGCACATTCGATAAACCGGTCGCGAACGACCAACCCGAATGGATGGCGATGCCCGCGCCGATCACGGCGTGACCGAGGCCGCTGAAATGCGGCTTCGATTGCCGCCAGGCTTCATCACTCCGCTCCCGCCGATCGCCATGCCGGGCGAAATACGCAGCGCAGTGAACACAGGCGCCCGGGTCGTCTTCATTCTGTCGGGCGGGAAGGACTCGTCCGCTGCGCTGTTCTCCGTCATGCCGACACGCGACGAACTCGTTCATCCCGCCCCGCTCAGGCCGGCGATCCCCGCCGATCTCGGCCGGGCCGAATGGGATGCGACCCCGGCCATGGTCGAACGGATCGCTCGCCAGGCAGGGCTTGCGCTCCACATCGCCAGGCGCAAGGCCGGCGACCTGTTCGACAGATGGGCTGCGCGCTTCGAGAGCGGCAAGCGGCGCTACGAAGCACTTGAGACCTACAACCTGATCGGACCCTGGTCATCGGCGAGCCTCACGCTTTTGCACCTCGGAGGCGAAAGCCCACGTCATCGGACCGCACCTCGCACGGACGTTTGCGGGAGAGACCATCATCAACGTCCTCGGGCTCCGGCGCGACGAAAGCACCGCCCGCGCGCGGACCCTCGCGTTCAAACCGGATCAGCGCTAAGCGAAACCCGGAAACGTGCGCGGCACGACGATGATGCTGTGGCATCCGATCGTCGAATGGACGAGCAGCGATGTCTTCGCCACCCACGCCGCCTGCGGCATCCCGCTTCACGAAGCCAATACCCGTTACGGCAGTTCGCGCCTTTCGTGCCGCTACTGCGTCCTCCAGTCCCTCGCCGACGCCAAAGCGTCAGCCTCGGCACCCTCGAACCGCGATGCGCTCCTTCACCTGGCCGCCCCGGCTCCCGACCTGGGGAGAACCCGCCGCAATCGCGGACGCCCGCGCACAGATCCTCAGGCGCCACACACTCGCCGACCTCTACCCCGACGCTCGCAGCGTCCGCGACCGCTTCGCCGAACTGCGTTGCGGGCGGAAGGCCGCCTGAGCGTCAAGGAGACCGACAATGCCCAACATCACCGACCTTCCCGTCATGACCGCTGCCGATGCCGCTTCGATCGGCTGTGCCAGTTTCAATGACGTTCCCCACCAAGCGCTCGAAGTGCCCGACGGCGGATTTACCTGCTCGGTAAAAACCAGCGACGGACGCCGCATCACCTTTTACTTCGGCCCTTACCGGGACGGTGGACCGCCCGAGTTCGTCGACATCCAGTACCACGACCACGGCACCGCTATCCCCGACGCGAGAGGCGGAACCGCACCGACCTTCGATGCCTCTGCGATCACCAGGGGCGGACGACAGGTCGTCGATAGCCGCGCGCTCGCTGAAAGCATCAAGCCCTCGATCCTCGTGCTTCTGCCCGACCAGATCGAGGCCATTGGCGCCAGACCTCCCGCGCGTGCGAGGAATTGACATGGGCAACATCGTCGATTTCGAATTGCGCCGGATGATCGCCGCCCGCGACGCCACACGCGCAGCGCTGGCCAAGATCATCCAGTCGATCCGCGCAAACGCCGAACACGGAGTGATTTTCACAGTCGGCGCGGAATACGGCTTCCACCGCGGCACCAGCAACTGGACCACGAACCACGAACGGCGATACCAAGAGGCGCTCGCACGCCTTGAAAGCATCCGCTCTCCCGAGATCCGGGCACTTGCCGCAAAACTCGCGCGCCAGGACGCAGCGATCCGCAGGCGGATCGCGAGCAGACCCGTGCGGACCCCTTGAGCCAAGGAAAGAAGGATCGAGGAGGTGCAAGGAAGCGAGGATGAAAGCTCGTGTGTGCGCAACGCGCTTCCTAGCACCGCGCACGGCAAGCCGCCTTGTCGAAGGCGACGGTTCGCCGAGGCGACATCCTGGTCATCGCGGCCGAGGAGATCGTCGGTATGCACCGGCATCCCCGGTCGCGATCACGCTCGCGCACGGCGATCTCGACAGTCCGGCATTCTCACCGGACGAAAGCGTGACCCGCGATCTCCGGCTCGATCATGTCTCGATACGGGACGCAATCGAAGACGCCTTCCGCCATGGCTTTCCCGTGCAGGAACAGTATCTTCCCTTTGCTGGACGCGATCGGGCGATCGGCGCATCGGAGAGCGTAGTGAACCTCACAGCCGATGAAATCCTTGCCATCGCCGAGGCGATCAATTTCCGCGTACAATCGCTCGAGGCGCTGATCGCCGACGATGGCCATAGCCAGGCGAGCGAACAGGCGCTTCGCGCTGTCGCCGCAAGACTGCGCTCGGGCCGAGCGAAGATCGTGAACGCGAGCGTATAATAGTCCAGAAAGACCAGAGGGATAAAAAAGCGAAAGCTGACCCGGCTGCGCCTCGAAGCGCCCCGCGTATCGCGGTTCCCGTTAGGGTAGACGCGAGATGCCTCTTGCAAGGACATCGAAACTTGCCAGTATGGCAATTATTGCTAATTATATCGTTGAGGAGTCGTCCATGACAGCTGCAAATCCGGTCGATACGCATCAACGCGTTCCGCTGACACGTTTCCACAACAACACCGGCGAGTTCCTCGATCTGTCGACACGAACGCCCGTCGTTCTGACCAGCCACGGCCGCGAACGGCACATCATCGCCGAGGTCGGGTATTTCCGCCACCTCGAAGCCGTTGCAGCCGGACGCCTTCTGGAAGTGATGGACCTGAGCGCCGTTCGCGCGACCGACATGACCGATGAGGACCGTGCCGTATTCGAGGCGTCGCGTCCGAGCGACGAGGAGATCGCGCGTGACCAGTGGAACGACTGACCTCCCCAAAGTCGGTCATGTCCTGCGCTATGTCTATCTCTTTACCAAAGAGGCGGCCGAAGGCCGCGACGAAGGCGTCAAGGAACGCTTGGTCGTCGTCGTCGGCGTGGAGGGCCGGCGCTACCGCGTCGCCGCGCTAACGACCAAGGGGGAAGGACGCTCCGATACAGTCGCCCTGCCGGCGCCCGTATCGCACGCCGCGGGCGTGTCCGCGGACAGCAGGGTCGTCGTCACCGAATACAACGTCTTCACTTGGCCGGGTTTCGATATCCGGCCGCTCGCTCAAAACGCCGGCTATATCGCGGGGCGGCTGACGCCGGGCTTTACTGCCAGAATCATCGACGCACTGCTGAGCGCTGCCCCGGTTGAGCGGGACTGACGCTGGACAAGTCGCATCCGCTGGATTCCCAGACAAGTTTCCTGCGCAACTCGCCTCAGGTCCGAACCGGCGCGGGGGCACACAAGATAAATATCTCTTTTGTGAAGGCCAAGTTTGGCATGCGGGGTTGGAGTGAAGTCAAGGACGAGCGGTCCCCCAATTTTCACAGACCCGACACTTACGCTTCGCTCCGCTTACGGGCCTGAGAAAATCGGCTCCACCACTCGCAAGCGTTAACCGGGGTCCACGCCCCGCGGGTGGCGGTCCCCCCAATTTTGCCGCGGGCCTCCGCTACGCTCCAACCCGCAAACAAAATCGGCACCCCCACCACCCGCCGGACGCGGCTTCCCGGTTAACGTCCCTGACTGCCCGAACCGCCGCATGCCGAATTCAAAAGCCTCATCAGAAGATGAGATACTCAAACCTTCGGAGGCAATAATGTCCAAGTTCAGCAACTTCGCCGCTCTCGCAAGCTACGTCGCAAACACTCTCGACGACGACGAGCAGGCAGGCGCCTACGCCGGCACGTTCATCGAACCAAACGAAATGGCGAAACTGTCGGTTGTCGAGGATGCCGAGAAGATCGCGATGCCTTGCCCTGAACAGTCCCGCGCAGCCGTCGAAATGATGATGCAGACACTGTTCGACGTCTTCCGCGACTCCCGGATGGAGGAATTCGCGACCGATCTCGCCTGGGGCTTCTGCAACAGCTTCCACATGGTCGCCAAGCGCATCGAAAACCGCGAGGACGACGCGGCGAAGAAACTCGGTGAGATGGCGCGCGCCTACGACCCGAGCGAAATCTACGCGAACGAGCTGGAAGACACGCAGCTGCACTGCCAGACGCTGCAAGCCTGCCGCGAAGCGATGGAATGCATGCGCGATCACGCAGCCGCGGTGTACCGGGTCGAAACCGGACGGTCCTTCTCCTCGATGAAGGGAAGCCGCGTATCGAGCAAGCTGAACGCCTCGATGATCGACGCACGCGACTATCTGGCCGCACGCGCCCGCACACGCCGCGAGCAGCACGCGCCCGAAGGTCCGGTCGTGGCGTTCTCGGGCGGCAGCAACTGGTCCGACCACGAGATGCTCTGGGCGAGGCTCGACCAGATCAAGCGCCGCATCCCGGAGATGATCCTCGCAACCACCGCCCAGATGAAAGGCTGCGACGCGATTGCAGCCGCGTGGGCAGCGGCGCGCGACGTCAAGGTCATCCAGTTCCGCCTCGACCGCAGCAAGGGCTTGCGCGGCGCCTTCCTCCGCAACGAACGGATCATCTCGCTCGGCCCGGTCGAGGCGATCATCTGCGAGGGCTCGGGCATCCAGGCGAACCTCTCGCAACGTCTGCGCAGCGCAGGCACCCCGGTCCACGTCTTCCGCATCGCCGAGCAGCGCGCCATCACCGGCCGCGCACAGCGCAGCGCCTGACACATCGGGAAGGGCTCCGGGCAACCGGAGTCCTTACCCTTTTTTTCTCGTCGCGCAAACGGCGCTCCGGGGCATCGAGCCCCATCGCGCCGCAGGCGAGGGACCTCGCGGTCGACCAACGGCGCCAGTCCCCGCCTCGCAGCACGGCTCGCTCGCGTCACGGCGATCCCTTACGGATCGCCCATTCGCTACGCATCGCACGCGCCGATAATCACGAGCCGGTCGCCACCCAAAACATCCTCCATCGTCTCGCCTGGTGTCATCCATCGCCGCTGACGAGCGGCGATGAGGGGCGCTGAAGCGCCCTGCTCGTCCCTGAAGCGGGCCGAGGAGGGGAGCGGGGATTGCAAGAAGGTGTCGAGGACAAGGGGTTCGAGACGAGAAAAAGGAATGGCGAAATGAACATCGGTTCAATCAAGCAGAACGACGCCGGCATCTTCATGGGCCGGATCAGCACGCTCGCGGTTGCGATGACGATCGCGCTGAAGCCCGTCACGAGCCACAATCCGAAAGCGCCGGCTTACGAGATCCACGCACTGACGCCGTCGCGCACCTGGGTTCAGGTTGGCGCGCTCTTCGAGCTGACCTCGAACAACACCGGGGAGGCGTTCCTGAACGGCCGTATCGACGATCCTTCGCTCAGCACCCCGCTTCAGGTCTCGGCGTTCCGCCAGGACGACGGCAACTATAACATCGTCTGGCAGCGCCAGCAAAAGCGCCGCGACGTGTCGGCAGCGCTTGCGCCCAAGAGCGACGACGGCTTCCCGCCCTTTGGCACGGACGCCGATCCGGCCGGTGCCGGAAGCGACGACGGCGACGGCCTCGGCAGGACCACCGCACCGGTGCTCGAAGACGCCTGACGCCCGCGATCAAGGGATCGCCTCTCGTGAGGCGATCCCTTTTTTCCGTCCTGCCGGCTTGATCGCGGTGAGGACCCGACTATACGGACTCTAGTCAATTTTGTGGACTTTACGGATCCCGGTGATGGTTGGCTGTACGCATCAGCAGGACCAGAGCGGGTCCTCACCTAAGGCGGTGCAGGGCACACATCGATCCCCGGCCTGGTAACAAGAAGTGAGGAGACCGGCATGAGCCTTGCAATGGAAAAGGTCAGATCGACCGACGTGTCCAAGCGATTTGGCTTTTACTACGATGAAGCGATGACGCACGCGATCGCGGTGGAGCGTAACGGCGCTGCCCGCGTGGTGATGTTACCCGCTGCCGAGTACGAACGCCTTTCCCGCCTCGATCATGTCGCGCTCTCGCCCGAGGAGTTGAGCGATGAAGCCATCCACGCCATCCGGACCGTCGAACCCAGCGCGGAGTCCTGCGAGAACGATAAGTACCTCGACTGAACCGCTTCCCGGCGACGTCATCCGATACTTCTATCTCTGGCGCCATGAACACGAACGCGGGCACGAGGACGGCTCCAAGCTGCGTCCCTGCATGGTGGTCGCTACCTATCGATATCGGCGACGCTTGCGCGTCCTGACGGTGCCGCTGACCACGCGGGATTACTCCCCTTTGACCTCCATCCCGCTGCCGGGACGTTTTCTGCAAGCCTTCGGCCTGGACGACCGATCGCGGCTGGTCTGGAACGACATCAACGAGTTCACCTGGATCGGACCCGACGTCCGCGCCGGACCCGACGGAAACCGGATCATCGCCGCGGTGCCCGCGACGACCGTCCGCCAGGTCGCCAGCAATATCGTCAAGCACAAGATTCGACCGACGCGACGGTCCGAATGATCCCCCCAATGCGACGGAGCTTACGATGGCGCCTTACCGGGCGTGATCATCGATAATCGAAGGAACGTGTCGAACGAAGCGTGAGCTTCGCCCTCGGTACTGAGCCGCGATCGCCTGAGCATCACGAATTCGGTCTTCGCGCGGCTCCACGGCGAAAACCGGATCGGGTCCGTGCCAACGCTCCCCACGGAAACGGACCCGGCAGGATGGGCGGCGCTTAACAGCGTCGCCCGTTTTTTTGCTTGGCGCAGGCCGGAGCACATCCACCCCGAACGAAGCGGAACCGGAGAAAAGAGAGATTGGAGAGCGCGCGTGCTCCGGCCAGGGATCCACACGTCGATTTGCCGCGGACGAGGAAGGACGCGCCGTCATCGACGCCGCTAAAGTCGCCGAACTCGGATCCTACGATGCGATCCTGAGCTATTTCAATGACGCGGACTTCACAGTGCCACCGCTCCGGATCCAGCCTCGCACCGCGATCGAGCCCGCAGGCTACCCTTCAACGACCCCTTCGGTCATCCATCGCCGCTGACGAGCGGCGATGAGGGGCGCTGAAGCGCCCTGCTCGTCCCTGAAGCGGGCCGAGGAGGGGAGCGGGGATTGCAAGAAGGTGTCGAGGACAAGGGGTTCGAGACGAGAAAAAGGAATGGCGAAATGAACATCGGTTCAATCAAGCAGAACGACGCCGGCATCTTCATGGGCCGGATCAGCACGCTCGCGGTTGCGATGACGATCGCGCTGAAGCCCGTCAGGAGCCACAATCCAAAGGCGCCGGCTTACGAAATCCACGCGCTCACGCCGTCGCGCACCTGGGTTCAGGTTGGCGCGCTCTTCGAGCTGACCTCGAACAACACCGGGGAGGCGTTCCTGAACGGCCGCATCGACGATCCTTCGCTCAGCACCCCGCTTCAAATCTCGGCGTTCCGCCAGGACGACGGCAGCTACAACATCGTCTGGCAGCGCCAGCAAAAGCGCCGCGACGTATCGGCAGCGCTTGCGCCCAAAGGCGACGACGGCTTGCCGCCCTTTGGCGCGGACGCCGATCCGGCCGGTGCCGGAAGCAACGATGGCGACGGCCTCGGCACGACCACCGCACCGGTCGAAGAGCAAATGCCCAAGACGCGTCGCCGGCGCCACGAACCCGTCAGCGAAGACGCCTGACGGACTCGCGGCACGCCCGCGTCCCTTACGGGGATCGCCTCACCCGAGGCGGTCCCCATTTCCTTGTCCGGCAAGAACCTCACGCATGCGGCAACCTTTGCGCGTTTTCAGCCGTCTTCCTATCTGCTAGAAGGGCCAGTCACGATGGCGACCATGTTCAACAGCCTCAAAGTCTCCCGCGATCTCGAGCATGCCGGCGCGGCCAAGCCGCCCGCCGATGCGATCTCATCGGCCCTGGGCGACAGCATCGCCGTCACCCGCGCCGATCTGGTCACCAGGGATTATCTGAAAGCCGAACTCGCCTCGGTCGTCACTAAAATCGCCACAGCGAAGAACGACACCGTCCGCTGGCTGCTCGCCAGTCAGGTCTGCCTCTTCGCAATGATCGTGATCCTGCATAATTTCACCAACGCGCTCTGATCCACGGGCGCCAGCTTGCGAAGCGATTGGTAGCGACGGCCTTGGCAAGTTCCAATACTACGGACGGGCGCTGTGGAATTCGGTTTGCTCGACGGTGACGATGCTCCGGTCGCTGCGCCATGTTCAGCCCGGGATCGTCACCACGCGGCAAATTTCATGATGACGCTGGAGCGCAACCGGGCCTGATCGCGGGAGGGGCGCGCGCGGATGGATCGTCCGCTACCCGAAGGTCACACCGCAGGTTCATACTCTGCCCCGTCGTCCCTTGCGGGTCCGGTGGCTCCCCCTCCGGGCGACTGTCACCTGCGGCCCGGTCCGGCTCACCGCAACCCCTTTAGCGGGGCCGTGTTGCCGCTACGCGGCTGCCCGCACCACCCCCGCGAAAGGGGTTCCCCTCCGCTTGCGCTACGGTGCGGCGAGCCCGCCCGGGTCCGCTCTTCGGTGACACCCGGTGGGGGAGCCACCGGACCCGCAAGGAGGCAGAATATGAACAATGTAAACCTGATCGGACGGATCACCCGCGACCCCGAGATGCGCCAGGCGACGTCCACCGCCATCACCACGATGTACGTTGCGACCGAACGTCTCAGGCTGAACAAGGAAGGGCGCAGCTACAAGGACAGCGACGGCTTCACCGCCAAGGAAACCGAATTCCACAAGGTCACCTGCTTCAACAGCCTCGCCAAAGCCATCGCTGCCAATCGCAAGAAAGGCGATCTGGTCGCGGTCGAGGGACGGCTGCACTACACCCGCTGGCAGGACAACGACGGCAACGACCGCTACGGCTGCGAAATCGTCGCCGAACGGGTCGAATTCTACTGACCGCCTGGAGGGCGACGCTGATGCGTCGCCCTTCTTTCACGCCCGACGATCGAGGGAGCAGGCCCCATGCCGCCAAATCCCGAACTGTTCGATCAAGACGCCGCAGACGAGGACAGGACGACATTATCGCCGCTCGCAATCCCGTGCGGCTTTACGAACATCGACAACGTACCGTGCCAACGGCTCGCATCGATCCCTGTCATGCTAGATGGACTGCCGTTCATAAACCGGGACCACCCGCTGCTGCACTGTCCACGCCGCTGCTTCCTCGACGAACGACCCCCTCCGGACCCCGATTGTCCCTTCTGAGACGAGGCGTATTGTGCCCGGAGTCCGTGATCGATCCGAGGAAATTCCGCGGATCGGCTAGCAGTGTTTCGTGGGACACACCAAGTTGACAGAGATCAAGAATTAGCAGCGTTTGTCGATGGTGCGGTAACGGCGCGTGAAGCGAGCCTGCCTGACGGAAAAGGATCTGGCGCATCCCGCTTTGGCGGGACCGGCGCTCTAGCCGGCTGCGCCGCCCGAAGCCCCGCATCTGCGGGTCTTCGCCCTTGCGGGTTGCGATCGCCTTGCGGAGACGCCGGTTCGTCCTCGCGGGTCCGTTCGCACCGTGCGCCCTTGTGGGGCGCGTAGCGCCGGACCCGCTCGGTCCGAACCGGCGCTGCACACAAGATAAATATCTCTTTTGTGAAGGCCAAGTTTGGCATGCGGGGTTGGAGTGAAGTCAAGGACGGGCGGTCCCCCAATTTTCACAGACCCGACACTTACGCTTCGCTCCGCTTACGGGCCTGAGAAAATCGGCTCCACCACTCGCAAGCGTTAACCGGGGTCCACGCCCCGCGGGTGGCGGTCCCCCCAATTTTGCCGCGGGCCTCCGCTACGCTCCAACCCGCAAACAAAATCGGCACCCCCACCACCCGCCGGACGCGGCTTCCCGGTTAACGTCCCTGACTGCCCGAACCGCCGCATGCCGAATTCAAAAGCCTCATCAGAAGATGAGATACTCAAACCTTCGGAGGCAATAATGTCCAAGTTCAGCAACTTCGCCGCTCTCGCAAGCTACGTCGCAAACACTCTCGACGACGACGAGCAGGCAGGCGCCTACGCCGGCACGTTCATCGAACCAAACGAAATGGCGAAACTGTCGGTTGTCGAGGATGCCGAGAAGATCGCGATGCCTTGCCCTGAACAGTCCCGCGCAGCCGTCGAAATGATGATGCAGACACTGTTCGACGTCTTCCGCGACTCCCGGATGGAGGAATTCGCGACCGATCTCGCCTGGGGCTTCTGCAACAGCTTCCACATGGTCGCCAAGCGCATCGAAAACCGCGAGGACGACGCGGCGAAGAAACTCGGTGAGATGGCGCGCGCCTACGACCCGAGCGAAATCTACGCGAACGAGCTGGAAGACACGCAGCTGCACTGCCAGACGCTGCAAGCCTGCCGCGAAGCGATGGAATGCATGCGCGATCACGCAGCCGCGGTGTACCGGGTCGAAACCGGACGGTCCTTCTCCTCGATGAAGGGAAGCCGCGTATCGAGCAAGCTGAACGCCTCGATGATCGACGCACGCGACTATCTGGCCGCACGCGCCCGCACACGCCGCGAGCAGCACGCGCCCGAAGGTCCGGTCGTGGCGTTCTCGGGCGGCAGCAACTGGTCCGACCACGAGATGCTCTGGGCGAGGCTCGACCAGATCAAGCGCCGCATCCCGGAGATGATCCTCGCAACCACCGCCCAGATGAAAGGCTGCGACGCGATTGCAGCCGCGTGGGCAGCGGCGCGCGACGTCAAGGTCATCCAGTTCCGCCTCGACCGCAGCAAGGGCTTGCGCGGCGCCTTCCTCCGCAACGAACGGATCATCTCGCTCGGCCCGGTCGAGGCGATCATCTGCGAGGGCTCGGGCATCCAGGCGAACCTCTCGCAACGTCTGCGCAGCGCAGGCACCCCGGTCCACGTCTTCCGCATCGCCGAGCAGCGCGCCATCACCGGCCGCGCACAGCGCAGCGCCTGACACATCGGGAAGGGCTCCGGGCAACCGGAGTCCTTACCCTTTTTTTCTCGTCGCGCAAACGGCGCTCCGGGGCATCGAGCCCCATCGCGCCGCAGGCGAGGGACCTCGCGGTCGACCAACGGCGCCAGTCCCCGCCTCGCAGCACGGCTCGCTCGCGTCACGGCGATCCCTTACGGATCGCCCATTCGCTACGCATCGCACGCGCCGATAATCACGAGCCGGTCGCCACCCAAAACATCCTCCATCGTCTCGCCTGGTGTCATCCATCGCCGCTGACGAGCGGGTATCCGCGCACCAAGTTATCCCAGAACGATTTCGACACCAATGAACGACCCTGAAGCCCAACAGTCAAAGGGGAGCGGGACCGGGAGAATTGATCAATTGGGAGTATTGCCGTGACGATCACATTCTCCGTTGCCGTTCAGTCACCCGTGGCTGCGAAACCCGCTACGATAGACGCGCGTCAACTCGCCTCTTTTCGACGCTTTGCCCGCGATCACGATCACCTTGTCGACGAGATTTACGAGGGCGTGGAAGACCCGCTTCCCTACGCTTTCGAGGCACGCATATGTCCATGGTCGATGGCGAGCATCTCAGTGCTGTTCGACCACGATCCGGAGGTTATCAGCGTCATCGAGGAAGCGCAGTTTCGCGGCCTGAACATCCGCTTCTGGAAATGTCCGGATACGCACGATCTGAAGATCAGCGTCTCTCGAACCCTCGATGGATCGGACGAGATGAACCTCAGCAATGCCAACGCCTACGCGCTGCTCAAAGACCTCGGCTTCAGTGCCGATACCTTAGGCAGCGTCGATCTCCAGAACCTTGCCCGCCGCATGGCACAACCGGGGATTCGCGTTCGTCTGAATGACCGGGGACATAGCCGTTATCTCGACCAGCTCGATTGTTTCGCGCGGCATTCGCGTGATACGGAGTAGACGCGCCTCGTCTGGGTTTAGCCTCCATCGGACGAGTACAGAGAAGGGGAGTGTCGGGAAACCGATACTCCCCTTTTTTTGACTGCACTTTTCTTCCGCGAATACCGCACGAGGGGACCACGCCTCGGCTTCGCCACCTGGCACGACAACCGGCAATCCCAAGGGGGCATCTCTCACAGCCTTTTAAGGGTGTCATGCGCGTGGCAGCCGCGTCAAGGATCGGCGGTGCCCCCAATTTTGCCGCGGGCTTCCGCTACGCTTCGCTACGCTCCTCCCCGCGACAAAATCGGCACCCCCACCGCCCGCTTCGCGGCCACGGTCTAAAGCCCGTGGTCCCTGACCCGGCTGCCACACGCATGACGCCATGAGCATGTCAATTACGACACCATGGAGGCTATCATGCAAATGCATTCGCACATCGCAGTCGCGGACATCACTTCTTACCTGAACGCAGTAGCAGTCGCCGAGCGGCGCGCACTCCACAGCTACTTCGACCAGCACATCATCGAAGACGAAGAAATCGGTCACATCGCCATCGACGAGGGTGACTACAACGCCTTGCCGCTGAGCTTGATCGACCGGATCGTCCACACCGTCCCGGGCGCGATGAGCGACGAATACTGATCCAATGGCAGGGAGGGGCCGAAAGGCTCCTCCTTCTTTTTTTGCTTTGGGCCAAAACGGGCATGAGGGGCATCGAGCCCCGCATGCCCGTAGGCAAGATAACGAACGCTAGGAAGCCAGACGCTTTTCGGTCTCGTCGAACCCAAGTGCCCCGATCCTGGCGAACAGCGCCGAGAGCCGGTCGGTATCGACCTTCATCAAACCCGCATCATCGACCATCTTCATCACCTGCGCGCGCTCGCGTTCGACGAGCTTCTTGCGCCGCTCCAGAAGACGCCCGTGTTCGGCTTCGATGGCAGCACGTTCGCGCTCGAGACTTACCGGCATATTGACCTCTTTCGTTACGACCAATCATCGCTCTCGGCACGTCCATGAAGAACGAACAGACCGGCATCAAGAAGGAACAGAACCATGCGCCTGAAACCAGCACGAACAACCGGGCTTGGAACAGTCAATCCGCCGCGATTGAGAATAGATGTGCCTTGCCTGACGGCCGGCACATTTGAGGACGGTGTCGCTCCGCACCACCCCCAGTTCGGGCCAGACCGCCAAGGGCTGCTACCGGAAATCCCGAGACGGATCAGAACAACAGGACCCGGAGCAGCAGAACGACAAGGACAGTCCCTAGGATTTGCACACCCTATGCGGCGACCGCGAAGGTAAGTGCCTGAAACGACAGCGTTCATCACCTGTGATCACGTTATCACCTGTGATCGGGGGAGCGAAAACTTGCCAAGCCACTGACTTCGTTACCAAAGACCTGTTATCACCCGTGATCGCAAGCGGGGCTTCCCCTGATCAAAATTTGCGGATATAACGGAGATGCGAAAACCCCACCATCCACTGATGTGGATGTGAACATGACCAATCAGTTCCTAAGTTTTCGCGTATCACAAACTGAACTCGACGCGCTTGACGCGATCGCTACCCAGCGCGGCGCAAGCCGGTCGGAAATGGCCCGATCGGCACTTGCTTTGGGTGTTCCGCTGCTTGCCGCTGCGCGCTCCATAAACGTGACACGAATGCTCATTCTCCTGGAATACACCCAGGCCGCGCTCGATCTTATCATCACGCGTGAACACGCCGACTTCGCCGACAAACTCCCGCTGATCGCTCAGGAACGCATGGACACCTACCATGCGTAGCGACGACATCCGCTACAACGGCAAAGCCGCGACGCTTCATCACGCATCGGCGCGCGGCAAGGTCACGCGAAACGGAGGCAATTTCACCCGCGGAACACAGCTCGTAACCCACGAGTTCAAGATGACCTTCGCGGGCTTCAGGGTTCCGTACCAGATCTGGTCCACGGTCTTCATCACGGTCCTGTGCGGGCTGCTCTATTTCGGCCTCCAGGACCATGACGTGCAACTCATCCTGATGCGGATCTGGTCGGGCCTGTGGACCTTCCTTGGCGGCAGCAGCGAACACATCATCGCGCTGACACTGCCAACCGGCCAGCAGGTACGAGTGCCGATGGGCTATGTCGCCTATCAAAACGACGTCCGGATCGCGGTCGCCAAAGCGATCAAATATCTGATCGGGTCGGCGCTGATGGCGACGTTCGTCGGGACACCGCTGATCATCTGGTTCGTCAACTTCTCGCGCAACCGCGGAAAAGCAGTGCTCGAAGAGCGCCACGAACGCGGCGCATGGATGTCGACGTTCAAGGTTCTCCATACCGCCGTTCAGGCCTTCAATCGCCGGGAGTTCGCACGCGAATGCGCAAGCATCCGCCCGCAGCCGATGAAGCCCAAGCACGTCGTCGCGATGACGCCCGCCCAGCGCGCGAACAACGGCATCCATACACCCTATGTTATCGCCGGTATCCCCTATCCGTGGCGGCTCGAACAAAGCCATACGATGCTCGTTGGTACAACGGGAACGGGCAAGACGACGCAACTTCGTTCGCTGGTGAAGCAACTTCGCGCGCACGGCCACCGCGCCGTCATCTTCGACCTCACAGGCACCTTCGTCGAGACGTTCTACAACCCCGGGACCGACATGATCCTGAACCCGATGGACGAGCGCTGCACGGCCTGGACGATCTTCGACGAATGCCACAATTATGCCGACTTCCTGTCGGCCGCGACCGCGCTGATCCCGTCGCACCCGGATGAGAAGGAACCCTTCTGGCAGAACGCCGCTCGCGTTCTCTTCGTCGAGATGTGTATCAAGCTGAAGGAAGACGGCGAGACGACGAACGCCGCGATCGCGCATCATTTGATGACCGCCGACCTGAAACGCATCCACGCCAAGCTGGAGGGCACCGTCGCGGGTCCGCTGACGACCGAGAAAGCGTCCAAAATGGCGGAATCGGTTCGCTCGGTCTTGAACGTCAACGGCCAGGCGCTGCGCTTCCTCACCGATCCGAGCCTAAGTGACGGCAAACCATTCTCGATCCGCGACTGGATCGCGAGGAATTACGATGAAAGCTCGATCCTCTTCATCACCGCAAGCTACAACGATCTCGATCTCACCCGCGGACTGATGACGCTCTGGATGAACCTTGCGGTGAACAGCCTGATGCGCTTGCCCAAGACCCGGGCCTTGCGCACCTGGTATCTCTTCGACGAGGTCCACGCGCTCCACGTCCTTCCCGCAATCGAGAACGGGCTGCAAAGCGCACGCAACTATGGCGGAGCCTTCGTCCTCGGCATCCACTCGTTCGACAAGCTCGTCGCAACCTATGGCCTGCAAAGCGCCACGTCGTTAACGGGGCTGGCGCGGACCAAGCTGATCCTTGCGACCGCCGACCGGACGACGGCCGAGAAATGCTCCGAGTTCATCGGCAGCCGCGAGGTGCGCGAGGTCGATGAAGCCTATAGCTACGGCTACAACAACACGCGCGACGCCTCGACACTCACGCCGCGCACCACGGTCAAACCGCTGGTCCTTCCCGACGACATCACGAACCTGCCCTCGATGCACGGCTTCGTTAAATTCCCAAACGGTTTTCCAGCCGCCCCGATCACGCTGACCTACCGGCACTACCGTGAGATCGCCCCCGGCTTCCAGCCCCGCACGGACTTCACGCCGGCTGAATATGTCCCGCCCGAGGAGCGGGCGAAGAGACACGCGGAGGAAGGAGGGGAAGGGGGACGCGAGAATACGCCGACCCGGCCGGATCAGGGGGTGCAAGCAACAGAGAAGGATGAATGCGAGGCCGACGGGAAAACACCGACGACCGAACGTTCGGAAGCCGAGATCGCAGCCGACGCGATGCTGGATCCTGTCCAGCCGGGCAGGCCGGCAGCGGGAGGCGCGGGCGACGCAGTTTCAACCAACCCAATTGCAATCCCGGGGGCCGCCGACAGGACAGGCGGAGGAGGCGCGCAAAGCGTCAATAAGGTGCCGGCCGGGCTCCGGATACAGTCGTCAATCCACGGCAAGGCGGCAGAGACCGGACAGAACAATCGGCCGAACGAAAGCGAGGCATCCAGCGACATCGAGAAAGCGCGCGTCGAGGATAACCGTCACGAAGACCAGCTGCTGCGCGAGACGCGCGAGGGCGCGGGCACCGAGCCCGACCATCATCACGACCATCGCCACCACGAGCACGAGCCGAGCCCGGACCTCGATAACGACATGGACATGTGAGCTCCTTCGATGCTTTCCTCGGCTTCCGTCAAATCCGCATCGGGCGCCGCGAACTATTTCGCGAAGGACGATTATTACACCGGCGAGCATTCGGCGGAGGCGAGCGAATGGGGCGGCCCTCACGCCGAGGACGCCGGCCTCACCGGCGAGGTCTCGAAGGAATCGTTCGAGAAGATCCTGAACGGCGAGATGCCGGACGGGGAAAAGGTCGGCCAGGTGCAGAACCGGCAGGCCGGCATGGACATGACGTTCTCGATGCCGAAATCGGCGAGCGTGCTCGCCTATGTGGCGGGGGACCAGCGGATCCTCGCCGCGCACATGACGGCCGTCAAAGCGACGATGGGCTGGGTCGAGAAGTCCTTCGCCGAAGGCAGGACCTACGAGCGGACCAAAGCGGGCGAGCCGGTCAGGACAGGCAATCTCGTCTATGCGCTCTTCCAGCACGACACCAGCCGCGCGCTCGACCCGCAGGGTCACATCCATGTCGTCATCGCCAACATGACGAAAATGGCAAACGGCGTCTGGCAGGCGCTCCACAACCGCGCACTGTGGAAGAACAACGCTACGATCGGAGCAGCGTATCACGCACAGTTCCGGATCGAGCTCGCCAGGATCGGCTACGAGACGAGCGTCACCGGCAAGCACGGCCAGTTCGAGATCAAGGGCGTGCCGGACAAGGTGCTGAAGGCCTTCAGCCAGCGGCGTGAGACGATCCTCGCCAAGGTCGCCGAGCTCGACATCAAACACCCGAAAGGCGTCGACCGCGTCAGCACCAACACGCGCGATCCCAAGCTGAACGTCGAAGACAAGGGCGCGCTGCGCGGCGAATGGCAAGCCCGCGCGGCAGCGCTGGGCTTCGACGGCAGGGCGCTGGTCGCTGGCTCGATCGGGCACGCGGACCCGACGATCGCTGATGCCAAGCCGGCAACGCTCGAGCGTATCCGCGAAACGCTGGGCGGCCTCGCACAGTCGCTTGGCGACGTCTTCAAGCCGCGCGACCCGCTCGTCACGAGCGGTATCGATCGTCTGCGCATCTCTCCCGACGAACTGCGCGGCCAGCACGCGGTCGCATCGGCTGTCCGCATCCTCGCCCAGCGTGAAGCGGCGTTCGCCGTGTCCGACGTCGCCAAAACCTCATTGGAGCTTGGGCTGAAGGGCGTCTCGGCACCTATGGTCGACAAGCGTATCTCGGAACTCATCCGCGCCGAGCGGCTGATCCCAGGCAAGACCGAGCGGATCGACAATGTCGTGACCCATGTGACGACGCCCGAGGCGATCGCGACCGAGATGACTATCCTTGGTGAGATTGAGCGGGGCAGGGGCGCCGCGACCCCGATCGTCAGCGCCGATACCGCGATCGAGCGGCTGAACGCCGTCTCCGGCAACAAGGCGCTGAATGCCGGGCAGCTCGCGGCCGCGACGTTGCTGGTTGCCTCCACGGACCGCATCGTCGCCGTCCAGGGCGTCTCGGGCGCGGGCAAGTCGACGATGCTCGCAAGCGTCGCGCGCGTCGCCGAAGCCGAGGGCCGGGGGGTCCTGGGCCTTGCGATCATGAAGCGGACCGCAAGCGATCTCGGCAAGGATACCGGGATCGAGGCGAAGACGCTTTCGGCGTTCATCAACAGCTATATCCGCCAGGCGCATGCGGGGGAGGGGCCGGGGTTCGAGGCGGCGCGCGCCGAACTTACGGGCACCGTGCTGATGCTCGATGAAGCCTCGATGGTCGGCAGCGAGCAGATGAACGATCTGGTCACAATCGCGAACACGCTCGGCGTCGACCGCCTGGCGCTGGTCGGCGACCGCCAGCAGATCACCGCGGTTGATCACGGCAAGGCGTTCGCCATGGCACAGGCGGGCGGCATCACTATGGCGCGGATGGACGAGAATCTGCGCCAGCGAACCGATCAGCTGCGGACCGTCGCGGCACTCACCAACCGGGGCGAGGTCCGCGAAGCGATAGCGGTGCTCGGCTCCAAGGTCATAGCAAATCCCCGGCATGTCGAGGCGGCCGCGGCGCACTGGCTTGGGCTTTCCCAGGAGGAGCGCGCGAACACCTCCGTCTTCTCGTCGGGCCGCGTCGCGCGCGCTGAACTCAACGAACGGATCCAGGACGGCTTGCGGGGGCAAGGCGCGCTCAGCGGCGAGGGTGTCGCCTATCCGGTCCTCGACAAGGTCAACATGACGCGCGAGGAGCTGCGCTACGCGCACAGCTACAAGGTCGGGCAGGGGATCGATCTTGCCTTTGCGCTCCGCTCGATCGGGCTCCCGGCCGGCACCTTCGAGATCGTCGGGATCGATGCGAAGGGCCGGGTCGAGGTGATGGTGGGCGGCAAGGTCCGCAGCTTCGATCCGCAAAGACTCGATCCGGCGGACAAGACCGATGCCATGCAGCTGGTGACGCGCGAGACGATCAGGCTGCATGAAAACGACCGCATCCGCTGGACGAAGAACGACAAGGAGCGCGGGCTCGAAAACGCCGGGACCGCCCGCGTCCTCTCGGCCGAGCCCGGCCGGCTGACGCTCGAGGCGGCGGACGGCCGGATCCACGAACTGAAATCGGGCGACCCGATGCTCGAGCGGCTGAGCCTTGCCTATGCGCTCAACATGCACGCAGCCCAGGGCATGACCAGCGACAATGCGATCGCGGTCATGTCGAGCAAGGAGAGCAACCTTTCCAACCAGCGCCTCTTCAACGTCACCGTCACGCGCGTCCGCGACGACATCCGGCTGTTCACCGACGACCGCGAGAAACTGACCGCGGCAATTCTGCGCAACGAAGGCGGCAAGACGTCCGCGCTCGAGACGACGGGTGCGCTCGCGATCGATCCCGGCCGCGACGCAGGCCAAACCCGCCCGGGCAGGACGGGCGGTGCCGAGCCTGTATTCAATCCGGTTCCGCCTGCGCACACCGCGAGGGATCCCTCGCTCGATCTGACGAAGCTGCGGATCGAGGTCGAACCGCGCGGGGTCGAGATCCCGTTTCCCGAAAAAGACCTTGGACTGGAGTTGTAACCGATGTCGCTGCCATCTGCCACGCTCGAACCCCCGCCCGGTGCACGAAAGCCGAGCGGGTCCGCGCTTTTGCACGAACCCGAAAGCCCCGCGGAGCATGAGGGGCTCGCGGCGATCCCGGCCGTCCGGGGCGGCATGCTCGTACCCCTGGCACTCGGCTTCGTCCTCGGCCTGATCACGGTGCTGGCGGTGCTCGCCGCTGTCTCAAGATACCGGGCAGGGGCGTGGACCCCGGCGTTTCTCACATCGGACAATTTTCCGCCGAGCGGCACCGTCGCTGTCTCGAACAAACTGAAGATGAAGACGGTCACAAGCCGCCTGAGCGTCCAGGCGGATGCGAACAACGTCGTCGTGCAGATGCTTGCCCCCGCCAGTAAAAGCCCCGTGCTGACGCTCTATGTCGACGCCCGCGACCGCGTCACCGTTCCAGCACCTGCCGGAACCTTCCGCCTCCGGATGATGGAGGGGCAGGCCTGGGACGAGAGAGCAGGCACGTTCGCCGGCAAGGCGCGCCGCTCAACCATTCCGCGCCTGCTGACCTTTAGCGCGCACAAGGGCAACGGCGTCGATCTCTCCGTGCAACGGCAAGTCAAAACCGTCCGCGCAAGCGAGGACGATACGAACTGGTCGGCGCCGTGAACGCGCTCTTGTCGCAAGCCGGATCCTTGATCCTGCCAGGAATCATCGTTCTGATCGTGCTGCTTTTGGCCCAACTGCTAAAGAGCGTCCGGGCATCGCCGGTCGACGGGGAGCCCTTGATGACCGGCGTCGAGCGCCAGACCATCGCCTACCTTGAACAGGCGGTTCCCGAGGCGCGCGTCCACGCGCAAGTCTGCATGGCCGCGATCATCCGTCCGAAGCGCGGACTGGCTCGCCGCGAGCACGTGGCGACCCGCGGGCGCTTTTCGCAAAAGATGGTCGACTATGTGCTCGAGGACCGCACGAGCGGCCGCGTCATCGCGCTGGTCGAACTCGACGACCGGACGCACAACGCCGCCGGCGACGCGAAGCGCAACGCGATTACAAGAGCCGCTGGCTATCTGATCATCGAGCTCCCGGCGACACGCCGTCCGAGCGCTCTGAGCGTGCTAGAAGCGGTACACCGCGCCCCCGCACCGCCCCTGGAACGCCGCGCCGCGATCGAGAGACGGACCCGGTCGGTATGAAGGGGACTCGCATCTCTACACGTGAAAGCGACCGGTCGCAGCCATTTGCGAGCGGCAGGTCCATCGCGCAGCCAGGGTCGACGCCACAGCAAGGCGCGCCCGGCTCGGCTTGAGCAATCATCTGTTGGACGCAACGCGCCGTCAAATCGGAGGGGATAACGATGGAACTTGACGACCGTGACTATATGCGGGCGCGTTACCGCGAGAGGCAGGGACTGAGCGGCACATACTGGAACAGCAAGAAGTCGCGAGTCGAGCAGAGCCGCGCTGACCAGAACAAGGACGTCCCGCTCGAAAGCGCGAGCTGGATCGCAAGCGCCAGCGAAAAGGCCGGGTGGTTCGATCGGATCAACCGAGGGCAAGACTGCGGGCGCGGCCAGTACCGCTCACCCAAGCGCGCGCGCCTTCGCCCGGGTTCGCTACCCTTCGCACTGAGCACTGTTCTAGCCGCGTTCGGCACGTTCGGCGCGTTTGGCGGTGTCGAGCGACAACGCTGGATCCCCGATTTCAAGCGCTCAATGCCCTTCCCGCAATCGGGCAGCGTGACGGTTTCCAAACGCTTGGGCATGAAGCGTTTCACCAGCCGGCTGAGCGTCATCACCGACGACGCCAATGCCGTCGTGCAACTAATCGCTCCCGAAAGCGGTCACCATGCCATGTCGGTATATCGCAGCGCACCACAGGGTGAGCGCGCCCACGTCGCACGACACCTACCGCGTGCGGCTGATCGAAGGCCGGAACTGGCACGGCCCGCGGCGCTATTTCGGTCCGAACACCGCGTACGAGACCGTGGTCGAGTTGATGACGTTCCAACCGCACGTCGGAACCCGAATCGATCTTCATCGTCGCCCCGACGGCAACCTCAAGACCCGGATGATGACCGACGACCCGGTGCCGCTGTGACGCCGGGACTTACCCTTTGCGCTAGGATGATCCATCATCCTGATATTCCGCTTTCGGGCACGCGCATGCCCGGAGGCTTTTCGGCCGGGAGGCGACAATGAGTGGATGGGATTTCGACGATCTGGGCGATTTCGGATCGGACGCCGACGCGGATCGATGGGCCAAGCGTAATGGTATCGCTCCGCAAGACGTGAGGATCCGTAACCGCGGCGACCGCGTGACGCTCGAAGTGCGGCGATCGGCGCTGGGCGATGCGGGCAATCGCTCCGGCGACCTGCGCGACGGACGTCGAACGGGTTGGTAACAAAAAATTACGGAGGGACCATGAAGCCGGCGATGATACATACGACTGCGACGGCCGCCCAGAAGTGGTCAGGGTTGCCGGTGCGGCAATCGTCAAACCGGCCGGTCCGGTCCCGCTGGCGAGGAAGAAGTTTTTAGCGATCAATGCAGTAATTTGATCGCCACCCAACGGTTTTGGCAGACAAGGCCCGAACGTGAATAAACTGAGCGCGCTGCCTTGAGCACGTTACTTTGCCTGCAAGTCCCTGACCGTCCGCGAAATACGGGCTTTCTCCGACCAAAACGCCAATCTAAATGGGGGTTCGTATGAAAATAAGCTGGCTATTGGGAACTGCCGTGTTGCTCGTGGCATCCGGAGCGGCGGCTTCACCCGGCGGGCTGAACGCAAAGGGTTGTCATACCGACCGGAAGGGCGGCACGGGCTATCACTGTCATCAGCGCGGTAGTTCGGGCACTGGTGGTCGCACCCGGATCCAATCCTTCGCTACTGGTGGTGGAGACGGTACCTATTACGCTAACTGCTCCGCAGCGCGCGCTGCCGGAGCGGCGCCCATAAAAGCAGGACAACCCGGTTACTCACGGAAGCTCGATCGTGACGGGGACGGTATCGGCTGCGAGTGAGCTGGCTCTTTCGCGTACGCTCGTTCTGTCCGTGCCTTCTACGGTCATGCGCACGCAGGTTTGCCAGTGCATTACCATCGCGGATTAGCTCAGATGAGGCTGGCTGAATATTTCCTTGGGGAGTGATGTAGCGCAGAGCTTGCGTCGAGTACACGTCACGACGAACCGTAACCTTAGGAAGCTCTGCCATTAAATTTGGGACGATCGCCGACAAGATATAACCGACCACGCTTTAGTCCGCCGGATCGTTCGGCATGTCCATTCAGCGCGCGTTTCCACTAGAAAGCGGGTCTGGATCGAGTGCGACTGCGATCGTCGGTCCGATCGAGCGGCTCAGCAGATCCGCCGATCGCAACCCTCGATGAAACGCCCCATCACCGGCCTTCCAAATCAGGCCTCGATCATAGCATATCAGCACGTTTTCACACAGCCTCGGTGGTGAGCGGACGTTAAAGCCCGATCCTGCTAGTAACTTGCTCCATCGACCATTCGTCGCGGCAGGCTGGCCAAAACCCCGGGATCGAACATCCTTAGATTGACGCCCATGCGCGGGTGGTCTGGATCTGTCGGCGTCCAATGGGTTGTGCAGCCACATCCACCGCAATGCCAGAGGTTGAGTGCGCAATCACCTTGCCGGTAAGCCACTCCGAGACCTTCAACGCTCACCAGATCTGGTGAGCAATAATGCCAGAGTCCAGCAGTCCGCCTGCAAATCGAGCAGTTGCAGTCACTCGCCTCGATCGGTGCATCGCGCAGAACGATCTGGATACGACCGCAATGACAGCTTCCCCGAAGCTCGTTCACATCAGCGCCCTTTCCGCGTTCTCAGACTGCGTTGTCGCATGCAGGCTGATCGGCGGCAATTGGGCGATATCCGCCGTTGCGAAAGGGAACCGTTTCGCAACGTTAGTTTAATGCTAGCAGCGCGTTTCTATTCATCAGGTGGAAGCCAACAATGACTTGCCTGCCGAGGTCCATGCGCCGCCTCTACCTGACGGATCAACCAGACCATATGCGGCAAGCAATTCGACGGCCTCTTCGCCCGCGCTCATGCACTTGTGATCGAGCGCGCCCGTACCATCGCTGAGATACTGCTCACACATCCAGGCAAGTGCAGCGAGGAGCTGTTGTTCGTTCTCGGTCATCACGGTGTATTGACTGCCCGGCCTTTCGCCCGCAATAACCCTACCGAACTGTTGGAGCTGTTGACAACACAACATACTGTTGTCATAAACTCCAACATGGAAGCTGAATTACGCCTGCGCGAGCGGATCGGGCTTTCCGAAACTACGTTCGTGGAGCTAGTGGTTTGGCAACTGCCCGCTCCTGTTCCAGGCAGCGCGCATAGCTTCAAATACCGCCTGGCGCTGGTGGATGCCGGAGTATGTGTCATGCGGTACGACAACGAGGCGGGCAAAGGCGATCACAAGCATCTGGGCGCGATCGAGGTCGATTACCCGTTCCAAGGCATCGACGCGCTGATAACCGACTTTTGGTCTGACGTAGCAAGCTGGAGGGCAGAAAAATGAACACAGTAACGCTCGGCGTGTCCTCGATCGACGAAGCAAAAGAGCGGCTTGCCGCTGCCTTTCGTGGCGAACCACAGGGTCAGCGCATCTCCTTCGCATCGATCGATCTGCTCTGGAAAACCATTAGCCCGAAGCGCTGGGACATTATCCGGGCGATGACCGGTCAGGGCCCTCTCGCTATTCGCGAAGTCGCGCGCCGGCTCGGCCGGGACGTTAAAGCCGTGCATGGCGACATGCTCGCCCTCATCAACGCCGGCGTCGTCGATCGCGCTGAGAATGGCGTCGTCTTCCCTTATGATGCCGTCCACGTCGATTTCATGCTCAAGGCCGCATAGCTCTAACTGTGCATATGCAGATTACCGGAAGAAGCGGCCTGACATGGCCGACGATGGGCACATGTCCCTCAGCCAAGACCTGGGTTTCAAGCTCATGCTGCACGCTAGCGGCGCGGTTGCTGGTGCTATCGCTGCTCCCGTACCGCTTTCCGAAGCTCTCGATGCTACCGTTAAACGCCTCGCTGATGGCCTGATCGCAAACGGGGTTGAACCCTCTTTCATCGACGGTTGGCAACACGCCTGCCTCGAAACCGAACGTGTTGCTGCGTGCGATATGATCGTAGCTCAGGCCATCACGCTGGCACGGGCTCTAGGGAAGGCGGAAGCTTTGCCTGACGAAGATAAGGATAATGAAGGATGGCAAGAACCGCCAAATCATTCCAGCCACTATTCGGCAATCAGCCCGATCTCGGTTACTCTGCCGCAGAGCGGCAAGAACCGGGTCACCCGCTATATGGCCAATGCCTATATTGAGCCCTTCAAGGGACGGTGGCCAGTCAGTCCCTACATCGGGGCCGGTCTCGGCGCTGCCCAGGGGCATCTCACGACCTTCGCTGCGCCGGCGCGTGCCCCATCCGCTCCGCCCTCTCAAATCCTCGACATCAAGGATACCCGTTTCGCCTGGCAGGCAATGGCTGATGTCAGCGTCCCCGTGACGCCACATGTCGCTTTAACGGCGCAATATCGTTGGCTCGACAGCGGCACTTTTCATGGTGTCGATGCCCGGGGTGAGCGAGCGACGCGGACGCTTCACAGCAGCAACGCTGATGTAGGGGTGCGCTTAACCTTCTAACGATGGGTTGATTGGGAAAGGAAAACGGTTCTCGAAACTCACGGGCGGTGAGAATATCGACGGTCAGACAGCCTCCGATTGAGGGAGTGGTGGCTTGGTGCCACGCCCTTCCGTATCGTGACGGGATGAACATCGGCCAACTCGACGCCGCGATCCGAGCAGGAGCCGTGGGCACAATCCTTCTGCTGGCATGGCTCCTGCTCGGCCAGCGCCGGCAGGCTGGCTTGCCCGCCACTCTGTTCCCCCCGTTGGCGCTGTGCCTCGTCGGCTTCGTCATCGGCAACACGCCGATTGCTGTGTTGGCCCCGGCCGGGATCGTCGGCACCATCGCTCATACTGTGAGCGGTTTCACCGTCGTTTTCCTATGGTGGTTCTGCCTGTCCTGCTTCGATAGCCGGTTCGGGTTGAAAGGCGGCGTTCTTCGCGTCGGTCTAGCTTGGGCTGTCATAGCCGCACTGGATCGCGGGCTGCTCGGCGAAGCGTTCGCAGGTAAGGGGCTATCGCTCCTGCTCGTGCCGCTGGGCTTTACGATCGTCGGCCATATGGTTTGGCGACTTCTCGCCGAACGTCAGGGCAACCTGATCGAGCAACGCGATGACGCCCGGATCATGGTCGCGGTCCTGCTCGGCGGGATGCTGTTCATCGACCTGGCGGCCGACGCGCTGTTTGGCTTCGCATGGCGTCCGCTCGCGTTCGCCATGACCCAGAACGTAATGGCGCTTGCCTTCGGCCTGTGGCTGGTAGGTAGGCTGCTCGTCGTCCGTGCCGACGTGCTGACGTTCGGCGTCAGGGAGGAAGGGCAGGTAGCGGCCAATGCGGCACCACCGCCGATCCCCCGGCATAACGACGAACTGAACCGCAGGCTGTCCATCTTGATGAACACCGAGAAGGTGTTCCTTGATCCCGAGCTGACTTTCGCCACGTTCGCAGACCGCATGGGGGCACCGGAACGCACCGTGCGAATGCTCATCAATCACGAGCTGGGCTACGATCATTTCCGCACCTTCCTGAACCACTGTCGGGTCGCGGAGGCGCGTCGGTTGCTCGGCGACCAGGATCGGACCGAAAAACTCATCACCATCGCGCTCGACAGCGGCTTTGCCTCGCTCGCCAGCTTCAACCGCGCCTTTCGAGCGATCGAGGGGTGCACACCCAGCGATTACCGCCGTCAGAGCGGACCAAGCGGCACGCATTTGGCAAATGCCGGGTTTTGAGGAGCGAAATGCCGGCTTCTGAGGAAGCGCACTGCCCTATCGAAGATAGCACGCCGCCTTTGCATTGGATGAAGGTGAGCGCGTGAACGGACTGATCGGCTTGGGGGGAACGCTGGCGATCCTCCTTGTCCTGGGTACGATGGTGGGATGCGCCGATCGGCAACGCTTCTCCCCGCGCTGGCTGCTGATCGCGGCGTTGCTGGTAGCGGCCAATGACGCCCTTCTAACCCGCGCCTACGGATTGCTGCCCGACCTGATCGGGGGGGAGTGGAACTGGCAAGGCAAGCTCCTAGCGCTGGCCGCAACGCTCGGCATCGCCGCATTGCCGGCCTTCGGCTTTCACCGCGTCGGCTTCACGACCGCGCAGCAGCCGGGCAGCCTGCAGGCCGCGTTGCCGGTCGCGGCGCTCTACTGCGCCTTCTTCGTCGTCATCGCCTTAGCCTTTCCGGGCGGCCGGTCCAGCGGCGAGGAGGTCGCCTTCCAATTGACCCTGCCGGGCTTGGAGGAGGAGCCCTTCTACCGGGGCATCCTGCTGTTAGCGCTCGATCAGGCGTTCACCGGCAGGAAGCGGTTCCTCGGCATCGATTGGGGTTGGGGTGCAGTCCTGTCATGTGTCCTGTTCGGGATGGCGCACGCCTTCGGCTTCTCGCACGGCAGCTTCTCCTTCGATCCTATGACGATGACTCTGACGGCAATCCCATCTTTCATCGCCGTCTGGCTGCGCCTGCGGACAGGGAGCCTGCTGCTGCCGGTTCTGTTGCACAACTTCGGCAACTCGTTCTCGCTGCTCGCTTAACGGCGGTTTCCCCGATTGGGAACGAGACCGTCCGAAAACTCGGCGAGAGACCCAATCGAGGTGGCGACGAAGGCGGGTTTTGGTTTTTTGAGGCCTTTTAGAAGGCCGGGGCATGCCAAAACCGGGAAATCACGTGCCGCTCATTGGCCAACAATCGAGTTTCCGGACGGTCTCGATCAGGATTTTGGAAAGCTCGGCTTGCCGAAAAGCGGCTGCAGTGGAGGATGAATGACCAAGTATGCCAGTCAGCACCTCTTGACTCTTAAATCTACATATGTCGTAAGCGGCGCGTGATCCGCAAACGTCAGCCTTCAAAACAAATGCTCAAGGTACTCGTCTCGTTAGCGGCGGAGCCGCTGGTGTGGCGTCATGGCTATGATCTGATGAAGGATACCGGCTTATCGTCCGGCACGCTCTACCCGCTACTAATGCGGATGACTGAGCAGGGACTGGCAGAGGCAGAGTGGCATGAACCCGTGCAGCTTGGGCGTCCGGCGCGCCACGCCTACCGCCTGACAGCGAACGGATCCGCTCTCGCCAAATCTATCGCGACCGAGGGCGGCACTGCATCCGGACTGTCGCTCGCATGAGCGCGGGTGTGGCGCATGTCGTCATGAGCCTGGCGCTGCGATGTCTTCCACATGACGGGCGCGAATGGGGGCGGGCGATGGAGGCGGAGTTCGACGAAGCCCTACGGGATGGCAAGTCGTTCGGCTTCGCGGTCGGGTGTCTGATAGCCGGGTGGCGCCGCCTCCCGGTTCATGCCGATGGGCGGTTTGCACTGGCAAGCCATGCGCTCGCACTCGGACTGCTCGTGCCGATCGCCACGTTCCATCTCGGATGTGCGCTGTCAGGAGTTAAGCTCCTAATTGCAGGGCACGACCCCTACCATGCCGCGCTGGCGGCTGGCGGTACCCGGGGCCAGGCTTTGGCTGACGCGTATCTCGCGGCGACACCGGCGTTGATGGTGCTGTTGCTCTTGCTCGGCTCTGCCCACCTCCTCATCGCCTGGGCCATCCTCGACCGACGATGGCGCCGGGCGGCGGTCCTGTGGCTTGCGGCCGTCGTCATTGCCGCTGCCATCATCGGCATCGCCATCACGACCATCCCGGGCGCGGGCGGCATCGGGATCCAATTCGCGGCGCTGGCGATCGAGCTGGCGGCGATCCCTCTTCTGGTCATGTGGCAAAATGCCCGAGCCGGTTCACCCTTTCCAAAGGAGGTTTCATGAAGACGGTGGTTTTGCTGGCGTTGCTCGCCACAGCGGGCGCGTCGACACCAAAAATGGAAGGCGCGCGCCTTCAAGCCGGCTCGACGTGCTACGCGATTGTGGCTGGCGGCAAGCCGATCGGCACGACGTTACAGACGATCACGGCATCGCGCGAGGGCAGCAAGCCCGTGTGGGACATCGTCGTGCATCAGAAGGTCGGCAACGGCGCCTTCGACATGCGCGACCACTTCGTTGTCGATCGCAGGACGCTGCTGCCGATCAGGATGGACAGTCAGCGTGGACACGAGCGAACCGAGAAGGGCTGGCATCGGGTGAGTGTGCATTATGGCAAGCGCAGCATTCGCGGCACCAAAGAGACGGTGAATGGCTCAACACCGATCAATGTGCCACTCAGCGGGCCGACTTGGGACGGCAACCTGTGGGGCCTGACCTTCGCCGCGCTGCCGCTGAAGGAAGCTGGCACCTACGCCGTTCCATTCTGGCAATATGACAAAGGCTTCGGGAGCTTCACCGCGCGGGTCGTCGGCAGCGAGGAGGTGGATACCCCCTCGGGCAAGATTGCGGCTTGGATCGTGGAGGCGGGGAACGATCCCACGCAGCTCGCACGCTACAGCATCGCGAAGGCGACGCGGCAAGAGATCGGCTACGTCGCGGGCCCTAGCAGCCAGCGCTTGGGTGGCGTCTGCCAATAAGTCAGGCGGTTCGATGTGCGCTTCCCAAGGAGTCCAGAAATAGGAGGCAGGGTGAAGCTGTTGTCGCCTTCGCCATGGGTTAGTGGATGAACATGAACAACAATCTGTCCCTGACCAATCGTCCTGTTTTGGCTACTGAGCGGCTGTGTTTGCGCCGTCCAAACGACAAGGATGTGGAAGCCATTGTCGGCATCGTCGGCGATTGGGAGGTTGCCCGTCGCCTCGCGCGCGTTCCGCATCCCTATGGCCCGGCTGATGCGCGCTTCTTCCTTGAACAGGTCGTACCTGCCGAATGGGTATGGGCCATGACCCTGCAAGGCGATGATACGCTTCTCGGTACGATCGGCCTGACGCCCGAAGACGGTGTTGACCGCGCCGAGTTGGGCTATTGGCTGTCGCCTGCGCATTGGGGGCGGGGGATCACGACCGAAGCGGCCAGAGCGGTTGTTTCCTTTGGCTTCGAATGCGTCGGTCTCCCCGTTCTCACATCCGGCTATTTCGAAGACAACCCGGCCTCGGGGCAGGTACTTCGAAAACTCGGCTTTGTGGAAGTTGGCCGTGTGATGCGACCGTGTCTTGCGGCGGGTGGTGATGTGCCATCGATAAAAATGGAGTTGCCGAGCTCTCTATGAGCTCATCTTATCGTTCAGAACGAACCGGGACTATTCGCATGACCGAGCCATCCGTGATCCGCCTGAATCTGCTGCGCTGCGGCTACCTCTTGCTGATCCTCGGTCTAGGTTCGCAGATGGCACCGCCGCTCATCGCGCGCGGCCCGACGCTGGAGGTGATGCACGGCGTCGTCCTCTCGATGCTCTGTGCGCTCGGGTTTCTCTCAATCCTAGGCCTGCGATACCCGCTGAAGATGCTGCCGCTCCTGTTCTTTGAAATGACGTGGAAGCTGATCTGGCTGGTCCGGATCGCGCTGCCACTTTGGGCTGCGGACCGTATCGACGAGGCCGTGGCAGGCACGCTCGTCGCGGTGCTGATGGTCGTGGTGTTCCCCTTCATCATACCTTGGGGCTATGTTGCTCGCACCTACTTCGGTGAGCCCGCGGACCCGTGGCGATCGCGCCCGACCGCCGCGACAGGTGTAAGCGACCGGCGAGACCCGCGTTGAACAAAGCAGGCATGCAAGAATTCCGGAAGCTCGTTCCGTTAGCAGCGCTCCTGTACGGACTCGACGCCCTGATCGCGCCGGTGTCGTTCGCGCTCGATCCGGGCAAGCTGATCGACGGCGCGGGGCCGGCTGGCGCAGCCATGCGCATCGCAGCCGCCGAGCCCATGATCCGTCTGAACATGCTGAGCGAGGCGGTCTATCAGACCATTGAAGTGTTCCTCGCGATCCAGATGTATCGCATGTTCAAGCCGGTGGGCGCCAACCTGGCGCGGCAAATGTTCGTGCTGGCGCTCGTTCCGGTCCCGATCATGTTCCTCAATTTGCTGACCGAGCTCGGTGCGCTGTCACTGGCGCTCGATCCGGGCATCGCAGGCGCCTTCACTCCGGCCCAGCGCGACGCGTTCGCTGGTTTGATGATCCATCTGCACGGTCAGGGCGTTGGCATCGCCGGCATCTTCTGGGGGTTGTGGCTGTTCCCCCTTGGCCTGCTCATCATCCGAAGCGACTTCGTTCCGAAGCTGATCGGTCTGTGCGAGCTGGCGGGTAGTTTGGGCTGGCTACTGGGGTCAAGCGCGATGCTGGTGATGCCGGGTTTGGTGCCCGCTACGGTAATATCGACCTGCGAGAGCATCGCTTCACTGCTGGAAGTCGCCGAGCTGCCGTTCATCATCTGGCTGCTCGCCGTGGCGATGCGTATGGCTTTCCAGTCGCATCATCGAAAAGCCGGCCTCCCGAGGCAAGCCTCGCAGTGATGACACCTCCCATGCCGACCCGATCGCACATTCATGTTGGATGCCGGCATTCATATCTAGCTGGCCTTTCGCTATAGGTGCGTGTTGCTGGATCATCTTCTTGCTTTCCTTTTGCTGTTCGTTGTCCCTGTTCGTGCCCTTTGGCGCAGCCGATCGGGACGGATTACCGCCGAGACCAAAACTGCTCGATACCGGACGACCATCGGCATGGTGGCTGGGATGCTCATTCTTCTGGCGACCAGTTGGCTGGTAGAAGGTCGCTCCGCTCACGCGCTCGGTCTTGCTGCTCCTACGTCAACCCCATCGCTGATTGGTCTTGGTCTCGCGGTTTTGCTCCTTGCGGTCCTGGGACTGAGCAAGGGCAACAAATCTGCGCCCGCGCGGCCGAACGTAGAGGCCGCACGGCGCGAGATTTTTCCTGAAACGCCGGGTGAGGCGAAGCTATTTCTCCTCCTCACCTTGGCCGTAGGAGGCGGATGGGAAATCCTCTATCGAGGTTTTCTGCTGTTCTACTTGCAATCGATGGCTGGCCTCTGGGGAGCAATCATCATCGCAGCGTTTGCCTACGGCGCGGCGCACGGCTTCAAAACGCCAAAGCAATTCGCGGGGAGCATCGTGTCCGCTCTGGCCTTCACCATCGGATATGCCGTCACATCGAATTTGTGGTGGCTGATGCTGCTGCATACGGGTCTAATGCTGTTGGGCGTTCTAGCCACCAAGGCTGCCGACCGCGATTTGGAAGCCAGCTATGAACTGGAGAAATGACGGCACCTCCCAATGAGCAACCGCCTGAGAGAAGGTCAGGACATTCTCCTTTGCGGTCCGAAATCGAGAACGTCGTGGTGCCGATCGGTTGAGGCGATAAGTTATGTGGCCGTCCGACGATCACGATACCTTGCATTACAAGCTAAGCTGCTCCAATAACCTTGCATGACAAGGCAATCAGACGATTCGCGAGATGCGATCAGCAAATGGGAGGTCCAGCTACGCAAAGGCGTACTGGAGTTCGTCATCCTGCTTTCGCTCGGTGAACGGGAGCAATACGGCTTCGAGCTGATCTCCGGCATTGCCAAGCGCGCTGCGATCGACGTGCCGGAAGGGACTCTCTATCCACTCCTTCTGCGCTTGGCGAAGGATGGGTTGATCTCGTCCCGCCTCGCCGAGGGCGATGGGGGTGCACCACGCAAATACTACACCCTGACGATCCAGGGCCGGCAGCTTTTGCGGGGAATGATCCCGTCATGGTCGAAGCTCGCCGCCTCCGTCGATCGTCTCCTGCCAGGAGAGTCCGCATGACCCACGCTTTCACTGATCCTGCTGCACGGCTTCGCTGGGATGCGTACTTTGCCGAGGTGGGTCGCATGCTTGCACGCGCTGGTTCCGAGACGGCCGAATTGCGGGGTGAGCTAGAGGCGCATGTCGCGGAAAGCATGGTGGCTGGATCGGGCGGCAGCGAACTGGAGCGGCTGGACTTGGCTCTGTCCCGCCTCGGACAGCCCGCGCACTACCTCCGTCCGCTGATCGCCGACCAGTTGATCGAGCGTGGAACGCGGAGCTACAGCCCATCCACGATCGCTCGCGGCCTTTCCCATTCCGTTCTGGCCGGCTCGCGCCGCACCGCAATCGCGCTTGGCTTCGGTCTTGGCTACCTGCTGCTCGCCATCTTTGCGGGTATGGCCATCCTTAAACCGCTGTGGGGCGAGCATGTCGGCCTGTTCCGTAACGCCGACGGTACGGTCAGTGCCGGTATCGTCGCGCGCTCCGCCGGTTCGCAGGAACTGCTTGGCTGGTGGTCGATCCCGATCGCGCTGCTGCTGACGGGGTTGCTCTACATCGCCTTGACGAAGGGCCTGCGAGTTCTCCGTCATCGACGCTAATCATTTACTCGAAAACCCTGCATAACAAGGAAATTGTGATGGCTGATCTTACAGCCGGCCGTGCGCGGCCGGGTGCGGTGGCGTTTGTCTTGCTGACGCTGGCATTGAGCTGGTCGATCTGGATCGTCGCGTGGTTGGTGACAGGCCGTCCGGCCACGACGACCGCATCGACGGGAATGGTCAGGGCGGTGTATGCCGGGTCGTTCGCCCCCGGCATTGCTGCGGCTCTGCTGTCAGCTATGTCGCCGGTCGGATCGCTCAAGGAATGGTTGCGCGGGTTCGTCCGCGCCCGGTGCGGCTGGCGTGCCTACGCGGCTGCACTGCTGCCGCTTCCTCTGGCGCTGCTCCTGTTGACGTTCGTCCTTGGCTACGAGCCGCGCCTCGAAGGGCTGCATGGCCAGCCAGCCGTTCTCCTCTACCTGACCATCTTCCCCGTTTCGATTTTTAACGGTCTGGCGACTGCGCTGATGGGCGCCGGCCCCCTCGGGGAAGAAGGCGGCTGGCGCGGCTATTTGTTGCCTCGCCTCCTGGAGCAGGGCGGCGAGGCGCGCGCCTCGCTTATCATCGGAGTCATTTGGGCGCTGTGGCACCTGCCTATCATGGCCATGTTCGCTGACTGGCGAAGCGGGGTTCCCTTCCTGACCTATGTCCCGCTCTACGCCGCGGGGATCATTGGCCTGTCGTTTGTCATGTCGCGGGTATGGCTCATAGGCGGAGGTAGCCTGATCCCGTGCATCTGGCTGCACGGGCTGGTGAATGCCGTTGGGGGCGTCGCGTTTGACCAGCGCTTGTGGACCAGCCGCTGGTCCGCCGAGGCGGGCACGGTGCATTTCGCTGTTGCCACCGCTGCAACGGCTGCACTGCTGGCGGTAGCACGCAGGCGTCGATCCACGAAACCGGCTCGTACGCAGTGAGATCATGGGGCGACATCGGAACCGACGAACATGTTGATCGGCTACGCCCGCGTATCGACCAACGACCAGGATTTGACTTTGCAGATCGAGGCGCTGACGAAGGCCGGCTGCGAAAGGCTGTTTACCGACAAGGCGAGCGGCGCGAGAACTGATCGGCCGGGTCTTACGGAAGCGTTGCACTTCGCGCGTGCGGGAGACACGCTCATAATCTGGAAGCTCGACCGGCTCGGTCGTTCCATTCGGGGCCTTATCGAACTGGCAGCGGGCCTCTCGGCACGAAAGGTAGATTTCCGATCCCTGACCGACGGCTTCGACACCGCCACCCCTTCCGGTCGGCTCCTGTTCCATATCCTCGCCTCGGTTGCCGAGATGGAGAGAGAGTTGATAAAAGAGCGCACGATTGCCGGTTTGGCAGCAGCTCGGGCGAGGGGCGGAACGGGTGGGGGCCGCAAACCAGCGATGACGGCCGAGAAGATCGACACCGCGCGCAAGTTGCTCGCCGCAGGGGACAAACCGGCTAAGATCGCAAAGCTGCTGCAAGTCGGCCTGTCGACGTTCTATCGCCATTGCCCGGCGAGCGAGCCATCCGACGACTGATCTAGCTTGATGCTATCGATCGCGATCTTTGCCCAATGGGATGGTGAAATGGGAATGTACGCGTAGCGACGCGGACGAAACGGAAGCGGAACAGGCTCTTGCTTTGCAGGGTAATAAGACATAGTGTATTAGCAACATAATACACGGAGAAATGGGGCGATGAGCAAGTTGTTTCGAGCGGCATACGTCCTGGCCCTACTATCCTTCCCCGCTGGAGCCCAGCAGGCTGCTCCCAAGCCATCGAAGATCGCCGCGGTTGAGCAGGGGTTGACGTCGGCCGTTGTGCTGGCGGGTACGCCGGCACCGCGCCGCACGATCGCGACGGAGATGCGCCGGCTGAACGTCCCTGGCGTCAGCGTTGCCATCTTGCATGGCGGCACCATCGAATGGGCGAAGGGGTACGGGGTCACGCGAGCGGATGGGGCACTCGTAACGTCAGATACGCTCTTCCAGGCCGGCTCGATCAGCAAGCCCGTCACAGCGTTGGCTGCGTTGCGGCTTGTCGAGCAGCACCGCTTGACGCTGGACGGCGACGTCAACGCGCAGCTCAAGGGATGGAAGCTGCCGACGCCGCCCGGAGAACACGTGACTCTGCGCGAGTTACTGTCGCACACGGCGGGAACCACGGTGCATGGCTTTCCCGGCTACGCTCCCGGTGTCGCCGTGCCGAGCGTGGACGACGTGCTTGCCGGACGTGCCCCTGCAAACACCAAACCGGTATCCGTGGGTACGAAGCCGGGGACGATGTGGAGCTATTCCGGCGGTGGCTACACGGTCATTCAGAAACTGATAGGCGATGTGACGGGCAGGCCGTTCGCCGAGGTTCTCCGAGACGAGGTGCTTCGGCCCGCCGGCATGACGCGCAGCAGCTTCGCCCAGCCGCTCGACGCCGCCTCGCTGGCGACTGCCGCATGGCCGCATGACGGGCTGGGAAAGCCTGTGCCCGGCGGACCACATACCTATCCGGAACTGGCCGCTGCTGGTCTGTGGAGCACACCAAGCGATCTGCTGCGCTACGCAGTCGCCGTGCGCGGCAGCGCGCGCGGCGGTAAAGGCAGTGTTCTCGACCAGTCGCTGGCGTCGGCGATGCTTACGCCCGGTAAGGGGGACTACGGCCTTGGCCTTGAGGTCCACGCGACACCCGCCGATCGCGCCTTCTCGCATGGCGGCAGCAACGAGGGGTACGAGAACTTCCTGGTCGCCTATACCGGCTCGGGCGACGGGGTGGCCGTCATGACGAACGGCGCCCAGGGCAACGAATTGGGACTGGCGATCACGCGCAGCGTGGCGGGCGCCTACGGCTGGCCGAGCTACCGCAGTATCGAGCGCACGAGTGTACCGATCCCGGCCGCAACCCGCGCTCAACTGATCGGGAACTATGCCATTCCCGATCTCGGCTCCTTCTCGATCACCAGCGACGGATCGGGCCTGGCCATCTCGCTCAAGGAGGGCGTCAGCGAACCGCTCTATGCGTCGGCACCGGACACCTACTTCATCTTGTCGACCGACTTGGTGCTGCATGTGAATAGTCGCGAGCCTAAGGTCACCGGACGGCTTGTCACCGGACCCTTTAACGTGCCGTTTGCGAGAGAAGCGGACGCCAAGCCTTAGGTTCTGAGGTTCCTGATTGGGAAGGTTCAGGGAGACAGCCGGGGTTTGTTGGCCGAGCGCCTGTGTCACGGCCAACCGGCTTTCTCGAAACCTGTTCCCGAATGAGTTTTCCCGAAATTGCCCGTTGGAGATAGAGAAACGGGACGCTCCGCAAACGAGGGTTTGCGTGACGATCGCTAATCCTGTTCGATCGTGGGCGATCATGTCAAGCAACCCGTCCTCGATCTATACGCAGCAAAGGCTCGGGCTAAGCGTACGTTTTCGACCATCCTCTCACCGGACCCCGCATCCGCGTTCATTCGGTCGAGAACCATGTTTGAGTCTTCCTCGATCTTTCCTTAGGCTCCAGGTTCAGCAACGTGGAGTAGGAATAGCATGAACATGAGCGACTTGACCAAGGCGGTCGCAGCCGCGACGGACGCGACCGAGGCGAACGCCAAGGCAACGATCGGTGCGGTATTCGATCAAATCGTCGAGGCGGCATCGCGTGGCGAGGAAGTGGCGATCAACGGGTTCGGCAAATTCAGTGTCAAAGATCGACCGGCTCGCGACGGCCGTAATCCATCGACAGGGGAAGCCATCAAGATCGCGGCCTCGAAGAAAGTGACTTTCACCGCCGCGAAAGCGCTGAAGGACAAGCTCTAATACCGGCCCGTAAAACCAAACGCGATTGATCCCAAGGATTATGCGCCGTCAGGATCGGTGCACGGCGATCAGGCGAGGCTCGCTTACGACCTGGTCGCGCCCCGCCTGTTTGGCCTGATAGAGCAGCTTGTCGGCTGCCTCGATCCAGGTCGACCGGTCGCGAGACCGCGCGCCCGCTACCCCGGCCGAGAAGGTGATCTCCCCGAGCGGTGCGTCGTTTTCACGAATACGGAGCCGTCGCCGGCCAAGCGCCAGGCGGGCGGCATCAACCTCCCGGGCCGCATCGCCGATCGAACGCTCGAGAAGTATCACGAACTCCTCGCCACCCCAGCGCGCGACCTTGTGCGCGCCGCAGTGTATCAGCAAGGTTTCGGCGACCGCGCGCAGAACGCGGTCCCCGACCCCGTGTCCGTAAGTGTCGTTGACCCGCTTGAAGTGATCGACGTCGATAAAAGCGAGACTATGGGCGGTGTTTCCTTCTGCGAGCGCAGCGTCGATCGCCTCCTCCATCGCCGCCCGGTTAAGAAGCCCGGTCAGCCGGTCCCGGTTGGCGTCGTTGCGAAGATCGTGCAGATCCGCGCGCAAGCCTTCGGCTTTGGCGGTCATGTCCGCCAGCTTCGCTTCGGCCCTGACAGCACGGTCGATCATGGTGGCAACGATCGTCTTGATGCTCCTGGGTTCCTCGCCGACAAGGCCGGCCGCGGCAACCGTCAGGTCGCGCCCGAACGCGCCAGACTCCGTTACCGCATCGCCGAGAACGACAAGCAGTTGCTCCGTCAACGCGTCAAGCTGAGGCGCGACCAGGTCGTTCGCCAGCGCCGGGGCGGCCGACCCGCCAAGGGCTGCGACCTGTTCCGCGCTAATGCGCACCCCGCCATCGATGATACCCGCTACATCGTCGCGAAAGGCGCGGTCGACCCCGAAGAGGTACCGGTGCGCGAAAGCGTAATGCTCAGGGCTATGATCAAGCCGGTGATGATCGAGAAACTCGACTATCCGGGAGCCGGTGCTGGTTTTTTGCTTTGACGGCATGGGGTGTCGCTCGCTGCGTATTCGGAAAACGATGGTGATCATCGCCTATAGATGCGGGCAGATTGACAGGCGTTTAAGCCTCGCGATGCCGCATGGATCGTGCCAGCAGTCAGAAGTTACAGAACACCGGACTTACTGCAAGCCGTCACCCTTGTCGGCTTAAGAAGCAACGCTTCGATCATCCCACCCATCCGATTGCGTTTCAGGAACTCATCGACAAGAAACTGTGCGCGGCGGCGATCAGGATGATGATCGCGAGGGGCTGCGGCGATGCCGAGCGCAGTTCGTCCCTCGAGGCGACGCATTTCCGGAAAAGTGTTGGCGGTGAAATCATGGCCGGCCGGGTGTCGCCCAACGACTTCGCTCGGAAGAGGAAGTCCTGAATACCCGGTCGCCGATTCAGCGATGATCAGATCAGGCTTTTCGCCAGGTCGCAGCGCGGTGAAGGCGCCGCGAGCGCACTGAGCAGGATTACATACGCCGGAAGCGTTCGGCGCTATGGAACGCTCGTTCCAGCCGATGGCGTGACCGGGACGGGAGTAATCGTCGCCTCGACTGGTTCTGCTGGCGGAATAATCCCCGTCGGCGTCACGACCATCGGTTGTTGCGCGGGCGTTGCCGCAAACGCTAATGGAACGTCCTCGTCAACGAAACCGCTCACCGCACCACCGAGGGGTAGCTTCGCGCTAGTCCCGGTCGTGAAAAACCCGGCGATCGGCACGAGAGCAATGGCCGCGACGACGCCCGCCGTCCCGGTCACGCCCTTGTCGTCGAATGTGCCTGATAACCTGATTTGACGACCGTTGACGCTTACGTAGAGCAGATGCGCGCCGATGTGTCCCGACTTGCCCCACATCCCCTTGTTGCGAACGTCGGTGATTTCGCCCTCTGCCGGGCTTCCAGATGGAATGACGGTAGTCCCACCGACCTTGACGTCTTCGGCGACGCTCAAGTGGAAGCGCTGGCCAACGCGCAGCTTCTTGCCCTTTGTGGTCAGCTCTTCCGCCAGTTTGAGCGCGATCGGCGTCCCTGTCCGCAAAACCGCCATGCCTGTGTCGGCGACCTTTGCGATCGTCTGCGGCGGCGGCGCGGATGGTTCGAGACTCTGCGCGAATGCGGGGACCGCGGCCGCGAACAGCGCGCCGGCAGCGGCACAAGTCAATGCTTTCATGATGTTCTCCCCCTGATTCGACTGCCCCCAGTCGAGATCCGGAAGCGACATTATTCCGGAGCAAGAGTCAATCGATTGACTCCATAACTGAGTTTCAGGCAATTAATTATGTACGACAAGCTCGCACTGTTCCGGGATCCGGCGGGCAGATTGTTCAATCAGTTTCCGCGAGGCTGGACCGGCCGACAATCATGGCTCATGCTGCTTCATCAAGACTTTGCGCCTCGACTGATTGACGTCCGCGTATCTCAATAGACATATTGATGCCAACCGCAGAAGGAGAAAGGTTCATCCAAGTGATCTTCTCGATCTCTGGCTCCCAATCCGGCTTCCATGCCCACTCCGATTGATTTGGCCCATCAGCACGCAGGAGCATGAATGAGACAGGCAACGACGACGCTGACGGTTGACACGCGCCGACAGGGACTGGTGGAGCTCAGCAAGGAGATCGCCGCGTGGGTCGAGACGCAACGCATGGATACAGGACTTCTGACCGTGTTCTGCCGCCATACCTCGGCATCGCTTCTTATTCAGGAAAATGCGGCACGCGAAGTTCGTAGCGATATCGAGGCGTATTTTGCACGAATTGCGCCGGAGAGCGCGAGCTATGAGCATGATGACGAAGGACCCGACGATATGCCCGCACACCTGCGCGCCGCGCTGACGCAGGTGCAGCTTTCAATCCCGTTGATCTGCGGTCAGCCAGCGCTCGGGACATGGCAAGGCATCTATCTGTTTGAGCACCGCCGGCGGCCGCATCGGCGGCAGATTGTGCTGCATTTGATTGGAGAGTAAGCCGCAATTGTGCCAGCGCCCCTGTGTCACTCCGGATCAGAAGGCCCCCGATCGGCCACTCGATGCCTGATCAGTTGCTCCCCGCTTCGGCCGCTTATTCAACGATCGGTTTCTGCGCATTCTCGCTGGCATCTGCCTGAGAGTCTCGAGTAAATGCGCGCGGATCACGATATTGGCGGGTCGCAGGTGAGGCCCGCACGCGCTACGGTGCTCAGCCATTTGAAGCGAATACACCGTAGCGCTCACGCCATGCGTCCACCTCGTCCCGCCGATGGTCTGGTGAGGGATTTCCCGAGATGACGAGGCGGGCCACGTCATCTTCGGGGTGCAACAACATCTTCCTTGATCCATCGCTGAACCAGACGGGGACCAGCCGGTCACACAAGCTGTCGAGTATTGCGCCGGCCATTCCGTTCTCTATCGCATCACTGCCGGCAAGCGCACGGACGTTGATTGAGACACCTTCGAAGCAGTTCTGAGGCTCACGGACGAAATTGAGTGATACAAGAAGGCCGGACCGATCGGGCCGGGCTTCATCCGGCATGGTGGCGATCCGGCGCCAGGCGCAGAACCATGTCCGGCAGATGCCGGGACGCACGGCATGCATACGGCACCCGTCGGCACAAAGATTAGCGCACGGTATTCCCGCAGGTTTCGAAAATTCGGGCGTGTCGACTGTGAGCACGGTGCAGCACGCCGTGCAATCGCCGCAAGCCCGATCGGGCAGGACCGGTCCCAGCAATATGGTTTCCAAGTCGGTTTCGGCGCCCATCCGCATCGGGCGCCTCTACACCAATCGGGAAAAAAGGGCATGACACGTATCGTCTTATCGCCCCTCTAGGACGGTTGCATCGTCGAACCGAAGATGGCCACGCTGCGACCCCCTCGACAAACGCCTGGGTGACCGAGGTCCCAGCAACGCCTCGCGCTGACCATCGCGCCGCAGCAGGAAACTCGTCACGCCTTTCCAACAAATAGCAATTTGATCATTTCGGTTCGCGCTGGCGGCGCCAATTTCACCTTAGATCATCGACGTGATGGTGGCGTTGCTGCTCCGGGAGTTTGATGTGCCGGCGGCCGAAGCAGGCAGATCGTGCCAAGCCACACTTTCGCTTTTGCCGCGGATACCCGATATTGAGCCCGCGGTGACTGCAGCGGCGAGACGGGCGATAACGATACGATCTGGAATTAAACCGGGGCTCGTATAGAAATTGCGATCGCGAAGTCGGCAACGGGTAGCGCGCGTACGGATTTCAGAGGAACGCATGGCCCGCAAACATTCGAAACATAGCTCGCGTGACGACCCGCATTCCGAAGGCGAAGCTTCGGTAGAGGCGGCACCCTGTTGGCTATGTGGTCGGCCCACTGGCAAAAAAGTCGTCTGGCACCTCCCCGTGCCGAAAAGCCGGGGCGGTCGCGATGTCGTGCCAACGCACCCTGTTTGCCAGCAGACGGTCACAACCAACTTTACAAATTCGGACCTCGAGAGTCACGGGATGGATGTCGAGGGTGTGCGCTAATTGTAGTGGTTCGCAATGATGATCGGCCGGAACTGCAATAAAGGGGAGTTCTCGGCTCATATTGCGTGAGACAGACCGTCGCGGCAGGCGCGCGATCGTTGAGAAGCAAACCACAATCGGCGCGACGGACGCACGATAATGATCCGTTCGCGCGATACCGGAAACAACAGGTTCGGTCGGTCGGCCACGCCTCAGTCAAAGTGCGTGAAATCCCTGAATGTCCGTTGCAGCCAACGGAGATGATGCTTCATGAGTTTGATGTCATGAGCATAGTCCGGTTCGGGGCCAAACTCGAAATCGAGATCGATGTGGAGGGTTTTGCGCGCAACGCACTCGAACAGTTTGATGCCGTCATAGGCAGCAACGACATGGGCTATGCTGTCCGCCAGATGGTGGATCGGCGATCCCGCCGCGTTTTGATCCCTCATTCGATGAACGTGCCGGTGGATACCGAGCAGCAGGTCCGTTCGCATGTAGCTGTTCAGGAGCAGCAGCGAATGGGAGGGAGAAACCGGAACCGCGAAGCCCAACCTGTCCTCTGGAGGAAAGAGGCCGTTATCCGGGGTAGCCGCATTTTTCGTCATCGTCGGATCCGGATCAGGCGATGGCAAAGAAGACGGCCAGCGCTCGCGTGACCGCCAGCATGGCTTCGGCATCGAGGTGGCCGATCGTCGCCCCGATCTTGTCGCGCTTCACCGGCATGGCTTTGTCCACCATGACCTGCGACCGCTTACGCAAGCCGTTGGCCGGTGTCGGATCGATCGTCGTGCGGATGAGAGGCGCGTCCACCAGCGTACCCGACACCAGCAGCACCGTGACGGTGCCGGTCTGGTCGAACTGGTCCGACTGGATGATGAGGGCGGGACGCGGCTTGCCGAAGTCGCCCGGCAGCGCGATCGTCACCAGGTCACCCCGGTTCACCCCTCGCGCTCGCCCTCGGGGTCGAGATCGATCAGGGCAGCATCCATGAAGGCGCCCAGATCATGGTCCGCTGCGTCGGCGGCCGCGACCACGAGCGCCTGTCGCCGGCATTCCTCCGCGAACCCCGGTCGTCGGGTATCGGGAACCCATATCTGGATAGGTCGCAGACCGGCCGCGCGCAGGGCGTCGCGACGCTTCTGGACTCGTTGGGTCACTGGTGCCGACACCGGAGTTACTCCAATCCAAACGTTACATGTAACATATGGGGTGCCAACGGTTGCTGCAAGGAAAACGGTCGGTTTTCCGGCGACCAGCAATTGACCTCGCTGTGAAAGCTTTTGCCGCCAGAAAACCCAATCCTGAAATCATCACGTGTAAGGTGCTCGCCGACCACCTTTTCTTGCGGTATCAGGCATCGCGCGCGAACGGATCATCATTGTGCGTCCGTTGCACCGATTGTGGTTTGCGTCTCAACGATCGTGCGCCTGCCGCGCCGATCCGTCTCACGCAATGTGCGCCGGAAACCGCTCTCCATTGCAGTTCCGGGCAATCATCATTGCGAGCCGCTACAGCTAGTCCTGCCATGCCCAAATTTGTGGATTGGGTAGCGAAGAAGCACCCCGATTTCACCGCCACCATTACGAAGAAACCGCGCGGATCAGAACTCCGCACGCCATCTTGGCTCAAAACCCGCCATCCAGCTACAGCTGAGAGATCCAGAAAGCGGGCGCTCGGATCGCGTCCCGCTGCCAGGTTTAGCTTCGCCGGTGTGACGACGGCGAGCCCCGACAGGGTTGGGTCGATCACGCTGCCATGGCCGGCAAGGTGGTGGTGCTATCGCTCAACTGGACAACGTTTTCCATCGCCATGTAGTGGGCGCGCTGGACGGCCCAATTGTCGTTTTGTTGGAAGGGCAGGGCACCGACCAGACGGATGATGGCGTCCACGTCGGGGAGCGTCGCGCAGAGCGCATAAGCCCGACCACATTGATGCGCCGGTTGATCTAGCTACTGATTCCGAGGCAGCCGCCCGATTGTTTCGAAGAATAGTTGCCCCCTGATTCCGAGATAATGCCGCCCCCTTTGCGGGCGGTCTGCCGGCGGGGTTGGGTTTGCTCCTTTTTGATTAGGGAGTGAGCGATCCCGGCGGAAAGGGTGAGCAGGCGGTTCGTCCGCGACATGTTGAGATACGCGCGGCACCGGCGAACAGCGCGTTAAGACACGCCGCCAGCCGCACCCCGCCCTTTTCGAGCTGCTCGCCGAGCAAAGCCTTGTGTTGAAAGATATAGGCGTAGGAAAGCTTGGGCGAGGCCGGATAGACGCTATTTCGCGCCCGTACGCTTTCGGCAATCCAGACGAGCGGGTCGATACTGCTCCAATGGGCGATATCGACGGGCGTGATCTTCGCGCGCAGCCTTGCGGTCATTTTGGTATGGAAAGCTGCTCGTCGTCGATCAGGCCTGAATCCCAGACGGCACGCAGGCTGGTAGACTTGCCGAACAGCGTGACCCTGACGTCGTTCCCGCCCCGGTCGGTGCCGTTTCCGACATGGAGCGGCTGATGGAGATCGCCGGCCAGGTGAAGGGACGTACGGCTGAGCGGAACAGAACTGAGGCTTATGGCATTTTTCTTTTCTGCTCAGCCGTACGTCCCTCGTCCAGTCCCATCGTCTTCGCTCATCGGCCGTTGAACGATCGCTGGTCGTTGGCACCACCAACATCAGATCGGGTCGACAATCGCCTCGCCAAGCCGGTCGCGCAGCACCACCCTGGTGCTGCCGCGCTCGTTCCAGCGCCAAAGTACCAGATTGGAACCTCCGGAATGTTGAAGCGAGCGGTAGATCGCGCCGTCAAACCCTGCCGCCTTTATCGCTTGACCGGCTTGCTGGGTGGGGGACGCCGTCAGGCCGATCCAGCGGGCGTGCATCAGTGCGTCGCTTAGACCCCACCGCGCTGCGCCATCGCCACGCAGATCCGCGATGTTGCCGCCATCGACATCGAACGCACAGAGGAGACCCGGGCGGTCGAAAAGGTTCTGGGTATATTCGGCATAGGCGGTGTGAGGATCGAGCGCGCTGTAGAAAGCCGGCTGTCCAGCTGCGTTGAACCGCCCGCCATGCTGCTTTGCACCTTCGCCTGAAAGCGGATCATGCGCCCATCGCGGCGGCACTACCCGGAACGTGCGGCGGGCAGATGTGCGAGCGCTTTTTCCGTTCAGGCGTAGGCACCGTCTTCGAGCGCGTCGAGCCATGCCAGCACGGCGGCGGCTTCGCCCGCGCTGACCAGGTCCGCCGCGCGTTTCTGCCCCAGCGCGGCGATCGGCTGATGCCGGAACCAGAGCACCGCCTTGCCAAGACCGCCGCTCATGTCGGCCGCTCGTGCGAGGATCGTGGCAATCAATCCGAGCTTGCCCTGAACCTCCGGCGAACCGGCGCTGCGCCCGAGCGTCGTCCGGTGGACCGTCGCCAGATCGGCAAGGTCAGCCATTGTCATGTGCAACATCGCCGCGAGCCGCCGCGGGTCGATGACCGCTTCGTCGGGAGCAGCGAGCGCGTCAATCACCGGATCGTTAAGCGCTATCAAATGTCATCGCCAAAACATCGTGCATAGATGCGCAGGTGTAGCAGGGTTTGAAGATTGGGCAAGTCCCGGCAAGCGATAATCCGGGTTCCAAGTGGCGGCGCGGTCCCCAAACCGGCGACGTGGCTCATGATAATGACCGGTTTTGGTTTGATCGAAGGAGCGATCCGGCCGAACAGCCGTCATAGTCGTCGCGGCGCACCGTCATATCTGGCATGAGGGACAAGGATCTGAGCGCTACATCCGACACCCGGCGAACGGTGGTGCCGGGCCTTGCGACCCTGCCACCTTCCCGCCATAAGCCCGGGCTAGGACCGCGCTCTATCTTTGTCGTCTGAGCACCGGCTTCGGTGACGGATCGGCGAAAAGCGCGTTCAGATACGCGCCCAGCCGAACCCCGCCTTTTTCCAGCTGCTCGTCCAGCAGCGCCTCGTGATCGAAGACATAGCGATAGGACAGATCGCTCGAGGCGGGATAAATGCGCTCGCGCGCGCGGGCGCTTTCGGCGATCCAGATCAGCGGATCGGTGCTGCGCCAGCGCGCGAATTCGGCGGGCGTGATCTTCACGCGGAGCCATGCGGTCATCTCGGTATAGGAAAGCTGCTCGTTATCGATCAGCCCTGAATCCCAGACCGCGTGGAGATTGGTCGGCTTGCCGAACAGCGTGACCTTGACGTCGTTCCCGCCCCGGTCGGTGCCGTTGCCGACATGGAGCGGCTGCTGGAGATCGCCGACGAGATGGATGATGAAGCGGAGCGCTAGTTGCTTGGCGGCGAGCGTAGCATCCGGATCGCGGACGGTCGCCGAGAACCGTGCAAGTGCGGTCACCGCGTCGCCTTCGGGCGGCGGCCCCACCTCGGCATAAGTCCGGCCGTTTGGGACCGTCACATAATGCCAGGGGGGTGTGGTCTTCTGCCAGAAGCGCGACGGATCGGCGCGCATGAAGTCCGGCCAGTCGGACGCCTCGGCCAGGCTCTCGCTGCCGAGAATCCGCTGAACCCCGGCCTTGGCCTTGGCATCGAGATAGTTTCGCGCCAGCGCGCCGACGACGCGGTGCCCGGTCTTCCCCCAGGCAAGGACCGGGGCGGGCATAAGCGTTGCGACCATGGCAGCGGTACAGAGACTATGACGGAAGAGTTTCATTTCGGCCTCACTGGCGGAGTTGTATTGCATTGTAATGGCAGTGCCACCTTGTATCATGGATCGCTTGACGCTGCTCAGCGCTTGCGCCTGATCGACCAGATGAGCGTCGACACGCTGGAGATGAGCGCGGATAGCGCGAGAAGAACGGGGGCATCGAGTACAAGCATCGCAAACGACTCCTTTGTTCTTGTTTCGTACGCATCGACCAGCTTGTAGGACAGCGCTATTTCAATGCGCCGATCATTGCTGCCGCCGAGCCTGCGGCTCGCCGTTCGAACGGGCGATACCGCCTTTCCCTTGTCGAGCCTTGCCATGCTTCCCGGCCCGGTTCCGGCTTGACCGGAACCGGGCGGCGTCGCACGTCCGGCCTTGTGTTTGCAGCCGAGTCCTACTGGATCCACATCGCGACGGTCGCAGTCGAGATCGTCGGCACGTGCATCATCGTCGCGGGCGCATTCGGCGCGCTTTTGCTGTTCCTTATCGGTATGGTGTCCAAAGGCGCAAACCGGCCCCGCCTCATCGCCGATTTCCGTTCGAGCCTTGGTCGCTCGATCCTGCTCGGGCTCGAATTCCTCGTTGCCGCCGACATCATCAACACGGTCGCGATCGAGCCGACGCTCGCAAGTCTCGCAGTGCTTGCCGGGATCGTCCTTATCCGCACCTTTCTCAGCTTCTCGCTTGAGGTCGAGATCGATGGCCGCTGGCCGTGGCAGAAGGCGGGCGATGAGAGGACGCCGAAGGGTTCGTGACGCCGGGCCCGCGTCTGTTTGCCGCACTTGCCAAACCCTCGGTTTCGCCTCGCTCGCGCGTGCCGACAGCGCGAACCTGCAACGTTTTCACTATCTGGTCGGTTGTCCGCGCAGGCGTCGGCGAACGCTGATCTTGTGGTGCGCAAATCTACGCGGTTGCCTCGAACCCCGTCAGCAAGCTTGCCGACCGGGTCGCCTACCGCGTTGCGCCGATGACGGTTGGGCGGTCGCGCAGACGGATCTGGGCAGCGGATCCCCGGCTTGCCCGCGATGAAACGCTTGCGCCCGGTGATTATGACGGTGCGTCCGCTGCGCTTCGTAAAGACCGATGGCACGAAGCACCGCTTGCTGCCTTTTTGGGGGACGCTTTTCTGCCGCCAGACCGACATCCTCTCCAACATCACGCCGCAGGCCTCAGCCCGCAACCAGGGCGCATGGCAGCGCCCAGAAGTGCGCGAGACTGCACTCGCCGCGGCCGGAAACATAGCGGTCGATGTGCTGACGGGTCCGCTATTCGAGCGGCTGACGGCACCGCTACCGAGCGGACCCCTCCTTGAACGCGTGCCCTCGGCCTATTGGACAGTGATCGCGGCAGACGATGGCCGCATGAGCGTCTTCATCTTCGACCAGCGCACACCGCGCGGTGCCGAACACTGCGCGATGCGGGCCTCGCTTTTAACTGTGACGTTGCGCTCGAGGCTCGTTTTGTTTCCGGGACCCGGCACTCCGGTTTGGCGGCCGCTCGATCCGGACCTTGGCTGTACCGGCCCTGTACCGCCTACCGCCCGCGCGGCGCGGCGAGGTCATCGGCGACGCCGCCACCGCCTTCATCGCCGAACGGATCGCCACGCTGCCTTGCTCATAGTGCCGACCGGATAATCATGGCGGGTGCTCGAATGGCCTTTCTGTGCCGACCCGGTACGGATACGGGGGGCGCAACTGATGACTGAAACCCCGCAAAATAGAGGCCGGATGAGAGACAAAGCGCCTCGCAAGCGCAACGTTTCGTTCGAACTCGAGGTAATGCTCGTCGGCGTCATCACGATCGCGGCGGCCTTTTCGCTGCTCTACGCGCTCGCTGACAGACTGGGGCTTCTGTGATTCGCAACCGTGCGCGCAAACTTGGCGGGCCCGCGACACGGTTCGAACGCTTTTGCGGCGACCGGCTGACGGCGCGCTCCCGGACGCGCGGCTATGGTGTTCGCGAAGAAGCGAGCAAGCGCATTCCTTCCGCGCCGCGCATCGAAAACTTTGTCGATAAGTTCTGGGCGAAATGCGCATCACGCCGGAGCGCCTGGACCTACTAAAACAACTGCAGCGACCGCCACAACCATCTTTACGAGGCGCATGCACCAAATGGTTTGGCGACCCTTCGCAACCTACCCCGTCCCGGCGCGGTGAACATGACGCTTTCGCTGTCGTCCAACATGCTCAAACCAGGATGCGGATTGGGGCTGCCGCCTCGAAGGCACGAGTCCGTGCCTATCTGTGCACTACAGTCGCAGCAGGCTGTGCGAGCGGTTCCTGACGACGAAGAGCTGGTCCTGACCGGATGCCGGCGCGGCGAGGTGCCGGGCCTGAAGGCAGGACCTGCGCGGCAACCGGTCGAAACTGTATCATGAAGACCGGGCCGCGCCCGGTCTGCTTGGCCACGACGCCGGGGCGATGATCGACGCTTTGCCAAGGCGGCGCGACAACCCTTGGGTTTCATAGAACGAGAGATTTACAAACCCCTCCAAGGCCATCGACCCACTATTGGCACTGCATCATAGAGGATGCGAATCTTGGCACGCTGCGTGTCCATGACTTGCGCCATACTTCGCGAGCCGTGCTACGATGAACAATAAAGCACGACCATGATCGGACGATTGTTAAGACATGCGCCGCCCGGATCGTCCGCGCGGTATGTGCATCTAGCTGACGAGCACGTTCTGAACGCCGCCGAGGAAGCTGGGCCGGCGATCGAGGGGATGATGCTAGCCTGGCTAGGTGTATGGTGACGTTTTGCGCCATCCGTACCGGAAGCTATTTGACCGCATGAGAAGCAGGAACATGATTCACAAGGGATTGCGACGCTTCATCGAGAAGGACGACGCCGGCAGGTTGCAACCCGCTGTCGTCCCCAAGGTGCGGCGCATCGCTTCTTTCCTCTAGGACATGGAGTGGGAAGAAGCACTGCGCACAGTGCCGGGATGGATGGCGCATTTGCCGATCGGCGACCGCAAGGGCATTTGGAACGTGTTCGTGACGAAGATATGGCAGTTGACGTTCCGGATCGACCGCGACGAGATTATCGATCTCGACGATGAGGATTACCATTAAGAGGTGGTCATGAATGCGATTGCAGACATCCGCATGAAGAACCCGGCGCAGCTCGGCGGCTTCGTCAAGTCGGAGATCGTCGAGCCGCTGGGCTTGTCGGTCAAGGCAGCGGCCAAAGTGCTGGGCGTTACGCGCGCGACGCTATCCGCGCTGCTCAACGAGCGCGTCCATCTCTCGCCCGAGATGGCGCTGCGAATTGAAAAAGCCTTCGGGGTTTCGATGGACACACTCATGCTGATGCAAACCAGCTATGATATTTCCCAGACGCGTAAGCGGGCAGGGGAGATCAAGGTCGTGCCTTTTCAAAGAAACGCAGATTAGGCTCAGACTGTCGTCTGATGGGCTCGGTTCGGGCATTTGGGTTCGTAAAAATCTAATCGATCAAGGCTGCCGTTTTCGATTATGAACGATGCAATAAGAAGGCTTCGTGCTTGACCAACATGCGAGCAATCGAAGTCGGAAGAGGGCCTTTAATTCGTGCAGCTGCGGTAACACTTTGAACAAGCGTCACGGCGGCCCCTGCCAGACCCGTCCATTGTAGGCTCGCGCTCCCCGCGACTGTACCTCCCAGCGCTGCGCCCCGGCTGCCCAAGGAAGATCATCGACCCATTGCGTGCCAAGGTAACGTTACGCCGTTGCGGCGCAGCAGTCACCATTCAGACCTGAATGATAGGCACGCCGACGAACAGCATCGCGCTACCGGGCGGCAACAGCTGCGAAGTCACGTAGCAAAGTTGCGTGGTGACGAATCCGCCGACAAAGCGGGCAGATAGCGTTCGCGGTCGGGCCGGTCTGCGAGGCGTTCCCCCAAGACGATCCTGGCAATCGAGCCAGGTCCGATCAGTGCCTGGAGCAGGCCCACGCCTCCGGCGTACAGCCCGGTCACCCGGTCACCCGGTTCACGACCGGACCGATAAGGGACCAAGCAAATGGGTGGCGGTGAACGCAGACGAAGTCGCTTGCCCGCGATCTGGAGACGCAGCGCGAGGCCGTTGCCACGCATGTCACGCCGACCCGCCGCGACAAGGTGAGTCTATCGCTCAGACCGGCTTTATGACGAGGATGTGGAACGTGCCGGGCATCGCGGCCGGGCGGCCGCCCGGCTTTGCAGGGGGGCCGAACTTCGCGGTCGGCAGATAGATCGTACCGGTCGCCGGATCGAGCGCGCCGGTGCGCGCGCCCAGGCCAGTCCTAAGCGAGGCGATGCGCTTCACGCCGCCGGGTGCGTCGAGCGACAGGATGTCGAGCACCCCGTCGCGCCCGCAGGGAATGAAGGCGAGGCGGCGGCGGGCGTCGAGCAATACCGCATCGGGGCCGCTGCCGATGGCGACCAGCGCGACAAGCTTGCGTGACCGGGCGTCGACCACCGCCGCCTTGCCGTTGGCGCAGGAACTGATCAGCCGCGCGGTTTTTACGTCATACGCCATGCCCGTTGGCCCTTCGCAGCCCGGCAGTGCGATCGTAGGACCCATCCGGCCGCTCGTCAGATCGACCGTCTCGATCTCGTTTTCGTCCTCATTGTTGACGAACAGCGTCCGCGCGGGGCCGATGGCTGCATATTCGAGCGCGGGTTTGACCTGAAACGTACGTACGACGCGCGCGTGTGCCACATCGACCTCCGATACGGAGCCGGTATGCGCGTTCATCGTCAGAACATAGCCGGTCGCAGGATCCACGATCGCCGCATCGGGATCGTCACCGACCTTGATACGCGCCGTTTCCCGGCCGCTCGCAAGGTCGATCAGCCGGACCGTCGAATCATGGCCGCTCGTAACCAGCAGCGTCGTTGTCCCGGGAACGGGCACGACCGCATGGCCGTGGTCGATGCTGCCGATCGAGCGCGCCTTGTTTGCGCGGGTCAGGTCGACATCGGTGACCGCATCGCCATGAGCGACGAACAGGTGATCGCCACTCGTATCGGTCGCCGCATAATCCCAGCCCGCGCCGTCGGGTCCGGCGATGGATCCCGTCATACGATAGGCGGGTACCGTTGATGCAGCCGTCAGCGGCAACGTGATTGCGGCAAGAAGTAGTGACAGCGTCAAGTAAGCCACAGAATGATCCTTCAAAAAAGAGAGTCGCATGGTCCAAACGTTCACAATCTGACCTTGATTCCGCCCTCTATCGTGTAGTCGTAGAATTCCCGCTGGATTGGGCGGTTCTTCACGCCCTCGTAGAAGCGCAGCGGTTCGTTGGTCAGGTTCTTGACGTTTGCGTAGAGGCTCAGGTTCTTGCTGAAGGCATAGCTGCCGTTGAAATCGACGGTGAACCGCTTGTCCTGGAACACGTCGAGCGCGCGCGTGTCGCCGACGCCGAACAGCACCTTTGATTCATACTGCGCTGCACCGCGCAATTGTACGCGGCCCAGTTCATAGAACAGCGCCGCATTGGCGGTGTATTCGAACGTGCCGGGCAGCGGGATGAAGCCGCCCGAGCGGATCTGCGCGCGGCTGTCGACATAGGTGCCGTTGGCGTCGATCCCGAATCCCTTCAGCAATCCGGGCAGCGCGGTGAACTTGATCGCGCCCGATGCCTCGATGCCGCGCGCGCGCGCATTTGGGACGTTGGTGAACGCGGTCACCGCGCCGACCCCCGCGGTCAGCCCGGGCAGCGTCACGCTCGCGGGCAGCGAGCGCCCGCCGACGATATAGTTGCTGAACTCCTTGTCGAAGACACCGATCGTCAGGAAGGTCGTCTCGGACGGCGCATAGGTCGCGGCCAGATCGAAATTATTCCCCGTCGTCGGCTTCAGGTTCGGATTGCCGATCGTCGCGGTGTTGGTGGCCACATCAACGTTCGCGCTCTGGATCGTCTGGTTGAACCCCGGCCGCGCGATCCCGGTCGAATAGGTCGCGCGCAGGATCAGGCTCGGCGTCGCCTGCAGCCTTAGCTGCGCGGTCGGAAAGACATCGGTATAGTCGCGCGGCGTCGATACCGGCGAATAACTGACCGTGTCCGCGCCGCCCGCGACCGCGCTCGGCGTCACGATCCGCGCGATCCCGCGATAGACCGAATGCGTATGCTCGACCCGCACGCCGCCCAGGAACCCGATCCGCCCCAGCGTGACCTGATATTGGCCGTAGCCCGCGGTTACATTTTCGGTATCGCGGAAATAGGCACCGTTGGCGCGCGCGATATCGCCTGCGGTCGGCGGCGTGGTGAACAGCGCCGGGTTGCCGTAAACGAAATCGCGCACCGTCGCGGGGTTGGGCTGCTGACCGATCGCATAGCGGCCGTAGAAATGCGTATAGGGTCCGCCGTCCAGGAAATTGCCCAGCCCCGGCGCGGTCTGCCCGGCGAGCAGGCTGTAGGTGAACGCCTCGCGCGTCTGATATTTGGTCCGGCGGCGGACCTTGACGCCGATCTTCAGCGCATCGTCGCCCAGCAGATGCAGCGGTGACGACAGGTTCGCCGCGCCCGAATATTCGCGGTCGACGCTCAGCTCGCTCGTATTGTTTTCGCGCGTCAGCGCATAATTCGCATTGGCCAGATAATCCGCGCCCGCGATCTGCCGGATCGCCGGGTGTTCGGGGTCGGTTGCATTGTCATAACCGATCGTCAGGTCGCCCGGTCCGCTGAACGTCGTGTTGAGGTCAAACGGCTTGCGATACGACGCTTCCGAATAGGCACCGAACCAGTCGAACAGGAAACCGCCGCCGAAATGATGCTCGCCGCCGAGCTGGCCGACGAAATTATGGTGGCTCTCATCCTCGAACCGCGTGCTTTTCTGCGCGCTCGCGCCGCGCGCGATGAAGCCGTTCGCATTGCCGGGATCGACGATCGCATCGGCCCCCAGATCGCTCGGCGCAAAGATATAGCGGCGCACGCTTTCATTATAGCCCGCATAGCTCGCGCGCGCGTAAAGCCGGTTGGCGTCGTTCGGCGTGAAATCGAACTCGCCGCTATAGCCGAAGCGCTGGCGGTGATAATTGTAGCGCCGGAATTCCAGCGCATCGAACACCTTGTCGGGGACCCCGTCGGCCTGCGCGTCGACATAGGCCGCTTCCAGATCGTCGAAGCCGCGCCGGTCGGTATAGTTGAACTGCGTGAACACAACCGAAAACGGCGCGTTGCCGTCGGCGTTGTTCCCGCCGAACGACTGGCCGATCACGATCTCGTCGCGGAACAGCGCGGAGGGACGGAACGTCTCGATCCCGCCGCCGAGCGTAATCTCGGCGAACGGCTTGGTCGCGCCGATCGCGGTGCGCGGGGTCAGCTCGACGCTGCCGCCCAGCCCTTCGGCCTCGTGATCGGGCAGCCCGGTCTTGGTGACGACGATCCGGTCGATCGCGCCAATCGGCACCGTGTCGAACTCGACCGCGCGGCCCGATCCGTTGAAATAGGTGCCGCCCGGTTGCGTGTTCAGCAGCACGACACCGCCAAAGGTCGCGCCGTTCAGATTGCCGTCGAGCCCGCGGATGTTGATGAAACGCCCTTCGGCGGTGTCGATCGACAGCGCGACGCCGGGAATCCGGCTGATCGCCTCGGCCGCGTTGACGTCGGGATATTTGGCGATCGTCTCGGCCGCCTGGATGTCGACGATGTTGGGCGCGCGCTGCTCCTCGGCGCGCGCGGTGTCGGCGCGGCGACCGGTGACGACGATGTCGCGGTTACCAGCGGTTGGCGGTAGCGTAGCTGATGCGGAAGGCTTGGTCATTTGGGCTCCTGCCGAGCCGGCAGCACCCAATGCAATCGCCGCCGATATAAGAAATTTTGGCTTTACGGTCATAGCGCGCCTCCTTCTTAACGCTGGAGGTCAGCGCTAGCGGTGCATCGCGCAGTGGTCTTGTTGCGTGACCGGGAAATGACGCTTTTAGATATTTTATACTACATTGGTCTTTCGTAATGTTTAGACAGGGGCTCAGTCCAGCGGTCGACATTAGCTGGGAGACACACGTTGCTCGATACGCAACGTGCGCGCTGTACGACCGATGCGAGATTACGCGCACGAAGCCAAGGCTGTTCTGTTGGCGCGAGTGTAGCAGTCGGTGCCGTAAAGAGGTCAGGTTTGATCGGGGTTGGACGGCATATCGGGTTTGTAACCGCCATCGGGTGCGCGGCCGCGTTTCAATTGCCGATCGAGGGGCGCATGATTACGCCGGACTCGGCGATAGGGGTATCGTCGACGGCCTCAACCGTTCCGCGCTCGCCGACCAGAGCGGAGGGGAGGGGAGGGATCCGCTCCCCGGTTCAGGACGAAAAGGGCGCAGCTTCACCCGCGACCGCCGTTCGGACCGGGACCGAACCGATCGTGGCGGGAATACGGCTCAGGACTTGGTGGCTGGAGACCGTGATGGTGACGGCATAATCGCTCTGATCCTCGGTCATCCCGATACCGACGCTGGTCACGCTGGCATCGTCACGAAAGTGATCCGCCGCCCTGTTCTTGGCGAATCGTACCTCTTCTCGTGAATGGTGCAGTTTCATTGTCCGGCCCTCAACGTCAATCAGATCTACCTAGTCCATAACGTGGCGTCGAGTTTTTCCAGCACAAGTTCCAGCGGGTTGAACGTCACCAGTCCCGTTCCCGCCGGTCCATCCGATTGAGAGCCCGCGAAGAGCAGGCCGTGCGCCATGCCGTCTTGGTCCATAAGCAGCGCGCCGCTATCGCCCGGTTTCGCAAGCGCACGATCTTCGGCATAGGCCTGGATCTGGCCGTCGAACCTGCACCGGAACGGGTTGATGCTGGTACCGAGATTGACCGCAAAATTATCGACCTCGACCGCGAACACGCGCCCGTTGGTCAGGCCCGTCGTCCGCCCAGCCTTCCAGACGGGATCGTTCAGGAACAACGGCTCGGTCGCGAGGCCGTTGACCTTCAGCGCGGGCTGCCCGTCTTGCGTAGCGATACGGTTGGTCGGCGCAAGATCGGCACCAAGGCTCGCGACGGCGCAGTCGACGGCGTTCCTGACGCCTACGCCACTGACCAGCGGGACAAACTTCAGCAATGTGCCGACCGCGTCCCCCGAATCAGCCCGCCCTCCGTCGGTCCTACCGGGCTGGATGACCGGATCTCCCGCAATTGCCCTGTTGACGTCGGCAAGCACATGGTTGTTCGAGAGTATCCCGATTGTCCCGTCTGCAAGTTCAACGAACGCGCCGAGCGTTCCCGCGGAGCTCCGATGATTGGAGATCGAGGTTCCGAGCATCAGCGGGCGCAGTCTTGGCGGCTGCCAGAAAGAGAGCGGGCGCGGTTCGCCACCGGCGACGAACCGCGCTTCTCCTTTTGCCATGCTGATCGCCCGTTCGACCATGGGATGGGTCCGCAGCCCGGCATCGGGCGCGATCAGGACAAGACGGGTGTTGGGGTGGTCGCGCGAGCGCTGGATACCAATCGCGATCGCGGGCATCGCCGCACGGGGCGAACGCGCGGGCGCATCGCTGGATTGCGTTTCGCTCCTCGAACGGCGACGCGACAGCCGTGCCGCGGCGGCTATGGCGCGGGGTAAGACCGAACGGCCGGGCGGTTGCCATTCGCCGTCATCGATCGCCGATCCGTGTTCGACTGCTCGATCCATAACATGCCGCGCGGCCCGCTCGACGATCCGTTTGTTCGCCCCTTCTTCCGGATTGCCGTCGCCACCAAAGACATGCTTGAAGATCTCGGCCTTCGCGTTCCGGGCCCCGTCTAGGTCCATTTTATTCCTTTGCGATCCTCAGCCGGTCCGAGGCAACATCGACCGCCTGGAGATAATCCGCCTCCCCTTCGGCTGATGAGGTAAAGCCGATCCGAGCCGATCCGCCCGCGACCGGGCGATCGTCGGCACCCGGCCCCCTTAGCCGGACGGTGAGATCGGGCGCGACGTCGAGTTCCGATCGCCCTCGCGAGGGGGGGAGCGGGTATTCCGGCCGGCGGAATACCCGGCATTCCGCATCATCTTCCTCATGGGCATGGATCCAGCGCCCGACGAGATCATCAGCGCGCGCCATGTCAAGCCGCCGCCGCGCCGCTGCGGGCCGTGAGCCCGATCCGGATCGAGCTCAGCGTCGCGCGCATCCGCGCAACCTGTCCGCTCGTGAACATGAACATCGCAGAGTCGTCGACATAGTCCATGTAATTCATGAACATGTCGCCGCTCGGCCCATTGTTGCAGGAGATCGCGGGAAAGACCGGCTGGCTGTAGTTCGGCAGGCGCTGACCCGGCGTGTCGGCCACGAAGTCGGAGCCTGTGCAATCCTCGGTGTCGCCCCAGATGTGACGCAGGTTCAGCCAGTGGCCAACCTCGTGCGTCGCCGTGCGGCCCAGATCGAACGGCGCGACCGCCGACCCGCCGCGTCCGAAATAGCGATAGCCTATGACCACGCCGTCGGTGTTCGGCGGACCGCCCGGGAACTGCGCATAGCCGAGTACGCCGCCGCCGAGATTGCAGACCCAAATGTTCAGGTAGCGCTCCGCCGGCCACGCATCGGCACCACCGGTTGCCGCCGACTTGACCACGTCGTCGGTCGAGAACCCGCCGATGTCCGTTCGCACCCGGTCGATGCCCGGATGCGGCGATCCGTCGGGCGCGCGGCTCGCAAGGACGAAGCGGATGCCGCTATCGGTCGACAGTCCCTGCCAAACACCAGGGATGCCGCCGCGGTCGGCATTAGCCGCCGCATAATCCTCATTCAGGACGTCGATCTGCGAAGCGATCTGGTGGTCGGGGATATTCTCCTCTTCCGTTCGCCAGATGACATGAACGACGACCGGAAGCGTAATCGGCTCTTCCGCCGCAAAAGCCTGTGGTTCGGCAAGCCGGGAGCGTGTTTCTTGCTCCAGGTCGCTCAACAGCCGCCGGAACGCCGGGTAAGCCTCCATCATAAGCTGATTATGCGCCATCGTCGTGCAGGTTCGGCGCGGTTCCTCCTCGGAAAAGCGCTCCGCGCCGCGGTAGCTTTCGAGCCAGTCATCCTGAAGTGCCATGTCGCTTTCTCCTGCCTGCGTTCGTCAGCTTGCCTTGGCCGGGCGAAGCGTGCTGCGGAGCGGTCCCGACGTCACCTCGGCGAGCTTGCCGCCGGCGACGGACAGGCCGAGCGCCCAAAGCAGCGCGCCGAAAACATCCGTCCAGCCGCCAAAGGAGGGGTTGGCGTCGATCAGGATGACGTAGCCGAGCGCGATCGAGAACAACGACGACAGGAACCAGGTAAAGGCGCTTCGCACGTCTTCGCGTAACGTGATCTCGACCAGCGTAAGCGACGCAGTCGGGCTGATGCGAGATATGGTGGCGGCTTGGGTATTTTTGGAGCCGAGCGCGTCCGAGAGGCGCGCATCGAGTTCGGCTGCCGTTCTGCTCTCGCCGGCAAGGGCATCGAGGCGCTGGGCGCCGTCAGGATCGGCGGCAATTGCGTCGCTCAGCCGCTCGATCGCCGCCACCCACGCCGCCTGCGCCTCGAGATGGCCCTTTAGTAATGCCGCATCGGGTGGCCCGCCATAGGGTGACGGCCAGGCCGAACCGATCTTACCCTGTTTGACGAGCCATTTGTCTTCGAGGGCAGCATCGATACGCTCGCTGAGGGTATTCAGTTGGCGCGTCTCCGAAGCAGCGTGGCGGCGGATAGCGGCAGTCTCCAGCCGCTCGCGAAGAGCGGCGATCGGGCGCAGAGCAAGTTCACGCGTTCGTTGATAGGGGAAGAGGACGCTAAGCAAGAACGAGAACATTGTTCCCAAGACCAACGCCGCCAGCCCGGTGAGGCGCCAGCGACCCGATGTCACCTCGAGCATGATGGTCTGATCGATCTTGAGGCCGTTACCAGCCAGAAAGCGGAGTGTACCGGTATAGGCGCCCGGTGCGATCGTCCGCGCGCCCCGGCTGAGCAGAAACAGGTTGCGGGGCCGGTTGGCGCCGAGGCTGACGGTTTGTGCGCAGGGCCCGGCGACCGCCTCGCTCAGGCAGAAGTCGAGCGGGGCCGCCCGCTTCGTCTGCGTCTCGATGAACGGACCCGCCGCCATCGCTACCCCGGGGGCGGGAGCCCCGCTTGCCGAGAGCACCAGTCCGATCGGCTGATCCGCAGACCAGCGCAGATCGCTCGGCACGGCGACCGCAAGGCTTGCCCCGCTTGCAGCCCCGGCGAGGTTGGTGACGCTGATTTCGACGGTCCGCAGGCTGCGGCCAAGCGTCGCGGTAATGAGAATAGGCACGCTGTCGAGCCGCGCGGGGATGGCGCTGAAGCTAAGGCGCAAGCGCTGGCGCACCGTACCGCTCGGCCGTCCGCTGCCGTCCCGCTCAACGGCGGGCGCACCGATCGGCTCAACCGCGAGGCGCAGCCCGCCGGGAAGACTGTCGGGCACAGCAAACCCGATCGCATCCTCGACGCCCGATGGATCGACCTCAAAGGTCAGAACGGCTTCGCGCACTTCCGCTTCGGAACCGGTTGTAAACATGAAGGCGGACGGGGATAGCGTCATCGAAATGGACGCCGGTGGCAGCGTAGCTGAACCGGCACCTTGCTGGGTTCCGCCGGCGGCACCGGGCGCCGCCGCCGCGATGGGGACGGCGGACACCACGAGGGCGATCAGCAGACGCAACGCCGCGCGGCGTCTCCATTTCGGGTCTTCCGCCGTCATACCCCGACGATCGCCGGATCGCCGACCGTCGGCTTTGGCAGTACAGGTTGCATTTTGCAGCTCATGGCGTGATCAGTTCAAGCATCCTGCCGGTGGTGACGAGCACCCCGGTCACGTCGTCGATCCTGTCGATGAGCGCGCGGCCGTTCGCCTTGATCGCGTCGAGCGCGTCGGCGGCGGCATTGATCTGCGCGCTCGCGGCGCGGATTTGCTCACCGCCGTCAAGCGCTGCAACCAACAGCTGCGCGGCTCCCGCGGCGCAGTGGTTGGCGATCGACAGCGCGCGCGACAAAGCGGGGTTGGTCTCGCCGCCATTCTGGAGCTCGAACACTGCCGCTTCGATCGCCGATGCCGTCTGTTGCAGCCTGTCCTTCAGTACACGAAGTGCCTCGATCCTCGCGGGATCGGCAGCCTCTCGGCGCAGGGCCGATCGATCGCGGCGATCCATCTGAGCAAAGAGTTCGCGATAGGCCCGGTAAAGGCTTGCCATGTCAACGCTCCATCGTCCCGCTCTTGATCGCGTCCAGCAGGGTGAGGAACGCGTCGATGTCGGCGAGCGCATCCTCGAGGCTAACCGCCGGATCACGCAACCTAGCGATTAGCGTATCGTGCGCCGCATCCAGCTTGTTCCAGTCAGCGCCGAGATTGCGGGCAAGCGCGATCTGTTCGGACTGGCGGACAAGCTGGGCGAGGGCGGCGATGCGGGTGCCCCTGAGCGCATCGATCCGGGCGCGTCCGGCAGGCGTCAGCCTGGCCGCATCGCGCGATGCTCCGGCAACGATCCTGCGCTCCTCGGCCTGCGTTTCGAGCAGGATCGCCTGGGTCGCGGCGATGTCCTCGCTGGTGCCCGCCAGGACCGAAGCCTCAAGCGCCGCCGCCTGTTCGGCGATGATGCGCGATGCCGCCCTGATCGGCGGCTGGGCCGCAAGCGCAACCCTCAGCAGCGCTTCGCGACGCCTGGTGCGCAGCCGCTGATTGCCGGCAAAGGCGGCGGCATCGATGATCGCACCGGCGATGACCGGGAGACCGGCAAGCGTCGCCAGTGCCTTCACGGCTCCCGCCGCGCCCTCGGACTTGGCTTTCACGGCGTCGAGATCGTCTGCCTCGCAGAGCTCCGCCATCGCCTCCGAATAACGCACGATACCGCCGAGCAGCGCGCGCATGTTCGGGGCCGAGCGCACCAGCCGATAGTCCTGACCGGCGACAGTGTAGGTGACCGTACAGGGATCGGTATCGTTGCGCCCGCAATTGCGCAGCGTCACCCGGCCATCATTGGTTGCCAGTAGCCGCTGCGACCGTTCGAGCCCGACCTCAGCTTCCCGCGCGATCACCTCGTCGAACGCGGCTTTGTCGGTGGTCGCGAGAGTCCGGAACGCGCTCGCTTCGGGTGCGGGCAGCGTCGAAGCGCAACCCGGCAGCAGAGCCGCCAGGGCCAGCACGACGATCCGCTGCCGTTCGCTATGGTCTGTTCCGTTCGTTTGAAGCATCGTTCCCCCGATCCGGAGACTGATACGCAACACTTCACGCGCAACCTGTCGATTTCTAAGTTATAAGGAACACAGAGCCGGCTCGATGTCCAGAAAAAGCGAGGCGGCGTTCGCCCCGGTGCGAGCGTTGTCAGAAGCATTGCCGGTCACAGACCATGCCGCTGCGAGCATCAGCGCTGCGAGCCGCAGGAACCGGCCTGGCCGCTATCACCGCCGGGATCCGAGTGCGCCGCGTCGGCACGTTTACCGACGCTGTCGGCTATGGCGCGGCATCAACGGACAATCCCCCGATTGACGCCGATCGGGGCGTGACGTTTTGCAACGGCCAATCGCCGCTGCACGAGGGAACGACGCGGCCTCGGCAAGCGCGAGACATAAACGGTCGCCAAGCGGTAGCTCCCACCCGGACCATGGACCGCTGCTGCCGCGTTCGCTTGGCCCGCGCGCCGATCAGACCGGGGGGACGTTTGACACTTGATCCGCGGTCATCCGCCGGGTTCAAGGAAGCGCGAAGTCCGCGGGCAGATCGAGCCAACCCTTGACCCGTTCGATATCATCGAACAGCGGCGTGCGCGCGCGGTCGAGCACGCGCCCGATCTGGAGTCCTTGCAACGCCTTTCCGATCAGTACGGCCCGGCGGACGCTACCGGCGAGCGGCCGCGCAAGAAACGCCTTCAGTAATTCGGCTGTCTGCTGTGGCTGGACCTCGAGACGGCGGGCATCGGCAAGGATGTCGAATGGCGTGCCTATCGCTATCGCGCGCTCATTCTCCTGTCTCAATGCCCCCAGAAAGGCGGCGCCGATAGCCGGGCTCCAAAAGCCACGGAGCGTGACGATCAACAGCCCAAGATCGCGTCGATGCTCGAACTCGAAATAGTCGTCATGCCCGTTTCGATCACCCGGGCCCGATATTTGCGACGCACTCATCGATTGAGCAAACCATCACGCGAGGCAGCCAAACATCCGGTATCGGAGACATGTTCATATCGCTGCACCGCGCATCTCCCGCGGCTCGAGATTTGCATCACCCCACCCCGTCGCTGACGAAGCGGCAAGGTGGCTCGGAGCCTCGGGCATAGCATCCGGCATCAGTTGGTGGAAGGGGCCGTGGTGCCGCCAGGGGACTGCATCGCAGCGGCAGCCTGGGCGAGTGCGGTGGCCGCTGCCTGCAGCGCGCTGGCAGCACTTATACTCACTGCCGGAGCCGCCGCTGGTTTCGCCGCTGCCGCGTCCTCGACCTGGGCTTGGATCGGAGCTTGCGCCTCGACCGCCGGGACTTGAACGGGTGCTGCCGCTGCGACAGCCGCAGCAGGTGTTGCGGGCGTTGCTCCGGCAGCGGCGGCATCGACCGGGCTCAGCGCTGCTGGAGCCTGATACACACCAGCTGGGACGCCGGTCACGCCCGCAGGTGACGTCACTGGCACTGACGCAAGCGACGCGGTCACAGTCGGCTTTGCTGCCGCTGCGGCCGCGAACGACCCGGGCGGCGGCACGCCCTTCTTCCAGATCGCGATCACCATCGATGCGGGTTTCAGCGCCGGGTTCGCGGGACAGTCGCCGAGCGGCCCGCCCGGGGCGACCATATCGGCAAGTGCCAGCAGATCGTCATTCGCGGCCGTGGCGGCCAGCCGCGAAAACGCCCCGACTGTCTCGCATCGTTCGACCGTGATGATCGACGACGAACTGGCGTTGCTTGCCTTGGTGTCATAGTCGGAGGCCGCCGCCGAGCCTTTCAATGCCCCATATTGGCGGACGAAATGCGCTTGCAGCAAATATTTGTTACCCATGATCGTATCGCGCTTGCTGGTCATGAAGGCGTTATACGCTTCAAGCGTTGCAGGGACCGTGTCGCGGCATTTGAGTGATTCCACCATCAGCAGGTTCTGGAGATTCTGGACATGCGCCGCGCGCACCTCGTCGGCGCGCCAGCAATCGGCAGCGCCCTGCGTCTGCGCCAGCGCAGGACTGGCAAGAGGCAGGATGAGGAAAAATGGCGTTGTGACGTAACGAAAAGCACTCATGGACATGTCCTTCAGTCAAGAGACCGACGGTTTGAATATCTGGCCAGGTAAGCGACTCGTCCTGTTCTCGTTAACACTTTGTTCAAATTGGGGCAAAGCCGAATTCGGTCTCAATCCAGATTTAACTGCCTGAAGTCATAAAGATGCGGCACCAACCGCGCTTGCTCGTCAAGCCCGGTGACCCGCATCGGCAAGACTGGCTGGGGACGAAGCAATCATCGCGTTCCCAAGCCCTGTTCAAGTCGAAGGCTCATCGCTTTTAGGACGCATGCATACGCGTATTCCTGAAGCGATTAACCGCTGCGTTCAACGGTATCGTCAGGCAGTTCCGACGGGCCGGTCGGTATGACGAATCCTCACCACCCTAAGCACTACTCGCCTCACTCTGCTGGCGCGCGAACCGGCAGGGAGAGCTCGTCATATTCGAGAAAGACACCTAATCTCTCTCTTCACATCACGGCACTCAACCGGCATAATAACCGGCATGGAAGTCACATCCATGGAACCGATGTTGCCCGAGGAGGCGTCGCATGCCTTGGAGGACGAGGCGTTCACACTGACTTCCGAGGCGAACCGACTGGCGGGCCGCGTCCATCCAATCCTGATCGCATCGATCGGGGATTTGGTCCGATCGATGAACTGCTACTACTCCAATCTGATTGAAGGCCACGACACGAGCCCTCGCGACATCGATCGGGCGCTCGCCAACGATTTTTCCGACGAACCCAAGCAACGCGAATTCCAGCAGGAGGCAGTTGCGCATATCCATGTGCAGCGCCTCATCGATACCGGAAAAGATCCCGAGATCTGGCCAGCAACCGCCGCGTATGCGTCGTGGCTGCATGAGGTGTTCTGCTCCCATCTGCCGCCCGAGATGCTGTGGGTAACCAACCGGGCGACGGGTGAGAAATTGCCCGTTGTGCCGGGACGATGGCGTGAGGCCGATGTCGATGTAGGGCGGCACCTTCCGCCCGAGCATAGCGATCTACCCAAGTTCATGACCCGCTTTGATCGGGCCTACCAGTCACCTCCACTTTCAAAGCCTAGGCAGTTGCAAGCGGTCGGCGCGGTCCATCATCGCTTTCTGTGGATCCACCCGTTCCTTGACGGAAATGGCCGTGTCGCTAGGCTGATGTCGCACGCACTCCTCAAGCGCCTGGGGATAGGAACAAGCCTTTGGTCGGTGGCACGAGGCTTGGCACGAGAGCAGGAGCTCTACAAAAAGCTTCTAATGGCGGCCGACGGTCCAAGGAAGGGGGACCGCGAAGGACGCGGCAACCTCACTCAATGTGGTCTGATCGCATTTTCCCGGTTCTTCCTCGAACGCGCGATCGACCAAGTGCAATTCATGACGCAGTTGCTCGAGCCGCACACGCTTCTCACGCGCATGGAAATCCATGTCGAAGAGGAAGTGCGGCTGCGACGGTTGCAAAAGGGCAGCTTCGCCGTGCTCCGGGAAGCAGTGATGGCCGGAGAAGTGGAACGCTCGAAAATCCCCGGACTCACCGGGTACGAAGAGCGCGGAGCCCGGATGGTGACGGCGGCATTGGTTGATCGTGGAATGCTTACCGCAACCACTCATCGGGCGCCGCTCCGATTGACGTTTCCGTCAGAGGTAGCCGAGCGCTGGTTCCCCAACCTCTATCCCCCGAATGCGGGTTCCCGAGCATGAGTCATCCCATCGTCTCCCTGATCCGCCGCTTCCTGCCGGTGTCGTCACGGGTGGGTGCGCTCCACTGGCTTGGCGACGCACCGATCGGTCCGGCCGAGCGTTAACCAGAGCTCGTTACTGTCGACGATCCGGGAAACGAGAGGCTCCGCGACCGGCGTCTCGGCGATATGAAGTCGCGGGATGATCGCTGACCGCCAGCGCCCCCCAGCAAGTTGCCGTGGCAACTTTACCGCCAATATATCAAGTGATTTCACGTCAGCTTTCTACGTCCGCCGCGGCTAGCAGGATCGGGGGCTCCCCGCCGAGCCGCTTGACGAACTCGCGTTGCGCTATGCGGTGAATGTCACTCTCGAACTCGATGAAGACCTCGAGGGCAGTTTCGGGATCTATCGTATCGCGATTGGGATCGAGGAGCTGCGTCAGGGCCTCACCGGTGATGAGGAACTCGACGACTCCTAAGTTGGTGGTACCCGTGAAACCGACGCTCTCGCGTTCGGCAACCCAGTAATAGTACCCCATCTCGAACCGGACGCTGGGATTGACCATGCCGGCTTACTCCTCGGTCGGGCTGGAAGCAGGCAGATGGCCCGCCAGGGCTGCAATGCCTTCACCGGCGAACGTCGTGCTGGAGGCGCCGTCGATCTGCACGGGATGTTCCACCGTCAGGACGGCTGCGGCTTGATGCTCGGGGTCCAGCTGGCGCCAATCGCGAACTGCTCGCTCGAGGTTGGTGACTTCAGCGACGTCGTTATCGCCGCGCGGGACGTTTTCGAGCGACGCGCTCATCCGCCAATTGATTTCGGGCGTCTTCGCGCTTTCACCCCAGGTCGCTTCTGTCATGATCGTCTACCTTCTCGCGATTGGTTCTTGGCGCGATTTCGAATGTAGCCCGACAGGGCGCGTCCGTGCCAGTCCGAAGCCCACAATGCTCGAGCTGCAAGGGCCGCGAGGGGCGACCGCGATGATATCGAGCTTGCGGAGGGCTCGTGCCTTGCGTTTGGCATCAAGCAGCCCGATGCCATGTGCGCGAAAGGCACCGGCGAGTTGTCGCTTGGTCAATGGCGCCGACACCTGATCAACAACGGCGAGCGCTGCTGCGCGCACCTCAGGGGGTGAAGCCTTCAGGGCGTCCAGGGCTTTCATTCTGCCTCGTGAAGGTTGCTCGGTCTGATCGGTACACCAACGACATAGCCCCGCGCCATGCGACTTGCACGTACCACGCCCCGCGGTGCCGGCTACCTGGAGAGCAAGCCGCTACGGCCAACGCTCTGTGTGAGATTGCCGGTTCTGTTGATGCCGCCCGAGCCGGCACTTGCATCCGCTCCTGTCGAACCCGGGCAACCCGTCTCGACCCGGCTATCTCGACTGGCAGCTTTAGGTCGTGTATAACGTACCGTATTGGCCTCATGGGCGCTTATATGAGACGCTAGATGCGATCGACTGCCGCTGATACTCTGCCGCCGCGCGTGAGGCGGAGCTTGACGAAGCTGGGCGCCGATATTGCGCTGGCGCGCAAGAAGCGCAGCCTCACGGTGGTCATGATGGCCGAACGCATCGGTGTGGCCAAGAGCACATATCTCAAGCTGGAAAAAGGCGACCCGACCGTCGCGTTGGGTACATACGCCATGACCTTTTTCGTTCTGGGTTTTGGCGAGAGCCTTGGAGAGATCCTCGACGCAAGGAAAGACGAGCAAGGTCTGTTGCTCGACGTGGAGCGCATGCCCCAGCGGGTCCGCAGACCCAAGCCGCCTGTTTCGCTGTGAGGCGCACCATTGGCATCCAAATCGGCGACGAGGCACGCAGCGTCGGGTTGCTGCACTACAATCAGCAGGGCAACCGCGAGAGCGCGGGCTTCGAATATGACGCCGGCTGGCTGGCCGCTCCCGACCGCTTCGCCCTGGAGCCTGCGCTGCCGCTCGTCGCCGGTCCGCAATTCCACCGGAAGATCGGCACCGGCTCCGTCCTCCATGCCGCCATCGCCGACACCGAACCGGACGGTTGGGGAAAGCGCGTCATCCAGCGCGACCATGCCAAGCGGCGGCAGGACGCCCGCCGCCGCGGTGATGAGGTCGACGCCCGGGCACTGAATGGCCTCGATTATCTGTTGGCGGTCGATGACGTCAGCCGGGTGGGGGCATTACGCCTCGTTGACGAGCAGGGGGTTGCCCAGCGAGCGACTGAGGATGGTCGCCGCACCACGCCGTCGCTCATCGAGCTGGGCCATGTCCTCGCCGCCAGTCGTGCGGTCGAGACCAACACCGAAACCGCAGCCGATCTCGCCTATCTACGCGGTCGCGGCACCTCGCTTGGCGGCCTGCGCCCCAAATGCACTGTCGTCGATGACGAGGGGCGCCTGTCGATCGGCAAGTTTCCGAGCGTCGCCGACGAGCGCTCGGTCACGCGAGGGGAGGTGCTCGCGATGCGGCTAGCCCGTCGCGCCGGGATTGACGCCGCCGACGCCCGGCTGATTGACAGCGATGGCGACGCGATCGCGCTGATTCGACGATTCGATCGACCCGCGGGGGGCGGGCGGCTCATGTACGTGTCCGCGGCGACGATGATCGGTGCGGAGCCCGGTGACGCGCAGGAGCACGCATATACCGAGATCGTCGATGCGCTCCGGGTGAATGGCAGCGCCCCCACGGCCGACATTGAGGAACTATGGCGCAGGATCGCCTTTTCGATCCTGATCACCAACGTCGATGATCATCTGATGAACCACGGCTTCCTGCACGTCGATCGTGGCCTGTGGCGGTTGGCGCCAGCCTTCGATATCAATCCATTCCCCGAGCGGTTGCGCGAACTGAAGACTTGGGTTTCGGAAGAGGTTGGACCTGAAGCGACGATCGACGCCCTGATGTCGGTGCTGCCGTACTTCCGCATTACTCCGCTACGCGCGAAGGAGATGCTGGCGCAGGTCGACTACGCTGTTGCGGGCTGGCAGGACGAGGGACGTGCACTCGGCATGACCGGCGCCGACCTCGACAGTTTTGCCGATGCTTTCGAGCACGGGGAGCGCGCGGCTGCCCGGGCGGTGTTGGCATGAAGCAGCCTCGACGTCCCGAACTGCAGCCACCAAAAGGATCTGATGATACGCCTGATCCACACCGCTGACTGGCAGCTCGGCAAGCCGTACGGCCGATTTGATCGCGACGTGCGCGCCGCGCTGACTGAGGCACGCTTCGACGCGATTGATGGGCTAGGCAGGGTCGCGGCCGAGAACGATGCCGCGCATGTTCTTGTCGCCGGCGACGTCTTCGACACCGAAGGTCCCGAGGACCGCGTGATCGTGCAGGCAGTGTCGCGGATGCAGCGTTATGCCTGCACCTGGTGGCTGCTTCCCGGCAACCACGACTTCGCGCGCAACAGCGGCCTGTGGGATCGCGTGGGGGCCAAGGGTGCCACGAACATTCGGATCCTCACCGAGACTACGCCGTGCGAGCTGGAACCCGGACACTGGCTGCTGCCGGCGCCGCTGACTCACCGCCACAATCTCGATGATCCGACCATCCTGTTCGACGCGATGGAGACACCGGGTGCCCGGGTGCGGATAGGGCTCGCCCATGGCTCCATCTGCGACTTCTCATCCCGCGGCGAGGCGCAAAACCAGATCGCTCCCGATCGCGCCCAGCGTTCAGGCTTGGACTATCTCGCGCTCGGCGACTGGCATGGTGCGCTCCGCGTGGATGCACGTACCTGGTATTCGGGCACGCCCGAGACCGACCGCTTCCAACGTGATGAGCCCGGCCATGCGCTGCTCGTCGCGCTGGAGCCGGGGGCAGAGCCCGTCGTGACGCCAATCCGCACCGGCAGGTTCCAGTGGCTGACGCGCGACTGGGCAATCTCGGACGCCGATAGCTTTGCCGCTGAGTGCGATCGCCTCCTTGCCGATGTCGAGCCCTCGGCCACGCTCCTGCAACTCTCGCTCGCCGGCATCGTCAGCTTGTCCGACCGGATCGCAATCCTGGCACGGCTGGAAAATGATCTGCAGCATCGGCTGCTGTACTTGACGGTCAGGTCCGACGATCTCGTCGGCCGCCCGAGCGAGCAAGATCTGGCCGACCTCAAGGTAGAGGGAATGCTGGGGACGGCGGCCGCGAAGCTTATCGGCATCATCGATACCGGCGGCAGCGATGCGGCGACCGCGAAGCGGGCGCTGGAGCGGCTGTTCGTTGAATATCATCGTGGACAGGACGCAGCATGAGCCTCCGGATCCGGCGCATCGCGCTCACCAACTTCCGCAAGTTTCGCGATCCGTTCGTGATCGACGGGCTGACCGATGGTCTCAACGTCATCATCGAGCCCAACGAAACGGGCAAGTCGACGCTACTCGAAGCGATGCGCGCCGCCTTTTTCATCCGCCACAACACCGCCAATCGGCTCGCACGAAGCTATGCGCCGCACGGCGAGGCGGTCGCCCCGCAGATCGAGATCGGCTTCGAGGCAAGAGGCGAAGACTGGCAGGTCACCAAGCGCTTCCTCAAGAGCGCATCGGTGGAAGTGCGTGGGCCGAACGGCCGCGCGCAGGGCGAGGAGGCCGAAGCGCAGTTGCAGGCGCTGCTTGGCGCCCGCCGCGACACCAGTCAGGCCGGCGATGCCGCCGCGCACGGTGCGCTCGGCCTGCTCTGGGTCGGGCAGGCACAGGCGCTTGAGGTCACCGCACCCGGTGAAATCATCCGCGACACTGTACGGGGCACATTGGAGGCCGAGGTCGGCACGATCATGGGCGGTGCGGCCTACCAGCGCGTGAGGCCTCGTATCGATACGCAGTTCGCGGAATACTGGACAAACACTGGACGGCCGACCGGCCGCCAGACGGCGGCGCGCGAAACGCACGATGGTGCCCAGCTCGCCGCCACAGAAGCGACGACCCGGCTCGCAGCGCTAGAACAGAATTTCTCCGATCTTGAGGCTGCGCGTGCCAGGCTGAAGGTGCTCGACCGCGACCTTGCGGATACGACCGACGCGGAGCAGCGCAAGGCCCTCGTCGCGCAACTCGATATCGCGCGCTCTGCGGCACAGCTACTCGAGACACGGCGGGCCGAGCAGGGCCGACTTGCGGACCGGGTGAAGGGACTCGAGGATATCGCACTGCGTGTGGCCGCGGCGAGGAAGGCTGTCGCCGATACCGGCACGGCGCTCCGCAAGGCACGGGCAAATCGCTCGGGGCTGGCAGAGGAACTCACCGCTGCCCGTGAACAGGCGCAGACGGCGCGTGCGCGCCTAGCAACCGCGCGTGCAAACCGGCGGGAGGCGCAAGAGGCGCTTGGCAGCGCTAGCGCCCGTGTCGCGGTGCGACAGCGCTGGCTGGAGATTGCTGAGGCGCGCCGACGTCATACCGAACTGCTGACCCTCGAAGCCGAGTGCGACGCTGCCCGGAGGCTCGGCGGTATTCTGCTTTCTCCCGACGTGCTCAAAGCCCTGGAAGAAAAGGAACGCGCCGTCGACAAAGCCGGTGCGGCGGTCGATGCCGGTGCCACGCGGATCGAGTTCGTTGGTGATGTCGCGGGGCTGACGGTCGATGGAGCCGGAGTTGAGCCCGGCATCAGGACGCTCTCTCGTGAGACACGCATTCGTCTTGGGGCTGCCGAGCTGATTGTCCGCCCTCCAGTCGGCGCGCAGAGCGCCGAGACGGCGCTGGCTAACGCAACCGAGAACCTAGCTGCGGCACTGGCCGAGGCTGGCGTGACGAGTGTCGCTGCAGCGCGTGCCCGCAACGAAGCCGCGCGAGACGCAATCGCCAATCTTCGCACCCTTGAGGCACGGATCAGCGGAATCACGCCGGCGAGTATTCTGCTCGGGATCGAGGCTGGTGCCGCAGCCTTGAAGTTTTTTATCGGTGGTCTGGACGAGAGTGCGAAGCTTAAGGGGAGTGACGAGCGGGCCGATGACGTCGAGGCACAGACGATCGCGGTGCGCGATGCCGATACGGAGCACGCGAAGGCGGAGGGCGTCGATGAGGCCGCGTCCGAGCGGTTGCGGGTGCTCGAGGCCAAGAATGCCCCGCTACTGGTGTTGGAAACCGGTGCCGAGCGGGACGTCTCGAATGCGGAAGCTCATCTCGCGGCGATAGAAGACAATCCTGCGATCGCGAACCTCACCGATACACTGCAGGAAGCTCGTCAATTGGAGGCGGCGGCACTGATCGGGCTTCAGGATGCCGAACGGGCTGCGACCGCGCATGATGTCACGGTGATCGGTGGGAAAATCGGGGTGCTGGACAAGCGCTTCGAAATGGCCCGCACGCAACGCAACGATCTGGAGAAGGTCATTGCCGGCCTTGAAGCGCGGATCGAGGCCGAAGGCGGCAAGGGTTTGGCCGACCGTGCTGCGGCCGCGCGCGAGGAGGCGGAAGCCGCAGCGGCAGCCCTTGCTCGTACGACGCAGGAGGCCGAAACGCTGAAGCTGTTGCGCGACACGCTGGAGGGCGCACGCGCCGAAGCTTCACGCACGTTCGTCGGCCCGGTCGCCAGACGGGCGCGACGCCATATCGAGCGACTGCTGCCCGGCTGCGACCTGAACTTCGGTGATGATCTGGGCCTAAATTCCATCAGCCGCGGCGGGCTGAGCGAGGGGTGCGGCGATCTCTCAAAAGGCACTCAGGAGCAGTTAGCCGTTCTCACCCGCCTGGCGTTCGCCGACATGCTGCTGGAGCAGGGTGCGCCGGTATCGCTCATCCTGGACGATCCGCTCGTCTACTCGGACGACACGCGGCTCGACCTCATGACCGAAGTCCTGACTGAGGCCGCGACACGGATGCAGGTCATTCTGTTGACCTGTCGTGATCGGGCATTTCGCCACCTTGGTAATCGGATCGCGCTGACATCCACGCAATAGCAACGGACGAGAAGCGCAAGGCCTGCACTCGTTTGAAATCCGGTTGTTAACGGCCCGTCCAACTTGCAATTGCGGGTAGAATGGTAGAAAGATTGCCACTGATACAGAATGGATGGTAAATGAGCCTGAACATCAAAGACCCGGAAGTTCATCAGCTCGCTCAGGCAATTTCCCGCGCGACGGGCGAGAGCATGACGAGCGTCGTCAAGGAAGCCCTGCGCGAGCGATATGCCCGCATCGAACGCCAAAAAGGCAAGGCGAGCGTCGAGGAGTTGCTGACGATCGCCGATCGCGCTGCTGCCCATGTGAAGCGCCCCTACGCCGACCATGCAGCTCTCCTGTATGGCGAGAACGGCCTTCCGAAATGATCCTCGATACCTCGGCAATGGTAGCCATTCTTTACCGCGAACCTGAAGCGGCCGCGTTTGCGCAGCTCATCCATGACGCGGAAACCTGCCGCATGAGCGTCGCGAGCTACGTCGAGCTGGCGATGGTGGTCGAAAGCCAGCTCGGTCCGGAAGGGATGCGCCAGGCAGACGCCTTCTTCCGTCGCGCCGGCGTCGTAGTCGAGCCGGTGACGGTCGAGCATGGCGAGCTGGCCCGCCAGGCCTTCCTTGATTTCGGGAAGGGTCGCCACAAGGCGGGCCTGAACTATGGCGATTGCTTCTCCTACGCGCTGACGAAGGCCACAGGCGAACCGCTGCTCTTCAAGGGCAATGATTTTAGTCAAACCGACATTAAAGCGGCGTGATCATCGCCGCGACCGAAAATGAGATTAGTCCGCGTGCGGGCAGGGGGCGTTGAATGAAAAGTCTGTTGGAGCAGCTTCCCGCGATCGTCGCGGATGGAAAGCGCGAAGCCGAGCGCGTCATGGAGCGCGCTGAAAGCAATTACCGGCTCGGACTTCAAACGCGCGAGCTGGTCATCCCCTCGAAGGATACCAATTGGCAGGACCTTCTCCGGCAAGCCGATAGAGCCGACCTTTCGGCATCGGAAGCCACGCCGAATCGCCTAATCTACGGCGACAACCTGTTGGCTGTCGGCGCTCTCCTCGACGGCGACGATTACAATGATGGCCTTCGGGGTAAGGTGGATCTGGTTTACATCGACCCTCCGTTCGACAGCAAAGCCGATTACCGCTCAAAGATTCAACTTCCGGCGATTGAGATACAGCAAGGCCCCGCTGCTATAGAGCAGTTCGCATATTCGGACACTTGGTCCGATGGGACATACTCTTATCTGCGTATGCTCGTACCGCGTGCGATATTAATCCGCGAACTGCTCTCTGATGTAGGCAGTTTTTACCTCCACATTGATCGGAGTGTCGGGCCATACGTAAAGATCATCATGGATGATATTTTCGGGCGCGAGAATTTCGAGAATGAGATAATCTGGAAGCGCACTACATCACGCGGCGGAAGTGAGTATTATAATCACGTTCATGACAATATCTACCTATACACCAAAACTGGGTGCGGCATCTGGAACCAACAGTACACAGGCTATACAGACAATTACCTGGAGACCATGTTTCGCAAGGTTGATGCGGACGGTCGGCGCTATCGAGAAAGCCCCCTTACTGCGCCTGGTCGCCGAAACGGAGACTCCGGCGCCGTTTGGAAGGGGATTGATCCCAATCGCATGGGCAAGGGGCGGCATTGGGCGGTGCCCGGCTTTTTACGACACCTGATTTCGGCAGAGGCGCAATGTAGCGTTATGGGGTCGCTTGATGAGTTGGATGCCATTGGGCGGATCATCTGGGCGCGGGGTGGCGACGGAAACCCGAACGTGAAGCAGTTTGTCGACGACCTGCCAGGCGTGGAGCTTCAATCGATCTGGACCGATATCGGGCTGGAGAACGGCCCGGACTATGACACTCGAAAACCGGAACGACTGATTGAACGGATCATCGAGTCTTCGTCGAACAAGGGCTCTTACGTGGCGGATTTCTTCGTTGGCTCGGGGACGACGGCCGCGGTCGCCGAAAGGACCGGTAGAAAGTGGATAGCGACCGACCTCGGCAAGCCCGCTTGCATGATCACCCGCAAGCGTCTCATCGATCAGAACGCACGGCCGTTCCTTTATCAGCATATCGGCGATTATCAGGTCGAGCAGATGCGCTCGACGATGGGCAGCAAATTTAGGATCGGCGATCTCGCTGGAATCGTGCTCGGCCTCTTCGGCGCTCTCCCACTCCCAATAGAGGAGAATCCGAATAAAAATATGGGCCGCGTCCAGGGTAGCAAGACGCTCGTGCTGGCCGATAGTCCCAATAAGATGACAGGACTAACCACTCTCCGTCGCGCAATCGAAATCCGCGATAATTTGATGGGTGGATGGGATAAGGTTGTCGTGCTCGGGTGGAATTTCTCGCCTACGATCGGTCACGATATCGAAGCCCTAGGCCAAGGCGACCGATTGGAAGTGTTGGTGATACCGCCCGATCTCCTCGACCGTCTCAAGAAGAAAGGCCACAAACTCAAAGCGGATGACGTGCGTTTCTCGTCGCTCCAGTACCTAAAGCTCGGTAACGTTGAGCGCAAACTGGAGGAGAAAGGGGAGTCGTTGGCGGTCACGATCTCAAACTACGTATTGCTGTCTCCCGACGCACTCAATCTCGACGATGCTAATAGGGAGAAACTACAGGAGGTCATTAACGCTGATCCCTTGGCGCTGATCGAATACTGGTCAGTCGATCCAAATTATGACGGCGAGGTGTTCCGCTCGGTTTGGCAGGATTATCGCGGCAATACCGAAAACGACGATGATCCATATCGCGTCGTCACCACGGCTCGCCTAACGGGGCTTCCAAAAAAGCAGGGTAGGAGACGCGTTTGCGTGAGGGTCGTTGATGTTTTCGGATTTGAGGCCGAAGCGATCGTGGAGACCGCGTAATGGTAGGCATCAACAGCCTCTCGCTCGCGACCGGCCTGACCAACAAGGTTGAAGAGATGAGCGCCGGCATAGAAAGCGGCAGCGCTCCAATCCTCGATCAGGTATCGGAGCTGACGGCCGAGCTTCTGAAGTGGTGGTTTCAGGCCGATTTTCAGGATGCGCGGCCCTTTAATTTTCATCCCGGCCAGCGACAAGCGCTGCTGAATGTCGTCTACTCGCATGAGGTTCTGGGCATCAATACGCTGCAGGATCTCTACCAAACTGCAGCACCTGACGTGATGCTCACGAGCGCGCGCGATTCAGATATCATCCGCGCACCGAAAAACGCATATCCGAAATACTGCCTGAAGATGGCAACCGGCACAGGCAAGACCTGGGTGCTTCAGGCGCTAATGGTCTGGCAAATCCTAAACGCTAATCGTGCACCAGATAGCGGGCGATTCACGAAGAACTTTCTCGTCGTTGCCCCCGGTCTCATTGTTTATGATCGTCTGCTAGACGCCTTCATGGGCAAAGAACGGGATGGCGAGCGCGACTTCTCGATCTCGGACCTGTCGATATTTCAAGAGCTCTTCGTACCGGAAGCTTATCGGGACGAGGTTTTCCGCTTCGTACAGGGCGCGGTATGCCCGAAGGAAGAGATTGGCCGTAAGGTCACGGCGGGCGGGATCATTGCGATTTCCAACTGGCATGTCCTCTCCGAAGAGGGCGAAACCGTTGATGAGGATGAGCTTACGGCTCCGGGCGATACGCCTGACCCGAGGCTGGTGGCGCAAAGCGTCTTACCGCTCACACCTGGCACAGCCCGAGGCAATGACTTGAGCGTTCTCAACCGCCGGTACGAACGCGGAGGTATCCTTTCCTACCTGAAAGACCTGCCCGCGTTGATGGTGTTCAACGACGAGGCGCACCATATCCACGACTTCAAGAGGGAGGGGGAGGTGACGGAGGTCGAGTGGCAGAAGAGCCTTAACCTCATCGCCCGACCCAAAGGCTCACGCTTCGTGCAGGTGGATTTTTCGGCGACCCCCTACAACGAGGTCGGGACCGGCAAGAACTCTCGCAAATCCTACTTCCCGCACATCGTCGTCGATTTCGATCTGAAAACGGCCATGCGTGCCGGTCTCGTAAAATCGCTCGTGCTGGACAAGCGCTCCGAAATCGGAGCGCTTAGCCATGACGACCTCGACTTTAAGGCGGATCGCGACGAGAACGGCGACCCCATGCTTTCCGAAGGGCAGCGAATCATGCTGCGGGCGGGCCTGACGAAGCTCCGTAAGCTGGAAACTGACTTCGCCGGCCTCGATCCCGACAAGCATCCCAAGATGCTTGTGGTCTGCGAGGACACGACGGTCACACCCCTCGTCGCTGAATTTATGAAGCTCGAAGGGCTGGCGGATGACGAGCTGCTGCGCGTTGACTCCAACCGCAAGGGAGAACTGAAGCCGGAAGAGTGGAAGGTGCTACGCGAGCGCCTATTCGACGTGGACCGGCATCGCGCGCCCCGCGTCATCGTCAGTGTCCTCATGCTGCGTGAGGGTTTCGACGTGAACAATATCTGCGTGATCGTCCCGCTGCGCGCTTCCGGCTCAGGTATCCTGTTGGAGCAGACCATCGGCCGGGGCCTGCGCCTCATGTGGCGCGGCAACGAATTCGACGACATCAAGCGGGAAAACCGGCAGCTCATCCGCACTGGCAAGACGCCCTCAAACATGATCGACATTCTGTCGATCGTCGAGCATCCGGCTTTCCAGGGCTTCTATGATGAGCTGATACAAGAGGGTCTGGCCGCCGAAGAGGAAGACCAAGATGATCAGGACACCAGCTCGACCGGTGATCTGATCTCTGTCGGGCTCCGCCCCGGCTTCGAGGAGTACGATTTCGCAATTCCCTTCATCCTACGGGAGGAGGTGGAGGAGCTGGAGGACACGCAAATTGATTCCTCCGAGCTGCAGCCGTTCGGAAATTTCACACTCCCCCAGCTCAAGAACCAGCTCGGCCAGGGCGAGAAGTTCCATTCAGAGGATGTGCAGGCGAAGACCCGCTTCGGCGATTACCGCGTCCAAGGCGGCGTGATGACAGCCACGGGCTACAATGATTACCTCGCCCGCGTCACACGACGTATCTCGGAAGCCGTGACGCTCACGGACACAACCAACAGCACCAAAGCTTTCGCCAACGCGAGCAAGTTCCCCTACATCCAAATTAATCGTGCTGAGATGGCCGAAGGCATCGATACTTTCGTTCGCAACCACCTCTTCGGTCAGGTGGTCGATCCGCTCGTCGATGAAAACTGGCGGGTGCTGCTCATCGATCCCGTGACGGAGCACATCATCAAGGTGTGGGCTCGGGCGATACTGGAAGCCGAAGACAGTGTGATCGTTGCCGAGGCTGACGTGGCGCATCGTAGCCTTTCAGAGGTGCCAAAGCTCGCCATGCGGGAGGGCTCGTCCCTCGCCGTAGAGAAGGCGATTTACCTGCGTCTGCCTTACCCCTCGCGTAATGGCGGCCTCGAACAGGCCTTCATGGAAACCTGCGAGCGCGACGCGAGCGTCGATGCCTTCTGCAAGATCAACGAGCAGAAACATACCTTCGCGCGGCTGCGCTATATCAAGGAAGATGGACTCCCGGCGTTCTACTCCCCCGACTTCCTCGCGCGCGCCGGCGGCGGTATTTACCTCATCGAAACGAAGGCGCAGGGCCAGCTGACAAGCCCCAATGTGCTCCGCAAGCGGAAGGCCGCTGTCGCCTGGTGCGACCGAATCAACGGGCTGTTAGCGGGGCACCGCAGCGACGCGGAATGGCATTACGTTCTGTTGGGCGAGGATGCTTTCTACAATTGGCGCGATAAGGGTGGCTCGATGGCCGACCTCTTCGCCTATGCGAAGCTACGCCCTGTCGAGGATAGGGGACAAGCGAAATTCGCGTTTTAGGACGGGGGCACGGCAGTTTTCGGCCGGGAGGGTCGATAGGGAAGGGCAACGATGGCAGAGAATACGTGGTCCAGGGGATCGGAATGGCGGAAGTGGGATCTCCACGTCCATAGCCCTGCCTCGCATGGTTATAAAGGCGACTGGAATGGCTTTATCATCCAGCTCGGCACAGCCGACTGCGACGTAATTGGTATCAACGACTATTTTTCGGTCGCTGGATATCGTGAAGTTTTGCGCCGCCTTGCGGACCCGGCGGGCGGCACAGAGGGCAACGTCGCATATCGAGAGGCCCTAGAACGTCTTCGCGCTAAGACTCTGCTCCCCGTCGTCGAGTGCCGTATGAACAACGTCCTCGTAAACAAAAAGGGCGCGGGACAGCGCATAAACTTTCACCTGATTTTCGACCCGGCGATTGATCCCGACAACATCGAGACCTTCATCAAAACACAGAAGGTAGGCGATACGTCGATCGGCAGCCGCTACACTGACGCCGAGTTTTTGCTCAACGGCGTGTCGCTGAACTTCGTCTCTCTTCTTGAGGCCTTGAAAGGTGACGGCACTTTTAAGGATCGCTTCCTCGTCTGGCTGCCCTATGACGAATATGGCGGCATTGATGGCATCGACCCTCATACCGACAAGCTTTTCAAAGAAAACCTTATTCAGTGCGCCGATATTTTGGGTTCATCAAATAGAAAACAGGCTGAGTTTTTCCTTTGGAAAGAGTCCTCCTTCACGCAGGAACAATATCGGGGCTGGTTCCGCAGCCGGAAGGCTTGTCTCAAGGGAAGCGATTCACACAATGTAAACGACGAGATCGGCCGATTGAAGGATCACAATTCTCAACCGGTCGATAAGTATTGCTGGATCAAGGCCGATCCCACCTTCGGGGGCCTGTGCCAGATCGTCAATGAGCCCGAAGATCGACTCTACATAGGGAAAATTCCTGCGAAGCTGCAGGAGGTTCGATCGAATCCCACCCGCTACATTGACCGGCCTCGCATTCAGAAAACGGACGATGCTGAAACGCCCGATACCTGGTTCGACTGCGACATGCCACTGAACGCCGACATGGTGGCCATCATCGGCAACAAGGGCAGCGGCAAGAGCGCGCTCGCCGACATCATCGCCCTGGCGGGTAACTCCCATTGCGACCCAGTCCACTTCTCATTTCTCACCAAGCCCCGCTTCTGTGAGCGAAACGGCAAGCTTGCAAAGCAGTTTGAGGTTCGGCCGGCATGGGCGGACGGGACAGAAACCGCGGTGTCGTTGAACGCGAAGCCCGATCCCAATGGGGTGGAACTCGTTCGATACATTCCGCAAACTTACCTCGAAAAGGTGTGCACGGAGACCGAGCCAGGGCAGCAGAGTGAATTTCAGTCCGAACTCCGGAAGGTCATTTTCTCGCACATCGGCGATGCCGATAAGCTCGGTAAAACCACGCTCGACGAGCTGATCGAATACAAGACCGAGGAGCTGAAGGGCCAGATAGACAATGCGCGTCGCGAAGTCGGGCGCATCAACGGAGAGTTGGTTCGTCTCGAAGAGAAGGCTACGCCTGCCCACTCGATGAAGTTGGACGGCCTGCTGAAACTGAAACAGCAGGAATTGAAGGCGCACCAAGAAAATCAGCCGGTTAAGGTCGAGCAACCAAACAATTCCAGCCCGGAGCAAAAGGCCGCATATGAAGCCATTGCCGTCAAGCTGGCAGGAGAGCGCACGACCCTCGCCGATCTGGAAACCAAAATCGCGGGGCAGATCACTCGGCAAAAGGAGCTGGCTGAAAAGATTGCTATTGCCCGGAAGCTAGAGGGCAAGTTCGAGAATTTCGAGAGCGAATTCACCCGCTTGGACCGTGAGACGGTGCCGGACCTCGAAAAGCTCGGGCTGGAGCTGAATGCAATTGTCACCGTCACGTTCAACAAGTTGCCGCTGACCGAGGCGCGTGACACGATCATTACCCTGAAGACCAGCGTTGATAGCGATCTGGATGCAGATGCTGCGACGAGCCTCGTTGTCCAAAAGATCGCTTGCCTAGACCGCATCAAGAGCTTGCAGGATCAGCTCGACGCGCCGAACAAGCAGTTCCAGCAATACAATGAGGCGCTTCGCGTATGGCAGGAAAAGGCCCTCGCGATCGAGGGGGACGCAACCGCGGCTGAAACTCTGAAGTGGTATGAGGCCCAGATCGCGTACATACGGGACGAGCTTCCGGGCGAGATTGGCAAACTGCAAACGCAACGCCTCGTAATCGCCAAGGGCGTCCATGCCGGCGTATCGGCAATTCGGGACGTTTACAAAGAGCTGTTTTCGTCGGTTCAGGACCTCATCACCAGCAGCGTCATCATAAAAGAAGGCTTCAAGCTCACTTTTGAAAGCAGTATTGTTGACCGGACTATACAAACGGAGCTGTTCGAGCGATATATCTCGCAAGGAAACGCGGGTTCCTTCTGCGGTAAGGAGAAGGGCGCATCCGTCCTCGAAGAACTCAGGGCAAATTATGAATTCAATAATTTCGACGATGCTGCCAGCTTCGTGGATACGATAATTGAAAACTTAACATTTGACATGCGAACCGCTCAAAGAGCGCCGACCGGAATAGCTTCTCAGCTCCGCAAAAATGTTGATGTGAAGGCCCTATACGACTTTCTCTGGAGCTTTGGGTATCTAGAGCCGGAATATTCTCTCAAGCTCGATGGCAAGGACCTCAGTCACCTGTCGCCCGGTGAACGAGGAACGCTCTTGCTGGTATTCTATCTGCTCGTGGACAAAAGCAACAAGCCCATCATTGTCGATCAGCCAGAAGAGAACTTAGATAGTCAAACGGTATTCCGGCTATTGATACCAGTTATTAAAGACGTGAAAAAACGTCGCCAGATTATTATGGTCACGCACAGCCCGAACATTGCCGTCGTATGTGACGCGGAGCAGATTATCCATGCTCATATCGATAGGGCCGCCGGGAATAGGGTCATATATACTATGGGTGCGATCGAATCCCCGGACATCAACCGATACTTGATCGACGTTCTCGAAGGCACTCGACCAGCCTTCGACAATCGGGATGCGAAATATTACGCTGAGTCCACGGCCTATCCGCTGCCGCGGCGCCGTGAGCCCCTGCGCCGTGCGGCTGCTGACGACACAGCTTTCCTTCCCCTTGGTGATACGACGAACGCTCGCCTTGCCGGCCTTGACGATGCGCTCGACGGTCCAGCCTCCAGCTGCAGCGTCTCGACCCCGCGCTGAATAGTCCGGTCTTGGTCAGATTATAGAAATCCTTCGCCAGCGTGCTCGCGAAACCGTTCATGGTCACGCACGTATTCCGCCACCATTTCCAGGGAAGAATGTCGGCTGTGCTCTTTCATCTTGAACAAATTGGCGTTCTGGCGACCTGCCTCGGTCAGGAATCCGGCACGGAGCGAGTGGCCTGAGAACAGTTCGGGCGGGTAGCCCGCGGCGGCCGCGGCTGCCTTCACTACCAACGCCACGCCCTGGGCGCTCATAGGTTTGTCGGTCAGTCGGCCCTGCGGCGTAAGCTTACGAAATACGGCGCCGCTGTTGATCCCGGCCGTTGCTAACCACGCGCGATAATGCCGCACCGGCTCAAGCCGCCGCCCGTCGGGAATCGCGACGGTATGGCCCTTGCCCTCCTGATCGGTTTTAGAAGCCGCGATCCGCACAAGCAGCCCGCGACTGTCCTCGCTGACGCGCCCGACCGTGATCGCCACTAACTCGGAACGCCGGAACGCCCCCGCCATGCCGATCGCGAGTAACGCCCGGTCGCGATAGGCGCGTAGATCCTCACCGACGATCGCGCGCACCATGTCGCGCAGCACGTCGCCGTCGGCGGGCCGCTTCTTGCCGGGCAGCTCACCTCGCTTGTCCTTCCTGATGCCGCGCATCGCGCGCTCGAGACGGGATGCGTCGGGTTGCGAGGTGGGCGGCTCTATGTCGGCTGCTCGGTGTGCGAATACGATGGCGGCAAGTCGCCGACCGATCGTCGCGCGGCCGAGCGGCACAGGCTCCTTGCGTGAGAGAACAGTGCCGCGCTTGGTCCGGCGGAGCTCCTGCGGACTGAATCCGCTCTCGGCGAGCAGCGTCAGGAACGCGGCGACCGTAGCCGGCGTCGCTGGGAGTGGCCGATAACCGCTTTCCTGGCACCAGGCGCAGAACAGCCGCCAGTCCGATTTGTAGGCGCGCAACGTCGCGTCGGCCGAGGCCCGGCGGACATAGTCGTCGACCCGTTCGCGATCATCGGGCGCAAGCTGTGGGAGATACGGCTCGAGTGACTGGACCTGGTCGACCACCACCAGCGCGTCAGCCACGATACCAGCCAGATCCGAAGGATCGACGTGCGCCACGCCATCGATGCCACCATCGTCGGAAATGCCGACCTCCTGCGCTGCGTTCGTCCAAACCGAACAGGCTCGTGAGCGGCCGTCCCGGAACCTTCGCACTTGATACGCGAGCGATCGATTTGAGGCCAGCAGGTAATTAACGGGAATCGGAGTTATCGCTAATTAGAACACCGACTTTGACGGGTTTGGCCAATTATTCCGACTCTAGCGTTCTCACCGATCCCCCGCACTACCTGGATCAACCGGATCATCCTGGTCTTGACGAATATCCGGATCATGCCATAAATGGCTAGGTCGCTTGAAGCGACGCTGTTCCATCGTTCTCCCCGCAACGTCCCTGACGTTCCCGTTCTTCGTTATAGCATCGGCAACCGCGCTTGCCGGATTTTGCTTCTCTTCAGCGTCACGGCAATGCCGATGACGCGTTTCGTTCAAAGCACCGCCGGCGATGCCTGCGATGCACCTGCCTTTTCGGACCGCCGACATTGTCGGCTACGTCCGTTTCTTAGCAAGGAGCATTCCCCCGTGGCGAAGAGCATGGAAGTCGTACCATCAGGCGAACTGCAAAAGCAGTTTGGCCGCTATTCCGATGAGGCGATGATCCGCCCGGTCGCGGTGAGCAGGAATGGTCGTGTGCGCTTCTGAAGCGTCCCGGGTTTTCCGGAGGCAGATTGGTTTGGGTTATGCCGCCATATCGAGGTTCTGCTGTGCGTGATAGTAGCGGGCTTCGGCTTCGGCGGGTGTTACATAGCCGATCGGGCCGAAGAGGCGTTGGGTGTTGAACCAGTCGACCCAGCGTAGTGTAGCCATCTCGACAGCGGCGAGGCTTGGCCAGGAGCGCTGGCGCCAGATCACCTCGGCCTTGAACAAGCCGTTGATCGTCTCGGCGAGGGCGTTATCGTAGGAGTCCCCGACGCTGCCGACCGAGGGCACCAATTTCGCCTCGGCCAAGCGCTGGGTGTAGTTCATAGCGAGGTATTGCGACCCGCGGTCCGAATGGTGGATGAGACCATCGTCTTCGGTGGGCCGCCTAGCGTGGATCGCCTGCTCCAGCGCATCCAGCACAAAGCCGGCGGTGGCACTGCTGCTGACCTTCCAGCCGACGATCCGGCGGGCGAAGGCGTCGATAACGAACGCCACATAGACGAACCCTGCCCAAGTATGGACGTAAGTGAAATCCACGACCCAAAGGGCATTGGGCCGCTGGACCTTGAAGGCCCGGTTGACCTTGTCGAGTGGACAGGCTGCCTTGCGGTCGGGAACGGTAGTGACGCAGGATTTCCCGCGTCGGACACCGACCAGCCCCATCGCCTTCATCAACCGTTCGACCGTGCATTTCGCGATGGTGACGCCGTCGCGCAGCAGCTGCCGCCACACCTTGCGTGATCCGTACAGGCCAAAGCTGGCCTGGTGGACGCGCCGGATACGATCCTTCAGTTCGTCGTCACGCTTCGCGCGAGCGGAACGCCTGCCCGGGTCGGTCAAGCGTGCGGCATGTTCGTGATACGAGGAGGGGGCGACCGCCAGTTCGCGGCAGATCGGCTCGATCCCCAACTCCCCACGATGGGCGTCAATGAACGCCATCGTCATCGTCCGTGGCGGTCGAGCTCCGCCATCGCGAAATATGCCGATGCCTTCCTGAGGATCTCATTCGCCCGGCGAAGCTCCTTCACTTCGCGCTCGAGCAGCTTCAGCCGGGCGCGATCATCGTCGGCCAGCGACGTCGGACCCGTCCGTCGGCCTGCGTCGTCGCGACACCAACGCCGCAGCGTCTCCCTCGCGCAACCGATCTTGCCCGCAATCGATGTCATCGCCTCCCATTCAGACCCGTAATCAGCCCGGTGCTCCCTAACCATCCGAACTGCGCGTTCACGCACCTCGGGTGAAAACTTGTTCGTCGTCTTGCTCATTTCCAATGCTCCTACTCATAAATTGGAGCCTCCGGAAAACCCGGGACGCTTCAGACCGCTGGCGCGAGCGCATGACCGCAGCCGACGTGCGCGGGCTGACCCCGCTCGTCTGGGCGCACGTCAGCCCGTACGGCGCGTTCGACCTCGACATGGGTCGACGGCTCGACCTGGAGCTGAAGACAGCGGCATGATCGCGAGACACTCTTTACACAAAGCGCATAAGGTGACGAGTGACGCCAGCAAAGCAGGCTCATGCCTAGGAGAGCAGGTCATGGCGGCGAAAGCGGCCGAGCGGCGAAGTGTAAAGAGTGCATCGGCCGAAGCCGCCGCAGACGCGCACGAGCGCGCCAAAGACTTCCTCACCACGGCCGAGATCGACCGGTTGCTCGACGCCGCCAAGGCTGGTCGGCACGGACCGCGCGACCACCTGCTCGTGCTGATGATGTATCGCCACGGACTGCGGGTAAGCGAGGCGGTCGCGCTTCGGCGCGACGAGCTCGACCTCGCCGTGTCGCGGCTTTGGGTGCGCCGGCTAAAGAACGGCCTGTCGGTCGAGCAGCCGATCGCCGGCGACGAGCTGCGCGCGGTCAGGCGCTATCTCGCGACCCGCGACGATCACCTGCCTTGGCTGTTCGTATCCGAACGGGCCGCACAGCTGACCCGCCAAGCGGTGAACTATCTGCTCGCCCAGGCTTCAGCGCGCGCGGGCCTGCTGTCGGTCAACCCGCACATGCTGCGCCGCTCGTGCGGGTTCGCGCTCGCCAACCGCGCCTACGACCTTCGGCTGATCCAGGACTATCTCGGTCACCGCGATCCCAAGCACACCGTCCGCTACACGCGCACGGCCGGACGCCGGTTCGAGGGTCTCTGGCGCTGATCCCAAATGGCCAATCCGCACATCTTCGCGGTCACGGGGCCGACTTCCGGCGCATACTTGTTCGTTGTCTTGCTCATAACGGCTCCACCTTCTCAGGAGTTGGAGCCTCCGACAAACCCGGCGCGTTTCAACAGAGCAGGAATGAGCGCGCCATAGATATAGTAATCGAAACGAGGCCCAGAACCGAAATCGTCAGCTAGAGGGCCGAGCGTGGGAGGTAAGCTAAACAACGCTAAGCGAGAAGAAATCAGGAATTTCTCCTGAGTCATTCAAGCTATGTGGGTTGCGTCCATTTAGCGTCTGACAGCGAAAAGCTCAGGCCGCCCTTCTGGACCGCGTTGACCAAATTGGAGAGAACGGTATCCATGCTGAATTTGCCAAACAACCGAGTGTCGCCCTTGAGCATGTTGTTGTTGGAGAGTATCATGGCCGGATTCCAGTCTAGGGCAGCACGCGCAGCCGGCGACATTTGTTCATAGAGCAGGTTAATGGTCATGGTGTGGCCGCGACGGTCGCCCGCAAAAGTCGAGTCTTCATAGGGCTCCAACGAGACCTTGACGCGAGCGTTGAGCGCTCCTCTCGCATATTCCTGAAGGTCATTCGTAAACTCGCCGTTCTTATCAATCGCGATCTTGCCCAAATCATCATCGGTTAACGACGAAACGTCCAGCAGTTCCCCTGGCTTCGATGTGTCGAATGTGATGGACGAACCACGCGCTTTGACCTCCGCGTAAAGCGCATCGACCTTGGTCTTCACGCTATCAGCAGGCTGCGATTCGGTATCGCTTAGTGCCGCGCTCGCTGCTTTAGCTGCGTCCGATATTTGAACGATGGTGCCGCTCAATTCAGGCTGTGTTGAGGAATCAGTTGTGGAGTTGCCCTTCGCCGGAGATTTGGTAGGCGAAGCTGGTCCAGCATAGAGATAGAGCCTGTAGAAGCGGTTGCTGGTGTCGTTCACGTTCACGGCATTTTTCTCCATACCATAATGGAGGAGGCCGTAATGCTTGCAACACCCCCAAATTTGCTCACAAGCTACCTAATCACTATAAAAAATAGTAAACGGGCGACCCGTAGGCCGCCCATTCCGGTTTTTCCTTACTTCATCGAGAATACGGCCTTGAACGCGCCGGTGGTCAGGATTTGGGACACATCCTGGCTGACTACCTTGCATGTCGCGCCACCGCTTGCGTTGAAAGAAGCATTGGGCGTCCAATATCCGGAGGTGCCGAGAATGGGATTGCCCGGCGTATAGATCGTTGAGATATGGAAAATGCACTGCTTGGTGCCGATCTTGTAAGTCACATGTGCGGCAGTTGCCGCCGAGCCGCAGTCTGTTGTCGATACCGGAGAGGTCGTCCCAATCGCAACGGTCGTCGGCGTCGGAGAGAAAGTGCCACACGCGTTGATGTTGGAGACCGTCATCGCGGCGGTGCCGAGATTCTGATAGCTGACGGACACCGGAGCCGCGAACGCGGATGTGCTGGCGAACATGGCGATGGTGGCGGCGATCGAAGCAACAAATTTCATTTTTATATCCCTCCTGTATCCAGAGCCGAGTCTGGAAAGGGCAGCCTATTTCAAAGCCACCCAAAGTCGATAACGATTAAATTGGATTCATTTTGAATGAAACTACCTACTATAGCGTATGGCTTATACGAATCGTTAAGGATCGACCGATTGGATCGAGAAACGCCGGCTGAAATGCAAGGGGCGTCCTGCCGCTCGAATCACGCACGGATAATCGCCTGTTCAGGATGTTTTCGACGGATAGCCACATGCGCCATGCGCGAGACGCGTTTGTGCTTCGAGAATTGCGAAGCGTCCATGAAATCTCGGCATCGGCCGTCCAGAAGGCCGCATAGCGGATCGATCCTCTCTCGGCTGCAGAGATGTCCTTCACATCCGCACCGGAACGCCATCGCGCTCCGATCTGAATGGCCATCTGGCGATATGTCGCGCTCGCTTCGAGGTTGAGCTTGTGGCGTGGCGTGCCCTGCACCGCGTCCAGCGGTGTCTTGAGCAGGTTAATGCTTGTCGCTTCTGCCGATGGATTCATCACGTCGCGCAAGGTCCACTCGTGCGTGGCGCTTAAATCCCAATCGAGCGGGTCGCCAGCACCTTCGCCTTCCGCATTGCCAGTATGGCCCGACAAATGCAGATTGGATCGCACGACCTTTCGCCGCTCGCTTAAGGCGTTGAACGGGCGCGTGTCGATGGCCGTCAGCCGACCATCGGCATCCCGTGCAAAGCGATCGGGGAAGAGGCTCTGAAACAGGATGCTGGGATAGGCCGTCAGGACCACGGGATTGGCCGTCTCCACGCTGGAATATTCAAAAGAGGCCGAGCCGTTCGTTGCGCCGAACGTCTTGTTCACGGTAAGGCGAGCTGTGCCCTCGCTTTCGCTGGTCGCTCGAAGGTCGGGTGCGCCCCCCGATATTCGCATGACCAAAACATATTCGCCGCTGACAAGATCTGCGACCAGCACACCAGGGCTGTAAATGACCGGATCGTTGGTTCGCACAAGAATGGGGGCGCTCCTGGTCCGGCTTCTGGACAGGCTGACCGTGATAAAGTCCTTCGGTCGCCATTCCAAGGCGGAGTTGTAGCTGGGAAGGCGCTCGCCTTGGCTGATCCATTCCCAGTCGCCGCTCACGGACATCGAGAGGTTGCCCAGGAAGCCTACGACCGGAAGGTCTGGCCCGAGGATCGGAATTTCAGCGCCAGCATGTATTCTTCTCCGACTTTGGCGGAAGGAATGCCTTCGGGACGGTCCGGAGCCTTCTCCTGATGACAGATGTTGCGTTTCGGCGCTGACCCGCGCGTTCAGGGCCAGCTCACCCGCTGGTAGCGCAATGAGCGGAGTGTTCGCCGTCAAGGCAGCTCCCAGAGTCGAACTATTGGACGAGATGATGAGGGGAACATACCGATCGGGAACGGCCGTTGCGCTATCGTCGTGGGAAAGCCCAACGATGAGTAACCGGGACGGCTCGCTTGTCGTTCTGGACCTCGTGACATTGCCTGTCAGTTCGGCCGACCAATTGATGCGGTTGATTGCGCCCGAAGCACTGGTGCCGAGCTGGTAGGAATGGGCGTGAGAATTATCGATCACCGCGCGCGTATTGATGTTGTTCGCGGGATTGCTGCCCAGTCCTGCATCTGTTGGCGCGTCAGCTTGGAAAAATCGGGAGAGCTGGTGCGATACGCTGTCATTCAGCGAACCGGAAATGTTGAAGCTGACCGAGCCGACAGGCGTGGCCAGACCCGCCGTAAGCGCCAGAATCCGGCTTGAGGGCAAAAGCGAACGATAGGGCGTCAATACGGAATCGTCAGCGCCGTCTTCGAGCAGATGGCGGCGATCGCGCGCGGCCAACGCTTCCGTTCCCTGCCACGATGCCGATGCGTTGAACCGCCGTTCTTTTTCGATATTGATATATCGCAAGGCTGCGTTGCCCGTCTTGCCGCCCCCCTCCGTGGGCACTCGCGCGCCGGCATCAGCGGAGATCGCCGCAAAATGCTCCTTCAGGACGAGGTTGAGAATCTGATCGGTGACTGGAAAGCCATATTTGCTGGCGCTTGTGGTGGGGAGGATTTCGACCTCGGCCAGCGCCTCAAGGGGAACTTCGCGAAGGTCTGAAATATCCGAGAGCCGCCGCCCGTTGATAATGATCGAAAAGGGACGACCGCCATTGCGGCGTTCCAAGCGGGAAATAACATCACCGATTGTTACGCCGAACGCTCTAATGCTTTCAGCAGAATAACGATCAATGGCTTCCGGTGAACTCCTGGAGCGCCGTCCTGTTACGACAATTTCCTCGGTCTCGACGGGTTGTCTGGTGATTTCCTGCGCGTTTGCTGATATGCTTAATGCCGACGCCGCGCCAATAGTTGCCAGTATTTTGCATTGGAGCAGAAAGCCGATACTATTTTCGGGACAGCCATTTCTGTTCCCTCGCGCTTTCTCATGAACAGCGCAACGACACACTATCACTTAAAACCCTCTTATCGATGCCACGATACGCGCGTTCAGACGGGGCGCTCTATGCCAATCCTGCCCCTTCCCAGTAAATGGTCGATTGTGGGAGGGTCGCGCCGATCGCGGCCGATGCCGCTGAAATGGCCCGCCCAGCTTCCGAAAACCGTCCCTTGTTTCCTTCTCCGAAATCCGGCTAGGTTACGTCGAGTTTTCGGAGAAGGCCCTTGCTCGTCGGCTATGCCCGCGTGTCCACTAGGGACCAGTCCCCTGCCCTACAGCTCGACGCGCTCCGTCAAGCCGGGTGCGAGCGGGTGTTTATGGAAAAGGCATCGGGCGCGCAGCGCGATCGGCCGGAGTTGCGGGCAGCGCTCGACTATCTCCGCGCCGGCGACACGCTGGCGGTGTGGAAACTGGACCGGCTCGCGCGCTCCGTCCGGCAGCTCGTCGAGACGGCCGAAGATCTCGCCAAGCGCGAGATCGGCCTTCGCGTGCTCACCCAGGCGATCGACACCACCAGCCCCGGCGGGCGGCTGGTGTTTCACGTTTTCGCGGCCGTGGCGGAGTTCGAGCGCGAGCTGACGTTGGAGCGCACCCATGCCGGGCTTGCCCAGGCGCGGGCTTTGGGGCGGCGCGGCGGGCGCAAGCCGGCGATGGGGCCGGCCGAGATCAAGCGCGCCAAGGCCATGCTCGCCGATCCGACCATTACCGTGGAGGAGGTGGCGCAGCAGATCGGGGTGCAGCCATCGACGCTCTACCGCCACATACCGGGCGGGCGCAGCTCGCTTGCCCGACCCGCCTAGCAGATGGAGGCCGTCGTTCAACGGCCGCGTCTTTGTCCCACCCACCCAACCTTTGGGGCCGGGCCTTGCGGCTCGGCCGGGCGTGGAACGCCGTTCCCCAGATCACGCCAGCAGCAGGGCGGCGGTCCCCTGCCCTTCCAGCAGTTTTACGGCCTTCTTGTCGAATGACACGAAGGTTTCGCCGCCGAGCCACTGACCATCAAAGGCGATCACCCCATCCGCGAAGTCGCCACCAGCCTCTAGCACAACCAGACCGGCCTCTACAGACGGCCGGTTGACGACGACATTGCTTGTGCCGATCAGGCCCCGGATCGCAGTGGCGATTTCATCGCGCGGCATCGCATGTTTGCCGCCCAGCACCCAAGCCAACTCGCACAGCGAATGCACGCTGATCGCGACCAGATTGGCGCTCTCCATCGCTTCGACCGCAGCCAATCCCTGCGCTTCGTCATCAGCCATGACCAATCGCAACAGGACATTTGTATCGGCCGTGATCTTCATTCCTTGCCCATCCCGGCCATACCGGCAGCAGCGCCGGCTTCCGCGATGGCGTCGTTGATTTCCTCGAGCGAGAGCCGAACCCCGTTGCCCTTCCCTTTGAGAATACCGTGCAACTCCCGCCAAGACCCTTTGGGCTGATCGGCCTTCAGCTCCGCCTTGCCATCGGGCAGCAGATCGAGCCTGATCTTACCGCCAGGCTGGATGCCGAGATGCTTCAGCACGTCCTTTCTGAACGTGACTTGGCCCCGTGTAGTAACGCTCAACGTCGTCATGGTATGGCCTCCTATTTAGACACACATATAATGCAAAACCGCATTACATACAAGCGATGCGAGATTCGAGAGGTTGATATGGCTGGCAACAAGCACCGGGGACCGACCCTCGATAGCTTTCTTGAGGAGGAAGGCGTCCTCGACGGGTTTCAGGCCAAAGCGGTTGAGGAGGTTCGGGCGGCCTCCGCAATGGCCGAGGATGATGACTTCGAGCTGATCCGAGGCACCGGCAACGTCTATGCCGACCTTGGCATGAAGAATCCGGAGGAGCGCCAGCGCCGCGCGATCGAGTCATCCCGCATTGCGAGGGAAAACCGCAAGTAACAGGTCTGGCACCTGCCGCTGTGCGGCACTGCCGCTCTCAGTCGCTTCGCTCCCCAAGCCTGCGAGCGGTCTTGGCCCTACCGGGTTCCGATCGGCTGGCGGGCCGAGGATCCCGCGCAGCGGATCGCCGCCCACCATTGACCGCTATGCCTCAATCGTTCACATGTCCATGTGTTCACACGCTCACACGCTCACACGTTCACGTGTTCAGGGGTTCACATGAAGGTTATCACCGTCATCAGTCAAAAGGGTGGCGCGGGCAAAACAACTTTGGCGATCCACCTAGCCGCAGCCGGAATGGGCGCGGGGCTTACTGCATTGATCCTGGACACCGACCCGCAAGCGACCGCGAGCCACTGGAGCGAGTGGCGCGGATCGTCGGACCTGGAGGTGGTCGATTGCGCCTCCCCTCCCCTTTTGCCGCGCAAGCTCCAGCAAGCGGCCGAACTCGGTGCCGACGTGGTGGTGATCGACACCCCGCCCCATGCCGACATCATGGCGCGGGAAGCGTGCAAGGTCGCGGACTTGGTGTTGATACCCTGTCGTCCGCAAGCCTTTGACCTCAAAGCCGTCGAGATGACGGCCGAGCTGGTGCAGGCGACCGGCAAGCCCGCGTTCGTGCTGTTCATGGGCGGCCCCCAGCGCGCGCCCACAACCTACCGGGATGCCCGTGAGTTGATCGAAGGCAGCGATGGCGTCGCTGGCATCGGCGTGGACGTCGCGCCCGTCATGCTCACCCAGCGCGCGATCTACCATCACAGCACGGCGCAGGGGAAAACCGCGATCGAGCTGGAACCCGAAGGCAAGGCGGCCGAGGAGGTTGCCGCGCTATGGGCGTGGGCAAGTGAGCAGGTGAACGTGTCCACACGTTCACGAGTGAACAAAAAGCGAGGCGCGGCATGAGCAAGTTCGGCGCGATGAAGCAGCAGCGGGCGGAGAAGGCCGGCGCGGCTGGCGACAGTCCCGATCCGGCAGCGGCGATACCCGCCTCACGCGCCGCGACCCGGCAGGGCAAGAAGGCAGTGAGCGCCTATTTCAGCCCCGAAGTCAGTCGCGGTTTGAACGTGTTGGCGGCCGAGCAGGGAACGACGTTGCAGGCTCTCCTTGGCGAAGCCATCGACCTGCTCATGCGCCACCACGGCAAGCATCCGTTCGGCGAGCGGTAGCTGTCCACGTGTGAATATGTGAATGTGTGAACACGAAGATTAGGAGCTTGGGGGTGGCAAGATCGACGAACGCCAAGAAGCCGACCGGCCCGGTTGCGGAGGTTGAAGAACCGATGCTGCCGATCGAAGCGCCGCGCCGCCAGCGCAACCGCATCGGCAAAAAGTCAATCGCCGGTAAGTTCGACCCGGCTATTGCAAGAGCGTTCGCGATCCTGGCCGCCAAGGAGGACAGCACGATCGAGGCGCTGCTGACCGAGGCCGTGCTCGATATTCTTCAGAAGTATAAGCAGCAGATAGAGCGATAAACATATCCACACGTGGACAAGTGAACGTGTGAACACGTAAGCTACTTATCGCTTTAGATAGAAGCAGCTTCCCAGCGCATTGATAATCTGACAGGCTTTGGTGTCGGCAGATTCGTTCGCCGATTCGCCGTGGCGATCGTAGCGGGTGGCACCGCTAGAGCCAAAACGACGAAAGCCCGGCTTGGCGGCCGGGCTGGGAAGTGCGGCTGAGCGGAACAGAAAAGTGCCATAAGCGCTGGGTAGTTCTTTTCAGAAGTCCCATTCGGAATTAGGGAGGCGCAACGGTCTGAGGCCGCCATTGGCGACGGCGTCGGGCAGAAGAAACTCGTAGCGGCCCAGGAAGTTGATGTGGCGCCACAGGATGGGAGACAGGCGGGTGATGTCCGCGGGTTGCGAAGCCGGTCCGCTGTCAGCGAGGTGCTGGAGCGCTTCCTGCATGTAAGTGGCGTTCCAGTGGACGATGGCGTTGAGGGCGAGGCCGAGAGCCCCGAGCTGTTCCTCTTGGCCTTGGCGAAGCGGGGTCCTGATCTCGCCGCGTTCGCTGTGATGAATGCGCCGCCCCAGCTTGTGGCGCAGTTCCTGGCGGTTGAGCTGGACAAGGGTGCGGCGACGAAAAGCGGGATCGTCGATCGTGCGCAGGACGTGCAGCGTCTTGATGATCCGACCGAGTTCGGAGAGGGCTTTGGCGAACGTCGTCGGCCGGTCCTTGACCTGGAGCGTGCGCATGACGCCGGCCGCTTTCAGGTGGCCGAGCTTGAGCGATCCGGCGAGCCGGATGAGGTCGGGCCAGTTCTCGATGATCAGCCGGGTGTTGACCGTTCCGCGCGCGATCGCGTCGAGCGGCCAGTAGTCGGCTTGCCTGTCGATGCGCCAGAGCTTGGCGCCGCCGATATTGGCGGGGCGCGGGCTGAACTGGTAGCCCAAGAGCCAGAACAGGCCGAAGATGGCGTCGGAGTAGGCGGCGGTGTCGGTCATGATCTCGATCGGCTCAAGCTCGGTCTCCTGTTCGAGCAACAGGGCGAGAAGGGTGAGGCTGTCGCGCAGGGTTCCCGGGATCACGAGCGCGCCGAGGCCGCTGAACTGGTCGGACAGCATGTTATACCAGGTAACGCCGCGCTTCTGGCCGAAGTATCTGGGGTTGGCCCCGGCATGGATCGCGTTCGCGGGCGCGGTGAAGCGCGTGCCGTCGGCGGAGGCGACCTCGCCCTTGCCCCAATGCTCGACGATGGGCAGGCGGGCGTGCGCGGCGACGATCGCGGCGTTGGCGGCGGCGATGGTGTCGGGACGGATAAAGTTCTGCCCGAGCCAGGACAGGCGGTCCCGGCGGAGGGCCGGGATGTCCGGCCGCGCGATCGGCTCGAGGCCGATGTTGCAGGCCTCGCCGACCAGGGCCGCGCAAAGGCTGACCTCGAAGTTCTCGACCTTGGCGTGGCGTTCGCTCAGATGGGTGAAGCTCCGGGCGAAGCCGGTCCGCGCCATGACTTCGAGCAGGATGTCGGGCATGCCCGCTTTGGGCATCCGGGTCTGGACGGCGCTGCGGAGCCCGAGGAGGCTTTCGGGCTCGTCGAAGCGGTCGAGCGGGCTGACGACGATCTCGGCTTTGCCGTTCACCGTCTCGAAGCGCAGGTCGCGGTTGTCGGGAGCGCGAGCCGCGACCTCGAAGGCAAGTCGATCAGCGAGGTCGCCAGAACCTTCAACGTCCACCCCGCCACCATCTATCGCTACATCAACTAGAACTGAGGCTTATGGCACTTTCCTGTTCCGCTCAGCCGCACGTCCCATTTATCACGCATGGGAGCAGATGCGCTTCCTTCATCGGTAAGCGCTCCCCATAGGGACAAGGTTGGTCTGCTTAATGGATCGACGACCGCGCAAGCCGGCGCCTATCACACCGAACCCAACCAGGAACATTGCCCAGGTTGTAAGTTCCGGCACCGCGGCAACATCAATGACGCCTTGGCTGATCGTCAGATTTGCGGTCGGCAGCCCCGCGCCGAAAAGAATCTGACCAGTGCCGAGGAAGGATCCTGTCGCGTTGGCAAACGTGCCGGTCCCGCCGGTGATTATGAAATTTTGTGTATTATCGATGACGCCCATGACACCCGAATTTGACAACAAGCCGTCGTAAGTACCGGTCAGCGTGGCTCCATCAGCGAAACTATAGGTAAAGAGCCCATCGTAATAGGGCGTGTTCGGGGCACCGACCATGATGGGTGGTGCAGAGTCCAAGCAATGGCTCTGGCTTGAGGTGAAGGCTCCCAGATTGGACTTGCCGGTCGCATAGAAGGGCCCAGAGTTGCCGATCGTCACCGTCAAGTTGGCGCAGCGGCCCATCGTCGATGCAGGCGCATTGGTGTTGTTGAAGGTTCCGCCAAACATCAACGACGTAGCATTCGATGGCGATGCTATCGCGAAAGCAATAGCTGCCGGAATAATCATTAGTCTGTTCATGTCCTTCTCCATTGATCAAAGACGGCGGTTTGCCGCTACTCCTCAATGGCGCTCGGCCCGCAACTGCGATAGGACAACGGGCCTACTTTTTGCCGACTTTTTGCCGACGATGACGGAAGGCACAGCGCGAAATGATCGATCTGGCTACATGCGATGATTTCTGCCTCGGGTCGTTGACCATCCGGCCTTCGTTGCGCGAGCTTGTCCGGAGCGACGGCGCTAGCAGCATGGTCGAGCCCAAAGTCATGCAGATGCTGGTTGCCCTAGCCCGAACGCCCGATCACGTCGTCTCACGAGACAAATTGATCGCGGAGTGTTGGGGCAATCGGATAGTCGGCGAGGACGCCATTAATCGAATTATCGGAAAGCTGCGCCGCGCCGCCGAAGGTGCCGCGAATAACGGATTTCGCGTCGAGACCATCTCCCGCGTCGGCCTTCGGATTGTGCTAGATACCGCCGCACCGAAGTTACCAACACCGCCATTATCGTCCGCAGCGGTAACCAGACGATTTCGCTCCAGAACCATTTGGACGACGGCTGCGGCGGTGTGGATCGGCTTAGTCGCCGTCGCGATGCTGTATTCGTTTTCCGGCGCTCCCGAACGTGGAGAGCGGGCGCGACCTAGCCTGCCACCCGCGGTTACTGACCTCGAAACGAGAGGTCTATCCGCAATGTTCGAGAATACGCCTGAGCAAACCGCCGAAGGCGTAGGCTACTTGCGACAGGCGGCGGCCTTGGCACCCCGATCGGCTCCGATTTGGGGCTCGCTGGCCATGAGCTATGTACTGAGTCTGGGTTGGACGGCGGCGTCCGAGCGCGCGGCGATGGTGGGCCGTGTGCGAGGCGCAGCAGTCGGCGCTCAGGCAGTTGACCCGAGCGAAAGTCGATCGGCAGCCGCATTTGTCAGTCTTGAGCCGACGTTTGGTCACTGGGACAGCAAAAGCCAGGCGTTACGTGCCTGGACGCGCCGATCTCGTTTAGACGAGGGTCCGCTGAGGTATCAACAGGTGCAGTTCCTGGTCGCGACTGGCCACACGCGCGATGCGCTTGCACAAATCGAACCACTCGCGAAGGCATCCCCATTGGTCCCATGGATTCGGGCAATGCAGATCGATCTGCTTGCCGCCAACGGACGGTTCGAAGACGCCGATCAAATCGCAGCCGAGGTGCTTGCGATCTGGCCGCATGATCGACTGATCTGGTTCACTTGTTTCGATCTGGCGGCCTTCAATGGCAGACCCGAGCGCGCACTGGGGATGGCCGCAGATGCGGGCAACTGGCCGAAGGCAACCTCCCCGGAGGAAATTCACCTGGCTGCGCGCACCGTTGCGGCGATGACCAGCCGCGATCCGGCGGCGATCCGGTCATTGCTCATCGCATACCGGAAGCAATCGACGCTTGGCCAAGCTCATACCGAGCGCGCACTCAGGATGGCACTGGCGCTGAAAGCGCCAAGGGAGGCTTTGATTTTCGCGCGACAGCTGTACCAGACACGGTTGAGGGCCGATCCTCGCCGGACGATGCTGCCTAATATCGGCCTCGATACCGACACCGAACGCCCCACAGCGGCGTTATTTCTCCCTCCTGCCCGGCAGTTATGGTCGGAGCCAGAGTTTTTACCGTTGATGTCCCGGATCGGACTCCTCGGTTTTTGGCGACGCAACAGCTCTCCTGATCTGTGTACCGCCATCGAGGTCACGCAGCGCTGTCGTGCGGCAAAGCTAAAGGTACCAACCACTCGCTGAATCTTGCCCGTCACCGAAAGTGGTCGGACGGGAACCCGCCCGATCTTCGCCGTTCCACGGCCGCAAAAATAGCGCATGGCAACTACCGCTACCGGGCCGCGCTGATTTGATAATGTTCATCCGCCGCTGGCAAGCGCGATTACGCACTTTCGACCGATGAACGCCCGTTCGAGGTACTGTTGCGGCCAGGATGCCAAACGGTCCGCTCGATACGGCCTGCCCAAGCGTATTCCCAAGTTAATTATTTACGTGAGGTTAGCCAAGCATCACGAATATGAAATAATTTACTGATACCGCGATCAGGACAATAGGGAGACTACAATGATGAAATCCATGCTCCGTTCAGCTGCAATAACGGCTGGTATAGTTGTAGCCACCGTTTCTGGTAATGCATCCGCAGCGACGTTAGAAGTCACGTCCGGTGCTCAACGATCCTTCATACTCTCAGCTTTCGGACCAGTGGGCCAGAGCTTTAGAGCCATAGACACGAATCTGACCTCTTTCGGCTTTCAGTTCACTGCACTGAACCTAGGGAGAGCTAACCTGTCCTTCACCTTCGACTTGTTTTCAGGTGAAACGCTGATGGGCACCTCGTTAGCCACTAGTACTTTCACCCTGCCAACGAGCATCAACAGCCGGACACCGACGTGGTTCGACTTTGATATTACCGGCACCACCGTGACCGTAGGTCAGCTTTACACTGCGGTACTATCAAGTAGTAGCTCACGGAACGGTCCGGTGCTTGGGCCTGACATCAATATTTTTACCGGTGCTGAGCTGAGCGGCGACGCCTATGCCGATGGTCGGGCGATTTTTACTCGCGAGGTTTATCCAAATTGCGCGAAGACGGGAAACTGCGACCTAAACTTTCGCGTGACCGGCACTACTGCGGTCGCTGCGGTCCCGGAGCCTGCAAGCTGGGCGCTTGTGATCGTTGGCTTTGGGCTGGTAGGCGGCACACTCCGTCGGCGCCGTGACACTAAGCCTCGCCGCTTGGCACCCGTCGCGCTTTGATCAGTTTGGGAGGCATATGCCTCGGATCGAAGATCATAATAGTTGGAGCTTTTTGGTTGTCGAATCACTCAAAACGCATTGCCGTTTGGGTGGGATAGCCGGTCGAGCTTTCGTACCGTCAGCACGTTGCCAGACTTCAATGCGCCGATCGTGCGCGCCCGCAATTCGATTAACTCTTTAGGAGATATCTCATGAACTGGATCAAAAAGGCAGCGTTCGCCGCGGTTGCTTCCTTCGCTATGCTCAGCGCGATGCCAGCCAGCGCCGATACGATTTCTAATCCGACGAACAGCTACAGCTTTCCCAATCTTTCTGGCAGCCTGACGGGTGGCAATCAAACGCAGTACATTGGTGAGACCTTCACTGCTCCGATCACAGGCGATCTGACCAATTTCCAGTTCACATTAAACACGTCCACGTTGGCATCTCTCTACGGCATGGTTTTCGGTTGGAACGGAACGAACCCGACCACCGAACTCTGGCGCAGCATGGTCATCCCGGGCACCGCGGGCCTATTTGACTTTAACCCAACTGGCGTGGGCCTAACGCAAGGTCAGACGTACGTGGCCTTTCTCAGTACATACGGGCTTGAAAACAATTCTGGTTTGGCCACCGTCGGAACCTGCCTCACATTTGTGGGATGCACTTCAAATTCGATCCCGAACCTTGGCACTTTGGTATTTGGCAATGTGCTCGGGAGCGGACTCGTTTTTAACAGGGTCGTGAATAATTCGCAGGATGCGACCTTTTCAGCAACCATCACTGATGCTGTAACTCCCGCAGTCCCTGAGCCTGCCACCTGGGCAATGATACTCATAGGCTTCGGTGGGATCGGTTTTGCCATGCGTCGTCGAATGAAACTGGCTGCGCGCGTGTCGTACGCCGTCTGAGCACCTCCATTCTTACGAAGAGCCGATTGAAGCCGCCTATCTTGCGATAGGCGGCTTTTTTGTGCGTTATTCCAGTGTCCTCCTTCAGAACTGTTGCCCAGCGAAGAGGTCGGCGGTTATGCGGGACAACAACAATTCGGCATGGTCCTCGACATGATCGAGCTTGAGCGCGCCGCCGTGGATGCGGCGATATTGCAATCATTTCGCGATCAGGCATTCGCCCCGCAGATTTTTTCGTCCGTCGAGACGGAGTATGTCGGCTATCGCCGCAACTCGCCAAAATGATCACAGTGTTGGTTGCATGGGTTAAATCAGTGATGCGAAATCAAACCGTCGTCTCGGAGAGGCGCTCGTCGCCGTGGGCGTCAGCCGACCGACCGCTTTGCGCCGCACCGTTCTGATGCAACAAATTTGATTTTTGCATCAATAACGACGCGAACTAGCGATCCTGACTGGTGTCAAAACCGTTCGAGGCTGTTGAAAAACTAACGCTTGCGGCTGTTGGCGCGGGGTGATTCCCTGCGCTGAGGCGACGGGGACCACGGGCGATGATGGGTCGACAGGTAGCACAGGGATCGCTGTTCTACGGCTTTCGGCTCGACGACCATGTGCCGGCCGATCACCTGCTGCGGCGCATCGACGGATTGCTCGACTTGGGCTTCGCACGTGGAGCGCTCGCGGCGAGCTACAGCGCGACCGGCCGGCCGTCGGTCGACCCGGAGCTGATGCTCAGGATGCTGCTGATCGGCTACCTGTTCGGCATCCGTTCGGAGCGACGCTTGTGCGAGGAGGTTGTGACGCGGTGCGCGGTCGCCGGGCTGGTCGCGGGCCGCGAAGTGGCGGTGGACGGGAGCACGATCTTGGCGGACGCGAGTTGGGAGAAGAAGCTGCCCGGCGCGACCGCGGCCGACGAGCTGCGCGCGCGGGAAGCGGTGTCGCGGCCCGTGACGGAGTACCTCGCCGCGCTTGATGCGGCGCTGCCTCCCGAGCCGGACCAGCCCGCGCCCGTCGAGCCCACCCATGTCTCGCCGACCGACCCGCAGGCGGCGTTCACCTGCAAGCATGGCCCGGGACGCTTTGCCTACGCCATCAACCCGCTCCTCGATCTCGACACCGACTGCATCCTCGACGTGGAGGCAACGCCCGCGCGCTTTTCGGCCGAGGTCGCGGCGACCCGGACACTGGTGTCGCGGGTCAGGAACAAACTCGGCATCGCGCCCGCCAGCCTTGCGGCCGACAAGGCGTACGGCAACGGCCCTCTGCTCGGCTGGCTTATCGGCCAGAACATCACACCCTACGTGCCCGTCATCGATCGCTCCCGCCAGCGCGACGGCTTCTTCACCCGCGACGCGTTCCGCTATGACGCGGAGGCAGACGCGTACCGCTGCCCCGCCGACAAGCCACTCACCTACCGCGGCACCGTGCGCGCCAGCCAGGTGCGCCGCTACCCCAGCCACGCGTCCGACTGCGCCGGGTGCCCGCTCAAGCCGCGATGCACGACAGCCAGGCAGCGCGCCGTCACCCGTCTTGTCGACGAGGATGCGCGCGACCAGATTCGCGCGCTCGCCGGAACCGAAGCCTACAATCGTGCGAGACAGCGACGAAAGCGCATCGAGCGCGTGTTCGGCCACCTCAAACGCAACCTGAAGCTCCGAACACTGAAGCTCAGAGGCCTTGCCGGAGCCGCCGAGCAGTTCACAATGGGAGCCGCCGCCTACAACCTCCAGCTCCTCGCCCGCCGGGTGGCCCCGGCCTAAACCGAGCGGCTCGCCCGCTGGCGAGCTGACGGTGTCCGCCCCGCCTCAGCCCCCGACCGCGCAGCCTTTTTCAACAGCCTCGGTCGGTTTTGACACCAACACCCTGCCCCAGCTTTTCCAAGGGTTTGCAGGTGTCAGAATCCCGTGCCAGAATGAAGGCATGGAAATCGGCTATGCCCGAGTGTCGCGAGGCGACTCCCACGACATAGACCCGCAGCTTCGCGCGCTCCGCGATGCCGGGTGCGAGAAGGTGTTCACTGAGAAGGCATCGGGGGCGCAGCGCGATCGGCCGGAGTTGCGGGCGGCGCTCGGTTATCTCCGCGCCGGCGACACGCTGGCGGTGTGGAAGCTCGACCGGCTTGCGCGCTCCGTCCGGCAGCTCGTCGAGACAGCCAAAGATCTCGCCAAGCGCGAGATCGGCCTTCGCGTGCTCACTCAGGCGATTGACACCACCAGCCCGGGCGGGCGGCTCGTGTTCCACGTATTTGCGGCCGTAACGGAGTTCGAGCGCGAGCTGACCTTGGAGCGCACCCATGCCGGGCTTGCCCAGGCGCGCGTCTTGGGGCGGCGCGGCGGGCGCAAGCCGGCGATGGGACCGCCCGAGATCAAGCGTGCGAACGCGATGCTTGCCGATCCGACCATCACCGTCGAGGAGGTCGCGCAGCAGCTCGGGGTACAGTCGTCGACCTTGTATCGGCACATACCGGGCGGGCGCAGCTCGCTGAGCCATCCCGCCTAGTCGGAGGCCGTTGTTCGACGGCCGCGTCTTTGTCCCACCCACCAGCCCTTGGGCGAGCGCTTCGGCACGGCAGTCAGGCGAACAGGTCGCCGATCGCGCGTAGCCGGAAGGCATTGCGCCAACAGCGCCGGCGATGTTCGGTCGCGTCGTGAACCATGTGGCAGCGCTGACAGAGCGCGGCGAGGTTGCGGGGGCGATTGTCGTCGGGATCATGGTTCAGGTGCGCGCTGGCGAGGACCACGCGCGTGACCCGAACTTGCGAAGGCAGGTCGATGCCGGCGAGGCCCGGCTGTAGCCGCGGCAGTTCGTTGGGCGTCGGCAGGGATCGAAGCCCCCTGCCCTGCCCGTCGCGCCAGGTCGCGGCGTCCTCGTCCCACCAGACGCCTTTGCCGAGGTGCAGCACGTCGCGGCCGTGAGGACGGCGGCAATGCTCACAGCGCCCCCTTGGCGCGGCGGAACCGGACCAGGTTCGGCAGCTCGCGCCAGTCGATCGGGTAGAGCCAGCGATGTTCGCGCGCGATCGGCATGACGATTCTATGAGTCAGCCGAAGGTGGAACGAAAGCGGAAAACCGCGGTGATTCAAATTTATCATCACAGCTAAGCCACTAAGCAAATATGCGAATTACCTCCGCACGCGCTGTCCGCTTCCAGTTGGCGGACCAGCCCCTTCTTTGGCCGTCGTCCCCGACCTGCACATCCGATCGAAGTGGCTTATCGTCGCTGCGTCGATCGTGCCCGTTCGGAACATGCCGGACGCGCTGCTATGGATTGCCTCCAGAGCGTCGCTCCCGAGCTCGGGCGTGGCGGGCATGGCACGTCTCCCTCGAATCCAGCGCCCGCTATTGGGCGCAGGTAGATGGCTTCACGCGGCGACCGACGTGAAGTTGCCGATCTCGACTGAACGATCGGGAAAGGTCGCGGTGAGGTGCAGTTCCCCGCCCATCGCCGCGATCAGATCGCGCAATGTGCTGACCTTCATGTCGGGGCGGCGCACCAGCTTCGAGATTGCCGGCTGCTGCACCTCCATGACGTTCGCCAACTCCTCCTGGCTGATGCCGAGCCCTTCGCGCAACTGCTCGAGGCTGACCAGCTCGGCCTCAAACTTCGCCTTGCGCGCCTCGCTTCGTGCCAGGCGCTCGGGGCTCCAGCCCTTCTTGAGTTCGGAGAACGGGCGGTGTCCGCTCATTTCAACAATCCTTCCTGCTTCAGTTCCTTCAGATGCACGTCGTAAAGTTCGTCGGCGACCGGGATCATCCGTTCGTAAAAACGATCGTCGCCGGTCTTGTCGCCCCCGATCAGCAGGATCGCCGATCGCCGTGGATCGAAGGCGTAGAACACCCGTAGCGGCCGACCTTCGCTTTGAATCCGCAGCTCGCGCATGTGCGAGTGCCGCGAATTGTTGATCCCCGACGAATGGGGAAAGCGCAGCTTCGGCCCCTGCCCGATCAACAGATCAACCGTGAAGTCGATCGCGTCTTGATCGGCTTCGCTCAAATCGGCGAACCAAGTACCAAACTCGTCGGTGTTCTCAACGTCCCAACTCATCAGTCGCTGTATTCCATCTAAGGAATATACGCGAGGTTGCTTGCCAGATCAATAAGGCGTGTTCGCCGGCGCGCCCGTGCCGGGCCGCGCTCTATCTCCGCTTACGCTCCGGTCGAGCCGCCGTGCCGGCGTCCCGCCCTATGCGGGCAACGATCGCTTGCGCGGGCGGGGCACATCCCGCTTGAAGGACGCCGGCGTCGCCGGCGAAGATCTCGGTCAAGAGGGGGGAAAGGGAGCGCCGCCCCCTCTCCCCAGCAACGGCAATCAGCCGGGCCGAGGCTCGCTGCGCTGCGCCCGCACCACCCCGGCAGATTCCCGTTGCGCCCTCTCCCCGCTGTTAGCCACGAGGCAGGGCCGATGGCGGAAGGCCATCGCCCCGAGGCGATTTTTGAAGGGATAAAATCATGGAGCAGGACAGTCGCGAGAGCTGGCTAAACCGGGTGGCGGTCGGCATGGCCCCGCTGTTCGACGCGCTGAATACCCCCTGCCCGACCGCGTCCGGGTCGCGATCGGCTTCACCAGCGCCGGGCGCAAGGGCAAGGCGATCGGCGAGTGCTGGGATAACCGGCTAAGCGCGGACGGCCATTTTGAAATCTTCATCCGCCCCGACCTCGCGCACGCGCCCGACGCGATGCCCGCGCAGATCGCGGCGATCCTCGCGCATGAGCTGGTCCACGCCGCAGTCGGTATCCCGGCCGGACATAGGAAGGCGTTTTAACGGCGAACGCGTAGCTCTCGATGCTTTCCGCCCCGACGCCGATCTGGCCGGCTAGGTGTGCGACCATGGCAGACGCCAGGTCTGCCTCCTCGTCCGAAAAACGGCCCTACGACCGCCAGAACGCCAGCTGGCAGGCGAGACAGAGCATGCCGGCATCGACGTTACCGGCGATGAACAAGAAGTCGTCGGGCGTCAGAGTCCAGCATTCATCAAGTTCATCCGTCGACCATAGTCGCTTCATGCCAATCCCTTGACCTACATCATCGCAGGACGCTATCCCGGATCAGCTGGCGTGCGAAGCCAAATGGCCATCCCGCACACCTTCGAGGTCACGAAGCCGTGTAGCCGGTTCGCTCGATGTTCTAGAACTTCCTTCCGAAACATCGGCATGGGTGCGTTCACGCGGAAATGGTTCCTTAAATAATCGTGCTGAGTGCCAAGTCAGCTAGCGGGCGTTTGCTTCGGGATCGGTTTGCTCCCGTTCAGGCAAGGCCCACAAATTATCGTGCAATGGTCTGCGTTTCGTGGCGGATCAGCCCGTCCGGGATCATTATCGTTGGCACTTTGTCGCCGCTCTTTGCGATGACCTGATCGAAAGGCACGGCATCCTTCGGATCATTTTCGTGGAAGACCTGCACCAGCCGCACGCCTTTTTCCGGCATCAGCGTTCGGGGAATCCGGGTCGGCAAAACACCCAGGGCGATTAGCCACGAGGGTCGACCTGATTGATACGAACGCCGGGATGAACGACCTGAAGATCGACGCTGTCGGCATAAGGTCCAACCACGACCGGATGGTTTCCGCGAAAAAAGACCGCAGACCGTCCGCTCATTTTCGCAGTGGTAATCCTGTATGCGCTTCGGGCCGAAGGTGACGTGTCCGCCATCGTGACCTGGTCAATCGTGAGTGGATCGATCCCTGTCGCGGTCTTCAGTCTAGTGGCCATCCACCGCGTCTTCCCCCTCGAGCCGCCAAGAGGCTCTTCGGCCGCATGGCTCAGGCCTAAATAGATCAGAACTTGAGCGCCTTGCCAATCGTCGGGATTGCCTTGAGCAGATTGTCAGTCTGTGCTTGCTCTCGCGCGGGCGTTCCAGGATGTCCCTCGCTCTGTTTCTTCGTTTGCTCATAAGCCACCGGCGTATACCGAATAAATAGCCGACCAACAGCATTCGCAGCATTAACTCGGGGTCGATCGACGGCCGCCCCGCCGCGCTATAGCTGCCCGCCAGCGCCTCGCGCACGAAGCCAAAGTCGAGCAGCCCGTCGATCCGACGCAGAAGGTGGTCGCCGGGCACGTGATCCTCGAGCCGGAAGCCGTAAAACAGCGACCCTTGCGCCACCTGCCGACCCATCATCCACCGTACTCCCGCCCGCCTGGACCGAGTGAATCACCCAGACCCCTCGCCCGCAAGCGTTAGTTTTTCAACAGCCTCGAAGGGTTTTGACACCGGCCCAGCAGCTAAACGAGCTGCTATTTCCCGCCGGGTCGGCAGGTTGGTCACAACTGAAAACCCTGTCTCAAAAACCCCCGCCGTCCCAAACCTTCGATTGTCGCGTCGTCATGGCCGGGGACGAGTATCAGGTTGGGATTTTGCCGACGAACAGCGTCGATGGCCTGTAGCTCGGCCGCGACGGGTACTCAGTCGTCACCGCTGATATATCCCGTCACATAGCGCGACCGCTGATGATGAAGGCGCACGTTATCCTGCATCGAGGCGACATCGCCCATGAACAGATATTCGCGGCCGTTCGCTTGGCGCACATAAATGAGCTGCGATCCCGGCGTGTCGCCCGGTGCGTTGATAAGCACCATGCCCGGCGCGATGGCGCGCATGACAGGGTAATCAAACGGCTTCGGCCGGTCCTTCACCTGGGCAGGCCAGGGCGCGGTCTGGGAACTGCCGATTTGAGCGCGCGTCAGCAACAGCTTGGGTAGAAGCCGCGGAAGGTGCGGACTTGTCAGCGCGCCCCCAAGGTGATCGTCGTGCTCATGCGTCACGACAATTCGGTCGGCTTCATCGAGGCCACGTAGGACGCGCGTGCGCGCGGCGCGATCGAAGCGATCGGCTCCATAGCGGCGCGCCGCTGCTTCATCATAGCCGGTGTCGATGATGATCGATTGGTTGGGATAGACGACGCGATAGCTGACGCGGACAAGGTCAACCTTGCGCCACCCGGTCCCGCCCACCATCGCGATGCGAGGCACCGCGTCGTGTGACACGATCTCGAACTCGATATGATCTGGCCCTAGCCCCCGCAAACGGCCTGCCTCGGCGCGCACCGCCGCCATGTCCAAATGGTAGGGAGCGCTCGGCGATGGACCATTGTTGTAGAATAGCCAGTAAACCGCGCCCGCCAGCAGGAAAAGTAATACAGCGGTGATGATCGCAAATCCGCGAATTAGCCGTGCTCGCGTCATTGCTTGCGCCCTTTACGTCGGCCGGTGAGAATGCAGCCTTGCCGCCATCGGCGAACTTAATTTCGAGGCCAATATCGCTAACGGTCCAGCTATCCGGCGATGTCATTGAGTGCCAGAATTTATCTGCGACCCGCATCGAACGATCATCGGCGCACCCTACCACCGTCATAATAGTCGCACCGGCATGGTTGATCGCGAATGTCCCGCTATTGGCGGCTGGACCTGGCACCACCGATAGTTCCTCACCACCCACGTCATTGCAACTGGCCGTGCCGCATAGCGAATGATCGGGCAGGAATCGCAAGGTGACCGCCTCGGGCTTGGCGGCTGATACGGGTTTGTCGTCCAGCATTCGCAACACCCATTTCGTCCCGGTCACGGCGCTGATCGTTCTTGCCTGATCGGCGGGGTTCATATGGCCGCATCCCGACAACACCGCGCCGATTGCCGCCAAGGCTAACAGCTTCGACATATTCATCCCAACCCCATGCCCTGCCCGCCCTTGGCGGGTGTCGCCTTCTCGGCCTGACGCTCGATCGCGGGCGCGGCGCGCTCGGCCGCAAGCGCCGTCTCACGCTCCCCGGTCCTCGTCTCGATCGCGTTCGCCAGCCCCTCGCGGCTGTCGGTGTAGAGCGCCGCGCCCTTCCTGGCGCGGCTGATCGCGACATAAGCGGATTTCGCGTCCCACGGAGCCCCTCTTAGGGCGTGAGGATCAATCGCCCAGCGCAAAGCGAATGGCAGCAGCGGCATGCAAAGCCGTGGTATCGAAGACGGGGAAGTCAGGCAGATCGTCTTGATCAACAAGGAGGAATATCTCGGTGCATCCGAGGATCACTCCTTCGGCCCCGGCCTGGCGGAGCTTCGCAATTATCGAGAGATAGGCTTCTTTGGAGGCTGGACGCAGTTCGCGCCGCACGAGTTCGTCAAAGATAATTCGGTCGATTAAGACCGCGTCATCGCAGTCTGGCACCAACAACTCGACGCCATAACGATCCTGAAAGCGTTTCGCGAGTTCTTGCGAGCGCATTACCGGCATCGTACCGAGCAGCGCCACCTTGCGCAGGCCGACCGCGTGAATGGCTTCGCCTGTCGGATCGGCGATGTGGATGAACGGGGTTGCCCGTTCGGCCATGATGGGTTCGACAACCCGATGCATGGTGTTCCACACGCATAGGATCAGCTCGGCACCAGCCTGCTCCAGCGCATCGACTTTACCCGATAGATAAGCCTTGGCGGCCGCCCACTCGTCGTTTCGGACGAAATATTGAATGTTTCCGAAGTTTACCGAAACAATGACAATTTCGGCATTGTCCCACCCGCCTAAACGCGCATTGATCCCGTCATTGAGCAGCCGATAATATTGTCCGGTTGCCTGGTTGCTCATACCGCCAAGGATGCCGATCGTTCGCTGGGACGAGGGGCGGGCGGCTTCTGTCATCATCGTTACCTAGCTGTCTTACCTCGAACCTAGCGGTCGCTTGCGTGTGTCCGCAATTGCGCTGCGGGTCCGTTGTATGATCCCGTGCTTCAATCGTATTCTGCAAAGGTGCGGCCGGTGTCAAAACCGAACGAGACTGTTGAAAAAGGCGGCCTTGGGAACCGCCTTGACAGAGTCGTGCGTTCAGGCGTCATTAGATGAACGATTGATTCAACCCATTCGCCGTGTTGATTCCGGAGTTGCGGCTTGGCGCAATGATCGTTCGCCCCTCGACTTTTCAACAGCCTCGAACGGTTGTGACACCGGTCAGGATCGCTAGTTCGCGTCGGTAGTGATGCAAAAATCAAAAGTTTTGCATCAGAGCAACAAGGTGCGGCGTCCCGATCGACAGGTGCTTATTGCGGCAAGATCACTTTGAGCCCGGTACGGCGGGCACCTCGCCAATGACTTGTTTGCCAGCCGTGCCATTTAGCCGGACTGCGGGCGGTACGGACGGGTTTGAGGGGTAACTACGCCCATCGAAACGAAGCTGCGCTTCGTAGCCGGGAATGATCCCTCCGCCTGCAACCAGCACGCCTAGATCATGCCAGCCATGCGTGATCGTTGGCAATACGCGGATGGGCGGCCGGGTGATCGTGATGTTCGTCACCCGGCTATAGCTAGTTGAAGTCAGTGACAGCACGTACAGATTGCATCCGCCGGTGCCGCAGAGGTTCGCTTGCCCCCCGCCATCAGCGGTCGACATTGCGTAGATCAAGGCCTCTGGCCGTTTGTCGCTATTCAAGTCTACTAGCGCCACGCTGTAGCGTGTCAGGTGGCGATCGCGCACGAAGGCAGCGACGCCTTGAGGATGCGCTGCGCCTGATGCCGCAGTGGCGCAAGATAGCACGATCGTAGCTCCCACTGCCCACGTTCTCGAATGCGTCAAACGCCGTCTCCTGATGGTCGCCACGCAGGTCGCCGTTAGGTGGTGCCCGCTGGTGCGCGCGCAGCGGGAAGCGAGATACCTAATGAAGTGGCGCACCATCGAATTGCCTTCTGATGGATATCAGACAAGCCACCTCGTTCGCGCCGGATTCTACATACGCTCCCAACTGTTGGGGAAAAGTAGACAACGACTTCGCGCCCATTCGCCGCATGGCGGGCCCTGTATTGTAATATCTCGCCAGGACGCGAACTGGTCGCGTCCTGGGGGCTCCAAGAGGTCAGGCCTTCTGCTTCAACTAACTTGGAAGCAAACTCCTCTGACGAGAGGTTGGCTGGCTTTTCGATCTGCTCAGCGAGCATGGCATCAGGATTAGACGCGGTTATATTGAAAATGGCTATAACCTGCGGTCGTTCGGCAACCACGGCCAGCATCAGAAGAGCAGCAAGCATGTTACATCTCCGGCCTTAGGCGAGAAGAACCTGCCGAAAATAGGTGCTCCACGCAACAGCGGGTTTGCCAAGCCCACGGGCGAAAACCGCCAGTCTGATGACTACCACCTTTCGCATCCGCGATGCAAAATTCACAAGTTCTGCATCACGCCGGGAACGGCAGAAATCCGGGCGCTTCCGTGATGCATATATCCGATGCACAACGATCGCATGATCTACGGCTATGCGCGCGTCTCCTCGACCGGCCAGGACCTCACCCAGCAGATCGCTCAGCTCTTCGCTGCCGGCTGCGTGAAGGTCTACCGGGAGAAGGCCAGCGCCGCGTCGGCCGAGCGGTCCAAGCTCAAGCGCGCGATCGGCGCGCTTGATGCCGGCGATGTGCTAATGGTGAGGGCCACTGACCGCCTCGCCCGCAACACCTGCGACCTGTTGAACATCCTCCATACGGTAAAGGAAGCCGGTGCGGGTTTCCGTTCGATCGCGGAGCCGATGGTGGATACCACCTCGCAGTTCGCCGAGGTCATCATCGCCGTGCTGGGGATCGTGGCGAGCTGGCAGCGCCAGCGGATCACCGAGCGCACCGGCGCGGGCCGCGCCCAAGCGAAGGAGCGGGACGTCAAGTTTGGCCGACGCTCTGCCCTCACCCTCCATCAGCAGAGCGAAGCGCTACAGCGGCTTGCCAGGGGGGACACACAGCGCACTGTCGCTGCGCTGCTCGGGGTCGATCAGGCGACGATATCCCGGTTGGCACAGCGATAGGCTGAAAGACCGTAGGCGCAGCTAGTTGGGAAGCCCCCAAATTACGGCTCGGTCACGAGCTAACTTCGTCATGAAACCGTCTAGATCGGCAAGGCGACGATCGACTTCTGAAGCAGCGACCCCATTCCACACGGAATGGTCATGCCCCTCGCGGGCCGATTTGAGATCATCACCGGCGCAATAGCGCTCGGTGATGTAAGGCGTCTCCAGCAAATCGGTTGGCCGGTTTCGCTTACTCGCCTTGAGCGACCCATATTTCACGAGGTACTCGGTCATGATGCCGTCGTTGGATGTGCTTACCATCGTCGTTCCCTTTCAGGCTCAAACATGGGTGGCAGAGGGTGGCCGGTCCAGAGCTTGCGTCCGCTTTGGGGTGGCGGCGCCTTCATCGGGAACGACCGGCTTGGGCGATAGCGGCAGCACGCGCGTAGATGCGAAAACCTCTTGCCTCGATAGGTTTGTGCATCTACCCAAACCTATATGGAACTTGAGTTCGATGCTGCGAAGGACGCCGGGAATATCGCCAAGCATGGCGTGTCGCTGGCGGACGCAGCCGGGCTCGATCTTCTTGCCGCAGCGGTCTTTGTGGACGATCGCCGCGACTATGGCGAAATCCGCTTCCGCGCCTTTGGCCGGATCGACGGGCAGGGTTTCTGCCTCGCCTTCACCGTCCGCGACATCATCGTTCGGCCGATCAGCTTCCGCCGGGCGCACGAGAAGGAAATGCGGAAACATGATCGATGATCCGGTCGTCTTTGATGACGACAACCCCGAGTGGACCGAAGCCGATTTCGCTCGGGCTCGCCCCGGCGCGGAGGTACTGCCACCGGCGCTCGTGGCGGCACTGGTGAAGAACAAAGGCGGCAGGCCGCGCGGGTCTAGAAAGGAGCAGGTCTCGCTGCGGGTCGATCGGGATGTCCTGGACCGGTTCCGCGCGGCCGGGCCAGGCTGGCAGACACGAATGAACGATGCGCTGCGAAGGGCGGCACCATAACAAGCCGCCATTCTGCAACCGCCTTATGCGACAAACCAGGCCATCGAGATTGTTGGACCCGCTACCCTGTTGCGGAAGGGAACCCTTTTGCAACGTTAGCTTAATGCTAGCAGCGCATTTCTAGTCATCAGGTGGAAGCCAACAATGACTTGCCTGCCGAGGTCCATGCGCCGCCTCTACCTGACGGATCAACCAGACCATATGCGGCAAGCAATTCGACGGCCTCTTCGCCCGCGCTCATGCACTTGTGATCGAGCGCGCCCGTACCATCGCTGAGATACTGCTCACACATCCAGGCAAGTGCAGCGAGGAGCTGTTGTTCGTTCTCGGTCATCACGGTGTATTGACTGCCCGGCCTTTCGCCCGCAATAACCCTACCGAACTGTTGGAGCTGTTGACAATACTACACACTGTTGTCATAAACTCCAACATGGAAGCTGAATTACGCCTGCGCGAGCGGATCGGGCTTTCCGAAACTACGTTCGTGGAGCTAGTGGTTTGGCAACTGCCCGCTCCTGTTCCAGGCAGCGCGCACAGCTTCAAATACCGTCTGGCGCTGGTGGATGCCGGAGTATGTGTCATGCGGTACGACAACGAGGCGGGCAAAGGCGATCACAAGCATCTGGGCGCGATCGAGGTCGATTACCCGTTCCAAGGCATCGACGCGCTGATAACCGACTTTTGGTCTGACGTAGCAAGCTGGAGGGCAGAAAAATGAACACAGTAACGCTCGGCGTGTCCTCGATCGACGAAGCAAAAGAGCGGCTTGCCGCTGCCTTTCGTGGCGAACCACAGGGCCAGCGCATCTCCTTCGCATCGATCGATCTGCTCTGGAAAACCATTAGCCCGAAGCGCTGGGACATTATCCGGGCGATGACCGGTCAGGGCCCTCTCGCTATTCGCGAAGTCGCGCGCCGGCTCGGCCGGGACGTTAAAGCCGTGCATGGCGACATGCTCGCCCTCATCAACGCCGGCGTCGTCGATCGCGCTGAGAATGGCGTCGTCTTCCCTTATGATGCCGTCCACGTCGATTTCATGCTCAAGGCCGCATAGCTCTAACTGTGCATATGCAGATTACCGCAAGGAGCGGCCTGACATGACCGACGATGGGCACATGTCCCTCAGCCAAGACCTGGGTTTCAAGCTCATGCTGCACGCTAGCGGCGCGGTTGCTGGTGCTATCGCTGCTCCCGTACCGCTTTCCGAAGCTCTCGATGCTACCGTTAAACGCCTCGCTGATGGCCTGATCGCAAACGGGGTTGAACCCTCTTTCATCGACGGTTGGCAACACGCCTGCCTCGAAACCGAACGTGTTGCTGCGTGCGATATGATCGTAGCTCAGGCCATCACGCTGGCACGGGCTCTAGGGAAGGCGGAAGCTTTGCCTGACGAAGATGCGGATGATGAAGGATGGCAAGAACCGCCAAAGCCAGACATTCGCGATCGGCGACGCATCTGATTTCTGCATCGCCGCGCTGCCAATATTCCTACCGTTCCGAGCGTAATGCAAAAATTGTGCAGACTGTGCGAAAACCCGCTGATCGCCCTCATTGACGCGCATTGACAGCAATATGATGTCTCAAGGCAAATAATTCCTGCATAAGACTATTCGTATTACGCGCGATCTGCGCACTTATCTTTCCATCCTAAAGTCGGCTTCGGAGTTTTCGCACAGTCTGTGTGAGTTTTGCATCAGGCTCGAAACGTAGGTACCCGCTATGCCTGTTTAGCGGTCATGCAGAGTCCCCAAATACTTTTCGGGCCGTTCGCCTTCACCAATCCAGATTGCGGTTGCGCTGAAGTACTTGAAAGGGTCATCGAGAGTTAACCTAAGGTCTACCCGGGTACCATTTAGCTGACGGTTCAGCGGGTCTGTGATGATGGCGTTGGCACCGCGAGAACCGGCCAATTCGCGCAACTGGCGCTCCAGCACACGCGGAAGGGTATCCCCATCGTCCTTGACCCAAACGCTATCGACCACGCTGAAGTGACCTCTCACGTCAGCCGCCGTCTTGAATACCTGCACGTCTTCGGCCTTCACGCGGATTGGCCGGGTCAACGTTACACCCGGCGGACCGATGTGCTCGATCGCACAGCTGGACAACAGGATTGCGGAGCCAATTACGAGTATTCTCTTCACGCGACCTCTCCGTATTTCAACGGAACGATGCTGGTAAACCGACGCCCTGGCAAGCGCGACACCTGCGGGTCGTGTTCAGAATAAAAGCGGCTGACGGGATCGAAACTGGCGCGCTCTTCACATTGACACTCCTTTCGGCGCGACCCTAAGCAGTGCGCCGAGCGAAGGTGCCGTCCACGCGCTGCCATTTGGCAGATGCGGGGGGACGGTGAAAAGGGAAGCCGGTGTAATTCCGGCGCTGTGCCCGCAACCGTGACGCCAGTGCGCACCCCAAGGGGTTGAGCGCTGGCCAGTCGGGAACCTGCCTTCGCCGTCGTCCGCGCCCGGCCGGGTCCAGCCGCAAGCGCGTGGAAGAGTGCGGGCCATGACGGCTCGCGCCGATCCTCCGAGACGACAGCGTATGTCGTTTCATTCTGGAGGATTCCCATGACCATTGCCCTGCTGATCGCCGCTGCTGCGGCAGCGAACCGACCTGTTACCGACGCTGCTCCACCGCGTGATATTATCGTTTACGCCTCGCTCGTGCCGGTGAAAGCGACAGACGTGCCTGCATCCACGACTGTACTGGACGAGGATGCGATCGAGGCGCTTGGGCAGCCGCTTGCGCTCGACCTTATCCGCCTCTCGCCCGGCGTCACGGTCGCGCCATCGGGCGCGCAAGGCTCGCTTACCCAAATCCGTATTCGCGGCGCGGAAGCTAATCACACACTCGTGTTCGTCGATGGAATCGACTTCAACGATCCCGCTGCTGGTAACGAGGCTCGCTTCGAGACCTTTGGCAGCGATGGACTCAGCCGGATCGAGATCGTGCGCGGGCCGCAGTCCGCGCTGTGGGGATCGGAGGCGCTGGGCGGTGTAATTGCGCTTGAAACGATCGCGCCCGAGGGTCCGACGCGCGCAAGCGCCGCAGGGGAAGGTGGCAGCAATGGCTTTTATCGCGGTGCTGTCTCAGTCGCGTCCGGTGGTGAGTATGGCGGCCTGTCCGCAACCGCTGCGTGGATTGGCAGCAACGGCATCGATATCCTGGGTGGCGGCAAAGGCGACCGGGACGGCTTCGAGAACCGGACAGCGAGCCTCAAGGCGGTACTCCACCCCGGCGGTGCCGAAGGGATCGGTGAGCTCGGCATCGTCGGCCACTACATCCGCCATTACGACGAATTCGACGGCACCGATCCGGTCACATTCTTGCGAGCCGACACGCAGGACAATTCGAACACGGAAACCGGCGCGATGCGCGCCTGGGCCACGCTGGGCCGCGCGCGCGACGCAGCCTGGAGCGGCACGCTGGAGGCGCAATATCTTGATAGCCACGCGCGTAATCGCGACGGGCAAACACCGCTTAACACCACCAATGGTGATCGGCTGCGCATATCGGGTCAACTGCTGCACCGGCTAGCGGTTGGCAACACGAGCCACACTTTGGTCACGCGCATCGAGCGCGAGGACGAAACGTTCCGCGCAAGCGATGTGCAATATGGTGGCTTTACGGATCAGCGCCGCACGCGCGGTCGCATCGCCTATATCGGCGAGTGGCGCGTTGAGTTCGGGGACTTAATCTCGACGGACGTTGCGGTCAGACATGACAGCTTCAATCGCTTTCACGACGCAACCACGGTGCGCGCGGGCGCGGTGGTCCATCTGGGTCACGGCTTTTCTTTGGATGGCGCGTACGGGGAAGGCATTGCGCAACCGACATTCTTCGACCTGTACGGCTTCTTTCCCGGCAGCTTCGTCGGCAATCCGAACCTGACACCCGAGCGCTCGGGTGGCTACGAAGCCGGAGTGAAATTCGCTAGCACGACGCTGAACTTGGCGGTGACCGCGTTCAGCAACAAGTTATGGGACGAGGTCGTATCGACGTTCGATCCCGCCACCTTCCTTTCTTCCGTCGCAAACGCGACTGGCACCAGCCCACGTCGCGGCATCGAAGCGAGCGGCAGTTGGCGTCCTCTTGATGGCTTGAGCATCGGGGCCAACTACACCTTTCTCGACGCCAAGCAGCAGACGGTGCCAGGCACGGTGCGTCTACGCGAGGTACGCCGCGCAAAGCACACCGGAAACCTCTATGCGGACTGGAAAACCGGACGGCTGACGTGGGGCGCTTCCGTCGCCTATGTCGGTAAGCGGCGCGATACCGATTTCGACACCTTTGAGACGGTAACGCTGAAGGATTATGCACTTGTCGGTGCGCGTGTCGCTTTTTCCGTTCTTCCCAATGCCGAGATTTTTGGCAGAATCGAAAATGCGGCAGGCACACATTATCAAGACGTGGTCGGCTACCAGGTGCCGGGCCGTACCGTGTTTGGCGGCATTCGATTTAGGATCGGCGAGTAGTTTGCTAATGCAAAACTTTTACAGACCGAATGGAAACATGTGAGCAGCGGCCTGGACTGTGACGGGTTCTTTCTCGAGCGGTTCCCAGGCCGGATAGTGTCTGTGTACTCTCTCGGGCTGCCTTGAGGGCGCCGGATGTCGTTTGTCCGACGCCCAGCGTTTCATTGAGGCGCGAGAAGATTGGTTTTACGCTCTTGCTGCGGCGATCAGGCCCGGCACCCCGACCAGGGTGATGGCCCGTCTGATGTTGTAGGCGAGCGCGGTCAGGCTGAACTCGCCGCGTACGTTCTCGAGCCGGCGCATCAGGAACGCGCCCTGGCCCATCCACTGTTTGATGGTGCCAAAGGGATACTCAACGCTGTTTCGCCGTTGGGCGAGCATTCCGGGGCGCAGCGCCAGACGCGCCGCCATGCGGTCGAGAACAGCCTCGTTCTCCAGGCGCGAGACGCGGCGGAATGACCGCGTGCAGCGCGATTTCATCGCGCAGGCGGCGCAGGCATCGCGGTTGGCGTAGTCGACCTTTACATTGTCGCGCGACTTACCCCGGTAGCGCGGCGAGAGCACTGCCCCGGCCGGGCAGATAAAGACATCCCGGTCCGGCTTGTAGCGGAACACGTCCTTGCTGAAGAAGCCCTCACGCACAGCGGAGCCGCGGAGCGGCTTGCCCACATAGGCGGTGACCCCGGCCGTCTCGCAATTAGCGATTCCGGAACGATCGCAGGGGTTGCGCTCCGATCTCATGGCGTCCTTGTTCGGTGATCCAGCTCGCAGATCAAGAGTTCCCCACCATGAAATCCTGCGACGCCGGACACTCGAATCGCGGCACTTGGAAGCTGTTGCTGTCCATCCGCCCGCGACCGAAGGTGGCGATGTCAGAACCGCAGTCCGGTGGATGCGAAGCTTGCTCACCCGATACAATGATGACCGCGCCCGACTCTTCAAGATTTACATGACCGCGTCGCCATACACGACCGCGGGCGTCGACACCGTTCTGTTTCCGGAAAATCCTAAGGACCCACTAGAATACCGAGCCGCCCGTATTAAATTCCGATTGTTATGGAAATGGTCGCACCTTCCGCAACGCGTGGACGTCCTCGCGAATTCTGTGCGGAAACGGCGCTCGCGGCGGCGTTAGGGCTATTCTGGGCGAAGGGGTATGAAGGCGCCTCGATCGCCGAACTCGTCACGTTGATGGGAATCTCGAAACCCAGCCTTTACGCGGCGTTCGGCAACAAGGAACAGCTGTTCCATCGCGCGCTCGATCTCTACGAGCGGGAAAAGCTTGCCTATACGCGAGAGGCGTTGAGCCAGCCGACTGCGCGCGGAGTAGCCGAATATTTGATGCGCGGCGCGATCGCAGCGCAGACAAATGCTGGTGATCCTAAGGGATGCCTTGCCGTGATCGGCGCAACCGCATGCGGTGCTGAAGCCGAATCGATCAGGGCAGAAGTCATCAGGCGGCGTGGGTCCTCATCCGCGGCACTGATCGAACGTTTCCGGGAGGCGCACAGTGACGGCGATTTTCCCGGCCACATCGAGCCCGAAGCATTGGCACAATATCTCTACACGATCTTGCAGGGCATGGCGGTGCAGGCTGGTGCAGGTGCTAACCGCGAGGATCTTGACCGCATTTTAGAAACAAGCCTTGCTATCTGGCCTGGGCAATAAAATAACGGTCGGTATAAAACCGCTTGACGCCAAGCGGATGCTATTTATATACCGATCGGTAGGGATTGGACCCGGTGCAATTCAGTACGCGGAAAAGTCCGAACCCAACCGATCCCTGTCATGACAACATCGTTCGCAGTCGCTGGGTGACCGAACGATTGTCCCTAAGGCCATCCCAAACGGTAGATACCCGCATGACCATCTTTCGTCACCCCACCCTTGCATTGACGCTGCTGCTCGCAGCGTGCGGCTCGCCGGACGCGCCGCCCGCACCGCCGCCGCCCAGCGTCGGCTATGTCAGTGTTACTGAGCAGGCCGTCACCCTGACCAGCGAATTGCCCGGTCGTACATCGGCCTATGAAACGTCGGAAGTCCGTCCCCAGGTCAACGGCCTGGTAGAGGCGCGGCTGTTCGTCGAGGGCGACATGGTCCGCAAGGGGCAGCCGCTCTACCGGATCGATTCGCAGCCGTATCGGGCGCAGGTCGCCAGTGCGCGCGCCGCGGTGACCCGCGCCCGCGCGTCGATCGCTTCGAGCACCGCGCTTGCGCGCCGCTATGGCGAACTGGTTAAGATCAATGCGATTGCGAAACAGGATTACGAGAACGCCCAGACCACCGCAGCGCAGGCCCGGGCCGATGTTACAGCGCAGCAGGCAGCACTGCGCTCTGCGCAGATCGACCTGGCCCGCACCACCATCCGCGCGCCGATCGCGGGGCGCATAGGGCGCTCGGTCTACACCACCGGCGCGCTCGTTACCGCGTCTCAAACCGAGCCGCTTGCGACGATCCAGCGGCTCGATCCGATCTATGTCGACATCCAGCAGTCGAGCGCCGACATCCTGAAACTGCGCCAACAGATCCTCGCCGGTCAGGTCGCGACCGACGGCAACGCGAAGGTCAAGCTACTGCTCGAAGGCGGCGCCACCTACGGCCCGCAGGGCAGTTTGCGGTTCGCCGACGTGTCGGTCGATCCGACCACCGGCTCGCAGGTCATCCGCGCGCTGTTCCCCAATCCCAACGGGCTGCTGCTGCCCGGCATGTACGTCCGCGCGCAGTTGGCGCAGGGTGTCCAGCAGCGCGCGATGCTGGTCCCGCAGCGCGCGGTCAGCCGCGACGAGCGCGGCAATCCGACCGTCATGGTCGTCGGCGCAGGCAACAAGGCGGAACCGCGCACGCTGCAGACCAGCCGCACGATCGGTGAAAACTGGCTCGTGACGGGGGGCGTCAAGCCCGGTGACCGGGTGATCGTCGAGGGCGGGATGACCCTGCGCCCAGGCATGCCGATCACGCCGACGCGGTGGAACCCCAACGCCAAACCGGCCCAGGCGAGCCAAGCCGGCCAAGCTCCAGCACAAGCGAAGTAACGCATCATGGCTCGCTATTTCATCGATCGCCCGATCTTTGCCTATGTGATCGCGATCATCCTGATGCTCGCGGGCGCGCTCGCGATCCGCAGCCTCCCGATCGCGCAGTTCCCTGCGATCGCCCCGCCCGCGGTCTCGATCACCGCGACCTATCCGGGCGCGGACGCGCAGACACTGGAAAATACGACGACGCAGATCATCGAGCAGCAGATGAAGGGGATCGACCACCTTCGCTATTTCTCGTCCTCGTCCTCCTCGTTCGGCCAGACCGTGATCACGCTGACGTTCGAACAGGGCACCGATCCCGACATCGCGCAGGTCCAGGTCCAGAACAAGCTGCAGGCGGCGACGCCGCTGTTGCCGCAGGAGGTCCAGCAACAGGGCATCGTGGTGGCCAAGGCGACCCAGAATTTCCTGATGTTCGTCGGGCTGTATTCGGACAACGGCAAGCACAACGGCGACGATCTGTCGGACTATGTCGTCTCCAAGCTGCAGGATCCGCTATCGCGGATCAACGGCGTCGGCGACACGCAGGTGTTTGGCTCACAATATGCGATGCGAATCTGGGCCAATCCGCTCAAGCTCAACAATTATGCGCTGACGATGGACGACATCCGCGCCGCAGTGATCGCGCAGAACGCTCAGGTGTCCGCCGGCCAGATCGGCGCGCAGCCCGCTCCAAAGGAGCAGATGCTCAATGCGACCGTCTCGGTCGAATCGCGCCTGACCACCGCCGACCAGTTCGCGGCAATCAGCCTCAAAAGCAACGCCGACGGCTCAATCGTGCGGCTGAGCGACGTGGCGCGGGTCGAGATCGGCGCCGAGACTTATGGCTATTCGTCGCAATGGAACGGCAAGCCCGCCTCCGGCATCGGGATCAAACTCGCGCCCGGCGCCAACGCACTCGACACCGTCGAGGCGATCAAGACGCGCGTCGACGAGATCGCCAAACGCTTCCCGCCCGACGTGCATGTGATCTACCCGTATGACACCTCGCCATTCGTGCGGCTGTCGATCAAGCAGGTCATCGAGACGCTGGTCGAGGCGATCATCCTCGTCTTCCTCGTCATGTTCCTGTTCCTGCAGAATTTCCGCGCGACGCTGATCCCGACAATCGCGGTGCCGGTGGTGCTGCTCGGCACGTTCGGGGTGCTGGCGCTAGCGGGCTATTCGATCAATACGCTGACGCTGTTCGGCATGGTGCTCGCGATCGGGTTGCTGGTCGACGATGCTATCGTCGTGGTCGAGAATGTCGAACGGCTGATCCAGACCGAGCATCTCAGCCCCAGGGATGCCGCGCGCAAATCGATGGACGAGATCACCGGCGCGCTGGTCGGCATCGCGCTGGTGCTGTCCGCAGTGTTCCTGCCGATGGCGTTCTTCGGCGGATCGACCGGCGTCATCTATCGCCAATTCTCGATCACGATCGTCTCCGCGATGATCCTGTCGGTTAGCGTCGCACTGATTCTCACCCCTGCGCTGTGCGCGACGATTCTCAAACCCCATGATGCCGACAAGGTCGAGAGCAACGGCCCGCTCGCGCGCTTCTTCCGCTGGTTCAACGACAAGTTCGAGTCCGGCCAAGTGAAGTACGAAGGCGCGGTCAAGGGCACCGCGCGCAACTGGAAGCGCTCGCTCGTCGTCTATGCGCTGATCGTCGTCGGCATGGCGGTGCTGTTCGTTCGGTTGCCGAGCGGTTTCCTCCCCGACGAGGACCAGGGGATCATGATCGCGCTGGTCCAAGGCCCCGCGGGCGCCACCAGCGCGCGCACCGAAAAGGGTCTCGACGTCATCCGCGACCATTTCCTGCAAAAGGAAGGCGGCAACGTCCAGGGCGTCTACACCGTCAACGGCTTCAGCTTCGCGGGCAACGGTCAGAATGCGGGCATCGCCTTTATTCCTTTGAACAAATGGGAGGATCGCGGCGGTGCCGACAACAAGGCACCGGCGATCGCGGGCCGCGCGATGGCGGTATTCTCGCAGTTCAAGGACGCGATGATCTTCGCGGTCGTCCCGCCCGCGGTCCAGGAACTCGGCAACGCGACCGGCTTCGATTTTCAGCTGGTCGATCAGACCGGTATTGGCCATGCCAAATTGTTGGCAGCACGCAACGCGATGCTGGGCGCGGCTTCGCAGGACAAGAGTTTTGTCGGCGTCCGCCCCAACGCGGTCGAAGATGCCCCGCAGCTCAAAATCGACGTCGATCATGACAAGGCACGCGCGCTCGGGCTCGACCTCGCCAGCATCAATAGCACCATCGCAACCGCCTGGGGCGGATCGTATATCAACGATTTCATCGATCGCGGCCGGGTGAAGCGCGTCTATCTTCAGGCCGACGAGCAATACCGGATGTCGCCCGAAAACCTGGCCGACTTCTACGTTCGCGGCAGCAGCGGTGCGATGGCCCCGTTCAGCGCGTTCGCGACCACATCCTGGGCGCAGGCGCCGATGCAGCTCACCCGCTACAACGGGCAACCCGCGATGGAGCTGCTAGGCCAGCCCGCGCCGGGCGTGTCGTCAGGGGCCGCGATGGACGCCATGCAGGCGCTCCACGACAAGGTCGCCCCCGATACCGGGCTCGAATGGACCGGCCTCAGCTATGAGGAACGTCTGTCCGGCGGCCAGGCGCCCGCACTCTACGGGCTATCGCTGATGATCGTTTTCCTGTGCCTCGCCGCGCTGTACGAAAGCTGGTCGGTGCCGATCTCGGTGATGCTCGTCGTGCCGCTCGGGATCGTCGGTGCGCTGCTCGCGGCGACGCTGACCGGGCTCAGTAACGACATCTATCTCCAGGTCGGGCTGATCACGACGATCGGCGTGTCCGCGAAGAACGCGATCCTGATCGTCGAATTCGCCGAGGAACGGATGCGCGATGGCATGAATGCGTTCGATGCCGCGGTTGCGGCGGCCAAGCTGCGCCTGCGCCCGATCCTCATGACCAGCCTCGCCTTCATCTTCGGCGTGTTCCCACTCGCGATCTCGACCGGTGCGGGCGCAGGCGGGCAGAACGCGATCGGCCGCGCGGTGGTCGGCGGCATGCTGTCGGCGACGATCCTCGCGATCTTCTTCGTACCGATGTTCTTCGTCGTCGTGCTCCGGCTGTTCGGTCGCCACGGCGGCGACGAGGAGACGCGCGACGGTGCCGTCGACGCGACGCCGCCATTGCCACTCGCCCACCAGGGCGCACCCGCGCCACAGGGAGCCTGACCTCGTGAAGACCCGTCTGTCGCTGGCGATATTGCTGGCCGCCTCCACCGCGCTCGCCGGCTGCAACCTCGCGCCCACCTACGTCCGTCCCGTCGGCGCGGTACCCGCATCGCTGCCGCAGGGCGGGGTCTATCCCGCCGCGGCCACCGACGCGCGCGACATTACCAAAGTGGGCTGGCGCGATTTCTTCACCGACAAATCGCTGCGCACGGTCATCCAGCGCGGTCTCGACAACAACCAGGATCTCGCGCTCGCCGCCGCCAACGTGCTGCAAGCGCGCGCGCAATATCGCGTCTCGCGCGCCGATCTGGTGCCGACCACGCGCGCATCGGGATCCGCGACTTATACCAACAATGCGTTCGGCGCGACGGGCGCCACCGCCGGTTCCGGCACGGGTGCTGGCGGCGTGGGCACCGGAACGACCGTTAACGGTTCGGGTGTTGGGTCGGTCGGCGGCACGGTCGGCACCGGGTCGAGCAACCTCGAATTCTATTCGGCCAATGTCGGGTTCTCGGCGTTCGAACTCGACCTGTTCGGGCGCGTCCGCAATCAGAACAAGGCGGCGCTCGAACAATATTTCGCGACCGAGGAGGCGCAGCGCACCACCCGGATCAGTCTGATCGCGGAAATCGCGACCGCATGGTTGACGATAGCGCAGGACGAGGACCAGCTCGCGCTGTCGCGGCAGACGCTGGAGACGTTCAAGCAGACGCTCGACCTGACGAGCGCGCAGTTCCGGATCGGCGTCGCCTCCGAACTCGAATCGCGTCAATCCGAAACCAACTACCAAGCCGCGCGCAACGACATCGCGGTGCTGCGGACGCAGATCGCGCGCGATCGCAACGCGCTCGACCTGCTCGTCGGTGCGCCGGTCGAGCCTGCGCTGTTGCCGACCACACTCGGCGATGCGCGGGCCGCGATCGAAGTGCTGCCGACCGATCTGTCCTCGGCCGTCCTGCTGCGCCGTCCCGACGTCCTCCAGGCCGAACATCAGCTGATCGCGCAGAACGCCAATATCGGCGCGGCGCGCGCGGCGTTCTTTCCTACGATTTCGCTGACCGCGACGCTCGGCACGATCAGCACCGCGCTCGGCGGCCTGTTCGGCGGTGGGACGGGCACCTACACCGGTAGCCCCGCGATCTCGCTGCCGCTGTTCGACGGCGGCCGCAACAAGGGCAATCTCGATTACGCGCGCGCCTCGCAACAGGCCGCGGTCGCAACCTATCAAAAAACGATCCAGACCGCGTTCCGCGAGGTCGCCGACGCGCTCGCAGAGCGCGGGACGATCGACGAACAAATCGCCGCGCAGTCGGCTCGCGTCAACGCCGCAAAGATCGCGGCGAAGTTGTCAGATGCGCGCTATCGCGCAGGGGTCGACTCGTTCCTGACCTCGCTCGATGCCCAGCGCACCGCCTATGCGGCACAGCAGCAACTCGCGACGACGCGGTTCAATCGCGGCGGCAATCTGGTCGAACTCTATCGCTCGCTCGGCGGTGGGCTGGAATAGGCTTCGCCAGCGAGCGCTTGCCAACCGCCTGAATCAGCGTACCTTGCCAAAAAACGACGAGGAGAGAAACAAATGGCGTCGGCTCAGCCCTCCACCCGGGCGCCCGCCCCACTCGCGGCGATGGACATCGCCGGCGACGCCGGCGAGGAAAGCCTCATCATTCTCCAAAGCTTGCTCTGCTTGCTGCGGGAGAAGAACATGCTCACGCGCGCGGACATGGAAACGCTGTGCCACAAGGTCGAACGTCGCGCCTCGGGAACGAGCCAGCTCCCGATGCCGTGCTGTCCCGAGAGCGCCGCCAGCGCATCGGGAATCATGCAGCGCCTGACGACGTACATCGGCCAGCGCTATGGCGGAAAGCACGCGCGCAATTAGGAGTTCGAGATTCGATCGTTTTGACGGCCGGACGTCGAAATCCCCGGATGATGGGCGCGGACGCAAGGCGATGTCTCCCTTTGCCATTCCACCAGCCGGATGGAAGGACGTCCTGCTTAGGACGTGGAAAGAGGCAGGCGAGGATAATATTGGCCTCGTTGCCGCTGGCGTTTCCTCGCGTTCGTTCCGATGCTGGGCGCGATTGTCCTGAGTTACGGCCTCGCTGCGGATCCGAGCACGGTCGTGCACAACATGCAAAGTCTGACATCGGTGATGCCGACCGACGCCGCCAAGCTGGTCGGCGAGCAGTTGACGAACATCGTCACGACCTCGGGCAGCAAGAAGGAATTAGGGCTCTTGCTGGCGCTCGCGCTGGCGCTTTTCGGAGCGCGCAACGGCGCGGGTTCGGTAATAACCGCACTCAACATCGCGCATAACGAAGAAGAGCGGCGCGGTTTCCTCCGCTTTAACCTCCTAGCGCTGGCGATCACCGCCGCCGCCGTGCTCGTGGCGATCCTGGCCGTCGTCGCGATTGCCGCCCTCAGCCATCTTGAAAGCCTGTATCCCGGCGCACCCGACTTCGTGCTCGTGCTTGGAAAATTGCTATCCTACTTATTGGTCGCGCTCGCGGGCGCGGCTACGCTCTACCGGTACGGCCCCGATCGTGAAGACGCGCGCTGGATCTGGCTGACGCCGGGATCGGTCATCACCGCGATGCTCTGGCTCGTGCTGACGATCGGCTTTGGCATTTACGTCGCCAATTTCGGCAATTACAATGCTACCTACTGCTCGCTAGGCGCGGTGGTTGTCATGCTGACCTGGCTCTATCTGTCGGCCTACGTGCTGCTCCTTGGTGCCAAACTGAATTCCGAGCTTGAACGACAGACCGTACGCGACACTACAACCGGCCCGGAGCAGCCGCGAGGCACGCGGGATGCCGAAGCCGCCGACAATGTCGCGGGTGGCAATTAGTCTAGGCTCAGGACTCATTGACCGAGCCAGAAGATGACGGTGGCGGCGAGTGCGATGGCGGACATGAAGGTGTGGGCGCAGCGATCGTAGCGGGTGTGGATGCGTCGCCAGTCCTTGTGGTGACCGAACATATTTTCGATGCGGTGTCGCTGACGGTAGAGCGCCTTGTCGTGGGGGATCGGCACCTTGCGGTTGGCCTTGGAAGGGATGCAGGCGACGATGCCCCGATCGGCTAGCGTCTGGCGGAACCAGTCCGCGTCGTAACCGCGGTCGCCGAGCAGCGCCTCGGCTCTCGGAAGAGCGTGCAGCATCAGGGCAGCACCCTTGTAGTCGCTCATCTGGCCTTCGCTCAGCAGCATGACGCGGGGCCGACCTTGGCCATCGCAGACCGCGTGCAGCTTGGAGTTCAGGCCGCCTTTGGTGCGCCCGATACGTCGGGGAACATTCCCTTTTTTAAAAGGCTGGCGGCTGTCCGATGCGCCTTCAGATGCGTCGCATCGATCATCAACCGATCGGGCTTGCCGCCCTTGGCTGCCAGTGCCGCGAAGATGCGGTTGAACACGCCCAAGCGGCTCCAACGGATGAACCGGTTGTAGATCGTCTTGTGCGGACCGTACTCGGGCGGCGCATCGCGCCAGCGCAATCCATTGCGGATCACAAAGATGATGCCGCTGACGATCCGCCGGTCATCAACCCTGGGTACGCCATGCGACAGCGGAAAATGCGGCTCGATCCGGCGCATCTGCGCCTCCGACAACCAGATCAGATCACTCATGGCAGCGCCTCCTCACGCCGCCATTGAATCAACCCATCACCGCCAACGCAAGCAGTTTAAGAGGTCCCGATCCTAGACTACCAAAGAATTTGAATTACGTCCGTGGTAACCTGTTCGGTTGGGCTGCGATGCGCAATCGGGTTTCACTGCCGGGCGGGATCAACAAGCTCTTTGGCCTTAATGGTACGTTCGGGAAAACGTCGTATGACCGGCTTGAGAGGAACGTACGATGATTGATGAGGGTCGCCGCATTGACGCGCTGAAGGGTTACGGCATTCTCGACACGCCGAACGAGCCGGAGTTCGACCGGATCGTGCAGGAAGCCGCCGCTATGCTCGGCGCGCCCATCGCGCTGATCTCCCTCGTCGATGAGCACCGGCAATGGTTCAAGGCCAAATTGGGTTTGGAACCGGACGAGATGCCGCGCTCAATTTCGTTTTGCACCCATGCGATCCACGGTTCGGACATGATGGTCGTCGAGGATGCTGCCGAGGATGCGCGGTTCGCGGCCAATCCGCTCGTGACCGGCGATCCCGGCATCCGCTTTTATGCCGGCACGCCGCTCAAGACGTCTTCCGGTGCGCGCATCGGGACGCTTTGCGTGATCGACAGCAAAGCGCGCCGAGCGCCGACCCCCGAGCAGCGCGAGAAGCTTGCCGTATTGGCAGAAAAGACCATCGAAGCGTTCGAGCGACGGCGTGTCCGCCTGGCGAACACGCTGCCGGCATGACCGCGATACGCGCGGTGTCTGGATCACGCGTCCGGTGATGTCCGGCTGAATCAACCCGACCGTCGGGCAAGGACCGGAAGAAAAGCCGTCACCACCGAACCGGCGGTAACGGCCTATCTGAGGCGGTCGCCGTTTCAGGCGATGTTTTCGAACAAACCTGTCAGGCGAACTGGACGCCGGTGGTGACGCCGCGGCGGCGGCGCATTGCATAACCGACCGCACCGAAGCCGACGAGCATCATCGCCCAGGTCGCGGGTTCGGGAACGGCTGCGACGCTGAAGTTCGCGGTCTCGAACGCGTCGGTTGTCGGGCGGTTGTCGAACGCCACGCTCGTGATCGCCTCCCCCGCCGAGCCTGTGAACTGGACATATTGCGAGAAGTTCTGATTGCCGTTCGAAACCGCAAAGCCGAGATTGCCGGTGTTGAACGAATAGCTGCCCATGTTGGTCGATACGCTCAAGGTGTTGTAGGTATCGGGCGATCCCCACAGGAAGCTCAGATAGTCGACGGGGGTGGTAAAGCTGAGGACGGCCGGCGCACCCGAGGTCGGCCCGGCGGCGAGGAAGGTGTTGCCGAAGATCGATCCGGCCGGGATATCGGCAAAGGGGCGGTCCTGCGTATAGACCGTACCGCCGGCAAGCGTCGCGACCGAGCCGCCGTTGAGCCCCGCGCTGCTCAAACTGAGGAACGGACCCGTGCCGCCGCCAAGGCTTCCGAAGAGCGCTGCATTCGCAACCGAGGGCAGAGCGCAAAGCGCGGTAGCGGCAAGCGCCAGTTTCATCGATTTCATGAGTATCTCCTCCATGCTCCTGCTCGGGCCATTAGCGACACGAGACCGTGCACCCGCCTCCATACGCTCGCGCCGCGCCGATGGCCGCACGCAATCCCGGTCCCGTTTTGGACCGGCCTGAAACGGGACGCTTTTCGCCCGGCGGATGGAGCTCGCTCGGACGGCTGAGCACGCTCCAAGAAACCTCCAATATCTAATCGGTTCGCACGCGGATCTCGAAACGCTTGTGGTCCGGCCCGGGTACGATCAGCAGCGCAGACCGCTCGCAGCGTGCCCGCAAGATTGCGCTGCCGCCCGGCCTGCATTGCCTCGCGCACCCGGGCCAATGCCGCAACGCGCCCGGCAACCGTGCCGAGCGCACCGCGTGCACCGCGCGTATCCGCGCTTGCGGCCTGCCGTGCCTCGAAGCTCAGCAGACCTATCACGAGTTGCAGGTCGTTCGCGCTGCGGTGCAGGATCTCGCGGAGCAGCAGATCGTCATTTGCCAAAGGGTTTGTTCGCAAAGTGGTCGCAGCGATTGCCGTAGCCATGGTCGGATCCGTCAGATGGCTCGAGATAGTGGGGGGCCGACCAGCGCCGGCAACCGCGCCGGATATTATAAGCCGGCCTTCGGCGGGCCGAAGGGCCTTGGCTGCATTCACGTCAGCCGGCCTGTGTCCCGGCCTGATACAGCCCTGCGGGAATACGGCCGCGCGGACGCTTCCGTCAGCGCGGGCTCCCTGTCCACGACGTCACCGACTGGGAGAGACCGGACCCCGACGCCCAGCGGCAAATGGATCCAGCAAAAATTCAAGCTTTCTTTGGCGATCGGCTTGCCGGTGCCGTCAATCCACGCCGGTGATCGTTGGCTGGCGGGATCGATCGCCCGGTATTCGCCGCGCGTGGCGCATCGCCCCGCCTATTCCGACGAGATCACGATGGTGATCTCGTGGCGGGTCCTGCGCGGCGCGTTGCCGATGAGCCAGGGGCGCTCAACCGGAGTGGCGTCGTGCGCGGAGCGATATGGACCCGGCTTGGTTCAATCGCGCCCTGCCGGAACGCCGGCGGCTCAGCGAGTGCCGCGAGCCCCCGTAGCCGGACCCGCCGCGATCCGCGCTAGCGGATCGCGACGACCTTGACCTGGGCGGCGTCCGCGATTTTCTTCCAGTCGAGGTCACTCGTCCAGGCGGGCAGTCCGTCGCGCCGGGCGAGCGCGAGGCAGAACCGGTCGCCAAGGCTCAGGCCCGCTTCAGCGGTCGTGCCGCGCAGCCGCCCGGCGAGCTGCGCCAGCGCCTTGTCGGCCGCCACCACCGTCATCGGCAGCGGATCGAGCATGGCGTCGACCTCGCGTCCGGGCATGCCGGCGTGGATGAAGTGGCTGATGACCTCGGCATAGTTGACGCTGCTGATCCGCGCACCCGCGATCGCGCTTGCGACCTTGGCGGCCCCGCGTTCTCCTTTCAGCATCGCGATCAGCGCCGAGGCATCGAGGACGATGCTCATTCGCCGCTTTCCTCGCGGCGCCGTGCGATGAACGCCTCGACCGAGGCGTCGGGATTGCCGCTGGTGAACTGCCTGGCGAGCGCCTGCGCGCGGGCAACGGCCTGCGCGGCGGTGCGCAGCACGACGCCGTCGGCGGTCTCGTCGAGATAGACCGCGCCGCCGCCGGTCAGCCCCAGGCGCTTGCGGATGTCGGCCGGGAGACTCATACGTCCGTTCGGGGTGATATTGACCTGCACGGTCATGCGGGCAGCGCGTTCGATCGAGTGTTCATGCGGGCAACGTAGCTTCATTACCAGCGGTGGTCAACAGCGTGCCAATAATGGTAAACTCGCTACGCTGTGCCACGTCGCGTACGCTATGTCATGCCGTCTTTATTCCAGTAATGCCCCTTCCTGGAAAAAAGATGTGGCGAAAGATAGTGCTGTTCGGCTACTGATTCAGGATCGAACCAGGACCGATCGACCACAACGAGCGAGCCTGATCCACTTTGCAAGGCGGCGCAGTGATGGTCACAGATGGCGAGCCTGCGTACAACGACGATGAGATCGTCGCATCGTTCTTGGTCACGGCTGCGGACGAACCGGCAGGCCCGACACCCGGGGATGATCGCCCGGCCGATCTCGACGCGATCATCAGCGGAGCACTCACTGTCCTCGACCGCGTCGAACCTCAGGACCTCTACCTTCCCGATCTTGCGCCCGACGACCAGGAGCGCGTCGACCAGTTCCTGCGCCGCGGCCGCGCCGAGGCGACGCTGCAATCCTACAGGTCCGACTGGGACCTGTTCCTCGCCTGGTGCTCCGAGCGCCGCTACCGTCCGCTACCGGCAACGCCGGCAACCGTCGCCGCATTCCTGAGCGAGCTCGCCACGTCGGGCTTCGTGCCGGCAGCTGACCAGTTCACCAAGACGGGCAAGCTTCGTATGCGGCGGGCGCCGAAGCCGCTGACCAGGGCGACAATCGACCGCCGTCTGGCGGCGATCGTCTTCGCGCACCGGATGGCCAAGGTCGAACCGCCGACGTCGCAGCCCGGCGCGGGCGACCTGGGATTGGTCGTCGGCGGCATCCGCCGGACCAAAAAGGACGATGAGGTGGACAAGAAGCGCGCGGCCGATGGCGACATCCTACGCGACATGCTTCGCAGCATCACCGGCGACGATCTCCGCGCACACCGCGATCGCGCGCTGCTCGCGATCGGAATGGGCGGCGCGTTCCGGCGCTCCGAACTCGTCGCGATCACCGTCGCCCGCGTAACACGCGACGCCGAGGGCCTGACGATCCGGGTGAAGTCGTCGAAGACCGACCAGTTCGGCGTTGGTCAAGGCGTCGCCGTGCTCGACGGTCCGAGACTGGAGCCGGTGCGCCACTATGAGGCGTGGATCGAGAAAGCCGGGATCGCCGCCGGAATGGTGTTCCGCAAGCTCACCCCCCAGGGCCGCCTGACTGACAAGGCGATGAGCACCAAGGGCGTCGCGCTGGTGGTGAAGGCGGCGGCGGCCGCTGCGGGCTATCCGCCCGAGGACTTCTCAGGCCATTCGCTGCGCGCCGGGTTCCTGACCGAGGCAGGACGCCAGAACGCCAATCTGTTCAAGATGAGGCAGCACAGCCGGCACGCCTCGATCGACATGGTCGCCGAGTATGTACGCGAGACCGAGCGCTACCGCGACCATGCGGGCAAGGGGTTCATGTGAGCAGAGTGTTGGCGGGGCGCTCGAAGCGCTGTCTGAAGCGTCCCGGGTGTTCCGGAGGCAGATTGGTTTGGGTTATGCCGCCATATCGAGGTTCTGTTGTGCGTGATCGTAGCGGGCTTCGGCTTCGGCGGGTGTGACGTAGCCGATCGGGCCGAACAGGCGTTTAGTGTTGAACCAGTCGACCCAGCGCAGGGTAGCCATCTCGACAGCGGCAAGGCTTGGCCAGGAGCGCCGGCGCCAGATCACCTCGGCCTTGAACAAGCCGTTGATGTCACGGCGAGGGCGTTATCGTAGGCATCCCCGACGCTGCCGGCCGAGGGCACCAATTTCGCCTCGGCCAGGCGCTGGGTGTAGCTCATAGGGAGGGAATTGAATGTGCGGAGTGAAGACCGAGAAGAAGCAAAGATTGCCTACGCTACGCTGATCAGACTTGCCAATAGCTGTGAGCGTGAAGCTGGCCGAGGCAAGATGGTGACAGCGATCGGATCTGACCTGAACGATGATGATCTTCGCACCATCGCCGACGTTCTACGCAAGTTTGCAGATTCCCTCAAGCAGGAAGCCCGGTAGACCGACTTTTGGTTCAGTACGGCGATGGAGCGACCTTAAGCGTAGCAGAATGACGGCAGAGGCCCGCTTGCGTGGACGCGGGCGCGTTGGGCTATGATTCTGCGGCATCGGGACATCGGAGGTGTAACCGTGGCGGCCTCATGGCTTGTGGCGGTTTCCATCACCGTCCTGCCTTGCGTTTGCGCGGGAGCAGGCTCAAATGCGATATATGGCTACAAACCCCGACTCTGTCTCACCCAGGAACCGGAAGCCGGGCGTGCTCGGTCGTAGCGCGCTAACGGGTCGCTATGTGCTGGCGCCGGTCATGACCAAGAAGGCCACCGTGTCGGACAAGCAGATCACTGCGGCCGTGAAGAGCGTGCTCGCCAAGAAGAAGTAGCTTGATGGTCGTCGCGACGTCCGCCGACGACGTCTTCATCAACTGCCCATTCGACGACGCGTTCGCACCCACGTTCCGGGCCTTGATCTTCGCGATCATCGTCTGCGGGTTCCGGCCGCGATCAGCGCGCGAGCTGGACGATGGCGGGCAGACTCGGATCGAAAGGATTCTCGCTCTGATTGAGGAATGCCGCTATGGCGTGCATGACCTGTCGCGCACCGAGCTCGACGCTGTACACAACCTGCCGCGCTTCAACATGCCGCTCGAACTCGGCTTGTTCATGGGCGCCAAGCGATACGGCGGGAAGCACCAGAAGGCCAAGCGCGTGCTGATCCTGGACGTCGAGCAGTACCGCTATCAGCGGTTCATCTCGGATCTCGCCGGAATGGACATCCATGAGCACGGCGGCGATCCGGTGCGAGCGGTTCGCGAAATGCGGAACTGGCTGGCCAACGTGTCCCGTCGCGAGCTGCCGAGCGCCGACCGGGTGCAACGCGCCCATGAAGCGTTCGTTGGCGACCTGCCGGGTGTTGCAGCGGCACTTGAGTTTGATCCCGATTGCATCCCGTATGTCGATTTCGAGCGGATTGTGGCAAGGTGGCTGGTGGAGGCACCGGCCGCCATTGGTACAGCGTGACTTCCTCCCGGGTTTCAACGCCTCAGGCTCGATAATAAAGATTATGTTAATAGCCTTACCAGCACTGTCCATGTAAACCGTGTCCAGTGTGTGCCTGAGCGGCTTGCAACAGTGGCATGGTAGCAGCAGTATCCGGAGCGTGTCCACGCCGAGCTACCCGCTGCGAACCGCGCGTATCGCAATGCCCGACGGTCGGCGGTCGTGGACCGTGCTGGATGAAGACGGCGAGATTGTTGAGCGACTGCGGGACTGGATCGTCCACCTTGAGCAGACCGATGCCTCGCCGAACACCATCCGGGCCTATGCTCGTCACGTGGTCGACTTTGCGAACTTCCTGGGCACGAACGGTGCAGGCCTTCGCGACGTCACCGTCCCGCTCTACGACGGCTTTCTCGCATGGCGGCTCGCCAAGCCTCGGAATGCGCTGCCGAGCCCGAAGCTGGTTCGGCTGCGCTCATCCTCGAGTCCGATGCTCGCCCCGGCGACGCGCAACCAGATCCAGCTCTCGATCAAATCGTTCTACCGCTTCTTCAACGGCACCGATGATTTCACGATCGATACCGCCGAAGCGGTCAAGGTTTTCGATGGTCACCGCGTCTACAAACCGTTCCTCGAGCACATCAGCCAGCGACGTACGACCAGGCGCAAGGACCGCTATCTCGGCGGTGATCCCGGCCGCGTACAGCGTTGCATCACGGACAAACGCCTGACCCCAACCGAGGTGCTGACGCTGATCGAGGCCTGCGGGCTCGCCCGCGATGCCTTCCTCATCGTGCTGCTCTACAACACCGGTATGCGCATCGGCGAAGCGCTTGGGCTGCGTCACGTCGACATCGACCTCGCCGAGAAGGTGATCTGGATCGTGCCGCGCGACGACAATGCCAACGGCGCGCGCGCCAAATCGGGGCGGACGCGAGGCGTTCCGGTGCACGACTACGTACTCAACATGTACGTCGACTACCTTACCAGCGCCGAGTACCTGCCGGCGTTCGAGGCCGGCACTGTGTACGTCTTCGCCAACGTCAAGGCGGGACAGGTCGGCCAAGCCATGAGCCTGTCCTACACCTACAAACTGAACAGCCTTCTTAAACGCCGCGCCCGGATCTCCTTCACCTGGCACATGTTCCGCCACAGTCACGCGTCAGAGGCGATCGCGGCGGGCTACAGCCTGCTCGAGGTTGCCGAGCGGCTCGGCCACGCGAGCCCGCAGACGACCGCCACCTTCTATCAGCACCTTTTCGCGTCCGAGATCCGTAAGCTGTATCTCACCGGCCCCGCGCAGGTCCAGGAACGGTTGGCGACGCTGCGCGACGCCGGTCTGGTCGGCAAGGACGTACGGTGGGCGTGACGCCGCTCGCCCTTGTCGCCGGCACGCCCGACGATACCGACCGCTACAACAACTGGCTGGAGGGTCGACTCTCCGCGCTCTCCCCTCTCCTGCTCGCCCACGACATCTGGGGCGACGTGCTCATGGGCGAGGTGTACGGACACCCCTGGCTCGCCCCGGCCTATGCCGACCTGCCGCTCCGCGCCGGAAGCCCCATCCTCACCAACGAGTTGAAGACCTATCTCGCGGCATCGGTTCTAGATGATCGCAAGGCTGATCGCCACTGGTTCGGGCGACGGGTGGCGGTGGTGGAGTACCTAACGCAGGAAGGAAGCGAGCTGTTGGCGAGCTTTGGCGTGCTCTGCTTGGCCGACATACCGCACCCGAACTTCGCGTCCGATGGAGCCGGGTCCAACGCCGGATCGCCGGGCCACAACGACGCGGTCCTCGATCTATACGCCGCCTGGTACGGTCGACGGCATGACCGCCGACGGCTGCGCCAGACGCGCAAATGGTTGCGCGGCGGCGAGGTGACGACCGGCGAGTTCCATGCACCGGAAGTCCAGCTGTTTGGCGATGTCCATCGCCATGCGATCATCGACCGCGCTCAGATGCGCCCGGTGGCGGAGCGCGACATCATCCTGCTGAACGACCTCTACAGCGAGGACGACACCCGCTTTCGCGATCGGCAGCGCATCAGCGACCAGTATCTCAACTTCCTGCGCTTCGCGCCATGGTTACGGCCGCTCGCCCGAGCGTTCATACTCGACAAGATCGGCCATGGGGAACTCGCTCCTGCAACCGCAACCGGGACGATGTCGCGCCTGCGGCGCTTCGCACGCTTCCTGCACGAGGAGGGCGTCACTAGTCCCCAAGCCATCGCCGAGCCATTGATGGAGCGCTTCCTCGCCTGGGGAAATGCGCGCGGGGCGAAGGGCAAGAACTGGTACACTGACATCGTCCAACTCCTTCGCGCGGCACCTGCCCTGGCGCCCGGACACTGGCCCACTATCGCGCTCGACAAGCGGGCCGCAAAGCGGATCGGCTACAAGCAAGCGCCCGACGATCCGCGCAATCGGCTCTACGCATCGCGGGAGGGCGCGAACCGGGCGGCGTCGACGGATTCCATCGCCGCGATCATGGCACACCTGGACGAGCTGCCGCACCCGATCCCGGCTATCTTCAGGATCGGCGTGACAACGGGCGCCCGCGCCGAAGACTTGCACGCCCTGCTCTTCGAATGCCTAGAGCCTGACCCGCATGACGTCCGCTTCATGCTGTTCACCTTCTGGCAGAACAAGGTCAGTCGGTGGAACCGCAAGCCCCTGCTGGCGACCGATGCCGCCCGCCAGGAGATGATCCGATTGATCTAGGAGCAGCGTGAGCGCGTCCGGCAGCGCCACGGTCGGAAAACGAAATACCTGTTCCCGGTCTTTCACGGAACACGGGAGTCGTTCCTCGGGCATGACTGGACGCTCCAGAAACTCAAGAGCCTGTGCCTGCGCCACGGGCTCGTCGATGAAGCAGGTCGCCCCGTCGACTTCGCCTGGCATCCGCTGCGGCATCACCGGGGCACGCAGATGGCGGCCGAGGGACACGATATCCTCAGCATCATGTTCGAGCTCGGCCATGCCTCGCCCGATATGGCGTCCATGTACGTCAACAAGCGCCTGGAGCTAAGGAAGAACGCGCTGATCCGGAAGGGGGGCGGCCGGTTCTTCACGATCGAGGGACGCGTCGACGAAGCCGTCGGCGACCTTCTGCTGCGCAAGGAAGCGATGACGGCGACCCGCGTCGGCGGCGGTGCCTGCACCCTGCCGGGACAGCTCGGCGAGTGGTGCGAGCACGCGCACGCCTGCCTGACCTGCCGGCACTTCCGCGCCGATGGTGACGACGTCGACCATTTCCGGGGCGAACGCAGCAAGCTCTATGGGACGATCGAAGCCCTCGAGCGTGAAGCGCGCACCTGCGAGGACGAGGGTCGAACCCGCATGGCGGGCATCGCCCGCAAACGCCTCGAACGGAACAAGGACGCCGTGCAGAATACGGACACGATCATCCGATCCATCGAGGCTCAAGGCCGCTACCAAGGGAACGAACAACGATACCGGCCCGCCACGGCCCGGCACGAAGCGTTGCAGTGATGAGCGGAGAAGACCGGCGGATAGCCACATTGGAGGACGCTCGACAGCGCCGCAGCGCGGACAAGCGCGCGGCGGTCGAGAACGCCATGCTGCGGCTCCGCGACAGTCGGCAAGCCGTCACCTTCGTCTCCGTCGCACGCGAGGCGAAGGTCAGCCGACAGTACCTCTACAACAACTTCGCCGATGCGATCGGCGAGGAGCGCGCCGAAACGCGCGCCGAGACCTCGATCATCGACGGCGTGAAGGTGCCGCTACGCACGCCGGAGGAGCATCGGCACATCGAGGCCGCGCTACGCAACAAGCTCGACCGCCTCGAAGCCGAACTGAAGGAAACCCGAGCGGAAAGGTTGAAAGCCGAGCGAACCGCCGAGCGGGAACGCGGCAAAGCTGAACATTGGCGACGGCTCTACACCGCTGACCTGGCCCGGCTGTCGGACGGGTAGAAAGCCGCATGCGGCCCGCTTCGCACCGCCTTGCCCTTTGGGTTACGATCAGGCGAGTTTGAAGTGAGCCGCCTGCGGCGTCTTACACTTCCAACTCACCTGATCGTTCAGATCACGGGCTGAGACAGAATGGACACGCTTTATCCAGCCAAGCCGTTGTACTTGCTATCGAAAGACAGTCGATGGTGGAGATATATGTAATATCTAGGATATAATTGGTGGTCTAAAGTGGCGGAGGCTCGTAGGCTTCGCGATGTCTTGAACGTTTCAAATCGAAAACATAGTCACCCAAAAAATACCTGGGATCTACTGGCTTCTCCAAGGCCTGACGGGCGGCACCCTCCGCCAGATAGTCCGGCAGAGTCCGCGCTTTCGGCAAATCGGCGCTGCGGTCCGATGGATCTGCGATCATGCCGACAAGCCGATGCGCGTCGCCGATCTCGCCAAGGCCGCGTGCATGAGCATGACCTCTTTCCACCGTCACTTCCGCGCGGTGACGGCGCTCAGCCCGCTCGCCTACCAGCGCCATGTCCGCCTGCTCGACGCGCAGCGCCTGCTCGTATCGGGAACGGGCAACGTCACGAACGCGGCGTTCGCGACCGGCTATGCGAGCCCTTCCTAGTTCAGCCGGGAGTATAAGCGGATGTTCGGCATCTCGCCGATCCGGGATGCCGTTGCTCGCCAATCCCTTTATCAGCTGTAGGGCGAAACGCAGCGTGCGGCGTTGAGTGAGTGCCCACAATGCAGCGGAGGAACACGGATGAGAGACGAACGACATCGGCATCGCGGCGAGGGAGTCCGGATCGATCATCGGCACATCTTGCTCGGCGCGGCGCTGGTTCTCATGTCTTGCGGACGTCAGCCGGTTGCCGAGCGCGACGCTAACCCACAACCCACGCAGGCGACGGCTGAGATCATACCGGCGTCGACTTCGACTTCGACTTCGACAGCGACTTCGGCGCCCTCGCCGCGCGCCGCTCGCTCCGACAATGCGAAGGTGTCACTCGCCACCACCGGCCAGACGACCGCGGCGGATGCGATGCATGTGGTCCAAAGCTATTATGAAGCAATCGATCGGGGTGACTTCGAGGCCGCTTACTCCTTGTGGTCCGGCGAAGGCGACGCCAGCGGCCAGAGCTTCGCCGCGTTCAAGCGCGGCTTTGCCGACACGGCGAGAACCGGGGTTGACGCCAGCCCTCCGACCGACAGCGAAGGCGCCGCAGGGTCGGTTTATATCGAGGTGCCCGTGACGGTGAATGCGGAACTGAAGGATGGCACAAGGCAGCGCTTCACTGGCACATACACGTTGCGCCGCGCCAACGACGTGCAGGGTACGATACCCCAGGAACTGAGCTGGCATCTGACGTCGGCGACCCTCAAGAGGAATTGATCGTCGCGCCGGGCTTGTTCGGGCGTCGGTTGCCGGGGCCCTCGGCCCGGTTCGACGATCACTAGCACGACGCTCGCGACCATCAGGCCGATGATCAGCAGCGCGAGCAGACTGAACGCTGGCTCGGGCGCGACGACCGACAAATCGCCGGCCACGCTGATAGGCGGAGGTTTACTATCGCCTCGCGGCCGACCAGTGCTGGACGAGTGCGGTCGCAACCTCTTCCGGCCGCTGGACCGGCCACCAGTGGCCGGCGTCCAACCGCAGTACACGCCTTGCGCTCGTGTCGCGCGCCAGGATGTCGGCATTCGCGACCGGCACCGTCTGGTCGCGTTCGCCCCAGATCACCAGACCGGGCGCGGTGACGTTGGCCAAGCCCGGCTGCCAATCCGCGCCGACGGTCACGCCCGAGCGGTACAACCTCAACAGGCAATCGCCCATCGTCGCATCGACCCGGCGCGGCGCCTCGGCAGCGTAATCCTGCGGTACGCCGTCTTTCAGCAACACCGCTTCGAACTGCTCGGGATCGAAGTCCCTCAGATACTCCTCGCCCTTGCCCGGCGTCTGGAAGATTTTGGCCAAGGGGTGCCATTCATAGCTTGCGTTGAGCGGACCATCACCCGCCGCCCAGCTCCGGACGAGGTCGGGCCGGAGCGACGCGACCCTTAGCGCCAGAACGCATCCCCAGTCATGCCCAACCAGGTCCACCGGCTCGCCGACCGCTTCGATCCGGCCGATCAGCCAGTCGACGTAAGCTTCTTTAGTCGCGGCGAATCCGCCCGGCACGGTGCTGCCGAAGCCCGGCAGGTCGACCGCGATCGTGTCGGCGTCGGCCAGCCGCTCTCTGATCGGATCCCAGACATGGTGGGTGTCAGGGGCGCCGTGGATGAAGAACGCGGGCATGGTGAGAACCTCCGGGATCAGGGTGAGGGAACGCGAAACGTCGTGAGGATGGAGGAGATGAACTGATATTGCGCGATCAGCGACAGGATCGCGATTACCCCCGGAACTTCGAATGTCGCTACCGCCTCGTCATACAGGCGGTCGGCGACCGTGCGCTGCTCTAGGATCGACACCGCCAGTCGGTACGCGACCTGCGCCTCGACGCTGATACCGGCCGGCTCGGTCTTGCGCCCGATCGCGTCGATCGCCGCATCGGGCACGCCCGCGGCGCGTGCTGCCGCCTGATGAGCGTAGATCTCATATTCGGCGTCCCAGGTCGCGCCGACCGCCAGGATGACGACCTGCCGGACCTCCTCCGACAGACCGGCCCGGCCGATCTGCGCGGTCCATTGCCCGAACCCGCTGGCGATCCGGGGCACGCGCAGCAGCGCGTTGAACGGGCCGATGAAGCGCCCGTCGTCCGCCTGAGCGACGAAGCCGCCCGCCTCGGCTTCGGGCAAGATCAGCTTGGTCAGACCATCATAGAGTTCCCGCTGTTCTTCATCGAGCTCTGAGGGGGAGAGCAACGGCAACCTGCCGCCCAGATTGCCGGACGCTGGATCGGAGAGCATCATGGTCATCCGTCTCCCGGCACCTTGTCGGCGGCGATGCGCTCGTCGAAGCCCGTATTCGGGTCGAGCTTGCGGCCGTCGGCCCACCAGTTGGCCGACGCGGACTCGACCACGTTGATGTAGATGTCCTTCGTCTCCAGCCCGGCGCGTTCGCCAAGGTTCGCGACCATTGCCTTGTAGAGCGCCTGAAGCGTCTCAACGGGACGCTTGCCGAAATAGGTCTGGATGAAGATGGCGTCGCGCCCCCGCTCCAACCCGAATGCGACCGGTGCGGAGATGAGGTATCCGTTCTTTAACTCGTGAAAGATGTGGTATTTGTCATCGTCCGGTATTCCGAGCACGTCGACCAGCGATTGATGGATCGCATCGGAAATCGCAATCCGGTGTTCGGTCGTGCTGCCCTCGTGAAGGTAGATCTTGGTCATCGGCATATCGCTTCTCCTGCAGTTTTCACGGAGGTGAATGCTACGCGCGCGCTCAACAAGACGGTTTGCAAGCCTAGGATAACGAACACCAGCCTCGCAGCGCTCGCCGCTCTTACCCGTCTTCTGCGGGCATATAGACGGCCAGCTTCAAGCGCGGATCGTCGTTCGCCTGGAAGGTGCTGTACTGATAGCCGACCTGTCCATGGGCGGGATGCAGCAGCAGTTTCGTTCCCGATACCGGCGCACGGACGTGGTGCGCGTGCCACCAGCCCTCGAACTCCGGGCATCCGGCATGCAGCCGCTCGACCAGCCGGATGAAGGCAGGGTCGTCGGCATGGCGGTCGTGCGTCGCCCGGAACAACGCGACCATGCGGCGCGCCTCCTCGGCCCAGCCGTCGCCGAACAGCACGCGACCGCGCAGGTCGGTAAGGACGAAGCTCAGGATGTTGCGGTCCTCGACCGCGAGCGCGTCGAGGTCGCCGAACAGCGCGGCGGCGGCCGCGTTCCACGCCAGCATGTCCCAGCGCAGCCCCGTCACATAGGCCGGGACGGCGAGGCTCTCGATCAGCTGGCGCAGCGCATCGGGCACCGCCTCGCACGACCAAGGCTCGCCTGCTTGACCACTGGCCAGCGCCGCCAAATGCGACCGCTCGGCGTCGCTCAGCCGCAGCGCACGCGCGAGCGCATCGACGGTATCCGCGGACGGCGCGACGCCCCTGCCCTGCTCCAGCTTGACGTACCAGTCGCCGCTGATCCCGGCGAGGCTCGCCACCTCCTCCCGGCGCAGGCCCGGGGTGCGCCGCCGTCGCGTCTCGGGAAGCCCCACCTCGACCGGGCGCAGCCGCTCTCGGCGCGCCCGCAGGAAATCACCGAGCTGTCGGCTGATGTCGGTCGTGCAGCTCGGTGTCATGCGCTTATCCCGTTGCGTCGATCGCTCAGACCGGCTTCACGACCACTAACACGGCAATGGTGATCACGCAGCCGATGATTGCCGGCGCGATTAGAGCGGAGGTCGGCGAGGCGGGCCGCCCGCCCGCGAGACGCCGGAGCTTCGCCGATTGCACGCCGTGGACGCCCGACAACGCGATGACGAACACGAGCTTGGCGACGAGCCACCCGTCGCGAAACCACCCGCCCGTCAGCGCGAGCGACAGGCCGAGCGCCCAGACCAGCAGCATCGCGGGCGTGGTCACCCGCTGGTCCCAGCGACGTACCTTGCGCACTAGATCGGCGTGGCCCGGCCCGACCGCGCGCAGGAACACCGCCACGCTCAGCACGCCGCCGACAAAGGTTATCGCCGCGGCCACGTGAAGCGCCTTGAGCCAGAGATAGGGGTCGGTCATCGCACTTGCGCACCGCCCAAGCGAAGCGCGTGCATCTTGCCGCGGATCAGCGGCAGGTTGGTGTATCCCGCGATCGGCACGAACGCGGTGACGACGAGCCGCATCCATTCGGGCCGGGTCCAGCCGCTCCCCGCGATCGTCTGCACCACGGTCCACACATAGAAGCAGAATGCGATCCCGTGGACCGGCCCCATGATGGTGACGCCGAGTGGCTGGTCCGCAAGGTGTTTGAGCGGCACCGCGACTCCGATCAGCAGGATTAGTGTAGTCGCCTCGACCACTGAGGCGACCTCCAGCCAGCGGAGTTGACCCAGCTCGAGCGCGAGATGCTCAGACTCGTCGATTTCGGTCATGCAGGTTGCGGCTCACGTGGACGCCGCGCCTTGGCGAAGGCGACCCCCTCGGTCACCGACGCGTTCATTATCGCCTTCGCCGTAGCGACGAGCTCCGGGCCGGCGGAGCGCGGGTGGCCGGTGTCGAAGGGCGGTTCGGGATCGTATTCCAGCATCAGCTGCGTCAGCTTCGCCGCTTCCGCGCCGCGTAGCTCGGCGAGCAGCGTCAGGCCGAAATCGAGACCAGCCGTCACCCCGCCCCCGGTGAACCGATTGCGGTCGACCACGACGCGCTCGCGACCGGCGTCGATACCGAGCGCCTCCAGTATGTCATAGGTCGCCCAATGCGTCGCGGCACGATAGCCGTCGAGCAGCCCCGCCGTTGCCAGAAGAAGCGATCCTGAGCAGACCGAGGTGACGTAGCGCGCGTCGCGGCCACGCTCGGCAAGGAAGGCGTTGATCGCATCGGCCTTCATCGCCTCGACCGTCCCGAGCCCGCCGGGCACGAACAGTATGTCGAGCGCGGCGGGCGGGTCGGCGAAGGTGGCGGTCGGCATCAGCGCCACGCCGGTATCGGTCATCACCGGATCGAGTGTTTTCCAGAACAGATGCGTGCGGCCATGCACCCCGAGCGCCGCTTGCGGGCCAGCGAGATCGAGCAGTGTCAGGCTGGGATAGAGCAGCATCCCGATCTCGAGCGGGGCTGCATCGCCGGTGAAGGCGGGCATGGTGGTCATGGGCGTTCTCGCATCGTTGCGCGCCGGTATTTAAACGGAGACCCGCGAGGGCGTGAGTGGCAGAAAGGACGATGACCGCTGCAATCCTGCCATGGCGCATGCAGGTCGCAACGGTTAGAGTAATGGGTCGGCATCGGCGGTCGAGGAACGAGGAGCACCACGCCATCCACAAAGTCGCGGTTCTCGCGCTGCATGGCGTCGTGCCGTTCGATCTGGCGATCCCGTGCGAGGTGTTCGGCGGGGTGCGGCTCTACGATCCGACGCAGGCTTACGAGGTGCAGGTGTGCGGAGAAGCGCCGGAAGTGCGCGCGCGGGCTTACGCCATCCGTCCGCCTGGGAGGCTGGCAGACCTCGCTTATGCCGACACGGTGATCGTGCCGGGCATCGACGATCCGGGCGCGCCTGTTTCCGGTGCCGTCGTCGCCGCGATCCGCTCCGCTTATGCGAACGGCGCGCGGGTCGTCTCGATCTGCTCGGGCGCCTTCGTCCTCGCGGCAGCGGGGCTGCTCGACGGCAGGCGGGCGACCACCCACTGGCGCGCGGCCGAGCTGCTGGCGCGTCGTTATCCCGCGGTAGCGGTCGAGCCCGACGTTCTGTTTGTCGATGAAGGCCGGATCGTCACTTCAGCCGGAGCATCGGCGGGGCTCGACATGTGCTTTCACCTGCTCCGGCGCGACCACGGCCATGCCGTCGCGGCCCAGGCGGCGCGGCTGGCGGTGGCGCCGCTCGGCCGGGAGGGAGGGCAGGCGCAGTTCATCCGTCATGAAGAGCCCGGCGCGACCACGAGCCTGGCACCGGTGCTCGACTGGATGCGCGAGAACGCCCACCGGCGGTTATCGATCGACGACCTCGCGCGGCATGCGGTGACCAGTCCGCGTACGTTCGCGCGCCGTTTTCGCGAGCAGATCGGCACGACGCCGCTGCAATGGCTTATCACCGCTCGCGTACGCCGCGCGCAAGAGTTGCTGGAGACGACGACTTTATCGCTCGAAGCGATCGCTGTCGCCGCCGGTTTCGATAGCGCCTCGGCGCTTCGCGACCGGTTCCGTCAGACGCTCGGCGTGAGCCCTACGGCGTATCGTCGCTCATTGGGGTTTCCGGCCAGGCAAAGACCGGACACGGCGGCCCTGAGCGGCTAGGCAAAGGTTGGGCGCCTGCCCGCCGCCACCAACTAACCGAAGTAAAGTTTACGAGCTGGCTCATCGCCTGTTGATCGTGATCGCGGTCTCCGCGATCGTCGTCACGAAATCTGCGTCGATAGGCTCTCGCGAAAACCAACGACGATAGAACAGCGCTCCGACCGTCATCGCAATCAGGTTTCGCGGGTCGGCGGAGGATGGGACCTCGCCCCTTGCCTTCGCCTGCTCCACCACGGCGCGGAACGGCGCCATCAAGTTGTCGTGCCATTCGACCTGCATCGCAAGCACGTCGCCATCGCGCTCCGCCGCGTCCACGATCGACGGCACGACCGCGCTCCAGCTGGCCGTCTGCAGCTGTTCCGCCAAACCCGACAGTAAATCATGCAGATCGCCAATCAGACTGCCGGTATCGGGCGCGTCGGCCGTCCCGCCGAGCCGCGAGCAGGCATCGATCAGCAGCGCCGACCGTGATGACCAATGGCGATAGATCGTCGTCTTGGAGACGCCGGACACCCGAGAAATCTCATCGATGCTGACATTCGCGAGGCCGTTCTGCGATAGCTGCCGATACGTTTCCGCCAGCACCACGGCCTTAGATCGCTGTGTCCGCTTGTCGGATTTCGGTTCCTGACCCACTACCACCCCCTTGAACGATACGGCACCGTAGCGTATCTTAGTCTTGAATATTCATCTTCACACATTCGCTTCAATTAACCAACCGCAACAAGGACAGGCACATGACGCAACTTAATGGTAAGATTGTTCTCATTACTGGAGGAACGAGCGGCATCGGCGCCGCCACGGCAACGCTGTTTCGAGACGAGGGCGCGACCGTCGTCGCGACCGGCTCGAGTGCGGCGTCCGTCGAGGCGGCGCGAGCGCAAACGCCCGGCGTGGAGTTCATTGTCTCGGACGCGGCGGACCCCGACGCTGCCAAGGTGTTGATCGAGCACGTCCGCACCGCCTATGGTCAGCTGGACGTGGTGTTCGCCAACGCCGGGACCAACCGCCTCGCGCCGATCGAAGAGGTTGACGAAGCCACATTCGACTTCCTGCTTGGCGTTATGTTGCGAGGACCCTTCTTCCTGCTCAAGCACGCGGTCGGCCTCATGCCGGAAGGCGGGTCGATCATCCTTACCTCATCGACAGTGGCGCTGCGCGGCTTTGCGACCAGCAGCGTGTACGGCGCAGGCAAGGCCGGGCTCCGCGCCCTGGGCCTGAACCTTGCCGTCGAACTCGCCCCTCGCAAAATCCGTGTCAACACCATCACTCCCGGCCCCGTAGCGACGTCCATTGGTCAGAAGCAGGACCTGACGGAAGAGCAGATCACCGGGTTCGGCGCGATGATCGACCGGGTGCCGCTTGGCCGCATGGCAGACGCCAGCGAGATCGCCGCCGCCGCGCTCTACTTCGCCTCCGACGCGTCCGGCTTCACGACCGGCGCGGAGTTGGTCGTGGACGGCGGTCTCACCGTCACCTGACATGGCGGGCAAGGTCGCCGGCGGGCTTTTGTCCTGAACTCTTCAACAACTGCCATATTAAGCTGCCAGCGATGCTTGGAGGACATAAGTTGGCAAGCCTCCGCATGAACCGAACCCGCAGATCCTTTACGCCGGCTTTTGCACATCGGGCTCAAGTAGAGTGGCCGCTTTACCTCACAGTTCGATATCGAGCAGACGCGCATATTGCTGCCCACCGTGCATGTCGCGCTCTATCGCACCGCCTTGGGGGATTGATCGCGGATAGGATATCTTGACGACCAGCAGAGACGGCACGCTGAACCGCCTCACCTGAGCGGCATCGATGCCATACAAATCGGCCACTGCTGCCGCGGCCAAGGCGGGTACGCCGCTGTACCGACTAAAGCTTTCCTCGTCGGCGAAGAACAGGTCGAGCGTGATCCAGAACGGCCCCGCGTTCTTGGACCGGACATGACTGCAGACGTCCGTAACCTTAGGCATCTACCCGCTCCTGCATGTCGATGTACTCCGTTCTGACCAGTTCGAGCGAATCATCGACATGGATGACGTGATTGAGCCTGAACTCGTGGACGGCCCCGCGCTCGATCTCGGCGGGCGAGAAGGGGAAGGCGTAGGACGGCAGCTCTTCGTTGAGTTCGAGCGGCATGTGGAAGAAGTAGGGGTTGCAGGTCTTGGCAATCCGCGTCGCCAGCTCCTGGGTTTTAGCGGTCGCGACAAACAGCAGACCGACCTCGCGCGGAGGTGCCGACACGGGACCGACTTCCGCCCCCGAAACCGCGTTCCATCCATAGGCCCGCAGCGAAATGTCGAACGCGCCCAGGTCGGGCATCACCTCGCGCACGCGGCCCATCAGGAGTTCGTGCATCTGCTGCATGAAGCGGTCGATGTTGGCGAGCACTTGGCGATCTTGGATGCCGACGAGCATGATGGTCTGAAAACCGCCGCTTGCCGCACCTTCCAGCTTCATCGTATATTTGCCGCGTTCAAACGCACTGCCAGTGACTTGGACGACACGGCCACTGATATTCTCATAGCGGCTCGCCGACACGTCCAGCACGCCGACCGGCTCGACCAGCCGGAACGGATCGCTGTTTTCATAGAGCATGTGCGCGGCCACGCTGTGCGGCGAGCAGGCGTTGGCCGGGCTCAGCGGCTCGATCTCGAACGCGTCCGCGCCCACCCGAACCATGACGCCCCCATCGCGCGGGTTGATCGTCGCCTGTCCGCCGCACTCGCCGATTTTGCCCGCATGCCAGGCGGGGCCGTCGCCCGCGCCCAATCGGAGCGGCACGGCGGCGATGACCGCGGTGTCCGTCGTCCTGCCCCCCAGCACGATGTCGGCGCCGGCATCGAGCGCCGCGATATAGGGTTCGGGTCCCATGAGCGCGACAATGCGGTCGCAGCCGGCAAACACGCCGGGGTCGGCGTCTGTGAACGGCGCCAGAGGCGTGATCCGGCCCTCGGCCGCGGCCGTCGCCATCGCTGCTGGTGTTTGCTCGGAACGGAGCAGCGCGATGCTCGGCCGCAGTCCCTCCTCGCGCGCGATCTCGAGCGCGATGTCGCGGGTCCAGTCGAGCGCCGCATCACATCCCGAGGTGCCGCATGAACCGATCAGCAACGGGATTCCCGCCGCCGCTTGCGCCCGCATCAGGATTGCAAGGTCTGACTTGACCGCCTCACGGCTGTACTTGGACCGCCCGGTCGCCAGATAGGCGGGCCCGCTGTCGGTCGAGCCGGCGTCGCAGGCGATGGCGTGCGCGCCGGCCGCGATTCCGGCCGCGACGTCGCGCTCGCGCACGCCTCCGCCCAACGCGCCGACCGGGACGATGACGTTAATGGTGTCGGTGAGACGCTGGATCACATCGGTTCCTAGATGATCGCGCCGGTCATCGCAGCGGAGACGACGAGCACGAGGCAGAGAAGGCAGGCCCATTTGAGCCCGAACCGCTGCAGCTCGCCGACTTCACGCCCGAGCAACCCCGACACGAGGTAGACGGCCGCGACCAGCGGGCTGAGCGCGTGAACGGGTTGGCCCAGGAGCGAGGCGCGCGCGACCTCGACCGGGGAGACGCCGTACTCGGCCGCGGTCCGCGCGATCACCGGCACGACGCCGAAAAAATAGGCGTCGTTCGATAGGAAAAAGGTGAAGGGCGCGCTGAGCAGCCCGGTGATTGGTCCCAGCCACGGGCCGATCGTCGGCGGAACCGCCCGCATCGCTCCTTCGGACATCGCGTCGATCATGCCCGTCCCCGACAAGATGCCGGTGAACACGCCAGCCGCGAGCACGAGCAGGACGATCGGCAAGGCGTTTGCGGCATGGTTCGCGAGCCGCGAACGCTGATCCTTCAAGTCGGGGTAGTTGATGACCAGCGCGATCGCGAGCGCCGCCATGAACAACACGGGCAGCGGCACCAGCCGAACGATCGCGGCCGCGAGCACGGCGAGCGTGAGGAGCAGGTTCACCGCGAACAACCGCGGCCGGGCAATGCCCTCCTCGCGCTCGAACGGCGTGGCGATCGCCGTTCGATCCACTTCGGCGACACCCACCCGGCGACGCTCGCCACGACCGAGATACCAGGCGATCGCCAAGGTGGCGGCCATGCCGATTGCCATCGTCGGCAGCAGCGGGACGAAGATGTCCGCCGGGTCCAGGCCGAGCGATGAGGCGACCCGCGCCGTCGGTCCCGCCCAGGGCGCAATGTTGACGATGCTGTTCGCCGATCCCAGCAGTACGGCGAGGATCAGCGGGTTCATGCCCAGCCGCAGATACACCGGAAGGAAGGCGGTGATCGTCACCAGCGCGGTCGTCGACCCGTCCCCGTCAAGCGAGACCATCAGCGCCACTACCGCGGTGCCCAGCGCCACGCGCAGCGGATCGCCGCCTGCGAAGCGAACCACCCGCGTGACCAGCGGATCGAACAGGCCCGCATCGATCATGATGCTGAAATAGAGGACAGCGAACAGCAACAGCGCCGCCGTCGGCGCCAGCGCGACGATCCCCTTCGCCGCCATGCCGCCCAGTTCCGCACCGTACCCGGCGAGCATCCCGAACACGATCGGCACGAGCACGAGCGCGACCAGCGCCGACAGCCTGTTGGTCATGATTAGGATCATGAACGCCGCGACCATCGCATAGCCGAGCAGGATCAGCATGGTCGTCCCTTCAAGTCCGTATCGTTCGCCGGACGTTCCACCCGGTCAGAACGCCGCACCGAGCGTGACGCCGATCTGCCGCGGCGGACCGTATTGGACGAAGAGTCCGCCCGCGCTGTCGGTCTGGTGGGTGCGATACTCCTTGTCGGTGATATTGCGCGCCCAGACCCGCGCGGAGAACCGATCGTCGATATGATAGGTCAGGCTGGCATCGAACAGGGTACGCGGGCGGCGATATTCAATGAAGTCGTTATCGTTGTCGTCGTAGATGTCGCTCTGATACTCCGCCGTGAACAGCGCGCGTAGCCATCCCCAGGACGCCCTTGGCGTGGTGAAGCCAAGATCGGCTGACACCGCGTGCTCCGGCGTACGGCTCAGCCTGTTCCCCGCCAGATCACGGAGCACCGGCGAGCCGTTCGCCAGGATGGCGGAGGTCTGCGTCAGGCGATCGAAGGTGGCGTCGAGATAGGTGTAGCGCGCGGTGAGATCGACCCACTCGGCCGGGGCCAGAACCAGCTCGGTCTCGATGCCCTTGATGGTCGCGTCGCCTGTGTCGGTCGATACGCGGGTGCCGCCTACGCCCACGCTGGCGTCGGGGATGACCTGGATCGTCTGCAGGTCGCGATAGTCGGCGATGAAGCCCGAGATGTTGAAGCGCAGCCGCCGGTCGAGGAAATCGGTCTTGAGACCGATCTCGTAGTTGGTGACCTTTTCGGGCGCGGTTGGGACGCGTGCGAGCGCCTCGCGCGGCTCTTCCTGGAAGGCGCCCGACTTGAAGCCGGTCGACACCGACCCGAAGGCGAAGACGTTCTGGTTGAAGCGCCAGCTAGCCCCCACCCGGTACGTCACCAGCTTCTGACGGGCTTCGCCCGGATTGCCGAAGGTAGTGAAGTTCACTACCGGCGCCGCGCGTGGGCCGGTGAAGCGGGTGATCTCGTACAACTTTTTCTCGTCGGTGTAGCGCGCGCCGCCGAAAACGCTCAGTCCGTTGTCGAACTTGTACTGAAGCTCGCCGAAGGCCGCGTAGCTGCGGTTGCGCGCCTTGGCGTCGAACAGGTTGATCGTCGTCGGCGTCGGGGAGAGCTGGGTCTCGCGCTGCCGCGTGATGCGATCGTGGTTGTAGTACAAGCCCAGCACATAGGTGAGCGGTCCGTCGCCCAACGACGTCAGCCGCGTCTCGGCCGAGTAGGAATCGGTCTTCTCGGCCTGCACCACCTGCGCGCCAGCGACCAGCACGCCCGCCGCCTTGTTGGCGGCCGGGTTGCTGCCGTCGAAATCCTCGAATGAGGAGAAGTTGTCGAAACGCCACGCTCCCGTGACGGTCAGGGTCGCGAAGCCGAGTGCGTCTGTATTCAGTTCGGCGCGCGCGCCGCCGGTCTTGGAGTTGATCCCCCCGTACCGGTCGGGATCGGCGACGCGCGGCTTGTTGAAATCATCGAATCCGCGCGGCTTGTCCGTGTGGAATGGCAGCACGCGGACATTGTAGCGCGCGGCTTGGGCGATGTCCTGATTGGCGACGTCGCCCGACACGAGCAGGGTCGTGCCCGTACCCAGCCCGAAGATGGTCTGGAGGCGCGCGCTCAGCTTATTATCGTTGTCGAGCGGCCTGCCATTGGGCGTGTGACGATAGCCGTTGTTGGTGACGGCGCCGAGCACGAGCCGGGTGGCGATCGAGTCGCTGATCGGCAGGTTGAGCATCAGGTGGCCATCGAGTTGCGTATACTCCCCCGCCGTCAGCTCGGCGCGCGCGGACGCTTCGTCTGTCGGCTTGGCGGTGATGAAGTTGATGGCGCCGCCGACAACGTTCTTGCCGAACAGCGTGCCTTGCGGACCTTTCAGAACCTCGACCCGCTGCATATCGAAGAAGTCGATGCCCAGCATGGGCGCGCGGGCCAGATACACGCCGTCCAGGAACGCCACGGAGGAAGGGTCGCCGCCGGCGCCCTGATTGGAGCTGCCGATGCCGCGAAAAAAGGGACGCGGTGCAACCCGCGGAAACGCATCGAAATTGACGCCCGGCGTCGCCTGGATGAGCCGGTTCACGTCGTTGATGCCCTTTTCTCGAAGTTGAGCGTCGGTGAACGCGGTCACGGTGATCGGCGCGTTCTGGAGCGATTCCTCCCGGCGACGGGCCGTGACGACGATGTCCTGAATGCCGCCTGCGGCCTGTGCGTTCACTGGCCCGGGGCCATCGGCAGCAGGGAGAGCGTCATCGACGGTCTGGGCTGCGCCGTTCGCGGGCGTCTGCTCCGGCGCTGGGATGGTCTGCGCCGCCGCGGTCGCCGCGGTCAGCAAAAGCGGCACGGCAACATATACCTTCATCATTTCCTCTCCTCCCGCCGCTGTCCGCGGCCTTATGAGAGTAGTTGACGCGCAAACGTTTTTCGCGTCAATCTTGATGGAAATCGTCAATATTGGAGGACGCGTGGGGGAGGATCTGTACCTTGAAGCGAAAGAAGCCGCCGCACTGCTCGGCGTCAGCACAGGCACTCTTTACGCCTATGTAAGTCGAAAGGGCCTGCGATCGTTCGCCATCGAAGGCACCCGCAGACGCCGCTATTGGCGGTCGGACGTCATGGCGCTGCTCGCAGGGTCCGACGCCCAGGAGCCGCAGCAGTTGGTACGAACCACCGCGCTGACGCTGCTCACCGACGCGGGCCTGTTCTACCGCGGACGCGAAGTCGTGACGCTGGCGGAAGCCAATACCCTGGAGCAGGTGGCGACCCTGCTCTGGGACGCGCCCCCTGACCTGTTCGCAACCACGCCTTCCAGCAAGTCTGAAATCAAAGCACTCGCTACCGCGCTGAGGCATCTCTCTCCACTCGATCGCGCGTTGGCGCTGATGCCCGTTCTCGAACATGATGACGCCAAGAGCGCTGACCTGTCGGAAGCGGGATTCCTGCGCACGAGCGCTGGCGCCCTGCGCTGGATGGCGGCGATCGTAGCGGGCGGATACACGCCCTCGACGGAACCGGTGCACTTGGTCCTGTCGCGCTCCGCCGTACCGGACGGCCGGTATGACGATCTTGTCCGCCGCGCGCTCGTACTTGCAGCCGATCATGAACTCGATCCGACGACTTACGCCGTGCGCGCGGCCGCCAACACGGGGGTGACGCCGTTCGGTGCGGTTGCGGCGGGTCTGATCGCCGGGCGCGGGCAGCGGCTGCGGCATAGCCGAGCGCTCGCGACCACACGGTTCCTTCGCAGCATGATCGCCAGCGCCGATCCTTCGCGGGAGATCAGCCATCTCTACCGGGCGGGAGAACCGATCCCTGGTTTCGCCCCTGCCGAAGTCCATGCCGGCCGTGATCCGAGGCCGGGTGCCTTGTTGATGGCGATGCGAACGCAGCTCTTGGGTGAACCTCAGTTTGACAAGTTGGACGCGATGATCGCGACCGCCTCCGACCTGACCGGAGGCGAGCCGCGGTTTATCGTACCGATGGCCTATTTAAGTATCCTGCTCGGCATGGAGGATGAACCGCTCGGTTTTTCCACGCCCGGTCGCGCCGTCGGCTGGCTCGCGCATGCGCACGAACAATATCGGACCGGAACCCTGGTTCGGCCGCGCGCTGCGTACGTCGGCAAGCTTCCGTAGTCCGAAGATTAAAGATGGAGGTCACGTCGCTTCCGACGTTTCCGGCTCGCTTGTTGCAGAAGCGGCGGCAATCCGTTCTTCGCGAAGCGACTGCCGCCTGACCTTCCCTGCCTCGTCCCTAAGCGCGACCGACGTGAACTCGTAGGTGCGCGGGCACTTGTACCCGGCAAGCCTAGCGCGGACATAAGCGTCTAGTTCGGCCTCTTCGAGGCCGTCGCAATCGACGGTCACGATGGCATGAACGAGCTGGCCCATATCGTAATCGGGAATGCCGACGACTACGCTCTCAACCACGCTTGGGTGGCTGCTAATGACCGCTTCGACTTCGGCAGGATAGATGTTCGCTCCGCCGGAGATGATCATATCGACGCGGCGATCGGCGAGAAAGAGGAACCCGTCGGCGTCCATCGTCCCTAGATCGCCAACCGTCTCCCATCCGTCCACCGGCTCAGGCGTCTCCTGCCCCTTGTAGGAGAACGTGCGCGGCACTCCCTCAAGTCGCCGCATCCAGATCGTGCCGACTTCGCCAGGAGGGCACTTTTGACCGTCCTCGTCCCTCACCTCGATCTCGCCGACAACCGTCCGTCCAACGGTGCCGGGGCGCGCAAGCCAGTCCGTTCCGCTGACCATCGTCATGGCGACCTGCTCGGTCGAGGTGTAGTTCTCGTACAGCCGATCTGGGCCGAGCCTTTCGATCCACTCGCGCTTCAAATCCGGTGGGCAGGACCCCGCATTATGTTGTAGAAGCTTCAAGCTCGACAATCGGTATTTCTCACGGACGTCTGCGGGTAGTCGCGAGATGCGGTTCATCATCGTCGGAACGAGCACCGCGAACTGCACCTTATGTCGATCGATGAGCCGCAGGGTCAGTTCCGGGTCGAATCGCTCCTCCAGGATTACATGGTTCTTCAGCGCGAGCCCGATCAGCAGCCCCATTTGGGCGGTGTTGTGCGAGATCGGACCGGGAAAAAGAATGACGCCTTCGGTGGGAAAGCCGATCCGGCGGATGAGTGCGTCAGGGCTGTCGTCGATCACGGCGGGTGAACCGGACAGGATGATTTTGGGCCGCCCCGTGCTGCCACCCGATGTCGGCGCCTTGTAAACGGGCGATATCACCTCGGGCAACTCATCGGTCGAATAATGATCACGTTCTTCATCCCACCCGGGGACGACAGGGTGGTCCGTAAGCTGCTCGCCACTTTCGTCGATGACGATCCGGGGATCGACCAATTCGATGATCTTCTGCCGCTCTGGCGCCGGCAGACGCGCCGAGATCACGTTGGGCGTGGCGCCGATCTTGATCGTCGCGATGATCGCCTCGACCGCCTTGACTCCCGTCGGAAGAGCAATCGTCACGAAATCGCCGGACTGGACGCCCTTGACGGCGAGCAACCGTCCCACCTGATTGGTCTGGCGATCAAGCTCGCCCCATGTCAGCGTGATGGCATCGCCGATCGTCACGGCTTGGCTGTCAGGGTGCAAGCGCGCCATGTCTCGCCACGCTGACACAAAGGACTTTGACGGCATGATTTAAGGGCCTTTTCAGATCTATGGTGAGAAGAACGTTGTTTTTCTTTGGAGATGGACCCAGACCGGATCGCACGCTGCGTTCCTGTCTATGCGGGGCTTCGGCTCATCCACCGTTTGAGCGCATCTAGCGCGTCAACCTTGGACCGCTTGGAGACTGCCGCCTCGGTCAGGTCAAAGCCGTGATAGGCGCCTGGGTAGATGTGAAGCTCGGTCGGCACGCCGTCCCGCAGGAGCCGCGTCGCATAGCTGATGTTTTCCTCAACGAAGAGGTCGAGCGCCCCGGTCGCTATATAGGCTGGCGGCAGTCCGATGAGCGACTTCGCTCGAGCCGCTGCGGCATAGGGCGACACGTCGTCTCCGCCCGCTTCAGCGCCAAGCAGCGAGGACCAGCCGAAGGCGTTCGCTTGCCGTGTCCAGAGGAATTCACCGGCATAGGGGTTGGGATCGGGCAGGTTCAATGAGCGGTCGTCGAGCATCGGATAGGTGAGGTGCTGGAAGGCGAGGCTGTACTCGCCGCGGTCCCGGACGAGCAGAGCAAGGGCGGCGGCGAGCCCGCCGCCGGCACTCTCTCCCTTAACACCGATCCGCGCCCGGTCGATCGAAAGCGCTTCTGCTTCGCGGCACATCCAAGCCAGCGCAGCATAGCAATCCTCTACCGCGCCCGGGAACCGGGTCTCCGGCGCCAAACGATAGTTGACCGAGACGATCGGGCACCCCAGCTCCTGCGCCCATGGCCTGAGCATGAACTCGAGTTGCGCCGCCTTACCCAGGATATAACCCCCGCCGTGAACGTGAAGGATGGCGTCGCCGGAGGGATTCGGCGTCTTGGACTTGGCGATCACGATATCGACAGGACTGCCTTCCCCTACTGGTGCGATGGCCCGATGCTCGAAGGACGTGGCCTCCAGCGTCTCGGCTGCGATCGAGGGTGGCGGGACGTCGATCGTCCGCAGCACTGCCAGCGTCTCCGCGTTCCACTGCAGCGGAGGCTGAGCATCCAGAAAGGGGAGAAGCTCCTGATCAACCAAATGTCGACTGCTCATGTCGGTTCCTCTTAAAGCTTCAATCCAGCGACCAGCCGTCAACTTGGCAGTCGCCAATTATCGAACACCCCTCACTTGGTGAGACAGATGTCATCATTCTCATTCTACGATCACGCGGACGCGCGCGATGTTCGTCACGTCGTACAGTTTGTTCGCACGATCATCTTTGTTCGAGGTCGCGCGAAACGAGGCGAAGTAGACGCCCCGCTCCGCATAGGTGTGAGCAACCTCATGCCTTGCCTCCGGTCCGGCCGGTGCCGCCCCGTTTGAGCCATGGCTCTCGCAAACGGGCCATTCACCGCCCCCTTCTGGATCCCATTCGGTCTTGACGATCGCGCCGGCTCCCGGCGGAATTTCCGCCAAACCCGCCAGCCGTACTTCGTCACCGACGCGTGCATGGACCACCGCGCCTCCGTTCGCCGTCGCCTGCACGACCGGTTGGATGCCAAGCCGTTCCGCAGCTGAGGCGGGCAGGACCAAGGCGTTGTCCGGGGCGAAACGGTAGCTCGTAGACGCCGGCGGTGGCGTGCCGCGCTCGACCCAGTCAATGAGATCGCGCAGGGCTTGCCCGTAGCAATATGCGATCGCTCTCGCCTCACCGCGTCTGGTCACGGCGGGAAGATGCGCAGCGTTATCAATCCACCACAGCCGAAAGCTATCGTCCAGGCGATCGCCAAGATGCTCCTTCAGGTCTTCCACAAATGCGCGGCCCACGCTTGGCGGGCAGGCGACGTCGTGGAGGTGCTGGAGGAGGATCACCTTTCCTTCGAAACGCCCTCCCGGGGGAGCCATGGACGGTTCGAAGGTCAACAGCGGTCGTCCCCGCGCCGCGGCCTTTGCAGCGATCTCGCGCGTCTCGGGATAGCCGAGATCCTCGACGTGGCGATGCAGGGCGGCGAACGCCAGGTAGTCGCCGTTGTCGAGCTCGAGTTCGTCGCCCGCGACGATCCCCTCCAGCAGCGGCGCGAACAGCATTGCCGACAGCGCCTTCCCCCGCGCCCCGGTGATGTAGAACACGCGCCCGGAAGCGGCGCCGGATAGGACGCGTACCCGGGCATTGACGAGACGAGAGGCCGCGACATCGAGGCTCAGAGCTAAGCCGACTATCCGGTCGGATTCGCTGAACGCGGACAGGATCGCATTCTCAAGGTTGCTCTCATCCGGAGGTCCGTAGTCGTCGAGCTGTCTCTCCGTCAGCACGGCCGTGACACGCGCCCGTTGATGCTCCACGTGGTTCGCGGCGATGGCGGGATGGCCGTCGTGGCCCTCGAAACCCGGTTTTGTCCAGAAGTCGGCGGTGTAGGATTCGAGCACCTTTTCCGAGCGCAGGAAGAGGTAGTCCGGGCCCGGGTTGAGAAAGTCCTCCGCCCCGCGCGGGTAACCGGCCTGATAAAGGTCTCGAACCGCCTCCATCCGGTCCGCCGTTGACATTGCGCTGACCGGCTCGACTTCGCTGCCAGGGCGAGTGGCATCGACCAGCCGATCGACATCACCTCCGAGGACGAGGATCGTCCAGGCGAACAGCGATGCGTTGAACGCGAATAGGCCGGTCTGGTTGATCATGAACGGCACCGCGCCCTGCCACAGATCGGGCCGGGCCTGGATGCACAGGAAGGCTCGAACCGCTCCGCCGCTGCCGCCAAGCAGGAAGCCATGGTGGGGCGGACTGCCATACATGCCCTCCGCCACCTCACGTCCATATTCCGCGCTGCGGGCGCTGGCGCGCCAGAGTAGCACGCTCAGATCGTCCGCGAGTTCGGCAGGGTTGTTGATATGGCCTTGGTTCGACTCGACCAGATACATCCCGTTGTCGAAGGCAAGATGCATGACGTCCGCTCCCGCGGACCTCTCGTTGCCGCCCGCCCCTCCTTGAAGATATTGCAGGAAGCGCCCGGAAAAGATGGTAGCGTCCGGGAGATAGAGCGAGAACCTGGTCGAGGATCTCTCGAAGCCACCATGGACATAACGGTGGCGGCAAGGGACATCCCGCCACTCATCCACATCGATAAATGGCTGGCCAAATTCTACAGCAGACACGCCCGCCTCCCCGCACAGTGGCTCGAAAACACGCGGAACTGCGTAGGCCAGCTTAAGTGTCGTCCCGTTCGGTCAGAGCTTAAATGGCAAGAAAGGTGGCGCACGGCTAATCCCAGTCGGCAGCTCGGAATGCTGCCCAGAAAAGGGTTGGGATGTCGGCGCCGGCCGACCGCCGACCAGCTCACCAACCCGACACGCGCGCTGATTCCTCAGGTATATGACTGTCGCCCGCAAACGTCGCCCGCTCGCATCTTTTCGCCAGGAGTGAAGCGATGGCGCGAAATGTTGGCAAGGTCTCAGGAAGCGTTTTGAAGCGTCCCGGGTTTTCCGGAGGCAGATTGGTTTGGGTTATGCCGCCATATCGAGGTTCTGCTGTGCGTGATAGTAGCGGGCTTCGGCTTCGGCGGGTGTTACATAGCCGATCGGGCCGAAGAGGCGTTGGGTGTTGAACCAGTCGACCCAGCGTAGTGTAGCCATCTCGACAGCGGCGAGGCTTGGCCAGGAGCGCTGGCGCCAGATCACCTCGGCCTTGAACAAGCCGTTGATCGTCTCGGCGAGGGCGTTATCGTAGGAGTCCCCGACGCTGCCGACCGAGGGCACCAATTTCGCCTCGGCCAAGCGCTGGGTGTAGTTCATAGCGAGGTATTGCGACCCGCGGTCCGAATGGTGGATGAGACCATCGTCTTCGGTGGGCCGCCTAGCGTGGATCGCCTGCTCCAGCGCATCCAGCACAAAGCCGGCGGTGGCACTGCTGCTGACCTTCCAGCCGACGATCCGGCGGGCGAAGGCGTCGATAACGAACGCCACATAGACGAACCCCGCCCAAGTATGGACGTAAGTGAAATCCACGACCCAAAGGGCATTGGGCCGCTGGACCTTGAAGGCCCGGTTGACCTTGTCGAGTGGACAGGCTGCCTTGCGGTCGGGAACGGTAGTGACGCAGGATTTCCCGCGTCGGACACCGACCAGCCCCATCGCCTTCATCAACCGTTCGACCGTGCATTTCGCGATGGTGACGCCGTCGCGCAGCAGCTGCCGCCACACCTTGCGTGATCCGTACAGGCCAAAGCTGGCCTGGTGGACGCGCCGGATACGATCCTTCAGTTCGTCGTCACGCTTCGCGCGAGCGGAACGCCTGCCCGGGTCGGTCAAGCGTGCGGCATGTTCGTGATACGAGGAGGGGGCGACCGCCAGTTCGCGGCAGATCGGCTCGATCCCCAACTCCCCACGATGGGCGTCAATGAACGCCATCGTCATCGTCCGTGGCGGTCGAGCTCCGCCATCGCGAAATATGCCGATGCCTTCCTGAGGATCTCATTCGCCCGGCGAAGCTCCTTCACTTCGCGCTCGAGCAGCTTCAGCCGGGCGCGATCATCGTCGGCCAGCGACGTCGGACCCGTCCGTCGGCCTGCGTCGTCGCGACACCAACGCCGCAGCGTCTCCCTCGCGCAACCGATCTTGCCCGCAATCGATGTCATCGCCTCCCATTCAGACCCGTAATCAGCCCGGTGCTCCCTAACCATCCGAACTGCGCGTTCACGCACCTCGGGTGAAAACTTGTTCGTCGTCTTGCTCATTTCCAATGCTCCTACTCATAAATTGGAGCCTCCGGAAAACCCGGGACGCTTCACGCAAACCGCGCCCTCGCTACGGGCCTGGTGTCCGCCATTGTCGAGGAGGATCAGCTTCAAGACGCCGCTCGCGAGATGGCGAGCGAGATGTTGGCCGCGTCGCGCATCGGCCTGCGCAAGACGAAGGAGACGATCGAGCGTGTGGCGCGCGTCAGCGACCTCGACGGCGCCATTGATCTTGAGGAGCAGGCGCAGCGCGACTGCATGCGCGACCCGTCATTTGCCAAGGCTGTAGCGGCGTTCGCCAACCGCGCGTGATCGGATCAGGAGGTCTTCATATGAGCAGTACAGAAACTGATGGACCGCAGGTCCTGTACGAGCGGCCCGCTCCCCAGATAGCGCGGATCATCATGAACATGCCGCAGCGACGGAACGCGCAAGGCGTGATCATGACGCAGGAGCTAGACGATGCCTTCCGGCGGGCTTGCCACGAGGACGACGTCAGCGTGATCATCCTCGCCGGTGCCGGCGACCAGTTTAACGCCGGCCACGATCTCGGCACGGACGAGCCCCCCGACCCTACGGCGGACAACGCGCGTGGGTTCTGGGGACAGTTCGACGCGAAAGGTTGGGAGGGCATGTACGCGCGGGAGCGCGAACTCTACTTCGACATGAAGGAGCGGTGGCGGAACGCGCCCAAGCCTACCATCGCCGAGGTGCAGGGCGCCGTGATCAGCGGCGGGCTAGCACTGACCTGGGCTTGCGATCTGATCGTCTGCTCCGAAGACGCCAGGTTTATGGACAATACCGCGTCGGCCATGGGCGTGCCCGGAGCGGAGTTCTTTCAGCACGGCTTCGAGATGAGTCCGCGGCTAGCCAAGGAGTGGCTGTTTACCGGAGAGTGGATGAGTGCGCGGACGGCTCAGCAGCGAGGCATGGTCAACCACGTCGTGCCGCGCGGCGAATTAAGCGACTTCACGCTCGAACTCGCGTCACGAGTTGCTAGAACTAATCGCTTCACACTCAAGCTGATCAAGGAGTCCATCAACGCGGCGCAGGACGCAATGGGACGCCGACAGGCGATGAGCTACGGCTTCGCACTCCATCAGATCGGACATCTCCATAACATGCTAGTGCACGGCTATCCGATCGACTTCGCTCGACTAACACCGGAGCTCCAGGATAAAGTCGCTAAGCGATTTGAGCGTCATGGAGGTCCGTCAAAAGATTAATGATTAAGCTCAGCTCATTGATGAGCTCAAAATGCGCGCCTATACCGTCATCTGAACCAGCTGGCATGGCTACTACGAGCACTGTCAGATCAAGGATGGCGTGATTTACCGATCTGATCGGCATAAGTGAGCGAAAGTTTTTTGAGCGAATTTAGTCCCGTACGAGTCCGCTTGCATTCGGGCCAGCGTCACACGCGCCGATCCGGCGGCAGTTGCAATGAGATTAGGCGCGAACGTCGGCTGATTGGCGTCGTTCTTCCTATACAGATGCTTGATGCGGCCAGCGTGTGTGCGGTCGGCGCGGCATGACACGTCGTTTCCGAAGGCTGGGACAGCGTTTATCGCGTAAACCGGATCGTTGCAAAAAATGTTCTGCCGATGACGTCGTACACCCCCGCTTGGTAGCCGAGTTCGAAATTGGCACCGCCCGCTTCGGCGCCGGGGATACGAGGCGGTGCGCGGTCGAATGCATTGGTGAGCCCGCCCGCAAGCTCGATGTTCGGCGTAAATTTGTAGGAAGCGGAAAAGTCGTTGTAAATGATTGAAGGTGTATAGGCCGGCCGATAAAGCTCTTTGGTGATCTGGGTGCTCTGACGCATCGGTGAGAAGTAGCGCGCCGTCCAGGTCAGCGAGAAGCGCCTGTCCGAATAGGTAGACCGGACGACCCCCTTCCACTTTGGCGAGCCGAACACGCCCGCTGTGCTTAGCACCGTATCGGGGTCGCTGGGGTCCAAAGTATAGTCGCGGTTCAAAAGGCGCGTGAACGCAGCGTCGAAGGACAAAGCGCTGCTCTCGCCAAGTCCCAAGATGCCGAGCTTGGTGTTATACGTCGCCTCAAAATCGATGCCGCGGTTAATGTATTTCGCAAGATTTAAGCTTTGCGTTGTCACCGCCGCGATGTTGCCGTTCGCGTCACGGCATCCGGTCCGCCGCACGGGCCGTTTAAGCGGCCAATATCGCGATCGCTCTGGACAAATTTGAGAAAAGGGGTATGCGTTACTCAAATCAGGAGCGGGATCGTGAAGACATTCCACACAATAGCGGGCACTGCGCGATGGCTTACGCTGGCGGCGCTGGCGATTGCTGCGATGACGACTGCTGCGGCAGCCGACGCCAAGTCATTCTGGGAATGTCCCGACGGATTTACGCCGCACGCCGGTCTCAACACCTATTTCATGTCGGATGGTACGCCGCGTGCGTTCGTGGTGGTTCCTGCGAAATCGCGGAGCGGATCCGCGCCCGTCTGGGTACCGATGGTCGGCACGGTGGAGGCGACCAACTGGAACCTTTATCGCCGCCCCAATGGCGATAATGCCAAGCTCGCCGATGCCGGCTTCATGGTGATCGCGCCGGTTCGCGAATGCGCCGACCAGGATCCTAACCTCGCCGCGGGCCCCTGCAACGGCCCCGGACATGGCGGCTGGACCTGGAACCCGTGGCATGAGGGGCGCGCGCCGACCGCGGCGGGCGATCGCTTCAAAACCGACGCGGGGCCGGACGTGCGCTTTCTCGAAGCGATGGTTCGCTGCGTCGGCACCAAGTGGAAGCTCGACCGCGAGCGCCTTTATGTCGGCGGAATTTCGTCCGGCGGCACGATGACCAACCGCGCGCTGCTGTTCGATTCGTCGTTCTGGGCAGGCGGCCTGCCGATCTCGGGCGAGTGGTATGTGACGAGGGATGACGGCAGCGCCCTCTCGTTCCAGGATGCCCGGAAGGCTGTTGCTGCCGATCCGACGCATATTTTTCAGGGCCGTGTCGGCCCCTACCCGCTCCGCGCGCACCTTGATCCGATGATCATCATCACCGTCTGGGGCGGGGAGAACGACAAATGGGACTGCGGCCCGCCGATCGGTCTGTGTTCCGACTACCGGCCGACGACGCAGTCGGCGTCGAATTATTACAGCGCACAACCGGACGTCGTTCATGTCGCATGCAGCACCAGTGATGGACATATGTGGCCGCAAATCAACACCGATGCCTTCAACCTATGGGCGCTGAAGACATTGGCGTCGCATCCCAAGGGAAGCAGCACCGCGTCGTTCCACCTGACCGACCCGCCAACGGGCTATAGTTGCCGGATGGGGCGTTTTACGGATCATTACTGATGTCTGACCGCGATCGACTGATACAAACGGGCTCTGCCAGCAAAAGCGAGCCGCGCGGCTGGGGGCCGATCGGGCTTGCCGGGGCCGCGCTGTTGCTCTTAGGATCGATCGTCCACGCAGCGGGCGTCCCGCAGCAGCAGAGCACGCCATTGCCCTCGGGTCATCCGCCGATCACGACCGCCCCGGGCCAGATGCGCGGTCCCGCGCCGGCAGGTGCCCCCGACGGCGCGGCGCTCTACATCGCGCGCTGCGCGGGGTGTCACGAACATGCTTCCGGGCGCGTCCCGAGCAGAGAGACGCTGTCGCACAACCCGGCCAGCTTCATTCTGGCGACGCTGCGCAACGGCGTGATGGCGCCGATGGCGACGGGCCTTAGCCTGCCCGAGATGGCGGCGATCGCGCAGCATGTCAGCAAGGTTCCCGACGATCCCAAGGCGAACAAGGACGTCGATCCGCACAAGATCTGGGGTGACGGCGTCGCCGGAACGCCGCTCGATGCGCCGAAATGCGCGGGCGCGCCGACGCCGGTTGATGTCGACGCAAAGGGGCAGTGGAACGGTTGGAGCATCGACAAGAACAACGATCGCTATCAACCTGATCCGGGACTGAAGGCGACCGACATTCCGCGTCTTAAGCTGAAATGGGCGTTCCAATATCCCGGCGCCAAAAACGGGCAGGCGACCATCATAGGTGACAGGTTGTTCACGACCAGCATGTCCGGAGCGGTCTATGCGCTGAACGCGAAGACCGGCTGTGTCTATTGGCGTCATGCGGCTGCTGCAGCGACCCGGACGAGCGTTACGGTCGTCCCCATGCCCAAGGGGTCGCCGGTCAGGACCGCGCTGTTCTTCTCCGACTGGACGAAAAGCGCGGTCGCGCTCGATGCGGATACCGGCAAGCAGATTTGGAAGACGGTGATCGACGATCAGCCGGGCGAGCAGATGACCGGGTCGATCACCTATTGGGACGGCAAGATATTCGTACCCATATCGTCCGGGAACGAGGCATTCGCGCAGTCGCCGAACTGGGTGTGCTGCAAGTTCCGCGGCGCGCTGGTGGCATTGGACACCGTAACCGGGCGAGCGCTGTGGAAGCGGTACACGACCGAGACGGTCCCGCATCCGTTCAAGAAGAACAGCGCCGGCAAAGAAATGTGGGGTCCGTCCGGAGGCTCGATCTGGACGACCCCGACGATCGATCCCGTCCGGCGGCTGGTCTATGTAGGCACATCCAATTCCTATACCGACCTTGGCTACGACAACGCCGATTCGGTGATGGCGATCAAGGTGGACGACGGCGAGATCGCTTGGGCGCACCGTCTTACGCCGCATGATAACTACATCGACGGGTGCTGGGACAAGGACCACCAGCCCGCCAATTGCCCGTCGCCGCTCGGCCCAGACTTCTCGATCGGCGCGGCCCCGATCCTGTATAGACTGCATGACGGCAGGGATATCCTGCTAGCGGGTCAGAAGTCGGGTATGATGTACGGGCTTGATCCCGCGAACGGCGGCGCTGAGGTTTGGGAGCGGCGCCTGAGCGGCGGCAGTGCGCTGGGTGGTATCGAATTCGGTACTGCCGCAGGACCGGACCGGGTCTATGCGGGCGTCTCCGACATCGCGGCACCGGAGCGCGGCAAACCCGGCCTCTGGGCGCTCGATCCGGCGACGGGAAAGGTCGTGTGGAATGTACCCACCTCGCCGAACCCGAAATGCCGTTGGGAAGGTTTTTGGTGCCACGGCGCGATCAGCCAGGCTATCTCTGTGATACCGGGCGCGGTCTTTGCGGGCAGTTACGACGGCCATTTCCGCGCCTATGACGCTGCGACAGGCAAGATCATCTGGGATGTCGACACAGGCAGCGATCCGATTACTGCGCTGAACGGGCAAAAGGTCTATGGCGGCGTGATGGACGGTGCCGGTCCGACGATCGCCGGCGGCATGGTGTACGTTAATTCGGGCTATGCCGGCCGCTCAGGTGCGACGAAGGGCCGGGACATGAGGAACGCGGACGGTAATGTGTTGCTCGCTTTCTCGATCGACGGCAAATGAACCGCGGGGGCAGAATGAAGAGACGGAGCATAGCAATGACGAAGCGCTTGACGGCACTTTCCGCCGGAACAATCGTAGCGGGCATCGTACTGGCATCGAGCGGCGCCGCATCGGGCGCGGCTTCCCGCGCCCAGCCCAAGATGCCTGCCGCCTTCACCACTTGCGCCTCATGTCACAACAGCATTCGCGGCGCAGGCGCAGATGTCGGACCGAATCTGTACGGCGTGATGGGCGCGAAGGCCGGCAGCCGTCCCGGCTACGCCTATTCGACCGCGCTCAAGAAGAGCGGCGTTGTGTGGAACAAGGTTACGGTGGCGCGATACATCGCCAATCCGAACGCAGTCGCGGCGGGAACGACCATGCCCAATCCGGGCATCACCAGTGCGCGTGACCGGGCCGCCATCGTCAATTATCTCGCCGCGCTGAAGTGAGCGACGCCGCGCAGGCGATCGTTGACTATGTTCGTCGCCCGTTTGGCCGTTTCGACGAACTGTTCGCGTTGCAGGCGGCCGCGCGATCCGATCACGTAGCGATCATCTGCAACGATCGGTCGATCACCTATCGTGCGCTGAACAATCGCATCGACCAAGCCGCCGCCGCGTTGCAGCGCGACGGCGTCCGTCCGGGCGGCGTCGTCGCGATCTGCGCGGCGAGCAGTATCGACTACGCGGTGGTCTTCATTGCCGCGTTGCGCGCAGGTGCAGCGATCTCGCCGTTGTCACCGTCGTCAACCGCAGAGCAGCTGCTGGCGATGCTCGCCGATAATGGCGCGACACATTTCTTCACCGATGCGGACGTGTCCGCTCATCTGGCGGCCGTCGCCGATGCGATAGGGGCGCGGCGGATCGCGCTGGATGCCGCGGCCGCCGGGATTGCTTTTGACGCGTGGCTCGGCGAACCGGGCAGCCGACCCGCTCCGGTCGAGATCGACCCCGGTCAGGCGTTCAACATCATCTATTCGTCGGGCACGACCGGCACGCCCAAAGGGATCGTGCAGTCGCACCGGATGCGCTGGCCGCACAATCACCTTGCGGACCCGCCGGGTTACGGCCCCGACGGCGTCGCGATCATCTCGACCCCGCTTTATTCGAATACGACTCTTGTCAGCTTCCTTCCGGCGCTGGCGGGCGGCGGGACGGTCGTATTGATGCCCAAATTCGATGCGCGCCGCTTCCTCGAGTTGAGCGAACGCTACCGCGTCGGCTTCGCGATGCTGGTGCCGGTCCAGTATCGCCGTATTCTCGACGTGCCGGACTTCGACCGGTTCAACCTGTCCGCCTACATCCTGAAATATGCGACCTCCGCGCCGTTTCCGGCGGCGTTGAAGGAAGAGGTGCTGGCCCGCTGGCCGGGCGGCCTGATCGAATATTACGGGATGACCGAGGGCGGCGGCTCGTGCATGCTGGTCGCGCACGAACATCCCGACAAGCTGGCAACCGTCGGGCAGCCGATGCCCGGCCATGACATCCGCGTGATCGATGATGCCGGATGCACGCTGCGCGCGGGCGAGGTTGGCGAGGTCGTCGGCCGCTCTGCCGCGATGATGAACGGTTATCACAACAACCCGGACAAGACGGCGGAGAGCGAATGGTACAGCCCGGAGGGCGATCGGTACATCCGCACCGGCGACCTGGCGGTGGTCGATGCCGACGGCTTTTTCACGCTGATCGGCCGCAAGAAGGACATGATCATTTCGGGCGGGATCAACATCTATCCCGTTGATCTGGAGGAGGCGCTGGCAGCGCATCCAGCGGTGCAAGAGGCGGCCGTCATCGGTGCCGCGTCGCGCGAATGGGGCGAGACTCCGGTCGGATTCGTGACTTTGCGACCGGGCGCGACCGTGCCGGCGGCGGATTTGCGGACCTTTGCGAATGATCGCCTCGGCAAGACACAGCGCCTCTCCGACGTGCGGATCGTCGACGAACTGCCGCGCAGCGCGATCGGCAAGATATTGAAGCGCGAGTTGCAGGATCGGCTGGCGCTGGAGACGGCGATCACCGCCTGACACGGATCAACAAAGAGGGGAGAATCTACATGGCTGAACGGTTGAGCGGAAAGGTCGCGGTGATCACCGGCGGCACCAGCGGGATCGGCGAGGCGACCGTGGAGCTGTTCATCGCCGAAGGTGCGAAAGTCGTGCTCACCGGACGCAACGCCGCCAAGGGCGAGGATATAGCGACCAAGCTGGGCGACGGCACGCGCTTCGTCGAGGGTGATGTCCGGAACGAGGCCGATATCAAGCGCGCGATCGATGCGGCGAAGATTGAATTCGGACGGCTGGATTGCCTCTTTAACAACGCCGGTGGGGGCACGACCGGCACCGTCGAGACGGTGACGCAGGAGGAATTCCGTCACGCGATGGACCTGCTGGTCGGCTCGGTGATCTTCGGGATGAAATATGCCGTGCCGATAATGAAGCAGCAGGGCGGCGGTGCGATCATCAACAACACCAGCGTCGCAGCACTCAGAACCGATTATGGCGGTTTGCTCTACGCCGGCGCGAAGGCGGCGGTGCGGCAGATGACGAAGGTCGCGGGCATGGAACTCGCGCCATGGGGCATCACCGTCAATTCGATCGCCCCCGGCGGCATCGCGACGCCGATCTTCTTCGGCGGTTCCGAACGCGCGAAGACGATGGACGAAGGCCATGTCGCCGCATCGATGGCGAAGCTGGAAAAGAACCTCGCCGCCGCGACCCCGCTCCAGCGCACCGGCTTGCCCGCCGACATCGCCTATGGCGCGCTGTACCTTGCCAGCGACGAGGGCCGGTTCATCACCTGCCACGATCTCGTCATCGATGCCGGAATGACCGCCGCGGGGAAGACGCATTTCGACGGCAAACCCTCGACCGCGACTTGGTGATCGTCGCTGACAATATCGCGTTCGCCGAGGGGCCGCGCTGGCATGACGGCTGCCTGTGGTGGTCGGACATGCATGGACACAAAGTCTGCCGGCTGAGAGACGGCATCACTGAGTCGGTCTGCGCGGTGCCGAACCGGCCTTCGGGACTCGGCTGGCTGCCCGATGGGCGGATGCTCGTGGTGTCGATGGTCGACCGCTGCGTGCTGCGGCTGGAGCCTGACGGATCGCTCGTGACCCATGCGGACCTGTCGGCGCTCGCACCGCGACGCTGCAACGACATGGTCGTGGATGCGGCGGGCGGCGCCTATGTCGGCAATTTCGGCTTCGAACTTGATGGCGCGGAAGAGCCGTGCCCGACTGTCCTGATTCATGTCGCGCCCGATGGCGACGCGCGCGTCGTCGCGGACGGGCTCTGGTTCCCCAACGGCATGGTGCTGCTGGACGGGGGACGCACGCTTGTCGTCGCGGAAACCTGGGCCGCGCGGTTGACCGCGTTCGATGTCGAAAGCGACGGGTCGCTGACGAACCGGCGCGTCTGGGCCAAGCTCGACCGGCGTGTGTATCCGGACGGCATCTGTCTGGACGGCGCGAACGCGATCTGGGTAGCCTCGCCCAGCACGCGCGAATGCCTGCGCGTGAAAAAGGGCGGAGACGTCACCGCCGGCATCGACACGGGCCGCAGCGCGTTCGCCTGTGCACTCGGCGGGCAGGACAGCACAACGCTGTACGTCTGCACCGCCGACTCGCATGATCCCGAACAACAGCGCCGCGAACGTAACGGCCGGATCGAGGCGTTTGCCCCCCCCCGTCCCGTCTGCGACGTGACAAGACGGTCTTAACCTTCATTAGGTTATACCCCCCCGATAACCGGCGAATACAGGATCGTATCGGACCGCGCCAACGGCATCCTGACCTTGACCCTGTCGCACTTCTGGAGCGTTTCGTTGCTGGAGGACTTCGCCCGGGATGTGCATGAAGCGGCCAGCGTGCTGCCGTGCGGACTCGGCCGTCAACGTGTGATCGTTGATCTCACCGGCTTTGCGATCCAGTCGCAGTCAGTCTTTGACGCAATCCTCGAGTATTTGAGGGAAGCCGAACCGAAGCCTCGCCGCGTCGCGATGCTGACCGGCACGGGATTGGCGCGCATGCAGATCCGCCGCAGTCTGGACCCGGCCTATATGGCCCTGTTCGATACCATGATCGCGGCGCGCAACTGGATCATGCAGAACTGACAGCCGCAGGTATAGTGCAGGCCACGATCACTACCGTCGCGGTGTACGCGCTCCTGAATGGATACGTTGCCGCACATCGCGGATGATCGCGCGCATCGGGTGGCGGCCGTCCACCCAGCCGACGAACTGACAGACATCATAGCCGAGCAGCTTTTGCACTTCGGGAGCAAGCGAGGCCACCATCTCCGGATCGAGGCTCAGATAGTGATTTTCCTGCTGGCGTATCCAGCCGCGGCAGAAGTTCAGCGACATCCCGAACCGCGGCTCCCGCGTGCTGTTCGCGCCGGCGCCGTGCCACAATTGCCCGTCCCAAAGCAGAACCGATCCGCGCGGCATCTCGACGGCGATCGACGTCGCGCTGACGTCCACCGGTCCCGATCGGCGGTGTGAACCGGGAACGACGCGTGTTCCGCCGTTCGCCTCGGTAAAGTCGGTCAGCGCCCATATGGTATTGACGACCAGGCAGGGGTGCGGCCGCTCCGGAAAATAGGCGTCGTCCTGGTGCAGCGCCTGCGGCGTCTCGCCGTCGTGAATCTCCATGGTCGAGGCGATCGACAATTGCGCTTCGGGGCCCAGCATGGAGCGGGCGATCCGCAGCACGACCGCGTTAATCAGCAGCGGATCGAGGCCGCGGGTCTTGGCGAACAGGTTGAAGACGCGCTTGGTCCGGGTGCCGGTGAAGTCGTTGTCGCCGAATGCCTGGTCCGCATGCAAGTCGTGAAGACATCCGAGCACGCGGTCGGTCTCCCCATCGTCCATCAGCTTTGGGACGATGGTGTAGCCGTCGCGCGCCAGTTCGTCCTCGTGGCGAGTCAGTTCACCGGTACCGAGCGAGCGGAACAAGGCGGTCACACCGTCTCGTCTGCGGCGGCCCAGGGCGCTGGTTCGCGTTCCGATTCGGGCCGGCGATCCTCACCCCAGGTCATCACGCGCGGATTCTCTGCCTTGATTGCACGGCCCAGCGTGTCCTCCATGAAGTTCGGCCAGTTGGGTCCGGTGAACACATAAAAGCGGTCGCCTTGCACCGCTTCGAAGGTCGACTCCGCGATCGCCTCGGGCGGGATGCCGCGGTTCTGGAACCACGCGCTCCCGGCGCGGTGCGCATCGTCGGCAAACTCGCGGTCGCTCCACGGTTTGTCCTCCTTTGGCCGATTGCGCCAGCTCTGGTGGATGCGCGTCGCGACCATGCCGGGGCAGACGATGCTGACCCCGACCCCGGTCTGGAGCGCCTTCATTTCGCTGTAAAGCGACTGGGTCATGCCAAGCACCGCCGCCTTTGACGAGCAATAGGGCGCGTGATCGCCATTGCCGTTGAAGGAGGCCAGACTGCCGGTGTTGACAACATGCCCGCCCTCCCCGTGCGCCATCATCCCCGGCAGGAATGCCTTTACGCCGTTGACGACGCCCCACACGTTCACGTCCCAGACCCAGCGCCAGTCGTCGATGCTCATCGCCCAGGTCGGCCCGGTGATCGACACGCCGGCATTGTTGAACAGCAAATGCGCATTGCCGAACACAGCTTTCGTGCGCGCCGCCAGCGCTTCGACCTGCGCGTAATCGCCGACGTCGGCGATCTGACCTTCGGCCTCGATGCCGTTGGCGCGAAGGTCGTCGACGGCGATGTCGAGCGCCGCTCGCTCGATGTCGGCGAGCATGATCCGGCAGCCTTCGCTGCCGAAACGGTGCGCAAACGCCAGACCGATCCCGCTCGCGCCACCAGTGATTACGGCGGTTTTCTTCTCAAAGTCCTTCAAGATCGTTCTCCGTCCAAGCCGGTGACGCCCTACGCTGCGTTACAAATAGAACAAACTGATTTTCTTACAAACTCGGCGCGTCCAATCTGGCGATTCGTGCGAGGCCCAACTGCCAACGTATAGTAAATCATCAGAATATCCGTACGTTCTACGTAAACCGTCGTCGTGTCCATCGGCCATCGCTTAGAAACGAGTGAAATTAACGTATTGACTGACTTGCGAAAGTCGGGATTGAGTAGGTTTAAGAAAAGCGGTTTGCAGTTTCGCACCGCAGACCCGTGCAACGGGCTTAACTGGGGAGGTCCGGAAGTGACACGAAAACAATCTCTACGTCTTGGTTTGGCGGCGAGCGCATTGTCCGGTGCAACATTCGCTGCGGCGACCCCTGCCGTTGCTACTCCCCAGACAGCGACCAACGCGCAATCGAACGTTTCTTCGGACCAGACCGCCGACCCAACCGGGGTCGACCAAGCAGTGAAGCCGCCGCTCGGGAACCGGCCGGAGTCGGCACGAACACGGCATCTTGGCAGTGCGACGACGCCGCCCCCCGCAGACGAGCAGCAAGTTGCAGCTCCCGGCAAGACCCGAGTCGAGGAACGCGATATCGTCGTGACCGGCAGCCGGTTCGAAAAACTGTTGTCGCAACCTCAGTCCAAGTCGGTCATCAATGCCGAAGAGCGCAATCTTGCCGGTATCGGTAACATCCGCACGATCATCGACGTTCAGCCCGGCATCAACTATTCCGATACTTTCGGGTTGAACGTGCGCGGCGTCGGCAGGCAGACCCCGCAGACGCTCCTCGGTCAGGAAAACGCCGTCATCCAATATGTCGACGGGTTCATCAATCTTGTGCCGTCGAACATATCGGAGAGCACGCTGTTCGGCGGCAACATCCAGTTCCTGCGCGGCCCCGCCGGCACAACCTATGGCCGGAACGCCATCGCCGGCGCGGTCAATCTGATCTCGCGCGCTCCGACCAAGACCTACACCGGAGAGGCTGTGGCCGGGTTCGGGCGTAACGGCTATACCAATGTGGGAGCCAATATCGCCGGTCCGATCACGGGCAATCTTGGTTTCCGCTTCGGCCTTCAGGAATTTATTACGCCATCGATACAAAAGAATTTGGGGACAACGCTCGACTCCAAGCAGGCTGGCTTTGCCGTCAAGAACCGGTATTTCGAGTTCCAGCTGGAATGGAGCCCGGGGCCGTTCCACATCCGCAACCGCTTCACCACGTTCGAGTACGACAACCAGCCAGGCTATCCCTCGCTGACTGCATATCGCAGCAATCTGCCCAACGGCAATCCTGCCCCGATCTTCGACGGCTTGGCACCAAATCCTCAGTACGGATATGCCGGGCCGGTGCCTGCTCGACCTTATCAAATTAACGTCAATTATGCCGGTTACGACCGACTTCGCAACAATATTCAGGATATCGTTAACGCTGATTTGGACTTGGGCTTTGCCAGGCTGGTTTATGTCGGAGGATATCAACAATATCGATCGACTGGGAGCTCCGACCTCGATCTGACTTCACGCACGAGTTACGACGCCGGAACTGTCGCACCGAATACTTTCGCTCCGGGAACTCAAGTCCCAACCGACTATCGGGCTAACTATGATAATGATAATTATTTCTGGTCCCAGGAAGCTAGGCTTGAAGGTGTGGCAGGTAATTCCTTGTCCTACGTTCTTGGATTTTACTATTTCAAGCAACATTTCGACGAGCGCTACAATAACAACATTTTTAATGCAACAGCGGTATTGGCGACGCCCTTGGCGGCTGTACCTTCGCCAGCCAATCCGACGCCTGGATTAGGAGCGCCGAACCCCGATTTGACGACATTCCAACAGCGCAACGTCTTTAATGTTCGATCACAGGCCGTTTTCGGAAACGTCACCTATGACTTTACTCCAAAGCTTCGGTTCGACGGGGGCCTGCGCTACACTTGGGATCAGAAGGATGCGCGGAACAATTTCCGGTATATTTTTTATTATCCTCCGGTCTTTGCGGCTGATGTTTCACCCGCGATCAGTTCAGCAAACCCCAAGCGCGATGATCGGGCGTTAACCGGTCGTGCCGCATTTGCATATCGCTTCAGCCCCGGCAGCCAGATCTACGCTTCATATTCTCGCGGCTATCAGTCATCGGCATTCACTCTCGGCCAAGGTCTTCCGCCAAACAACATTGCGCGGTCGGAGCATCTTGACGTCTATGAGATCGGCGGGAACCTAAACATATTAAACATAAGGTTCGACAGCTCGGTCTTTTACGAGAACTTCTTTGATCAGCAGGTACCAATTTTTAGTCAACTTTTGACGCCCATAACATTGCCGACCGGAGTTCCTGCTACTCTGGCAAGTACTTTTACCAGATTCGTCAACGCACCCAAATCCGAGATTTATGGCGCGGAACTCCAGGCCACGTGGCGGCCGACAACACATTCAAACATCATCGCATCCTACACCTACCTTCACCCGACCTTTAAGAACTTTTCGGGTATTGTCGATATTACGCAGCAATGCTCCGTCGCACCCACGGCGCAGGGCTTATGCCCCACTAATCCGTTGTTCAGAGTATCGCAGAATGTATCCGGGAACGATGTGCCGCGGACGCCAAGGAACAAGGCGACACTGTATGGGTATTACGGCATAGGCCTGGGAAGCGCAGGCTATCTTTATCCCGGTGGGTCGGTCGCCTACCAGAGCGGTTTCTATACGCAACCGTTCGATCTTGATCGGTACCGCGTGTCCGGGCGAACGATCGTCGGGCTGACGCTCACCTATCGCACACCAAGCGAAAATCTCGATATCACGGGATCACTGCTCAACGCCTTCCGAAATTATTATACCGACAACGGAAACATCCAGATCGTTGGAACCACCATCTCCAATGTCACCACATACGGTCAGGATCGATACTGGACCGTCACCGCACGATATCGATTCTAAAGCGCTCAATCTGGCTGGAGTTTTTCGTGGCTGAATGGCGGCGGCTTCGTCAGGATTGACGGAGCCGCAATTTTTTGCCGCCCTGCCGTGGCGCGGTGCGGCTGGTATGATAAAGCGCAACCGATAGCAGAGGCAGCAGTTCGGACTAGGCAATGTCGACGCAAATTTCTTCATCCATTCCGCTGGTCAGGAGCGAACGTTCTAGGTTCGACCGGCGCAAGGATGAGATTGTCAGCGCCGCCGCCGGCCTCGTGAACACGCACGGGCTAAGGAACACGACCCTTGCGCTGGTTGCCGCTGAAATCGGCCTCAACCTCAAGAGCCTCCGCTATTACTTCGAGCGCAAAGAAGATTTGGTTTGCGCCGCCTTTTTGCAGTCGATCGCCTTGCACCGCACGCTGGTCGAGGAGGCCGTTGGTATCGAGCGTTTCGCCGACCGCATCCGCCGCTTCGTATCGAGCTATTTCGCGCTCAAGGCGCAAGTCCGGTGCCGAGAGCGGCCCGAAATCGTTAATTTCGGTGATCTTCGCGCTTTGACCGAACCGCATCTTGGCATCGTCGCCGCAGCCTATGTCGAACTGTTCAGGCTCGCGCGAAAGTTGTTCCGGCGCGGAGAGGCACCGTGGACTCAGGGCGAGCGGAACGCGAATACTCATTTCCTCATTTCGCAACTGCTTTGGTCGGTCATCTGGCTAGATGGGTACGAACCGCAAGATTTTCCCCGCGTGGCCGATCGGTTGAGCGATATCCTGCTGAACGGGATTGCTCAGCGGACGATACCGCTTCCCGTAATCAGTCACATGCCAACACCGTTCGAGGACTCCGATCGCCTGTCGCAGGAGTCGTTTCTGCGGGCGGCAACACAGTTGATCAACGACGAAGGATATCGCGGCGCGTCCGTGGACCGGATTTCGAAGTCGCTCCGCGTGACCAAGGGCGCATTCTATCACCATAACGACACCCGGGACGAACTGGTTGTTGCATGCTTCGAACGGACCTTCACCATTATTCGCCAGGCACAGGATTTGGCGATGACGCAGGAGGTCGACGGGTTATCACACGTCATCGTCGCATCATCATCACTTATCTCGCGACAGATGCGGCCCGAGGGCAGCCTACTGCGTACCTCCGCCCTGACGTCGGTCGGACCGTTGCTGCGGGTCGACATGGAGCGACGGCTCTCGCTATCGACTTTGCGCTTCGCCGACATGCTGAACGACGGACTGGCCGACGGGTCGGTCCGTATTTGCGATATGCGGATCGCAGCTGAAGCGGTGACTGCGACGATCAATTCGGCTCAGGAGCTCCAGCGCTGGGTACCAACGGCGAATGATGCGAACGCCGCGCATCTCTATGTCACCCCGCTGCTCTACGGTCTTGGTAACCCAGTGCCGGACGGTCTAAAGGTCAGCGAAGGTCTTGCCCTCTGACGCCAGTCGCTCAAGCAGCGGTGCGGGCGCGTACCAATCGCTGGTCGAGCTGGCCAGTTCCTCGGCCTTCGCCTCGACCCGGTCCAGCCCGACCGAGTCCGCCCAGCGCATCGGACCGCCGCTGTCCTGCGGCCAGTTATAGCCGAACATCCACACCACATCGATGTCGGAGGGACGCTGAGCGATCTTTTCGTCAAGGATCTTCGCCCCCTCGTTCACCATCGGGAACAGGCACGTCTCCAGGACTTCCTGATCATGCGGCGGGGTCGCGTCGTCGGACACGTCCAGCGTCTCCCGGATAAGCGTCTCGACGACCGGCGATGGGGACGCTGTGCGGCTGTCGTCATAGTCGTAATAGCCCGCACGCGTCTTCTGTCCACGCCGGTCGCGCTCGCAAAGTGCGTTGCGCAAGGGGTCGCCCTCGGTCTGTCCCTTCGTCCAGCCGATATCGAGCCCGGCCAGGTCCGCCATCTCGAAGGGACCCATCTTGAAGCCGAACGCCTTGATCACCCGGTCGACATCCCAGGGCATCGCGCCGCGCGCTAGCAGCGCATTGGCCTGAAGCTGGCGCGGATACAGCATGCGGTTGCCGACGAAGCCGGGGCATACGCCGACGACCACGGCGATCTTGCCAATCAGCCGCGCCATCTCCAGCGAGGTCGCGACGACCGCATCCGAGGTCTTGTCGCCGCGCACGATCTCGAGCAGCTTCATCACGTTCGCCGGCGAGAAGAAGTGAAGCCCGATCACCGATTCCGGCCGCCCGGTCGCCGCCGCGATCTCGTTGACGTCAAGGCCCGACGTGTTGCTGGCGAGGATCGCACCCGGTTTGGCGACCGCGTCGAGGCGGGTGAAGATGTCCTTTTTGAGCGCCATGTCCTCGAAGACCGCCTCGATGATCAGGTCGCAATCGGCAAGGTCCGCCATGTCGAGAGAGCTCGCGATCCGCCCCATGCGGACATCGACCTCATCCATCGGGAAGCGTCCGCGACCGGCGCTGCGCTCATAATGGCCGCGAACCACGCCGAGTCCGCGATCAAGCGCTTCCTGCCGCGTCTCGATCATGTGCACCGGGATGCCGGCATTGGCGAAGTTCATCGCGATCCCGCCACCCATTGTCCCCGCGCCGATGATCCCGACCTTCGTAATCGGCAGCAGCGGCGTGTCGGCAGGCACATCGTCGACTACGCTGGCGGCAGTCAGCGCGTCGGCGACATAAGCGGCGGAGTCAGTATATTCGGTCATTGTCGGTCGCGTCCTGAAGGGAGAAGGTCAGAGATACTTGTGGAACCAGTCGACCGCCATGTCGGTCGATTCGTCGTAGTATTCATCATAGACGGCGTAATGCTTGCACGGGAACGTCTGGTAGTCCGCAGGCGCATTCTGCCGGATCATCATATAGGCGGCCCAACCATGTTCGAGCCGGTTGTTCAGCTCCTCGAACTCGGCGTCGATGATCAGGGTTGGGACATGCACGCGCGCTGCGGCGCCAAGCTGCGAATGCGTGACCATGCGAGCCACGTCGGGCGTACCCTTCAGTCCCTCGATCCCGTTAAGCCCGTCCTGCGGCACGACTGGATCGATCAGTCCTTGCGCCTTGTCGGCGGCCTGTCCATAGGCCCAGTCGCGGTGCTCCGGCGGAAAGCCGAAGCCGCCGATCTGAGCGACGCAGGCGCTGATCCGGTCGTCATTGCCCGCGGTGAAAACCGCATGGCCGCCGCCATAGCTGGTGCCCCAAATGCCGATGCGGTTGCGATCGACATCCGGCACCGACCAGAGATAGGACAGGCAGTTGCGGATATCCGTCGTCTGGTCGACCGGATCGACGATCTCGCGCAGCACACGGACGCTGAGCGTCGTCTCCCCCGCCTCCAGCAACTGCGGCGCATCGCGCGTTGCGATCACGCGGCCGTCGGACTCGCCCCAGCCGCGATAGTCGAACGTCATCGCGACAAAACCCGCGCGTGCGAACTTCTCGGCATAGCGCGTCAGGTGATCCTTCAGCCCGCCCCAGCCGTGACACAAAAGGATCGCGGGATGACCGCCCTCTGGCGCAGGCGTCGCGGGGGCAAAAATCTCTGCCGCCAGCCGGGTACCTTCGCTGAAGACCTCTAATGAATCGCGCTGCGGGTCGGCCATCGTGGTACTTCTCCCATCGCTCGGGCGACCGCACGGCCTGCTCGGGTCAATCAGCGTTGACATAGCATGGCGACGAGCACAACCATACCTCGTTTCTTACGGGGAAAATCGAGCATGGACAAAACGGTCGCGATCGTCACCGGCGGCGGCACGGGGATCGGCGCCTCTGTGGTGCGCCGGCTCGCGGAACGCGGCGTTCGCTGCGTCATCAACTTTGCATCGAGCCGCGAGAGCGCAGAGGCGCTGGCGAACGAGGTTGGTCGCGGCGCGATCGCGGTACGGGGCAATATCGTCGACGACGACGCCTGCCGCGCGCTGGCCGCCGCCGCGGTCGAGAGCTTTGGCCGGCTCGACTTCCTGGTCAACAACGCGGGCCGGACGCAGTTCGCGCATCATGAAGACATGAACGCGCTGCAGGCCGAGGATTTTCTCGACATCTACCGGCTGAACGTCGTCGGTGCGTTCCAGATGATCCGCGCCGCCGCACCGGCGCTGAAGGTCGGCCCGATGAGCGCGATCGTCAACGTCGCCTCGATCGCGGGTACGCACGGGATCGGTTCATCGGTCGCTTATGCCGCGTCGAAGGGCGCGATGATCACCATGACCAAGAGCATGGCGCGGGTGCTGGCACCGCAGATCCGCGTCAATGCGGTGGCGCCGGGCTATGTCGGCACCGGCTGGTACGAGCGCGAGCGGACCGAGGAGCAGTTCGCCCGGCTGAACCATCATATCGCTAGCCGGGTGCCGATGGCGTTCGCGCCCGATGCCGACGATATCGCCGGACCGATCGTTCACCTGCTCGACCCGGCATCGCGCACGATCACCGGCGAGACGACATTGCTCGATGCCGGGCAGCATCTTGACATCGCCCTGTCGCGTCGCCCGGGCCGCGAGGGCTAAGCCGGAGGTTGACACGCCGTTAAGCGGCCAGCACAGCCGTACCGTTATTCTGATTCCCCTGTCGAACGTTCCGGAGAGCCCGCATGAATGAATCCGTCATCGTCGCCACCGCGCGCACGCCGATCGGGAAAGCCTATCGCGGCGCGTTCAACGATACGCAGGGGCAGGCGCTGGCCGGCCATGCGATCGGTGAGGCGGTGCGCCGCGCCGGGATCGAGGGCTATGAGGTCGAGGACGTCGTGATGGGCTGTGCGTTGCAGCAGGGCTCCACCGGCTTCAACGTCGCGCGCCAGGGCGCACTTTGGGCGGGCCTGCCGGAGAGCGTGCCCGGTACGACGATCGACCGGCAATGCGGGTCGGGGCTGATGGCGATCGCCGCCGCCGCCAACCGGATCCAGGCCGGGGAACAGATGATCGCGGTCGCCGGCGGCGTGGAGTCGATCAGCCTGGTTCAGACCGCGCACATGAACGGATATCGCGCGGGTGACCCAAGGCTGATCGCACAGATTCCTCAACTCTATATGTCGATGCTGGAAACCGCCGAGATCGTGGCCGACCGCTACGATGTAAGCCGCGAAGCGCAGGATGAATATGCGCTCCAGTCGCAACAGCGGACCGCCGCGGCGCAGGAGGGCGGCCGTTTCGATGCAGAGATCGTGCCCGTCACCACCATGATGACGGTGACGGACAAGGCCTCGGGCGAAACCTCACAGTATGAAGTCACGCTGGCAAAGGACGAGGGCAACAGGCCGCAGACGACGCTAGCCGACCTTCAGAAGCTCCAGCCCGTTTTCAAGGGCGGCCAGCAACTCAAGGAAGGCAGCTTCGTGACCGCGGGCAACGCTTCGCAACTGTCCGACGGTGCCGCGGCGGTCGTGCTGATGGACGCGCGCGAGGCCGAGCGTCGCGGGCTGACCCCGCTCGGCGCCTATCGCGGGCTGGCGGTGGCGGGCTGCGGGCCTGAGGAGATGGGTATCGGCCCGGTTTTTGCGATCCCCAAGCTGCTGGAGCGCCACGGCCTGTCGGTGGACGACATCGACCTGTGGGAATTGAACGAGGCATTCGCAAGCCAGGTGCTGTATTGCCGCGACTATCTCGGCATTCCCAATGACCGGCTCAACGTCGACGGCGGTGCGATCTCGGTCGGCCATCCCTACGGCATGTCGGGCGCGCGGATGACGGGTCACGTCCTGCACGAGGGGCGTCGTCGCGGCGCGCGCTGGGGCATCGTGACGATGTGCATGGGCGGCGGCATGGGCGGCGCGGGACTATTCGAGATCTTTAACTGACGCAGACGCTCGCGATGAACGGGGCCGATGTCGCGCGGCTGTTGCTGCCGCGCATGGTCGAGAACGGCCGTCTGGTCGGCGCGGCGAGCGCGACCGACGAACGCCGGACCTATGGCGGTACGCTTGCCGCGCAGACACTTGCCGCCGCGGCTGCCACGGTCGACGATCGGCCATGCAACGCGCTGCACCTGCTGTTCGTCGCAGCCGGAGATGCGGGGCAGGAGGTCGCACTCGATGTCGATCGCCTGCGCGATGGCGGCAGCTTTGCTCAGCGCCGTATCCGCGCCAGCCAGGACGACCGCGCGCTGATCGCGGGACTGGCGTCTTTCCATGCCGGCGACGACGGCCCCAGCCATCAGGTTGCAAAGCCCGACGTTCCGGATCCCGAGACGCTGGAGGATCAGCGTGAGGTCCGGCGGCGCAACGCCGAGGTGAAGGGCCGACCGCTCAAGCGCTTCATCGCGGAAGATATACTTGACGCGCGCTCAGTGACGCTGCCGAGCGATCGCAGCCGAGGATTCGAGTCGCGACGGCTGCTGTGGTTCCGCACGCGGGAGGCGATGCCAGACACGCCGCTGCTACATCAAGCGATTATTGCTTTCGCTTCGGACATGGGCTTGGTCCATGTCGGGGTCCAGGCGCATAACGAACTCGGGGACGGCCATGCGCTTGACGCGGCGAGCCTTGACCACAGTATCTGCTTCCACCGCCCCGCCCGCGCCGACGAGTGGCTGCTGCATGTCCAACGATCGCCCAGCGCGCAAGGCGGTCGAGGCATCGCGCACGGCGTGATCTTCGACCGTGACGGACAACTGGTCGCCAGCGTCGCGCAGGAGATACTGGTCCGTCGCAGGCGAAGCTGATCAGAGGCCGAAATGGTCGCGCCACACGGGGTGGCAATCGAACAGGCTGTGCCGCTCTCCGCCACGTGCCGCACGGGCGCAATCGATATCCTCGCGGCGGAACGGGAACGCGCCGTAGCAATGCACGAGTTGCGCAAAGCGCGGCGGATCGCGCGAGCACCTCGTCACTGACATCGATCCGGAAGGGTGACTGCGGTTGCAGATGCCCGCGGCAGAAATTGAGCGGGATTGTGGCGCGCAGCCCCGGTGCGGCCCGAGGGAGGGCGGTATGCCAGGTGTTGGCAGGCCAGACGACCGCAGACTCTGCGGGCGCTAGGACGGGGATCATCTCTGACGCCAGTTCGCGCATCTCACTCGTCTTCGGCTCCCGCCGCAGACGGTGGCTGCCGGGCACGAATGCGATCGGGCCGCTCGCCGCGTCATAGTCGATCAGCAGGAAGTTGATGTTCGCGGTCTGCGGCTGATCGGCATAGACGGGTGTGGTCTTGTCGCCATTGTCGTTGTGGAGGGCCAGCGGCGGGCCGCCAGGGCCTTTCAGCATTGCGTCATAAAGGCTCAGAAACGCATCGAAGCCGACCAGATAGGTGATCAGGCCTAGCAACACCGGGTTGGTCAGCAGCGGCTTGAAGACCGGATCGTCGAACAGGACGTGGCGCATGAACTGGCCGAGCGGATGGTCCTGCCCCGGCTGCGTCCGGGCGCCGCCTAGATCGGGCACGACATCCGAACGAGCCTGCGAGACCCAGAGCACGGCACCGCGCAGCGCGGCGACGTGACTCGCCGGCCCGATCGTCCCTGGCCGGACGACCGTATATCCGATCTTAGACAGCTCAGCGATATGGTTTGTCGGCCGCAAACGACACAGTTCCGGGTGCAGCAACTCGTGCCGCTGCTTGAGGTCATGAAATGCCGGCGACCAATATGCGGGCTTGCGCGTCCTCGACCCTGGCTCGACCAATTCGTCCATCATCATGCCTCCATCTGTCCGGCTGGCCTTGCGTTAACTTGGGATTGGCGATTGACGCGGACCGTCGACTGTCGTTAGCCTGATTTCAGAAAATAAGTATGGTCCCGCAAAGGGTCCGATCAGGTTCGACGTGCTTGCCGCGTCAACGCGAGAGGATGGACAATGGCGACGATTCCCGTTGAGGAAGGAGCGATCAGTCCGCTCGGTCCGGTGGCCATCCTCAGGGCGCCTCTAGCGACGACCCGGCTCGACCGGATCTTCTATGGCATCGGCTCCATCGCCTTCGGGGTGAAGGACACCGGTTTCACCGTCCTGCTGATGATCTTCTACAATCAGGCGCTGGGGCTGCCCGCGGCATCGGTCGGGTTCGCGATCATGATCGCGCTGGTGGTCGATGCGGTATGCGATCCCTTTATCGGTCGCCTGAGCGACGGGCTGCGCACGCGGTGGGGGCGGCGCCATCCGTTCATGTATACCGCGGCGATCCCGGTCGCGGTCAGTTTCTATTTCCTGTGGAACCCGCCCGCCGGGCTGAGCCACACCGGGCTCTTCTGGTATCTGATGGTCTCGGCCATCCTGATCCGCATCTTCATCTCGGTGTACGAGATTCCCAGCAGCGCGCTGGTGGTCGACATGGCCAAGGATTATGATGAGCGCACACGCTATCTTAGCTGGCGCTGGTTCTTCGGCTATGTCGGCGGTCTTGGCATGAACATTGCGGCGTTCAGCCTCTTCCTGCGTCCGGGACCGAACGACCCGTCGGGGCAGTTGAATCTGGCGGGCTATTCGATGTACGGGCTCGTCTCGTCGCTGGTGATGTTCGCCGCGATCATGGTCTCGGCGATCGGCACGCAGCGCCACGTTGCCTCCTTCGCGCCGCAGCCGCTGCGCCGCCCGTTCATCCTGTCGCAGTCGGCGCGCGAAGTTTGGGGGACGCTGGTCAACAAGCCCTTCCTGCTGCTCGCGGGCGCGACCCTGTTCAGCTATGCCTCCGCCGGTATCACCGCGGCGACGCTCACCTATTTCCGGCTCTATCTGTGGGAGTTGAGCGGGGACCAGATCTCGGGGCTAATGATCGGCTATTTCGGGGCGATCGTCACCGCGCTGTTCCTGGCGCCCAAGCTCGGGACCTGGCTGGGTAAGAAGCGCGCGGCAATCAGCCTGTGCACGGCGGCGATCATTTCCAGCCCGATCATGTATTTCGGGCGCGTGCTCGATCTGGTACCGGAGAACGGCTCGACGCTGCTCTATGCCATGCTCTTCGGCTTCGGCTTCATCAATACCACGATCGCGGTCAGCGCGGGCACCATCGGATCCTCGATGTTCGCCGATGTGGTTGAATACGCCAATGTCCACACCGGCCGCGAGTCGGCGGGCCTGATCTTCTCGGCCAACGCATTCTTTCTGAAAGCGATTTCGGGCGTCGGGGTCTTCGGCGCGGGCCTGATCCTGGCGTTCGTCGCGTTCCCGGAGAGTGCCAAGCAAGGCGAGGTGCCGCAGAGCGTCCTGACCAGGCTGGCGCTGACCGAACCGGCGATGATCATGGCGCTTCAACTCGGCTGGCTGGCGATGATCGCATTCTTCCCGATCACAAGGGCCGTGCACCAGGACAATCTGCGCATGCTGGCGCATCGCGAGGCTGATTATTAGCCCCCGAGCCTCAGTCGCCCGTCCAGACCGGCGCGCGGCGGGCACGAAAGGCGGTGATTCCCTCGGCCTTGTCGGAGGTTCCCAATAGCGCGATGAAGCGACGGCGCTCGGCCCGCAGGTGATCGCCCAGCATCAACCGGTCGGCGTCGATCACGCTCGCTTTCGCCGCCATCAGCGCTTTTGGCGCCCGCCCGGCGATCGTCGCCGCGAGCGCTATGGCCCGCTCGAGCGCGCCGCCGCTTGCCGTAACGTCGGCGATGAGCCCTGCCGATACGGCGTGCTCGGCGTCGATCGGCTCGCCCGTCAGGATCATTCGCATGGCGAGCGCGCGCCCCACCAGCCGCGGCAGGAGCGCGGTCCCGCCGCCGCCGGGAATGATGCCCAGATTGGTCTCGGGCTGACCGAGCTGCGCACCGGCGCCGGCGACGACGATATCGCACGCCATCGCCAGCTCCAGCCCCGCGCCAAGGCACGAGCCCTCGACGGCGCCGATCAGCGGCTTGGGGAAGGCGCGGATCGTCTGCCACGCACGGAACCGGGGACTGTCGAGCGGATCGTCTGCTCCGAGCTGCTCGATTTCGGCCACGTCCGCGCCCGCGGCGAACACGGTTGGACCGCCGGTGATGACGGCAACCCGGCACATAGGGTCTTGGGCAGCCATGCCCAGCGTACCGGCCACCGCCGACAGTAGCGCGGTCGACAGCGCGTTGCGCCGCTCCGGGCGATCGAGCGTCAGCAGGACGATGCCGGGGCCGGAACTGCCGACGATAAGGTCTGGATGATCCACAATATGTCGCCTTGTTTTCGGATGCCGGGTATCATCTTTGCGAATGCACGCCATAACGGTCATGCGATATGGAGGGAACGACGATGGACACGCTGAGCGGACGCGGACTGCGTTCGAAGGTAAGCCGGGACGGACGCCTCGAACTGTCGCTTGCGGATATCGAGGTGGGCCGGCTTGGTCCGGACGAGGTCGTCGTCCGCGTCGAGGCGACGCCGATCAATCCCTCTGACCTCGGGCTGCTGATCGGTCCCGCCGACTTGTCGACCATCTCCGTCGATGGCCCGCCTGAGCGGCCGGTGCTGAGCGCGGTGATCCCCGATTGGGGGCTGGCGGGTATGAAGAGCCGGATCGACCAGTCGATGGCGGTGGGCAATGAAGGTGCCGGGACGGTCGTGCAGGCGGGCGCCAATGCGGGCCATCTGATGGGCAAGACGGTCGGCATGCTCGGCGGGGGCATGTATGCAACGCTGCGCAAGCTGCCGATGCGCGACTGTACCGTCCTTCCGGATGGGGCCAGTGCCGCCGACGGCGCATCGATGTTCGTCAATCCGCTGACCGCGCTCGGCTTCACCGAGACGATGCGGGCGGAGGGGCATTCGGCGATCGTGCACACCGCGGCTGCGTCCAATCTGGGCCAGATGCTCGGCCGCATCTGTGCCAAGGACGGCATCCCGCTCATCAACATCGTTCGCAGCCAGGATCAGGTACGGCTGCTGCGCGATCAGGGCGCGCAGCATGTGCTCGACAGCAGCAGCGCCGATTTCGAGACCGGGCTGACCGACGCGATTGCCGAAACCGGGGCCACGCTCGCCTTCGACGCCATCGGCGGCGGGCGTCAGGCGGCGCAGCTTCTTTCGGCGATGGAGGCGGCCGCCGGACGGAAGATGGAAGACTTCAGCCGCTATGGTTCCGACACATTCAAGCAGGTCTATATCTACGGCGCGCTCGACCTGTCCCCGACGGTGCTCGACCGATGGGTGGGGTTTGCGTGGAGTGTCGGCGGCTGGCTGCTGACGCGGTTCATGGCGAAGCTGGGCGCAGAGGGTGTAGCCCGCCTGAAGCAGCGGGTCGCGGACGAGCTGACGACGACCTTCGCAAGCCACTACACCGCCACGATCACGCTGGCCGACGTGCTCGACCCCGATACACTGCGGGCCTGTGCGAGCAGGAAGACGGGGGAGAAATACCTGATCGATCCGTCGGCCTGAACCGCGTGCCTAATTGTTCTCGCTTGACGGTACAGACCGGATACGCGCGCGTCTCAGCCCGATCGCCGCCAACAAATAGTGGAATGCGCCCCAAAGTCCGAAGGCATAGGCCAGCAGCACGCCTTGGCGCGTCGACAGGCGGACGGCGGCTCTGCACGCGATGTCGGTCGCCGATCCGGTGAGCGCACCGGCTCCGCCCGGACAGGCCCGCTGAAAGGTGGCCGCGTCCGACGAGAAGAGGTGGGCAATCGCCGGTATTATGCCGCTCCGATCCGGGTTGACAAAGTGGAAGGCGCCGAAATGGTCGATGATCCATCCCGCAAAGGGAGGGCCCCCGCCCAGCGCCACCAGGTTCAGGACGAAGAACAACACCGCAGTCGCGGTCGCGCGCTGCTGCGGGGCGACCGAGTTCTGGATGACGCCGTAGGTCGGACCCATATAGACATAGGATAGCGCACCCGGGAACAGCATCCACACCGCCGCCGCCTGCCAGCTGCCGGCCGTGTAGATACCGAGGATAAACGGATAGGACAAAGTGATGCCGATCGCGGGGATCAGGCCGTACCATGCGGGCGATCCGGACCGCGCGAGACGATCCGTCGAAAAGCCGCCAAGCATCACGCCGACGGCCTGGCTGCTCGCACCGATCAGGCCGGTGATCAGCCCGACCTGCGCATAATTCAGTCCGAACGTCCTGGTCCAATATGGCTGGACGAACTGGCCCCCGCCATAGCCCGCAAAAGACACCAGCGTGATCCCGATCATCATGTTGAGGACCGGCCGGTTTCGGATCATTCGACGCGCGACGCCGGCGGTTGCGCGCAGCTCGCCGACAAAGGATGCCGGAGTCGTCCCTTCCGATACCTCCCGCTCGGGCTCGCGAACGAACAGTTTGACGGCGATCGCAAGGACGATGCCGGGCACGCCCGCAGCAACAAACGCGACGCGCCAGGAAAAATTCTGCGCAAGCCAGCCGCCGCCGACCGCTCCGATCAGCACGCCTAGGGGGACGCCCAGCGAATAGATCGACAGCGCCGATGCGCGCCGCTCCGGCTCGTAGTAATCGCTGATCAGCGAATGCGCCGGGGGCGACAGCCCGGCCTCCCCGACGCCGACGCCAAAGCGGAACAGCGCTAGCCAGAAATAACTCGCTGCCGCACCGCACAGTGCAGTAAAGCCCGACCAGACCAGGATCGCCGACCCGATGATATTGACGCGCGAATAGCGCTCGGCGCAGCGCGCGATCGGCAGTCCTAGGATCGTGTAGAGAAGGGCGAAATAAAGACCACCCAGTAACCCAAGCTGCGTATCGGTGATCTTCAGGTCGTCCTTGATCGCCTGGCCGATCGCGGCGATGATCGTCCGGTCGACGAAATTAAGCGCATAAGCGGTCGTCAGCAGGAAGAGCATCACGCGGCGATCCTGACGGCGAAGCACCCCCGAAGCTAATGGCGTTGCGGCGTCGGTCATCATCTCCCCCGCCAGCGACCATACCGCTGGTCTCAATCTGCCCAGCCTAGCGACCCGTACCGCACAGGCAAGGCGTAATTATTTCTGGCCGCCCGGGGGGTCGCCGGACTTCAGCTGCCCCGCCTGTTGATCGAAGTCGCCGCGGGACTATGCGGACGGGCCGTGCCGATTGACACGCCCCGCCCGCACAAGACATACGAAGTTTCTCAAGTACTGGTGAAAACGTCTTGAGTTAGGAGAGGTGGACAGTGTCCGACGCCCGGTTCGCCCAAGGTTCTGTTGCAATCAACCCGACGGGCAGCTTCTCGATGAAGCTGTTTTACGGGATCGGGTCGATCGCCTTTGGGGTGAAGGACAACGGCTTCAGCGTCTTGCTGCTGCTGTTCTACAATCAGGCGCTGGGACTCGATGCCCGCCTGGCAGGGCTGGCGATCATGATCGCGCTAATCGTCGATGCGTTTATCGATCCCATGATCGGCTATCTATCCGACCATCTGAACACTCGTTGGGGCCGGCGGCACCCGTTCATGTACGGGGCGGCATTGCCGGTCGCGACCAGCTACCTTTTTCTGTTTTCGCCACCTGCCGGACTCGGTCAGCAGGGACTGTTCATCTATCTCCTCGTCACCGCAATCTTGGTGCGCGGTTTCATCGCGCTCTACGAGATTCCAAGCTCGGCATTGGTCGCAGAGTTTACCCAAGGCTATGATCAGCGAACCAGCTATCTCAGCTTTCGCTATTTTTTTGGATGGATCGGCGGTCTGACTATGTCGGTAGCGGCGTTCGCGATCTTTTTACGCGTCGGACGCGACGGGCTTGCCGGGCCACTGGTGCCCTCCAACTATTACGGCTACGGGATCGTCGCCTCGATCATCATGCTCGTCGCGATCCTGGCATCGGCAATCGGTACGCACCGTGCCATTCCCTGGCTCAACCGTCCGGCGATTGCCGAGGGGCGCCGCTCAATTGGAAGCGGCATTAAAGACGTGTTGCGCGCGCTGTCGTCCCGGTCCTCCTTCACGATCCTGCTTGCCGGCATGCTCTATGCGCTGACGACGGGGCTGGTGTTTGCGCTGGCCCCCTATTTCTACACCTATTTTTTCGGGCTGACATCCGGCGAGATCTCGTTCCTCGTATCAGGCAGCTTCGGCTCGGCAGCCATTGCGTTGGCGGTAGCACCAAAGCTGTCCGTCTGGTTTGACAAGCGCAGCGCGGCAATCGGGACGACGATCGCGATCCTGTGCACGACGCCCGTACCGCTGATCCTAAGCCTGATCGGCCGTTTCCCGCCCAATGGCTCGTCGGCCCTGATGCCCTTGCTGTTCATGTTCGGGATGGTTTCGACCGCGCTGCTGATAATTCAGGGCATTTTGTTCACCTCAATGCTGGCCGATGTCGTCGAGGAGAACGAGGTGCGAACGGGACTTCGCGAAGAGGGAGTGTTTTTCGCCGCCAACACCTTTGTGCAGAAATGCATATCGGGCCTTGGCGTCTTCACCTCATCGACGCTGCTATCGCTCGCCGACTTTCCTGCGCAGGCCAATCCAGGCACCGTGGCAGCCGATAGCCTTACTCGTCTCGGTACCTACTATGTTACGTCTTTGCTGACGTTGAATTTGGCTGCCATCGTCTGCGTCCTGCTGTTCGGCATCACGCGTGCAGCGCATGGACGAAACTTGGCGATATTGGCCGAGCGTCGGAGTCAACTTGTCAAGGCAGCAGCTGCCCGCGCGGAATGGCTCGACAAGTAAGTCTTTCGGCTTGCGCGCATTCAGCGTCCTTACTCTTCCTCACTGCATGGCATTCCAACGTGGTGGAGCATGCCATTAGCGACCTCGCTTCCCCGGGCGATGGCGACGATGCCGGTGCGGACAACCTCGATCAGGCCGATATCGCGCATAAGCTCGACGAACTTGCTGATCTTCTCGCGTCCGCCGGTTACCTCAAAAACGAAGGACGAGGTGGTCGCGTCGACCACCCGCGCTTTATAAATCCCGGCAAGACGCAATGCCTCGATCCGGTGGTCGCCCGTGCCACGCACCTTCACCAGGGTCAGCTCGCGCTCGACAGAGTCGCCCTGAGTGGTCAGGTCCGTGACCGAGTGGACGGGTACTAGCCGTTCAAGCTGGGCGATGACCTGCTCCATCACAGGCGGCGACGCGCTGGTGACTATGGTGATGCGGCTGACCGCCTTGTCGTGTGTTATCTCGCTGACCGTCAGACTCTCAATATTGTAGCCCCGCGCAGTGAAGAGGCCTGCGATGCGCGCCAGCACGCCCGCCTCGTTGTCGACGATGACCGCCAGCGTGTGGCGCTCTTGGGCTTCGGAAGCAATGTGCATCAGACAAGCGCCTTGGCTTCGTCGTCCATCTCGCCTGACACTTCATTGGCCTGTAGGATCATGTCGGTGTGCGCGGCACCGCTCGGGATCATCGGGAAGCAGTTGGCAAGCTTTGCAATACGGCAGTCGACGATGACGGGGCCGTCGTGGTCGAGCATCGTCTGGATACCGTCGTTGAGATCGGCAAGTTTGTCGATACGTATACCCTCCCACCCATAGGCCTCGCCCAGCTTCACGAAGTCCGGGAGGGATCCGCTGTAACTTTCGGAATAGCGGCTAGAATAGGTCAGCTCCTGCCATTGGCGAACCATCCCCATATATTCATTGTTGAGGATGAAGATCTTAACCGGCAACCGGTATTGGGTCGCGGTCGCAAGCTCCTGGATATTCATCTGGATCGAGGCTTCGCCCGCGATATCGATGACGAGCGCACTTGGTTCGCCGAGTTGCGCGCCAATCGCGGCAGGCAGGCCATAGCCCATCGTGCCGAGTCCGCCGCTGGTCAGCCATTTGTTGGGCTTATCAAAGCCGAAATGCTGCGCCGCCCACATCTGGTGCTGACCGACCTCGCTGGTGATTATCGGGTCGCGGTGATGCGTTGCTTCCCACAGGGCGCGGACGGCGCGCTGCGGCATGATTGCCTCACCCGTTTCAGGAAAGCTCAATGAGTTTACCGCGCGCCAGTCGGCGATGCGATCCCACCATTCGCCAATGTTCGGCTTGGAATGCTGGCGCGAACTCCAGATACGCACCATGTCCTCCATCACGTGGCCTGCGTCGGCAATGATCGCCAGATCGACGCGGACGTTTTTGTTCACGCTTGACCTATCGATGTCGATATGAACCTTGCAGCTGTTCGGACTGAACGCGTCGAGCCGGCCTGTGACGCGGTCGTCGAAACGGCTGCCGATCGCGACGACGAGGTCGGCCTGATTCATCGCCATGTTTGCTTCATAGGTCCCGTGCATGCCGAGCATGCCGAGGAACTGGTCGGACGAAGCGGGGAAGCAGCCGAGGCCCATCAACGTCGACGTGACCGGCGCGCCCGTGATCCGCGCCAGTTGGCGTAAGGATTGCGATGCTGCGGGACCGGAATTAACGATGCCTCCGCCGGTGTAGAGGATTGGCCGCTCCGCTGCGGCAAGCATGTCGACGACCTGCTCAATCTGCGTCTGCGGCGCCTTCATCTGCGGGCGATAGGTCTTGTGCTGGATTGGACCTGGTCGCGCATAGCGTGCGGTCGCGACTTGGACATCCTTGGGGATGTCGACCACCACAGGCCCTGGCCGACCGACGGTTGCGATGTAAAATGCTTCGTGGATCACTTCGCCGAGACGGTCGGGATCCTTTACCAGATAATTGTGCTTGGAGCAGTGACGGGTGATCCCGATAGTATCCGCTTCCTGAAAGGCATCTGTGCCGATCAGTGCGGTCGGCACTTGACCGGTGATGACAACCATCGGGATAGAGTCCATCAGAGCGTCGGTGATACCAGTGACGGTATTGGTCGCGCCAGGTCCCGACGTAACGAGGACAACGCCAGGTTTGCCCGTTGAGCGAGCATAACCTTCGGCAGCATGAGTGGCCGCTTGCTCGTGGCGGACGAGGATGTGTTTGATGCGGGCAGACCGCAACAGCGCGTCGTAAATGGGCAGAACCGCGCCGCCCGGATAGCCGAATATTACCTCAACATCGAGGTCGCATAAAGCTTCGATTAAAATCTCGGCGCCGGAGCGTTCCACTATCAGTTTGCCCTTTTTTGAGCCACGCAATTACCCGGGTTAGAATGCTAGGTTTGCAAACCGTCTAGAGTAATATAACAACGGTTCAAGCACTTTCAGAGCAATAAAAGTTTCTAGCTTCTTGAAGCGCTGGTGGATCAAGATTCAATGAATGTCGATTGATCGCCCGGTCGCGAAACGGGTTCGGGGATGTACAAGGCAAGAAGGGACAGATCGCACATTAAAGGCCATCATAGCGCAGCGTAACGCGAAACTCATTTTCTTACATCGAGAATTTTTCTTTTATCGGGTTTTTCGCTTGAGCTCGCAGTACGTGATACCAAGAGCTGTCTGGCTTGAGCAGGCGTGAGTTCTGATGACGACTTTTCCCATCAGGACCATAATAGCGCTCCCCGATCACCGTGATCGCCATCCTGCCTTTAAACTTCCGCTATAGGGCTTTTGCCTCGCTTCCACTTTTTAAGTCGGGATAGCTCAGCCTCCTGTCGAGAAGCCGACGCCAGCCTACGAGCAGGCCTGTCGGGCGGTTGCCCCGCGACTGTAGTGCTGGCGAGCAACCCGGCTCGATTCGATTGGTCTTGGCAAGCGTTCCCGTTGCCGGGCTGCAACAACCTGCCGCTTTGTCATCAAGCCAAAATGTTTGCGGCGAAGACGGTCGCCCGCGCGTTCAACTCCATTAATCGCTCATCGAAATGATCAAGACCGGACTCGACCGCGCTGATTCTACCCGCAAGGCTTTCCGTGTCCTTTCGGGTTTCGGCAATGTTGGACGACATGGAATCGGCGGCGAGGGCCGTCTCGTCGACCGCGGCCGAAATTGTCGACACTGTCTGCGCCTGAGCATCCATTGTCCGCCGAATATGCTCTGCTGATTGCTGAACTTCGGCGACAGTCGCCTTTATCGAGGCGTTGATTTCCACAGTCGAGCGGGTCGCCGCCTGTATCGCGTCGATTTTGGCTGCGATCTCGTCCGTTGCGCGTGCGGTTTGCGAAGCCAAACTTTTCACCTCCTGCGCCACGACAGCGAAGCCGCGTCCGGCATCGCCCGCGCGAGCGGCTTCGATCGTCGCGTTGAGCGCCAACAGGTTGGTCTGGCTGGCAACGGTGCGGATCAGGCAGAGAATGCTTTCGATCGTTCGAGCATGTTCGGAAAGTGTTTCACTCTTTTGGACCGCATGTTCCGCCTGACCGCTTGCACGCGTTGCGATTTCCGCCGCAATATTGACCTCGGCTCGCGCTTCCTCGATTGCGCGGATCAACCCGGCCGCGGTGGTTGCCGCCCCGCGCATCGCATCCGCCGACTGCTCGGCAGCCGCAGCGATTTCTGTCGTCCTGCCCAGCATGTCGCGAGTCTCCACGGCGCCCTTCCGCGCTTGTGTCTGGAGGTTGCGGCCTTCCTCGTTCGCGGCCTCGACGAGGCAGGCGATGTTGTCGCGAAATTCTTCCGCCAAGCGGTCACGCTGTTGTCTGGCATCATGTTCCAAATACGCCGTGTAGAGCGACGCAAAAACGTCGCATTCCAATGATTGTATCCGCAAGAACACGTCGTTGATGCGATGCCTGTCTTCGTCTGAGCACTCAATCCTGCACGAGATCGATTGCAGAGCGATCGCGCCGGTGGCGCACGTCATCGCGATCAGGCTCGAGAGATCGAAATCCAGAAAGAATGCCTCGGCTACGGTTCTTTCCGCCCCTTCCAGCCATTCCCGCCGGTCAGTTGCAGTATACAGATTCCGGAGATAGTTCGCTCCGGTCGTTGCGGCCCATTCTGCGCCGTCATCCGGTAGGAACTTGCCCTTCTTTGAATAAGCGCTTTTCCAGTGCTGCCAGTACGCAAGCGCGATCCGGCTCGCATCGGGTTCGATCGCGTTCCAGATACGTTGCGCAGTCTGCAAATCATCCTTTGTGATTCGGAACAGCGTCAGCCGCTCGTTCAACGGAAGCGCGGCGCCCGCGCTGCCCAGCTCGGGTAGAAAACGTGCCTGTCCGTTTATGTGAACCATCGCATCAAACTGTCCGCTTCGATAAACGGAAGCCACTAACCGTGCCATAGTTAACGTCGAGTTGTCTGGCTACGCTGCTGCAAAACGCTAAGGAGGCCAAGCCTTCACCACTGACGGCGCTCCAATTGAGCTTCTCCAAGGGCGCGTTGATCGAGCTCCTTTTGCTCCGAGCCGCCATGCGACCCGGCTATGCGTTTATAAAGCCTTAAAGAAGCGAATGCCGGGCGATCGTTGTCACCGGCCGCTCGACTTACGATTAAAGGGTGAAAGCGATCGCGTACGTTGTTCCTCATGTATCTCAAGCAGCAGACGCATCAGTTCGTCGTCACTACTCCCCATGATACCGAGCAGTTCCGCTTCATCGCAGTCGTCCGCGAGCAGATATGCATGCCCCATGGTCGAGTCTATGTACATCGACTCTCCCTGACCAAGCGTCACCGGATCATAGAATTCGGTGTGAACAATGATACTTCCCGTTATAACGTAAAAGAACTCTTCCCCCAAATGACGTACCAACGGGCCGAATTCATCCAAGGATCTCGCGCGTACTTTGGCGATTACCGGTATCATACGTTTTCTTCGGAGCTCGGAGCATAAATAGTAATAGTCGTAGTTTGGAGTCTCGATCCTGAACGCATTTCCCAAGTTTCCGACACTTCGCCTTGCGGTAACGACGACCTCGCTATTGTCATCGTCGTCTTCAACGAACAGCTCGCTCATCCGCATGCCAAGCCTGCGACTGAGTTGCTGAAGCCGGTCATAACTGAGCGTCAGGCGGTCATGTTCTATCTTGGAAAGGGTGGAGACCGGTATCCCGGTCTTGCCGCTCATTTGCTTCAAGGTCCATTGATTACGGTTACGCAGTCCGCGAAGAAGGCTGCCGAGCGTCGGTGTGGGAGGAGATGACACGATGTTTCTCTCAAAGCTGTTGACCGCGTTTCCGATTGCGCTCACATTATCCTGATCAGGCGGGGTGCCAATAGTTGTAAGGCTTGGTTGTCCTTTGGGCAACAAGGCGTTCTGGAAAGGGTGGGCGATGAAATTTTTCAAGAAGTTGGCGATAGGCGCGCTGGCGCTTGCAAGCGCGGCCTCGCCGGCGCAGCAGCCGGCATCGCTGTCCCCGACCCCGCTCGCTCCCAACCCGGCCGTCGCTACGGAGGCGCGCGTACCGGTCCCACAGTCGGCGCATCAGTTGACGGCACAGGATGTCGACGTGTGGCTCGACGGCTACATGCCCTACGCGCTTCATTCGGGCGACATCGCCGGCGCGGAAGTCGTGATCGTCAAGGACGGCAAGGTGCTGTCCGCGCGGGGCTACGGCTATGCCGACATCGCGAACAAGAAGCCGATCGACGTCTACCGGACATTGTTCCGGGTGGGATCGGTGTCAAAGCTCATCACATGGACTGCCGTCATGCAGCTGGTGCAGGCGGGCAAGCTCAATCTGGATACGGATATCAACACCTATCTCGATTTCAAAATACCGCCGTATCACGGTCAGCCGATCACGCTTCGCCAGGTCATGACCCACACGACAGGGTTTGAGGAACAGGTCAAATACCTGATCAACGACGACCCGAAGACTTTAATGTCGCTTCAGGCGTTCATGAAGACGTGGATTCCCAAACGCATTTACGCACCGGGTACGACGCCTGCCTATTCGAACTGGGGAGCGACGCTGGCGGGATACATAGTGCAACGCGCATCGGGCATGCCGTTCGACGATTATGTCGAGCAACGCATCTTCAGGCCGCTGGACATGCGCTATGCCACGTTTCGCCAGCCGTTGCCGCGTCAATTAGCGCCGTTCATGGCGGTCGGTTATCCGCAGGCATCCGTACCGGCCAAGCCGTTTGAGAATGTCGGGCCCTTCCCTGCCGGTTCGATGTCCGCGTCGGGCGTCGATATGGCACGATTCATGATTGCGCATCTCGAGAACGGTCGCGGCATTCTCGATCCGAGAACCGCGCATGAAATGCATGACAGTCCGCTGAGCAAGGTAAATCCCTATTCGCTGGTCCCACCGCTCAACCGGATGGAACTCGGCTTCTTCGAGACGAACATCAACGGCCGTGAAGTGATCGGTCACTTGGGCGATCTGTCGAACTTCCACACATCGCTCCATCTCTTCATGGGCGAGGGTGTCGGACTTTACATGTCGTTCAACAGTGCCGGCAAGGAAGGATCGGCTCACACTCTTCGCTCCGCCTTGTTCGAAGACTTCGCCGACCGGTACTTCCCCTCCACCGGAAAGGACGGTCGCGTCGATGCACGAACCGCTGCCGCCCATGCCCAGGCGATGACGGGGTTGTGGGAGGGCAGCCGCCGGAACAGCACAAGCTTCCTGTCCCTCGTGTATTTGCTGGGCCAGACGAAGGTGACGGTCGGGCCAAAGGGTGATCTGGTCATACCCGACCTCAAGGACGCAGGAGGCGGAACGAGCCACTGGGTCGAAATTGCGCCGTGGGTTTGGCGCGTCGCTGGCGGTCACAGCCGGCTCGCCGCGAAAGTCATCGACGGCAAGGTCGTCCGTTGGAGTTTCGACCTTGTCTCGCCGTTCATCGTCTATGATCGCGTACCCGGCGCCCGCGCCTCGACCTGGATCAAACCGGCCTTGTATTTCAGCCTTGCGGTGCTGTTGCTGACTTTCCTGTACTGGCCTTTCACTTGGTTCGTTCGCCGCCGCTACAAGTCGGAACTCGCAGTCACCGGCGCTGCTCGCCGGGCGTATCGTGCTACGCGGATCATGGCGGGCCTCGACGTCGCGCTCGCGGTGGTCTGGATGATCGCCGTCACGGTCTTGTTTTCCAACTTGAACCTGCTTTCGGACGCATCGAACGTTCCGATGATGCTGCTGCAGATCGCGACCGCAATCATTACGGTCGGCGCCGTTGGCATCGCGGCCTGGAACGCCTGGCTTACTTGGCGCGACGATCGTCCCTGGACACGCAAATTGTGGAGCGTGCTGATCCTCCTGGCCACGCTGATCGGCCTTTACGTCGCCTTTATCTTCAGCCTCATGGCAATGACGGTGAAATACTGATGCCCCGGCTCCGTATCGACGCCAAGGTCGACTGCCTAAAGCTGGCGGCGCCGTTCCGTATCTCGGGTCACGTATTCGAGACCGCGGAGATCGTTACGGTCGTGCTCGACGATCGAGAGCACCGCGGGACAGGCGAAGCGGCGGGGGTTTATTATCTCGGCGACGATCCCGCCCGCATGATCGAGGCGATCGCTGCGGCACGCGACCGGATCGAGGACGGTCCGACCCGCGAGGAACTGCGCATGATCCTGCCGCCCGGCGGTGCGCGCAACGCCATCGACGCGGCGCTGTGGGATCTGGAAGCGAAGCGCAGCGGACGGCCGGTCTGGTCCCTAGCCGGGCTGGCCGAACCGCGACCGCTCCGTACGACCTTCACGGTCAGTGCGGGTGAACCGGCAGCGATGGCCGCCGTCGCGCGTGGTTACCGCGATGCCAAATCGATCAAAATGAAACTCACCGGCGATCTCGATCTCGATCTTGAACGCGTTCGCGCGGTGCGCGAGGCCCGGCCCGACATATGGCTCGGCGTCGACGGTAATCAGGGTTTCTCGGCGGCCGAATTGCCGCAGTTGGCCGAAGGGCTGGTGAAATCTGGCGTGTCGCTTCTCGAACAGCCATTGCCGCGCGGGCGGGACGCCGATCTCGACGGCTTCGATTCTCCGCTGCCGGTCGCAGGCGACGAAAGCTTGCTGTCGCTCGCCGATCTCGCCGGCGCGCCGGGCCGGTTCGACGTCGTCAACATCAAACTCGACAAGTGCGGCGGGTTGACCGAGGGGCTGTTGATGGCGGCGGAAGCACGCCGCCTCGGCCTCGGCGTCATGGTCGGCACGATGATCGGCACCAGCCTGGCCACGGCGCCCGGCTTTGTCCTCGGGCAGCTATGCGATCTCGTCGATCTCGACGGTCCGACCTTCCTCGCCGAAGATCGCCGCCCCAGCGTGCGCTACGCTGACGGCGAACTCTGGGCCGGACCTGAAGTGTGGGGAGCACCCGAAGCCACCCGGGCATGACCGTCGAGCGCTCTTGGTTCGGTCATCCGCGCGGGCTGACCGTGCTGTTCCTGACCAATATGTGGGAGCAATTCTCCTACTACGGAATGCGTGCGCTCCTCGTCTATTACATGACGAAGGAGCTGCTGTTCGGTCAGGCGCACGCGTCCGTGATATACGGAATCTATACCGCCGGCGCCTATTTTACCCCGATCGTCGGAGGCCTGATCGCCGATCGGTGGCTCGGAAAGCGACGCGCGATCATCATCGGCGGGTCGATCATGGCCGCCGGCCATTTCATGATGACGTTCCCGCCGCTCTTCTATCCCGCGCTTGCGACGATCGCGCTCGGCAACGGCCTGTTCCTGCCGAGCTTGCCAAGCCAGATCGACGACCTGTACGAGCCTGGCGACCCTCGGATCGGTCGCGCCTATAATGTCTATTATGTCGGCGTGAACGTTGGGGGCTTCCTGGCACCGCTCGCCTGCGGCACGCTCGGGGAGCTATATGGCTGGCATTGGGGGTTCGGGCTGGCAGGGATCGGGATGTGCGCCGGGCTTGCGATCTATCTCTGGGGCCAGCGTTACCTTCCCGCACAAACCAAGACGCCAAACGATGCCGCCGGCATTATCCCGCGCGGCCGCTTTGACCGGCAGACCGTGTTTCTTCTGATCCTGATCGCGATCGCGGTTACGGTCTTCCGCGGCGCCTATGAACAGATCGGTAATACGGTTGCCCTGTGGGCGGATAAGGGCGTCGACAAAAGCGTCGGAACGTTCGCGATTCCGATGAGCTGGTTCATCTCGCTCAATCCGTTGTTCGTGATGCTGCTAACCCCGCCGCTTTTGGCCTGGTGGCGGTACCGCAGCGCGAAGGGCCAGCCCGAAGCGCCGGTAAGACGAATGGCGACGGGCGCGCTAATTGTCGCGGTCGCCTTCCTTATGCTTGCGGTCCTGGCCTGGACACACGGAAGCTCGCGGACCGCGTGGCCCTGGTTCGTGTTGTTCTTTGTGATCCTCACCCTCGGCGAACTCTTCATTCTGCCGACCGGACTCGGCCTTTTCGCGCGGCTGGCACCGGCGGGACTCGGCGCGACCACGGTTGCGGCCTGGTTTCTCGCAAGTTTCACGGGCAGTTTGTTCGGCGGTATCGTCGGCACGCTGTGGACCCGCATGGAGCGGGACGTCTTCTTCGCGATGCTGGCCGGGATTGCCCTTCTGGCCGCATGCATGCTGCGTCTGACCGATGCACGCGAGCAACAGATACGCCTAAAACGTCGCCAGCGGGGTTAATCCGCTTGCGCGATTTTCCGTTTGAGACGAAACTGGTCCAAACAGAAAGGCGCTGGAGCGATGCTTTTTCGATAACACCAAAAGGGGAGATTTCCATGCTTGTCATCCGAAGGGTTCTGCTGTCCGCGACCGCCGTCACCGCACTGCTGACGTGCGCGCCTGCCTGGGCTCAACAGGCACCGCCGCCGCCTGACGACCAGCAGCAGCCTGGAGCACCGAAGGTTTCGGGCGGCATGACCGAAGATATCGTCGTGACCGCGCAGAAGCGCGAACAGACATTGCTCGACGTGCCGCTATCGATCTCTGTCGTTTCGGGCGCTACGCTTGAGCGTCAGGTGACAACGGGTTTTCAGGACTACCTTAAACTCGTGCCGGGCCTGCAACTTACTCAGGACACCCCGGGAGCAGGTCGTTTGATCCTACGAGGACTGAATACCGGGGGGATTTCGTCGACCGTCGCAGTTTATGAGGACGAAACGCCGTTCGGATCATCGACAGGATTGGCCAACGGAGCGGTGCTGGCGGGTGATTTCGACACGTTCGACGTCGCCCGGATCGAGGTTCTGCGCGGTCCACAGGGAACGCTGTACGGTGCCAGTTCGCTTGGAGGCGTGGTCAAGTTCGTCACTAACGCACCCGATACCACTCGGCTGTTGGTTCGCGGTCGCGCCGGGATCGAGACGACTGAAGGCGGCGATATCTCCTATTACGGCAATGCCGTCGTTAACCTGCCGCTCACGGATACGCTCGCTGTCCGGGCGTCGGGCAGTTATCGAAAGAACGGCGGATGGATTGATTCGATCGGCACGGTCGGATCACAGGTCCGCCGCAATGTCAACGACTCCGAACTGTACAGCGGACGCGCCTCACTGTTATGGAAGCCGAACACCGCCATATCGCTGCAACTGAACGCGCTGCTTCAAAACATCGATGTCAATTCCCCCTCCGTCGAAGAAAGCGACGCCGCAACGCTGCGCACATTGTATGGCGGACCGACCGAATCAATCTTCGTCAATCCTTATACAAACATCCGCTACCGCCTCTACAACGGTGTCGGAGAGTTCGATCTCGGCTTCGCGACGCTGACGTCATCGACAAGCTACAGCACGCAGAAGCAGCCTGCCCGGACGGATTACACATATTATTTTGGACCGACCGGCCCGTTCGGAACGTTGCTGAGCGGCATCTACGGCACATCAAACTTCATCAATGATCAGAACACCAATCTGAAGCGATTTACTCAGGAGGTACGACTTTCTCGTTCCGTTGGTTCGGCTATCGATCTGATCGTTGGCGGCTATTACAACCACGAGAATGCGTTACTGTTTCAAAACTTTCTGCCTTTGACGACGGGCACGTTGGCACCGATCACTACGCCGCCGGTACTCGGCTTTATAAGGCTAAAGTCGAAATATGAAGAAGAGGCCGGCTTCGCCAACGGAACCTTCCATCTGGGATCGTATTTCGACATCGATCTTGGCGGGCGGTACAGCCACAATTCGCAAGACGCGATCCAGATAGGGGACGGGATCTTGGCGGGCGGTCCTTCAAATTTTACGCAGAATTCGTCGGAAGGGGTGTTTACTTATTCGGTCGCCCCGAAGATCAAGTTTAGCCGCCATGCGTCTCTGTATGGCCGCGTTGCCAAGGGCTTCCGCCCGGGCGGGCCTAACGCGTTGCCGCCCGGCGCGCCGGACGCAGCGCGCGTCTTCCGTTCGGACTCGGTCATAAGCTATGAGGTTGGGCTGAAGGCGGAAACTGTGGACGGCATGGCATCGATCGATATCGACGCGTTCCACATTGACTGGAAAAACATCCAACTCGCGACAGTTGTTCAGACCGATACCGGACCCTTCACGTACAACGGCAACGGCGGCTCTGCAAAAAGCGACGGTATCGAACTAACCGCCTCCGTGCATCCGACACCTGGTTTGACGGTATCCGGCAACGGCGCGTTCACCAATGCCCGTCTTACGTCCGATGCCCCGGCGGCAAGTGGATTTACCGGCGACAAACTTCCTTACACGCCGCGGTACAGCATCGGCTTGAACAGTGACTATCAATGGGCGTTGACTGGGAACGTCCAAGCATTCTTCGGCGGGTCACTTCGCTTCCTCTCAAAGCAGAGGGGACCTTTCGACGCGGTTTATATCGCTTCGTTCGGTCGGCGTGCCGTCATTCCGTCTTATGCGAGCGTTGACCTCAGCGCCGGCATCGAGGTCGGCCGCTATACGATCGAGGCTTATGCCCGCAACCTGACCAATTCCGACGGAAAAACCTCGGTGTCGTCAATTACCGGTATTCCGAACGGCGCAGTGCAAACCGGAATGATCCGTCCGCGGACAGCAGGGCTGAGCGTCACGGCGGCGTTCTGACGGTCCGATGGGCGGTACGCCGATCATTTGCGGCCGGCGTGTCGTCCGAGGGACCCGCGCCGTCGTCAAACAATCAACGCTGACGCAGCTTTCGGATAGCTTATTGGAGGTCGCATGAAGAGGTTGATCGCTCTAATCCTGATCGGGGTGGCCGCCCCCGCGCTGGCCGACCCGCCCGCCGGGTTCGACGCTCGCGTTGACGCCCTGCGCAAACAGACGGGCGTTCCCGGTATGGCGATCGCGATCGTCGAGCATGGCAAGGTGACGCTGGCGCGCGGCTACGGCGTCAGGAAGCTTGGGGATCGCACCCCGGTCGATACGGATACGATCTTCATGACCGGCTCGACCGGCAAGGCGATCACCACCGCCGCGCTCGCCACCCTGGTCGATGCGGGCAAGCTTTCATGGGACGACAAGGTCACTGACAAGCTGCCCGGATTCCAGATGTACGACCCTTGGGTCACGCGCGAGATGACGGTGCGCGATCTGCTCAGTCATCACAGCGGCCTCGGCCTCGGGCAAGGCGACTTGATGATCGTGCCGCGCGGGACGCTGTCGCGAAAGGAGATTACGCGCCGGATACGATTCCTCAAGCCTGCGACAAGTTTCCGATCGGGCTATGCCTATGACAATATCTTATACGTTGTTGCAGGAGAGTTGATCGAGGCGGTGAGCGGGCAAACCTATGAGGATTATGTCCGCGAGCACGTATTTGCTCCGGCAGGGATGCGCACCGCGACCAGCGATGCCGATCACCGGCTAGCGACGGTCAATCGGGCCCAGCCGCATGCGCGTATCGGAGGAACGGTTCGTGGGTTGGGTGCGCAACAGGTTATCGATGAGCGGGACGAGCTCAATCCGGCCTCGACTCCCGCCGGTCTGCTCGCCCTATCGGCCAACGACCTGGCGCGGTGGTTGACGATCCAGCTCGCGCATGGTGCCCTGCCCGGCGGCGGGCGGCTGTTCAGCGACAAGTCTTCGGCCGAGATGTGGTCACCGCAAACGATCGAGCCGATCGCTCCTGCCCCGCCCGAGCTGGCGGGAACGCAGCCGCATTTCCAAGACTATGCGCTCGGCTGGGAAGTGCGCGACTATCGCGGCGCGCGCATTGTCTGGCACGCAGGCGGCGTGTTCGGCTTTACGACGGTGGTCGTGCTGATACCCGCCAAGGATGTCGGCTTCGCGATTACCCAGAACAGTGAGGACGCCCCAACGCGAATGGGGCTGATGTACGAGTTGCTGGACCATTATCTTGACGGACCATCGCAGGATTGGCCCGCCCGCTATGCCTCCTATATCCAACGCCGGCTGGCATCGGCCGCACAAACGGTGACGGAACGCGCCGCCAAACCCGCCCCGGCCGGCCCCACGCTGCCGCTTACACGCTATGCCGGGACGTATCAGAACGCGTGGTATGGCCGCGTCATCATCGGCCAGGACGCGCGCGGCTTGACCATCAACTTCGTCAACACGCCGAGGATGACCGGACGATTGGAGCATTATCAATATGATAGTTTCGTCGCGCGCTTCGCCGACAAGGGCATTGAGCCGGCCTATGTTACCTTCGATGTCGACATGAACGGGGCAGCGGTACGCGCGACATTGAAACCGGTGTCGCCCACCGCGGATTTCAGCTTCGACTATCAGGACCTGATGCTCGAACGCGTTCAGCAGTGAGCGTCACCGCATCCCCTGCGCGGAACCCCGAACGTCGACCGTTGTTAATCCAATGCCTTTGCGACTGACCCTGGCGAACTCAACCTAGATCCGGCCGACAGGGAGACTTAGGAGCCGGCCGCTGGCTTTGCTCCGTCAATCGACGCTTCGCTGCCGGTTTCGGGGAGAACGTTCGCCATCGAAGCAGCCACCCGTTCAGCTTCGGTCATAACGCGCAGCACGTTGTTGCCGGCGACCTTACCGATGTCCTTGTCGGACCAGCCACGCCACATCAGTTCGGTGAGCAACGCGGGATAGGTGCTGACATCTTCCATTCCGTCGGGCAACATCTCGTCGACACCGTCGAAATCCGAACCGATACCGACGTGATCCACCCCAGCGGTCTTGACGATATGCTCAATATGGTCGGCCACCTCACCGATCGTCACCTTGGGGGCCGGATGGTCCTTCAACCAAACGGCCATCGCCGCCTTTGCCTTGTCGGGCTGACCGATATAGAGTCCGTCGAACGGTGGCGAATTGAGCCGGGTCTGCTCCGCCCGCTTGTCTGCGGACCAACGCCGATATGCATCGGATACATAGGATTCGGCAAAGGTCACCATAACCACACCTCTGTTTTGTGCGACCAGCTTCAACACATCATCGGGGACATCGCGCGGATGATCATCCAGCGCCCGCGCGCCGGAGTGTGAAAATATCACCGGCGCCCTTGAAACGCGCAGCGCGTCGCGCATCGTTGCGGCACTCACATGGCTCAGGTCAACCAGCATGCCGAGACGATTGAGCTCGCGCACAACTTTTTCACCGAACGGCGTCAGTCCGTCGTGCCGCGGGTCGTCCGTCGCCGAATCCGCCCATGATATCGTGCGCGAATGCGTCAATGTGAGATAACCGGCGCCGAGCGCATGATAGGCGCGCAGCACCGACAGACTCTCATCGATCTGGTTGCCGCCCTCCACGCCGATCATCGAGGCGATCTTGCCGGCCGCGTGAATGCGGCGCACGTCAGCGGCCGTACGCGCTAACGCGAAATCATTCGGATATCGCGCGATGATGCTCTTCACAAGATCGATCTGCTCGAGCGTTTCCTTGACCTCTTCCAGTCCCGGCAGCGCGGAGGAAACCCAAACCGACCAGAACTGCCCGCCGACCATGCCCTTGCGCAATCGGATGATATCGGTGTCGTAATGTACCTGTCCGGCGCTCAAATCGCGCACATCCAGCGTCCATCGCTGGTCGCCTTCGCGTTCGCGAAGCACCTCCGCCCAATCATTGTGGCCATCGATCAGCGGTACTTCTTTTAACACTCTTGCAAGTCGCGCTTGATAATCACTGTTCGGGGGTGCTGCCGCCACGGCGAACAGGGCGGCAGGGATGAGCAGGGCAGGCTTCAGCATCGTCGATTGTCCTCATACGATTTGCGATCAGAAATTCACGTTGAACGTGATCAGCCGGAGATCGAACGCCAGCCACAGCAGGAACACCGCGGCAAGCGCCGCGATGATCGACCATCCTGTCGCGACCCAGCGGCGATCGTTGTTCACCGTCACGGCGTAAGCGTTCCAGAGCGCCAGCGCAGTGCCGACGACGGCTAGCAACGCCAGGATCTGGAGCAACCACATCCAGCCGTCGAGCCGTCCGTCAAGCATTTCGAGATGGCTGCCCATCATTGCGATGATCGTGAACCAGCCAACCGCAATGACCAACATGAGCCAGGCGGTGATGCGCAGCGAACGATGCAGCCGAAGATCACGCTTCGTTAGCGGTAGGGCGGCCTTGTAATGCCTGCGCACGAGCGCCACTACCGGCCAACCGATTGCGGTCACCAGCATGACGAACAGCGCGGTCAGCGTGACCGGCACCATCCAGCCTGCGTTAAGTCCGGGAGGTGCGGGTATCATCTCCGTGATCGGCGCAAGTTGAGCGGTCGAGAAATAGGCAATATGACCATCTTTAACGACGGCGCCGAGCTGATCATCGCCGCCGGCGTCGACCCAGCGCCACCGCCCTACCTCGCGCCAACGCTTCGGTACGCCCGCCGCGTCGATCAGGTTCGACACGCTGATCGTATCATCCGCATTGAGCGAGACCGTTGCGTTGCCCAAAAGCGTCGCGCTCCGCGCGAAGTTGCTGTCCGAACGCCGACTGCTGATATAATGGCCGGCCATCGCCGCACCGTCTTCGTGCGCGGACTTCGCCGTTGGTAATGACGCGGTCGACGCCGGAAAATAGCGGCCGGTGAATTCTGCAAAGAGCCGGTCGCGCACCGGATTTGCCGCGCCCTGCTTGCCCGTGCTGTTGAGTGCAATGAACAACCCTACCCCTTTACCCAGATAAAGGTGAAGGTCCGAATGGAACATGGCCGTGTCGCCGCCATGCCCAATGATCGTCACGCCATTCCGATCTTCGTGATAGAAGCCGAGCGCCATCGCCGGCAGGCCTGCGACCGGTCGATTAGCAGGCGAATGCATCAAATGCGTGGTCTGCGGATTCAGTAACGGGCCACCCCCGGTGAGATGTGCGATCATGAAGCGAGCCATGTCCGGGCCGGTAGTCGACAAAGCGCCCGCCGGTGCTACGCGGATCAACTCGAACTTTCCGGCGGGTTGCGAAGCAAGCGTATAGCCCCTGGACATCCGCGCCATAAGCGCTGGCGGCAGAGGTTGCGAGAAACTTGAGCTCGTCATGCTCAGCGGCGCGAAGATGTGGTGGCGAATATACTCTTCGAACGGTTCACCGGAAACGCGCTCGACGATATATCCGGCGAGTGCCGCGCCGTAATTCGAATATGCGGGCATCGTGCCTGGCGCATAAATTCGCTCGGGTATCCAGCGATCGAGAACCGCTTTGAGCGGCGGCAGCTTTTTGGAATCGTATACGATTAGATATTTTATCGTCTCCTCAAAACCCGGCGTATGAGTCATCAGGTTCCGCAGGTTGATCGGCTTGCCGAACTTCGGCGGGATACGGAAATCGAGATAGTCGTTGACGTCGCGATCGAGGCTGAGCTTGCCGGCCTGAACCTGCTGCATCACTGCCGTCCAGGTAAAGAGTTTGGAGACCGAGCCGACCCTGAACATCGTGGCGACCGGATCGACCTTCTGCCGCTTCTCGACGTTGGCATAACCGAAGCCGCGTTGCGTAAGGATATGCCCGTCTTTCACGACTATGACGACGGCACCGGCAATGTCGCCCGACTGCAATGCATAAGGTATGTATCCGTCGAGCCAGGTATCTACGTCTGTTTTGGTCAGTTCTGCTCCCGAACGGTTGCTCCGCGGCGGCGGCTCGGCAGTGCCGGATGCTGGCGCAGCAGCGCTCTGTTCGGGGATCAGCGGGTTCAACTGCGCGCGATGCGGCGTTTGGGCGATAGCCGGAATCAGCGCCGCGAACATCAACGCCAAACCGCCTACGATCCGTATAAACGCGGTGAACAGACCATATCCACTCGGCGACGGCACCGTGGCTTGGCGCTTGCGAAACGGCGACGGGTGAACGATCCTCTCGAAGATATGCATATTACTTACCGCTGAGTCTCCCTATTCCATCATGACATAGTTTTCGGATCGGACAATCGGTCTCCTCGATGTTTCGCGGCGGTGACCTAAACGAATATCGTCGGGAATGCTGAACTGCGGCGAGAGAAATTTGCCCGGCTATCAACCGCTATCGGTCCCTGAGATATTCTTGAGCAATTGACTGTTTTCGAATTGGGACATAATTGTCGTTTCGGGATCATAGGCCGCCAAGGCAAGGCAAGGGCTGAATATGGCATTTTTTGGGGTCGCGCGTTCAAGTGTGCCGGCGGTGGGTTTGTTAGTTGGGTGCGTCGGCTACGCGCATGCTGCCGACAGAACGCCTTTCACGATCGCTGACGTGATGCAGGCTCCCTATCCGACGAGTTTAGTGGCAGCGCCAAAGGGAAACGGTGCGGCCTGGGTGTTCAACGCCAAAGGCGTACGCAACATCTGGGTCGTTGACCCGGCGAGTGGTGCGGCCCGCCAAGTCACCGATTACCGCTCCGATGACGGGTTTGATATCGGCGAGCTCACCTGGTCGCCAGATACCAGACTGTTTGCCTATGTACGTGGACAGACGCTTGAAGACGGCAAACCGGCCAATGTCGACAGCGCGCCCCATGGGCCGATGCCGCGTGAAATCTGGGTGGTGGCGGTATCGGGCGGTGCACCTCACAAGGTCGGTAACGGTTATGCGCCGAGCTTCTCGCCGGATGGCAGCCGGCTGATCTATCTTGACGGTCATCAGATTATGAGCGTCGATCCGTACGGCGGCGGCATGCCGGTACCGTTGCTCATCGATCAAGGCGTCGTGACGCAAGCGCTCTGGTCGCCCGACGGGACAAAGCTTGCTTTCGTCAGCAATCGCAGCGAACATTCGCTGATTGGCGTGTATGACACCGGCAAAAATAGAATCGGCTGGATGGGACCGAGCTTCGACCGGGATATGTCGCCTGCCTTCTCCCCCGACGGCACAAAGCTCGCTTACATTCGGATACCGACCCAGAAAATATCGCCATTTCTCAGCCATCCTGCCGGACTTCCCTGGTCAATCCGGGTTGCCGAGGCTGAAACCGGCGCGACACAGGAGGTCTGGCGAGCCGATAGCGGCGAGGGAAGCGTGTTCCATCCGACACTCTCCGACCATAACCTGCTATGGACCGCTGATAATCGATTGATCTTCCCTTGGGAAAAGACAGGCTGGCTGCTACCTTACGCAGTCGCGTCCGTCGGAGGCGGCGTCCGGCCGGTTGCTTCGGGTAATTTCGAGACTGCGTACATGACGCTTGATCCCGCGCGCCGCGAACTGGTCTTCGCTTCGAACCAGAACGACATCGACCGCCTTCATGTCTGGAAGGTTGACACCGCACGGGGCGCCGCCGAGCTCGTCGTCAAATTGGGGTCCGGCATCGAAGCCTATCCGCAACTAGCAGCGGATGGCGCAATCTATGCCCTGCGCAGCACGGCAACGAGCCAACTGACGCCGGTGATGGCGGCTGATGGAAGCTGGCGTCCGCTCGCTCCGAAGGCGACACCCACCTCCTTCCCCGGCGCACAACTTGTGACGCCTCAATCGGTGACGTTCAATGCGGCTGACGGCAAACTCACGCATGGCCAGATCTTTCTTCCGCCCGGCGATACCGGGCACGGCAAGCATGCGGCGATCCTGTTTTTCCACGGCGGCCCGCCGCGGCAAATGCTCGCCGGCTTCCACTATATGTCGGCGTATAGCTATATGTATGCGCTCAACGAATATTTCGCTGCGCAAGGCTATGTTGTGCTGTCGGTCAATTATCGCGGTGGCATCGGTTACGGGATGAACTATCGCGAGGCGCCGGGCTTTGGCATGGGCGGGGGAAGCGAAACGGCGGATATCCTCGGGGCAATCCATTATTTGAAAGGACGGGGCGATGTCGATGGGAAGCGGATCGGCTCATGGGGCGGCAGTTACGGCGGGTTGATGACCGCGCTCGCTTTGGCCCGCGCTTCCGATTCCGTCGCGGTCGGCGTCGATTATGCGGGCGTCTACGACTGGGCATCGTTGTTCGCCGCCATCGGTCAGCCGATCGATGATCCTGAAGTGCGCAAGCTGGCGGTAAAATCCTCGCCGGTCTCGACGATCGAAGACTGGCATTCTCCGGTGCTGGTAGTGCATGCCGATGACGATCGTAACGTGCCCCTTCAGCAATCGAGCCAGCTGATCCGGGATTTGCGTGCCCATAAAATTCCGTTCGAGCAAATCCTGATGCCCAACGAAGTCCATGATCTTACGCGGTACGCGTCGTGGCTCACGCTTTTCCGGGCTACAGATAGCTATCTGGGCAAGCATCTTCATCCCGAAACAGTCGAGAAATAGCAGCGAAGTGCGCCGCCCGGGACCGAAAGTTTATTGAGATAACGGATATTCGATGGGCGGAGAAACTCGCGCTTCTGAAGCGTAGCGGAGGATTTGGATTATGAATCAACAGACGCGCAGGGGAAATTGTCCGAGCAGAAAATCGGCCGAAGGTTTGCGAAATTGAACGGTCCTGCAGGGGACGAGCCAGGAACGCTGGTCCTGCCGCAACCATATTTGCTGTTCGTCGGCGACACGATTGAAGCAGGCTTTGCCAAGACGGCTTTCGGGTTGCGCGATTGGGCCAGCGACAAGTGCGTCGGCGAGTGCGCGAGCGATCCTTTGGCCGTGACGACCGGCTTGCCGCGCATGACGCCCGCGCAAGCCGCCGCCGCGGGAGCACGCTCAATGATCATCGCGGTCGCCAACAAGGGAGGGTTTATTTCGCCGAGTTGGCGCCCGACGTTGATCGATGCGCTTGAAGCCGGACTCGACATCATCAGCGGCATGCACGCGCAACTGCGTGAGATTCCGGAACTTGCCGAAGCGGCCGATAGGCTCGGCCGGCGTTTGATAGATGTGCGCATGCCGCCGCACGGCCTGACGGTCGCTACCGGCACCAAACGCAGCGGCAAGCGCCTGCTGACTGTCGGTACCGATTGCGCGCTCGGCAAGAAATATACTGCTCTCGCCATTGCCGACGCTATCGCCGCGCGCGGCATTGCCGCCGATTTTCGCGCGACAGGCCAGACCGGGATCATGATCGCCGGCTCAGGGATACCCATGGATGCGGTGATCTCCGATTTCGAAGCGGGCGCAGCGGAACGGCTTTCGCCGGATGCCGACGCCGAACACTGGGACGTGATCGAGGGACAGGGATCGCTGACGCACCCGGCATATGCGGCCGTGTCACTTGGCTTGCTCCACGGCAGCCAGCCGGACGTGTTCGTCGTCTGTCATGATCCGGACCGCACCGAATTACTCGGTTTGCCGGCATTCGACCTGCCCGGCATCGAGGAAATAATCGAACTGACGATCGCACTCGGTCGCCGTACCAACGCCGCGATCCGCTGCGGCGGTGTCTCGTTCAACACCAGCAAATATTCCGCGGCAGATGCTGAGCGTCTGATGAAAGCCGAAAGTAAGCGGCTGGGGTTGCCAGTCGCCGATCCGGTACGTCGCGGCAGCCTTTTCGATCGGCTCATCGATAGCTGTTTGCAAGCGGCTTGATGGCGACATCGCGGCCCGATCCGAACTCGACCTGGTTCCAGCGTTTCCTGCTGCCCGGTTTTGCGTTCAAGGCGGTGGTGATCGGCGGCGGCTATGCAACAGGGCGTGAACTCGCCGAATTCTTTATGCCCGGCGGCCCCTGGGGCGGGCTGGCAGGGATGCTGTTGGCGATGGGGGTGTGGAGCCTGGCCTGCGCCATTACCTTTGCTTTTGCCCGGGAAGTCGGCGGATACGATTACCGCACCTTTTTTCAGGCCCTGCTCGGTCCGTTCTGGGTAATCTTCGAGATCGCCTACGTGTTGTTCGTGATCCTCATCCTGTCGGTCTTCGGTGCCGCCGCCGGCGCGATCGGTGCTGCAACCATGGGCTTGCCTGCCATCGCCGGCACACTCGCGCTTGCGATTGCGATCGCGCTGTTCGCGACCTTCGGCAACGCCTCGGTAGAACGGCTGTTCAAATACGTGACGTTCCTGCTCTACGGTGTCTACATTCTCTTTGTCGTTCTTGCCGTCACGCGTTTCGGCGATCGCATCGGCCATGCCTTTGGTGCTGTCGTCCCGGATAGCAGATGGGCGCTGAACGGGCTGACCTATGCATGCTACAACGTGGTCGGCGCGGTGGTGATCCTGCCAGTGATCCGCCATTTGACCAGCCGCCGCGACGCGGTAATTGCCGGCTTGGTGGCAGGACCGCTGGCAATGCTCCCGGCATTGTTGTTCTTTACCTGCATGCTCGGCTTCTACCCCACAATCGCGCAGGAAACGCTGCCTTCCGACTTCATCCTGCGTCGGCTTGATCTGCCGGCCTTTCATTACCTCTTTCAATTGATGATCTTTGCCGCGTTACTTGAAAGCGGTACCGGGTCGGTACACGCGATCAATGAGCGGATCGCCGCCGCGTGGTACCGCCACCGTGAGCGGCAACTCTCCTACCGCGCGCGCGGCACGATCGCCGCAGCGCTGCTCATCGGATGCATCTTCATCGCGGATCGGTTCGGGCTCGTGACGCTGATTGGCAGCGGTTACCGTTTCCTTGCTTATGCGCTGCTCGCAATATACGTTATGCCGCTGATTACCATCGGTCTGGTCACGCTGCTCCGAACTTCGGGCTCCACGAACCTTTCGACCCCGTCCGCCAGCCTACAGGCAACGGATGGATTGCGATGTGAGGGACAAAGCGAGCCGTCCGCAAAACGCTGAACTTGCAATATGAAGCGCAGATGGTGATCGAGCGGCCATCCCGCAGGTTACGTCGAGGGAAGTTGATACTAGAGCAGTTTCCGCGCGATGTGAATCGTCGAGGGATTCCCGAGCGGGTGAAAGTCTGATTGAGCCATGCCTCCGGTTGCAGGAGGCCGGGGCATATGGGCAAGCCGTTGTCGATGGGTCTGCGCGAGCGGATAGTAGGCGCCATATCGGGGGGCCTGTCGCGTCGCGCGGCGGCAGCGCGCTTTGGGCGACGCTTCATCGCAACCAGGACAAGCCGGCGGCCAAGCCGCAGGGCGGCGACACGCGCTCGGCGAAGATCGAGGCGAACGCGACGCGCATCTGGGCGCTGTACGAGGCGGCTCCTGACATCACCCTGGTCGAGCTGCGCGCGGCGCTGGTCGCCGAGGGGATCGCTGTCGCGGTGTCGACGCTGTGGCGCTTCTTCGCGCGCCACGGGACTATCCGATATTTTGTGCGCGAGGCCGATTATCGTCATCAGATGACGAACCTTTCACCGAAGATCACGGCGAACTGGGTTTTTGCCTCGGTCCATTCACGCGGCGGCCGTTTCCACTCCTGTGCCGCGTGATTGAGGACGAGGTACAGCAGCTTCATTGCTGCGTCGTAACCGGGGAAATGGCCTCGGGTGCGAACAGCGCGTCTGAGCTTGGAGTTCAGAGCCTCGATAGCATTTGTGGTGTAGATAATCCGGCGGATCGCCGTACTGAACGCAAAGAACGGGATGACCTGGTCCCAATGGCGCCGCCAACTCTGCGCGATCGCTGGATATTTCTGGCCCCAGGGACCTTCTTCGAACGCCTCCAGGGCAGCCAGGCCAGCCTCGGCGTTTTCGGCGCGATAGACGCTCTTGAGCGACTGGGGGATAAGTTTGCGATCCTTCCACGATGCGAAGCTCATGCTGTTTCTGATCAAATGTACGATGCACGTTTGAACAACCGTTTCCGGAAACACCGCGTTGATCGCTTCGGGGAAGCCCTTCAGACCATCGACGACGGCGATCAGGATGTCGGCGACGCCGCGGTTCTTGAGCTCGTTCATGACGCGCAGCCAGAACTTTGCGCCCTCGGTCTGCTCGATCCAGATGCCGAGGATTTCCTTCGTACCGTCAGGCAATATACCTAGCGCGATATACACCGCCTTGTTGCGCACGAAGGGGGCACTTCAAGGTTTGTTACACGGACAGCGGTAAGCTGAACATTTGAGGAACGCGGGCGCTTGGGGCTTGGCCTCGACTGGCTCACGCCACCTTGGCCGTGCGCTCGATGCCGAGGTTGAGCGGTCTGAACCCGTCATCATCGACACCATGGCCGGTGTTCTGCCAGAGGTAATCGCCGGTCAGGCTGATGTGTCGCCAGCCAAGTGGCGCCACATGCGCGAGCAGTTCGTCGGGGGCGGGCTCGCCCGATCGGCGCAGGTGCTCGACGACCCGGCCCATGCAGAGCTTATTCCAATAGACAATGGCGGCGGTGACGAAGTTCAGCCCCGAGGCTTTCAGCGCCTGGTCCTCGAACGCGCGGTCGCGCAAGCGGCCCTGCTTGTGCACGAACACGGCCTGAGCGAGGAAATGCCGGGCTTCGCCCTTGTTCAGCCCGGCCTGGTATTGCTGCCGGAGCGCCTTCGATTCCAGCCAGTCGAGCGTAAACAGCGCGCGCTCGATGCGGCCCACCTCTTGCAGCGCGAAGTCGAGCCGGTTCTGGCGACGGTGCGCGGCCAGCTTCTTCAGCATGACGGACGGCAGCACCGCGTGCGCCTTGATGGGTGCGGCCAGCCGGACGATCTCGTCCCAGCTCTCCCGGATCACCGCAGTGTTGATCGGCCGGCCGATGAGCGGCGCCAGCGAGGGGTAGTGACCCTGGCCCTCGAACGTGCCGAGCTTGCGATCGGCAAGATCGCGCAAGCGCGGCACGAACCGGAATCCGAGCAGATGCGCCAGACTGAACACATGGTCGGAGCTGCCGCCGGTATCGGCGTAATGGGTGGTCGGCTCGATGCCGGTGCCGTGGGCGACCAGGCCGTCGAGGACGTAGGGCGCCTCGGCCGCGGTCGCCGAGATTAGCCGGGCGTGGAACGGGGCGTAGGTGTCGGCGACATAGGTATAGATCTTCTGCCCGGGTTCCGAGCCGTAATGCACATTGACGCTACCGGCGGACCCGCGGCGACCGCTCCTGAAGAACTGCCCATCCGAACTCGACGTGGTGCCGTCGCCCCAAAGCCGGGTGAGCGGGAGCACTGCCTGTGCGTCGACGAGGTGGCGCAGCGCACTCGCGTAGTTCTCGTCCGACAAATACCAGCCGTGTGTCCAGGCGAGCTGCGCATAGCTGACGCCCTGGCTGGCATTGGCCATGCGCTCGATCCCGAGATTGGTGGCGTCCGCCAGAATGGCCGCGAGCAGCGCCTCCAGGCCGGGGTGGGGCCGCCCGGAGCGAAGTTCAGGGAACGCCGACGTGAACCCGGTGCGCCTCGCCACCTCGGCCAGAAGCTCGGTGATGCGGACCTTCGGCATGAGCCGGTCGACGAGCGCATCGAGCCGGTCAGCTTCGGCCGGGGTGGTCGCCGCGAGCGGGGCCACGCGCAGTTCGTTGCCCTTCATCTCGACGCCATCGAGCGTGCCTCGCTTCAGCGCGTTGCCGAACCGGCGCAGCCTCCAGTCGAGCAGCTTGGCACGTCCATCGAGGTAGCGGTCCACGTCCGTGTCGAACGGCAGGTCGGGAGCGAGCACCGCGGCGTCCGGACGAGGCAGCAGGTATGCGTCGAACCGCTGGTGGTCACGGGTGCCCTCCACCCAAAGGTCGCCCGAACCGAGCCGCTCGCGCACCATGGCCACGGTCGCCGTTTCATAGCGTCTCCGATCGATGCCGCCACCCTCGGTAATCGCCGTCTTCCAGCTTTTCGGGAACGGCATGGGCGCGTCAGCCGGCACGTCGCGCTTGCCGGTCGTGTTCAGTTCGCGCACGAGTTTCACGGCCGCGAGCACGCCGTCGCGCGAGCCCGCGGCTTTGAACCGGAAAGCATCCAGAAAGGCGGGGGCGTACCGGCGCAACGTCATGTACTTGTCGGCCGCTCGTACCAGCGGCGCGTCGCGGGCGAGGTCGGCGATCACGGAAACCTCATCGGCCACTCCCAACCGACACCGGTATCGAGCGCAGCCCAAGGGTCGAGCCCGTCCTCGCGCGCGCCGCGGAGTGTTCCGATCGTCGACCCGAACAGCCGCATCAGGCGGCCCACGTCCCTGGTGGTCGCCTCGTAGCGGCGTTTCTGCGAGGCTCGCGCCTTGGCGAACAGGAGTCCGGTCTGCTTGCCGAACATCTCGATCGCGGCGTCGGCGAGCCGGGCTTCGAGGTCGATCATGGCGGCGGCCATGGTCGCCCGCCGGCGACGGAGCGAGTAGTCGGAGAGCAGGAACGCCGGGGCGACCGCCCCTCGCGCACGAGCTGGTGAAATCGGCGCTCGTGGATACGCTCCCCGACACCGGCGTCGATGCCGATGCGCCGGACATGAGCCAGCCGCGCGAGGATGCCGGCCAGATTATGGGCCGACGGGCTGTCGCCCGTGTCGCGCAGCCACGCCAGCGGAGTGCCCCCGGTCTTCTGGTCGGTGACGAGCAACGCATCCAGGGCCGCGATCTGCTCGGAGGTAAGCGCGTCCACCATGGAGTCGGCCGCGAGCTTGCGCGCTCTTGCCCTTCCTGCGATCCCGATGTGCTCTATTCTGGCCGGCGCCGGCAGCACGATACGGCGTTCGCGAAGGTCGTTGATGATGGCGGTTGCGATGATCACGCCGCGTTCTGTCCCGCTCGACGCGTCGGCAACGACATGGAGCGCATGGCTCACGTCGCCGGGCTCGAAGCTGCGCAGGTCGAGGCCCCTCATCGCTTCCCAGACGTGCTCGAGCCAGGTCTGCGCGCGCTGCGCACAATCGGTCATCGCTCCCGATTTCACGCCGAGCTGGTCAGCGATGTGCCGGATCAGGAAGTCGGGTACCACCTCGTTATGCCACAACCCGAAGCCCGGATGGCGCAGCAGGGCCAGGTGGATCGCAAAGCCCAGCCGGTTGGCGTCGCCGCGCCTCGCCTCGATCAGTGACCGGTCCTCGGTCAACACCGTGTAGAACTTCGCGAGCGAGACGCAATCGAGAGGGACGCCGAACAGTGCCCGGCGCTCGTCTCCCGTCAAAAGGTCGCGTCGAGCCATGCGACTCACTCCCCAATCACGAGCGTAGCGCGCCCACGTCCGATGCGCGAGTTGTCGCGCATATTGTACAGACCGTGTGAAAACCCCGTCTGAGGATTCCCGCGGATGTCAGCGCATGGTATTGGTTTTACCATGGCGCATCTAGCTGGAACGGACCGCTCGCAGCTTTTGCTGCTGCCCGAAGCGGTGGATGATTATGTCGGCCCGGACAATCCGGTTCGGTTCATTGAGGCTTTTGTCGAAGGGCTCGACTTGGTCACAGCCGGGTTTGTCCGGGTGCAAGCTAAGGGGACTGGGCGCCCGGGCTACGACCCGGCCGATCTGCTCAAGCTTTACATCTATGGATACCTCAATCGTGTGCGGTCGAGCCGGCGCCTGGAAGCCGAGACCCACCGGAACATTGAAGCAATATGGCTTTTGCGGCACCTGAAGCCGGATTTCAAAACGATTGCCGATTTCCGTCGTAACAATCGTACAGCCTTCAAAGCGGTGTTCCGCGAGTTCGTGGTGCTTTGCCGCCAGCTTGATCTGTTCGGTCGCGAGTTGGTGGCGGTGGATGGGACCCGCATCAAGGCGGTCAACAACAAGAACCGCAACTTTACTCGGGCATCGCTCGCCAGGTTCATTCAGGACGCCGACGAGAAGCTGGCTGGTTATATGAAACGGCTCGACGAAGGCGACGCGGATGAAGACCACGGGCTGAGCGGCGGTTCTGAGGGGGGCGATGGTAAACTGGCCGACAAGATCGCAGCCATCCAGGGCAAGCGCGACCGGCAGAAGGAGCTGCTTGCCGAACTGGAGCGGACCGGCGCCGACCAGATCTCCCTTACCGATCCGGATGCCCGTGCGATGGCGCGCATGACCAAAGTGGG
>CBDCJJ010000004.1:0-18848 GCA_965217805.1 Sphingomonas sp. | reverse complement strand
TCGTTCCGGTCGCCCCTTCGATTCTCAAGGCGGCGCCCGTTTTTTTCCTCAGCGACGGCGAGGTCGCGTCTTGCCTCATTGAGGGCTCCGATCAATTCGTTTCGACGGTGCTGCGAGGCCCTCGCATCGCGGCTCCGGGATTCGAAGTCGAGGGCGATTGGAATTAGGCGGCGCGGGTCGGTTGGCATGAAGTCTCCTTGCGGTTGATTGGTCATCGCACGGAGATGGCTAATCTGAAAAGGGATGATTTTTTCTGCGGAATAACTATCCCGGTTTCGGCACCTATCGAGCTTGGCGAAGGAACCGGGCGATCGTTTTCGGATCGGGGATTTCTCTGTTTCCCAGCAGTCGAAAAAAAACGTGGCAGAGATCATCGGCTCCGCACTTGCCCGGCGCCGATGGGTCCTGCGGCCGCCCGGTGGGGTTTCGATGGGCCTGCCGATACTCAGCGAGCAGCCTCGCAATGCGTGGCGCAACGGCGGCCGGACTCAGATGCGGAAATCGACGCTCGGCGATTTGGCACAGGACGTCGGCTCGCTGGTCCGCGGCGGTCGAGCCTTTGGGCCGGCCGCGCCTGAGCGGGCCGAAGGTCTTGAGGAGGCCGTCGGGCGCCAAGCCCGATGCTGCGATCAGCCGCGCGAGCTGCGGCTGACCTGCTGCGACCAGCGCCTCTCCGACCACCCGTGCGGCCTCGGCGCGACCAGCGCGGGTCGTGAGGTCGAACGGCGCCGGGTCGTCAGACGAGGTCATCGTCGCCTCGCGGCTCTCTCGAGGGATTAAGCGCGACGATCTTCGCGGCTCGGATCCGATGGATATTTTGCAGGCCCTCCTGCAGCCGCCGCTGAGCGGTGTCGAATGCTCCGATCATGACCGACAAATCGGGTGCGAAACCCGGGCGCGTTCGTGCAACACGATGAAGGCCATGCGCGAGCGCCGGGCCCGACCAGCCAGAGTCCTCGGCGCCGATTGAAACATCCTCCATGACCGCGCCGACGTATTCGGCCCGATCATTGATCTTCAGGCCCGAGAAAAGCGGCAGGAGCGCGCCGAACACTCGGGCGACGTCAGCCCGACCGGCCACACGAGAGACCGCATGAGACCTTGCGATGATCCGATCCAGCATTTCAGGGTCAGGGTCGCAGTAGCTGTTTCCGGCCACGAGGCCGTTGACGGCCACGAGGCCGAGCAGCCCGGCTGCCAGGCCAAATCCATGCTTTTCGATCAGACGCGGAAGCTCGGTCTCGGATCGAAGCGCGGCGGCGGCCGCGTTCATCCGGTCGACCGCCGAAATCGGATAGGCGGTCATGGGAAACCCCCCAGCCTGACGGGATCGGTGCTGAACCCACGAATGACCGCGGCAATGCCGGCATCGGCAGGCTCGGGGCGTTTGCGTGGCCGCGGCGAGGCGCGGCCGGCCTCGTCCTTTCCTTCTTTCCCATTCAGTATCGCAGGCTCCGCCGGGCCTTTCGCCTCAGGAAGTTCCTCAAAAGGTTCCTCAGGAGAGTCTTCAAAAGAGTCGGGTGCCCTTTTGGGAACCCCCCTCCTTCCCTTTTGGGCACCCCCCGGGTGCCCTTTTGGGAACCCCTCCCTTTTTCGGAACCCCCCTCGGCGACGGTCGTGAACAGCTTCATGAGGTAGCGGGACGAGACTTTTCCCGAGCCCATCTTGCGGTCCATGTGCCCTCGCTCGATCAGCGAATGGATGGCGGCCCGAAGGGTCTTTTCCGACCGGCCTGAGTCCCTGGAAAGGGTCGCCAGGCCGGGCCATGCGGTCAGCATGCCGTCCTTGTCGAAGGCGGCCCGATTGGCATAATTTTGCGAAAGCAGGATCGCCACGACACCCGATGCCGCCACAAGATTGCCGTCGCTCGCGACCTGCACCAGCCACCGGGAGCGCGTGCGGGCAAAGCCATCGGCATCGGAAACCTCGCCCTCCCTGCCCGTCATGCCGACCTCCGTTTCGGCAGGATCGGCCGGAATTGTCCGACGTGGCCTCGACCAATGCCGCCGCGCTGCCAGCGGAGGACGCCACGGTCGACCAGCGCCGCGATCGCCCGGTCCAGCCGCACACGGCGCAGGCCGGTGGCCGACCTGACATCGGCCAGGGTCGCCGCCACAGTCTCGCAGCCGGGCGTCAGGCGGGCCACGATAGCGGCTCCTAGCGCGAGCACGGCATCGGCCCGCCGAAGATCAAGCCGACCGGCGGCATCCTCGACCGCGAGCGTCCAGCATCGGGCAAATTCCAATAGCTGCCGTTCGAATATTGGCGACGGGCCAACAGGCGCTATGGTCTGCCTATCGGCGGTTTTCGCATTCTGCCCGATCTTCGCGCCGGTCCCACCCCCGATGGGACCGGCGTCTTCATTCGCCCGCTGGGAGCCCGGTCTTTGCCCCATGGCTCATTCTGCCTCGACGAAGGCGCGAATGTCGGAGGCGCGAAACATCACCTTTCTGCCGACCTTCACCTGCTTGAGCTTTCCGGCCGCGACAAGGCGTCCCATTGTCGGCCTGCTCAGCTGGAGCATTGCCATGGCTTGCGGCAGCGGGATCAGTAGCGGCGCGATCAACGAACTCGACTCCGAGCTCTTCTCTTGAGTATTGGGCATTGGGACTATTTCCAGATAATTGCGCCGGAATCACTCCGTTCGCTTCTGGTTGAAAATCAAACGGGGTTGCATATTTTCCAACCCCAAATCTTCGAGTTAAACTCTGCTAAATATTCGACTTTGGGCCTACGTATTCAATTGACAGATCAAATCTCCAATCAAGCCTGAACCTTGCCGCCTTTTTCGCGCGCGCCGCGGCCTTCCCATACAGTTCTTCCGACGGCACATCGCGCTCGCAGACCGTCGACGCGACGTCGAGAACGATCCGAAAATCCGAGCTGGCGACGTCGAGGCCAATCCCGATCCACGGCCTTGCAAGGCCGGCAGCGAAGAGGACGACCGACGGGTCCTGCACGAGGTTCCTTGATCCTCCCCTCCCGATCTTTGCCGGCACCTCGTCCAGGACCAACTGCAAGATCTGGCGCTCTTCCCGTAGCTGGCGCGAGCTTTCCGAGGCATGTCCGGCCAGGCTTGAGACCAGTCCCGCAAGTCCGCCCTCGAGGCACGACCCCATGTTGGGGATCGGTGAGAGGATGTTCGGAAGCGTACGCTAAGCGGCGCGTATTGAGTGTCGGGCAATGCTGCCACTTTCTGGCAGGTAGGCATGGCTATATGCGTGGAGCATGTCGCGCTCCGAACGCCTTTTCGATCTGTTGCACGCCTTGCGCGGACATCGCCGGCCCGTAAGCGGGAAGGTGCTGGCCGATATGATCGGCGTCAGTATTCGGACGCTGTACCGGGACATCGCGAGTTTACAGGCGCTGGGGGCCGCGATTGAAGGGGAGCCGGGCGTCGGCTATGTCCTGAAGCCCGGCTTCCTGCTGCCGCCGCTGATGTTCACGCCGGAGGAGATCGAGGCGCTGGTGCTCGGTTCGCGCTGGGTCGCCGATCGCGCGGACGATCGGTTGCGCGATGCGGCGCGCAGTGCGCTCACCCGGATTGCGGCGGTGTTGCCGGCCGATCTGCGGGACGAACTCGACGCCTCGGCGCTGTTGATCGGCCCCGGCGCGGCGATCCCGGCCGATGGGGTCGATCCGACGTTGCTGCGCATGGCGATCCGTACCGAGTGCAAGCTGTCGCTCCAGTATCGTGACGGCGCTGGCGCCGCGTCGGAGCGGATCGTCTGGCCGTTCGCACTCGCCTTTTTCGATTCCGTGCGCGTGCTGCTGGGATGGTGCGAGCTGCGTCAGGGCTTTCGACATTTCCGCACCGACCGGATCGTCTCGGCGACACCGATCGATGCGCGGTATCCCAGACGGCGCCAGGCGCTGCTGAAGGCATGGCGCGAGGTGGAGGGCATCGCCAGCAAAGCCAGCAAACCGGATCGGCACGCCACGCTGCTGCCGGAAACTGACAGCAGGCCGGGATAGCATCCGCTTCGTCCACTCCCGGACCGGAGCATCCCGATGACCGACACCAATACCCTGTTCCTGTACGTCGCCGACTCATCGGCGAGCGCCGGCTTCTATGCCGGGCTGCTCGGGATCGAACCGGTCGAGGCCAGCCCGACCTTCGCGCTCTTCATCCTGCCCTCGGGGCTGGCGCTCGGCCTGTGGGGCAAGGACGGCGTGCAGCCGGTGCCGGTCGCAGGAGGCGGCGGCAGCGAGATCGGCTTCAAGGTCGACAGCGCGGCAGAGATCGACGGCACGCACGCGGACTGGCTGGCCAAGGGCGCGACGATCGCATTCCCGCCGACCGACCTCGAATTCGGGCGCAGCTTCGTCGCGCTCGATCCCGATGGACATCGGCTGCGCGTCTATGCCGTCGCGGAGGAAATGTGAGCGACGCGATGCGCCACTGGATCGCCGTCGCCTCGGCCGAGCATGTTGCGCTCGGCCGATCGCTCGGCATCATGCAGATCTGCCACGGAAAGGCGGCACCCCTCCGCCGGATCACACCTGGCGATCAGGTCATCTACTACTCGCCCGTGTCGCATTTCGGCGGGAAGGACCGGCTACAGGCGTTCACCGCGATCGGCACCGTCATCGATGCGATGCCCTATCAGGTCGAGATGGCGGCAGGGTTCAGGCCGTGGCGTCGTGACGTGCAGTGGCACGCCGCGGGTGCGGCATCGATCAGGCCGTTGCTCGGCCAACTCGCATTTGCCGGTGATGGCACGAACTGGGGATACCCGTTCCGGTTCGGCCTGTTCGGGATCACCGGTGAGGATGCCGCGCTGATCGCGACAGCGATGATGGCGGATGTCACGGGATCAACGCGACTTCCGCGCCAGCAGCTTTTCGCCATCCGCCCTGATCTCCCCCTTTGGCGTGACGTGCCGGTAGAGCGTCTGGCGGGTGACGCCGAGTTCAACGCATAGCTCGGCAACCTTCGTCTCCGGCTTACCCATCGCGGCCTGGGCGAGACGCAGCTTGGCGGGTGTCATCTTGAACGGACGCCCGCCATGTCGCCCACGTGCCCGGGCAGACGCCAGCCCCGCCTTGGTGCGCTCGACGATCAGTTCACGCTCGAACTCGGCGAGGCCGGCGAAGATCGCGAAGATCAACCGACCGTTGGCGGTGGTGGTGTCGATCGACGCGCCCTCGCCCGCCAGCACCTTGAGGCCGATCTGCCGCTTGGTCAGCTCGCCGACCAGATTAACGAGATGGCGCAGGTCGCGGCCGAGGCGGTCGAGCTTCCACACGACCAGCGTGTCGCCGCGCCGCAGCGCCTTGAGGCAGGCATCAAGTCCGGGCCGCGTGTCGCGCCGGCCCGATGCCGCATCCTCATAGATATGGTCGGGATCGACGCCGGCCGCGATCAGGGCATCGCGCTGAAGGTCGTGGACCTGGCTGCCGTCCGCCTTGGACACCCGTGCGTAACCGATCTGCGTTGTCACATATACGTCCGTCTGCGTGACGGAGCGGCATTGCCCGTCGATTGATCGCCATAATGTCACATAACCCATCTTGTGGTCTACGCTCCGTGAACAGGGCTGCTTGCCTGTTGCGTGACGAACAGGAAGCCGATGCCGTCCAGGACCATATTGTCGCCCGCGCAGCGTAGCGCGATCTTCGATCCGCCTGCCGACCGGGCGACGATCGAACGGCTCTATACGCTCGGCCCCGATGACCTCGGACAGGTGTCGCGGCGCCGGCGCCGTCCGAACCGTCTCGGCTATGCGGTGCAACTCTGCTACCTGCGCCATCCGGGGCGTGCGCTGCTGCCGGGTGAGGCGGTGCCTGCCGCCATGCTGTCGCTGCTCGCCGACCAGATCGGTTGCCGAACCGACGACTTCGCCGACTATTCTGCTCGCGCGACGACGCTGCGCGAGCATCGCGCGGAGATCGAAGCGTATCTTGGTCTGCGCGCCTTCGACCGAACCGACGTGCGATCAATTCTGGCGCTGGGATCGGAGATCGCCACTTCGACCGATCGGGGCGAGGCGATTGTCGCAGGCATGGTCGATCGCCTGCGGCTCGACCGGATCGTGCTGCCTGCGGCATCGACGCTGGAACGGCTCGCCCTCATCGTGCGGGCGCAGGCACGCAAGGCCGCGCATACCGGACTGATCCGCGACTGCTCGGCCGATCAGGAAGCGGCGCTCGAACGCCTGATCGCATCCGACGACAATGGCCGGACCCGCCTTGGTTGGATACGCGAATGGCCGGAAGCCCCATCGGCCGCAAACCTGAAGGGGATCATCGAACGGCTCGACGCGGTGCGCGGCATCGGGATCACAGCCGATCGGGCGCGGCGTATCCATGCCGCTCGCTACGCCGTCATCGCACGGACCGCCGGCATCATCACCGCGCAACACCTTCGCCGCCTCGAACGTCCGCGCCGGCTTGCCATGCTGGCCGCCTCCATGATCGAGATGGAGGCGGCGCTGACCGACGCCGCCCTGGTCATGGTCGAGAAGATGGTGGGAGCGCTGTTCCGCCGCGCCGACCGCACCCGATCCGACCGGCTGCTCGGGCAGGCACGGATGCTGAAGGACACCGCCCGCTTCCATGCGCGGCTCGGTCGCCTGCTGGTCGATGCCCGCGCGACCGGTCGCGATGCGTTCCGCGCCATCGACGAACGCATGGGCTGGGACCAGCTCGAGCGCAGCATCCGCTTCGCCGAGGATCTCACCCGCTCGGCCGACGATGGGTTAGAGGAGGTGGTCGAGCGTTACCCTGCCGTCCGCCGGTTCGCACCGGCCTTCCTCGCCGCCTTCACCTTCCGCACCGCAAGGTCGGGCGATCCGCTGCTCGGCGCGATCGAGGCGCTGCGAACGATGTATCGTGACGGCCGCTCGGTCCTGCCGAAGCGACTGCCGACCAGCTTCATCAAGCCGCGCTGGCGCAAGGTGGTCCAACCGATCGAAGGTACGATCGACCGCCGCGCCTACGAGATCGCAGTGATCGTCCATCTGCGCGAACGGCTCGGCTCCGGCAGCATCTGGGTGGACGGCAGTCGCGCCTATCGCACGCTCGACGATTACCTGCTGCCGACCCCTGCGTTCGTCACGATGCGCGCCGATGGCAACCTGCGCCTGGCCGTGCCGTCCGGTTTTGCCGAATGGTATGAGGAACGTCGTACCCTGCTGACCCGGCGCATGACCGGGGTGGAGCGCGCAGCCGCAGCCGGCGAACTAGTCGACGTGACGATCGAGCGCGGGCAATTGCTGATCTCGCCGATCCGGCGATCTCCGTCCGACGATGCCGAGGCGTTGAAGGCCCGGCTCTATGCGATGCTGCCGCGTATTCGCATCACCGATCTGCTGGTCGAGGTGGCCGCGTGGTCCGGGTTCGCCGACCGCTTCGTCCATGCGCGCAGCGGCGAGCCGGCCTCCGACCAGTCCGCGCTGATGGGCGCGATCCTCGCCGATGCGACCAATCTCGGCCTCGGGCGCATGGCTGAAAGCTCACGCGGGCTGACGCTGGCCCGCCTCCGCTGGACGGCGGAATGGCATGTGCGCGACGAAACCTATCTGTCGGCGCTGGCGTCGATCGTCGACTGCCATACCGCGCATCCTCTCGCCCAGGTCTGGGGACCGGGCAACACGTCGTCGTCGGATGGGCAGTTCTTCCGCGCCGGCGGTCAGGGCGAGGGTCGCGCCGATCGCAATGCCCGCTACGGCACCGAGCCCGGCGTACTCTTCTACACCCACGTCACCGACCGCTTTACGCCGTTCCACACCAAGGTCATCGCCGCCAATGCCGGCGAGGCCGCGCATGTCCTCGACGGCCTGCTCGACCATGAGAGCGAACTGGTCATCCGCGAACATGCCACCGATACCGCCGGGGCGGTCGATCACGTTTTCGGCCTATGCCACCTACTCGGCTTCCGCTTCGCACCGCGCATCCGTGACCTCAACGAGCGCCGGCTGTATGGTTTGTCGCCCCTCGACCCGTGGCCGACACTACGCCCGCTCGTATCCGGCCCGGTCAACGTCCGCGCGATCGAGGCGGATTGGGACGAGACGCTGCGGCTCGCAGCTTCGATCCGCGCCGGCACGGTCAGCGCCTCGGTCATGCTGCGCAAGCTGGCAGGTTTTCCGCGTCAAAACCCTGTCGCCCGCGCGCTGCGCGAGATCGGGCGGATTGAGCGCACCCTGTTCATGCTCGACTGGTTCGACGATCCCGAACAGCGGCGTCGCACCGGCAGCATCCTGAACAAGGGTGAGGCCCGCAACGCGCTCGCCCGCGCCATATTCTTCAACCGCCTCGGCGAATTGCGCGACCGCACATTCGAGAACCAGCGCCATCGTGCCTCCGGGCTGACCCTTCTCACCGCGGCCGTCACCCTCTGGAACACCGTCTATCTCGACCGCGCCGTCCGGCATCTGCGCGCCAGCGGTCTCGAGGTGCCGGACGAACTGCTCGCCCATGTCGCGCCGCTGGGCTGGGAGCACATCGGCCTCACCGGCGACTATCTGTGGAGCGAGATGGACAAACCCCGCGAGCGGTTCAGGCCGCTCCGCCTCCATCAGAACGGTCGGGATGCTTAGCGTACGTTTTCGAACATCCTCTCACCGGTCCCCATGTTGAACGCGAGGGCAGCCGTCTCTCCATCCGACCGCAGAAAGGCGTCGATCCTCGCGATCCGCTCGACGATGTCACCTCGGGCCCAGGACTTCCGTCTGGTGTCCTCGTGATAGCGGATGAAGGCCGCTTCGAAGTCCCATCGATACTGCGGGTCGGAGGCAGCGAAGGCGTTCTCGAGCGCCTTCCATAGCCCGGCATGCTTCGACTTCGTTCTCCCGAGGTGGCCGTAGAATTCTGCGATCAGGGTCTGCTTGAACTCTCCGACGAGATAGTCGGAGGGAGGCGCGAAGAGGGTGATGCGATCCCCGTCGGACCCGATGAAGGGGACCCCCTCGGGATCCTCGAGTGTCGCGGACGGCGCAGATTTCTTACCACCCATTGCCTCGTTCCTGCTGCCCCCTGCCTCGCGACATAGCATGGTCGCACTACAGGAGCGCGCCAAGGGCCTCTCCGGGCGTGGCGCGGGTGGTGAGGCAGGCAGGCCCCGCGGCGGCCGTCCTACGGCCCGCCAGGGGGGCCAGACGCAGGCTTCTGCATCCTGCCGACGCGCAGCTCGCCCAGACCCGGCCCCTGCGCCGGAGCGCGGCCGGGCGCCCGCCCTCCGCCGGTCCCAAGGTGGTGTAGCCGTGAGGACGGGGCCGAGGCGTCAAGCCGCCACGGCCTCGATTGTGGCAAGGTCCGCCATGAGCTGCTCGTCCTTCGCGGCCATGCCGAGGTCGTAGGCGCGCTGGAGGTTCAGCCAGAACTCGGGCGTGGTGCCCAGCAGGCGGGCCAGTCGGGCCGCCGTATCGGCCGTCACGCCCCGTTCGCCGCTCACCACGCGCTCAATGCGGGTGCGCGGGACGTGGACGGCCTTGGCGATCTTGCCAGCCGTCAGGCCCAGCTCGTCCATGAATTCCATCCTCAGCACCTCGCCGGGATGCACCGGGTTCGCCATCGTCACCATGTCCGTCCTCCCTCAGTGATAGTCCACGATCTCGACGTCGTGGGCATCGCCACCCATCCATCGGAAACACACCCGCCATTGGCCGTTGATGCGGATGGAGTGCTGACCGCGCCGGTCGCCCGACAGTTTCTCCAGGTGGTTCGAGGGCGGAACGCGCAGGTCATCCAGCACCTGCGCCGCGTCCACCTGCGCCACCTTCACCTCCGCGCGCCGCAACAGATCGGCAGGGAACCCCTTGGCGCTGCGGCCGTCGATAATGCCCTCGATGAGCTTGCCGCGGGTGCTTCGGATCATGCCGAGGTCTGTATCTTGTAGAGATACACACGGCAAGCGATTTGTATCTATAAAGGATACGTTTAGACAGGTCGTGGCTCCACCGGCAGGTCGAGAAGTTCCGCGCCACCGGACCCGGCTGGCATTCGCGGATCAACGAGGCGCTCCGGAACGTGGAGCCGTAAGGGACGGGGCGCACCATGGCGCTCCGGGGAGCGGCCGGGAGGTGTTCGCGAGTTTCGTCAGATCAGGCGTCGCGGTCCCGTTCAGCCTCGAGCCGGGCAACGCGCCGGGAGAGCGCATCGAGGGCCGTCATCGCCTCCTCGCCGGCGTGGGCCAGCGTCGAAAGCTGGTCGACCCGTGCGGCGAGCCGATCCACCTTTCCCATCAGCCTCTCGTGCCCGGCGTCCTGCTCCTCGAGGTGCGCGAGGATGGTGTCGAGCAGCCGATCCACCGCGTCGAAGCGGGCGTCGGCGCGGCCGAAGCCCTGCCCGATCGCGGCAAGAATGTCCGCTAACTGCCGGTCGAGCGCGTCGAAGCGGTCGCGTGTCTCGTCGTCCATGGTGGTCCGTCCTTTCGGGTCGGGCGGGTGACTAGCGAAGGTCCGATCCGGCGGCCCTTTCGCGTCTTGATCCTCGCTGAACGAGGTGGTCTACTTAAGGAAGAGGTGGCTTTCTCACCTTTGGCGGTGCCATGAATCTTATCCCACCCGGATGCCATCTTTTCTGGCACACGTATAACACGGAACCTGACACTTAATCATCGGATACCGATCTAACGGAATTCCGAGGGAACGGAATAGCATGATTTCGGGAGGAGGAGAAATCCTGCCACCCGTAACTGCGCCCCCGGCATTGAGACACGCTCTCTCCTTGGCCATGATCAAGCCAAGGAGACATCACCATGACAATTACGACGACCCAAGAGGCCACGAGCCCCGAGATCTCGGCGAAACCTGAAAAGTCCTCGACCGAGCGCATCTTCGGTAAGGATGTGACCAAGTATGGCTACGTCGCCCTGCCGAACATCCTTGTGCGGGGGCAGGCGCGCCTCGGGCTGACTCCTACGCAGTTCAACATCCTCGCCCAGCTCCTAAGCTACTGGATCGATCCGAAGCGGCCGCCCTTTCCCGGAAAGAAGGATCTGGCAGCGCGCATGGGGCTCAATCCCGCCACCGTGCGGATCAACATCGCCAAGCTGGAGAAGCAAGGGCTCGTCCGCCGCGAGCAGCGTAAGACACTGTCCGGCGATTGGAACTCGAACGTCTACCACCTCGACGGACTGGTGGATGCCCTCAAAGGAATGGTCCCCGACTTTGAGGAGGAGAAAAAGGTCCGTGCCGCCAAGCGGGCCGAGACCGAGGTCCGCGGCACGAAGGACGCCGCGGCCGAGCGCAGCCGTCGAAACGGCGTGGTGCGCAGACGGTAGGGATCCATGGCAAAGTTGAACAAGAAAGTCCTCGTCTTCGTGGACGAGAGCGGCGCCCCAGGCGACACCGACTTCATGCTGGGCGCGGTGGCTATCGCCGCCAAGGACGTGGCCTTTGCCAGCAGCGTACTTGCCGGGCTACGTCTTGGAAACGCAAGCGAGATCCACGCCGTGGACATGACAGGGCGGCACGCTCGCGCGATCCTGGAACGCTTGCGCATCGGGATGGAAAAACGGGGGGCGATCTTCGTCAACAGGGCGTCAGCCCATCACCAGGGGTCGGCGCCGGAAGCTTATGCCGCTGCCGTTATTGAGGTCACGAAGATCGCCATCCACCGATACGCTGTTCTGAAACGGATCCAGAAGATTGGTAACGTGGAACTGCTGCTGGACCGGACTGGGATCAACGGGAGTACGGACTGCCAAGCCGCGCTGGAGCGAGCGCAACAGGAAGAGGGGCGCTTCAAGGCTGTCTCGCACATCGCAACGGTCGATTCGTGTGCAGTGCCGTTTCTTCAGGTCGCAGATTTGACCGCCTATGCTCGAAGGTGGGTCAGCGGCGGACAGATCACTGCAAGGCAGCTAAGCGATCAATGTGGTGTTGAGCTGCTCTAGAACGACAAAACCGCCCCGAAGGGCGGCTCTGGGTGCGGCTAGCAACCAGCCCACGGGCCGGGTCACCGCTGCTCCTCCCCGACACAAGGCCTGACAGGTCGCAAGAGGGAATTTACGCTTTCCGCATGTTAAATCAACGGGACTGGTAGGATACATGCCACCCGTTAAGATGGTCGAAGGCGAGCGTGCGGAGTGTCATTGGGCCGATCTGGACGCAGCCTTAACGCCAGGGCCACCAGCTCCGTTGCCTTGGAGGCTCGGGCGAAGGCGGTGGCGCGGGCAGCGCCTTGGTTAGCCGCTGCGCCTCGGCGCGCCACGCATCCCTGTCGTGCTCGGCCACCTCGCGACGTTCGTCCGCGATGGCCCTCAGAACCTCGGCCGCGCGCAGACGTTCATTCAAAACCGCAAGGTCGAGCCGTAAATCCCTGCTTTCAGAGGGTATTACGACTCTTTGCAATGTCTCTTTTGTGGAAGCTTGCGAAACGGGCGCCTGATAGACCCGGTGCAGCTCGGACGGATCGATCCGCCATGCCCCGCCCTCGTCCTTGAGGGCCGAAACCCTCCCGCTTTTTATGGCTCTGGTGATCGTCGCCGTGCTCACGCCTACGGCCTTCGCCGCCTGTCCTGCGGTATACTTCATGCCCTCGCCCCTCATCTTGCGTCGCTTTTCAAAACGATCTTGCGCAAGAGCTTGCATGCAGGAGGGCCGGTTGGTCCAGCCCCTATGGGGTTGGGACGGCTCGGCACCCTGCACGGCATGGGATGCAGGCCACACCGGCCTCCCGCCGAGGCGCAGGAGGCGTCTCAGCCCACGTTGTAGGAGGCGCAGAAGCCGACGAAGGTCTTGTCGATCCCGAACTTGTCGAGCGGGATGCCTCGCGACCCACACCAAGCCCGGAATGCAGTGCTCAGGCCCAGCAGGTCGGGGATGTGCCCGCCCTGTATCCGCCTGACGTTCGCCCGCGCCAGCTCGTCCCACGGCGCCGTTCCCTTGAGGCTGCCATGGGCGGGGAAGGCCAGCGCGGGCGTCTCGGCCGTGCCCGCGATCCGCGCCTTCCGGCCCACCTTCGATCCGGCCATCTCCTTCTTCGCCGCCGTCGGGTCCGGCTTGACCTCCCATGCGATCTCGATGCTGGCGACCGTGCGCCCGATCTTCTTCGGGGTGGCCGTCAGGGTCATCCGGGAGAGGTGGTTGATCTCGGCAATGGCGGGGGCCAGCGCTCGCTGCATCAGGTTCGAGAGCCGATCCAGCTTGCCTTCCGTCACACCAAGCAGGGCACGCAGGTCGGAGACGGTGAAGCTCTTGCTCTGGACATGATCGAGGCCCGTGAGGCTGGCGATGTGCTGGAAAAGCAGAATCGAGTATTTGGAGTTCAGATGAAAAATCGTCTGGCGGTCGAGGATCGCCCAGTGGTTTGACTTTTCAGCCATCTCCCGAAACGCACCGCCGAACCACCATGCGACCAGCAAAAGGTCGTCAGCCTCGTCACGGTAATCCAGCTTCGCCCGGTCCAGAAACCCGCCGATGATCTCGCATTTGGCATCGGTGTCGTCGAAGACCATCACCGCGCCGGCAAGCTCGATGAACAGCTTGCGCAACGTGGCACGTGAATGGTTTCGCATGCCGGTGATGGACTTGATGCTGGCCAGCCGCAGCTCGTGCCGGACGTCTTCCGCCATCCGCCCGCCCGCGGTGGCGATCAGGAGATGCATCAGCTTGAGCGCCTCGGCGCTCGGCGGGTTTTCGATGTAGACGCCCCGCGCTACCTCGGTCGGCAACACCGTTCGGGTCGCGTCGTATTTGCGGTCCGCCGCTACTGAGATTGTCTTTCCCATGGGCAACATGTGTAGACAGTTTCGTGTTGCCAGCAACTGGATATTTCGCCGTCTCCATATGTTGCCTGAGCGTCCCCATATGTTGCCTGAGCGTCCCCATATGTTGCCTGAGCGTCCCCATACGTTGCCGATAGCCTCGGAAGCCTTTGAACCTGCAAGGCTATTTCCGCCTGAACACTTAGAACTTAAGAGAACAAGAAGGCGCTTCGCGCTTTTCGTTGGGGATAAGTCGGTTCTCGCGCACCTCGCAGGGCGCTCCTCGACGACCACGGGGGAGGATCCGGAGCGGCCCCATTTGTTGCCGATGGACTTGCGGCGATCCTCGATCGGGCGGGGCAGGGCGACGCAGGCGCCCTCAACGGAACCGCCCCGAAGGTCACGATGGGGGCGGATGGCCGCGTCCCCATTTCTCCCCTTTCGGTAGGCGGGGACGATGCGCCGGGCCTTTGCTGGGGAACGAGAGGACGGGTTCGAGATCAGCTCGACCCGTCCTTTGCCTCGAAGCTGGGCATCGATGCGGACCGCCTGGACAACGCCTTGGTCGCGTCGGCGTCCGAAAGCTCGAACGCCCTTTCGTCGCCGAGAATTTCTTCGGCCGTTGCGCGCGAACCGCCTGCCGGGCCCCAGGACCCGTTGTCGTTGAGCACCATGCCGAGCCCGTCATCGGACACCGCCGCAATCAGGCACCCGTCGAACAGAAACAGCCTCATGGGGCGCGCCTCTCCCTGGACAGGACAAATCAGAGATAGGTGCGGGGCTCTGCCGCTGTCAATCAGGCTGCCGCCCACGGGGCCCACAGCGCGCGCCAGAAGGGCATGGAGGCGTTTCCGGCGCCCACCCCGCCTGCCGGTCGACTCGGGCCCCTGCAGGCCCTCCCACGCGGTCTGCAGGGGGGCGGCAGATGTCGGGCAGCGGCCGGCAAACGAGATGGATCGCGGAGGGCGGAACGCTTTCTCTTTCTCCCTCTTTAACTCTTTCTAGTGGAATTTTTGTATATTACATTTCCACCAGACAGGAGGATGATGCCGTGACAAACCCTCGCAATCTCGCGCCCGCGCCGGATCGCGGCGCGGTCCTGACAAAGGCCATGCTCAGTGCCGCCACGCGGCTGGGCCTATCCGGACGCCAGCTTGCTGAAATCGTTGGGGTGTCCGAGGCCACCGTCTCGCGCCTCAGACGCGGCGAGGCCGCGCTTGAGGCCGGATCGAAGCCCTTCGAACTTGCCGCACTTCTGGTTCGCTCGTTCCGCTCGCTCGACGCCATCACAGGCGGCGACGAGGCAGTTGCCCGCGTGTGGATGACGTCTGACAATGCTGTGCTCGCCGCACCGCCGATCAGGCGGATGGCGACGATACAGGGGCTTGTCGATGTCACGACCTATCTTGACGCCCGACGCGCTCCGGTCTGAGGCGCGGCCATTTCGTGGGCGGGCGTGGCGGTTTGTCGAGGCGCAGCACCGGGTCTCGACCCTCAGACTTGTCGACAACCTCGCCGAACAGGCGGCGCTGGAGGACATTCTGGAAGAGACCAAGCCGCCAGTGCCGGACGAGTGCCGCCACCTCGACTACCTGCTCTCCACGCCTTTCCGCTATCGCCCTTATCCGAACGGTTCACGGTTCCGCCGCGCCGGATTGACGCCTGGCGTCTGGTACGGTGCCGAACGGCCGGAAACGGCGGCGGCCGAGATGGTCTTCTGTCGGTTTCTCTTCTACGCAGAGAGCCCCGGGACCCCGTTCCCCGACGCTGCTGCGGAATATACCGCCTTCTGCGTCGATCTGGTGGCGCCGTTCTCTCTCGATCTTACCGTCGGTGCGCTTGCCGCTGAGCATCCCCTCTGGGCCCATCCGACCGACTATGCCGCCTGCCAGCAGCTTGCCGAAAGCGCTCGCGAGATCGGTGTCGAGGTCATCCGGTACGCATCCGTGCGCGACCCGGGGAACGGCGCCAACCTTGCCGCGCTGACATGCAGGGCCTTCGCTGCGCCGCAGCCGGTAGATCGCCAGACCTGGCGCATTCGCATCGGGCGGGGCGGTGCGCAGGCTATCCCGGACCGCCCGATGCTCGGCCTTGAGTTCCCGCGCGATAGCTTCGCGTCGGACCCACGCCTCGTGGACATGGTCTGGGACCGCCCCGCGTCAGATAGCCCACGCCGGCATGAGGTCGGCCCCATCAGACCCTTGTCATGATGCGGTCGTGGATGGCGTCGATCCGGGCGATGGCGTCGCGCAGGCGGGCGCGCTCCTTCTCGACGAGGATCGGAAGGGCGCCCTCCACGTCGACCTCTTCAACGGCGAGGGCGTAGTTGGAAAAGGCGGCGACGAAGTGCAGCGCCCGGTTGTATTCGCCCGGGTCGCGGCCCTTGAGGTCGATCAGGTGGCGCGGCGTCGTGCCCTGCCTGGCGAGCGCGGTCAGCGTCGGCGGCGTAGGGCCCTCGACCTGCGCCTCGAAGCTGTCCTCGGGGACGGCGGCGATCCGGACGGCCTGCTTCTGCTGATGGGGTGAAAACCCTGCGTCGCGAGCGGAGTCGGAACGCAACGGGAGGTGGTCGCCCGCCTCCCGTTTTCCATCGCGCGCACCTTGCCCGGCCTCGATCTGCGCGAGAAGCTCGCCCGCGCGTCGGATGGCCCGTGCCTTGATCCGGACGGCCATTTTCATCAGGGCGTCGTCCTGCGACTGGCGGGCATAGCTCGCGAGCGCGCCGGCCCTGTCGGCCCAATCCTTGCATTCGTCGACCTTCTGGCAGGCGGCCAGCGCGACCTGCGCGGCCTCGTAGCTGGCCGGAAGGCGCGCGGTGGCGACGGCGGGAAGGTTCGCGGTGAAATCCTCGGTCATTTGTCCTCCTGCGGGTGGGTCGATCCGGCCTTCGGGCCCGCCTCGGCGAGGGCCTTTCCGAAGGTCGCCAGAAGCTCCTGAAGCGCGGGCGTGGCGCTGGCCATCTGCCGCCATCCGTTCGGGTCGGCGACGCCATCGCGCGCGGCGGCCAAGGTGGCCTCCCGAACCCGCGCCATCACATCGTTGACGTCGACTTGGGGGTCGATTTTACGGATCAGCGACCGGAGGCGTCGCTCCATCCGGCGGGTCCGAAGCTCGGTGCCATGGGTTCGGCGCACCATCAGGTCAGGGACGGCGGTGAAACGCCATCCGCAGCCGCCCGCCCGGCCATCAGGTCCGGCGATCGGAGGCAAACGTCTCGTCCGGGAAATCCGGAAAATCCGGTTCGGCAGGACGAGAGGGCGAGCGGCCAGCGGTCGATCCCTGATTCAGCGCGTCGACGGCTTTTTTCCACACGTCCGCGCCCTTGGTGGGCTTTTCGAGGTCGCCACCCGCGCCGAACTCGCCGGTGAGGCGCGCGCGCTGCTCGATCGTCTGATAGCGGCCGCCGGTCTTTTCGTAGATCGACGCCATGCGGTCGACCGCCTTCGGCAGCTTCTCGAGCAAGCTGCGGGCCTGCTGAACGGTGACTGTGGCATCGAGCGCGAGCCCCAAAGCCGCCTCCCGACGATCCTCGGCCTCCGGCGCGCGCAAGATCGCGCCGATCCGGGAGCGCTCGCTTGAGATGGCGGCCTGCGCGGTCGGGCCCAGCGGGGCCGGAAGGGGCTCGGGCGCGGCCGCGCCACCACCGTGTCCGCCGTAGAGCCGGGCGCAGGCGACGGCGCTCATGTCCGTGTCGAGGGCCAAGGCGACGGCGCCAGCAAAATCAGCCAGCCCAGCCGGGCCGCGCAGGATCGCGCCAATCCGGGCCCGGAAGCTGGCGACCGCGATCGGCACGGCAGCGGCGGCCTCGCGTTCGCGCTCTTCCGCAGAAATTCTTAGGGCCTCTTTGCGGTCCAATTCGCGCTGCATCGCGATCCGGTCAATCGGCATGAGGGGCTCCTTTCAATGTGGTGCAATGGGCCGCCATCGCGGCCTGGGGGCAACGCGTCGTGCCGCAGGCGGGAGAGGGCTCGGGGCTGGGATCATGGGTGGCCGAGGGCGGGCGAGAGGGGCGGAAAATAAAAATCGAAACGGGAATCTGGCGAGCCGGAAAACGCGCAGAAACCGGGGCGCGGCGGCCCCGCCCCGTGGAGTCGGAATAACCGTTCCTTGACCGGGGGGGGTGGGGTGCCTCCAGCCCTCGCCGCTGCCCCGTGAGGGGCGCGGTCGGGCTTGGTCCGAGGTCCGGCCCGCCCTGCGAGGGATGGCCGCAGGCGGGGCTGTGCGGCGCGCTGCGGTGGGGTGGCTCGATGTGGCTGCCCGGCGCCCTGCGCAAGGCCGGAGGGATGGGGGTGCGGAGGCGCGGCGGAGAAACCGCGCCCCCACGACCGGGCGACGTTGCCCGGGTTGGTCCGCGATCTCGCCCGCGTTGCGCGTGTTGACGCTCCCGCCCCAAATGATCGGCCCGCGAGGGGGAGCGCCGGGACAAGCCCCACGGTAGGCTTGCAGAAAGGGCGCGAGCCGAATGTCATACGTCGAGCGCGTCGAGCCGATCGAGTACCGCCTCCGGGGAGGCGTCGAACCGGCGCAAAATGCGCAGGCCGTCGTTTTCGGCCTGGCGGATCAGCATCTCCTCGGCGAATTCGAGGGCAAGGATTTCCGCGTCGGCGCGCTCGACCGCGGCCTCGCGGGCTTCGCGAGTGAGCGGCGCCTTGTCCCGATAAAACTTTTCGAGCCTCGTGACGACCTGGCCGCGAAGCGTCGCCGCACCGGCTGCGACGGCGACGGCGAGGATTGCCTTCGGAAAATCGTGGATCGTCAACGCGCTTTGCCGGGCCGGCTGGACGAGGCTGGCCAGCGGAATCGCCGAGGCGGCATCGGCCACGAGCGCGGCCAGGCCGTTGTCGAGGGAGGAAACAGCTTCTTCCATCGGGATCGGGCTCGCCACAAGGCGGGAGCGGCGGGCCTGAGCGGAAACGAGGTCGTCGCGAAGCTCGCGGATGGCATCGCGCGCCTCGCGGGCGGCGCTGCGCTTGGCCTCGGTGGCTTTCGAGGTTTTCATGATCTTCGCTCCAAGGAGGCCTCGATAGGAAGCGGAATGCCGCGCTCCTTCAGGAACTCGATGCAGGACTCGAAAAGCTGCCCGGCGGCGGAATATTCGGCGAAGGCCGCGTCCGCGTCGGCGCTTGCGTGTTCGACGGCCGATGATAGTTCCGAAGTTCGCAGAATGGCGGCGGCGAGATCGGCGTCGGCCGGT
>CBDCJJ010000003.1:0-24273 GCA_965217805.1 Sphingomonas sp. | reverse complement strand
ACGCTCAACGGAGCATTAACGTTTGCTGAGCAAAACCACCTTTCATTTACATTCGTGATGCCTACCTACATGTTTCTAGGCAGCTCATTTGACAGCCTTGGAAACCGATACGAGCTAGTCGACGATACTCTCGTGCGAAACTTTACGCTGAACCTCCTAGCCGAAGCATGGACCAAGAATGTCAAGGTTGATGCTGTCGAACTAGGCAACGAGTGGTGGGCCGACAACTCATCTACGCTCGGAACACGAATGACGGCTATTGAATATGGACGTATAGCAAGTCATCTTGCACGGGTTGTCGACAAAGCGATCTTTGATTATGCGGCTGAAGGATCTAGCTTTGTTGGAAATAAAAAGCCTTCTGTACTTGTTCAAGTTGGTCCGGGAGGTGCTGCGGAACGAGTCTTAGAAAGCGGTTCGATAGCGCCAATTGGTTATCAAGGAAAAACCGTCGAAGCCACGGATCTTGTATTCCAAGAGTTTGATCGACCTGATGAGAGATCGGCGATTAGCGGCCTTGCTGCTCATCGCTACCTCACGGGCTCAACTAGCAATATAAACGGATGGCAGTATGCACCGTTCAACCGGTTCGAGCAGTTAGCCCGTGAACGTGGTGGTTTTGGAAACCTTGAACGTTACGTGACCGAATGGAATGTGGCGAATCGCAATACACCGGAGCTGGGAGCTCGACAAGCTGGAGCACTTATATCCCTGTTTTCAGAGATGTCGTTTGCGGGGGTCGATCATGCTAATGTCTGGGCTGTCCAGCAGAACAACCAATCTAGACTCGTTGCTAATTCGGGATTTGCTGGCGAGAAGTTCGGTGGCTTGGAAATAGGGGGAGTGATATTTAAGCTGATGCGGGATGCTCTGCCCGGTCTTGCGCCCGAATTGGTTTCGGACAACAGTAAGGATTTGGGCACCTTTGCCTATGGATCGGCAGAGGAAAAAGTTCTTTATATCGTCAATACTTCGGATGCTCCTCAGTCTTTTGTCATCGATCCAATATCCCTTCTAAGCAAGTTCCAATATGGATGGTCGGCTAGAGTTGGAATGGTGGAGACCAGTCAAGGAACTCACCTTGGCCGGCCAGAGATAACGTTGGCTACCGGAAGCGACCTTGTGATTAATGGGAGGATATCAGCCTCGCTTGATGCCAATGAAGTTATCCAGGTGGTTCTTGTGTCATCAAAAGGAGTTTCCATTGAGGGAACATCCAAAAATGACACCCTCCGCGGATCTAACTTTGACGACAGGATTAGTGGCGGCGACGGAGATGACCTCATTCATGGCAATGGCGGCCGGGACATGCTTGATGGCGGCGCAGGCAACGACCGGCTCCTCGGCGAGAAGCAGGACGACCATTTCGATCTTGTCAGCGCGCAGGTCTACAGGCTTTATCGCGCAACTCTTGGGCGGGAGCCGGAAGAGGACGGCGCACGATATCACACGCGCCAGGTTCTTAGTGGCACGTCGAACCTCACGCATCAATCATCGGAATTCTACCAATCCACGGAATTTCAAGCGCGGTGCGGGGCAACCAGCAACGCGCAGTTCGTAACCCTGCTCTACAATAACGTGCTCGGCCGCGCGCCGGAGACGGCGGGGCTGGACTATTGGTCCGGGAAGCTGGATACTGGTAGCATGAGCAGGTCGCAGGCTCTCCTCGGCTTTTCAGAGAGCGCTGAATTCATTTCCGCTACCGAGACGTCGTCACTGCTCTTTTCCCATGCTGGTCGACAGGCGGTCTGGTCGGACGACGTGTTCCGGCTCTACAAGGTGGCGCTTGGCCGCGAACCGGAGCTGGCCGGGATGACCTATTGGTCCTGGGTCTTGGGAGGAGGGACCAATCTTGTGGACGCCACCCAGTCCTTCGTTACGTCGCCGGAATTTCTCTGGCGCTATGGTGATAAGACGAACGCCGATTTCGTAAGCTTACTCTACCACAATATGCGTGGCCAGGAGCCTGAGCCTGCGGGATTCCAATATTGGAATTATATCCTCGACTGCAGCAAGATGACCCGGCCCCAGGTCGTACAAGAGTTCTCGCAAAGCGTGGAGTTCAAATACACGTCAGCGCCTGCATTGAAAGAGTGGATGCGGTCGCAGGGTGCCGACGACATCCTCACCAGTGGTGGCGGCAACGACGTTCTCTTTGGAGGCATCCTGTCGGATACCTTCGTTTTTGACGCGAGCCACACTGGACAGTCGCGGGTTGTTGATCTGGAACCCTGGGACAGAATCGCGCTGAGCGGTTTCGACTATGACGACCCAGTGGAGGCGCTGAGCCACTTCACGCAAGTGGGGGACACCGTCGTCTTTGCCGACCTTGACGTGAGCGTGATATTTGACCACACGATGCTTAGCAACGTGACCCCGGACATGCTCCATTTAACCCTGTAATCTATAGGTCTATCTTAGCAGGGAATGTTACGCTTTAATTCGCTTTCGGACCAGCCCCCCGATGCCGTCCTGTTCAATACTGTTGACGACGAACTCGCTTATAGTCTGCCATTCGTATTATAGATCTATCTTCTTCCATAACGGACTCAGTCCGAAGAGAATTAGAGAAATCTATTTCTGACAGCAGATCTGATGCGGCAACGAATACGGAATATAAGTCATGGAGTTCGTTTAGCTTTGAGTAAGCCTTCAAATCTTCCAAGACTTCTTTCATCCACAGATTTCTAAGCAATCTTAGTTCTCCTGATCTTTCATCAAGGCTCTATCCTCATTTGGTTAATTGCTGATTAACAGAAGGGCACTGTTGCAAAATTCGGACCGTGGAGGATTCACATCGTGAATCCACGTGTTAGGCGTATCGTTCCGGCGGGGACCGTCTGGCCGGATCGGTGACGCAATTGTAGGTCATGCTCTATGGCATGTTCTAAGGTTATTTCTGACTTCGAGGGTTTCTCTGCGGACGATCTCGGTCGCCTTCGGGATCGGAGCGGTGCGGAGAAGGTCCGGATCGTGGAGGAAAGCTTCTGCAGTTATCGGCAGGGCTCGACGACGGCGCGGCGTTACGGGCTCTTGCGGTCGCTACTGACGCAGTGGCGAAATGAGTACCGGGTGGGGCTGCTCGGCTGCGTTGCTCTTGCTTTCACGCCGTTGCAGATCGCGCCCGATCCGGCCTCTACCGTATCGACGAGGAGCGAGAAGCTGGTCGTCGAGGACAAGGTCGAGATTACCCTAAGTAACGGCCGGCGGCTGAGTGTGGCGTCTATGATCGATGCAACCGCCTTGTCGCGCCTTCTGCGGGTTCTGGACCGGGTATGATCGCGTTCCCGGCAGGGGTACCTGTTTGGATTACGGGTGGAGTCACGACATGCGGCGCGGCGTGAACACGCTGGCGCTGCAGATCCAGGAGGGGCTAGGGCGGGACCCGCATGCCGGCGAGATCTTCTGCTTCCGCGGGCGGAAGAGTTCGGGAGCTTGAATCAGGCACCGCAGACCGCCGCGACCAAATCGATGGGTCCTGAGCCTAGGGCTAAGAAATGATCTCCGAACCTAAGGCGCGCCGGCTACGGCTCCGATCCCCTTACAACCCCCATCCATCCTCTTCCTCCTGTGAGTGCCCATTTTGATCTAGCCTACGCTCGACCTCCAGCCGCCGGTCCTGACCACGCTCGGTCTCGACACCGGCCTCGACCAGCCTTGCGTCCATCTCTTGGGCAAACGTCCTGTCCGCAGCCGCAAGCCTGTCCCGGATCCCGTCCCACTGCTGCGCGAACGCCGCCTGCATCTCCCGACGTTCTGAAGCGTTCTCGACCTCGCCGATGCTGTGCCAGGTCGACAACGCATCGAGCGCCAGTCCCCGGCTCGCCAGATCGACCTTCTGCCGTCCGGCGGTCCTCTGGGCCGCTGAGAGCGCCTCAGAGGCCTCCTGCAGCCTTTGGTCGTAATTGCGCTGCAGATGGGCGTACTGATGCCCTGCGACCTCTCTGAGGCGCTCAGCGTAAGCCTCCGGGCTTTCCTTGCCCCGTCCGAGGAAACCGCCGCGTTCGATCTCCGGGATCTCCAGTGTCCGGGAGGGAAGGGCGTTGACCTGCGCATAGTACTCCCGGATCGACACATGACGCGCACCGGAGCGGTGAACGCCCCGCTCGATGCCCCAGTCCGAGACCGCCTCGGCAAAGCTCGTCTGCATTTCGCTGAGCTGCAGCTTGCCGCCGGTGAACGATCGCGCGTTGAGGTGGCCGCGCTCGTCGAGCGGGATCACCATCGCCGTCAGATGCGGCGTCGTCTCGTCGCGGTGGATCACGGCCGAGAGCACGTTAGCCTCGCCGTGACGGCGGCAGAGCCAGTCGAGCCCGCGGGCGAAGTAGCCGTCCTGTTCGTCCTTCGACATCGCTGCGAGCGCTTCGGGAGAGGCGGTCACCAGGTACTCCAGCGCATGGACGGCATTCTTGCGGATGGTCTCCGGTGCTCGGGCTGCCCAGGCCGCAGCCATGCCCTCCGCACTGTCCGGTCCGATCCAGACCTCGTTGGCACCTTTCAGCTCGGGATCGGCGTTCGGGGTCTCGCGCTGCCGGAAGGTGTGTCTCGCCGAGCTCGCCAGATTGCCCAGCGTCTTGATCTTGGCCACCCGGAGAACGGCGAACCGTCGTGGGGCGGAGGACACGGCCGACCGGCAATTCGCACCGGATCCCATGCGACCCCGCCAGCCCGACGACCGACCGCCATGGCCCCCGCCAGAAACGCGTCGTCCATTCCGCAGAGGATCGACCTCGCCCAGGACATCCGACAGATCGTCTCGCCGCTCAGCCATGTCCACCAGCCACAACCACGTCCATCCTCCATCTCTCACCGCCCACGCCAGGCGCTACATCCTTGGGGTCCCAGGCCAGACGCCAGGCCACATACCCGACCCACGTCCCACATCAGACTTCAAGGCCCCGACGAGCAGGGCAGGGCATCCTTTGAAGGAAAGGAGTACTTACTATACAATTTGGCGCAACCCGCCAAATTCACAGATCGCATCGCAGAGCGGGCGATCGGGAAAAGGTTCCAGAAAAAGGCAAAAACTTTATCGGGATTATGGGGTGTTGAACGGCGCCGGCGTCCCGGAGATCGGCCTTGGGGCGCCCGGCAGACGCGGCTGTCACGCCCGGCGTTGCGGTTTCCGCTGGCCTGGCAGTTGGTGCCGCCCCTGCCTCAGCCGTTGCTACCGCGCTTGTCGTCTTTGGGAGGGTAGGGCGCATGGCCAGCTTCGCGGCGGGCCCGGGCGGTAACAAAAGCTTCGGTATCGACAATCGACCGGGCAGCTTCACGGGCCTCCTCGTCGACGAGGCGGATCATCGTTCGGGACGAGCTGTCCGTGCAGCGCGGCTTGAGCGGTCAGTCTCGGCAGGCGGCGGTCCGGCTCGAACCCGACGGCCTCGCCGCTGCGCGCCAGCATCGCCTTCGCCGCGACGATCTCCTGGCTCAGCCGCGCCGGGGACGCTTCCACGTCGACGATGATCGCGTGTTTGTCGTCCACCAGATAGTTCGTTTCGTAGCTGAATCGCCCCGGCCCGTCCTTGATCGACCAGGCCGCCTGCGGGTCGGTCTCCGAGATCGCCTTGGGCGGCTTGTGCTGCGGTCTCTCCCGCGGGACGGCGGCTTCGGCGTCGAGCTGGTCGAGATAGGCCTGGACGGGCCGCGAGACGGTCTCCTTCGCGGCCCAGACCTCTCCGATCTCCTGCGGTGCGGCGCGGAGGAACCGATTGGCATCGGCTTGGACTGTGCTGCCATCGACAAGCGCACCGGTACCGCCGACCAGACCCGCATCCATGCAGCGCCGGACAACCATCTCAAACACCGACCGCAGCACGTCACCCTCGGCGAAGCGACCATGCCGGTTTTTCGAGAAGCTCGATCTGTCCGGCACCTGACCCTCGAGCCCGAGCTTGCAGAACCAGCGATAGGCGAGGTTGAGATGAACCTCCTCGCAGAGTCGCGTCTTGGACCGGATGCCATAGAGGTATCCGATCAGCAGCATCCGGATCAGCAACTCGGGGTCGATCGAGGGGCGGCCGATCCGACTATAGAGCGCCTCCAGCCGGGGCCTCAGGTCGCCAAGGTCGAGAAGCGGATCGATCCTTCGAGCAGATGGTTGGCCGGGACGTGGTCCTCGATCCGGAACCGGTAGAAGAGCTGCTCCTGCGCCGCCAGCCTGCCCATCATCGCTACGCCTCCCGATCCCTTACCAAATAGAATCATGGGGTTGGACTTCAATCACCACCAATCTCACAAAATGTAGCGGTCGGCCTTTTTCACCGATATCGGCCGAGGCTGTTGAAGAACTCCTTGCCTGCCTTCCTGACCCTCTCAGGTATCGGCCAGCGCGCGGTAGAGCGTGGCGTAGTGGCACTTGAGGAGCTTGGCGGCGGCACGCACGGAGGTGCCCTCGCCGACGAGGCGGCGGCCAAGGGCAACCTGGTCGGGGGTGAGCTTGGGCGGTCGGCCGAAGCGGACACCCCGCTCCATCGCGGCGGTACGTCCGGTACTGGTGCGCTGGTGAATGAGGGCGCGCTCGAACTCGGCCATACCGGCGAATACGGTGAGCACCATCCGACCAGCGGGGGACGTGGTATCCGCTCAGGGCTCGGCGAGCGAGCGCAGGCCGGTGCTGGACCGGTTCAGCGTCTCGGCAATGTCGAGGAGGTCCCGGGTGGACCGGGCGAGCCGGTCGAGGCGGGTGACGACCACCACGTCCTCGCCCCGGAGTTGGTCAAGCAGCCGGGCGAGCTCGGGCCGCTCCCGGGTGGCACCCGAGACCTTCTCCTCGAACACCCGACGACAGCCGGCCTCGGCCAGCGCCGCGCGCTGGAGGCGGAGATCCTGGTCGTCGGTCGAGACCCTGGCGTAGCCGATGAGCATGTCGCGAATGTGCCTCGAAACGCAAATGTTCTGCAACGGACATTTGCGACAGCGATCTGATCAGTGCAGACGGGCTGCTGGCCGCCTATCCCGACGTGTTGCGCAACTTAGGAGTTTAGCGACAAGCAATGGCAGGGGGCGGTGGTGTCAGGCCCAGGCTGACGGCTGTCATCGGACTGGTCCGCACAGAGTGGGAAGAAGCACGGCCCAGCCTTCGCGCTCGAGTGGCTGGCCGGGCCAGCCGGAGCAGGTTCGGCACGGCCGCCCCGATCAGGAATTCTTCCTCGGCACCGCGCAGGCCGCGAAGGTGGAGCCGACCCATGCCACGCCTGGCCTTGGCGTCCGCGAACAGACGCTCAATACCCCGCCGAAGGCGCATCGACCGCCTGTAGAGGTCCGTCCGCATCTCGGCCCGCACGAGGTCGCGCGTGTCCTCGTCCTCCATCCGGCCCACGGCCCTGCTATTCCCCTCGGTGCAACGGTCACGCAGCAGGCAAGCTCGGCAGTCAGCCGGCCGCGCCGCGTAGGTGTGGACGCCGATCCGCCGGTCAAAGCCCCTGTGCGCCAGGACCTTGCCGGAGGGGCAGACATAGTGGTCCTGTTCGCGCTCATAGGTGAAGGCCTCCCTCTGGAACTTGCCCTTGGTCTGTCCGGACCGCTCGAGCACCGGGATGTGGGTAAGCGCGCCCTGGTCGCGCACGAAGACGAGAAAGGCGGCGCTGCCGTAGGCGGTATCGGCGGCGACCCGCTTCGGGCGATAGCCGAACCGTCCGGCCGCGCGCGACAGCATCGCGCGCCCGGCGTCCACCTCCGCTGCGAAGCGGGCAGGGCTGGCTTGCACATCGACCGTGACGCCGGAGGGTGTGTCAATCAGGAGGTTGAGGGCATAGCCGAACCGGCCGCGCATGGTCTCGCCGACCAGGCCGCTGCCGGATCGGTCCGTGACAGCTCTGCCGGCGGTCCCCGTCGCGGGCCCGTCTCCTGTGGTATCTGCAACGCCTCGGCCGCCAGCCACTCTCTCACCGCTTGAGGCAGGGATGCCGCGTCAGGCGCGAGGTCGCCGTCGCGCATCTTCCTTTGCCAGCTCGCGTCGGCGGCGACTAACGAGGCGTCGATCGCCGCATCCTTGGCCGTCACCAACCTGGCTGCGATGCAGCGCCGGACGGTGGCCTCGAACAGCGCCCTAAACACGCCCGCCTCGCGGAAGCGGTCATGCCGGTTCTTGGAGAACGTCGAGTGGTGCGGGACGGATGCACCGGGTGCCGCAACAGGTGATCGCGCGGCAGCATCGCGTTCATCGTCCGCCAACCCGGACCAGTCCTCCCAGCCGTCGCTGGTCCCATCATGACATCGCTCCCGATCCGGTCATGTCGGACGCTTAACGTGTCAGACAGGCAATCGGGGTTCTTCAACAGCCTCGGACGTTTGTGGCTTCTGCTTTACGACACGTGCGATCAGGAGGTCAGTTGCGTCCCGGCAAGCCGTTGACCGTTTCCGCGCTCGAGCACGCTATAGCGTTGGATGGACCCCCTTGCGCCTTGCGCGACGCGCTGGCCCGGCTCGAAGGCGAAACGCTGGTGACGTCGGTCCGGAACCGTGGGTACCGGGTTCTGGGTGTGAGCCTTGCGGATTTGCGGGACCTGCAGGGCGCTCGGCTCGTAATTGAGGTCGAACTCTTGAGGGATTCGATCCTTACTGGCGATGATGAATGGCAAAAGCGCATCCTGCTAGCGCATTGGAGCCTGGCACGCGCCCCCGTTTTGCCACGAGAAATGGAAGAACATGACTACAGCGTTTGGGAGATCGCGCACGAGAATTTTCACCTGGCGCTGGTCAGCGACGGTAAGAATTCCTGGCTGATGCGGTACCTAGGGCAGCTTCATGCGCAGGTTCGCCGTTACCAGCGAAAGATCGCGCTCGGCACCATGTCGCTAGCCGATCCACAAACTGATAAGGTTCTGTCGTTCATCCTGCGCTCCACGTCCGACATTGCACATCACACTCTGTTAATGGAGGCAACTCTCGATCGGGATGCGGAACGTGCCGCGGCCTTGCTTCGCCAGCACATCGGTCCCGTCGTCTCCGCGGAAGGCTCTAGGTCAATCCGTGACGTTGACGGGCGTCATGATGAAGGATCGCTCAAAGATCGAAACGCGATCTGATCGTCGACGGAACGGGTCGCAGTCAGGTGGAGTGTATACGACCGGACGTCGAAAGTTCGACGTTGCCGTGAAGCCGTGCCGAACCAATCCTCGAGGGTCGTACGGATCATCGTCGTAATCACGCGTCGCACAGTGCCGGCGGTCAGCGCTCCGGGATGACGACGGCTGCGGCTCGGACGCCAGACGTCGAGCGACACGACCCGGTCTTGCTGCGCATCGACCACCAGATCTATAAGGGTCGCCACTGCGTCCTCTAAGAAGCTCCGGTCCCGCACGACGAGCAACAGGACCATGGCGTTCCGACGCAGCAGATCCCTTGCAAAATTGTCGCAGGTCCGGCGAGAATCGACACCGCCGGCCTTCCTCCCGCCGTTCGCAAGCAGATGGCCTACCGCTGTAAGGACTGTAAGGACTGCCGGAAGCACTTCAGCGTCCGCACTAGGCTCCTTGGCGAGAGCGACCTCAATTCAGACGGCGCTTTGAACCGCGGGATCGAAGGCAGATCAGACCCGCGAGGGCAAAGACCAGTATCGGGCCCGATGCTGGCAATGACACAACCGGCAGAGGCGCTTCATCGGTAAGCAGGGCGAACGATGCCGATCTGGCGGGGTTCTTCGAGGACGGTTGGGAAAAGAGAGGGTTGATCTGACTCGCTTTCGATGAAGCGAGAACGGGCGAGCCGCCTGCGTTGGTAGCAGGTGACGGATTGGCAGCAGAGAGAGACGTATTGCCGGGCGTTGCGAACAGCAGCATCGCGGTTTTGCTCGGCGCAGCGATGCCATCCTCTCTCGATGACGCTGGCACAAGATACGGCAGGATACCGGAGCCACCGGTGGTCGATCCTGATCCGGTCAGGCTGCTCGCAACGCGGTCGTTCGACGGCTGTCGTGAAGAACCGAACAGCGTCGTTCGTGTTCCTCCCGTCGAGGCAGTGGAATTGCTGATGACCGTCCAGTTCCTGCAGGCGTCGAGCCGCGCGAAGGTCCAGTCACTCATCTGCCAGCCGATCGCGTGTTCAGGCCTGTCCAACACCGCCACGGTGGATCCGCGGACACCGTGCGGATTGCCATCGCGCCAGTAGGTCATGATCGGCATGTAGGCGCCATCCTCGACCCAGAGCGGTTCGGGCAGGGGCTGATGCTGCATGACATCGTGGAGTTGCGCGCGCTGTTCATCGGTCAACAATGTCTCGGCCCACGCCTGCGTGCAGCGACCATTGCAAGCGTTCGGCCCCGCCCCGGACCAGATCGCGACGGGTGAAGCAGCCACGGGCGCTGCAGCCAGCATGGCGACGATCGTCATGGCTGGAAGTCGTTGTCTCGTCATAAGGTCCATGTCAGGCTCTCTCCGGATTGCAAGGCGCGACAGACGTTCTCGGACGAAGGCGGCTCTCGCACGGGCCTCATCGCAGGGCGGGTCGCGACAGAGGGTCGGGCGCCACGCAGACCTCGACGAGCTCGCGCCAAGGATGGCAGCGGGCATCAATCAGGTTCGGCGCAGGCCGCGGAAAGAAGCGATCACGCTGCAGACCATTGATGGCCCGGCTTCACGGCGCTTTTCGGCCCGCTGGCGGGCGAAAGGATGTTCGTTGGTGAAAATCCTGCCGCTTCCTTGCGCGGAGGCAGCCCGCCGCACAAGCGCGCCGCCTTGAGTAACGCGAAGCGCGCGAGTGGATGAGAGTGCTCATCTGCGATGTCAGACCGTTTTGGGGATCAAGCACCCTGCAATCGGTGAGCCTGCCATAGCCAATGTGCAGGATGACGGCTCAAAGCTCTTTTCCCCGTCAAGCGAGGCTACGCGCCGAGCGGCACGCTTCCGGGCTCGGCCGGCTCCGTGAGACCTGCGTGGATCATCCGCCCGCCACAGCCGTTCTCGATCACGTATCCGATGCCCTCGACCATCAGGCGCCGCAGAACTCCCACCCCGGCAGCCCACCCTCGACTATCGCGCTCGCGGCGCTGGCCCTGGCCATGCGCGCCGTGGGCTGCGGCATAGGCTTGTCGGAGCCTGGCCGAAGCAGTCGGGCCCGTGGGCGTAGAACCTGCCAGGGCGAGATCGAAACGAAGTCCTGGCCTCCCGCAATGCTGGCGAGGACGCGGTCGGCCAAGCCGGCGTTATGAGGCCCGGATCATGACGTGGCAGGCTGCAGGTGCCGTCCGCATCTTCGCCGAGACGATGCCGGGATCGAAGGGTGCTTGGGCCTCTGGTTGCCTCGCATCGGTTCCTGCAGCACTATTCCTCATGCGCTTCATCCACGCTGCCGATCTGCACCTCGACTCGCCTCTTCGAAGTATTGCGCTGCGCGAGCCGGAACTGGGCCGGCGCCTCTCGCTGGCAAGCCGGCAGGTCCTTACCCGCATCGTGGATCTTGCGCTGGCGGAGCAGGTTCAAGCCCTGGTCATCGCGGGGGACGTGTTCGACCGCGGCGAGCCCGACCTCAGCGCGCGGGCCCATCTGATCGCGGAACTGACGCGCCTCGCGAGATCAGGCATCCCGACCGTTCTCGTGCGGGGCAATCACGACGCGCTCATGGATCATGCTCGCCATGGGCCGCTGGGCTCGGGCATCCACCTTCTGGACGCAGACCGCCCGACCGCTTTGATCGGCGATGTCGCGTTCCATGGAGTGAGCTTCGAGGACCGTCACGCGAAAAAGACCAGCCTGCCACGCTACGCTGCGCCCGACCCCGCCCGTGCGAACGTCGGCATCATGCACACCTCGCTCGACGGCAGTGCCGGTCACGATCCGTATGCCCCGTGCGCGTCCGCCAATCTACTCGCGCACGGATACGATTACTGGGCCTTGGGCCACATCCATCGCCGCGCCGAGCTTCGCGGGGCGCGCACGCTGGCCGTGATGGCTGGCATCCCCCAGGGGCGACACGTGCGCGAACCCGGCGTGGGAAGTGTGACGCTCGTGACGCTCGACGCAAGCGGCGCACGGGCGGAGGAGCGGCCAGTGGCCCTTGTAGCATTCCAGGCCGTTTCGATCGACCTGTCCGAGGCGACGGACCAAGGGCTTCGGGCCGAGGCCATCGAGAGGGCCCTGCAGCAGGCCGCCACCGTGTCGTGCGACGTGGCCGTGCGTCTGACCCTGACAGGGGTCGGTGCCGCACCGCTGCGGGACGGGCCCCGGGCGCATCTCGCTCCCCTCGTCGAGCGGGTCGAGTGCCTCTGGCTCGAAGACGTCCGGATTGAAGAGGATACGGCCGGTCGGACTGGTCCCCTGATGGACGAGCTCGGATCGTTGATGGCGGAGGAGGCGGCGAAGGCGGGTTTCCGCGAAAACGCCGCCCGAAGGCTCGCTGAATTGCGCGAGGCCTTGCCCCCGGGGCTGCGCGACGCGCTGCTCGACGATCTTCTCGCGGAGGGTCTGGCCGAGATGCAGAGCCGGATCCGCAGATGAGGTTGCGACGCCTCGATCTGACGCGCTATGGCGGGTTCGAGGGCGCGACGCTCGACCTGCCCCGCCCCGACGTGCTGACGTCACCGTGATCATCGGCCCGAACGAGGCCGGCAAGAGCACGGCCTTCGACGCCTGGCTTGATCTGCTCTACGGGTTCCCGACCAAGAGCCATCCCCGCGCCTGGCGGGTCGAGCGCCGCGAACTGGACGTGTCGGCCATCGTCGAGACGGGTGGCCGGGCGCGGCGGCTGAGACGGCTGCCTACGCGGTCGCGGTCGCTCGTCGACGAGGATGGCAGCCCGATCGGCGAGGGCGAAATCGGGAGCCTCCTGCACGGGCTTGACCGTGATGGCTACCGGACGCGCTTCTCGCTCGATCGCGCAAGTCTGGATGCGGGAGGCCGGACGATCCTCGACGGACGTGGAGAACTGGGCGAGTTGATCTTCGCCGGCATCTCCGGCCTGCCGGGCATGCGAGCCACGCTCGATGCAGCGATGGCCGACGTCAAGTCCTATCACAAGAAAAGCGGCCGTCAGACCATGCTCGCCGTCGGCAAGGCGTCGCTGGCGACGCACAGGGCCGCCCTGCGCAACCGCGTCACGCCCGAGGTGCATGCCCGGCTCGAGAACGCGCGAACGGCTGCCCAGGCCGCGGAAGAGACGGCAAAGCAGTGTCTGACGGAAGCGCGCCGGTCCGCGGCACAAGCCGAGGTGGTCGAGCGTCTGCGCGCACTGGAGCCGGAGCGTCGGCGCCTTCGCGCGGAGGCGGACGGGTTGCCCGATCCGGCCGGCTGGACGACCGCGTCGCTAGACGATGCCCGCCGCGATCAGGACGAGTTCGAGGCGGCTGACCAGATGTTGCGCGATCAGACGACGAAAATCGCGACCCTCCGCGCCGCGGCGACCGAGCTTGCCTCTTACGCTGCCGATGCCGCTGTCGAGACCGTCAACGAACTCGAGACGCGCCTTCACGACGGGAGCCCTCTTGTCGAGCGGATTGGACGTGCGCAACGCAGCGATCTGGCGAGGCGCCGCGACGACCTTCGAAAGCACGAAGCCGAGCGGCTCGCCCTTGCCTCGACGCTTGGTCTGAAGAGGCCGGCTGGCGATCTTGCCGATCGTCTTGATGGGCCGGTGCGCGCAAGGCTTGATGCGCGCCGCACGCTCGTCGCTGCACGGGCCGAGGAAGAGAAGCTTCGTCTCGACCTGAATGCGATGGAATGCCCGGACGATCCCTTAGATACCGAGCCGCTGCGCAGGGCTCTGGACGACCTGCGGGATCTGCGCATCGATGATGTGCGGCGCGAGCACGCGGCGGCGGCGGCCGCGTACAGGGGCGACGTCTGCGGGACTGCCCGAGATGCCGGACACGCTGCCCGAGCGCGCCGAGGTCGATGCCGCCGTCGCCACCCACCGGGAGGGAAGACGAAGGCTCCAAGCTACGACGGACGCGTTGGCGGACGCGCGGGAGGTGGCGAGCACCGCACGCATCGAACTCGAGGCGAGCATGGCCGCCGCGGAAGACGTCGACGCCGCCGCGATCGAGGTGGTGCGCGGCCAGCGCGAGGATGCTTGGCGACGCCATATGCAGATCCTACACGTCGACACGGCCGCAGCCTTCGAGACCGAAATGCGCGTGCTCGACCGCATGATGGCCGCTGCACCGGAAGGGGCCGTGCGTCGCAACGTCCGCGACGCGAGCCGCAAAGCGTTTGCCCGCGCGATGGCTGCATGCACGCGCAGCGAGTCCGACGTGCAGAGCGCGACCCATGACATGGACCTGGCAGCGGCGGGCCTGAGCGAAATGGCGCTGCGTCTCGCGCTGCCGCCGGCCTCGCCTCCCGAAGCGCTGCGGCCTCGTCTCGATGCCGCCCTGGATGCCGCCCGCCTTCGACCTGCCGCCACGCATCTGGGAAAGGCATTGGCAGGCTCCGAGGCGAAACAGGTGCTCTGCCTGGACCGTCTGCGTAAGCGTCCGGCCTGACCGCTCTACGTCGCCCTGTTCCACGGCAGCAGGTCATCCACGCGGGTGATCTTGTAGTCGGGGATGCGGGCGAGGGTGTCGGCGAGCCATGCCTGCGGGTCGACGTCGTTGAGCTTGGCGGTCTCGATCAGGGTGTAGGCGATGGCGGTGGCACGGCCGCCGGTGAGCGAGCCGACGAAGAGGTAGTTCTTGCGGCCTACGGCAACGGATCGCATCGCACGCTCGGCCGTGTTGTTATCCAACTCCAGAACCCCGTGGTCCAGATAGGGCCTGAGCCGCTTCATGCGGGTGAGCGCGTATCGGATCGCGATGGCCAGCGGCGACTTTCCCGAGATGGATGGCAACTGGAGGTGCAGCCAGGCATCGAGGTCGTCGAGGATCGCCGCCGCCTTAGCCTGCCGGATCTCGATGCGCCTGTCCGGCGGCGATCCTCGCGCCTCCTTCTCGACAGCTTAGAGCTGCGCGATGCGCGTGATGGCCTCGTCGGCGATGGCCGAGCCCTGCGCGCGATGCACGTCGACGAACTTGCGGCGGACGTGGGCCATGCAGGCGACCTCGCGGATGTCGCCGGACCGGTAGAGATCCTCGAACCCAGCGTAGCCATCCGCGTGCATCCAGCCGCGATACCCCGCGAGATGGTCCTTCGGATGCTCGCCCCGCCGATCCGGCGAGAACCGGTACCAGCTTGCAGGCGGTGCGGCCCCGCCCCAAGGGCGCTCATCACGCCCATAGGCCCACAGCCGCGCCGTCGCCGTCGCCGTCTTGCCGGTACCGGGCGCCAGCATCTTCACGGGCGTGTCGTCGGCGAAGATCGCCTGTCCGGCCAGCACGTGTCGCCCGATGGCGTCGGCCAGCGGCTCCAGCAGCGCCGTGGACTTGCCGACCCAGTCGGCCAGCGTCGAACGATCGAGGTCGAGGCCATCGCGCTCGAAGATCTGGCTCTGCCGGTAAAGTGGGAGGTGGTCGGCGTATTTGTTGACCAGGACGTGCGCGAGCAGGCCGGGACCGGGCCGTCCGCGCTCGATCGGGCGGGACGGCAGCGCTGGGTGAACGCCTTGCAGCCCGCGCACGCAAACCGCGGTCGCACGATCCGGTTCACGATGAACCGCCCCGGCACGTACTCCATCTCTTCGGTCACGTCCTCGTCCAGGCGCCGCAGCGCACCGCCGCACCTGGCGCAGTCGTCGTCGCCGGTGGTCAGTTCGATCTCCTGGCGAGGGATGTGGTCGGGGATCGGCCGGCGCTTCGGCTTGTCCTTGGTCTCCTCGTCTGGGAGTCGCAGCCTCGCGGTCATCCTGGCGATGGAGATCTCGCTCGTCTCCAGCGCCAGTTGAAGCTGCTCGATGCTCTCCGAGGACGTGCCGAACCGATGGCTGCGGTGACCCGCCAGCTGATGCTGGAGCTTCATGATCAGCATCGCCTGCGACTTCACCTCTGCCAGCAGGAGCACCGTGAAGCGACGCAGATCGTCGGGGTCTTCCGGCAGGGATTGGGCGGTGTCCAGCATGCCAAAGCATAGCAAAACAAGGTCGATGCAGGAATCTTGGATACGCCGCGAGAGGAGATTTATCCCGCTCTGAGTGGCGTCCAGCTGCGCTGCGGCTGCCGCCAGTCGATCCCTTCCAGGAGCATTGAAAGCTGCGCCGGCGTCAGGGAGGCCTTGCCTTCCTTCGCCGCGGGCCAGACGAACCGTCCCCTCTCCAGCCGCTTGGAGAACAGGCACGCGCCTTGCCCGTCCCACCAGATGATCTTGATCAGGTCGCCGCGCCGCCCACGGAAGACGAACATGTGACCCGCAAACGGGTCCTGCTTGAGCGTCTGCTCGGCCTGCGCCGTCAGCGTCGTGAAGCCCCGGCGCATGTCCGTCACCCCCGCCGCCAGCCAGACCCGTGTGCTCGTCGGAACCGGGATCATGGCGACAAACCCCGGATCAACCGCGCCAGCGCCTCGGGATCGTAGTCGCCCACGATCCGCAGCCGATGCCCACCCGCGACGTCGATCTCGGTCGTGCCGAGAGGGGGCGTCGAGGCTGGACCCTCGCTCTCCGGTCGGTCGACGATCCGGACCGGCAGGAAGCCAGACGGCTCGACCGCAGCCTCGTCGGGTCCAGTACCGCCGGAGGCAAACCGCGCGTCGCGCAACCACGTGAACACCAGGTTCGCATTGACGTCGTAGCGCCGCGCGACCTGGCTGACCGAAACGCCCGCCACCCGCGTCTGCCCGCAGATCGCCCGCTTCTCGTCGTCGCTCCAAATCCTGCGCTTGCGCCGCTTCGCCACCCTGCGATCCCGATAATGTCCACTATCCCTTAGTGGACATTATCGATGGACAGACGCCGCCGTCAGAGCAGCGAGACCGGACGCTTACCCGTCTGCGTCGTGCGTTCCCCGATGAGGCCGATCCGGAGGATGCGGCGTTGCGTGCTGTGCGCGCCCCCGATCGGGCGATGACCGCCCGCGCGCGCCATCCCGATGCGCAAGCCGCCTTGCGCGCTGCCGTCGGCGAGCGCGAGTCTGCTGAAGCCTTATTGCATGCCGCGCAGGCCGACGTAGCCGAGATCGCGGTGGCCTTGGGCTTGGAGGCGGTGGATGTCCCCGACCTCGCGGTCCTGCGCAAGATCGCGACCACGGAGATGGAGATCGCGACCACGAAGGGTCGCATCGACAAGATCGAGGCCGCACTGATGGAGGGCGACGCCTTGCTCGCGCAGATCGGCGAGACCGGTGAAGGCGCACTCGATCGGGCGCGTATGCGGGCGCGGCCGGAAGCCCTGCGGACTGCGGATCGCGCGCGTCTGGCCGCCGAACTTACGACGGCCGAGACGGCGCTCGACGATGCCCTGAAAGCCCGCGACCTCCTTGAACCGGCCCTCATCGCTCGTTTCGGATCGCTCGCGGACGTGCCGGGCGCGATCGCGCGCCTTGGCACGCCCTGATGATCAGCCGGGATCGTGACGCGCTCGAGATGCAGGCGTTGCAGATCGGTCATGGATTTGACCATGCCTTGCTGGCGGAGGCGCTCGAGGGCCCGTTCGATCCTGCCCGGTTGTCCGATCTCGGTGACGCGGTCGCTCGAGCCGAGGACGCGCACAGGACGGCAATCGGCGTTGACGACGAGGCGCGTCGCGTCATAGACGATGCCGACATTCGGGACGAGGCCGCGCAAGCCGTCCAGGAGATAGCGACCCTTGAGGCGGATCTGATCGCCGGAGCGGTGCGCGCTATCCGCACGATGCTGGGCGGCCTGGCTGCGGAAGCCGCGCTGAAGCGTCTCGTGGCGGAGCGCAAGGGAGACATGCTGGAAGCCACGCAAGCGGCCTTCCGGCGTCTTACGGGTGATGCCTGGGACGGGCTGGAGGCGTTCGGCGCCGGGCGTCAGGAACTCGTCGGGCTCAAGGGGGCCGATCGGATCTACGTGCAAGCGATGTCGGAAGGCACGCGCGCGCAACTCTTTCTTGCGTTGCGGGTGGCCGGGCATGCCACCTTTTGCCGACAGGCAGGGCCGCTTCCGTTCGTGACCGACGACATCCTGGAGACGTTCGACGACGACCGGGCAGGTGCAGCGCTCGATATGGCCGCCGAGATGGGTCTGCACGGCCAAGTGATTTTCCTTACTCACCACCGGCATATCGCGGCGATGGCAGAGCGGCGCATTGCAGGCGTGCGCATCGTGTCCATGCCGGCGCAGGCCGCACGCGGCGTTGCAGGTTGATGGCTCCGAAGGCAAAGGCCGGCGACCGGTGACGACCCGGCCCGCTCATGACCGGATCAGCGCCACCCGCACCCCCACGGCCTCCGCGACCTTCGCCCAGTCCCGGTCCGCCGTGATGGCCGGCAGGTCGAGATGCCGGGCAAGGGCGAGGCAGGCCCTGTCGCCGTGGCTCAGTCCGTGAACGCGCGTGTGGACGATCATCGCTCCCGCCTCAATGGCGAGCGCCAACGTCAGGTCATGCTGTGCCTCAAGTGCCAGATCGAATAGCGTTGCGGACGCGTCCTCGCGCGTGCCTCCGTCGCGAACGATCTTCGAGACCAGTTCCTGCACGTTGAGCGTCGAGACCACGGCACCGCGACGCAGCCAATCTCCCGCGACGTCACAGCCGGGCTCGTCGAGCAGGTAGGCAAGCAGCGCGGAGGTGTCCGCCACGCAGGCCGCCATCAGTCCGGTGCCCGGCCCACCGGATCCTCATCCCCGTCGGCGTCTTTGACCCGCTCCTCACGCAAAGCCTCCTCGCGCCGCTCGGCGATTAGTTCGTCGACAATGCCGGTGCGGCCGGCATAAAGCCGCTGCAGGCGCGCCTTCGCGCGCACGCGCGACCGCTCGGGGGTGGTGATCTCGATCCGGTCGCCGTCGGCCTGGAGGATGACGCGGCCCCCCTGCCCCACGCCGAGCGCACGGCGAAGCTCGACCGGGAGAACCATGCGGCCGTTCTCTTGAAGAAGGACGTCGTACCGGGTCATGTCAGATATCCAGCTTCTTTCCTTGAACAAAATAGTAGCCACCCCCGATGATACATGCCAGGGAAATCATGAATTGCCACACAGCCGGATAGAAGTAATTAGACCCTGCTCCTGGAAGTGTCCGCAAGCTGATCCTTGCTGGCCTCGGCGTGACGCAAGATCGCCTCTACACCGACCGCGGCGAGGTGTGCGGCAGCCCGGCTGTCGACGCGCATCACGAATGCTATGCGGCGCCGCTCGACGTGCGCTGGCTCTGCCGATGCCACCACGTCCGGCTGCATCGGGGCGGCGAAGATCTGTTCGGGATAGGAGGGGGTAGGGGCTTTGCTGCGCACATGGCGTCGAGGCCGGTTTTCTCATCCCCGGACGGACGTATCCCACGGCGTTCGTAACGGGGATGCCAAGCGCGGTGCAGCCGTTCGAAATGGCAGCGCGGAGAGGGAGTCCAGCACCCTGACGGTCGACGTCGCGTGCCATGAGGCTCCGCCCCGGCAGCGTCACGCCAGGCATCTTCGTCTCGGCGCGGCCAAGGTGTTCCGACGCGCGTAGCGCCGCGTTGCGTGCGTTCCCCCCAGCGCTCGATGGCGTCCACGGCCTGGCGTTCTTGCGTGGTGGGATGACGGCATGAGCGCCCAGGTCGGCGCGGCGTCGTGGCCCTTGCGCGCATCGCAGGCGCCATCCGTTATCCGGCAACGGTTTGTGTGCAAACCGCGAGAGGGGGCGGTGACCGATCCGATCGCCTCGTCAGCAGGGATCTGGTTGAGCAATTCGGGCAGCATCGGCGCATCGCCACCGTGACGTCCGAAGGGTCAATGCCGCCGCGGTCCGGTGCCAGTCATGCCCCACCTCGGACAGACGGCGCGGTAAGGCGAAACTTCGCTTCTTATGCCATTGTTAAGGCAAGAACCTGCCTGAAAAAAGCGTGCGCGGAAGAGCCGATTGCCAAGCTCTATCCGGTGTTCCAGAACCCGACAGGCACGTGAAACACACGCAGAAAGAATGCAACTCTAGGTAGTTATTAACTAAATATTAGGAATTCTGTTTCACATTTATTTTAGGCGTCAAAGGGATCTGCAGATAAGGAAAACCTTAACAAAGGACAAAAACTGAATGACAAACCGGGGATATTCACTGAACCCTGCTCGCAGGGAACTGCTGAAGATGTTTGCGCTTGATGTGGAGATGACGGCAGGGTCTGGCTGCACGCTCAAGGACAGGGAAGGTCAGGAGTATCTCGACTTCCTGTCGCAGTACGGCGCTCTTCCCTTCGGTCATAACCCGCCGGAAATCTGGGATGCCCTGGACCTGACGCGGCGGGACCAGGTGCCGGTGATGCTCCAGCCGCTGCGTTCGCTCGACGCGGAGCGGCTGGCGGACCGCCTAGCTGAGATGACACCCGGCAATCTTTCGATTACGACATTCACGAACAGCGGCGCTGAGACGGTCGAGGCCGCGATAAAGCTCGCCCGCATTCGGACCGGCCGGAGCGAGATCCTCTCGACCGTCAACGGGTTCCACGGCAAGACGCTGGGCGCCTTATCCGCGACCGGCAAGTCCGTCTACCAAGATGGGTTCGGCGCCCCCGTCAGGGGTTTTGGATACGTGCCCTACGGCGACCTTGAGGCGCTGCGCGCGGCACTGGTTGCTGGCGAGGGAAGCCTCGCAGCCTTCATTGTCGAGCCGATCCAGGGCGAGGGCGGTGTCGTGTGCCCCCCGCACGGCTACATCGACGGGGCCATCGCGCTCTGCCGCGAGCATGGTGTGCTCTCGATCCTCGACGAAATCCAGACCGGGCTCGGGCGCACGGGATCGCTTTTCGCCTGCTCGGAGGGCGCCGAGGTTCCGGACATGCTGTTGCTGGCGAAGGCCCTCGGGGGCGGGATGTTGCCGATCGGGGCCTGCGTGGTCCGGCCCTCCGCTTGGGACGAACGATTTGGAAAACTGCACAGCTCGACTTTCGCGGGCAACGCGCTGGCCTGCCGGGCGGGCCTCGCGACGCTCGACCTACTCGTTGCCGACGACCATGCGCTCGTGCGCCACGTGGCGGAGACGGGGGCTTACCTGCGCGCGCGCCTCGAGGCGCTGCGGCAGGCCTATCCGTCGGTCATCCGCGAGGTCCGGGGCCGGGGCTACATGCTCGGGCTCGAATTTCAGCGTTGTGACGCGCAGGCGGGGTCCGCGCTCATGGCGTTTGCCAGTATTAACGGCGGGATGATCCCGCTGATCAGTTCCTACCTCCTCAACAGGCACCGGATCGTAACCGCCCCGCTATTCAACGATACCCACGTGATCCGGCTGCAACCGCCGCTCGTCGCCGGCCGCGCAGAGGTTGAGCGTGCGATTGCGGCGCTGGATGCGCTGTGCGAGGCCCTTGCGGCGGGCAACCATTACCAGCTGATTCGCCATCTTGTGGCACGGCCGGTAGCATCCGCGCGGGCCGAGCCCGTGTCGGGCGCCCCTTTCCCGTCGTCATCCCGGTCACCGTCGCAGGATGCGACTGGCGGCGCGCCGAAGAAGCCGGGTAAATTCGTCTTCCTGATCCATTATACCGAGGAGGAGGACATCTTCCGGTCGGATCCGTCCTTCCGGCAGTTCGACGAGGCGGAGCTCGCGAACTGGTGCGACTGGGTCAGGCAGTTCGGTCCGGGCCTCGCGCGGAAGATCCCGTCGGTCATCTCTAAATCCGGCGCCACGGCAGAGGGCTGGCTCATGTCTGTGCCGATGCTGTCGCGGGAAATGCAGGGCAGCGGCCGCAAGGTCGCCGCGGGCATGGTTCGCGACGCCGTCGATCTTGCGGGCGGCAGCGGTGCCGCGCGCGTCGGCCTCGGCGCCTTCACCTCCATCGTGACGCGCGGCGGCGAACAGGTGACCGGTCGCGGCGTGCCGGTGACCAGCGGCAACACGCTGACCACCGTTTCGGCGGTCAGGAGCATCGAAACGATGGCGGGGCGGACCCGCATCGACCTCGCGGAGGCACATGTCGTTGTCGTCGGCGCCTCGGGCGCCATCGGCCGCCTCGCCTCGCTGATGCTCGCGCGCCGGGCCGGACGGCTGACGCTGGTCGGAAACGCCGCCAACCCGTTCTCGCCCCGGCTGCTGTCGCGGGTGGCCGACGAGACCTGCGAGATGCTCGCGTCGGACATGGACGCCGCCAGCCCCCGTCCGGGTTCTTTGCGGCACCGCGTCGCGTCGGCGGCGCGCCGGGCCGCGCCCGGCCGTGACGGATGCCAGGGCCTGGGCGAGCGCGTCCGCAGGACGTGGAGCGGACAGAACGAGCAGAGCCCGCTCGACTGGAACGTGCCGCTCGACGATGCTTTGGCGGATGCCGACATCGTTCTGGTCGCGACAAGCTCCAGCGTGGCGCTCATCGACCCCGACAGGCTGAAGCGCGGGACCCTCGTCTGCGACGTAGCCCGGCCACGGAACGTCGCCCCCTCCCGGACCGGATCAGATGAGGTGCTCGTGTTCGATGGCGGGCTGATCAAGCCGCCGTTCGATATCGATCTCGGGCCGTTCCAGACCCTGCCATCCAATCTGTGCTGGGGCTGCCTAGGGGAGACCATGCTGCTGTCGCTGGCGCGCGAGGATCGCGACTACAGCATCGGCTCGAACCTGGCCGTCGCCGATGCCGACCGGATCGCCGCGCTTGCGCAGATCCATGGGTTCGACCCGGCGCCGCCGCAGTGGGACGGCGTTCCGCTGACGCCCGAAGCGATCGACCAGTTCGCGGCCCATGTCTCTGCACGACGGTTTGTGCCGGAGGACATGCTGCTCGAGCCGGCCGCTTGAATGATGGACCGGGCGCTTGCGCCCCGTCCGCATACGTTGGGACGTCATGGATCGAATCAGAAGGGGGCGCCCAGCGGCACCCCCTTCATTCCGTCCGGCCGACCCCGGATAGGCCCGAGGTCAGGGCCTGTTCAAGAGCGCTTCCTGCGACGCAGCGCGGACAGGCCGCCCACACCGGCGAGAAGCAGCAGACCGGTCGCCGGCAGCGGCACGGCGCCCACGCTGATCGAGTTCAGGGAACCATCGACGCTCGCGACCGCGCCGACACCGGGAACGTTCGTGGTGTCGATCGCGAACGACAGCGTGGCGAGGCTGTTGAAGTCGGCAGACCCCATGAACTGGCTGAAGAACAGGGTCGGGCTGAAGCCGAGCGAGATCACTTCCTGATAGGTGCTGTTATTGCCCATCGTATCGACGGCCGAGGCCGTGAAGTTGGCGATGTTGTCGAAGGCGCCGACGTTGAAGAAAAAGAACGGGTTTGCGCCGTTCGAGATATCGCCGACATTGGTGTAGGTCAGGGTGCCGGTGCCGGTCGCCTTGTCGTCATTCGAGAACGAGAGGTTGCCTGCCACGACCTGCAGGGTCGTCGCCGCAGTACCATCGCCGTTGTTCTCCAGGTTCATCGCGGTCAGAGTCCGGGTACCGGCACCGAAAGCTATCGTGCTGGTGTTGGAGGACCCGAGATACGGCAGATCGACCGCAAGTTGATTCATGGTGAAATCATCGAAGATGACCGTAGCGGCAAACGCCTGCGCCGATGCGATCAGCGTGAGCGCCGAGGTGGCCATACCTAGTGCAATGAGTCTCATTATTACCCTCCTGGGTCGGAAAAAAATGCACGGATCGGCTGCATCCAGTCTGAACGCGAACGCTTTGGACCTGTTCCGTCCGTCGTTAACATAACTTAACGAAGCGTCACGGGAAAGACTGAACTCGCATCCCTGACGTGTAATCGGAAGACCGTTCCGGTCGGGCAGCTTCCTCCGGCCGTGGACCGCAGCCCGCGAGGCCGACGTGATCCTCATCGACGCCGATCCGGCGAAGCGACTTACGCGTTGGTCGTCTCTCTCGGCACTTCCCGAGCGGCTCCGCGTCGTCACCAGCAGCGGCGAGCGCACGATCCAAGACGAGATCGTGGCGGCGCAGACCGAAGTGACCTTTTCTGATCAATCTCGAGGGCTCGGCGAGCAGACTGACCTCCTTCGCCATTGCCGAGTCCGATCTCGTCGTCATCCCTTCGGGTCAGGAGCAGCAGGATGCCGACGCCGCCATCGATACCCTGGCCGAGATCGAGATGGAGGCGAGGGCGCGCCGACGGTCCATCCCCGCCGCGATCTTGTTCGCCAGGACGTCGGCAGCAGTGAAAAGCAAGCTGGAGCGGCATATCCAGGGCGAACTCGCCAAGGCCGGCCAGGTGATGGAGACCGAGCTCAACCGTCGCACCGCATTCTCATCGCCCCACAATGCCGGTGGCGGGCTGCGGCAACTCGACCCGGCGGACGTGAACGGCATTGATAAGGCGCTTGCCAACGCTCACGCTTATGCGTCCGAGATCATCGACTTGCTGGAGGAGGCCCGGAGTGCCGAGACCGCTTGATACGGATCGCCTAAGAC
>CBDCJJ010000002.1:0-14934 GCA_965217805.1 Sphingomonas sp. | reverse complement strand
TGGCAACCATACCGTTGCCGTTCCATTGGTACGCTCATTGGTCGGTCAGCGGGCAGGCAGTCCTGGCGATCGTTGGCCGAAAGGCCAACAGAAATGGCGGCGTCTGCGATCTTGTTACCGACCGGATCGCCAAACTCTCAGGGACCAGCGTCAGTACCGTCAAAACCACCCTGCGCGATGCTCAACGATATGGTCTAGTTTCGATCGAGCGGCACAGACGCGTTGGCCAGGTCGATCGGCCCAATTGGATTCGGATTGTCGATCCGGAGTGGCGTGAATGGTTGTCGTTGGGTTTGTACGAGCGAAAGGACCGGAACTGAGGACGAGTACAACCGCACTCGCCGCTTTGGCTGACGTTTAGCGCCCGGTCAGAGCGCCTAGAACGCACAGAGACGATCTGGAACGTATATCGGGCAGCCCAGCCGGCGGTTTTGCGTGTCCTGAGGCTTCTATGAGCTTTGGCTAAGCGTCAGTTTTCTTTCACGCAGCGCTTCGACGAGGGCGGCGAGCCGCATTCCTTCGTCAGGTTCTTTTTGCCGACGCATTGGCCGGTTCGCTTCGAGCGCCAACCCGGGCCGCCCTTGCACCCACACCCGCTGCATCTCTGCGCAACGATGGTCTGATCGATCGGCGTCATGTTCGGGCGCTGGCGCCGCCTGGCCGACGAAAGCCGCGATCGTCGCGGCGAGTAGAAAGCTCATGGAAATCCTCCCCAACAACGGGAGATTGGCCAGCCTTCCGGGGGAGAGTCCAGCAATGCGCTGGCTTCACATGACCGAGCGAGCCGCGGCCTCGATGTCGAGTCGTGTCTTTCGCTCGGCGACGAGGCCGCGAAAAATGCTCATCGGACATTTCGAAAAGCGCCGTCGTGATCTCGTCCTTGCTCCATCCAGCCGCAATGAGCGTGCGCTACCAAATCCTCAAACGCCGGCTCCAAGGCAAGCTGGCAATCATGCGATCGATCTGGATAGGGATCTTCTCTTTTCGGCGGCTCGATCGGTTTCATCGCGGCATCCTTGGCTTTGATCGTGGCAGCGTCTGACGGCCGGAACGGCAGTAAGCGCATTTATGGGATTTAGAAAAATCCCACCCGTCAGGCGTTTCTTTGGCCTGCGGCCAAACGTCCGCAGCATTGCCGGCGCAAGCCGTTCGAAAGCGAACCAGACTGCAGCCGCATCCCGACAAGGGCGTACTTATGTGTTGCCGCCGGCAACATGCGTCTGGGCTTGTTCAGACGGGAACGCCATCCGGCAATTGTGGGCTTTGCGAGGGATCGCGGACGAGCCAATCGGTTTTCGATCGGTGATGTCGTTTGGCCAATGAATTGGCATGATGCAAAACTGGACAATTGCACGCTTACGAAAACTGCGTTTTCAGAGCGCTGCGTCGGCGCAATTTGTCGCCATCCCGGAAAGCACGAAGTGTTTTCCTAAGTGCGCCATTCGGATTTGGCATCATGTCAACGAACGACAGTGGAGAAATCAAAACCGGCCATGGACGAGCTGCCGCCCATCCTCGGACAAACCGACATCGTCACCCGGTGGGGATACACCCGCCAGGGTCTCGATCAGATCATGAAACGCGAGGCCGACTTTCCCGCGCCGATCGCCGCGATCAACGGCGGGCGCAATCGCATCTGGCGAACGAGCGACATTGAGATGTTCGAGGCCAACCATCCCGAACTCAAACGCGCGCCAGGCGTCAGAGAAAAACGCGCGCCGTCCCGCTCGTCTGGTGTCGTCCGGCAGCACAAAAGACCGTCGGCGTCACCATCGTTTGCGCAGCCCAGCCGATATCGGGTGGGCTATCGCTTTGCGTCAAAGCCGCCGTTCGATTTCCGTGAAAGGATGAAGCGGGACGGGTGGCGTTATCTCGCCAAGGACGATCTGTGGCTCGCCCTGGTGCGGGCGCCTGATCTCGCCGGCTTCGATGCCGACTTCACGCCCCAGGGCGGCAAACGGATCATGACCGAGGCAATCGGATGAAGAGTGCCGACAAGGGAAGCGGCCCCGAGCTTCGGCCCGTGGGGCCATGGCAAGTTTTAACCGCCGCTCTGTATTTTTAGTGATACGGAAATTATATGAGAATCCTGTGGGACGAACCAAAGCGCCAAACCAATCTCGCCAAGCACGAGATGAATTTCGGCGCGCTGACAGTCGAGTTCTTCGAAGGAGCGATCATTCGCTCCGGCCATAACGAACGATCGATGGCGCTCGGGTGGCTGGAAGATGAGCTGATCGTCGCCGTCGTGTTTCAGTCCCTGGGCTCGGAAGCTGTGTCCGTGATCAGCATGCGACCCGCCTCGAAAAGCGAAAGGAGGCTCCATGACCAGTACAAAAACGAAGTCCTTTGATCCCAGGCACGCCGCCGCCAATGGTTACACGAAGGCGGACTGGGACGAAGTGTCGGACAATCCGGAATGGAGCGCGCAGGATTTCGCGAACGCCAAACCCTTCGCCGAAGCCTTTCCCAACCTCGATGCGAGCATCAAGCGAAGCCGGGGCCGGCCCCCGATCGACAATCCGCGCCAGCAGATTTCCCTGCGGCTCGATCCGGACGTGATCGCCAAGTTCAAGGCAACCGGGAAGGGCTGGCAGTCGCGAATCAACGACATCCTGAAAGACGCCCAGGTCTAGACCGGCTCAGTTCCACATCCGCTCGGCGATCGAGCGTTGCTCTTCGCCGAGGGCATTGGCGTAGATCGCCGTCGTCTCGATGGCGGCATGACCCATCCATTTCGACAGCATGTTGAGCGGCACCGTCGCGCCGATCGCCGCGACCCCGTAGCCATGGCGCAGGCCCTTAGGGGTGGCCTGCGGTCCCTCGATGCCGGCGGCTGCCATCACGGCCTTCACGTCCCGCCAGGCCGTCGTCCGGCTCCAGGGCACCATAGCAAACGGTCTCGCTGGCGCCCACGGGCTTCTCTGACGCCGTGGACGAGCACCAGCGTGTCGATGAGGCGTGGCGGGATCGGAACGGCCCTGTAGACGCCTCTGCGGCGTTTCTTGAGGGTTTCGAAGACCAGCGCTTGGCCGTCGAGGTCGACGCGGGCCACGGTCAATGCCAGAGCCTCGGAAATCCGGCAGCCGGTGAAGTGCAGGACCTCGCAGAAGGAGCGCACCTCGCGTTCGGCCTGTTCGGCCGCGACGAGGAAGGCGGCGCGCTCGGCGGCGGTCAGATACAGCCGGTTGCCATCGGGGTCGATCAGGTCGCTCATTGAAACAGAATGCAATAATTCGGTTTCAAAAAAGTGCATCGAAACTGCTTCCCTTGCGCTGTGCGATGAATGCACAATCCTGAAACGGCAAGCCAAGGGAATCATGATGCAGGTAACGAGTTACGGACTTTTCTGGAGAGCAGATGAAATTCAATGGTTTCCTGGACAAGGTAACCGTGACTTCCGGCTTCTAGGTCGTATTGGGAAGAACCGTCCTAGTATAAGGGTCGCCGATTTTCGTCGCCAGCAGGGAATCTACATTCTTTTCGACGAATATGGTCCAGCCTATGTCGGACTAGCCAAGGGCGATCGTCTTGGAGCGCGCCTTCGTGACCACCATGGCGACCATCTCAATGGCAAGTGGGACCGTTTTTCTTGGTTCGGCTTCAATCCGGTCGGCGCGACGCCCGATAAAGACGGAGTCTTGTCGCTGAACCAGCCCCGCCGGGATGTGACAGACGACACGTCAACGACAATCGGTGATCTTGAGGCGCTTCTCATAGCGGCAATGGGACCAAAGCTTAACCAGCAAAAGATGCGCTTCGACGAGGCCGAGAGGTGGGAACAGATCGGCTATTGGGAATGGGATGAAACCTACCGGGCGCGAACTGCTCCCGAAGATTAACCGCGGGCCTAATAAACGCAATTCTGAAACAGAATGCATGATTCTGTTTCAGACTGTTGCAGGTACGAATTCAACGGTTTCAAATTTATGTCGAGAGGCTACCCAGCCAGAGTTCGGATTCCGCGTCTGATACGACATCAATGATCTCGCGTGGCGACATTTCCGGAAACAGGGCTTCTGCCAGGTATTCTCGTTTCGCTTTACTTCCCTTCGGAGCATTGAATCGCGGATCAGCCAGCAGGGTATGCATGGCTTTGCGACGCTCGGCACGGCGTTCCCGAGCATCGGCGTCTCGCATCTGTTCCATGTCGCCATCCACAATTTCACCGAGATCAATAAGCTCGGACCGAAATTCTGAAATCCATTTGATCTCTGCCATTGCCGAATGGAAGACGCCATTCGACCAAGCCCAGGCCGACACGCGGCAAAGCTGTCCTTCGCGTTTGCGCCACTTCCGCTCAAAGGCTTTCAGTCTGGGCTCTTCAATGAGTTCTCCGTCGATCTCAGCCTCAAGATCGAAGGCCACTTCATGCATGTAAATGGCGCGCGGCCTTAAGTGAGCGATGATGACGAAAAAGGCTTCGGGTTCAATCTCAGCAGCGGCGCTGGATCTCTCTAAATTTATCTCCGCATCAATGACCAATGCGCCGTATTCTACCGCCGTTGACCGAGCTTTGGCGGCAAACTCATCGAGTTCGTTAGCATCCATTGGCCCATCCCCACGGTTGTACAGCAAGCGAAATGCTCAGATGAACGACAATTTCTCTGCCATTCCATAATGTGCCTTATCCGGCTAGGCGCTTCCACCATGGCCTGGACATCCTCGTCTCTGCCCTCTCGGCTACAGCGGCCCAACGATCGCGCTCGTTTTTGAGATCGGCGGATTTTTCACGTTCGGCTAGCGTCAGCTGTTTTTCAGAGTCGATTGCCGCATTCAACGCTTCTATCTGCACCTGAAGCGCGCGCTCCGCTTCGCGAGCAATATCTCGATCGCGTGTGGCGTCACGTGCTTCGGTACGTGCCAAGTCACGTTCTGCTTCAGACTCTGAAGCAGTTATTTTCATAGAATCAATAGCTTGTTCCAGACGTTCGATGTGACGTGTTAGAACCGTAATGACGGACGTGTTTTCAGACGTTATGGATGCCGTGTCATTGGACGTGTCCGCTGGCAGGGCGTCTAGCGGAACAGCTATCCGTGCTTTGCCGTCGTTCCCTTTCCGCCGATCCCACCGCTTTCGCAAAACAAGCTGGCGGGCGCTCTCGCGCTCTATGCCGAGGCGTTCACCGAGCTCATCGTAGGAAAGCAGAATGGTTTCGTCAGTCACGTGCCAAGCCCCATGACGGCGCACGCGCCCGTCACGGGTCGTGTCGCGGTTCGTCGGACGTGCAGTTGGACGTGTCTCTCACGAGCCATCGCACGTCTTCGACTATGAAGCGGTGACGTTAATCTCTCGTTAATCACGAAGCTCGCCCGTTGCACCGCACGGGTTATCACACGTGCGTTTAGATTATTGGACGCGCGTTCAACCGCTCGCTGCGCTCTTGGATTGCAGTCAATGACCTGACCATACTTGCCCGACACGGCATTTTGATGCGAAATTCCGCAATGGACTCGCTGATTTGGGTCCGAGCAGAGGGATTCGACGCCAGAAATATGGCCTAGAAACACAAAAACCGCCCGGAGAGGGCGGCTTCATGTCGGGCGCGAAGCCCAGGGAAAATCGTTCGTGGTTGCTCGATATTCCCTGAATTCGTAGGCCCTCGTCAAGAGCGAAAACGCGTTTTTGCTTAAAGGCGGAGCTATGCCCGGTCTCAAGACCGCTTCCTCCCCGGGTCCGCAACGGCCCAACGGGGGATCTATGTCGTTTGCAGACCGGCTGGCGACAGCCATTACAGAGGCTCATCCGAGCCAGTTCGACCATTTGGCACGCACCGTCTGGAAAGCGGTTGGAGCTGATCAGCTGACCTGGGACAAGGCCGGGACATTGGCTGCGGCGATTGAGGCGCGGCGCGCCGATCGGCGCACTGCCACCCTGACCGGCGCGCACCGATCGGCTCAGGCCAAACCGTGGAGCCCATCGATCTTCCCGCCACGCCGTGAGCAACTGGCACGGCGTCACCCGGAGCGAATCGAGCGCCGGGAGACGTTGGCGTTTTCTGGCGTGCTTCCGCCCGCCCTGCTCTTAGGGTGGACGATGGCGCGGATGGCGATCTTGCGCATTGTTGGCGACGAGGTGCGCGATCGAGGCGCTTGCGAGCTGACCCTGGCCGAAATCGCCGCCCGGGCCGGTACATGCCGCACGATGGCGCGGATGACGCTTCGCCAGGCGGCCGAGCGCGGCCTGGTGCTTATCGAGGAGCGGCGACGGCCGGGGATGAAGAACCTGCCGAACCGGGTGCGGATTGTCTCGCCCGAATGGCGCACCTGGTTGAAACGCGGCTTGCAGAACGCCGTCGGCAACGTGTTGGCGGCGCTCGAAGCGATAGGGGGCAAAAGAACGCCCCCCACGGATACTGATTTATCTCTAATCGCCGAAAACCGCACCAAGACGAAGCGTAAAAATAGCTTTGGAGAGAAGCGGAGGCCGGATCGACCGGTTCCGCCTGACTGATAACGGTCCCAAACGGGACAACTGCCAGCATAAAAGCCGCCTGAACCGCTCCGAATCAAAAGGGGATCGGTTCCACATGCCCTGAACGCGGTGGAACCGATCCCCAATCGATGGAGGGGCATGACAGGGAACAAGCAAAACTTGCGATCCCTGAACACCGATCTTCGCCCAAACATCCTAACCGTCGGTTACGAGCCTGGTGCCTGGAAGGACAACGCTCTTCCGTGTTGAAAACCTTGCCAGGAGCATCATAGATGTTCGGGTGTCTGGGGCTTGATCTCGAGCCATGGACCGAACGGACCATTGACGTCGACGATGAGGGCTGGGACCGAACCAGTGAAGCCTGACGAAACCGACCGCCTGAACAAGATCAAGCGTCGCCGTACTTTGATGGCAACCATACCGTTGCCGTTCCATTGGTACGCTCATTGGTCGGTCAGCGGGCAGGCAGTCCTGGCGATCGTTGGCCGAAAGGCCAACAGAAATGGCGGCGTCTGCGATCTTGTTACCGACCGGATCGCCAAACTCTCAGGGACCAGCGTCAGTACCGTCAAAACCACCCTGCGCGATGCTCAACGATATGGTCTAGTTTCGATCGAGCGGCACAGACGCGTTGGCCAGGTCGATCGGCCCAATTGGATTCGGATTGTCGATCCGGAGTGGCGTGAATGGTTGTCGTTGGGTTTGTACGAGCGAAAGGACCGGACTGAGGACGAGTACAACCGCACTCGCCGCTTTGGCTGACGTTTAGCGCCCGGTCAGAGCGCCTAGAACGCACAGAGACGATCTGGAACGTATATCGGGCAGCCCAGCCGGCGGTTTGCGTGTCCTGAGGCTTCTATGAGCTTTGGCTAAGCGTCAGTTTTCTTTCACGCAGCGCTTCGACGAGGGCGGCGAGCCGCATTCCTTCGTCAGGTTCTTTTTGCCGACGCATTGGCCGGTTCGCTTCGAGCGCCAACCCGGGCCGCCCTTGCACCCACACCCGCTGCATCTCTGCGCAACGATGGTCTGATCGATCGGCGTCATGTTCGGCGCTGGCGCCGCCTGGCCGACGAAAGCCGCGATCGTCGCGGCGAGTAGAAAGCTCATGGAAATCCTCCCCAACAACGGGAGATTGGCCAGCCTTCCGGGGGAGAGTCCAGCAATGCGCTGGCTTCACATGACCGAGCGAGCCGCGGCCTCGATGTCGAGTCGTGTCTTTCGCTCGGCGACGAGGCCGCGAAAATGCTCATCGGACATTTCGAAAAGCGCCGTCGTGATCTCGTCCTTGCTCCATCCAGCCGCATGAGCGTGCGCTACCAAATCCTCAAACGCCGGCTCCAAGGCAAGCTGGCAATCATGCGATCGATCTGGATAGGGATCTTCTCTTTTCGGCGGCTCGATCGGTTTCATCGCGGCATCCTTGGCTTTGATCGTGGCAGCGTCTGACGGCCGGAACGGCAGTAAGCGCATTTATGGGATTTAGAAAATCCCACCCGTCAGGCGTTTCTTTGGCCTGCGGCAAACGTCCGCAGCATTGCCGGCGCAAGCCGTTCGAAAGCGAACCAGACTGCAGCCGCATCCCGACAAGGGCGTACTTATGTGTTGCCGCCGGCAACATGCGTCTGGGCTTGTTCAGACGGGAACGCCATCCGGCAATTGTGGGCTTTGCGAGGGATCGCGGACGAGCCAATCGGTTTTCGATCGGTGATGTCGTTTGGCCAATGAATTGGCATGATGCAAACTGGACAATTGCACGCTTACGAAAACTGCGTTTTCAGAGCGCTGCGTCGGCGCAATTTGTCGCCATCCCGGAAAGCACGAAGTGTTTTCCTAAGTGCGCCATTCGGATTTGGCATCATGTCAACGAACGACAGTGGAGAAATCAAAACCGGCCATGGACGAGCTGCCGCCCATCCTCGGACAAACCGACATCGTCACCCGGTGGGGATACACCCGCCAGGGTCTCGATCAGATCATGAAACGCGAGGCCGACTTTCCCGCGCCGATCGCCGCGATCAACGGCGGGCGCAATCGCATCTGGCGAACGAGCGACATTGAGATGTTCGAGGCCAACCATCCCGAACTCAAACGCGCGCCAGGCGTCAGAGAAAAACGCGCGCCGTCCCGCTCGTCTGGTGTCGTCCGGCAGCACAAAAGACCGTCGGCGTCACCATCGTTTGCGCAGCCCAGCCGATATCGGGTGGGCTATCGCTTTGCGTCAAAGCCGCCGTTCGATTTCCGTGAAAGGATGAAGCGGGACGGGTGGCGTTATCTCGCCAAGGACGATCTGTGGCTCGCCCTGGTGCGGGCGCCTGATCTCGCCGGCTTCGATGCCGACTTCACGCCCCAGGGCGGCAAACGGATCATGACCGAGGCAATCGGATGAAGAGTGCCGACAAGGGAAGCGGCCCCGAGCTTCGGCCCGTGGGGCCATGGCAAGTTTTAACCGCCGCTCTGTATTTTTAGTGATACGGAAATTATATGAGAATCCTGTGGGACGAACCAAAGCGCCAAACCAATCTCGCCAAGCACGAGATGAATTTCGGCGCGCTGACAGTCGAGTTCTTCGAAGGAGCGATCATTCGCTCCGGCCATAACGAACGATCGATGGCGCTCGGGTGGCTGGAAGATGAGCTGATCGTCGCCGTCGTGTTTCAGTCCCTGGGCTCGGAAGCTGTGTCCGTGATCAGCATGCGACCCGCCTCGAAAAGCGAAAGGAGGCTCCATGACCAGTACAAAAACGAAGTCCTTTGATCCCAGGCACGCCGCCGCCAATGGTTACACGAAGGCGGACTGGGACGAAGTGTCGGACAATCCGGAATGGAGCGCGCAGGATTTCGCGAACGCCAAACCCTTCGCCGAAGCCTTTCCCAACCTCGATGCGAGCATCAAGCGAAGCCGGGGCCGGCCCCCGATCGACAATCCGCGCCAGCAGATTTCCCTGCGGCTCGATCCGGACGTGATCGCCAAGTTCAAGGCAACCGGGAAGGGCTGGCAGTCGCGAATCAACGACATCCTGAAAGACGCCCAGGTCTAGACCGGCTCAGTTCCACATCCGCTCGGCGATCGAGCGTTGCTCTTCGCCGAGGGCATTGGCGTAGATCGCCGTCGTCTCGATGGCGGCATGACCCATCCATTTCGACAGCATGTTGAGCGGCACCGTCGCGCCGATCGCCGCGACCCCGTAGCCATGGCGCAGGCCCTTAGGGGTGGCCTGCGGTCCCTCGATGCCGGCGGCTGCCATCACGGCCTTCACGTCCCGCCAGGCCGTCGTCCGGCTCCAGGGCACCATAGCAAACGGTCTCGCTGGCGCCCACGGGCTTCTCTGACGCCGTGGACGAGCACCAGCGTGTCGATGAGGCGTGGCGGGATCGGAACGGCCCTGTAGACGCCTCTGCGGCGTTTCTTGAGGGTTTCGAAGACCAGCGCTTGGCCGTCGAGGTCGACGCGGGCCACGGTCAATGCCAGAGCCTCGGAAATCCGGCAGCCGGTGAAGTGCAGGACCTCGCAGAAGGAGCGCACCTCGCGTTCGGCCTGTTCGGCCGCGACGAGGAAGGCGGCGCGCTCGGCGGCGGTCAGATACAGCCGGTTGCCATCGGGGTCGATCAGGTCGCTCATTGAAACAGAATGCAATAATTCGGTTTCAAAAAAGTGCATCGAAACTGCTTCCCTTGCGCTGTGCGATGAATGCACAATCCTGAAACGGCAAGCCAAGGGAATCATGATGCAGGTAACGAGTTACGGACTTTTCTGGAGAGCAGATGAAATTCAATGGTTTCCTGGACAAGGTAACCGTGACTTCCGGCTTCTAGGTCGTATTGGGAAGAACCGTCCTAGTATAAGGGTCGCCGATTTTCGTCGCCAGCAGGGAATCTACATTCTTTTCGACGAATATGGTCCAGCCTATGTCGGACTAGCCAAGGGCGATCGTCTTGGAGCGCGCCTTCGTGACCACCATGGCGACCATCTCAATGGCAAGTGGGACCGTTTTTCTTGGTTCGGCTTCAATCCGGTCGGCGCGACGCCCGATAAAGACGGAGTCTTGTCGCTGAACCAGCCCCGCCGGGATGTGACAGACGACACGTCAACGACAATCGGTGATCTTGAGGCGCTTCTCATAGCGGCAATGGGACCAAAGCTTAACCAGCAAAAGATGCGCTTCGACGAGGCCGAGAGGTGGGAACAGATCGGCTATTGGGAATGGGATGAAACCTACCGGGCGCGAACTGCTCCCGAAGATTAACCGCGGGCCTAATAAACGCAATTCTGAAACAGAATGCATGATTCTGTTTCAGACTGTTGCAGGTACGAATTCAACGGTTTCAAATTTATGTCGAGAGGCTACCCAGCCAGAGTTCGGATTCCGCGTCTGATACGACATCAATGATCTCGCGTGGCGACATTTCCGGAAACAGGGCTTCTGCCAGGTATTCTCGTTTCGCTTTACTTCCCTTCGGAGCATTGAATCGCGGATCAGCCAGCAGGGTATGCATGGCTTTGCGACGCTCGGCACGGCGTTCCCGAGCATCGGCGTCTCGCATCTGTTCCATGTCGCCATCCACAATTTCACCGAGATCAATAAGCTCGGACCGAAATTCTGAAATCCATTTGATCTCTGCCATTGCCGAATGGAAGACGCCATTCGACCAAGCCCAGGCCGACACGCGGCAAAGCTGTCCTTCGCGTTTGCGCCACTTCCGCTCAAAGGCTTTCAGTCTGGGCTCTTCAATGAGTTCTCCGTCGATCTCAGCCTCAAGATCGAAGGCCACTTCATGCATGTAAATGGCGCGCGGCCTTAAGTGAGCGATGATGACGAAAAAGGCTTCGGGTTCAATCTCAGCAGCGGCGCTGGATCTCTCTAAATTTATCTCCGCATCAATGACCAATGCGCCGTATTCTACCGCCGTTGACCGAGCTTTGGCGGCAAACTCATCGAGTTCGTTAGCATCCATTGGCCCATCCCCACGGTTGTACAGCAAGCGAAATGCTCAGATGAACGACAATTTCTCTGCCATTCCATAATGTGCCTTATCCGGCTAGGCGCTTCCACCATGGCCTGGACATCCTCGTCTCTGCCCTCTCGGCTACAGCGGCCCAACGATCGCGCTCGTTTTTGAGATCGGCGGATTTTTCACGTTCGGCTAGCGTCAGCTGTTTTTCAGAGTCGATTGCCGCATTCAACGCTTCTATCTGCACCTGAAGCGCGCGCTCCGCTTCGCGAGCAATATCTCGATCGCGTGTGGCGTCACGTGCTTCGGTACGTGCCAAGTCACGTTCTGCTTCAGACTCTGAAGCAGTTATTTTCATAGAATCAATAGCTTGTTCCAGACGTTCGATGTGACGTGTTAGAACCGTAATGACGGACGTGTTTTCAGACGTTATGGATGCCGTGTCATTGGACGTGTCCGCTGGCAGGGCGTCTAGCGGAACAGCTATCCGTGCTTTGCCGTCGTTCCCTTTCCGCCGATCCCACCGCTTTCGCAAAACAAGCTGGCGGGCGCTCTCGCGCTCTATGCCGAGGCGTTCACCGAGCTCATCGTAGGAAAGCAGAATGGTTTCGTCAGTCACGTGCCAAGCCCCATGACGGCGCACGCGCCCGTCACGGGTCGTGTCGCGGTTCGTCGGACGTGCAGTTGGACGTGTCTCTCACGAGCCATCGCACGTCTTCGACTATGAAGCGGTGACGTTAATCTCTCGTTAATCACGAAGCTCGCCCGTTGCACCGCACGGGTTATCACACGTGCGTTTAGATTATTGGACGCGCGTTCAACCGCTCGCTGCGCTCTTGGATTGCAGTCAATGACCTGACCATACTTGCCCGACACGGCATTTTGATGCGAAATTCCGCAATGGACTCGCTGATTTGGGTCCGAGCAGAGGGATTCGACGCCAGAAATATGGCCTAGAAACACAAAAACCGCCCGGAGAGGGCGGCTTCATGTCGGGCGCGAAGCCCAGGGAAAATCGTTCGTGGTTGCTCGATATTCCCTGAATTCGTAGGCCCTCGTCAAGAGCGAAAACGCGTTTTTGCTTAAAGGCGGAGCTATGCCCGGTCTCAAGACCGCTTCCTCCCCGGGTCCGCAACGGCCCAACGGGGGATCTATGTCGTTTGCAGACCGGCTGGCGACAGCCATTACAGAGGCTCATCCGAGCCAGTTCGACCATTTGGCACGCACCGTCTGGAAAGCGGTTGGAGCTGATCAGCTGACCTGGGACAAGGCCGGGACATTGGCTGCGGCGATTGAGGCGCGGCGCGCCGATCGGCGCACTGCCACCCTGACCGGCGCGCACCGATCGGCTCAGGCCAAACCGTGGAGCCCATCGATCTTCCCGCCACGCCGTGAGCAACTGGCACGGCGTCACCCGGAGCGAATCGAGCGCCGGGAGACGTTGGCGTTTTCTGGCGTGCTTCCGCCCGCCCTGCTCTTAGGGTGGACGATGGCGCGGATGGCGATCTTGCGCATTGTTGGCGACGAGGTGCGCGATCGAGGCGCTTGCGAGCTGACCCTGGCCGAAATCGCCGCCCGGGCCGGTACATGCCGCACGATGGCGCGGATGACGCTTCGCCAGGCGGCCGAGCGCGGCCTGGTGCTTATCGAGGAGCGGCGACGGCCGGGGATGAAGAACCTGCCGAACCGGGTGCGGATTGTCTCGCCCGAATGGCGCACCTGGTTGAAACGCGGCTTGCAGAACGCCGTCGGCAACGTGTTGGCGGCGCTCGAAGCGATAGGGGGCAAAAGAACGCCCCCCACGGATACTGATTTATCTCTAATCGCCGAAAACCGCACCAAGACGAAGCGTAAAAATAGCTTTGGAGAGAAGCGGAGGCCGGATCGACCGGTTCCGCCTGACTGATAACGGTCCCAAACGGGACAACTGCCAGCATAAAAGCCGCCTGAACCGCTCCGAATCAAAAGGGGATCGGTTCCACATGCCCTGAACGCGGTGGAACCGATCCCCAATCGATGGAGGGGCATGACAGGGAACAAGCAAAACTTGCGATCCCTGAACACCGATCTTCGCCCAAACATCCTAACCGTCGGTTACGAGCCTGGTGCCTGGAAGGACAACGCTCTTCCGTGTTGAAAACCTTGCCAGGAGCATCATAGATGTTCGGGTGTCTGGGGCTTGATCTCGAGCCATGGACCGAACGGACCATTGACGTCGACGATGAGGGCTGGGACCGAACCAGTGAAGCCTGACGAAACCGACCGCCTGAACAAGATCAAGCGTCGCCGTACTTTGATGGCAACCATACCGTTGCCGTTCCATTGGTACGCTCATTGGTCGGTCAGCGGGCAGGCAGTCCTGGCGATCGTTGGCCGAAAGGCCAACAGAAATGGCGGCGTCTGCGATCTTGTTACCGACCGGATCGCCAAACTCTCAGGGACCAGCGTCAGTACCGTCAAAACCACCCTGCGCGATGCTCAACGATATGGTCTAGTTTCGATCGAGCGGCACAGACGCGTTGGCCAGGTCGATCGGCCCAATTGGATTCGGATTGTCGATCCGGAGTGGCGTGAATGGTTGTCGTTGGGTTTGTACGAGCGAAAGGACCGGACTGAGGACGAGTACAACCGCACTCGCCGCTTTGGCTGACGTTTAGCGCCCGGTCAGAGCGCCTAGAACGCACAGAGACGATCTGGAACGTATATCGGGCAGCCCAGCCGGCGGTTTGCGTGTCCTGAGGCTTCTATGAGCTTTGGCTAAGCGTCAGTTTTCTTTCACGCAGCGCTTCGACGAGGGCGGCGAGCCGCATTCCTTCGTCAGGTTCTTTTTGCCGACGCATTGGCCGGTTCGCTTCGAGCGCCAACCCGGGCCGCCCTTGCACCCACACCCGCTGCATCTCTGCGCAACGATGGTCTGATCGATCGGCGTCATGTTCGGCGCTGGCGCCGCCTGGCCGACGAAAGCCGCGATCGTCGCGGCGAGTAGAAAGCTCATGGAAATCCTCCCCAACAACGGGAGATTGGCCAGCCTTCCGGGGGAGAGTCCAGCAATGCGCTGGCTTCACATGACCGAGCGAGCCGCGGCCTCGATGTCGAGTCGTGTCTTTCGCTCGGCGACGAGGCCGCGAAAATGCTCATCGGACATTTCGAAAAGCGCCGTCGTGATCTCGTCCTTGCTCCATCCAGCCGCATGAGCGTGCGCTACCAAATCCTCAAACGCCGGCTCCAAGGCAAGCTGGCAATCATGCGATCGATCTGGATAGGGATCTTCTCTTTTCGGCGGCTCGATCGGTTTCATCGCGGCATCCTTGGCTTTGATCGTGGCAGCGTCTGACGGCCGGAACGGCAGTAAGCGCATTTATGGGATTTAGAAAATCCCACCCGTCAGGCGTTTCTTTGGCCTGCGGCAAACGTCCGCAGCATTGCCGGCGCAAGCCGTTCGAAAGCGAACCAGACTGCAGCCGCATCCCGACAAGGGCGTACTTATGTGTTGCCGCCGGCAACATGCGTCTGGGCTTGTTCAGACGGGAACGCCATCCGGCAATTGTG
>CBDCJJ010000001.1:0-29964 GCA_965217805.1 Sphingomonas sp. | reverse complement strand
ATCTTCTTGCGGCGGCTTTTGCGTCAACGGGCAACGACTCGGGTGGCTCGAGCGCACCCCGATGTCATGGTGGTTAAATCCGTGTGGGCGTGACTAGGCAAGTCCCGGAGCGTACGGGCGTAGACGTATCATTTCGTCAAACAACGGTTTGAAGAAATGAAACAGCTTACATGACAGAGAGGCATATCCTATGGGATGTGTCATTCTATCTCTGTGAGGCGTGTTGTGCTGGATAGCTCGGTTGTGGTCTCGGCTTTTCGCAGCCGGCTTGGCGCATCAAGCCGCCTGCTTGGCTTGGTGGAGGATGGGCGTCTCGTGCCACTCGCTACACCCGCATTGTTCATCGAGTATGAGGACGTGCTGAAACGGCCCGAGCAGCGGGAGGTATCGGGTTTGTCGCTGGCGGAGGTAGATACCGCTCTCACGGCGCTCGCGGCTTTGGTGGAGCCGATCGAGATACGGTTCATGTGGCGCCCACAACTTGCTGATCCTGGCGACGAAATGGTTCTGGACGCGGCGGTCAACGGGCAGGCTGATGCCCTGGTCACGCATAACCTCGCGCACTTTGCCTTGGCGGCCCCTCGCTTCGGGCTGACGCTGCTGCGGCCGGGCAAGCTGCTGGAAAGGATTGGGCGATGAGCAAAGCAACCTACCCCCTCAAGTTGCCAGCCTCCATCAAGGCTGCCGCGGCCCGCCTGGCGCGCGAGGATGGCGTATCGCTGAACCAGTGGATTGCTGCGGCCGTGGCGCAGAAGGTGGGTGCGGTGGAAACGGCTGCCGAGTTCTTCAAGCAGCGCGGGGAGGGTGCGAAGCCCAGGGACCTTCGCGCGATCCTTGCGCGCGTCCCTGGCCGCGCCCCTGATCCCGGCGACGAGCTGCCGGAAAGCTGGCAACCCTGAGTGCGCGGCAGCCGCGGCGGTTCGTAGCGTATCTCCGCGTCAGCACTGAGGGCCAGGGCCGGTCTGGGCTGGGCTCGGAGGCGCAGCGCCAGGTGGCCACAACGCTGCACCGCACCATGCGAGAAGATGGATTATGGAAAGTGGGACGGAGTGGAAGTCGAGTAGTGGGGCAGTCGCTAGGGCCGGCCGCAGGCCAGGACGGCGCGGAGACTGGGCCAGGCGTAGTCAAAGCCACCCGCCGCGGGCCAGAAACGAGCGGGCGAATACTTGCGGAATTCGTTGCGTAATCGATCCGTAATGCCTTGATAAATGCGCAGGACTTGCATCGCGTGCGGTTCGACGCTTCGACGATGACAGAGGTGGCCGGCTCGCGGGGTGCCGCAGACCCAGGCGCTCCCGTGATCCCGGCAGATCATCCAGTTAGGCAACCCGCTCAATGCTCCGTCTCACCTGAACAACCGGGTTATCGGGCTTGTCGGGATCGAGCACTTCCAGCAGTCGCAGAGCTGGCCCGGACGGACGTTTTGCCCCGCGTTCCCATTGAGCGACTGCCGACTTATCGACCCCAAGCAAACCGGGCGAAGACCGGCTGACTCATTCGGGTCGCGGCCCTGATACGCTTGATCTCCGGGCCGCCGTAGTCAGGCCGCGGCGGCAAGCACAGTCCGTCCAGGTCGCGCATGCCAACCGCATCGAAAGCGCCAACTCGGTGCAGCGCCGCGGCAAGACCATGAGCGGTCGCCAGTACGTCATCCTCGACGGCACTCACCGCCATGCGCTTCGGAGACTTAGGCTTTGTCGTCGGCACCACACGTCACCTCGCTTACATCTCGCGAAGCCACCAGCTCCGCCACTTGCTCATCATTCGCAGCCATAAACGCCTGAGCGACCTTGCTCAGCGCCTCGTGGCCTTGTGGCGTGAGCGTTGACGCCGCGTTCTTTGCAAAGGCATAGGTTACCAAAACTCGATCCGTACGCGGTGATCGATAGGCGACTATCGTGCGAAAGCCGCTGCTCTTGCCGCTCCCCGGCCGCGCCAGGCGCTTCTTGAATAGCCCGCCGCCAAGGTCAGCCTCTCCGGCGCCAAGCGTCCCTGTCCACAACCTCCCGAGCAGGTTTGCACAAAACGGCATCTGGCAGTTTTCCTTGCGCAGCAGTTTTGCGACTTGTGGAACCATGAACACCCTCACATAACTTAATGTAGCACATAGTGCTATAAACAGGAAGCGTCAGTGCCGCTTGTGAAGCCTTGGAATTCTAGCTACTATGCTAGCACGCAAACAAGATAGCCAGGTTACATGCTAACCATTACCATCATTAGCCAGAAAGGCGGGGCCGGAAAGACAACTCTCGCTATTCACCTTGGCGCTGCGGCTCATGCGGCTGGTCTGCCAACCGTAATCGTGGACACAGACCCGCAGGCAACGGCTTCCAGATGGGGCAAGTGGCGTGAGGGGAGAGACCCCGACGTGATCGATTGCGCCTCCCACAGCCTCCTTCCCGACAAGCTGGCAGCCTTGGAGCGCGCAGGCGCGGCTTTCGCCGTGATCGACACGCCGCCGGCTGCCGACATCATGGCGCGAGAGGCGTGCCGAGCAGCAAGCCTATTACTCATCCCATGTCGTCCCCGAGCCTTTGACCTTGATGCCGTCCGGACCACGGCCGAACTCGCGAAGGCGAGCGGCAAGCCAGCTTTTGTGGTGTTCATGGCCGGCCCTCCACGTGGTGCTGTTTCTCTATCCCGAGGCTAGCGAGCTGGTTCAGCGCATTGGCTTGCAGGTTGCGCCCGTCATGCTGCCAGAACGGGCGGCCTTCCATCACAGCGTTGCGGAGGGAAAAGCCGCATTCGAGATTGAGCCTGGTGGAAAGGCTGCCGAGGACGTGACCCGACTTTGGAGATGGATTGACAGATACGCTAGCGAGTTAGCAGGCAAACCAGCTAGCATGGTTGCACTGTGAGATGACGAGGTTTGCCGGACTGAAAGATGACTTGCCGGGCATGCAGCCAGCATCGTCGAAGGCGACGGACTCGCTACCGGCTACTCCGCCGGATGCACCAGGAGTCAACAGCAAGAGGCGGCCGGCCCGCGAGGGGAAGAAAGGGATCCTGGGTCACTTCAGCCCCGAACTCAGTCGGGCGTTAAACATCATGGCCATCGAGGAAGGCACCACGGTTCAGGCCCTTATGGGGGAAGCGTTCGATTTGCTAATGCGCGCTCGCGGCAAGCATCCTTTTGGAGAGCGCTAGCTGGGCTAGCAAGCTAGCACGCTAGCTAAAGGCTACTTCCTCTACTTGACCGCGCAGGCGAGCCATCCGCCCGAGCTTTGACCGACCGCGCTCTGCGTAAGCGGCCCGAAACTCATCTCCGTCCTTCCGCCACCAGGCGAGCGTGACCTGGGTAATTGGAGCTCGCGAGTGCGCCCGCGTGAGTTCGACCTTCACCCCCATATCCGAGAGACCGTTGACCTCTAAAACCGCAGGTTCAATCACGCGCCGCTCGAAGTCGGGACCTCGCGTAAGTTTTCCCGGTGGAACGCCGAGCAGATCGCGGAAGCGCTCTAGGGAAAACGATTCCACGCAACGATCGAGGCCTGATCGAAGCTGCACGAGTTCATAAAGCGCCATGGCGTACTTGCTGGTCATAGCGCAGACGACTTCGGCCTTAATGCGCCCCCAACGATTCGACCGGGCCAGGACAGGACGGAGCTTCTTTGGAACGCCAAACCGAACGGTGGCGCCGGGCCGCCCCTCATCGGCGGACAGGTCGAAAAACTCGAATAGGTTTGTCAGCACCAAACGCGGCTCGCCTGTCTTTGCGTCAGGTAGAGGCACGGTGACGACTACGCGCATCAGCCTATCGAGGCTGTCTCGAACCCGCTCATTGCCTTTGTGCTGCCGAGATGGGCGGAGACCCGACATAGGCAGCTCCCACTCTGCATCCGCTTCAGTAAGCCGGCCGCTGTCATGTGCGTGCTGGTAGAGAAGATTGAGGATTGCTCGGTCAGATGCCTCTAAGGCGTGCGCGCCCGTGATCTCGATCAATTCGCCGGCTTTAGGAAAGCCAGTCAGGTTCGTTTTCTGTGCAACCGTCTGAGACATATACCGATGCTGAACATGGCGTGCCGGTTCGTCAAGTCACGTCACAACCTCCGTTTAGTCACAACTGATCCTGGCAGGAGCGATCAAGATTGTAGCGTTGGCTATCAACAAGGCTGCGCTCCAGTCATGCGCTCGAATTTTTGCCCCGAGTCAGCTTAGCTCGGCGAGGGATCGGCAACCCCCGTTGAGTCACCATGACGCCCCCGTTTAGTCACAACCAAACCCCCGTTGAGTCACCATGACGCCCCCGTTTAGTCACAATTGACGCTTCATCCTGTTGATTTTGTTGAAGGATTCAGCCCCTGAAATTAGAATCTAAGAGAACTTGAATTTTAAGCGGTGGATAAGTCGCGCCTGTGGATAACTTTGAGCAGTGCCACGGTGCTCGGCACCGTCAAGACGGTCGCCTTAACTCCCACCACTTCGCAGTGGTTTCGGCATCCTTGACGGTGCCTACGCACCGTTTTCGCTCGAACAGAAAGCGGCTTAACGGGGGAAGTGGTTGAAACAGCCCAGAAACTAGGGAAATCTGGCGCTGGAGGAGGCTGAGCAAGGGAAGGGTAGGGGGGAGTAGCCGACAAAGGGCAAACCGCCCTCAGCAAGCTTCCTAGAGGCTAAATGCGAAGACAAGGCTGGACGAAAGAGCAGGGATTGAACTGCTTCCCATCGGGTAGCATTATGCAATTGCATAACAACTCCGTTCTGAGGGTCCATGATGCCGCGGCAGAGCCAGCACCCGAAGGAAGAAAGCTTCAATTTCCGCATCGACCCCAAGCTCAAGGCCGCGTTCCAAAGCGCCACGGAGGCAGAAGACAAGCCGGCCGCCCAGGTGCTGCGCGACTTCATGCGAGCCTACGTGGAACGCCAGCGGGAACGGGCCTTTGCCGCGGAGGCCAAGCGGCAATCCCGCATGATAGCCAAGCGTGCCGCCGGTCCGGGCAACGATGAGGCCGAAGTGATGCTGTGGATCGAGGACGTGGCCGACACCGGCGGCTGGACGGCGTGAAACGTGGCGACCTGGTGACGGTCGTGACCTCGGGCGACTACGGCAAGCCGCGGCCGGCATTGATCGTGCAGGCCGACGCCTACGCCGATCACCCGTCCCTCACCGTGCTGCCGCTAACCAGCGAGTTGCACGACGATGCGCCGTTGCTGCGGGTCACGGTGGAGCCGGGCGAGGGCACCGGGCTTCAGCGCCAGTCGCAGGTGATGGTGGACAAGGCGACCACCGTCCCGCGCGCCAAATCCGGGCGCTTCATTGGCCGGCTGGACGCGGCCACGCTGGCGAAGGTGAGCCAGGCATTGGGCGCTTTCCTTGGAACCAGGTAGGGCACCAATGCCAAGCCTTCCGATCCGGGCTTGGCCGGTGAAAGCAGGCAAGCGCATGGCCGAGGCCAGAGCGGACCTGGCGGACGGATTGAGCGCCGAGGAACGAGCGTTGCTGGGCGAGGCGTTGTCGGCTTTGCGCCGGGAGCGCGGCAAGGCGTGGAACGCGGCCTGCGACCAGGCGGAGGCGCAGGGCAAGCGCTGCCCCCCGTTGCGTGCGTATGGCATTGACGACATCCAGCGGCTCGCACGTCGGTTCGGCACGAAGGCGCTGCACTGGACGGACCGGTAGACGATGGCCGGTCTGCCCTGATGGCCGTCGCGCGCCCACGACGGTCTCACCTTGGCACTTTGATGGCGCCGGACTGGATCGCGCCGGCGATGGTCTCCAAGACCTTGGCGTAGCGGTAGAAGCCGCCGTATCGCTTGCAGAGTTCGTCCATGACGCCGGGCTTGGCGGTGTCCATCAGGGTCTTGAACTCGGCCATATGATCGCTCATGCCGGCGAGGACGGCGATGTCATCCTTTCCGTCGCGCAGGAGCGGCTGCATGGCGGCGTCGATGCGGGCGGCGGTCCGCGCTTGCTTGCCGGTCATGGACGCGTGCCCGATGCCTGGCTTTCTTCTTCCGCTTGCCCCTCTTCCTTTCTGGCCACCGATGCTGCGGCGTCCTGTCGATCGGCCTCGAAGGCGCGCAATCCGCGCCGCCGCCATCGCGTCCTGAGATCGCCAGGGTTTTCCCCTTGGTGCTCCTCCTCCTGTTGCCGCAGCTGTGCGGCGAGTTCGAGGAAAGCACCGAGCAGGGTAGCGCGATCGTCGTCGACCAGCTCGACGAGCCCGGCCTTCTGCACCAGTCCGCCGAGTTCGATCAGCTGCCGGGTGCGTGCGCGACGGTTCTGCACCCATTGGCGAGTGTCGTCGCGATTGCGGGCGAGTTGGAGCCTATTGTGCAGCACGGTCAGACGCTGCAGCTGAGTCATTGCCGCCTGCAGGTCCCTGAGCCGTGTCTTGAGATCCTTGTTTCTTCCCCCGCTTGCCCCCTTGCTGAAAGAAGGCGTGCCCGCGTTCGGCCCACCTCTCGATGGTCTCGGGTTGGCTCTTGGCTTGCTCGACGGCAGCGATGAGCACGCCGGCGAGGGCTTCGACGGGCATGGCGTCGGCGCCGATGACCTGGACCAGCTCACCAAGCTGGACGGTCTTCTGTGACTTGACCCTCTTGGCGCGGTCCATAAGGGCTTGGAGTTCGGCGTCGTAATCGCGCGGCTTGCGGGCCATGGGTTCGGCTCCGGATCGGGTTGACGGGGCCAGCAAAGCCTAGCAACAGCGGCTTTCCGTTGCCAACTGATAAGCGCCTTCGCTGCCGCGAGAACCTCGTCATTTCTGGCCGGAGCGCAGCGGAGGTCTGTGTGGAAATGCGCGCTTATAGATTGTTGCACAACCTGCGCTGCTTTCGTTAGGATCGTAGCCAACGCAGACGATCCGGAGTCGTTCCGAGTGGCGATCTACCACTTCTCCGCCAAGATCATCGGCCGCTCCGGCGGGCGCAGCGTCGTGGCTGCCGCCGCCTATCGTGCCGCCGAATGCCTGCACGACGACAAGCTCGATGCCGAGCATGATTATACCCGCAAAGAAGGGGTGGTGCATTCGGAAATCCTGCTGCCGGAGAATGCGCCGCAGCGCTGGCTTGATCGCGGCACGCTGTGGAACGAGGTCGAGGCGGGCGAGAAGCGCCGCGACGCGCAGCTGGCCCGCGATATCGAGATTTCGCTGCCGCGCGAGCTGGGCCAGGCGGAGGCGATCCGGCTGGCGCGAGACTTCGTGCAGGAGCAGTTCGTCTCCCGCGGCATGGTGGCGGACCTAAACGTGCATTGGACGACGGCTTCGGATGGCGCGCTGCAGCCGCACGCGCACGTGCTGCTGACGATGCGGCGGCTTGAGCCGGCATCGGGTTTGCGGAAGAAGGGGACAGCCAATGAGCGAGCGGCCGATCGCGAGCGCGATCCTGGACGAGGCGCGGGGGGCGCACGGGACGGCGCGGGAGATCCTGGATTTGATGAAGGTGCTGCCGGACGGCGACCCGATCGCGGTGATCCTGTCGATGCTGCAATCGATCCAGGGCAGCCAGCAGCACATCCTGACGCGGCTGGAGATCATCGAACGGCGGCTCGCCTCGCGCGGGTGATCGCGGCGGCGCGGCTGCGATCAGTCGCCGGCCGTCAGTGGTCGGTTGCCGGAGAGGCGGTTGCGGTTGGGCGGCCGGGACTGGAGATGGGGTTCGGGCCGAAGGAGACGGCTTGGAACGACCGGGCGCTGTTGAGCGGCTGGCGGGAACGCTGGGCGACGCTGGCCAACGCGCGGCTAGCCGAGCTGGGGCACGACGTGGCGATCGACCACCGGTCCAACGCGGCGCAGGGCCTGGCGCTGGCGCCGCAGAACAAGATCGGACCGGCGGGGGCGCGGCGGGCGGCGCGGGGCGAGGACGCGGAGCGGGCGGCGGAGCACCAGGCGATCGCGCGGCGCAACGGGGCGGCGATCCTCGCGCAGCCGGAGACGGTGCTGGAGGCGCTGACGCGGCAGCACTCGACGTTCACCCGGCGCGACGTGGCGCGGTTCGTCAACCGGCACACGGCGGAGCGCGAGCAGTTCGACCTGGCGATGGCCAAGGTGTCGGCGTCGCCGGAGCTGGTGCGGGTGGGGACGGACGGGCGCGGCGAGGCGCGGTTCACCACGCGGGCGATGGTGGCGACCGAGCAGCGCATGGAGCAGGCGGCGGCGGCGATCGGGGCGGGGGCGACGCACCGGGTTTTGGCGCGGGCGCAGAAGGCGGCGCTGCAGGCGGCGGCGCAGGGCGGGCTGGCGCTGGGGGAGGAGCAGCTGGCGACCTACCAGCACGTGACGTCGGGGGCGGACCTGGCCTTGGTGGTGGGGTATGCCGGGACGGGGAAGAGCGCGCTGCTGGGGGTGGCGCGGGCGGCGTGGGAAGCGGAGGGGTTCGTGGTGCGCGGGGCGGCGTTGTCCGGGATCGCGGCCGAGGGCCTGGAGGCGGGCAGCGGCATTGCGTCGCGGACGCTGGCGAGTCTGGAGTTTGGCTGGGCGGCCGGTCGGGAGATGCTGGGGCCGCAGGACGTGCTGGTGGTGGACGAGGCGGGCCTGGTGGGCTCGCGGCAGATGGAGCGGGTGCTGTCGGCGGCGCAGGCGGCGGGGGCGAAGGTGGTGCTGGTGGGGGACCCGGAGCAGCTGCAGGCGATCGAGGCGGGTGCGGCGTTCCGGGCGTTGGCCGAGCGGCACGGGGCGGCGGAGGTCAGCCGGGTGCGGCGGCAGCGGGTGGCGTGGCAGCGGGCGGCGACGCGGGAGCTGGCCACAGGGCGGACGGAGGCGGCGCTGGAGCGCTACGCGGCGGCGGGGATGGTGCAGGCGGCGGCGACGCGGGAGGCGGCCAAGGCGGCGCTGGTGGCGGGCTGGGACGCGGTGCGGGTGGCCAGCCCGGCGGCGCGCCAGGCGATGCTGGCCTACACGCGGGCCGACGTGCGGGCGCTGAATGAGCTGGCGCGCGCGGGGCTGGCGGCGGCGGGGGCGCTGGGGCCGGACCAGGTGGTGCAGACGGAGCGGGGGGCGCGGCGGTTCGCGGTGGGCGAGCAGGTGATGTTCCTGCGCAACGAGCGCGGGCTGGGGGCCGGGCCGCGGGGGCGCGGCGGGTCTGGCGGGGTGGCGGTGAAGAACGGCACGCTGGGGCAGGTGACGGCGATCGACGCCGAGGGCGAGCGGCTGACGGTGCGGCTGCAAGGGCCGGAGGGGACAGGGCCGGGGCGGGCGGTGACGTTCTCGGTGCGGGAGTACGCGCACATCGACCACGGCTACGCGGCGACGATCCACAAGGCGCAGGGCATGACGGTGGACCGGGCGCACGTGCTGGCCAGCGCGCACATGGACCGGCACGCGGCCTACGTGGCGCTGACGCGGCACCGGGACGGGGTGGTGCTGCATTACGGGCGGGAGGAGTTCGCCGACGCCGGGCAGCTCGGGCGGGCGCTGGCACGCGCGCGGCTGAAGGACACCAGCCTAGATTACGAGGCGGACGAACTAGCGCAGTCCTACGCCGCGTGGCGGGGGTTGGCGCCGGAGAGCGACATCGTGGTGCGGCCGGCCGCGGCGTCCGTCTGGCAGGGGCCAGAGGGTCAGCAGGCGATCGCGGCGGGGCGGGCCGGGTTCCGGGCGCGCTACGAGGCGCACCAGCGGCAGCAGGCGCGCGAGCGGGACGAGGCGGCGGCGCGGGTGCTGGCAGGGCAGTGGGACCAGCTGATCGAGGAGTACGGGGCGGTATTCCCGCAGCTGGAGGCCAATCCGGCGGCGCTGGAGGGGCCGCGGGCGCGGCTGGTGCAGTTCGGTCGGACGCTGCGGGAGCAGCCCCGGGCGGCGGCGGTGCTGCGGCAGGACGGGGCGGCGTTCGGGATGGACGCGCGGCCGAACCTGGGCCAGGTGCTGGCCAGCGCCGAGCCGGAGCGGGCGGTCGCGGCGATGGCGGCGGACGCCGAGGCGCGGCGGTGGGCATATCTGCAAGAGCAGGCCCGGCAAGAGGAGGCCCGCCGGCGGGAGCAGGAGGAGCAGACGGCGCGGCTGCGGCCGCGGCCGAGGCAGGGGATGTCGCCGGGATGGTGAGGCGGTGAGCGCGGCGGAGGAGCGGCTGTATGGGCTGATGGAGGTTGCCGAACGGCAGCAGGCGGCGGCACAGGCGGCGCTCGAGGGGCTGGCGGCGGAGCGGGCGGCCTTGGCGCGGGAGCGCGGGGCGCTGGCGGGCACGGTGCGGGACTTGGAGCTGGGCACGCGGGCGGCGGTGCATTCGGCGGTGGCGGACAGCCTGGCCGCGGCGGCGACGGACGGGGTGGCGGCGGTGCGGACGGCGACGCAGCCGCTGCTGGGCCAGTTGGCCGGGGTGGCGGACCAGGCGGCGCAGACCGAGGTGGCGCTGCGGGCGGCGGTGCGATGGGTCAGCTGGCGGTTGTGGGGGTGGACTTTCGGCCTGGCCGTCGCGCTGCCGGTGGCGGGCTGGCTGTTGAGCAACGCCGTGCTGTGGCGGGATCAGGGAGCGATCGACGCGGCACGAGCGCAGAAGGCGGCGCTGCAGGCCGAGATCGAGGGGCTCCAGGCCAATCGCGACAGCTGGGAGAAGGGGGCGTGCTGCAGAAGCTTATCACATGTGGGCCAAAACGCCGGTTCTGCGTGAAAATCGATCAGAGCGCCGGTGAGTTTGGGGAGCAGGGCGAATATCGGGTGATCCAGGGATATTAGTTGATCGCGGTAGGGGCGCGCAGTGATGCGCGTCCCTACCGCGATCAACTGGACCTACTCCGGCCCAATGCAGGAGCATGGTCGCTCAGGCGGCGGACGCTGCCAAAGACCGCTCGATGATGCTTCTGATCCGAGCGGCATTCATGGTGTTGTGCCGCCCGTCATACGTGCCGGGATCGCCGTTCCAGCAGCTCTGCTTCGACACGATAAGGAGCTTGCCCCCGAGCCAGCGGCTTACGAGACGACCCTCATCCGGGAGAGGGACTTCGTATCCGTTCTCATTGTGGCGCAGGTAGCCGCGGTTCCATACTTCGCGCTCGATATACTGGCCTGGTGCCAGCTCGAAGAGTTCCTCACAGCCTCGATATACGTGTTCGTGACCCTTGACGGGCTGCAGCTCAGCCAGTTCGAGAAGCAAGAAGGAGTCGATGGGCGATTGCGGGATATGCTCCAAGGTCAGGGCCTCCGGCCTCACGACCAGCACCAACTTGTCTCCGATGTCGAGTTCCAGGCAGTTGCGCTCGGCGGCGCGCCCCACCGCCAGCACGTCGAAACCTCCGCCGGACGGCAGGTGCGTGTGGTTCCTGTTTTGGGCCATGAACGGCTGCAGCGCCTCGCAGATGCTGTCGAAGCCGCGCCACGTCGCTGTCGCCGGCGGGTTGCTCCCGACCATGCGGGTGATGGCGCCCGACCAAAATGCTGCGCACACCCTACGAAACTCCTCGCAACGCTTCATCCCTACCTGCCCGGCGCTCTACTTGGTCCTGTAGACTACCGCGCAGAGCGGCGAGCTAATAGGCCCACCGGCATCGCCGTCCGGCCACGTTCTGCAAGTCGGGCGCACACGGCCGGCAGCTCCATGGCAATGATCTGGCGCCGGTTGAGGCGCGCGTCGACCGCGGCCCTACGAAGATCCCCCTTTGGCGGGATGCCCGACCTTTTTGGACTGCTCGTAGAACATATCTCCCGTCTGCATCTTGGGGTTCCACGCTCAAACCCTCGAAAATTTTGACGCGCTGGGTCTGTGTGGCTCAGGCTAAAGAGCCACGTCGGCGAGTAGCACCTCGACATCGATTGGATGGCGGTTGCCACGGAACAGGTAGCGTCCAAGGAGATGGATATGTTGCCAGGCCACGGGCGATATCTTCCTCAACAACCTGACCGCTTTCTGGTCGTCGGTGGCCTTGTACCGCTCCAGCAGGGCCGAGAGCAGGATGCTGTTGTAGGCAATGATGACGTTGGCGATCAGCCGGCCGCATTGGTTGGTGATCGCGACGTCAAGGTCGGTCGTGCCAATCAGTTGCTTCTTGCCGCCGACTTGCGCGATCGCCGAGCGCAGCTGGTGGTAGGCTTCAATACGGTTCTGAGACCGATGGACATCGCGTTGCAATTGCGGGTCCCGGATGTAGTCGAGCGTGTCGATGCTGCGGACCAGCTTATCGAATTCGAAGACCGCCTTCCGGGTCGGATTGTGCTGAGACAAGGCGCAGAGCTTCCGGATCAGCGTGCTTTGGCTCATCTCCTTGAGCCCCAGCGTGGCGATGATCCGGTCGACGTTATCCTTCTCGGGGGTGATCAAGCCGGGCTCGATCTGCCCGGCTGGCGTCAGAAGGTATGACTCGTACTCTGTGATGTCGCTGGCGCAGTAGAGATGCTGGAGCTGCGCTTGGAGGCTGGTGAAGCGGGGGGCGAATTTCCTCCCGAACCAGTGCATGACGGCGAAGTTGGCCTTGTTGACGCTGTGCATGTCGCCGGTGATTGTTGTCGGTACGATGGCTGAGGTATTGTGATAGCAGATATCGAAGACGTAGTGGCTTTCGTGCTCGTTGGCCCCGATCAGCTCCGTCTCCAGCGGCACGTGATTGGCGAGCAGGGTGTAGGCGACGACGCCCTTACCCTTGCCGAAGTATTTGCGCGAGTACCGGGCCTTGATTGTAGGTTCCGCCGACGCGAATTTCTGACCGTCGACACCGCCGTACAAGACATCGGGGTCGAACGAGTACAGCGGAAAGATGGGAAGGCCGGCAATGAAGTCGCTAATCCGGTCGCAGCCATCCCTGAGTGTCGCCAGCCGGATATGCTGCCGGTCTGTTTCCTCCAGGACATGGTAGGGGATGTCGCAGGTTTCGGCCATTCTGGAATTACCGTGCCCCATGGCCCGGGCGACGACTGCCGCCATCAGACTGTCCTCGTCGGCAATCTTTTTCGCGTAGCGCGGCTGCAGGGGCGTCAGGGCCGACAGGAAGCCACACCGCCCGTTCACGAAATGGAAAACATCGGCGATGCCCTGTGCCGACAGCTTGTCGTAGAAGCTGTGCCGTAGGGCGTCTTCCCCTTGGTCGGCCTTTGGCTTGCGCCACTTCAAGGTCTTGTGCTGCGGATCATAGTCGAGATGCTTGAGCTTGTCATGGCGCAGTTCGCGGTCGAATCTCTTCCACCGCCGATCCAGGTCAGCGCACAGGGCATCAAGTTCGGCTTCGACAGGGCGGTTCAGCCATGGGATGTCGAGGCCCTTCAGGATATCGGCCTGTCGATCCGCCGCGACCAGTTCGTCGCCGAAGCGGCGGTGACGGAGGCTGTCGTCAACAGCGAGTTCGCCGGTTGCGAGGCGTTTGCTGACCTGCCGGTAGATCCAGAATTCGTAACGGTCGCCGCGCAGGCTGATCGGATTGCTGGCGTCGTCGAGATTGAGCAGGTGCCGGCGCAGTTGGGTCGGTATCGTATCGGAGGGGATTTCGGCGACGGGGCGTTGCGCGAGGCGCTGTTCACGGGAGAAGACGCTCCTCATCCAGCGGAGCGCCGCGTGCCATGGGCTGGTAACCGGTTCGGCCGAGAATTCGAGTGCCATCGCCAGTGGCCTCAGATTCTGTTTGAACCGTACCGCCACCCGGTCGATCGCCTGCCAGCGCAGCTCCATCTGGCTGACGGGTTTTTCGCACAAGCGCTGGCTGGCCGTGAGCAGCGCCTCACGGGGGAGGATCGTGAAGGCCTGCTTGCGGACGGCACCAAACGGCGTCGCATCGTCGACCGCCTCGTCGACATAGAGCAGCAGCACGCGCCCCACTTGCGGCGCCTCCTGCTGCCGCTTGGCCGTGGCCTGGGCGTAGGCTGTCTCCGAGGCCTCCTTGGTTTCCTGCTGGATCTGGCGCAGGTGATGGTCAAAGGCCTCGACGAGGTTGTCGCTCAGTTGCCTGTAGCGCTGCCAAGCGTAGCACAGCATGTACAGATAGCATTGCCCTGGCTTCATCCGACGCAAATCAAATATCGTATAGTAGTGTACAAGGCTGGCATAGTAGCCGATATTCTGTTGCGAAATCCCCATCAGCGGCAGCAGTTTTTGGGCGGCATGATGCATCGGCGCCAGCGTGACGCGCTTCTGGCGTTCCGCCACCATCATCCGGTAACGAAAGTTCTTCGCGTCCTGCTTGAGCGCGGCCAGCTCGGACAATGTGTCCTCGCGCACCAGCAGGTTCCGCAGCGCGGCATTCGTGTCGGCATCCAAGCTGCCTTCGATCAGTTGCTCAAGACGCCGGCGCTCGGCGGTGAGCGCGTCGGTGATGATGGTCTGCAGCGTCGTATAGCCCGGCCGTACGATCTTTCTGGCTTTCAGGAACGCCAGCACCTCGATCAGGACAAAAGTCGGCGTCACGTCTCGCCTTGTCAGCAACGCGGCCGCCTCGACCAGGCTCGGCCGGTCGGTCCCCGACCAGAGCCGGTAGCCGAACAGTTTGGTGATCTCAGCGCGCTGCGCGTACTGCTCGTATTCGGTCAACGGCTGGAGCGTCACCGTACTGCCGGGGAGATAACGTTCGACCAGGAAGACCACGTCCTCGGGCGGCGCCGCTTGCGCGGAGAGATTGAAGAAGGCGTTCTTGGCTTTGAAATAGCCCATCTGCAGCAAGCAGTGGAGGTGCTCGACGGGCCCCTTGCGTCGCTCGGCCAGGGCGCGCTCCGCGTCGGTGAAGGCGAAGAATTCCGCGCGCTGGAAGCCATCGAAATCGGGCAGGCCATAAAGCGCGGTGCGCTCGGCCTCGGACAGCACGGTCAGCCGCTTGCTGCTGCCGGCGCGCGTCGGTTGGTTGGTTTCCACTTGGCCTCGGAATGGTTTGGTGATCGCAAGACTTTCCCTGTAATGACCCTTCCAGGGAAAGTAGGCAGTGCCCGCGTAAGGCGCTACCTAGGTTGCGGCCCCGCTGCGGACGTCTCACCAAACATCGTTTTCGGGAAAGTCGGCGCCATGAACCCACCACCCAAAGTACCCAACGCCGAACGGCGCAGCCGCGAACACCTGACGCCCGCGGAAATCGACCGGCTGATCGCCGCGGCCCAGCGTCTCGGGCGCCACGGCCAACGCGATGCCGCGATGATCCTGCTTGCCTACCGGCACGGGCTCCGCGTGTCGGAACTGGTCGGGCTGCGGCGCGAGCAGGTTGATCTGCGACAGGGCCTGCTGCATGTACGCCGACGCAAGAACGGGTTGCCCAGCACCCATCCGCTGCGCGGGCCGGAACTCCGGGACCTGCGCGAGGTGCTGCGTGAATATCCGGACGGCGCCTACGTTTTTATCTCCGAGCGCGGCGCGCCGATGACCGCTGCCACCTTCCGCAAGCTGCTCGCTCGCGCCGGCGATGCGGCCAAGCTGGGCATGCCGATCCATCCGCACATGCTGCGACATTCGACCGGGTTCAAGCTCGCCAACGACGGTCAGGACACCCGCGCCATCCAGCACTATCTGGGGCACAAAAACATCCAGCACACCGTCCTCTACACCCAGCTCGCCTCAAATCGCTTCAACGACTTCTGGAAAGACTGAAAGTCAGGGTATCTCACCCAAACCCATCGAATCAAAAATTTCGAGGGTTTGAGCGTGCAACCCCATCTTGAGCCGCAGGATGTCCCGATGGAGCTTGAGTGCCTTGTCGCACCATGCCGCCCCGAATGCAGGCCCAATGACGTTTCCGATATCGGCTATTTGGGTAGCGAGTACTTCCAGTCTGGCTTGAACCGTATCGTGGTCGGCTTGCGACAGCGGCTTCAGTCTTTGGACCAAGACGTTCTCCTCCTTTCGATGCTTGGCTAGGTGTAGCGGATTGCAATTGTCCGCGCGTGGGATCGCAATCACCGACACTGTGCTCACGCTCTCTGCAACTCAGGCCGTGGCTGGTGGCGACCACTTATGGTCGGAAAAGGGTTTTTGGTTTTGAGTCGACAGCTTGATCGACGCGCGCTTCACCGGTCACGAAACCCGTCGCAGAACATCGTGCGGACTATTGCGCCGTCTCGGCCCACACTCCGTGAGCCCAACCGAACGACTTCGAAGCGACAGTAGCGAGACTCCCTCAAGAGACCTACACAGAAACACATTTCGAAACTGCATTATATAAGACTTATCAGTCTCCTATGCCGCGTTGAAGGTGCCAACTATCTGAGAGTGCTTTAACTGTTAGCCGAGTGTGGTTGATAGAAAACGTCTTACAAACGAGAGTTGTGTTGATCTAGTTCGCTATGATGATCTAGGGTGAGTCGACTTGCCCCGAAACTTCGCGACCGAATGCTCTGTCATACGTTGGTTAGCCTCTCTCCACTGCCCGCCGGCAATTTGTGAGACGCGATCCTTATTGACGTAGAAAACATCGCCGGTTACGTGTTTGTAAGGTTATTCAAAAGGATTGAGACATTGGATATGGTGGTAGCCACGGACGATCTTGTCGGCATGACGTCGGTCCCCATTCGATTTGAAACGATGATTGTTACTCCGGCGCTAGCCTCAGGCTGGCTTCAGAAGGCCGACGGTCTTCATCGTGTCAATCCACGCGCAGTCACAAACTATGCGCGAGCTATAGAGCAAGGTGCTTGGAAGCTTAACGGCGATCCAATTATCTTTTCCGATCGCGATAAACTTCTTGATGGTTATGCGCGCCTGAAGGCCTGTGTAAAGGCTGGTAAAGCTTTCAAGACACTAGTTGTATGGGACATCAAAAGTGGTGGTTTTGATACAATTGACTCGGTTCGCAAGAGGACGCTCGGCGACATTCTTCATATCCGCCGCGAACCTAATGGCCGGCAGCTTGCCGCAGCCCTTATGATCGTCTGGCGCTATCGTAACGGCGATCTGCTGACGCAAAAAAAGCAGCCTTCCGCTGGTGAACTTCTGGGTATTCTCGATGGCAATCCAGGAATTCGCGAGAGCATCAGGGTAGTCGCCGACGCGGCTCCCATTCTCCCCCTTGGTCTTGGCGCGGCCCTTCATCACCTGTTTGAGCATTTGAGTCCAGATCGCGCCAAAGAATTCTTTCAGCAATTTGTTGATGGCGACGAGAATTCACCGGCGAAGCTGCTTAACCGTAGTCTTTTCAGCATGGCGGAGAGGAAAGGTCGCCGTCTTCAGCCGATGATGCTGGCGCTTTCGATCAAGGCATGGAACGCCTTTTATGGCGGTAGCTCTATTAAGATACTGAAATATGCTCAGGATGACGAGAAGTTCCCTGAGATCGTAGGCCTTGAGCCGAGGAACTTTGATGAGACCGAGAAGAATAACGAACAAGACGGTTTGCGGTTTGCTTCGTCTGCTGATGCTAGTCGCGAGGGGGGCGATTTGAGCGTTGAGGTTTGCACTGTGACCCCGGCACAAGCCGGAGAGCTTTTGAAGCGGAATGATGGCAACCGTCTTGTCGCTGAGGGCGTGGTCGAAAAATACAAGCGCGACATGATCGCTAGGCGATGGCTATTGAACGGTCAGACTATCAAGGTCGGGAAAACTGGACGATTGCTGGACGGGCAGCACCGCTGTTATGCCGGAGTCAAAAGCGGCATCGCCTTCCCGGCCATATTGGTTAAGAACGTCGATGAAGACGTATTCGACACGTTTGATCTTGGAGGTCGCCGAAGCTTCAGCGATATTCTTGCCCAGCGTGAGGAGAAGAACACCGCAGCCCTTGCGGCAGCCCTCAAATGGATATGGCTTCACGAGAATGGCTTCATTTTCGACCGAGTGAAAGCCCCGACAAATGCTGAGTTAGAAGACGTTCTCGAACGCTGCCGAGAGCTTCGCGAAAGCGTCAAGTTGGCCAATCAACTGCGTAACGTCATTGCGCCCGGAATGGGAGTCGCTCTTCACTATTTGTTCTCGCAAAAAGACCGCGAGATAGGTGACGAGTTCATTCAACGTCTGATCGACGGTGAAAATATCAACAAAGAGTTTCCAGTCTGGCATCTTCGCGAAAAGCTACTCACCGATCGCGGCGCGCGGAAAACGAAGTTGCCTGATGGGGAACGTTGGGTGATTTCCATCAAGGCTTGGAATGCAACGCGGCAGAGCAAAAAAGTCGCCGCGCTGTCGTGGCGCGGCAAGGGGCCGAGCCGTGAAGCCCTTCCCGAGATTGTTTGAGGAGCAGCGCAGATGCGCCGCGAAAAAAAGAATGCGACCTTGATGTTTCGTGTCGCCGACACCGAGAAAAAACGCGCCGAACTTCACTGCAAAGCGGAGGGTATTAAGCTGTCGGACTTCTTGCGTGATCTTCTTGCGGCGGCTTTTGCGTCAACGGGCAACGACTCGGGTGGCTCGAGCGCACCCCGATGTCATGGTGGTTAAATCCGTGTGGGCGTGACTAGGCAAGTCCCGGAGCGTACGGGCGTAGACGTATCATTTCGTCAAACAACGGTTTGAAGAAATGAAACAGCTTACATGACAGAGAGGCATATCCTATGGGATGTGTCATTCTATCTCTGTGAGGCGTGTTGTGCTGGATAGCTCGGTTGTGGTCTCGGCTTTTCGCAGCCGGCTTGGCGCATCAAGCCGCCTGCTTGGCTTGGTGGAGGATGGGCGTCTCGTGCCACTCGCTACACCCGCATTGTTCATCGAGTATGAGGACGTGCTGAAACGGCCCGAGCAGCGGGAGGTATCGGGTTTGTCGCTGGCGGAGGTAGATACCGCTCTCACGGCGCTCGCGGCTTTGGTGGAGCCGATCGAGATACGGTTCATGTGGCGCCCACAACTTGCTGATCCTGGCGACGAAATGGTTCTGGACGCGGCGGTCAACGGGCAGGCTGATGCCCTGGTCACGCATAACCTCGCGCACTTTGCCTTGGCGGCCCCTCGCTTCGGGCTGACGCTGCTGCGGCCGGGCAAGCTGCTGGAAAGGATTGGGCGATGAGCAAAGCAACCTACCCCCTCAAGTTGCCAGCCTCCATCAAGGCTGCCGCGGCCCGCCTGGCGCGCGAGGATGGCGTATCGCTGAACCAGTGGATTGCTGCGGCCGTGGCGCAGAAGGTGGGTGCGGTGGAAACGGCTGCCGAGTTCTTCAAGCAGCGCGGGGAGGGTGCGAAGCCCAGGGACCTTCGCGCGATCCTTGCGCGCGTCCCTGGCCGCGCCCCTGATCCCGGCGACGAGCTGCCGGAAAGCTGGCAACCCTGAGTGCGCGGCAGCCGCGGCGGTTCGTAGCGTATCTCCGCGTCAGCACTGAGGGCCAGGGCCGGTCTGGGCTGGGCTCGGAGGCGCAGCGCCAGGTGGCCACAACGCTGCACCGCACCATGCGAGAAGATGGATTATGGAAAGTGGGACGGAGTGGAAGTCGAGTAGTGGGGCAGTCGCTAGGGCCGGCCGCAGGCCAGGACGGCGCGGAGACTGGGCCAGGCGTAGTCAAAGCCACCCGCCGCGGGCCAGAACGAGCGGGCGAATACTTGCGGAATTCGTTGCGTAATCGATCCGTAATGCCTTGATAAATGCGCAGGACTTGCATCGCGTGCGGTTCGACGCTTCGACGATGACAGAGGTGGCCGGCTCGCGGGTGCCGCAGACCAGGCGCTCCCGTGATCCCGGCAGATCATCCAGTTAGGCAACCCGCTCAATGCTCCGTCTCACCTGAACAACCGGGTTATCGGGCTTGTCGGGATCGAGCACTTCCAGCAGTCGCAGAGCTGGCCCGGACGGACGTTTTGCCCCGCGTTCCCATTGAGCGACTGCCGACTTATCGACCCCAAGCAACCGGGCGAAGACCGGCTGACTCATTCGGGTCGCGGCCCTGATACGCTTGATCTCCGGGCCGCCGTAGTCAGGCCGCGGCGGCAAGCACAGTCCGTCCAGGTCGCGCATGCCAACCGCATCGAAAGCGCCAACTCGGTGCAGCGCCGCGGCAAGACCATGAGCGGTCGCCAGTACGTCATCCTCGACGGCACTCACCGCCATGCGCTTCGGAGACTTAGGCTTTGTCGTCGGCACCACACGTCACCTCGCTTACATCTCGCGAAGCCACCAGCTCCGCCACTTGCTCATCATTCGCAGCCATAAACGCCTGAGCGACCTTGCTCAGCGCCTCGTGGCCTTGTGGCGTGAGCGTTGACGCCGCGTTCTTTGCAAAGGCATAGGTTACCAAAACTCGATCCGTACGCGGTGATCGATAGGCGACTATCGTGCGAAAGCCGCTGCTCTTGCCGCTCCCCGGCCGCGCCAGGCGCTTCTTGAATAGCCCGCCGCCAAGGTCAGCCTCTCCGGCGCCAAGCGTCCCTGTCACAACCTCCCGAGCAGGTTTGCACAAAACGGCATCTGGCAGTTTTTCCTTGCGCAGCAGTTTTGCGACTTGTGGAACCATGAACACCCTCACATAACTTAATGTAGCACATAGTGCTATAAACAGGAAGCGTCAGTGCCGCTTGTGAAGCCTTGGAATTCTAGCTACTATGCTAGCACGCAAACAAGATAGCCAGGTTACATGCTAACCATTACCATCATTAGCCAGAAAGGCGGGGCCGGAAAGACAACTCTCGCTATTCACCTTGGCGCTGCGGCTCATGCGGCTGGTCTGCCAACCGTAATCGTGGACACAGACCCGCAGGCAACGGCTTCCAGATGGGGCAAGTGGCGTGAGGGGAGAGACCCCGACGTGATCGATTGCGCCTCCCACAGCCTCCTTCCCGACAAGCTGGCAGCCTTGGAGCGCGCAGGCGCGGCTTTCGCCGTGATCGACACGCCGCCGGCTGCCGACATCATGGCGCGAGAGGCGTGCCGAGCAGCAAGCCTATTACTCATCCCATGTCGTCCCCGAGCCTTTGACCTTGATGCCGTCCGGACCACGGCCGAACTCGCGAAGGCGAGCGGCAAGCCAGCTTTTGTGGTGTTCATGGCCGGCCCTCCACGTGGTGCTGTTCTCTATCCCGAGGCTAGCGAGCTGGTTCAGCGCATTGGCTTGCAGGTTGCGCCCGTCATGCTGCCAGAACGGGCGGCCTTCCATCACAGCGTTGCGGAGGGAAAAGCCGCATTCGAGATTGAGCCTGGTGGAAAGGCTGCCGAGGACGTGACCCGACTTTGGAGATGGATTGACAGATACGCTAGCGAGTTAGCAGGCAAACCAGCTAGCATGGTTGCACTGTGAGATGACGAGGTTTGCCGGACTGAAAGATGACTTGCCGGGCATGCAGCCAGCATCGTCGAAGGCGACGGACTCGCTACCGGCTACTCCGCCGGATGCACCAGGAGTCAACAGCAAGAGGCGGCCGGCCCGCGAGGGGAAGAAAGGGATCCTGGGTCACTTCAGCCCCGAACTCAGTCGGGCGTTAAACATCATGGCCATCGAGGAAGGCACCACGGTTCAGGCCCTTATGGGGGAAGCGTTCGATTTGCTAATGCGCGCTCGCGGCAAGCATCCTTTTGGAGAGCGCTAGCTGGGCTAGCAAGCTAGCACGCTAGCTAAAGGCTACTTCCTCTACTTGACCGCGCAGGCGAGCCATCCGCCCGAGCTTTGACCGACCGCGCTCTGCGTAAGCGGCCCGAAACTCATCTCCGTCCTTCCGCCACCAGGCGAGCGTGACCTGGGTAATTGGAGCTCGCGAGTGCGCCCGCGTGAGTTCGACCTTCACCCCCATATCCGAGAGACCGTTGACCTCTAAAACCGCAGGTTCAATCACGCGCCGCTCGAAGTCGGGACCTCGCGTAAGTTTTCCCGGTGGAACGCCGAGCAGATCGCGGAAGCGCTCTAGGGAAAACGATTCCACGCAACGATCGAGGCCTGATCGAAGCTGCACGAGTTCATAAAGCGCCATGGCGTACTTGCTGGTCATAGCGCAGACGACTTCGGCCTTAATGCGCCCCCAACGATTCGACCGGGCCAGGACAGGACGGAGCTTCTTTGGAACGCCAAACCGAACGGTGGCGCCGGGCCGCCCCTCATCGGCGGACAGGTCGAAAAACTCGAATAGGTTTGTCAGCACCAAACGCGGCTCGCCTGTCTTTGCGTCAGGTAGAGGCACGGTGACGACTACGCGCATCAGCCTATCGAGGCTGTCTCGAACCCGCTCATTGCCTTTGTGCTGCCGAGATGGGCGGAGACCCGACATAGGCAGCTCCCACTCTGCATCCGCTTCAGTAAGCCGGCCGCTGTCATGTGCGTGCTGGTAGAGAAGATTGAGGATTGCTCGGTCAGATGCCTCTAAGGCGTGCGCGCCCGTGATCTCGATCAATTCGCCGGCTTTAGGAAAGCCAGTCAGGTTCGTTTTCTGTGCAACCGTCTGAGACATATACCGATGCTGAACATGGCGTGCCGGTTCGTCAAGTCACGTCACAACCTCCGTTTAGTCACAACTGATCCTGGCAGGAGCGATCAAGATTGTAGCGTTGGCTATCAACAAGGCTGCGCTCCAGTCATGCGCTCGAATTTTTGCCCCGAGTCAGCTTAGCTCGGCGAGGGATCGGCAACCCCCGTTGAGTCACCATGACGCCCCCGTTTAGTCACAACCAAACCCCCGTTGAGTCACCATGACGCCCCCGTTTAGTCACAATTGACGCTTCATCCTGTTGATTTTGTTGAAGGATTCAGCCCCTGAAATTAGAATCTAAGAGAACTTGAATTTTAAGCGGTGGATAAGTCGCGCCTGTGGATAACTTTGAGCAGTGCCACGGTGCTCGGCACCGTCAAGACGGTCGCCTTAACTCCCACCACTTCGCAGTGGTTTCGGCATCCTTGACGGTGCCTACGCACCGTTTTCGCTCGAACAGAAAGCGGCTTAACGGGGGAAGTGGTTGAAACAGCCCAGAAACTAGGGAAATCTGGCGCTGGAGGAGGCTGAGCAAGGGAAGGGTAGGGGGGAGTAGCCGACAAAGGGCAAACCGCCCTCAGCAAGCTTCCTAGAGGCTAAATGCGAAGACAAGGCTGGACGAAAGAGCAGGGATTGAACTGCTTCCCATCGGGTAGCATTATGCAATTGCATAACAACTCCGTTCTGAGGGTCCATGATGCCGCGGCAGAGCCAGCACCCGAAGGAAGAAAGCTTCAATTTCCGCATCGACCCCAAGCTCAAGGCCGCGTTCCAAAGCGCCACGGAGGCAGAAGACAAGCCGGCCGCCCAGGTGCTGCGCGACTTCATGCGAGCCTACGTGGAACGCCAGCGGGAACGGGCCTTTGCCGCGGAGGCCAAGCGGCAATCCCGCATGATAGCCAAGCGTGCCGCCGGTCCGGGCAACGATGAGGCCGAAGTGATGCTGTGGATCGAGGACGTGGCCGACACCGGCGGCTGGACGGCGTGAAACGTGGCGACCTGGTGACGGTCGTGACCTCGGGCGACTACGGCAAGCCGCGGCCGGCATTGATCGTGCAGGCCGACGCCTACGCCGATCACCCGTCCCTCACCGTGCTGCCGCTAACCAGCGAGTTGCACGACGATGCGCCGTTGCTGCGGGTCACGGTGGAGCCGGGCGAGGGCACCGGGCTTCAGCGCCAGTCGCAGGTGATGGTGGACAAGGCGACCACCGTCCCGCGCGCCAAATCCGGGCGCTTCATTGGCCGGCTGGACGCGGCCACGCTGGCGAAGGTGAGCCAGGCATTGGGCGCTTTCCTTGGAACCAGGTAGGGCACCAATGCCAAGCCTTCCGATCCGGGCTTGGCCGGTGAAAGCAGGCAAGCGCATGGCCGAGGCCAGAGCGGACCTGGCGGACGGATTGAGCGCCGAGGAACGAGCGTTGCTGGGCGAGGCGTTGTCGGCTTTGCGCCGGGAGCGCGGCAAGGCGTGGAACGCGGCCTGCGACCAGGCGGAGGCGCAGGGCAAGCGCTGCCCCCCGTTGCGTGCGTATGGCATTGACGACATCCAGCGGCTCGCACGTCGGTTCGGCACGAAGGCGCTGCACTGGACGGACCGGTAGACGATGGCCGGTCTGCCCTGATGGCCGTCGCGCGCCCACGACGGTCTCACCTTGGCACTTTGATGGCGCCGGACTGGATCGCGCCGGCGATGGTCTCCAAGACCTTGGCGTAGCGGTAGAAGCCGCCGTATCGCTTGCAGAGTTCGTCCATGACGCCGGGCTTGGCGGTGTCCATCAGGGTCTTGAACTCGGCCATATGATCGCTCATGCCGGCGAGGACGGCGATGTCATCCTTTCCGTCGCGCAGGAGCGGCTGCATGGCGGCGTCGATGCGGGCGGCGGTCCGCGCTTGCTTGCCGGTCATGGACGCGTGCCCGATGCCTGGCTTTCTTCTTCCGCTTGCCCCTCTTCCTTTCTGGCCACCGATGCTGCGGCGTCCTGTCGATCGGCCTCGAAGGCGCGCAATCCGCGCCGCCGCCATCGCGTCCTGAGATCGCCAGGGTTTTCCCCTTGGTGCTCCTCCTCCTGTTGCCGCAGCTGTGCGGCGAGTTCGAGGAAAGCACCGAGCAGGGTAGCGCGATCGTCGTCGACCAGCTCGACGAGCCCGGCCTTCTGCACCAGTCCGCCGAGTTCGATCAGCTGCCGGGTGCGTGCGCGACGGTTCTGCACCCATTGGCGAGTGTCGTCGCGATTGCGGGCGAGTTGGAGCCTATTGTGCAGCACGGTCAGACGCTGCAGCTGAGTCATTGCCGCCTGCAGGTCCCTGAGCCGTGTCTTGAGATCCTTGTTTCTTCCCCCGCTTGCCCCCTTGCTGAAAGAAGGCGTGCCCGCGTTCGGCCCACCTCTCGATGGTCTCGGGTTGGCTCTTGGCTTGCTCGACGGCAGCGATGAGCACGCCGGCGAGGGCTTCGACGGGCATGGCGTCGGCGCCGATGACCTGGACCAGCTCACCAAGCTGGACGGTCTTCTGTGACTTGACCCTCTTGGCGCGGTCCATAAGGGCTTGGAGTTCGGCGTCGTAATCGCGCGGCTTGCGGGCCATGGGTTCGGCTCCGGATCGGGTTGACGGGGCCAGCAAAGCCTAGCAACAGCGGCTTTCCGTTGCCAACTGATAAGCGCCTTCGCTGCCGCGAGAACCTCGTCATTTCTGGCCGGAGCGCAGCGGAGGTCTGTGTGGAAATGCGCGCTTATAGATTGTTGCACAACCTGCGCTGCTTTCGTTAGGATCGTAGCCAACGCAGACGATCCGGAGTCGTTCCGAGTGGCGATCTACCACTTCTCCGCCAAGATCATCGGCCGCTCCGGCGGGCGCAGCGTCGTGGCTGCCGCCGCCTATCGTGCCGCCGAATGCCTGCACGACGACAAGCTCGATGCCGAGCATGATTATACCCGCAAAGAAGGGGTGGTGCATTCGGAAATCCTGCTGCCGGAGAATGCGCCGCAGCGCTGGCTTGATCGCGGCACGCTGTGGAACGAGGTCGAGGCGGGCGAGAAGCGCCGCGACGCGCAGCTGGCCCGCGATATCGAGATTTCGCTGCCGCGCGAGCTGGGCCAGGCGGAGGCGATCCGGCTGGCGCGAGACTTCGTGCAGGAGCAGTTCGTCTCCCGCGGCATGGTGGCGGACCTAAACGTGCATTGGACGACGGCTTCGGATGGCGCGCTGCAGCCGCACGCGCACGTGCTGCTGACGATGCGGCGGCTTGAGCCGGCATCGGGTTTGCGGAAGAAGGGGACAGCCAATGAGCGAGCGGCCGATCGCGAGCGCGATCCTGGACGAGGCGCGGGGGGCGCACGGGACGGCGCGGGAGATCCTGGATTTGATGAAGGTGCTGCCGGACGGCGACCCGATCGCGGTGATCCTGTCGATGCTGCAATCGATCCAGGGCAGCCAGCAGCACATCCTGACGCGGCTGGAGATCATCGAACGGCGGCTCGCCTCGCGCGGGTGATCGCGGCGGCGCGGCTGCGATCAGTCGCCGGCCGTCAGTGGTCGGTTGCCGGAGAGGCGGTTGCGGTTGGGCGGCCGGGACTGGAGATGGGGTTCGGGCCGAAGGAGACGGCTTGGAACGACCGGGCGCTGTTGAGCGGCTGGCGGGAACGCTGGGCGACGCTGGCCAACGCGCGGCTAGCCGAGCTGGGGCACGACGTGGCGATCGACCACCGGTCCAACGCGGCGCAGGGCCTGGCGCTGGCGCCGCAGAACAAGATCGGACCGGCGGGGGCGCGGCGGGCGGCGCGGGGCGAGGACGCGGAGCGGGCGGCGGAGCACCAGGCGATCGCGCGGCGCAACGGGGCGGCGATCCTCGCGCAGCCGGAGACGGTGCTGGAGGCGCTGACGCGGCAGCACTCGACGTTCACCCGGCGCGACGTGGCGCGGTTCGTCAACCGGCACACGGCGGAGCGCGAGCAGTTCGACCTGGCGATGGCCAAGGTGTCGGCGTCGCCGGAGCTGGTGCGGGTGGGGACGGACGGGCGCGGCGAGGCGCGGTTCACCACGCGGGCGATGGTGGCGACCGAGCAGCGCATGGAGCAGGCGGCGGCGGCGATCGGGGCGGGGGCGACGCACCGGGTTTTGGCGCGGGCGCAGAAGGCGGCGCTGCAGGCGGCGGCGCAGGGCGGGCTGGCGCTGGGGGAGGAGCAGCTGGCGACCTACCAGCACGTGACGTCGGGGGCGGACCTGGCCTTGGTGGTGGGGTATGCCGGGACGGGGAAGAGCGCGCTGCTGGGGGTGGCGCGGGCGGCGTGGGAAGCGGAGGGGTTCGTGGTGCGCGGGGCGGCGTTGTCCGGGATCGCGGCCGAGGGCCTGGAGGCGGGCAGCGGCATTGCGTCGCGGACGCTGGCGAGTCTGGAGTTTGGCTGGGCGGCCGGTCGGGAGATGCTGGGGCCGCAGGACGTGCTGGTGGTGGACGAGGCGGGCCTGGTGGGCTCGCGGCAGATGGAGCGGGTGCTGTCGGCGGCGCAGGCGGCGGGGGCGAAGGTGGTGCTGGTGGGGGACCCGGAGCAGCTGCAGGCGATCGAGGCGGGTGCGGCGTTCCGGGCGTTGGCCGAGCGGCACGGGGCGGCGGAGGTCAGCCGGGTGCGGCGGCAGCGGGTGGCGTGGCAGCGGGCGGCGACGCGGGAGCTGGCCACAGGGCGGACGGAGGCGGCGCTGGAGCGCTACGCGGCGGCGGGGATGGTGCAGGCGGCGGCGACGCGGGAGGCGGCCAAGGCGGCGCTGGTGGCGGGCTGGGACGCGGTGCGGGTGGCCAGCCCGGCGGCGCGCCAGGCGATGCTGGCCTACACGCGGGCCGACGTGCGGGCGCTGAATGAGCTGGCGCGCGCGGGGCTGGCGGCGGCGGGGGCGCTGGGGCCGGACCAGGTGGTGCAGACGGAGCGGGGGGCGCGGCGGTTCGCGGTGGGCGAGCAGGTGATGTTCCTGCGCAACGAGCGCGGGCTGGGGGCCGGGCCGCGGGGGCGCGGCGGGTCTGGCGGGGTGGCGGTGAAGAACGGCACGCTGGGGCAGGTGACGGCGATCGACGCCGAGGGCGAGCGGCTGACGGTGCGGCTGCAAGGGCCGGAGGGGACAGGGCCGGGGCGGGCGGTGACGTTCTCGGTGCGGGAGTACGCGCACATCGACCACGGCTACGCGGCGACGATCCACAAGGCGCAGGGCATGACGGTGGACCGGGCGCACGTGCTGGCCAGCGCGCACATGGACCGGCACGCGGCCTACGTGGCGCTGACGCGGCACCGGGACGGGGTGGTGCTGCATTACGGGCGGGAGGAGTTCGCCGACGCCGGGCAGCTCGGGCGGGCGCTGGCACGCGCGCGGCTGAAGGACACCAGCCTAGATTACGAGGCGGACGAACTAGCGCAGTCCTACGCCGCGTGGCGGGGGTTGGCGCCGGAGAGCGACATCGTGGTGCGGCCGGCCGCGGCGTCCGTCTGGCAGGGGCCAGAGGGTCAGCAGGCGATCGCGGCGGGGCGGGCCGGGTTCCGGGCGCGCTACGAGGCGCACCAGCGGCAGCAGGCGCGCGAGCGGGACGAGGCGGCGGCGCGGGTGCTGGCAGGGCAGTGGGACCAGCTGATCGAGGAGTACGGGGCGGTATTCCCGCAGCTGGAGGCCAATCCGGCGGCGCTGGAGGGGCCGCGGGCGCGGCTGGTGCAGTTCGGTCGGACGCTGCGGGAGCAGCCCCGGGCGGCGGCGGTGCTGCGGCAGGACGGGGCGGCGTTCGGGATGGACGCGCGGCCGAACCTGGGCCAGGTGCTGGCCAGCGCCGAGCCGGAGCGGGCGGTCGCGGCGATGGCGGCGGACGCCGAGGCGCGGCGGTGGGCATATCTGCAAGAGCAGGCCCGGCAAGAGGAGGCCCGCCGGCGGGAGCAGGAGGAGCAGACGGCGCGGCTGCGGCCGCGGCCGAGGCAGGGGATGTCGCCGGGATGGTGAGGCGGTGAGCGCGGCGGAGGAGCGGCTGTATGGGCTGATGGAGGTTGCCGAACGGCAGCAGGCGGCGGCACAGGCGGCGCTCGAGGGGCTGGCGGCGGAGCGGGCGGCCTTGGCGCGGGAGCGCGGGGCGCTGGCGGGCACGGTGCGGGACTTGGAGCTGGGCACGCGGGCGGCGGTGCATTCGGCGGTGGCGGACAGCCTGGCCGCGGCGGCGACGGACGGGGTGGCGGCGGTGCGGACGGCGACGCAGCCGCTGCTGGGCCAGTTGGCCGGGGTGGCGGACCAGGCGGCGCAGACCGAGGTGGCGCTGCGGGCGGCGGTGCGATGGGTCAGCTGGCGGTTGTGGGGGTGGACTTTCGGCCTGGCCGTCGCGCTGCCGGTGGCGGGCTGGCTGTTGAGCAACGCCGTGCTGTGGCGGGATCAGGGAGCGATCGACGCGGCACGAGCGCAGAAGGCGGCGCTGCAGGCCGAGATCGAGGGGCTCCAGGCCAATCGCGACAGCTGGGAGAAGGGGGCGTGCTGCAGAAGCTTATCACATGTGGGCCAAAACGCCGGTTCTGCGTGAAAATCGATCAGAGCGCCGGTGAGTTTGGGGAGCAGGGCGAATATCGGGTGATCCAGGGATATTAGTTGATCGCGGTAGGGGCGCGCAGTGATGCGCGTCCCTACCGCGATCAACTGGACCTACTCCGGCCCAATGCAGGAGCATGGTCGCTCAGGCGGCGGACGCTGCCAAAGACCGCTCGATGATGCTTCTGATCCGAGCGGCATTCATGGTGTTGTGCCGCCCGTCATACGTGCCGGGATCGCCGTTCCAGCAGCTCTGCTTCGACACGATAAGGAGCTTGCCCCCGAGCCAGCGGCTTACGAGACGACCCTCATCCGGGAGAGGGACTTCGTATCCGTTCTCATTGTGGCGCAGGTAGCCGCGGTTCCATACTTCGCGCTCGATATACTGGCCTGGTGCCAGCTCGAAGAGTTCCTCACAGCCTCGATATACGTGTTCGTGACCCTTGACGGGCTGCAGCTCAGCCAGTTCGAGAAGCAAGAAGGAGTCGATGGGCGATTGCGGGATATGCTCCAAGGTCAGGGCCTCCGGCCTCACGACCAGCACCAACTTGTCTCCGATGTCGAGTTCCAGGCAGTTGCGCTCGGCGGCGCGCCCCACCGCCAGCACGTCGAAACCTCCGCCGGACGGCAGGTGCGTGTGGTTCCTGTTTTGGGCCATGAACGGCTGCAGCGCCTCGCAGATGCTGTCGAAGCCGCGCCACGTCGCTGTCGCCGGCGGGTTGCTCCCGACCATGCGGGTGATGGCGCCCGACCAAAATGCTGCGCACACCCTACGAAACTCCTCGCAACGCTTCATCCCTACCTGCCCGGCGCTCTACTTGGTCCTGTAGACTACCGCGCAGAGCGGCGAGCTAATAGGCCCACCGGCATCGCCGTCCGGCCACGTTCTGCAAGTCGGGCGCACACGGCCGGCAGCTCCATGGCAATGATCTGGCGCCGGTTGAGGCGCGCGTCGACCGCGGCCCTACGAAGATCCCCCTTTGGCGGGATGCCCGACCTTTTTGGACTGCTCGTAGAACATATCTCCCGTCTGCATCTTGGGGTTCCACGCTCAAACCCTCGAAAATTTTGACGCGCTGGGTCTGTGTGGCTCAGGCTAAAGAGCCACGTCGGCGAGTAGCACCTCGACATCGATTGGATGGCGGTTGCCACGGAACAGGTAGCGTCCAAGGAGATGGATATGTTGCCAGGCCACGGGCGATATCTTCCTCAACAACCTGACCGCTTTCTGGTCGTCGGTGGCCTTGTACCGCTCCAGCAGGGCCGAGAGCAGGATGCTGTTGTAGGCAATGATG